>CAVQCP010000033.1:0-73602 GCA_963710965.1 uncultured Acidobacteriaceae bacterium | reverse complement strand
TATGTTTTTGTAAGTCTGCTTCGTTGCAACGACTTCGGTCTTGCTAAATCCGTTGGACGATTCTCTTTGCCCGTCGATCGAGAGATTGCCCGGATTCAGATCGCCCGAGGGCGAAAGACTTCCGGTGACTCCGGCCATGATCACGGAGTTAGGCAGCGAGGTCGAAACCGGCGCCACGCCCGGCTGAATGGGCAGCAAATCCGTATAACTACGCCCGTTCAATGGCAGTGCGGTCATCTGCGAACCGGTGACGAGTTCGCCCAGTTGGGTTTCCACCGTATCGAGGTGAACCTCAACCGCCGTGTCATTGCCTTCCACCGTTATGTTTTCGGTACGGTGCCCCAACGCGAGCATGATGTCCAGCGAAATTGTTGCATCGGTATCCACCGCCACGTCGGCTTCGGTTTGAGGCTCGAAGCCGTCCGCCTCAACCCGCAAATCATAGTGACCGACAGGAAGGGCGGGGAATGAATAAAATCCTTGCGCGTTTGTGGTGGCAGCATATTTCGATTTGAGGGCGGTATTGACCAGCTTAATCGTCGCCTCTGGCACCACAGCGCCGGTGGGATCTTTCACCGTTCCAGACAAACTGCCATTGGCCGCCGCAAATAAGGTTGGCTGCAAACAAACCAGGAACACGGCGATCCCGGCTCTCCGAACCAGGATGGCAGCGGCCTTGAGCAACCCGTACATTTTGCGGGGAGCGCCTTTCTCACGAGTGCCTAACTCGAACGTCAAATCTGACCTCGATCCAAATGAAAATGAAATTCATTTTCATAATGCCAGCGATGCGCGATCCCTGCTGTGATGCGAGTCACACTCGCTTGTGCCCCGCGCACCAGACTGATCGCGTATGTTAATTTTTGCGCCGTTTCAGATGAGACACCAGAAACCAACGCGGTCCCTAAGAATATCCCGCTCGACGGGGATTGGATGCGGGCAAGAAGATTTGGTCACTCGATTTGCCCCGGCTCCTCACGAAAGGCTTCCTGGAAGCGGGTCTTCGGCCGCAAAGGCTCTAAGTCTAAGCCCTATTTCAGCTCGACAAGCAGTAGGCTGTTACCGGAAAGCTCTAGATTCAGCTGATGATTTCTGATTTCGTAGGATTTGGCTTCGGGCAACTTTGCGGCGTGTCGAAGCTCTTCGATTTGCACTTGGGTTGGATAGCGGGGCGAACCCATCTTCGCATCTGCGCGCAGTACATTTCCGTGGTCGTCATCCAGCCGCCAAACTACGGCTTTCCGGCTTTCCAGATTTTTCAAATTGATAGTGATGGACCGCTTCGCACCTTGTTCCCCATGCCCATAGCTCCAAACCGCGAGTGCGTAAGAACCATCCTTCGCTCGCGTAAGCACCGCGAAGTCTGAGTCGACTGCCAGCCGTTGATCCCCGAGGTGGTGAAGCATTTCGAATGCATGAAACGCCGGTTTCGGAATCCCTCGCTCCGCAATCAGCCCATACCCACCATAGAACGGCGTTTTCACCACTCCCTGTTCTTCGAACACATCGGAAAATGTCCAGTAGGACATCATGTCGACCAGCCCATCGCATTGCCGGATCGTGTCGGCCAGCCACGGACCCATGTAAGTCGAATCCGTGATATCGGTTTCGTTCTTATAGCTGGCGTTGAACTCGCTCCAAATCAGGGGAAGCCTCGGCAGGGTCGAAGATTGAATCTGATCGTGCACCTTCTTCACCGCCCGGCATACCATCTTTTCGCGCGGAATCGCTTCGTCGGTGCCGAGCACATCCTTGGCGCTGTCGTTTCCATACACATGCGTCGATACGAAATCCACCGGAACATGGTTGTCTGCGCAATGTTTGATGAATGCATCTACCCAAGCCGCCTGCGCCGTCGCAGGCCCGCCGACGCGCAATCGCGCGTTCACCTTCTTCACATCGCGCGCCGTGTGATCGTAAAGCAGAAAATAGGTCTCCTGCCGGGGATCGCCGGCCCAGAAATCAAGGTTGGGTTCGTTCCACACCTCGAAATACCACGCGGCAACCTCATCGATGCCATACCGGTCGACCAGGTGCGCAACGAACGCGCTCATCAGATCATCCCACCTAGCCCAATCCTTGGGCGGAGAAACATCCGGTCTGTACCAAAACGCTTGGAAGCTGTGATGGGCGGCGAGATCGTTGGGCATGAAACTAATCTCAACAAACGGTTTCACGCCATTTGCCAGCAGGCCGTCATAAATCTGATCCACATAGGAGAAGTTATAGCTCGGCTTCCCCTGTGCGTCCTCGGAATAAACTCCGACTTCGTCATGAAGAATGGCGTGAAAGCGAACGTATCGAAAATCGGTAATCGCCTTGGTCTCGCGCAAATCGTCACCATAGCTTTGCCGTAGAGCCAAAATCGCGCGCCCGGAACCAAACATCTGCTCCCAAAAATGCGGGAACGGATGCGCCTGGGCTTTCCCATCAATGGTGATAACCTGGCCGGACCCGTTCGTTGCCTGCGCAGAAGCTAAAGAAACAGGGGCGAAAGAAAAACTGACAAGCAGAGAAACTGCCAAATAAGACCGGCGGGAGCATTTGAAGAATCGCATGTTGTGATGGTTCCGAAACTGAATCCACTAAGCTGCGTCCGCGCTGCGCGGCATTTTTATTTTCTGCACATACGCAATCGGCTTTTCATGCAGCAGAAGTTCGGTGGCCAGCACCCGCCGCTCGGCGTGAAACCACCGTTGGAAAACATTTTCATGAAGGAAATTTGCCAGCGCCAGCAGACTCATTCCCTGGTGATGAACCATCCAACCGCGAGCCAATAGACCGCGATTCTCCTTCCAGAACTTCTTGCCGTCACCGGTAAAGTCAGCGGACTCATAAAAGCCGTAATCACTAAACCATTCCATGCCAGACATTCGTCGCAAATTCCTCAGCGCTCCGGCCGGATCCACGCTCAACGCCAGGAAGGTCGCATACGGCGCGATCACCAACCGGTGAATCTCAGGTTTGCGCAAGGCAAGGCTGGCCAGGCCAAACGCATAGTACTGATAATTACCCGACTCATCCAGTTTGGAATACGCCGATTCTGATATGCCCCAGGGCACATCTTTACGGTTGCCATACGCCTGCTGCGCGCGTACTGCCCCCTCGCATGATCGATCCAACAAAGTATTCGGAAAGGAACGCATCCAGAGCGAGGGCATGAGGTACTCGAACATGGTTCCGGTCCAGGAAAGCAATGTCAAACGGCCGTTGACCAGGGTCTGCCCCCGTCCCAGCGCAAACCAGCTTTCCTGAGGAATGTCTTCTTTGGCGATCGCGATGAATATCGCGGTGCGAGATTCCGTTGCCAGCAGGTCATAACACGACGGCTCCAGAGATTTCGCCCCTATCTGAAAGCCGATCGACAACAGCTTGCGATGACGGTCGAAGAGGAACTTGAAATCCATAGCATCGGCGAACTTGCCTGATTCCGCCGCCAAAGATTGCAAATCAGAAATTAGCGCAATCGCGTTCGCCCTGGTTTCGACCAATTTCTCACGCAGCCGCTGATAAGAACGTTGATGCTCCAGCGGGACCGATGGAACATTCTTATCGATTCGAACCATCAGCTCCTGGATGAACTTCGGCAATTGCTCGAGCGGCGCGCTCTCCATGAGTTGAAGGTTGAGCGCGGACTCTCGTCGCAGAGAAGCAAATTCGGGCGACAGCCAGGGAGCAAAGTCCGCCACCAGCCGTCGAACATTTTGCACTCTCGCCAAGGCCTCGCGCGCAAGCCACGCCGAGCTGCCCGCCGGCTTCGAGCTCTCCGATTGATTCCGTCGCTCCAAAACATCATCTGGGAACTCGAGAATCGACTGAAGCCAATCATCCGTCCGATTCTGACGTTCGTATGTGGAAAGCACTTTCCGCGGTAGTATCCCGGTTACCGTCAGCGCTCGCAGATAATCCAGAAATCCTTCCGCCAGCCGCGGCTGAAGGACTGGCCGGTAGAGCTGGTCAAGACATCCTTGCTGCAACGTCCACAGCGACGCCATTAAGTTGCCGCTATCCACCGAAGACACGAACATCGGCGTCAGCGGCTCCAGCGTGCGCGTGTCATACCAGTTCAGCAAATGACCGCGATGCTTTCGAAGAGAAGAGATCGTGGCCAGAGTGCGTCTGGTGTGCTCGACAAACTCAGGCGCGGTAACGTAACCGAATTCGCAGGCCGCCTGTCTTGCGTTCAACAGCAGACCGACATTCGTTGGGGAAACCCGGGCCGCGACTGCCGCTGGTTCTTCCTGCACATTGTCCGGGATGAGCCAATTGTGTTCAGCATTGCTGAACTCCGCAAAATATCTCCAGATGCACAAGGCACTGCGGCGCAAGAAGCGTACGTCCTTCACCGACGGTTGATAACGAGCCTCAGGCGCCCGGTTGAGCCACAATGAAATTAGTTTGCTGCCAGCCCAGAGCAACAAAATCGGAAGCGCGGCAGCCAGCGAACGCGGGCGGAAGGCCCAGACCACGACTCCCAGAGCCAGCGCAAACACCGGCATCCAGTTCAGGTAAACATCGATGGGCGCTGGCCCCTTCGTTCCGAGTTCAGCTTCTGCGGCTGTTTCCCACTCCAGAAGCCGCTGCTGGGTGAACAGCCGCCTCACCACCGCTCGTACAACGGCGTCGAGCGACACCAGTGTCTGATGTGCAAGAAAGGTCAACGTGAAAAAAAGATTCAAATTCGCGGCATAGAAACCATTCAGCGCGTCGCGTGCGGCAGCCGCTACATCGGCCGTGAACATGGCGCGCACCAGGTTGGTCGCCAACTGGAACCACGTCGGCATGAACAGAATGCAGAGCGCCGCCAGCGTCCACTCCCATGGCGCCCGCGCCGCGACTAGCCATCCCACCACCAGCAATAAGAAAGTTGCCGGTTCCACCAGGCTGCGGCGCAGATTGTCCAAAATCTTCCACCGGGAGATCATCGACATCGGGTTCGCCACGCGCTCTCCCGATTCTTCCGGCACGGTCGAGAGCAACCAACCCGCAATCTGCCAGTCTCCGCGTAGCCAGCGGTGTTTGCGCCGGTTATGCGCACTGTAATGCGAAGGGTAATCTTCGATGACTTCGATGTCGCTGACCAACCCCGCGCGCGCATAAGCGCCCTCGATCAGATCGTGGCTGAGGAGGGAATTTCGCGGGAATCGCCGGTCGAGCACACGGTGCACTGTATCGACTTCGTAAATCCCCTTGCCCGTGAAACTGCCTTCACCGTATAGGTCCTGATACGCATCGGAGGTCGCGCGGGTGTAGATGTCGAATCCGGTTTCGCCGGCGTAAATCGCCGCCAGTCTCGACAGTGCCGTACTTTGCACGCTTACCCCGACCCTGGGTTGCAAGATGCCGTAACCGGCGACGACAATATTCTTTTTCCGATCGATCACCGCCTGGTTTAAAGGATGCGCCAGAGTGCCGATCAACCGGTGCGCCGTCCCCCGCGGTAGTTCGGTATCGGAATCCAGCGTGATCACGAAACGAACCTGCGGCAGAATGGAAACGTCACCAACTTTCACCGGAAAACTATCGTATTGTCCGCGCAGGAATTTATTCAGATCGAGTAGCTTGCCGCGTTTCCGTTCCCACCCCATCCATGATTTTTCGCGCGGGTTGTAAACCCGATGGCGGTGCAAAAGAAGAAACTTCCCCATCCCCTGATGCGCATATTTCTCGTTGAGGGCCTCAATCAATTCGGAGCAAAGAGCGATTAGATCGCTGTCTTCCCGCGACGGTTCCCGCGCATCCGGCAAGTCGGTCAACAAGGCAAAGTGAATATTGGGATCGTGGTTTCCCAAAAAACGAACTTCGAGATTCTCAATCAGGTCGCGCACTTGCCCTTCATTCAAGAGCAAGCTCGGAACCGCAACCAGAGTCACGCAATCGTCCGGCACAGACTTTCTGAAATCGAGCTTAGGCAGTACTTGGGGGGCAAGAACGGAAGTGACCAGATAGTTCATGAGCTGCACTGCGCTCTGTGAACTGGGCAAGAAAAAAACCAGCAGTGCGAGTGCGATCAATACAAGAGAGCTCGACGGATCGGTGAGCAGCACGGTCGCCGCCGACGCGATCGCTAGCGTCAGAATGGCGATTCCAAGAAGAAAGAATTCGTCGGGATAGCCGCGCAGTAGAGTTTGAATTTTCTGCCACAGAGGTGCTCGAAACCCGGTTCGCTGCGCCAGCAGGCGCGCTCCTTTCCCAACAATGTAATAGCCGACATGGGACTCCCGCAGGGCTACTCTGGGGTCGTCATACGCGAGACCGCTCGCCTCTTTGGCCAAAGCCAGCGCCGCTTCCGCGACCGCCGTCTCGCTACCATCTGAATGTTTGGCGATGTTTGCGATCCGCGTGCGATAAAGTTCGCGGCTTTCAAAATCCATATGCGCGTACGCGCCCGCGGGATCGAGGCGCAAAATCTGCTCGATCACAATCAGTGGATCCAGAATCTCTTTCCACGGAGCTTGCGTGATCTGCTGCAAACTTCTCACGCAGATGCCAATGCCCACCGAACCCTGCTCCACATCGCGGATGAAAGCCCGGCCGCGGGAAGCGATCTCTTCCAGCAATACCAGCTCCAACACAAAAGGAAGAGCCCGCAACTCCTCCAACTGGAGCACGGTAATCCGTTGGAATGCCTCCAGGAATGCGTAAAGGTCCGGCTCACTGAAGCGGTAGGATACGGACTCGCAATAGCCCTCCGCCAGTGCCAGCACCCGCGGGACGATTACACTTTTTCGATCACGGACGTGCGGCGTCTTCACCACCGCCTTCAAGGCTGAAACATTTTGCAGTTCGGTCCGTAGGAGGCGTTCATTATCGTTCAGCCAGCGCAAATCTTCGGAAATGGAAGACGGCGTCGGCCCCTGCAACGCTTCGAAGATTGGCGCGAAGGCTTGCGCTACCGCTGCGGTTCGCTCCGAGAACGTGTGCGAAGATGGAGAATTCGGCAGCCATCCCAGCAGACCGGCAAGCTCTTCCGCTTTGTCTTCCAGAATATCCCGCTCGCGGACCTCGGGCGCGGGCTCTGGCAAAGCCTCCCCTTCCGCGCTCATTCGTTCCAAATTTGTGTCCTGCGGCATGAACCGGTCCTTCAGTCGTTTTTAGCGATAACTGGCAGCCTGCAATTCAAACATTTCGGCGTATTTTCCGCCCAAGCGGGAAAGCTCGTCGTGACTGCCATCCTCGGCGATCCTTCCGTTTTCCAGCAGCACAATTCGATCCGCCATGCGTACCGTCGAAAATCGATGAGAGATGAACAGTGCCGTCTTCCCGCTGGTCAACTCGGCAAAGCGCTTAAAAACTTCAAATTCGCTGCGGGCATCCAGCGCGGCCGTCGGTTCGTCCAGAATCAGAACCTGCGCATCGCGCAGATAGGCGCGGGCCAGCGCAACTTTTTGCCACTCTCCGCCGGAGAGATCCACTCCACTTTCAAAGCGACGGCCCAACATCTGATCGTACTCGTGAGGCAGCCTTTCGATCACTTCGTTCGCCATGCTCTTGACTGCGGCCGCCTTGAGCATGCCCAGGTTGTCCCGGGCTGCAATCTGCCCGACCGCAATGTTTTCGCGCGCCGTCATCTCATAGCGCATGAAATCCTGGAATATGACCCCGATTTCACGGTAGAGATCATCCAGGTCGTATTCGCGAAGGTCGATTCCATCCAGCAGAATCTGGCCTTCGCTGGGATCATAGAGCCGGGTCATCAACTTTACTAGAGTCGTTTTGCCTTCCCCGTTTTCCCCGATCAGTGCCACCCGTTCGCCCGCGTGAAGGTAAAAATTCAGGCCATTCAACACTCGCCGCGCCCCTCCGGGATAGATAAAAGTCACGTCGCGAAATTCGAAGCCGCGCACGATCGGCCGGGGCGCCGGAAGCGCCTTGGCTTTCGTCTTGATCGTCGGCTCCATCTGGAAGAAGGCCAGCAGATCGGTCAGGAACAGCGCCTGGTCAGCGATGCTCGAAAGCGTGGAGAAAACCTGCTGAATATTGCTGCTGGCCTGGACAATCGCGCCCGCCAAAAATGTGAAAGTACCCAGGCTGATGGCGCCGCTCACCGTTCGCCAGATCACATACACGTAGGCCGCATAATATCCAGCCGTGCCAATCATGGAAAGGAAAGATCCCGCAAGCAGACGCCGGCGGGCAAGGTTCACGTTGTTCACGTAAATTTCGTCCGACAGCCGGGTAAAGCGCTCGACCAGAAAATCCTTCAGGCCAAAAAGCTTGAGTTCCTTCGCCGCTTCCCGGCTGCCGCCCAAAACCCGCAAGTAATCCAGTTCCCGGCGGATCGGCGTCTGGCGGAAATTCAACGCATATCCCAGGAAGGCAAAGTGGCTTTCTCCCAGAAATGCCGGCAGAATTCCGGCGACCAGTAGTAACAGCAACCAGGGCGAAAATATGAGAATGGAGATCGACAGCGAAGCCGCCGTGATCACCTGCTGCACCAGCCGGCCAATGGACTGAATCATGCCCAGGCGGTCCGTGGCTTGCACTCGCGCCCGCTCCAGCCGGTCATAAAAAACCGGGTCCTCATAGGCGATCAAGTCTAACTGGGAAGCGTGCTTCATCACGCGAATGCTGACGTGGCGCGTGTATTTATCGGCCAGCAACTGGTCGAGGAAGTCCGTACCCCGCGTGATCAGGCTGCCGAAAAGAGCCAGTCCAAATTCAGCCCCCACCAACCACCACAGCGAACGCGGCACTGGCTGATGATGCGCCAGGATGCGGTAGATGATGTCAATAATGAGCCGTGTGATCCACAGGACCGCAAGTGGCAAAAGGGAAGTGAGTAGCCGAAGGAACAATCCCAGAGAAACCACCAGCGGGCCGGATTCCCAGACAATCTTCAAGACAGGGGGAATATTGCGAAGCGCCGAAAGACGCTCCTCCCAACTGCTCCAGAAGCTTTTCGGCGCGTCCATCGGCACTTAGTCCTCAGAGGGTGCGTATCAGATGCTGAAATCAGTTTCGGGGTTTGAGCGGATCACCCACATCCAGTTTCAGGGCGAGACCGCCCAGCCACTATGAGTCTTGCCGTTGAATTTAACGGAAAGGCTGGCTTGAATCGGCAAGCAGCGTCCCTTGCACCGCCGCCTTCACCCTGGGCCAAGCGAAGCCCCGAGCCTGCAGATTGCAGCACCGCATCTGCCGCCAAATCTGTCAGTTATGAAGTTTGGGCTGTATTGAGCAGGAAGTCAAATCCACTAAATCGATGCCCACAGTAGGCATGACCAATCTCGCTTAATACTTCTTAAACCCCGCTCTCGCCATCCCACGCCGCGCTTCTTCGTTCTTCATGAAAGTATTCCAGACGAATCCCGTGCGAGTATTCTCGGCCATCAACATCGTGATGCCGGTATCGATTCCAATCACGTCGCTGTCGTACCAGTTGGTGAGGGGGTTAAAAGCATTTACAAAGCCGTACTTCGACCACGAGGAAGGGTAACGCTCTTTGATGGTCCGCAATACACGCATAACCGGCTGCGTAAGAAAAGGTAGCGAGCCGCCCGAGGCGCTGGGAGCAACCGTCCCATCGATCGGTCCCATCTCAGGGGGGCCACCCCAGACCACATATCCGCTCGCCGAATCAGAGGCCGTGATGCCCCACAGATCCTCTGTGTAATCCGGAAACTGGCGGCCAAGTTCTATGCAAAATCTGCGATGCACCTCAGTCGCGATCACAGAGTTTTTAAAGTAGTCGGCATACTTGTCGCGCTTTCCGCGAAAGTCAAACCACGCCTGCGAATATTGATGGACGAAAAGCGGCGCAAACGATCCAATATAACGTTGCCCCTCATATTCAAACGTGAGCCGCTTCCAGGCATTCCACGCCTCGTCGCGAAGCGGATGCGAGGTCGAGCCCAGCCCGAGCAAGTACATCATCATCAGTTCGCTGTAATAATCCCAGCGGTAGGGAAGGAATCCCATCTCCGGCGTCCAGCCGTGAGGCAACAGTGACGTATCTTCCGACAACCAGGTCCAATCCACCCGGTCAAAAATTTGCTCGGCCAGGGCCAGTACTTCCGCCGATTGAAAATGCTGGCGGCAGGTCAGAATTCCGCACAGCAGAAGTGCCGTGTCGACCGACGATACTTCAGAATCCCAGACTCGTTCGCCGGTATTGATGTTCGCCCAGTGGTAAAAGAATCCCCGGTGATTGGGCAACTTGGACCAGAAACTGTGCAGCGTGGCCAGCACCCGCTCAAGCGCGTCCGCCCACGGAATGAAACCTCGCACCTGGCCAATACAAATAGCGGTCAGACCAAAGCCCGTAGCCGCCGTGCTGGCGACGATGCTGGCATCGTTGGCGCGAGTGTTGCATCGATCTTTTATCAATCCCGTCTTAGGATTGCCCTGATCCCAGAAATACTGAAAGGCCGCTTTTTCGATCTCGTTGAGAAAATCGTCGTCCTCGGGCGAAAGCGACGGCGGCTCGGAGGCCACTCTGGCCGCGGAGTTTGAGGGCTTATCGGCGGCGAATGACAACACATCTGCCAGTGGGAGGCAACTCATCAGCCCCAGCATTCCCCGGCCGAACTCGCGGCGTGACCAGGGTTTGGAAAAAGGTCGCTCCATCTCTACCCCCAGATGAGATTCTAGGCGATCCGGACGCCTACATTCTTGCAGCCATCTCTCGTAAAATACCTAAAGTCTTCCGTGAGCATAAAGAAACATCCAATTTGGCTGGTTCTGGCGGGAGTGCTGCTTCTGGCAATCCTCGGTTTTTTCTATTATCGCCACATCCGCCAGCCCATTACTATCACCGGCGCCATTGTTGTGCAGGATGCCGATTTTCGCAAGCAACTTCCCATCGCCGGAGTGGAAGTTCGACTGCTAAGCGGTTTCACTCGCGGACCGGTTCAGTCGGACACTTCCGGATTTTTCTCCATGAAATTGTTCAAGCGGGTCAGAATTGGCGAGTCGATCACCCTGCAATTCCGCCACCCGAACTATCGGCCTCTCAACCTCACCCAGCCCGCGGGCAGCAAGCTCTGGGTCGTGCATTTGGTTCCTCTCGTCCGGACTGCGGTTTCGACTGGAAAGCCTGCGGTCGTTATCTCCAACGTTCGCGCTCGTTATTCCACAAAAGGTCGAAAGTCAGTCAACATCGGCAGCGCCGTAAAAACATTTGATGTTCAGAACGTCGGAAATATTCCCTGCGACCCTCGTTCCACGTGCTCGCCTGATGGCAAGTGGAAGGCTGCCATAGGTTCGATTTCACTGGATGCCGGCACCGGCAACGAATTCGAAAACGTTCGCGTCTCCTGCATTGCCGGCCCATGTCCGTTTACGGCAATCGATTCCGACGAATTTTCCCGAGGCGGCCAGAAGATTTCCGCGAAGGTTCGCGATTGGTCCGACACCACCACCTTCCTGCTGGAGGCCGAAGTGAATCACACCATGGCCAGCCAGACGGAATACCAATCTTTCCCCGTGATTTTCGGCACCGCACTCAGCTTCACCCTGCCCGCCCAGTCGGAAGGGGTCATGCTGGAGGCGGATATGGCCGGCCAGACCATCATCTTCCCGCTCGGACCGGAATTACTCTTGAGTTGGGCCAACTGCAGCGTCGGCACTCGCAGAGATCAAACCAAGGTCTATCGCTGCGAACTCAAGCCTGGCTACCGCTTTCAGTAAAACTCTCTTGCCCGTGATATTCCCGCTTCCTCGACGACTCTCCACTTGAAAAATGCTATGCTTTCTGCCAATCTCCATGTTCGGCAGTTCCGCTAACCGAGGATTGATTTAACGAGGATTGACTTAACTATGATGAAGAATCAGCAAGGCAGTGCCGCCGTACAAATTGTTTGGGTGATCGCGGGCATCGTAGTCATTATCGCCGCTTTCCTTTTGGTCAAGGACACTCGTCCCGGACAGGCCGAAAAGTTCAGCACGCCGTATCAGGCAGTCACGCTCGCCAACGGGGTTGTCTACTACGGGAAACTCGAAGGCTACGGTACGCCCCGCCCAGTGCTGACCAACGTCTACGTAGTCGTCAGCCAGACCAATCCCGACACCAAGCAAACCGCCAGAGCGTTGGTCAAGCTCGACAAAGTTGAAGAGCTGTACCAGCCGGACCGCATGTACCTCAATCCCATTCAGATTTCAAATGTTCAGCCGGTGAACGAGCAGTCTCAGGTCGCCAAGCTGATTGCTCAAGCTAAATAGCCGGGGGTCCTCGACGCTGTGCGGCATCGTCGGAAGTTTACGGTGCGGTTGTCGGCGAATGCCCTTGTGAAGTCCAGAAGGTAGTAATTTCTTCCAGCGATTTTCCCTTGGTTTCCGGAATTAGCCATCCCACCAGAACGATCGTCAAGAATGCGCCGCCGCTGAAACACCAGAAGGTTCCATCCGATCCTAGGCTCTTCTGCATAATCGGAAACAATTGGTTGCCCAGGTATCCCACCAGCCACAGAGCCGTGGTTGCGATTGACATGCCGCGTCCGCGAACCTTCGTTGGATAAATTTCCGAGATGATGACCCAGCACGCCACGCCGTTGCCAAACGCATGCCCGGCGACGAAACTCATCACGCAGATCAAAACTGCCAAGCCACTCCCGTGCACGTGATAAAACCAGCCCACCAGCGCTAAGGAGCTGAATTGCACCGCCGTTCCTGCAAGGATCAAGGTCTTTCTTCCGGCTTGATCCACCAGCCACAAAGCGAAAAGCGTGAACACCAGATTGACCAGGCTGACTAACACGGATTGAAAGAACGCGTCGCTCGAGGCCGTTCCCGCGGCCCGAAAAATCTCCGGCAAGAAAGAAAATAGCGGCGTGATGCCGCTGATTTGCTGCAGCCCCGCCAGCATGATCCCCAACAGCAACGGACGCCGGAAAGTGGTGAACAATTCTGAAATATGGCCTTCTTCCGTCGCCAGCGAGTTCTCAATTTCAGCCGCTTCCGCAGCCGCAATACCAGGCCCGTTGATCTGCGTCAACACCCGGATGGCTTGATCGCGTCGCCCCATCTTCATCAGCCAGCGCGGGCTCTCCACGGCGGGCACAATCATGCTGCCGAACAGGAGTGCGGGCACGATTCCCGCGAAGAACATCCAGCGCCACCCCGTCGCTGTATTCCACGCTTCGTCGCCCATCCGCTGGATCAACATATTCACAAACACCGCAGCCAGAATTCCCACCACAATTCCCAACTGATAAAGCGTCACGCAACGGCCGCGCACCCTCGTCGGAGCAATCTCGGCGATGTAGTTGGGCGAAATCACCGAAGCCGCTCCGATGCCCAGCCCGCCAATCAATCGCCAAGCCACGAACTGGTGGAGATTATTAGCGAACAGCATTCCTCCCGAGGAGAGCGCGAAGCAAACCGCGCACAGCGCCAGCCCTTTTTTCTTACCCAGATAATCCGCCACCGTGCCCGCGCAGGCGCAGCCCACGATGCAGCCGATCAATGCACAGCCTGCGGCCCATCCTATGCCGGCCGCGTCCAGGCGAAACAGCCGGCTCAGGTAACCGATCGCGCCACTGATGACGATATTGTCGTAACCGAAAAGCAGTCCGCCCAAAGTAGAAACGCTGGCCGCTACCACGAGCGGTCCGTTCGAATGACTGTGGATTACTTCGTTGTGCGCCGATGAGGTTGTCAGTTTATCGGCCTCGGGAAGTGGATTCTGCCATAGGTGCGCCGGAAACTACCCCAGACTCAAGCATCGCCTTGACCGCCAAAATGTATCCCAGCGTGTGCGCCATTCCCGCATGCCACGGCGCAGGGCATGACATCTGCGGCGTGTGATCTGGTATCACAACCCCATCGAAATGATTGCGCTGAAGAATCGATAGAATCCGGATCATATCCACGTCGCCTTCATCGATAAAGGTCTCCCGATAGTGCGGCACCTTTCCCACCACGTTGCGCAGGTGGATATAAGCAACCTTGCCCTGCTGGCTGTAGGTGTCGACAGCATCGTAAACCGTGCCCTCCGTCATCTCGGCAATGGTTCCCACGCAAAGTTCCAGCGCGTTGTTGCGGCTCGGAACTGCATCCAGCAGGCGCTGATACATGTGCGGTTGGTAAACCAATCGAGACTGCCCGCGCATGGTAGGCATCGGGGGATCGTCAGGATGAGCGGCCAACCGAACTCCTGACTGCGCCGCCACCGGAATCACATCCTCCAGAAATCGCTCCAGGCGCCGCCAAAGTTCTTTATGCGAAACCGGCGGCAGCGTGCCCGTCGCTGCGTTCTGGTCATAGATCATGTTCCAAATCACGCCGTTCGGCACCGGTTGGTCGTCGGCGGGACCATCCATCCCCAGCGTTAAAGCTCCGCCTCGGCCGCCGGGCGTCGTCACACGCCCGCAAACGCCGGCCAGGCTGAAGTTGTATCCCAGCACAGGAATGCCCGCTTCGCCCATCCGGCGAATAATTGTCTTCACTTTCTCGATCTGCTGCGGACGCTGCGGGCCGTCGAGAAGAATGTCATGCCAGTGTGCCGGATCGAGATTTTCAATGGCTTCAAGAACCAGGCCTGCCGCTTCGATCTCTTGTCGCAGCTTGATCAGCTCGGCGACCGTCCAGAGCTTCTCCGGATCTCCGGCCACTCCCCACGGCTCATACTTGCTTCCGGTCGGCTGATTGTTGCGCGGATTGGTCGAGCTTCGCTTGGTCGCCCCCTGGTTGAAATAATCGACCAGATGGACCACCACATGGGTGCATCCCGCCTGCCGCGCAAAATCGTAATACTCGCGCGTCAACATGTGCCGGTATAACCCAAGTCCGACCTTCATAAACGATTTCCGATCCCCGAGCCGAAATCCGCGCTGAGTATCTGTCCGCTGATTTCCGCGCCCAGCGGCGAACACAAAAATACAAACGCGTCGGCAATCGACTCCGGACTATTGCGCTTGCCCAGAGAAACGCGCAACACAAACTCGCGGTAGGCCGGATCTTCGTCGAAGACCTTGAGGGAACTTCCCGCCGCGACATTGCCGGGCGAAATCACATTTACGCGAATGCCTGCCTCGGCGTACTCCAGGGCCATGCAGCGCGCAAAATTTTCCAGCGCCGCCTTCGCCGAGGCGTAAGCCGGAATTTTCGTATGTGGCACCCGCGCCACATAAGAAGAGGTGAAGATCAAGTGCCCCGCCGTCTTCCGTTTCATCCACTGCGCAAACACCGCTCGCGTCAATGAAACCTGAGCCAGAAAATTAAATCGGAAGATACGCTCAAACTCCGCTTCCGTAGTGCTTCCGAACGGATGCAGCCCGCAACCACCCGCATGTCCCAGCACTGTATCCATCCCGGGAAACTGATCGAACGAGGCATCGACCACGCGAGTAAGGCCGGCCGAATCCGTGATGTCGATGGAGTGGTAGACGTAAGATTGCTCGGAGATATGCCAATTCTTAAGCGCCTCGCGCGCTTCACTAGCCGGTTTCAGATCCACAAGCACCAGGTGTGCGCCCGCTGCACTCAGCTTTTTCACCATGTGCTCGGCAATCGCACCCATTGCGCCGGTGATGAAAATAGTTTTGCCGGAAAGATCGATCTGGATCATTGATTCGTGTCCCAAAAATTCCTTGCTACGAATATCTGTGTCGAATCGCAACCGACTCACATGATTCCGTGCTTTTCAAATGCCTCCACGGCGCTGCTGCCTTCTTCTAAAGCCTTTCTGACCAGCTTCTCGCCCCGAGCCTTCTCGAGGGCTTTGGTAAAGACTTCGTCGGCGGCCTCCATCGGGACCACGCAAACTCCATCGATATCGCCAAACAGAAAATCGCCCGGCCTTACGCGCACCGCACCGATTTCAATGGCGATGCGAAAATCTACCACCTTATAGCGGGGTGCGGAATCCTGTGCGTACGAACCCCAGCAGAATGCCGGAAAGTTAAGACTCAACACCGCCTTTGTGTCTCGAAGATAACCATTCAGCACCGCTCCTGCCGCTCCCAGCTTGCGGGCCCGAATGCTCATCAATTCTCCCCACAGCGCATTGCGCGGAGATGAACCGGTGTTCACGTAAACTTCGTTGGCCTTCAAATCGTCCAACGCCTCCAGCATCAGGCCGAATGGTTTTTCCATCAGCCGGTTGTGCGTGCCCGTAACTTTTTCTTCAAATACATCCACCGCAAGCACCGGCATGGCGCGGCCAATCAAAACCATATCTGGTCGCAAAGCGCGAATCTGCGGCGGTAGAAACTGATGCTGCAGGCCCATCTTGTCCATCACGTCCCCGACCACGCAGGTAAACAATTCCTGCCGGATGGTCGAGTAAAGTTCTTCATCGCTGCGCCAAAGTTTCATAGTCTTCTTGAATTGAGTCGATTTGAGTTGAGTTGATCGCGAGCTTAACCCATTCCATAAACGAATTCGGCATCACTCGAAAAACGGCTCGCCCTTGCGCGCGTATTTCCGCGCGATCTCTTCGTTTAGCGTAACTCCAAGCCCCGGCTTGTCCGGTAACTGAATCGATCCGTTTTGAATCATCGGCTTGGGAATGCCATCCACCAGATCATTCCAGAAAGGCACATCCGAAGCGTGAAATTCCAAAACCAAAAAATTCGGAATCGACGCGCAGAAATGCGCCGAAGCCAGCGTTCCGACCGGGCTGCTGATATTATGCGGCGCGATTGGGATCGTCTGCGTGTCGGCGAATTGCGCGATATGGCAAGCCACGGCGAACCCGCCAACCTTTTGCAAATCGGGAGTCGCAATGCCCACCGAATGGGTCTGCAGCATTTCCCGAAATCCCTCGAATAGGTAAAGATTTTCTCCCGTCGCAATCGGAACCCGCACCCGGGAATTCACCGCCCGCAGAGCCTCCAAACTTTCGGGCGGAACCGGGTCCTCCAACCAAAGCAGCCGAAACTCCTCCAGCGCGTGCGCCACTTTGATCACATCGCTCACGCTGTAGCGCCAGTGGCAATCCGCAGCCAGATCGATCTCGTAACCGACCGCATCGCGCACCGCCCCGATCAGTGCCACCATGTGATCGATGGCCGGATTGCTGAGACAACGATTGTACGGATCGAAGCCCTCCGTACCCGGAACATCCAAATCGAATTTCAACGCGGTGTAACCCTGCGCCTTCATGGCTAGGGCGCGTTTTCGATAATCATCCGGCGTAGACGGAACCACATTGTCCGCCGCGGCGTAATAATCTCTCGCAATATGCGCTTCGCTCTGCTTCACCCACGAAGGCTGCCGCGAACGCAAGACTTCATCCAGACTTTCCAGCGCTTCGCCGCCATGGCAGTCCGCGTAGATGCGCACCCGGTCGCGAAATTTCCCACCCAGCAACCGGTAAATCGGCACGCCCAGCGATTGCCCCAAAACATCCCACAGCGCGGCTTCAATGCCGCTGATGGCGTTATAAACGAAGCCCGCCACTGAACCTGCCCCGGAAGTGGCAAGCTGAAGTTTGCGAAACAAACGACGCACGTCGCGCGGGTCTTCGCCAATTAGCAGCGGCTCCAGCGAACGCAGAATGGAAGTGAGGCCGGGAGCAAAAAAGCATTCCCCCAGTCCCCGAATGCCCTCATCGGTTTCGATCCGAACCAGCGTCCAATCGAAATTGCCCTCTACGACAGCAGTCTTAAGTCGAATGATTTTCAAGATTCACCGATTTTCAAATGATCAATTCTATTGTCGCTGAAGAACAATCAGTTCGACGCCCGGAGGCGGCAGCGGAGTCGACAGCTCCAATTTACCGCCCTTGCCGGTCTTCTCTTCCACCAGCGCCAGATCCTGCGTCGCAGTAACGCGGAACCGCTTGATGCTGAACGCCGCATTGCCCCACGGGAGATGATCAATCGTGAGCGCATACCCGGCATTGTTCCCCCGGGGGATTTCTGTCCTCCGCGGAAGAAAACCCAGCTTCGAGAAATCCAGGTGCCATAATGCATCCACATCCGGCGGGTGAATCATGTCGTGCGGATTGTAGTCAGCCGGAATTTCATAGTTGCTGATCAGCACGCGCACGCTTCTCCCGTCCGCCGAGCGTCCCGCCAGCGCCGCAAATCCGAATGTGTCGCTGCCCGTCAGCTGGAGTCGCTGGGGCGTCTCGAGCATGGTCGCCATCGCTTTGAAGACGTAAGCCGGCTTGAAATATTCGCGATGAGTTCCGAACAGCCCCATCCAGGTGGCATCGCCGCGGTAAAACTCCGCCTGGTCGATGGACGAGTCTTGCAGGTAAGTCAGGACAGCGCCAACGAAAGCAGCATTCACCGGACCCTGAAGCCGCTCTTTTTCAACATCCGTGAAATCGGGAGTCAGATTCCACTCGGAGAGGATGTTCTCCGCATCCTTGAATCCCTTCGCGTCCAGCAGGTCGCGAATTTCTTTTCCAATGCGCACTGCGTCGTAAGGGTCGGCAGAGCCGAAGGCATACGTGTGCCATGAATAAAAATCCAGCGGCACCTTGTGCGCCGCGCAGTAGTCGAGGAACCCTTCGCGATAAGCTCCGTGATCCATGGGGAACGCCTTGGCGTCGCCTCCCACTTTCAGCGACGGATCCACCGACTTCAATGCTCGCGCGGTTTTTTCATAGAGCGCGTAAAACTGTTCCGGCGTGCCCGACCAGAAGAGTTCCGGCTCGTTCCAGAATTCCCAGTAGCGAATGTTGTCATGAAAGCCATTCGCCCATCCCTGGTTGTAATGCATGGCGATGTGCTTCGCGATATCGGCAAACTTATCGAAATCTGCGGGAGGCTCTCGATTGCCGCCAAAACTCCTTCCCACCCGGTAGTAAACTTCGGCGCCGGTGTCGCGAATCGCCTGGATCACTTTATCCGTCGGCCCGAAGCGATAATTCTCCGCCTTTTCCGGATCGGCGCCCTTATCGGGGAAAATGATGCTCGCATTCCCCGCCACCACCAGCTTGGCGCGCTGCTCCGGGATCGGCACCAGCCACTTCAGCAACGGATCGTCATTCACAAACAGGGTATCGAGTTCGGTCGGCCCCATGAAGTCGTGCGTCCGCACGAAACTAATGTGCAGATCTTTATACTGATCGACCAGGCTGGGCAGGCCCTCCATCACCGGTGTTGGCTGCCCGTTCACCCCTTGGAAGGATCGGATTTGGCCAGTTATCTTGCCCGCGTCTACGTGCAGCGGCCGCAACTGTGCTGTCGCTGTGATTGACAATAGGAGAACTAAGAACGAATTCACGAAGAGATCACGATCTCGCAATTTCATGAGTCATCTTCCTTCGAGGCCGCGAGCCTGTTCTTCGATATCGGGGGGAAGCATCTCCGATACCGAGTTCGCAAAAAAGTTTGCCCGTGGCTGCGCACCGAATATAAACCATTCCACGAAAACGCATTGTGATCTTCAGCACCGATGTTGCGGTTGAATATTTTTGCAGGCTACCGCCCGTTGCCCGGCTCAGCGATAGGTTCGATGTTCCCCAACAAGAAGATATAACCGGCAATTCCAATAAAAAGAATCACGGTTGAAACCGCGAACGCCGACGCGAAAGAATGTGTCGCTGCCACAATATATCCCGTCACAATGGGCGCGGAAATTGCCGCGAGCTGCCCGTTAAAATTCACCATGCCGCTTAGCGTGCCTACGCTCTCTCGCGGGGAGATCAACGAGGGCACGGTCCAGGCCACGGGCGCGGCGGCAGCTAGACCTCCCAGTGCGATGCTGATCCACACCAGCGCCGCAACAGGACTTTGAGCCCGCGCCGTTCCAAGAATCGCCAGGCCCAGTCCCATGCCTCCCACCAGTACGCTCTGCCGCACCCGGTTCGCATTCCAGCCGCGCTCAATCAGAAAATCCACCAGCCAGCCTCCCACCAGTAAATCCGTGAAGGTCGCTACCAGCCAGGGCACGCTCGTATAAAGTGCAGAGTGCAGCAAATCCACATGCAGCGAAATCGATAAATAGCTCGGCAGCCAGTTCAGCAGGAGAAAGAACGTGTAGTTGTAAGCTCCCCATCCCAGCGCCAGGCCATAGACTTTCGGCTGACGTAAGAGATATCCAACCGAAGCGCCACTCCCCGCGTGAATCGCGCCTTCCGGCTGCGCCCCGCCGTCAGCGATGTATTGGCGCTCCCGCGAAGAAAGCCCCGCATCCTGACTCGGATCCCGATAGATCAAAAAAAACAAGAGAAAATAAAACAGGCTGATCAAGCCCGTGGCCGCGAAACTCCAACGCCAGCCAAAATGCAACAGCAGCAGGCCAATAAATGGGACCCCGACCGCCGTCGATAACTTCGCAGCGGCATCGGTGATCGCGGTCGCCAGACTTCTTTCGGCGCGCGTAAACCAGTATCCGATGGCTTTCGCATTGCCCGGAAACGTTGGAGACTCGCTCACCCCCAGCAACAACCGCGCTCCGACGAACCAGCCCAGTCCGGGCGAAAGCGCTGCTCCAAACGAAGAGACGCTCCAGAGCAGCGTGCTGATCCGTCCCACGCGCCGCACTCCCAGCCGGTCCAGCAGAACTCCCGCGGGCATCTGCATCGCCGCGTAAGTCCAACTGTAAGCGCTCGAAAGATAGCCAAACAGCACCAGTGACATTCCGAACGAAATATTCAGCGCCTCGCGCGAGACCGAAAGATTGATGCGATCGAGAAAGTTGACCAGAACTCCAAAGGCGAGCAGGAACGCGATGCGCCATCGCCGGTGCGGCACGGGGAAGGAATTCAAGGATTCGGTCGGCGGCAATGCGGCTCCGGAAAAAAATCTTCTGCGGCAAGGAGTTTAACTGAAAACAAACTATGGACGCGAACGTCGCTCGTGTTTTTGTCCATACCTCCTAAGGTCTCCACAACCTTTTCAGACCGCCCTCCATCCAAGGCCCTGACCAATTGGAGCTCGAATATGAGCAGCGAAACCTCCGAGCAGATGATGGCGCTTCTCCAAGAGCTGTCAAAGCTGAAGGAGCTGAAGCGGCAATCCGAAGCTAATCCCTCCGAATCCGACCGCGAGGCGGAACGGCAGCAGGATCGGCGGCGGGAAGAGATCACCCAGGAAATTAAGGCGCTCGGCGAAGTCGGAGATGGTGGGTCAACAGGTGTGACTCGCTCGGCGGACCACCAGCCACACCCTAGCCGCAGGAACTGGGGAGGCCGCCGCTACTAAACCCGTCGGATGTTACTTAGGTTTGCCTAACGGAATGTAGAAGGCACTATCATAGAAAGCGCAAGGGTTTTCCATAGACAGGCCTCGCCAAAAGAGCTATCGTCTAGAGTTTCGCCATGAAAAGACCTCAAAACGTCCTGGAGGTGCCGAACTACACCGCCATTGAAGTCGTTCGGTATTTCCACGTCTCATTAAGCAAGCTGGAATATTGGACGCAGGGAGGGTCGAGGCAAGCTCTTATCTCTCTCCCTCCGGGCCACAGGCCGCAGCTGTCCTTCAAGAACCTAGTTGAATTCTATGTCTTGGAGGGGCTTCGCGAGGTGCACGGCGTAAGTCTACCGAACATCCGCTGCGCGCTTGCTTACATGCTCAACAGCGGTAAATCGCGACATCCCTTCGCAGACTACGAGATCAGAACGGACAACAAAGACGTTTGGTTTTTTGAGGGTGGCCACCCGATCAACGCATCGCGGGGCGGCCAGATCGCGATGGGCGCCATAGTCAGTCCTTATTTGAAAAGAGTGCTGCGGAGTCCACGCGGACTAGCAGAGGTTATCATTCCCTTTACAAAGAGAGAGCAGATTAGAGCGATTGAGGAATTTCCGGCTGTGGTCGAAATAGACCCCAAACGGTGCTTTGGCGTGCCTGTATTGGCGGGCTCCAGAATCACGACTCCATTTCTTGCAGGCCGCTACCGCGGAGGGGAAAAAATTCCCGCTATCGCTGTTAGCTATGGTAGACCCGTGGCAGAAGTCAAAGAGGCGATCGAGTGGGAAATCGGGGAAGAAATCAAGGCAGCATAAATATACCTTCTACCTCGATGCATGTTTCGATTGCCCCGATGTTAGGAACCTCTTGGACCAAAGAGGGGTTCGATATGCCGTCTACGATCAGCACGATTTAGACGACGACAAGGTCCTACCGGAAGTCCGGGCACGCATTTTCATCACGTCGGACGCCAAGCAGCGTCATCGCAGGCGTGAGCAGATTGAAATCATACAGCGTAAACTCCGCCATTTCTCATTGCCAGCCAACCTGTCTGCGGCAGGTAAAGCCGAGCTGCTCATCAAGTGCAAAAATCGAATTTGGAAACTATGTCGCGAGAACGAAGGCCCCTTCAGTTATGCCATAGATAAACGGGGGCAGATAGAACTTCGAATGGACAAGTCGGGAAACGTGCATGGTCGGAAACATGGTGAGTAATCACCTTATTTTCATGCATTTACGACGTACTAATTCTGTCCGATACAAAAACTTTGCCCACCAACTAAACTATTAGTTACCTTTCCGCGATTCGTGCGTCTAATGCTCTGTAAGGAGATTTTAGAGTGCCACCGCGCCAATCTGTGACCCTAACCGAAGCTGAGCTTCGCATCATGAACGTGCTCTGGCAGCGCGGTTCGGGAAGCGTCCAGCAAGTCCTCGACGATCTTCCGCCGGCCCTGGATCTGGCCTACAACTCCGTCTTAACCACGATCCGGGTCTTGGAGAAGAAAGGTTATCTCGAGCATAAAAAAGATGGCCGGGCTCACATCTACGTTCCCCTGATTCAGCGCACGGATGCGACCCGCAACGAAATCAGCAACTTGGTCAGTCGTTTTTTCAAGAACTCTCACGAGCAGCTTGTGCTCAACATCCTGGAAGAGCGCGGCCTCGGTGCCAAAGAATTGGGTCAATTGAAAGAGATGTTGGCCGCCAGCAAAACCACGCCGGGAGATGCGCAATGACCCTCCCTCAAATAGAACTGCTGGCTCAACTCGTCGCGGAGCGCGCTGTCAACTCGATCGCCGGAGGAGTGTTGATCGCCGCGTTCGCCTGGTTGCTTCTGCGGGTTGTAGGAAAACAGAATGCCGGCACGCGTTTTGTCGTTTGGTTTTCTGCGCTCGTCGCCATCGCAGCCCTGCCGTTTGTGCCGGCTCTGAGCCACGCGGGCACGATGACGAAGTCTATCCATGCCGAAGTCGTCCTTCCTGCATTTTGGGCGGTCGCGATTTTCTTCGTTTGGATATTGATTGCCGCCGTGGCCGCGACGCGTGTATTAGCCGGACTTTGGAACTTACGCCGCTTGCGCGCCAGCGGCACTGCGCTCGAGCCAGCGCAATTGCACCCGGCGCTGCGCGAAACCTTGACCCAATGCCAAGCAATAAGGCCTGTGACGGTATGCAGTTCGTCGGCCGTAAGCGTTCCCACCGCGATTGGATTCTTTAAGCCGGTAATTCTCATTCCTGCGTGGGCTGTCCGCGATCTGCCGCTCGAAGAATTAAAGATCATCGTGTTGCACGAATTTGCCCACCTCCGTCGCCGCGACGACTGGACGAATCTGGTGCAAAAGCTGATTCGCACCGCCTTCTTCTTTCATCCCGCCGTCTGGTGGATTGAAAAACGCCTGTCGCTCGAGCGCGAAATGGCTTGCGACGACGCCGTGTTGGCCGAGACCAACAACCCGCGCGCCTATGCGGAATGCCTGGTTTCTCTGGCGGAAAAGAATTTCGTGCAGCGCAGCCTTGTTTTGGCGCAAGCGGCAATCAGCCACGCCTGCGAAACAACGGTCCGCCTCGCCCGCATTCTCGACGCCGACACGCCCCATGCCACGCGTATTTTCAAGCCGGCTCTGGGCGTGATGGCGGCGTTGATGGCCGCGTGCCTGGTCATGCTTCCCGATGCCCCGCGCCTGGTCGCATTCGAAAACGTCGCATTCGAAAATGACGTTCCGCCAGCCAGCGTCGCTGCCGCCACGGGAGCGCTGGCGAAAGTAATTCCAGTAGCATCGCGGACGAGAGTTGACTCGCCGGTCGCGAGCCTGCAGAAAGCTACGGCTGTTCCAGCGATCTATCGCCCCTCCGGCAACGGAAGCCTTCGATCAGACGAGGCAAAACTTAAGCCGGTCAATGTTCGCGGATTCGATGTTCGCCGATTCAATGTTCGCCAGCCGCGCGCTGCCCAGAATTTGGCAGCGAAAAAACAGCCCGCGCTGATGGCTGCCCGCACAATCGCTATGCCGGTCGCACCCACTCCGGAATTTTTATTCGTGATGCAGACCACAGATTTCGATCAGCAGGGATCGCTGGTCGTGAGTCTTACAGTCTGGAAAGTGACGTTCACTGGTCCGAATGCAAGCCAGATTCAGTTAAACCAGATTCAGCAACCCGTTTTCGCCAAGGTGATTTAGACAAAATTTTTTAACCCTATCAACTAAATGATTAGTTTCAACAAGGAGAATGCAACCACATGAGCACCTCGATGCAAAATCAGAAAACAAAATTAACCCGGCGTTTCATTGTCCCTGTAATGGCGGCCGTACTGGCCGTCTCACTCGGCGCCTACGAATTCGCCAAACCCGCCCATGCCGCCTCTGAGGCGCCGGCTCCCGCAGCCGCCGCCTTGGATGACAACAGCGTCAACGCACTTCTAGCGCTCGATCACGCTATGGAAACTCTCGCAGCCCGCGTCACTCCGGCGATCGTGAACGTAACCGTCACCTCGAAAGCGAACGCCAGAGACGAAGAAGGCGAAGGCATGCCCGGCATGAAGCAGTTCGGCCAGCAGTTTGGACCGTTCGGCTTTAACATGCCGATGCAGCCCCGCAATCAGATCGAGCACGGCTTGGGCAGCGGCGTGATCATCTCCCCCGATGGCTACATCGTCACTAACAATCACGTGGTCGATGGAGCCGTGGACATCAACGTCACGCTCGATGACCGTCGCGTGATGCCGGCGAAAGTCATCGGAACTGATCCTCTCACCGATCTCGCCGTCATCAAAATCAACGCCACCGGATTGCCCAGCGTTCCCTGGGGCGACTCCACTCAGTTGCATCCCGGACAGACGGTTCTCGCCTTCGGCAACCCGTTTGGTTTCCGCTTCACCGTCACTCGCGGCATCGTGAGCGCGCTCAATCGTCCGAACCCTTCTGCCACGGATCGCCGCAAGCCCGGCGAATTCATTCAGACGGATGCCGCCATCAACCCCGGTAACTCTGGCGGTCCGTTGGTCAATGCGCACGGTGAGGTGATCGGCATCAACACCTTCCTGATCTCGCAGAACGGACAGTTCTCAGGCATGGGCTTCGCCATTCCTACGCAGATCGTTCGGCCCACGGTCGAAACTCTGATCAAGTATGGCAAAGTCAACCACGGCTACATGGGAATTGGCATCAGCGACGTGACTCCGGAAAACTCGAAGTTCTTTGACCTCAAAAAGGCCGAAGGCGCGGTGGTTACGCAGGTTGAGCCCAACTCGCCCGGAGCCAAGGCCGGCCTGAAAACTGGCGACGTCATCACCCAGCTCGACGGCCGCACGATCGCCGACGCTGGTGAACTGCAAGTTGGCGTGGGTCAGAAGCAGCCCGGCACTACGGTGCAGCTCGACGTGATCCGCAACGGCAACAGCATGACGATTCCCGTCACCCTCGCCAACATGAATGGCAAGAATGGCGAAGAGGAGTCTGCCAACGGAGAACACGGCAAACCGCGCTGGGGGCTCGGTCTCGAAGATCTGACTCCTGACATGCGGGAGCAGATCCAGGCCCCGTCCAATGTCCAGGGAGCCATCGTCGGCAACGTTCAACCCGGCAGCCCGGCCGATAACGCAGGTTTGCAACGCGGCAACGTCATCGTCGAAGTCAACCGTCACCCAGTGCAATCCGCCTCCGACGCCGTGCAGGAATTGGGCAAAGTCGCCGGCGGACAAGACGCGCTTGTTCTAGTCTGGTCCAACGGAGGCAATACCTACCGCGTATTGCATCCCTCCCAAGGCTAGTCTGAAATGAGTAAGGAATGCGCGCTGCGCGAAATGTGCAGCGCGCTTTTTTACCACGCGACCACGCGATCACTCGATCGCACTAAGCTACATGACGGCCGGAAAAAATCGGAAGGGTTTGCTCTGAAGGGGTGCGGCTTCAGCCGCGCCGACAAGCGAAAACGAAGATTCCGGCTTCAGCCCCTGAGGCGCAGCCGTTGTGTAGTGAACTGTTTTGAATCTTCAGTTCTTATTCCACAGTTGCCCTAGGCGAACGACCTCACAGTAGTAGCACCCGCTCTTACCGGCTCCCTGGTTGTACCAATAATGTTGCGCGCCACGAGATTCGCAATCCTCTCCCTTCGGGAACAGTGCACCCATCCAGAACGGCAGAAGCACTCGCAGGTTTGTTCGCCATCCATAGGGATGCCGCCAGTTAAACCGAGAATCGAAAATCATACAGCCCCGCGCTCCCCGTTTCGCGCTCCAGTGACAACATCAATTCCTCGAGTCGAAAACCAACCCCAAGATCAAAACAGCCGACTGCCAGTTTTTTCCTCTATTCGAAAAATAGCTTCTAAAATAATTATCATCGATCTATCCAAATCGAGCCAACTATGACCAACGTCAGTGTGCCCGACACCATGAAAGCCGCTCTTTTCACGGGCCCATCCACCCCAGGCCACTTTGTCGAAATCGAAGAAATCCCCATCCCGAAGATCTCCCCCGGTCAGATCCTAATCCGTGTTGTCGCTTGTGGTGTCTGCCGCACCGACCTTCACATCGTCGAAGGCGATCTCCCACAATTGAGCCCCCGCCTGATTCCCGGCCATCAGATCGTTGGCGAAATTGTCGCCGGAGCCACGAACGATCTTCCGCTCGGCACCCGAGTCGGCGTCTCCTGGATGGGCGGCGTTGACGGCAATTGCTGGTACTGCCAGCACAACATGGAAAACCTCTGCGATCATCCCACCTTCACCGGATACACGGTCGATGGAGGCTACGCCCAATTTGCTGCAGTCCGCGCAGATTTTGCCATTCCCTTGCCGCCAGGGCTGGACGCCACTCACGCCGCTCCTCTGCTATGCGCCGGCATCATCGGCTTCCGCAGCCTGCGCATTGCCGGCGTGCAACCCGGAGAACGCGTCGGTCTCTTCGGCTTCGGCAGCTCCGCAACTTTGGCCGTCCCGGTTCTCCAATCATGGAAATGTGAAGTCTACGTCGTAACCCGGGGCCAATCCCATCGCGACAGCGCCGCCAGCCTGGGCGCAACGTGGGTCGGCAAAGAAGACGACCGCCCGCCCGTCGAGTTGGATCGCGCCATCACCTTTGCCCCCAGCGGCAAGGTCGTCATCGACGCACTTTCGTCTCTCAGGAAAGGTGGAGTCGTCGCCATCAACGCCATCCATCTCGATAAGATGCCGGCATTCGACTACGACAAACTGCTCTGGGGAGAACGCCTGATCCGCAGCGTGGCCAATATGACTCGCGCCGACGCCCGCGACTTTCTGCAAATCGCTCACCAACTTAAGATCGAGCCCCGCGCCACAATTTTCTCTCTCGAAGACGCCAACCAGGCGCTCACAGCGGTGAAGGACGAAACCCAGAATGGATCGGCCGTGATTGTGATGTAAAACATCCTGCGCCTACGGGGAGGCGGGCAAAATTTTCGAATGAACCTGAAATGAGCGGTATTCGGAATAACGGTGCTCGTCGTTGAAGGAATACCCATTGACCCGTGTCGTGACGTCTAGCTTCCGCGGCAACCATAACGGTGCATCAAACCCAGACGCCCAGGTTTGGGCAAACTGAACTTCAGCAGTCAAACGAGTGAGGGGAAGATTGCCGGCGGGCGGAAGCAAATCGGTGCGCAAACGGACCATGCGGAAATCTGCCGCATCAACCCACGCGACGCCCTGGTAATAGGCAGGAAAAGATTTGTCCTCGAACCGGATTTCACCCGGCATCCGAACTGCCTCTGGCGTTTGTGAGAAAGCCACAACTAGGGTCTGATGGCCATCGATCTTCTGTCGTCCAAGATAACGGAAAGTCGACTCTGCTCGGTTCGAGGGATAAAAGTACAACCACTTGTAGACAAAGCCCTGGCTGAGTGGCGGCCCTCCGGTCTTCCGGGCGCTTAGCTGCTGGCTGGCACGTACTAAGTCTTCAAACCGCAGCGAACGTGACAATGAACTCTCCGAGGCCGGGCCTGATTTTGAGGTATCGCTCTGCAAAGCCGCTCCGGTCTGCAGATCCATTCGGAACTCATCCAATGTCACACCATTCTCGCTCTGGCGAGCCAGCGTCAGATAGGAGAATTCTTCCCGGCTGACTAACAAGCCGCATTGTGACTCGACGACTTTCTCGCGGGCGATTAAATTCGGAACGTTTTGATAGAGCTCGACAGTTTTAGATCCAATCTTATCCAGAAGCTCCGATAGGCCATCCTGGTTCTTAGCCGGCTTAAGTCCCTTCAGTTTGGGAATCGCTCGTTGCAGCTCGGTGAGCGAACAAGATACAAAGTTCTTGGTATTTAAATCAGTAGCAACCGAAGTCGCTGGAGCCTGGGTCGCGCCTTCTTGCCCCGATTTGCTGGCAGAGTCCCGACCCAATGCTGGGGTTGGGCAGCCCAGCAGAAACGCCGCCATCAAAGCCGCGAGCAAGAACCATCTACGGCAAAACAAATACATCTCCTGGCAACTTTGTATCGCTTGAATCGTACACCCTGAAAGCTGAAAGGAGGGCGCAATCCCTCATTGCAGGTTCGGGGTTCCAGCTCCTAGTGTCGTGTCCCATAACTATCTGCCATAAGTTAAGTTTGTCATCCTGAGCGAAGCGAAGGACCTATGTATCGTGTCTGCAGCGTCCAACGTTTACGCGTTGCATAAAATCTGCCTGCACACTGATAGCGCGTATTTCCGGGACAGAACACTAGAATGCCTTCCCCGAATCCAGCAGAATCGTCACCGGCCCCTCATTCACCAACTCGACTTTCATCATTTCCTGAAAGCGCCCGGTCTCGCAGCGAATCCCGGCAGCGCGAATCCGGCCGACGAAGAACTCATACAGTTCCCGTGCTTTTTCCGGCGGCGCTGCGGCATCGAACGACGGACGCTTTCCTCGCCGCACATCCCCATACAAGGTGAACTGCGAAACCGCCAACACGCTGCCGCCCACGTCGGCCAAAGCCAGATTCATCTTCCCCGCATCGTCTTCAAACACGCGCAAGCCCGCGATTTTTTCCGCGAGATAAATCGCATCCGCCTCCGTATCCTCCCGGCCCACCCCTAGCAAAATCAGCAGTCCCAGACCAATCTCGCCCGTGACTTCGCCATTCACCTCGACTTTGGCGCGGCTCACCCGCTGTACGACTGCACGCATTTGTCACGCACGGTTTGACCGCCACGCGCGGCCACGTTTAGGATGCAGAAGGTATATCACAGCGCCGGTCGCCCCAGGTTCGGATGACGTTCGGCGGCAGTGGGTCGGTTTTGGTTGTCATCCCGAGCAAGCGTTCTTTGCGCAGCGAGGGATCTGGGCGAGCCGCGCGATGCGCCGCGTTCTTTGCGACACAAGAATCGCGCGTTTGGCTCGCTTCCCTGCCAAACTGACCCGCTCCGTCTGTCGCTTCCTTTACAGCTCATTGCCGGGGCCGATACACTACACGTTCGCCTTTTTCCATTGCCAATGCATCTCACAATGACGAAAGCGGAAGTTGCGGCGCGATCACGTTTTGGCTATCTTGCATCCGGTACATTGCATTTCAAATCAAACTAAGTTTAAGTGAGGAGAAACATGGCAGCCGTTGACGAAAAGGTTAAGCAGATTATCGTTGAGCAGTTGGGCGTGGACGAAGGCGAAGTCACTTCCAGCGCTTCGTTTGTGGACGATCTAGGCGCGGATTCCCTCGACACCGTCGAGCTCGTGATGGCTTTCGAAGAAGGCTTCGACATCGAAATCCCCGACGAGGATGCGGAAAAAATCCGCACCGTGCAGGACGCCATCGATTACATCTCCAAACATTCGAAAGGCGGCAAATAAACTTTGGAGTCGGTGCCTCCAGATCCGGATTTGAATTCACTCGATCGCGTCGAATTCATTATGGCGGTCGAAGAGGCCTACGGATTCGTAGTCCCCGACGAAGATATGGAAAAAATCCACACTATGCAAGAGGCGATTGACTACATCCGCAAGCGTGGGAAAGGCGGCAAATAAACTTGGGACGCAGGGTCGTAGTTACCGGCATCGGCTTGATCTGTGGTGTAGGGAACACCACTGGAGAAGTGTGGGAGTCCGTGCTCGCGGGCAAGAGTGGCGTCGGACGCATCACCCAATTCGACGCCAGTAATTACGCCTGCCAGATCGCCGCCGAAGTCAAGAACTTCGATCCGCTTAAGTTCATCGAAAAAAAAGAAGTGAAAAAAATGGGACGCTTCATCCACCTGGCCATTGCCGCGGCGGACGAAGCCTTCAAAATGTCGGCCTTGCAGATCACTCCGGAAAATGATGAACGCGTCGGCGTGCACATCGGCTCCGGCATCGGCGGCTTCGACATTATCGAACGCGAGCACTTTGCCCTGATCGAAGGCGGACCGCGCAAGGTATCGCCCTTCTTTATTCCATCGGCGATCGTCAATCTCGCGGCTGGCCAGGTTTCCATGCGCTTCGGCGCCAAAGGCCCCAATGAAGCCACAGCCACGGCTTGCACCACCAGCGCTCATTCCATCGGAGATTCTTTTCGCATCATCCAACACAACGATGCCGATGTAATGATCGCCGGTGGCTCCGAGGCGGCGATCACTCCGCTGGGCGTCGGCGGTTTCGCCGCCATGCGTGCGCTCTCCACCCGCAATGACGAACCTGAAAAAGCCAGCCGCCCCTGGGACAAAGATCGCGACGGCTTTGTCATGGGCGAAGGTGCGGGCATTCTGGTGCTCGAAGAGCTCGAGCATGCCAAACGCCGGGGCGCTCTCATCCTTGCCGAAATTGCCGGCTACGGCATGTCAGGCGATGCCTACCACATGACCCAGCCCGCTCCCGAACACGAAGGCGGATTCCGTGTCATGCGCAACGCCGCGCGCGACGCCGGCATTCCTGCGAACAAAGTCGACTATGTCAACGCCCACGGCACCTCTACGCCGATCGGCGATACGCTCGAAGCCCACGCCATTCGCAATTTTTTTGGCGAGCGCAGAATTCCAGTTAGCTCGACGAAATCGATGACCGGGCACCTTCTCGGCGGCGCGGGCGGCTTAGAGGCCGGCATCACCGTGCTGGCCCTCCGTGACCAGATCCTGCCGCCCACCATCAACCTGGAAAATCAGGACCCCGAAACCCATAACATGGATTTCGTCCCCAATCACGCCCGCAAAGCCACCCTCGAATACGCCATGTCAAACTCGTTTGGTTTTGGCGGAACTAACGGCGCGCTGCTGTTTCGGCGCTGGTCAGAGTAGACTTCCAACCCGCAAGAAAGTTAAGGAATTCGCGAAGGGCACGACGTTTTACTCGTGCCGTAAAGCTCCCAGAACGGGCGCCGCGTTAGCCGCGATCCACTTCCGCGGCTCCCTCAAAGCCTCCACCAGTTCATTCAAAAACAATGCCCCTCGCGCCCCATCCACCACTCGATGATCGCAAGAAAGCGTCAGCGTCATCGTCGCCCGAACCGCCGGCCGCCCTTCCACCGCAACGATGCGGTCCGCAATTCTCCCCACCGCAAGAATCGCCGCCTGTGGAGGCACAATGATCGCGCTGAACTGATCCACGTGATACATCCCCAGATTGCTGATGGTAAAAGTACCGTCTGCCAGGTCCCCCGGACGCAACTTCCCCGCCCGCGCCCGCTCCGCGATATCCCGCCGCTGCACCGCGATTTCCGCCACGCCAGCCCCATCCGCGTTCGGAATCACCGCCGCCACTACTCCATCATTCACCGCAATCGCCACACCCATGTTCACATGCTCATGCAGCCGAATTCCCTCCGCCGTCCAACTCGAATTCAATCGCGGATGCTTCACCAAAACGCGCGCCGCGATCGCCACCAATAAATCCGTGTGACTCACGCGCACCTGGTGCGTTCGCTCAATCTCGTCAACTATCTTCTGCCGGTATTCGTTGAGCGCGCCCGCCTCGCACTCGCGCGTTACAAAGAAATGTGGAACGCTCTTCCAACTTTCCGCAGTGCGCTCCGCCATCAACCGCCCCAGCGTGCTCGGAATCTCAAGACCATTCGACTTCCCGCCAGATTTGGCCTCCGCCGCGGCCTGCACATCGGACGCAAGCACCTCGCCCCCGGCTCCCGAACCGCGCACCGCGCCTATATCCACGCCCAGCTCTTTTGCCAGCCGCCGCGCCTTCGGAGAGATTTTTACTTTCTGCTCCGCATCCGCCTGCGCGTGGCCAACCGCAGCCGGCGCCTCGCGCGCATCGTGTTTCGCCGCAGACCCCGCCCTCGCCGTAGGCGCAGCCGGCCCAGATTCCTTTTCTGTAGGAACTTTCTCCCCCGGAGCCACGATCCAGGCGATCGTTTGTCCAACCGGAATATCGCTTCCCACTACGCCGGTGATCCCCGTCAGCACCCCATCCGCCGGCGCTTCTACTTCCATCACCGCTTTATCGGTTTCGATTTCCAGCAGCGGCTCGCCCTTGCTAACGCGGTCGCCTTCCTTCTTGAGCCAGGCAATAAGCTTGCCTGTCTCCTGCGCCATCTCAAGTGCGGGCATGACAACACTGAAGGCCATAGTTTTATGGGGAGGGCTAGCCTACGGCCTTCAGTCCCCGACTCCTATGCGCTCGCGTTTCGCGCTGGCCTCGATCATCTCCAGCACGTGTTCACTCGGCGCCGCTTCACTCTCTCTCGTCGTCGGCAGCGGGCCGTCGACGGTTACATAATGCGCCCCCGCCACCAGCAACTTCTCCGCCGGAAACCGCGTGATCACTTCATGCCCGGTCGGCGTCACCACAATCTCTTCTTCAATGCGCGCCGCGCTCCATCCATCCGTCGACGGCCAGAAAGTTTCCAGCGCAAACACCATCCCCGGCTCCAGCGTCTGCGGATGCTCCAGCGAAACCAGCCGCGAGATCACCGGCTTTTCCCAAATCGCCAGCCCAATGCCGTGCCCATACTGCAGCGCGAACGCCGCCTCCTCATTGGGGAAACCAAAATCCTGCGCCTTCGGCCACACCGCCGCAATTTCCCCCGTGTTCCGCCCCGGACGAATCAATTCAATCGCCGCATCGAGATAATCGCGGCATCGCTTATAGGCATCCACCATCGCATGCGACGCATAACCAATCGTGAAGCACCGGTAATAGCACGTCCTGTATCCCATGTACGAATGCAGGATGTCGTAATATACCGGATCACCCGGCCTTAATATCCGATCCGAAAACACATGCGGATGCGGATTGCACCGTTCCCCCGATATCGCATTCACCGCCTCCACATATTCCGACCCCAGGTCGTACAGAACTTTGCTCACCAACCCCACCGCTTCGTTCTCCCGCATCCCCGGCTTCATTGCGCGATAAAGCTCGTCATACGCCGCGTCCACCATCATCGCCGAAGTATTAAGCAGCGAAATTTCATCCTGCGTCTTGATCACGCGGACGTTCGACATCAATTCCTGCCCATCCACCACCTCAATGCCTTCGCGTTGCAGCGCGAACAAAACCGGCAACTCGATGATGTCGATTCCCACCGGCTCTTTATGCAGCCCGCGCATTTCCAGCTCGATGCGAATTTTTTTCGCCACATCTTCCGCCCGTCCATGCTCCGGCGACATGGTCCCGCGCAACATCGAAATCCCCGGCCGCGATCGCTCTCCCAGCCACGGACAATTCAATTGATGATGCTTCGCCGCCGATCCGAAATCCCACAAAATCGGCTCGTCGTTCTGCGGCAGAAGTGTAAACCGGTTCGCCTTGTCCTGCGCCCACGTCCCAATGTGCGTCGAGGTCAGATAGCGCACATTATTCATATCGAAACAAAGCAGCGCGCCCATCGAAGATTTCTTAAGAAAATCCTTCGCCCGCTGCAACCGCTCCCGCCGCAGTCGATCGAAGTCGATCCGCTGCTCCCAATCCACCGCCATCGTTCCATGCGTTCTTAATGCCATAAATAAAACCTCTGTTCTGTCATTCTGAGCGGATTCATTCTGGTTGTCATTCTGAGCGGAGCGAAGAATCCCTATAAGCCGAGGGTGCCCCATCCTGACGCCGCGCCTTTTGCGGCGTTAGGGTGGGATTCCATACCGCCGTTCCCTTTGGCTTTCGGAGGGCCCGCCACTTACGACTTCCCGCACATCTCGCGCGCGGCCGCCGCCACCGTCTCCTCCGTCGGCACCGTCGCATCCTCCAGCGGCGGCGAAAACGGAATCGGCACATGCATCGCGCCCATCCGCTTCACCGGCGCGTCCAGATCGTAGAATGCCCCCTCGGCAATCACCGCCGCCAGCTCCGCCGTCACTCCGTACCGCCCGTACCCCTCATCCAATACAATCACCCGCGAAGTCTTCTTCGCCGACTCGATCAGAGTTTTCTCATCCAAAGGCCACGTCGTCCGCGGATCCACCACCTCCGCGCTGATCCCCTCCCGCTCCAGCGCACTCGCCGCCCCCAGCGCCACTTGCACCATGCTGCTGGTCGCCACCAGTGTGATGTCCTCGCCCTCGCGTTTCACATCCGCCACGCCCAGCGCAATCGTGTACTCCTCTTCCGGCACCGGCCCCTTCATCTTGTACATCATCTTGTCTTCGAAGAACACGACCGGGTTCTCATCCCGGATCGCCGCTTTCAGCAAGCCCTTCGCGTCATACGGCGTCGACGGCAAAACCACTTTCAATCCCGGCACGTGGCTGAACCACGCATGCAGCGACTGCGAATGCTGCGCCGCCGACCGCCGCGTCGCGCCCAGCGTCGTCCGCATCACCATCGGAACCTTCCAATGCCCGCCCGACATGTAGTGAATTTTTGCCGCCTGGTTCACCATCTGGTCCATGGTCAGCGTAATAAAGTCGCCGAACATGATATCCACTACCGGACGCATCCCCGTCATCGCCGCACCCACCGCCACGCCGGTAAATCCAGCTTCCGAAATCGGAGTGTCCACCACCCGTGCCGCTCCAAACTCCTCCACCAATCCCGCCAGCACTTTGAACGGAGTTCCCGCCTCCGCCACGTCTTCCCCAAAAATGCATACGTGTTTGTCGCGCCGCATCTCCTCGGCCAGCGCCTCGCGCACCGCTTGCGCAAATGTGATCTCTCGTTCAGCCATAGCTTGTTTCGCAGTTTGTCGCAAACCTTCCGCTTCGGGTGGCGCAGCATTTTATTGCCGCGATAAAAGCTCCTTTTTGTGCCGGGGCTTTACAGTTTGCTGAAAAACTCTGATTTAGGTGGCGCAGCGTTTTAACGCTGCGATAACACCTTCCTCTTCTGTCGGGCTTTAGCCCCTGAGGTGCAATTTTAAGTTTTCAGTAAACTGTTTATCCCCCGAGGTGCGCAATTCAACCTTTTTCAGCGCCTGCGAGACGCTGGTTCAGGCATACACGTGCTTCGCCACCTCATCCACAGCCGGATAAGGCGCCTCAATGGCAAACCTCACCGCCGCTTCCATGGTGGCGCGCACTTCAGACGCAATCTGATCCAAAGCGGCCTCGTCCGCATACCCCTGCTCCCTCAGCCACTTCGACAAAACTTTGATCGGATCCCTCTCCGTCCGCCAAAGCTGCTCTTCCTGCTTGGTGCGGTAGTACTCGCGATTGATGTCCCCCACGTGATGCCCGCTGTATCGGTACGTATCGCACTGCAGAAATGCCGGCCCCTCGCCAGCTCGCGCCCGCTCCAACAATCGCTCCGCCACTTCATTCACCGCGCGCACATCCTGCCCGTCGACGATCGTTGCCTGCATTCCAAACGCTGTAGCCCGGCCCAGAATCGTTCCCGCCGTAGTCTCAGTAAAGTGGGTGTACTCGTTGTACAGATTGTTCTCGCAGACGTAAATCACGGGCAGCTTCCACAACTGCGCGATATTCATCACTTCGTAAAGCGATCCCTGACCCAGCGCCCCTTCGCCAAAAAAACACACCGCCACCCGATCCGTTCCTAAAGTCTTCGCCGAAAACGCCGCTCCCGTCGCGATGCCCACGCTGCCGCCCACAATCGCATTCGCGCCCAGATTTCCCGTGGCCGGGTCGGCAATATGCATCGATCCTCCCTTGCCCCGGCAATAGCCCGCTTCCTTCCCCAACAATTCGGCGAACATGCGGTCCGGCGATGCCCCCTTCGCCAGACAATGTCCGTGCCCGCGATGCGTGCTTGTGATGTAGTCGTCGACCCGCAACGCCTCGCAGATTCCCACAGCGACGGCCTCTTCCCCGCTATACAGGTGCGCCAGCCCCGGCATCAGCGCCCGCGTATAAAGCTCATTCACCTGCTCTTCAAACAGCCGGATGCTAACCATCTGCCGAAAAGCATGCATCCACTTCTCTCGACCGGATAAGGTCCCGCGCCCAGCGTCGGACTTGGAAATTGCAGTCGTCATCGTTTTGTTGGATCTATTTCTTCTGGATCTACTGTTGTAGTGCGTCAAACAGATCGACGTTTATAAGTCGGCGATTTCCCCTGTGATCCTCCGAGTCCCCCGTGGTTAAAGGCTTTGACTTCCTCGTTGATCGCAAAAATTCAACCCGGATCGAGGCTCAATTTAACGATCATGATTTCCGGCGCACCACACTATTTCTTCGGACCTGCTTCGGTCACCGGCGTCGTCACTCCTGACATCGCCGCCAGCACATCGAACATGCAGGCAAAATCGTATTTCGTAAATCCCATGCCCCGCGCCGCCGTCAGTATTTCATTGCTCACCGCTGTCGACGGCAAAGGCACTTCCAGCTGCCGCCCTAAATCCATCGCCAGCACCATGTCCTTCTGCATCATGTTCACGTCGAACCACGCCTCTTCCGGCTGCTGCAGAACGAACGGCCCGCGGTATTGAATCATGGGTGACGCCACCGCGCTGTGCGTCAGAACATCCACCGCCGTCTCCCGCGCAATGCCGCTCTTCTCCGCCAGCAGCACTCCTTCCGAGAAGGCCAGCATCTGCACCGCCAGACTCAGGTTCACCGCAATCTTCATCGCCAGCGCCAATCCGTTATCGCCCACATACGTCACCTTCGGACCCACATCCAGCAGCACCGGCTTCACTTTCTCGAACGTCTCGCGCCGCCCCCCCACCATCACCGACAGCTTGCCTTCCTGCAACGTGATCACGCTCCCCGAGACCGGCGAGTCCACCATGTCCGCGCCCTTTTCGCGCACCTTGGCCGCCAACCCGCGGCTCACGTTCGGGCTGATCGTGCTCATGTCGATAAACACTTTGCCCGCGCTCAGCCCCGCCAGCATTCCATCCGGACCTTCGGTGATCGCCGCCGTGGCCGCGGCGTTCGTCACCATCGCGAAGACGAATTCCGACGCGCTCGCCACCGCGCGCGGCGACTCGCCCCACTGCATTCCTTTTTCCACCAGCCACTGCGCTTTCGCGCGCGTGCGGTTGTAGCCAGTCACGGCATGGCCCTTGCTCAGCAGCCGGTTCACCATCTGGCTACCCATCACCCCCAACCCGATAAAACCAAGTCTTGCCATTCGCTACAACCTCCAAGTGCGGTGGTCAGGCCCTAGTGCTCACGATAATCAGGATTTTACTGACCACTGATCACTGACCACTGATCACTAGCCACCAACCACTGCTCTCCGATCACTGCTTCCCACGCTTTCCCAAAGCCTTGCCCGCAACCGGAGTCTCCGAATCCTGCCGCACCTGCTCCAGATGCGCATGCATCGCCTTCCGCGCCATCTCCGGATCGCGCCGCTCCACCGCTTCCAGTATGCGTTTGTGATGAAACTGCCCGCGCTGCGGCCCACCCGCCACATTGAAAATCTTGATCCGCTGCTCGCGCAGCAATCCCACGATCGAATCGATCAACGAAAGGATCAGCGGATTGGCCGCCGCTTCCGCCAGCGCCAGATGAAAATCCAGATCGGCTTCGATGTACGCTGCGGGATCGTTCTGCGCCCGGTCCATCACTGCCACCGCTTCCCGCATCGCCGCCACGTCTTCTTCCTTCATCCGCACCGCCGCCAGCCCCGCGATGCCCGGTTCCAGAATCAAGCGCAGCTCCGCCAGATGCGGAGATCCCTCTTGCTGCCCGATCTTCACCATCAAATCGAACGATTGCCGCGCCGCCTGGGAGGTTCCGTCCGTGATGAAGGTGCCGCGCCCGGAGTAGGCTTCCACCAGTCCTTTTTCGCGCAGGGTTTTCACAGCTTCCCGCACCGCGGTACGGCTCACCCCCAGGCGTTGCGCTAAATCCCTTTCCGCTGGAAGTTGATCGCCGGGTTTCAGCGAACCGTTGAGGACAGACTCTTCGATCTGCTGCACGATTTGCTCGTACAGCCGCGATGTACGTACAACTTTGTACACTGGTTTTTCTCCCGCACGAGCCAGCCGGGGGCTTCTGGCGAAGGTCTGGCTACTATACCGCAGGTCCATAGTCAGCGGCAGCGTTTCTCTATCTTCGCGCACATAAGCAGGCATAGGGCGGTTCTGGGGTCTAGTGGTATGACCGCTAGACAATACTCCGCCCTCGCAACAAATGCAAGAGTCTTCCTACCGATGCCGCAAATATAGCGATTCCCTTCGCTGTGCCTCACTTCCGCCAGTCAGGATGGATGAACTCACGCGCTTCCCCCCAGCGAATTTCCTTGACTTCCGCCGCGCACCAATGGTATGGCTGTCGGACCAACAAAGTTCGGAGGATTCGCGATGACGTTCCGCAGCGCCCCCATGTCCGTGGCTCTCACCTCAACCGTCACCCGCGCTCTCTTTTTTCTTCTCGCGCTCTGTTTCCTGACTTCCCTAGCGTCGGCCCAATCCACATTCGGACGCGCTCTTGGCACCGTCACCGATCAGAGCGGCGCCGCCATCGCCGGAGCCTCCGTCGTCGTCACCGACGTGCAGCGCGGCAATTCTCGCACCTTTACCACCGACGACGCCGGCGGCTACGTCGCCCCCGACCTCATCCCCGGCTCCTACAAGATTCACGTCGAAGCCAAGGGCTTCAAGTCAGCCGAGCGCACCAACGTCACCATCGAAGTCGCCACCGACATCCGCGCCGATTTCAACCTTCAGCCCGGAAACGTTTCCGAAGTCGTCGTCGTCAGCGGCGACGTCTCCCTCGTCAACACCACCTCCGCCACTCTCGGCGGCACCTTGAGCAACGAGGAAATCAACGACTTGCCCTTGAGTGGACGCAATTACGAAAACCTCTTGCAGCTTCGCCCCGGCGTCGTACGCTACCCTGGGGGCGGATTCTCCACCACCAGCGCCGATGGCCTTCGCGCCGAAGACAACGCCTACTTTGTCGAGGGCCTTTTCGATAGCGAACCCTATTCCGGACAATCCATCATCAACGGCGCAGGCATCGCCGGCGACTCCGCCACGATTCTCCCCATCGACGCCATTCAGGAATTCAACGTCCAGCAAAATCCTCCCGCCGAATACGGATGGAAGCCCGGCGCTGTCATGAACGTCGGCCTCAAGTCCGGCACCAATCATCTGCACGGCACCGCCTTCGGCTTTGGCCGCGACGGCTCCCTCGACGCCAGAAACTATTTCAATGCCGATCCCAACCCCAAGCTCACCCGCACCCTCGAGCAGTTCGGCGGCAGCTTTGGTGGCGCAATCATCAAAGACAAGGCCTTCTTCTTCGGCTCCTATGAAGGCCAGCGTTACAACGTCGGCAACTCTTATGGTGGAATCACCAGCCCGTCCATGCTCGCACTTGCTAACAACGGCACTTGCACCTTCGTCAACGGCGACTGCGCCGACAGCATTCCCAACGCCGTCGCTGATCTTCAGGCCGCCGGAGTCGCGGTCGATGCCGCCAGCCTGAATATCGCGGGTTGCACCATGTCGGGCGGAGTCGTCTCCTGCAACGGTTCTGGTTTTCCTCTCAACAACACGCAGGGCATCGGCATCACCAACGGCTTCAATAACAACGTTCACGTCGACAATCTGGTCGCCAAAGTCGACTATCACCTCTCGGAACGTCAAACCTTCGGCGGCATGTATTTCTTCGGCAACAACTCCGGCACCGTCGAAGATTTTCCCGAGCTCCAGCAGAAATGGCTCTCCGACATTCACACCCGCGCCCAGGTCATCGCAGCCAATTGGGTCTACACGCCCTCCGCCAACTGGGTCAACGAAGCGCGCTTCGGTTACAACCGCCTCTACCAGCCAACCCTCCCCGGCGATCTCAACACGCCAGCTTCGTCCTATGGTTTGAATACTGGTGTATCCGGTCCCGAAACTGGCGGCCTGCCGCGTATCGGTTTTGGCGGATACTTTTTCCCCGGCCTCGGCGGATTCAAGTGGCCGAAATTCCAGGGCCCCGATTCCATCACTCAGTTTGTCGATCACATTTCCTACACCCGGGGAAAACACGCGCTTAAGTTCGGCGCAGAACTGCATTACAACGACGTGACCAACGCCGCTTACGGCAATGCCCGCGGCAGCGTCACTTTCCTTGGTGGAGTCGCAATCGGTATTGGAGCCGGATCCACTCCGCTCGAAGATTTCTTCGCCGGCCTGCCCTTCAAGTCGTCCGTCGAAGTCGGCAATCCCACCCTTCAACTGCACAACTGGGCCTACGCCGGATTTTTCCAGGATGACTGGCGCGTCACCAGAAATCTCACCCTCAACTTCGGTCTGCGCTACGAATTCAGCAGCGTGCCTCAGGAAGCCCACAATCTTCTCGGCAACTTCGACCCCAATCTCGGTATGGTGCAGGTCGGCCATCAGATCGGCAGCCTGTACAACTCCGATCACACCAACTTCGGCCCACGCGCCGGCTTCGCCTGGGACATCCTCGGCAACGGTCGCACCGTAATCCGCGGCGGCGGTGGCCTCCTCTACGAAACCGTCAATTGGCAATCGTTCGTCGCCTTTAACAATGCCTTCGGTCCCGGTAGCGTTCCCACCGGCGCCGCCATCGACGCCGCCGGCGACACCTCCGGTGGCACTATCACCACCGGCAACGTCACCATCAAGAATTTTCTCAACCCCGCTCCCTGGGATTCGCCCTCGACTCCGCTCTACGGCAGCAGCACCATCAATTGTTTCAACAGCCCGTGTCCCATCATGAGCGTGGACCACAACCTCACCACTCCCTACGTCGGGATCTGGACCTTGAACATCCAGCACTCCATCACGCAGAACATGTCGATCGAAGCAGCCTACGTGGGCAACCGCGGCTCCAATCTCGTCGGCATTCGCGACATCAATCAACCTCCAGTCGGCTCCGGATGGCCCGCCGCTAACATCGCATTATGTAACTCACCGGCAGATCTGGTGGGCGGGCAATACGACACCGGCAATGTGAACAACAACGGCGCCTGTCAGGTCGCGCCCGAAGTGGGCCCCTTCAATGCCAAGTTCCCCTATCTCGCCAACATCTTCCAGATGGGAAACGTCTACCGGTCGAACTACGACGCCCTCCAGGTCACATTGAACGCCCGTAATTACCACGGTCTGAGCACGGTCGTCGGCTACACCTATGCCCACGCCCTCGATGACGTCAGCGCCAACTGGGATTTCGGTTACGGCTCCGGCCTTCCGCAGAACGCTCACAATCCCGGCGCGGAATACGCCAACAGCGATTTCGATATTCGCCATCGCCTCACCATCTCCGCCACCTACGCCATCCCCGGCCGCAAGGGATACGGACAAGCACTGGAAGGTTGGGAGATCAATACGATTGCTACCATAGAAAGCCCGCAGTTCTGGGGACCGATGGATGAAGGCACCGACGCCGCCGGCGTTGGTCCATTGCCCGTCAGCCCGCCGGCCAACTCACCTATTCGCTGGAGCTTCTATGGCAAGACCTCCGACTTCAAAGCGCAGAAGGGTGTCGGAATTCCGTACTTCGGCGGTAATAACAGCCCGAGCGATCCCAGCAACAACCCTACCTGCAACGCCAAGGCTCTCGCCATCGACGGCGGCACTCCCGGCGCGGCCACTGAATCTCTGGCATTCTTCGGTTGCTACGCTAATGGCGCTTCGATCATGCTTCCCCCGCCGCTCGGCCAGTTTGGCAACATGGGCCGCAACATGTTCCAAGACACCGGCTTTCGCAATCTGGATTTCTCCGTGGCCAAGAGCTTTCACTTCGGAGAAACCATGCGCCTCCAGGGACGCATCGAATTCTTCAACATCTTCAATCATCCAAATTTCGCCAATCCCTATGGCGGCCAGAACGGCTATGGTCTGAACGACCCGTCCGTGCAGCCATTCGGTTGCGGATGCGCCACCCCCGACGTAGCCGCGGCCAACCCCGCCATCGGCTCCGGCGGCCCGCGCTCCATCCAGATCGGCCTGAAATTTATTTTCTAGAAGCTTTACGGAACAGTTAACGCTATAGAAAAACAGACGTTCGATACAAACCGGGAAGGGCACGAGTTCTACTCGGGCCGAAAAGCTTCCGAAAATGATTCCGGCTTTACAGGTTGCTGAAAAACTCGGTGGCGACCTTGATTTTGGGTGGCGCAGCGCTTCAGCGCTGCGATAAGTGGCCCGCTTTCAACAGCGGCTTTAGCCGCTGGGGCAGAGTTTGAGGGGGCGGAAGAAGGCCGGACGCAATTCCAGTCCGGCCTTTTCTTCGCACAAGAATTGCGACTGATCCTGGGAGCTTCTTTATGAAAATCAATTTCCTTACAAAATCACTGTACTCACTACTTCTAACCTTTTCTCTGCTAGCCACCATGTCACAATCCCAAACTCCCCACCACGAACGCACCATCGACGAAATCAAAACCGAAGCCATCCACCGCGCCGAAGTCGGCCAGTACCCGCTCATCGGCCTCGATCCCGCCGACGTCAAAGAAGCCTTCGAAACCATCCACACCAGCGACAAAGACGAGTGGGCCGCCGGATTCATGCGCGTAGCCGACCGCTACTTCAACCAGGCCAAGTCGCTGGAAAGCTCCGATCCCGTAAAAGCCAACGCCGATTACATCCGCGCCTGGCGCCTTTACTCCTTCGGACGCTGGCCCATCCCCGCCTCTCCCGGCAAGCAGCGCTCCTACGAAAAAGCCCTCGAAGCCTTTCTCGATCACGCCAAGTTTTTCGACCCTCCCCTCGAAGTCGTCCACATTCCCTTCGAAGGCAAAGAAATTATCGGCTATCTCCGCCTGCCGAAAAGCGCCAAAGGCCCCGTCCCGCTGGTCATCGCGGTCAATGGACTCGACAGCCGCAAAGAAGATCTCACCGAAAGTTTCAGCGCCATCCTCCCCTTCGGCATCGGCTATCTCGCCGTCGACGGCCCCGGCACCGGCCAGAATCCCATCAAAGTCAGCGAGTCCGCCGACCGCATGCTCTCGAAGGTGATTGATTACGCCCAATCTCGCCCCGAAATCGACAAGTCCCGCATCGCCATGCACGGCGTAAGCTGGGGAGCCTATTGGGCCACCAAGATGGCCATCGTGGAACGCTCCCGCCTCCGCGGTTGCAGCGCCCAGTCTCCCCCGGTCGACAAATTCTTCCAAAAAGATTTTCTGATGAACTCGCTCCTCGGCAATCGTGAATACTTGTTCGATCAAGTCCCCGCCCTCATGAACATCCTCGAAGGCGTCCACACTCTGGACGAAATGGCCGATTTCCTTCCCAAACTTTCGCTCGTCCACGAAGGCCTGCTTGGCAAGCCCATGGCCCCCATGCTCATCATCGCCGGAGTCAAAGACACCCAAGTTCCCATTGACGACGAATATTTATTGCTGAGCCACGGCGACGTCCCCAAAGAAGCCTGGATCAATCCCAGTGGCGGCCACCTGGGCCGCCAGGTGGGCGTCTGGCCCGATCCTCGCATCTTCAAAGAAGTCATCATCCCCTGGCTGGTAAAAACCCTTCAGCCATAGAACTCATGTGGGGACAGCCGCCCTCGCCTGTCCATCGAACACAGCTCGATTTTCTTTCACCGCAAGCTAGCAAGTCGCTGTTGCAAGGCTTTGAAAGGGCGCTGCTTCAGCCGCGCCATACACTCGAGAAAATCGAACCGGCTTTAGCCATAGATCCAGCGTCACCAGAAAATGTCCACATCCACTTCCGAGCCCAACGCCGAACCCGCCGTCCCACGCCGCCAGCCCTTCTACCACGCCCTCTGGGTGCAGGTTCTTTTCGCCATGGCCGCCGCGCTGCTCCTCGGACATTTCTCGCCTGCCCGCGCCATCGCCATGAAGCCCCTCGGCGACGCCTTTATCCGGATGATCACCATGATCATCACCATCCTGATCTTCTGCACCGTCGTCACCGGCATCGCCGGAATGCGCGATCTGAAAAAAGTCGGCCGCGTCGGCGGCAAAGCTTTGCTTTATTTTGAAATCGTTTCCACCATCGCCCTCTTCGTCGGACTTCTCGTCGGCAATGTCGTCCGTCCCGGCAATGGCTTCAACGTCAACGCATCCTCGCTCGATGCCAAATCCGTCGCCGATTATGCCGGCCAGGCCAAGGCGCAAAGCGTCTCCGAATTTCTTTTGCACATTGTTCCCACCACCGTCACCGACGCCTTCGCCAAAGGCGATATTCTGCAAGTTGTATTCATCTCCATCCTCTTCGGCTTTGCCTTGTCCTCCGCCGGGCCGCGCGCCAAACCCATCGTCGCGCTCCTGGAATCGCTCACCCACGTCGTCTTCCGCGTAGTCAACATCCTCATGATCTTCGCTCCCATCGGTGCCTTCGGAGCCATGGCCTTCACCGTCGGCAAGTACGGCTTCGCCTCGCTCGGACCGCTGGTCAAGCTCATCGCCACTTTTTGGACCACCTCGATTCTCTTCGTGCTGATTGTTCTCGGCGCGATTTGTTGGCTCGCCGGATTCAGCATCGTGAAATTTCTTCTCTACATCAAAGAGGAGATTCTGCTGGTGCTCGCCACCAGTTCCTCCGAGACCGCCATCCCAACTTTGATGGAGAAGCTCGAAATGCTGGGCTGCTCGCGCTCTCTCGTCGGTCTTGTCGTTCCCACCGGTTTTACCTTCAACACCGATGGCAGCGGCCTCTACATGACTCTGGCTGCTTTGTTCGTCGCCCAGGCCACCAACACTCATCTCACCTTACTGCAGCAGTTGACCCTCTTCGGCGTCGCCACTCTGACCTCTAAGGGAGCCAGCGGCGTCCAGGGAGCTTCGTTCATCGCTCTCGTCGCCACCCTCTCCGTCATCCCCAGCATTCCGGTCGCGGGCATGGCGCTCATCCTCGGCATCGACCGTTTCATGAGCATGTTCCGCGGATTAGTAAATATGATCGGCAACGGCGTAGCCACGCTGGTTGTCGCCCTCTGGGAAAAAGAACTGGACCGCAAGGAGTTGGCAACCAGGCTAGCCTGATCTCGAAGCGCCGCCGAATGCCTCAGGGGAAACAGCCGCCTGGCTCATGTGGGGACAGCCGCCCTCAGCTGTCCATCGAGCACAGCTCGATTTTCTTTCATTGCAAGCCAGAAAAATTAGTCACTCCAGACCTCTACCTCTGACCGCCATCCACGAGTTGACTGTCATCCCGAGCGCAGCGAGGGACCCCTACCCGCTCCCGTACACCTAGCCTCCGGAGCAACTCCCAAATTTCTCCCTTGACACCGGAGCCCGAATACCTCACTATTCATACGTTTTAATAAACTGTTTAACCCAATGCAGGTGCCCCATGCAACGCAACTTCTGGCTCTTGCCGCTCGTCCTCCTGCTCCCCGCGTCTAGCCTCGCAGCCGATCCCCCCGCAACGATTCCCCTCAGCCAAAATTGGCAACTCCAATCCTCCTGCGACGCCAAAGCCACCGGCCAGCAGATCTCCCAACCCGGCTTCCCCACCGATGGCTGGCACAAAGCAACGGTCCCCACCACGGTTGTTGCCGCGCTGGTCGCCGATCACACCTACCCCGACCCTTATTACGGAATGAATCTCAAATCTTTCCCCGGCATGGATTACCCCACCAAAACTTTTTTCGCCAACGAATCCATGCCCGCCGATAGCCCCTTCCGCTGCTCCTGGTGGTTTCGCACCCAATTCGAATCGCCCGCGCCCTCCGGCACTCGCGCTACCTGGCTTCATTTCGACGGCATCAACTACCGCGCCAACGTCTGGCTCAACGGAGAAAAAATTGCCGACACCCAGGACCTGATTGGCATGATGCGCCTCTTCGAACTCGAAATCGACAAGCACCTCGCCACCGGAAAGCCCAACGCCTTGGCCATCGAAGTCTTCGCTCCCGAAAAAGACGCGCTCGCCATGACCTGGGTCGACTGGAACCCAACCCCTCCGGATAAAGACATGGGCCTCTGGAAGCCCGTCTATCTCACCACCTCCGGCGAAGTTTCCCTGCGCCATCCCTTCATCAATTCAAAACTCGACTCCAGCTACAAAACCGCGGCCCTCACCATCTCCGCCGATCTCCACAACACCGCCGCCCATCCCGCCACCGCCACCGTCTCCGCCGATATCGAAGGAATTCGCGTTAGCCAAAAACTTGAACTCGCCGCCTCCGAGTCCAAAACCGTCGTCTTCACGCCCGCAGATTATCCCCAACTTAAACTTACCAGTCCCCGCCTCTGGTGGCCCTATCAGATGGGCACGCCAGAAATGTACAGCGCCGAATTGAAAGTTGAAGTCGACGGTCACGAATCCGACTCCGCAAAAATAAAGTTCGGCATTCGTGAAGTCACTTCCGCTCTCACTCCGCAAGGCGGACGCCTCTTCAAAATCAACGGCCGCAACTTGCTCGTCCGTGGCGCGGCCTGGGCCCCGGATATGCTTCTGCGCTGGTCGCCCGAGCGCTCCGACACGGCTATCGATTACGTTCGCGGCATGAATCTCAACGCCATCCGCCTCGAAGGCCGCATGGAGCGCGACGAATTTTTTGACACCGCTGACCGCCTTGGCGTCCTCGTCATGCCCGGTTGGACCTGCTGCGATTTCTGGGAACGCTGGAAGCACTGGACCGACGACACCGCCAAAATCGCCGAAGCCTCGCTCACCGACCAACTCACCCGCCTGCGCAATCACCCCAGCGTCTTCGTCTGGCTCTACGGCAGCGACAATCCCCCCGTGCCGAAAATTGAAACCCAATATCTGCAAGTCATCAAAGACACGCACTGGCCCAATCCCACCGTCTCCTCTGCCGCCGGCACGTCTACCAAAGTCACCGGCCCCTCCGGCGTGAAGATGACCGGCCCCTACGATTACGTTCCCCCCGGCTACTGGCTCGAAGACACGCAAGCCGGCGGGGCCTATGGCTACAACACCGAAACCAGCCCCGGCCCTGTGATTCCGACGCTGCCGAGCTTGAAGAAATTTATTCCTCCCGATCATCTCTGGCCCATCGACGAATACTGGAACTACCACGCCGGCCTCGAACGCTTCACCACCATCGACAAATTCATCAACGGCATGGACCACCGCTACGGCAAAGCCACCGGCCTCGACGACTTCCTGCGCAAGTCGCAAGCCATGAACTACGAGGCCCAGCGCGCCATGTTCGAAGCCTACGGCCGCAACAAGTACGTCTCCACCGGCGTCATTCAGTGGATGCTCAACAATGCTTGGCCCTCGTTCATCTGGAATTTGTACGACTATTATTTAGTCCCGGCGGGCGCCTACTTCGGATCGAAGAAAGCCTGCGAACAGCTCCACGTTCAATATTCTTACGATGACAATTCAGTTGCCGTCGTCAACGGCTACGACCACGCCTTTTCCGGCCTCAGCGTCAAAGCCGCCATCTACGACATCAATGCCAAAGAAAAATCTTTGCAGGGAGCCAAACTCAACGTCCCCGCCGATGCCAGCGTTCGCGCTCTGCAACTCAAACCGGCGGACGGAAGCGGGCCAACGTATTTCCTGAAACTCGAACTCCACGACGCTTCCGGCAAATTACTCAGCGAAAACTTCTACTGGCTCTCCACTAAACCCGACGTTCTCGACTGGGCGAAAAAGCTCGACACCGTCTACACCCCGCAAAAGGCTTACGCGGATCTAACCGGGTTAAATAGCTTGCCGCCCGCAGAAGTTTCGGTTCACAGCTCAATTACTCAAGAAGGTGGAGATCGCGTGGTCCATGCTGAAGTAGAAAATCCCAGCTCCAGCCTGGCATTCATGGTGCACGTACGCATCGCCAACGCGAATGGAGACGACGTCGTCCCCATCTTCTGGGACGACAATTACGTCTCCCTGCTGCCCGGTGAAAAACGCGAGCTGACAGCTCACTTCGATCCCGCCCAAGCAGCGGATAAAAATTTCCTGCTGACCATCGACGGATGGAACGTCGCACCCGGCAGCGCGGCCCTGGAAGCAGCGAAGTAAATGGATACCGTATCAGGGCACGGCTTCAGCCGTGCCGGGAGAGGCTTTGGGTGGAGCAGCGCTTCAGCGCTGCATGAATAGCTTCCGTTGCATTGCCGGCTTTAGCTGCCGACGAAATCATCGCCCTTCGCCGCCAGTTAGGAAGAACGTATGGTCACAATCCGGGATGTAGCTAAAAAAGCGGGCTTCTCCTCCACGACAGTTTCTATTGTCCTGAGTAACGCCCCGCTCGCTCGCTACATCCCCATCACCACCAAAAAGCGAATCGAGGTCGCCGCCAAAACTCTCGGCTATCGCCCCAACCTATTCGCCCGTTCCCTCCGCAGCCGCCGCACTCACACCGTTGGAGTCATGGTCTTCGACATGACCGATCCCTTCTGCACCCTCGTCCTGCGCGGCATCGAGAACGCCCTCTACGAAGCATCCTATCTCCCCATTCTCACCGACGTGCACAACGAGCGTTCCCGCTTCGAGCGCTATCTGGAAATGCTTCTCGACCGCCGCGTTGAAGGCCTCATCGTTGTCGCCAACTGGTTGTTCGTGAACATCGATGTTCTCGGCGATCTCGAAAAAAGCAATCTTCCTACCGTCATGATCGGCCGCGAGTCGGCCAAGAATTCCGTCAGCTCCGTCATGGTCGATAACGAACTCGGCGCCTACGCTGCCGTCGAGCATCTCCACTCCCTCGGCCATCGCAAGATCGCTTTCATTCGCGGACCCAAAACCCTCGGCGATAGCGCCCCCCGCTGGAAAGGTGTCCGCACCTTCGCCAAGGAGCACGGCCTCGACATCGATTCCCGCCTGACCGTCGATCTTCCCGGCTCCCGCGATCCCATCTCCAGTTTCGATGCCGGATACAAACTCACTGAAGACATGCTCCAGACGAAGCGCCCCTTTACCGCGCTGATGGCCTTCGACGACATGACCGCCTTCGGCGCAGTCCGCGCCCTGATCGGCGCCGGCCGCCGCGTCCCGGAAGATTGTTCGGTCGTCGGCTTCGACGACGTCGCCGCCTCCAACCTCTGCACTCCATCGCTGACCACAATTCGTCAGCCCATGGAAGCCATGGGCGCAATGGGCGCCAGCATCGTTCTGGCGGGCATGAGCGCCATGCAGGAAAAGCGCGAAGTAGCTGCCGTCCACAGAAAACTTGCTCCCGAACTGGCAGTACGCGATTCCACCCGCGCTCCGAGCTAGCGCAACGTTTGGTTTTTGGGCGGCGCCTCGGTTTGCCGCTACGATGAATGGCGAGAACGTTTTGAAGCGTCCCGTTTTGGAAGCAGCGCGTTTTGAGAGCAGGCGTTTTGAGGCGTCGCGGTTTTGGAGCGTCGCGGTTTTGAAGCGTCTCGTCTTGAAGGGGTACGGCTTTAGCCGCTCAGGGCCACTTTTTACTTGACGAAAATATGGCAAAAGCCTCAATATTCATACGTTTTAATAAAACGATTCCGCTGGAATCGTCCGGCGGCTTCGCCGCTTCCGCTCGAAGGAGTCTTCTCCGATGAAACGCCGGGCCCACGCACACTCGTTCCGATTCGAAGATTCCGCCAAAACTCTCGGTCACAATTTCCGCTTGGGGAGGCTCTCCATGAATAGCAAAATCGCAGCCGTCAAGGCAGCGCACCATGTTCTTTTGCTTTGCGTTCTCTGTGCGAGTTTTGTCGCCTTCGGTCAAGCCGGCCGCGGCACCATCAGCGGCCTCGTCACCGACCCCGTCGGCGCGGTCGTTCAAGGCGCCCAAGTCGTGCTCCTGAACCATGACACGGGCGCGACCCAGAAAACTGTCACCAGCGGCGCCGGACTCTACACTTTCATCTCCCTCAATCCCGGCGTCTATCAAGTCACCGTCAGCCAGACCGGCTTCGCGCCCGTCGCCCAGGACAAGATCAAGGTGGACGTTCGATCAAGTCACCGAGGTCAACCTCACCCTGAAGGTCGGCACCATCTCCGAGAAGGTCACCGTTACCGAAGGTATGGAAATAGTCGAGGCCAGCAACTCCACTGTCGGCACGCTCATCGGCGCCGAGACCATCGACCGCGTTCCGCTGCTCTACCGCAACGTCTACGATCTCGCGCAGTTGAGCGCAGGCGTCACGCCGCCCAACGGCTCGCCCAACTCCAACGATTCCATGGAGTCGATTCAGAACATTTCCGTCGGTCGCCCCGGAGTCGACATCTCCTCCGCCACCATCAACGGCGCTATCGTCGGATCCGTTTACTACATGCTCGATGGCAGCCCCATAGGCATCGCGGAAAACAACTCCGCCGCCATCATTCCGGCTATGAATATTCCCGAGGATGGCATCGAAGAAGTTCGCGTGGAAACCCAGAATACTCCCGCCTCCTACCAGAGCGGCGCCGCCGGAGTCATCAGCCTGGTCAGCAAGAGCGGCACCAACAAATTCCACGGCGACGTCTTCGGCGTCTTCCGCCCCAATGCTCTGTCGGCCAACGAATATTTCAACAAGAACACCGAGTTAAGCAGCGGAATGTCAAACTCTCCTCCAGACTTCCACCGCTACCAGGAAGGCGCAGCCATCGGCGGACCGATTAAGAAAGATAAGCTCTTCTTCTTCGCAGACTACGAAGACACGCAGCAGCAGCAGTTCGAGGGCATCGATTATTTCAGCGTCCCCACCACTGCGGAAAAAACCGGAAACTTTTCCGCCATGGGCTTCACCATTTATGATCCCACCCAGCCCGACTACACCGCCGCTAACGCGCCCGATCCTAGCCTCATCGGCACCCGTCAGCCCTTTGCCAGTAACGTAATTTCCAGCCCCAACCCCATCGGCTTGCTGTACCTGTCAAAGATGCCGCACTGCAATCTCCCCAGCCCCACCACCTGCGATTCGGCTACCTCCGACGTCATCAACAATTACGGTCTCCCCGGTCTCGATCCGTTTAAGGCGCACCGCTTCGACGTCCGCGTCGATTGGAACAAGAGCGAGAGGCAGCGTATCTTCACCCGCTTTTCCTACGACAAGTTAATCTTCTCCACTGCCAACGTCTTCCCCAGCGGGTGGGACCTCAACTATGCCCAGAACACTACCAACGGCCGCAATATTCTCCTCGCCGACGACCTGACTCTGAATGCCTCCACCGTCCTGAATTTGCGTTATTCCTTCACCCGCCATCATGAAAATCAGGGAAACCCCGCTTACAGCAACACCGACATTACCCAGCTCGGTTTTCCCGCCTCACTGGCGGCGCAAGAGGTCTTCAAACAGCTTCCCTTCGTGATCTTTGCCGATGTAGGGCAGGGTGTCGGGGGCACCGCCGACTACAACAACTTTGTGTATGCCAGCGAGAACAGCGATGCCAACGCCGCCATCACCAAAGTTCACGGTAAGCACGAGATCTCGACCGGCTTCGAGTGGATGAAGCGTTACCTCAACGTCGGCCAGCCCCCCGCTCCCGCAGGCGCCTACTCTTTCGACATCACTTCGACCGATCAGTCAATTGCCAGTTCCGTAGGTGGCAGCGACTACGCCTCCCTCCTCGTCGGCTTGGCCAGTGATCCCAATGGCGCCAACCCCGAGAACAATGATTATCCCAATTTCACCAAGGACGTCTTCGCCGCTGAGTCCAATCCCTACTATGCCGCTTTTGTCGAGGATACCTATCACGTCTCCAAGACGCTGACCATTACCGCGGGCTTGCGCTGGGACATTTTCGGCGGCCGCAACGAGCGCTACAACCGTCAGGAGTACTTCAATCCCAATGCCGCCAACACCCTCGATGGCGTCTCCTACACCGGCGCCGAAATTTACGCTAACGGCAGCAATCGTTCCCCCTTCACCGCCAATTTCCATGACTTCGGCCCGCGACTCGGTTTCGCCTGGCAAGCTGTGCCCCACCTCGTCCTGCGCGGTGGCGCCGGCTTCTATTACGGACCCAGCACCCACAACGTCAGTAGCGCCCTGCTAAACACTGATGGCTTTTCTTCCAGCACTACCTGGAACGGCACCTGTTACACCGCCAACGGCAACACCACCTTTAACGGATCCTCGTTGTGCGCAGGCGCTTCCCCCGGTAGCCCGGCGCCCAGCTTTACTGGACTTTATTCCTTGAGCAATCCCTTTCCCAACGGAGTCGTCCCCACCCTCACCAGCCCGCCCTCAGGACTTGCCAATAATCTCGGGACCACCCTGAACACCGTCCTGCGCTCGCAGCGCAGCCCCACCACCTATAACTTCAATTTCGCCGTGGAGTATGAGTTGCCGCATCAGGTGATCGTCACCGTCGGTTACGTGGGTAGCCGCGGTCTTTTCCTGCCCTTCGACAATGTTGATCTGAACCAGCTCGATCTGGGCACCATCGGAAAATACCAGTCGACATTGACCAACAACACGGTTCCCAACCAATGGCAGGCAATCCTGCCTCCCACCAACGCGAATTACGGCTCCTCCACCGTGCCCCTGTTTGTCGCGCTCCAACAATATCCGCAATTCGGCAACGGCAACTACGGTAACGGCAACGGCGTAATCGTTCATGGCTACCCCGCAGGCGATTCTGAGTACAACTCCCTGCAAACCAAAGTGCAAAAAAGACTGACCAGCCACTTCACCACGCTCGCCACTTTTACGTGGGGAAAAATCTTAACCGACGACGCGCAACCACCCCTCTATTTCGTAGGTGCGCACACCGGTGCCTTTCAAGATTGGAGAAATCTGGGCTACGAACACTCGGTCAGCCCCCAGGATGTGAAGTATCAGTTCTCCGGGGAGGCATCGTATGACTTGCCGGTCGGCAAGGGCAGGGCTGTCAACCTGAATGGTTTCTCCAATGCTGCGCTCGGGGGCTGGACGGTAAATGCCATCGGCTATCTCAGCACCGGCATCCCCATCGCCTCGCCCACGGTCGGAGCATCCCCGTCGTACTTTAATCAACGCACCGACCTGAGCTGCGCCGTCAGCACTCCTCACACCGTCAATCAATGGTTCTCACAAAACTGCTTCGTAGCCCCAGGCACAGAAAATGGCGGCAATGCCAACGCCTTCATCCCCGGAAATGCCCCGGCCTATCTCGACCACGTTCGCACCCGCGGCGCGCGCGATCTCGACCTCTCCATCTTCAAGACGTTCCCGATCGGAGAAACCAAAGCCTTGCGCTTCGACGTCTCCTCCTACAACATCACCAACACCCCGCAATACGGATATCCTAACGTCTATACCTCGACGCAATATAGCTTGGGGCAAGCCGGCGCGCTGCCTTGCTACGACTACAGCATCATCAATCCCACCACCGGCCTGCCCGGGGTCCCCAACAGTTATTGTCAGAGCTTCGGAACCATCACCAGCACCGTCAATACTCCGCGCCAGTTCCAGTTCGGCGCGCGCTTTACTTTCTGACGGATGAAATCGCGCCCTGTAACAGGAGTTCGCTCATAAAGTCACGGGCTTTGAAAGGGCCGCGCTTTGACAGAGCGGCGCTTTGACAGGGCTCGGCTTTAGCCGAGCCGAAAACAGCGCCCTTTGAAAATCGGGGGCTTCAGCCCCCGATTGGCCCCATCCTTGGATCGTCGACGCTTTACGAGAGCGCTGGGCAAAGCAGGTACAATGGAACCGCACCAGGTAGGTCCACCATGCCGCTGGAAATTTCCTTGGCACATACGCCCGCGATCAACCGCATCTAACCCCCGTGACTTTCGCCGGTCTCCAGCGCGCTCTGGCCAACTCCTACTGCGACGTGAATGAGAATCGCGTCCTCCAGATGGCCGCCGCTCTCTCTTATTACCTCGTCCTGTCGGTCTTTCCGGCGCTCATCCTTTTCTTCTCGCTGGTGGTTCTGCTTCCTTTTTCCAGTCTGAGTTCCAATCTCTTAAACCTCATCTACCGCCTCGTCCCCGCCCAAGCCGTCCCGGTCGTCCAGGCCGTGGTGCTCGACGTGCTCGGAGCAAATCGCAAAGCCTGGTTTTCCTTCGGAACGATTGGCACCATCTGGATCGCCTCCAGCGCCTTCGACGCCATGATCGAAGCCCTGGACGTCTGTTACCACGTAAAAGAAGTCCGCCCCTACTGGAAAACCCGCCTGCTCGCCGTCGGCCTCGCCGCGGCCACTGGCGCGCTCTTGCTCTTGGGGCTGGCCGTCATCATCGTCGGTCCGCACTTCGGCGCCTGGCTCGCCCTCCGCCTGAATCTTCCCCACTTTGCTCTCCTGTGGCCTGTCTTCCGCTGGGTCGTCGCCGTCACTGTCGCACTCATCGCGGTGGAGTTAATTTATTTTCTTGCCCCCAACGTACAACAGCGCTTCCTCGCCACTTTGCCCGGAGCCATCCTCGCCGTCTCCTGCTGGATCGGCCTATCTTATTTATTGGGATTTTATTTCCGCCACTTCGCTAACTTCAGCAAAACCTACGGCACCCTCGGCGGATTCATCGCCTTCATGACTTGGTTCTACTACAACTCCTTCGTCTTGCTGGTCGGCGCCGAACTCAATGCCGAACTAGCCAAAGAAAGCGCCCAAGGCTCCATTCAGCAACGCGAGCAAGAAGAAGAAAAAGAAGAAGAAGAGGAAGAAGAAAAAGAAGAAGAAGAAAAGATCGAGGATTCTGACGTTCCACCCGAATCATCCCGGCGCTCAAATTAAGGCTAACGAAACCTGATAAAGCCCTGGCACTACCCTGTGCTTCCTCTGTGTCCTCTGTGTTAAAGATTTTAGGCGCTTAAGCCATCCCCCCTCAAAACCGCGTATGCAGCCTCCCATCCACCGACACCCCGCCCACCTGATCCCGCTCCACGGTAACCGACCACCGCTTATTGATCTGATAATCCCCCTCCACAATCTCCTGCCCCGGTTGCGAAAGGTCGGTAGAAAACGTAAACAGAAAATTCTTGCTGACTCGCTGCTGGATTCCCACGCGCGTCGAGGTCTGCGTGCTCCCGCCAAACACCGGATCCACTTGCAACGCCGAAATTCCCACCAGCTTCTGCACGCTGCCGCTGACCTGGCTCACCGCCTGCGACGCAATCATCGAATCTGTACTCTGGCTCTGCGCCGCCAGCTCCGAACTGGTATGCCCGCGCGCAATCAGATTTATAATATCCGCCGTCGCCAGCGGAGGATCCGACGTATACGACGTCGTCAGCTTATCGAATGGTCCGCGCAGATTCAGCGTCAAATTGTATTGCTCGATCGTGGTCGCCACCGAAACGTCCAGCGTCGGATTGGTTTCGTTTGGATCGTTAAACGTAATAATCCCGCGCTGCAACTGGTAGCGCACGTTGCGGTAAAACAACTCTCCCGAAGTAAGATCGGTCCTTCCCGTAATCACCGGATTGGCCAAGGTTCCGGTCGCATTCAAAAACGCGCTTCCTTCAATGCTGATCTGCGAACTGGTCGCGCTGAGATTCGACTTCGACTGCACCGCGATCCCCAACTGCACCGTGTCGCCAAAGCCGGGCACCGCTGGCGCGGCATAGTTTCCAAACTGATCGGAAAAAGTTGAGATGTCGAAGTCGGGTGTAAACGCCAGCGAATCCACCAGGACCCGCCCCGAAATCGCCGATGCATTCAGCGTCCCAGCCCATACCAAACTCCCGTCCAGCACCGATCGTATGCCTGTCGGATAGAGCAGCCGCACCGACTTTGCCTGCAAAGCAACATCGAATTGCGGCGTCGGTCGATACCTAATCGACCCGCTCCCCGAAATTTCGCCTCCGCCCACTTGCCCGGTCAGACTGGTAATTTGCACGCGTTCGCCGTTTACATCGAGCCCGCCATTCAGCTTGTTCACGCCCAGCGGCACCGCCGCCGTAGCGAACGCAATATCCTGCAAACGCACCTGCCCACCAATCTGCGGGCTGGCCGCCGATCCCGTCGCGTGGATATCCACAGCCACCGTCCCTGAGCTTTTCAGCTCGGGAGAAATCATCTGCGCAATCCGCGCATCAATCGTTCCCTGCGCCGTCAGATTTACCGCAGTCTGATTTGCCGCAGTTCGACTTGCTGCACTCGCGCCTCCAATCGGCACGCTGCCCTGCACCCGCAGCGTGGTCCCCGTCCCGCGAATCTCCGCCGGTTGCAACGTAATCACCGAATGCGCGTAGTTCGCATGAATCGGGCTCGCCGCCCCAATCTCCAGCGCCTGATACTTCGCGCTCAATGTCGGAATCGTAAGATGCGCCTCCAGCAGATTCTTATTCTTGAGCGGTCCTTGCAACGTCGCGTGAACTTCCGTCTGCCCCGAAAACCCTTGCGGCACCTGACTGGAAAAAGTGTTCAGCAATACTTCGAGAGGCACCACCCCGGTATCGATCGACGCATTCGCCTGATACTCTCCTGTAAGTTCCACCTGCCCGCGCGCCCGGATCGAAGTCTGCTCCACCTCGGAATCCAGCGTCAGCTCGGCCCGCTGGTTGGCCACGCGCAGGTCGGCCTTCACTCCCGTAATCGATTTATTTTTCACCTCGAGTTTCGGCAACTGGATGCTCGCCATAAGCTTCGGATCGTGAATCGTTCCCGTTCCATTCGCCGAGATCGAAAGCGTCCCGGCAAGCCCGAAGTTCTTCTCCTCGACCGCCCGCAGCTTCTGCAAAATAATCGCCGGAGCCTCCAGCTTCACCGTGTACCCCTCCGTCTTCGGCATGTAGCTGATGTTCGCATCGATCGCTCCGGCATCCGCGCTCAAATGAAGTGCAGCAATGATCGAATCGTCGTGTCCTTGAAAAGTTAACGCCACGGCCTTCAGCGGCTCATCGTAAGCCCGCGCCTTCGCCACCTGAATCGTCCCCGATCCGCGCGGCGCAATTTGCGATCCATTCAGCGCAACTTTCGCCGACACCACTCCGCTCACCGGATAGTGAACCTCTGCCAGATGCTGCAAATCTGCAATCTGCATCTGCTCTAAAGAAATCTGCGCCTGAATCGGGCTGGCAGGCGAATACGCCCAATCGCGCAGCCCAATCGTCGCGCTGAAAGAAGCTTGCCCGCGCTGCGCATTCGTCAGCGTGCCATTCGATACCACAACGCGCGCAGGATTAGCCTCCAGCGCAAGACTCGCGCTCTTCCACTTGCTGCCTTGCACCTCGAGATTTTGCGCATTCACCTGCGCCGAAATCTCCGGCCGCCGCATTTCTCCTTGCACCGTCGCATTCATCGTCGCCGATCCGCTGACCACTGGCGTCCCGCCGGTAAAGGGATGAAACGCCGCTACCAGCGCCAGCACTCGATTCAAATCGCTCGCGCTGGCATGAATCTGCAAATGCGAACGCTTACCGATTTGTCCTTCCGCCGTAACGGTCGCCGCCGCAGTGCGCAGGCTGCTTTGCCGCAGCGTCAGCGAATTCCCGGGAGCATCGTACACGGCATGAATCGCGCCATCGACCGGAATGCTTTCCGTCGACGAATTCGCCCGCGCACTCCCGCCATGCAGAGCCAGATCCACTCGCGCCCGCACCTTGCTCACGCTTCCCGTCCACGCAGCATCCGCGGTTCCATCGAGCATCCCCGCTACCATAATCGGAGTTCGCGTGCGCCAAGCGCGCTGCATCGCGCCCAGCGAAATGCCGCGCAACTCCGCTTTCACCTGAGCCGCAGGCGTCCCCGCCAGATGATCCAAATCCACATCTGCCCAAACTCTGCCGCCCAGCGTTTCCGCTTCAATCCCATCCACTCGCAACGAGCCGCCCGCCAGTAAAAACTTTCCGCGCAGATTTCGAACTTCCACTCGCCCCGTCGAAACCGCCGCCGCCAGCGCTTCCGACGCCAGTTGTCCATCGACTCTAAGATTCGCCAGCGGGAACTGCGCGTTCACATTCTGATAATGAAAGCTTCCCGCCAAATCCACATCGCCCGCCGGATGCATACTCGGCGCCATCGCATCCGCGTCCTGCGCGTGCAATTTGATCTCGTAATTTCCTTGCACCACCGGATCGCTGTAATTGCTCAACTCCGCCGCAACTCGAATCGACGATGACGCTACAGTAATCACCGCCGAATCCAGCCGAAAATCCGCCGGCGTAGCCGAGAAACTCGCTTTCAGCGCATGCGGCAGCGGCTGGTACTCGCCATAACGCAACTCCCCTTTGTCATAAGAAATCGTCCCGCGATAGCGGCACGCCGCGGACTCAAAGCCAATATCGGTGTTCAAATCAAACAGCTCCGCATTCAGCGGCGTGCTGCGATCGTTGTAGTCAATCTCTCCGTTGCTAAGAGTTGTATGCCCCACCGCCAGATCGAACACATTGGTATGGCTGCTCGACGGATTCGGCGGTCGCTGCGGCAAATTGCTGTTGCCCTGTCGATCAATGTTTAAGTGGACCACCGGATGCTCAATCGACAACTCCGTAAACGTAATTTTCCGGTGCAGCAGAGTATGCAGATTTACTTCCATCGTAAGCTTTTCCACCTGCAACAGCGGCGCCGCGTCCACCGGCTCTTTCACGCGAATCACAATTCCATATAAATTCGCCGTCAACGTGGAGAGATCGAAATCAAAGCCGCGAAGCTGTGCATGTCCGCCCGTCGATTGATCGACTTCCTCCACGATCTTGCGTATGGCGAATTCTTTAAAGCTGGACGTCTTCAAATAAAAATATCCCGCGACCACTGCGAGCACGATCAAAGCCAACAGTCCGGCCAACGCCCAGCCAATAATTTTCCTCCACTTCATGATCGCTCCCAAAACGACCGCTCCTAATGATCGCTCCTAAAACGCCTGCCCCAGCGTGATGAAGTACTGCGTAGCCCCAAGCCCCGGCACCGGATTCAGATTTCGTCCCACGTCAATGCGAATCGGCCCAATCGGCGTGGCATAACGCAATCCGATTCCAATCGTGTTGGTGTAATTCGTGGTGAAGTTGTTCCAATTCATCGCGCTGAACACATTTCCTCCGTCATAGAAAACCACGCCGCCCAGTGGCTTGGCGATGTGCAGCGGGAATCTCAGCTCCGAGTTGAAAATAAAAAGCGCGTTCCCGCCCACCGGCACCGTGATGTCCACGCACCCCGTCTGCTGCTGCAGCACATTGCAGAATGGCACCAGCCGCTGCGGCCCCGCTTCGTCGATGGGAAATCCGCGCAACGAATTGCCGCCTCCGGAAAAATACAACTGGCTCGTCGGAATAAAACTGCTGGCGAACGATTTCGCCATGCCGAGGCGAACGCTGTTGGCAAAAACCATCCCGTGCAACGGCTGGTAAAAAGCATACTGCCCGGTAAGCCTCGCAAAATTCGCGCTCGATCCCAGCCCCGTCGGCGTGATGCCGAAATTCACCGTGCTGAAGCTTCCATGATGCGCGTCCAGCGGCTTGTCTCGGGTATCGCGCAGCAGAATCGCCGACAGGGTCGAGAGGTGCACGCTGACATCCTGCGGCAACACCAGCTCGGGCACCAGAATGTGCGACAGAACGGTTTTATTGAAATCATAAAGAAACTGCAGGCGGGTATTGGTCTTATGATTCAGCACGTGCTCGATTTGAAAAGAAGCATCACCCAGACTGGCCGCGAATAACGGATTGTCGCTGGTTCGTTCCAGCGAGACTGTACTCAACGAATTCCACTGCGAACCAAAAAAATGTGGCTGCGCGTAAGTCGTGATGGCGCGCTGGTCCAATCGCGACAGCACCAGCGTTCCCGTCCAAGTCTCCGCCAGTCCCCGCATATTATGCCGGGTGAATTGCAGGGACCCCAGCGGACTGGCATACGTAGCCTGGCTCGGAGCGATCTGGTAATTTCCCAGTTGCACCGTCGGTCCGCCCGGCACCGCGACCGTTCCGCTCGGAGTGTTTCCGCCCCGCCGCGTCACTTCGAAACCAAATCCGTAAGTGATTTCATTCCGCTTTTCTTCGTGATCCTTCACCAGCAGAGTCTCTTGGGTTTGCTCGTTGATCGGCTTACTCGGCCCCACACTCGACCAATCAAAAATATTCAAATCGTACAGCCGGCTCTGCGCTTGCAGAATTCGTTCCCGATCGAACGGCGCTCCGCTTGACAGCTTCGTCGTCTTCTTAATTAAAGACAGCCGCGTGTGTTCTTGCCCCAGATACACCACCTCGCCGATGCGCACCAACTCGTGCTCGACCACGTTGTAGGTCACTTCCACCCGGTGTGAATCCGCCGGATCACGCTTCATCACAGCTTTCACATTTACATTCACATATCCACGGTTCAGATAGTTCGCCGCGATGCGATTGCGATCATCGGTCATTTTCCGCCGCGAAAATGGCGCCCCGGCGTGCAGTTGCAATCCCACCGGCGCCGCCACTTGTGCCAGCGGAATATTTTCGTTGCCGGTCACTTCCACCTTCTCCACCAGGGTTTGCGCCCCTTCGTCTATGTTGAACACCACATCGATTTTGTCGGGATCATGCACCTCAACCTGCGGCGTCACCTTCGCTTCTTCATATCCGCGATCGCGATACAGCGCCTGCACATTCTCCGCGCTGGTCTTCGCGAGCTTCCCGCTCACGCTTCCGTGCGTCCAGATGTGCGATTTCTTCACTGCGACCACGCCCATCAAATCCTTTTCTGCGATTTGATGATTTCCCTCAAACGCAATGCGTGCGACTTTATACTTTTTGCCTTTGTCAATTTCGTAGACCACCACAATCTGGCCGGCCTTGTTCTGCAACGTCGTTTTGATTTGCGCCTGGTAGTACCCCTTGTTCTGAAAGTAATCGACCAGGTTTTGCTCGCCCTCCTGCACCAGATCCGGATCGATCGCTCCTTCGGTATAAATCGGGATCAACTTCCTCATCTCCCGCCGCGCAAGAATCGGCAGCCACGAAAGCTTCGCCCCCGTCACCTGCACCGCCACCGTCGGGCCCAGCTCCACTTGGAAAGAAACATTCACCCGGTTGGTTTCGGCATCATAGTCCGGCGGATTCTCTTTTACCTTCGCCGCCAGCCGGTGCTGCTTCGCCAGCGCTCGCTTGATCTCCGCCGTCGCCGCCTTCATCCGTTCCGGAGAATAGGCCTTCCCCGGCTGGAGCAGTCCTCCGCTCAATCGCGCCCGCAACGAACGCATCGCGTGCAGCAGCCGCGCCGTTTCGCTCGCATCCACTCCCTCCAGTTGTATCCGGGCAACTCTCGCCTGCTTTCCCAATTTCGCGGCGAACGCCACGTTCACTAACTGGTGCGCGTCATCGATTTGCGCATTCGCATCGACGCTCGCCTGAAAATATCCGTTGCGCCGCAGAAAACTCTGCAACGCTTTTTCCGCCGCCGCTACCTGCGCCTGGTCGTACGGATCCTCGTCTTGCAGACTCACCGTCTGCAGCAGCCGCGTATAGCTGAACTTTTTGGTGGCCCCCGGAAAAGTAACCAAGCCGAGGTAGTAAGCTGGCTCCAGCAGAAAATCCAAGCGCAGCCCCGTAACCTCCGGCACCACGTTGACTTCAACTTTTGGAAATTGTCCCGTGCGTTCCAACGCGGCGATGCTGGCTTCCACTTTCGCCTGCGAGTAAGGCTCGCCCGCTTTTTGTTCGATCAGAGGCCGCAACGGGTCGACATTGCGATGGGGATTGGCGATCAGATCGATCGCGCCGACATTCTGCCCGTCATAAACCGACTGCGGAGGCTGCACCGCAAGCTGCGCCCGCGCCACCACCGCCAACAGCAAGAAAAGCACCCCCCGCCAGCCCACGTGCCACATTCGCTTTCCATGAGATCTTGAACCGCATGCCCGCATTTGATCAGCGGCTGGATTCTACAATCCAAACCACCTCAGATGCGCGCCCCGCATCCCGAGTTGCTGTGAATACCCGCTCATGTGGGGACGGGCGCATTCGCGAGCCTGCCCTGAGCCGAGTCGAAGGGTCCAGCGAGCGAAGCGAGCCCAATCGAAGACTCTGCCGAAAGTTGGCCACGCTGCAGCTCTTCTAATCCATCACCCACAACGCCACCGGAAACTCCGACAATAATTCCGCCAGACCAACCTCCCCGGCCAACTCCATAATTTCTCCGCTAAAAACATTGCGATACGAATTCCGGCACTCGCGGCAAGGCAGCGCCACCCGCGTGTCCTTCCAGACCTCTGCTCCGATCGGCGCGCCATCGCGGTCGCCAAGCAACCCCGCTACCAGCCGCGGAGCGATCACCAGAAGAACGCGGCTCCCATATTTCCGGGCGAACGCCACAACATGCTCCGCCTTGTCTCCCGAAACTTCCACTGGCACATACTGCCCCTCTTGAAAGAGCTCCGGATGTTGCTTTCGCAAACTCAAACCCTTCCAGGTCACATACAACTTCAACCGCCCGTCATCAGGCGACTCCATCCAACGTCGTACGGGAGCCTCGTCAGCGCGCACCTCTTCAAACAATTCCCGCCGCTGCCCATAGTCCACCGGACGCCGATTATCGGGATCGACCAGGCTGAAATCAAACAATTCATTTCCCTGATAAATATCCGGAACTCCGGGCGCCGTGAGTTTGAGCACAGTCTGCGACAAACTATTCCAGCAGCCCATGCGCGCCACACGCTGCTGGAAGGGCAGAAAATCGTTCAGAAATCTATTCCGCGGATCGGGATGCAGCACCTTCTTCACGAAAGTCACCACCGCATCTTCATACTCCGCATTCCGGTTGATCCAGCTGGTATTCTCTTTAGCCTCGCGAATCGCCTTCAACATGTACTGCTGAATTCGTTCCGAAAAAATATTCCACTCGTTCCGCTCGCCGTTGGCCAGCTCCAGCGGCCACGCTCCCACTAAAGTCTGATACAGCAAATATTCGTCGTTCGGCGTGGGTGCGGGCCTGTCGTTAACCACGCGCCGGTGGCTGCGATTGAAGCGCCGCCAGTCTCGCACTCGCAGCCTCCACAATCCGGCCATCTCCGAGAGCACATCGATCCGAGCCCGCACGTCTTCCGACCGCTTCGAATCATGCGTGCTCGAAGCCAGCATGGTGTGCGGCCAGCTTCGCATGCGTTCCTCATTCGCCGCGTGAAATTCGCTGGTCACAATTCCGAAACGGTTGAGATCGCCTCCCACTTCGTTCAGCGAGACCAGCCGGTTGTAGCGATAAAATGCCGTATCCTCCAGCCCTTTCGCCATCACCGGGCTGGTGAACTGTTGAAACTTCATGGCGAATCCGGTCACTTCTTTTTGATAACGCTCATCCTGCCCTGCGGCGATGCGCGTCAGCAGCACGTCGCGAATAAAATCGAAAATGCTGGTGTCACCCGCCTGGCTTCGCTCCTTCGCCGCTTCCACCGCAACGTCGATATAGTTCGCGTCCGTCTCCGAAACTCCCCCGCGATTTACATAAGTGCGGTACACCGGAAAACTCGCCACCACTTCGATCAAGGCATCGCGCAGGCTGTTGAGCGTGAAGTCGCAGGTTCGCCGCTTCGAAAGCGCAATGCGCGTCAGATGATTCGCCAGCACGCTCAGTTCGCTGGTCAGCGCCACGCGAATAATCAGCTTGCGGCAGCCATACGCGAGGTCGTCAACGCTCACCTGTTCTCCGGTAAAATTTCGGTAGACCCTCTCCAGGCGCATCGCCGCAGTCGGATCGACAAAAAGCCCATTCACCAGATTCGCGAAGTCGTAACCCGTGGTCCCGCACACCGCCCACTCCGCCGGGAGGCGCTCCGTGCCGGTAAGAATTTTCTCGACGATGACGTATCGCGATGAATTGTCAGAAGGTGAATTGTCAGAAGATCGATTTTCAGAATTCGCCCCCGCCTGCGCAATATGTTGCCGCAAGCGCTCGAAATACTGCGCCGGATCGTACAGCCCATCCGGATGGTCCAGCCGCAGGCCATCCACTTTTCCTTCCGCAATCAGCCGAAGCACCAGCCGGTGCGTGGCTTCGAAGACCGTTTCGCTCTCCATGCAGATGCCGGCCAGATCGTTGGTGTCAAAAAACCGCCGGTAATTAATGTCATCCGCCGCCACTCGCCAGTTCGCCAGCCGGTAGGCCTGCGCCTTGATCAGCTCGTGCAGCGCCTCAAAACTCGCCGGGTCGTTCGCATCGCCATTGATCGACTTCACCGCCCGCTCGATGCTTGCCATAATCTCCGGCGAGCGCCCGCACACCCCCGCCAGCCGCCGCTTGTGGATTTCCTTATCGCGATTGCGCTCGGCCACGTGTTCGTTGCCCGTCTCCTGCCGCCGTGGTAAATGGCCAAACGCCGTGATCAAACTTTCAAATTCCAGCAGGTCGGGGTTGCTCTCGCCGAGCTGCTGTTTCAGAGCCTCCGTACCGCGCTGCAAAATCCGCGGATACTCCCGCGGATTCACCGGGAAGCGATGACCGCGATAATAAATATTGAAATCCCCGCCCGGGCAATCGAAAGCCAGCTTCAGCTCGCCGCTTTCCAGCACCGCACCGTAATGGTCGTGCAGCACCGGCACCAGAACTTTTCCCCGCAACTCGTCTTTCACGGGCTGCCAGTCGATGTCGAAGAAACTCGCGTAGATCGAAGCCTCCCCGTTCTCCAGCACATCCAGCCACCACGCGTTGTCGCTGCCCATCACCGCCATGTGATTAGGCACGATATCCATGATCAATCCCATGCCGTGCTGGTGTAGCGCCTCGACCAGGCGATCAAACTCCTCCGCGCTTCCGATCTCCGGATTGAACGAATTGTGATCGACAATGTCGTAGCCGTGCATGCTGCCCGGTCGCGCCTTTAAACACGGCGACACGTAACCATGGCTGATCCCCAGCGCCGCAAGATACGGAACGATCTCCGTAGCCTGCGCAAAAGTGAAGTCACGATTGAGCTGCAACCGGTAGGTCGCGCGCGGAAATTGTGCCGGGGCCCTCATGATTGCAGCCACCACACCACCGACCACGCCGGCAGCGTTCCTCGTTGCAGATCGTCGACATTAATTTCCGGGCTGGAATAAATCACCTCCGCCGGAACATGCATCGCAGGTACCTGCGCGACTTGCGGCCCCAGGTTCGCCGCCAGGCGCAGTTCCACCTGATCGGCAAACTGCCAACACGCAGTAAGCGCGCGCTCGCTGTGAATGGCGTAATCGGAGGTCAGCCGGCACGCGGCTGCGAGCCGGGGCACAATAAATTCGCGGCGCAGCCGCAGCAGCTCTCGATACAACTCGAGCCACTCCCGATGCGCCGGCTGCTCGAGCGCAGTCCACTCTAGCTTCGAAGCCGCAAACGTCGCGTCTGCGTTGGGATCCGGAATCCGCTCTCTCACCGCCGGATCGCTGAAGGCAGCAAAGCGCGCAAATTCGTTTCGCCGCCCATTCGTAACCGCCGCCGCCAGATCGCCCTGGAAATCGCAAAAGAAAAAGAATGGAGCGATCGCGCCATACTCTTCTCCCATAAAAAGCATGGGCGGCGATGGCGCCAGGATCGTAATCGCGGTCGCCGTGCGCAGCGCACGCGCAGCGGCCAGGCTCGCGATGCGCTCGCCAAATGCGCGATTGCCAATCTGATCGTGATTTTGCAGAAACGAAACAAACGCAGTGAGGGGCACGCCTGCCGTCGATTCGCCTCGCGCTCTCCCCTCGCGCAACTTCGACGTCTCGCCCTGATATGCGAATCCTCGCGTCAGGCAGCGGCCCAGATGTTCGACCGTCCGCTCGGCGTAGTCGATGTAATAACCGTCATGCTCACCGGTAACCAGCACGTGCAGAGCGTGGTGAATGTCATCATTCCACTGCGCCGTGTAAGCTTGCGGCCGGCAGTGTTCCCCGCGCCGCAGGTAACGCGCCTGGTTGAGATCGTTTTCTAAAATCAGATGGACCTGCCGCTCCTCCGGGATCGATCGATGCACGGCATCGGCCAGCTCGGTGAGAAGGTGTGGCTTCGAATCGTCTGTGATGGCGTGCACCGCATCCAGCCGCAATCCGTCGAAGTGATATTCCTCCAGCCAATAAAGCGCATTGTGAATGAAAAAGTCCCTGACGGCGCGGCTCTCCGCGCCATCAAAATTAATTCCATTGCCCCACGGAGTGCAGTGCCGCTCCGTAAAAAATTGCGGCGCGTACGCATTCAAGTAATTTCCTTCCGGGCCGAAGTGGTTGTACACCACATCGAGAAACACCATCATTCCGCGCCGGTGCGCGGCCTGCACCAGTTCCTTCAACTCCTCCGGACGCCCGTAACTCGAATCCGGCGCAAACGTGAAAACTCCGTCGTACCCCCAATTGCGCCGCCCAGGAAAATCAGCGACGGGCATCAGCTCAATCGCCGTCACTCCCAGCTCGCGCAAATAATCCAGCCGCTCCCGCGCCGCCGCAAATGTTCCCTGCGGAGTAAACGTCCCCACATGCAATTCGTAGATGACCGCCTCGGCCCATGGCCGCCCCCGCCACGCCGCATCCTGCCACGCAAAAGCGTTGGGATCAATGACCTCACTCGGCCCATTCACATCGTGCGGTTGAAAACGCGAAGCCGGGTCGGGAACTAATTGTCCCGCATCTTGATCGGAAGGATCTTGATTAGAACGATCTCCAGCAGCAGGGTTTTCGCCGGAATGATTTCCACCGGTACAATTTTCACCCGAACGATTTTCACGGGAACGAAAAATTCTGTAGCGATACTGCGTCCCCGCCCGAGCCGCGTAGGTGATCAATTCAAACCACCCGCCCTCGCCTCGTTTCAGCGGCAACTTCACCGCCAGAGCGGCGCCATCCGCGCCGTACAACTCCACTTCCACTTGGCGCGCAGCCGGAGCCCACAGGCGAAAGCGCACGCTACCATCTTTCCGGCATTCCGCGCCAAAGGGCATTTCACGATGCCGGCTCATTCGACTCTTCCTTCTTGCCGTTGCCGCTTCGCCGCTCCATCAGCACCACCAATGACCGCGCCTGCAGCGGATACACTTCGCCCGAGCTGTAATTACCGGCGGCGCGCAATCCGCCTTCCCGCGAGGTGTCCATCCATGCCGCAAATCGCCCCCCTCCGCCGATTGACGGCAAATGAAATTGCAGATCTTCGTGGTGCGCGTTGAGCAGCAGCAAAAAATTCTCATCGCTCAGCTTGCGCCCGCGTTCCTCCGTCTCATCCAATCCCTGGCCGGAGAGAAACATTCCCAGGCAACACACTGCAGGATCGCGCCACTCCTCTTCGCTCATCTCATTGCCCGCGGGATTCACCCACAACACATCTTTCACATTCGCGCCCTTGATCGGACGCCCCTGGAAAAACCGCCGTCGCCGGAACACCGGATGCCGCCGGCGCAAATTGATCATGCGCTGCACAAAGGCGAGGAAGTCGCGATCCTCCGCCTTCAAATCCCAGTTCAGCCAGCTGGTTTCGTTGTCCTGGCAATACGCATTGTTATTTCCATTCTGCGTGTGCCCAATCGCATCGCCCTGGTACATCATGGGCACGCCCTGCGAAAGAAACAGCGTAGCCAGCAGATTTCGTTTTTGCTGGGCCCGCAGCGCCAGAATCTTCGGATCGTCTGTCGGCCCCTCGACGCCACAATTCCAACTGCGGTTGTTGTTATTGCCGTCGCGATTCTCTTCGCCATTCGCCTGGTTGTGCTTTTCGTTGTAGCTCACCAGATCCTGCAACGTGAACCCGTCATGCGCCGTAATGAAATTGATGCTGGCATAAGGACGCCGCCCGCTATGCGCATACAAATCGCTCGATCCCGTGATGCGATAAGCCAGATCGCCCACCGTCCCGGTATCGCCTTTCCAATAAGAGCGAACCGTGTCGCGGTAACGATCGTTCCACTCCGCCCACCCAATGGGAAAATTCCCCACCTGATATCCGCCCTCGCCTACATCCCAGGGTTCGGCAATCAGCTTCACCTGCGACAGCACCGGGTCTTGATGGATGATGTCCAAAAACGCCGCCAACCGGTTCACCGCGTGCAGTTCGCGCGCCAGCGTAGCCGCCAGATCGAAGCGAAACCCATCCACGTGCATCTCCAGCACCCAGTACCGCAAGCTGTCCATGATCAACTGCAGCACGCGCGGATGCCGCATGTTCAGCGTGTTTCCCGTGCCCGTGTAGTCCATGTAATAGCGCGGGTCATTGCCCACCAGCCGGTAGTAATTGCAGTTGTCGATTCCCTTGAGCGAAAGCGTGGGGCCCAGATGATTGCCTTCCGCCGTGTGGTTGTAAACCACATCGAGAATCACTTCCAACCCTGCCGTATGCAGAGTCTTCACCATGGTCTTGAATTCGCGAACCGAATTCGTCGCCAGGTACCGCGGCTCCGGCGCAAAAAATCCAATCGAGTTGTATCCCCAATAATTGCGCAGCCCGCGTTCCACCAGTTGCCGGTCATCCACGAAAGCATGCACGGGCATCAGTTCGACCGAAGTCACACCCAAGCGGTTGAGATAATCCATCACCGGCGCCGTCGCCAATCCCGCATACGTTCCACGCAAATGCTCCGGCACATCGGGGTGGCATTGGGTGAACCCTTTCACGTGCAACTCATAAATCACCGTCTCATGCCACGGAATCTGCGGCGGCCGATCCGTGCCCCAGGTAAACGCCGAATCAATCACCCGATTCTTCGGCATGCCCGCCGCATCGTCTCGCCGGTCGAAAGATAAATCCTCCAGCTTATGGCCCACGCGATATCCGAAATGCGAGTCTGACCAGTTGATTTTTCCCTGAATCTGTTTGCCATACGGATCCAGCAACAGTTTGTGATGATTAAATCGCTGCCCTTTTTCCGGCGCGTAGGGCCCGTACACGCGGTATCCATACAACTGCCCCGGGCGAATCTCCGGCATGTAGCCATGCCACACCATGTCGGTCTGTTCCGGCAGCCCGACGCGAAGCTCGCCTTTCCCCGAATCTCCGAAGAGACACAGCTCCACCTTCTCCGCATGCTCCGAATAGAGAGCGAAGTTCACCCCTTCCCCATCCCAGGTCGCTCCCAAAGGGTACGGCCGGCCAGGCCACACAATCGGTTGTGGTCGATTGGACATCTACCTTGAGATCTTTCTTTGATTTTCCACGGTGCCTCTCTGAGCTAGCTTGAGATCACCCGTAGGTGTCCAGCCCTTACGATATGCAGCGCGTTACAGCGCTGTACATACAGAGATGCCTGTAAGGACAGCGGGGACGCACTCTGAAATGCACGCCTACGATCGGGTATGGGGATCAATACTCAGACTACGCACCCTCGACCTGCGCCCCCAGCCCTCAATAATTAATTCCCCCTTCGCACAGAATCTGCGTCTCATTATCCGACAAAATCACCCGACAAATCTCCGCCATGGCCAACCACCACGATTTTCCCCAGAACGAAGACAATGCAGCCTCCAGGCTCTTCACCCTGGCCACCATCGTCGTGGTCATCGCCGGCCTGTACCTTGGCCGCCAGATGCTGGTTCCCCTCGCCCTCGCCGTCATTTTTTCTTTCCTGCTCACACCTTTAGTGGAATTGCTGGAGAAGTGTCACCTCGGCCGCGTCCCCAGCGTTCTGGCCGTACTCGTGCTGTCCTTCGCGCTTCTGGCCGGCATCGGCTACGCCGTCAGCAACCAGTTGCTCGAAATCGTTGTCCTGCTTCCTGATTACAAAGAAAATGTTCACGAGAAAATCGAACTGCTGCGCAGCCCCGCCAACGGACGCCTGGGCAAAGCCACCGCGACGGTCAACGACCTCACCAAAGATCTGTCCACTGCCTCCGAAACCGCGCAGACGAATAAAGTCGCGAAGAACGGCCCCAAACAACCCATCCCGGTTCAAGTCGCCCAGCCTCCGCACAACGCGGCCGAATACTTGCGCGACATTGTTGGCCCGCTCACTGGCCTTCTCGAAACCACCGCCATCGTCGTCATCCTCACCTTATTTATGCTGGTCAAGCGTGAAGATCTGCGCAATCGTTTTCTCCGCCTCGCCGGCCGCGACCAATTGCACCTCGCCACTCAGAGTCTCGACGACGCGTCCGAACGCCTTAGCCGTTATCTCCTTTTACAATTCGCCGTGAACGCCAGCTTCGGCGCCCTGCTGGGATTGGGCGTCTCGCTCATCGGAATCCCCCATCCTTTACTCTGGGGCGTCCTCGGCTTTCTGCTGCGTTTCATTCCCTACATCGGAACCCCCATCGCCGCCGCCTTCCCCATGGCCATGGCCATCGCCGTCTTCCCCGGCTGGAGCCAGCTGGGTCTCACCTTCGCCCTCTATGTCGGCCTGGAACTCACCATCGCCAATTTCATCGAGCCCTGGCTCTATGGCTCACACACCGGCGTCTCCTCGCTCGCCATCCTCGTCGCCGCAATCTTTTGGAGCATGCTGTGGGGCTCGGTCGGCCTAATCCTTTCCACTCCGCTCACGCTCTGTTTGATCATCATGGGCTCCTACATCCCGCAATTGCGATTTCTCAAGATTCTTCTCGGCGACCAACCCGTCCTCTCTCCGCCTGCGCATTTTTATCAGCGCCTCCTCGCCTTCGATGATGAAGACGCACGCCAGATTACGGAGACCTACCTGAACGATCATCCCCTCGAAAATCTTTACGAGTCGGTTTTAATTCCCGCGCTCGGCCTCGAAGAACAAGACCGTCACAAGAACGCTCTGGACGAAGGCAGAGTCAAATTCATTCAGCAGAGCGTGCGCGAATTGCTCCAGGATTTACAAGAAGAAGATTTACAGGAAAAAGATTTACAGCAGGAAGGCTTACAGCCAGAAGATTTGCACGGTTCCGATCCTGGTTCTGATCCTAAGATGAAGATGCTCTGCCTGCCAGCTCGCGACGAGGCAGACGAACTGGTTGGCATGATGGTCGCCCACCTCCTTCGCCGCGCCGGCCACGACGCTCATGCGGTTCCCATCGGCCCAGTGCAAGCCATGCTCGATCAAGTGCAGGAACTACCGGCCGGCATAGTATGCGTCTCCGCTCTGCCTCCATTCGCGCAAACTCAGGCGCGATCGCTCTGCAAGCGCCTGCGCCAGCGTTATCCCCACCTGAAAATATTTCTCGGACTCTGGGACTTCCCCGGCGGCGTCGCCAAAATCCAGGAGCGTGGCAGCTTCAATAGTGCCGACGTAATCGGAAGCTCCCTATCCCAGATCGTCTCGCTGATGGCCGGAATGATGATCCGATCCGCCCCCACCCACAGCGAAAACAATTATGTCTCGCAAGGATCCTCGCCAGCCTCCGTCGATTAGCCATGGCATAATTCGCCCCGAGGCCCTTGCACCTTTGTCATCGCTGAGCGGAGCGCCTGCGAGCGACGCGAAGCAGAAGCGCAGCGAAGAATCCCTAGGTGCGCAGCCGCGTCAGGACGTTCCCACGACGCGCCGGTTTGAGTGGCGATGGGACGCCATTCGTCCAGGAAGAGTAGAAAGAAAAACAAGAAGGCCATGAGGATGCCCAACCATCCCTTTTCCACTTCTGCCCCTTGCGCCTCCGACGGTGATCCTTACTACATACTTCCTGCGCTCAAAGGTCTACAATCCTTCACTAAGGCCCAACTAATGCCCTCCTACATAGCGAAGCCCACTCCTCCCACGCAGGACAAACGCTGGAAGCTCGTCGACGCCACCATGCGCCGCCAGGGCCAACAGGCTCGCGGCCTCATCGAGACCCTCCACACCGTGCAAGAAGCTTTTGGATACCTCGACGAGCAAGCCCTGCGCTATGTCGCCATGTCGTTGCGCGTCCCGCTCAGCCGCGCCTTCGGGGTCGCGACTTTTTATCATTTTTTCACCCTCAAGCCCGCCGGTGAGCACACCTGCGTGATCTGTATGGGGACCGCCTGTTATATCAAGGGCGCGAAGCAATTGCTCGATGCCGTCGAGCATGATCTCGGCGTGGTCGCCGGCGAAACCACGGCCGATAAAAAGGTCTCGCTGCTCACCGCGCGTTGTCTGGGCTCCTGCGGCCTCGCTCCCGCCGTGGTTTACGATCAGGAGGTCGCCGGCAAAGTCAGCACCGCTTCCGTCCGCGAACACCTGAAGAAATGGACCCGCTATGACGCTTGACGAACTCGAAGAGATTGCCGAATCCGAGCGCGCCGCGCAAGCCCAGTTCCCCCAGCGCGTAAGTGTCTGCGTCGCCGCCGGTTGCCTTTCCTGCCAAAGCCAATCCGTCAAAGACGCGCTCGACGGCGAAGTCGCGCAGCGCGGCACCAAAGACAAATGCCAGGTCAAAGGCGTGGGCTGCATGGGCCTCTGCTCCGAGGGCCCGCTGGTTTCTACCAGCACCGGCGTCCTCTATAAGAATGTGGAAGCCACTCACGGCGCCGCCATCCTCGATAGCCTCAATGGTGGCGCTCCCGAAAATCCAGCGTTGTCGCAGTTGATCTGTCCCACCGACGTCCCGTTCTTCCAGCGGCAGAAAAAAATCGTACTGGAAAATTCCGGCGTCATCGATCCCGACCGCTTGGAAGACTACATCGCCGCTAGCGGATACGCCGCGCTCATCCAGGCCCTCACCGAAATGACTCCGCGGGAAGTGATCGAGCAGGTCACCAAGAGCGGACTGCGCGGCCGCGGTGGCGCAGGCTATCCCACCGGCTTGAAGTGGAGCACTGTTCTGAAATCGGTCGGCACGCAAAAATATGTCATCTGCAACGCCGACGAAGGCGATCCCGGCGCTTTCATGGATCGCAGCGTGCTCGAGAGCGATCCGCACCGCGTCCTCGAAGGCATGTTGATCGGCGCCTACGCCGTCGGCGCCTCCGAAGGCTACATTTATGTGCGCGCCGAATATCCGCTGGCCATCAAGCGCCTGCGCAATGCCATTCGCCAGGCCGAACGCGTCGGCCTGCTGGGCGCCAACATCTGCGGCACGCGCTTCAGTTTTCGTCTTGACGTGCGTCTCGGCGCTGGCGCCTTTGTTTGCGGGGAAGAGACCGCCCTGATCGCCTCGGTAGAAGGCAAGCGCGGCATGCCCCGCCCGCGTCCGCCCTATCCCGCCATGGAGGGCCTGTTCGGCCAGCCCACGCTCATCAATAACGTGGAGACCTATGCCAACATCGCGCCCATCATTCGCAATGGCGGCGATTGGTATGCCTCCATTGGCACCGAAAAAAGTAAAGGAACCAAAGTGTTCGCGCTCGCCGGCCGCGTACAGAATACCGGCCTGGTCGAAGTTCCCATGGGAATTTCATTGCGCGAAATGGTTTATGAAATCGGCGGCGGCATTCCCGAAGGCCGCAAGTTCAAAGCGGTGCAAACCGGCGGACCCTCCGGCGGCTGCCTGCCCGCGGAATGCCTCGATATGCCGGTCGATTATGAGTCCCTGGCGCGCGCCGGTTCCATCATGGGTTCCGGCGGCATGATCGTCATGGACGAAGGCTCCTGCATGGTCGACGTCGCCAAATATTTTATGGATTTCTGCATGAGCGAGTCCTGTGGCAAGTGCATCCCCTGCCGCGTCGGCACCTACCAGATGCACCGCATCCTCACCGCCATCGGCAACCTGAACGCCACGCCGCAAGACCTGAAAATGCTCGAATAGCTTTGCGATCTGCTCAAGCACACCAGCCTGTGCGGCCTGGGCCAATCCGCGCCCAACCCAGTCGTCAGCACGCTGCGCTCCTTCGCCGAAGAGTACCGGGCGCATATCGAAGACCATAAATGCATCGCGGGCA
>CAVQCP010000032.1:0-79660 GCA_963710965.1 uncultured Acidobacteriaceae bacterium | reverse complement strand
CTGTTCGGAGGGCTGACCTGGAAACACGAGAAGCTGGTGCACGGCGCCCTGGAGGGGCTGGGTTACAAGGCCCGGCCGGTGCCCACGCCCAACGTGCGCGCGTTTCAACTCGGCAAAGAATACGGCAATGTTGCCTTTGCCGCTACTCGTTCAGTTACGTATTGCTGGGTCGCCCACGAGCTCAACAATCCCCTAACCAGCATCCTGGGAGTCAGCGAACTTTTGCAGGACTCGCAGACCACCGAAGCGGCCCGCAAGCAGATCGTCATTTTGCAACAGCAGGCGCGCCGCGCCGCCGAGATCGTCCACAACCTTACCTATTTCTCGCGACCGCCGGTGGGCGGGAAAACCAACGTCAACCTGGGCGAGATCATCGAGCGCACCCTCAACCTGCATGCCTATTCGCTGCGCAAGAACGGCATCACCGTTGATTTCTTGCCCGAGTCCAACCTCCCCTTTGTGGAAGCCGATCCGCATCAGTTGATGCAAGTGTTTCTGAACCTGGTCATGAACGCGGAGCAAGCCATCCGCCATGTCCGCGAACGCGGCACCCTTCGCATCCGCCTAACAAAAGTTGGAAACTCGGTTTGCGCCAGCTTTCAGGACGATGGGCCGGGCATTCCGGCCGAGGTCCTAAAAAACATCTTTGATCCTTTTTATACGACCAAGCGCCCGGGCGGGGGAACGGGGTTGGGGCTCAGCATCTGCAAATCGGTAATGAAGGAACATGACGGCTCCATCGAAGCTGCCAACGCGCCCGGAGGCGGCGCCGTGTTCACAGTAACCTTGCCTACGGCCGCGCCCCAGTCTACAGGCACGAAGAGTATGTGATAAGAAATCTCGAAGAAGTAAATAGGTCTCCGCACTACCCTGTGTTCCTCCGTGCCCCCTTGTGTTAAAGGTTTCGTCTAAGGTCTAGCGCTCCACGGCCATCGCTACGGCATTCCCCCCGCCCAAACACAGCGCAGCAATTCCGCGATGGACATCCCGCCGGATCATCTCGTAAATCAGCGTCACCAGCACGCGTGCCCCGCTCGCCCCGATGGGATGCCCAATCGCCACCGCGCCGCCATTCACGTTCACTTTATTCGGATCGAGCCCGAGCTCGCGCGTCACGCCCAGGGCCTGCACGGAGAATGCTTCGTTCAGTTCGTAGAGATCCACATCCTCATTCTTCCAACCCGTCTTCTCCCAGATTTTCCGCACGGCGTCGACCGGCGCCATCATGACCCACTTGGGCTCGACTCCGCTGGTCGCCTGCGCCACAATACGAACCATTGGGGTCGCGCCAAGTTCTTTTGCGCGCGCAGCGCTGGTCACCACTACCGCTGCCGCCCCGTCATTCACTCCCGGAGCATTGCCCGCAGTCACCGTCCCATCCTTTTTGAACGCTGGCTTAAGTGCACGAAGGCTCTCCACCGTCGTGTCTTCGCGGGGCGATTCATCCTTATCGAAAACAATCGGAGCCGCTCCCTTCTTCTTCGCAGGAATCTCTACAGGCACGACCTGCGACTTAAACCGGCATTCCTTCCAGGCCGCGATCGCCTTGCGATGAGAATTGACCGCGAACTCGTCCTGCTCTTCGCGCGTGATTCCATATTTCTCCGCAACATTCTCCCCTGTGATGCCCATGTGGTAGTCGTTATAAATGTCCCATAACCCGTCGTGCACCATGGAATCGATCACCTGGCCGTTGCCCAGACGGTATCCCTTGCGCGCTTGCGGCAGAAGATAAGGAGCGTTGGTCATCGACTCCATCCCTCCCGCAACCACCATAGAAGCGTTACCCGTTTGAATCGCTTGCGCCGCGAGAGCAACCGCTTTCAATCCCGAGCCACAAACTTTGTTGATTGTCATGGCACCTGTGGTCGGAGCCAATCCGCCAAAGATCGCTGCCTGTCGCGCCGGATTTTGTCCCAGTCCGGCGGGCAGCACATTGCCCAGGATGCACTCGTCGACCTGCTCGGCCTTCACTCCCGCGCGCTTCACCGCCTCGCGCACCACCACCGCGCCCAACTGCACGGCGCTCAAATCACTGAGACTCCCCTGGAATTTTCCGACCGCCGTTCTACAACCAGAAATGATGACCACATCATCGAAAGCCGCCATAGATCACGCTCCGCGAAGATTTTAGAACTTCTCATTATAGATGCGCGGCCAGAAAAAAAGAGCAAACGTCGGCCGGAAGGCCACGCGGGCAATCGCCGATGAACGATGCCGGCGTTCATCGCTTCGGCAAGGATTCATAGTTCGCATCGACGTGCTCGTCTTCCCATAATTTCTCTCTGCAATCTGTTTTCGAGAACGACGAACGCTACCTTTATCGTGCGCACGCATCGACGGGTAACTTTGGTACAGCATCGCACGCCTCACTCCATGCATTTTTTTCTTGACTTCATTTTTCATTAACTGAATACTTCAATTAGTTGCAACAAATTATCGTTGCAGATTTTTCCATGAACAATGGAAGGGAGAATAGAACCATGGCAACCAAGAAAAAGGCAAAGAAGAAGGCAAAAAAGCACTAAGCAGGCTGTAAACCAAAAAGAGGGGGACGCCAAGAGCGTCCCCTAATTTTTTGTTCCGGACTTCCACATCCAGAAAGCGACCGGAACCACGATCAATCCAATGACCTTCCACTTTTCTTCCCATCGATCGAACCCGCGCTCGATGTAGTGCGGACGGCAAAATTCGGTATTCTCTTCTCTCTCGCCGGGCACAATCCGCGGAAAGCGCAAAAGGTGCAATGAAAGTCAGGCTTCGCTTTGAAGTTGCCATCGGCGATGCCCCGCGCCACAGCCTGCACTCGTTCTCGCGCTTCCTCCAACTGAAAATCCGTGCGCTTCGAGGCCACCGCCACATTGCCTTCGAGATTATGAAATACCAGTTCGCCGACCCGATAGTCCCACTTCTGCTGCGCCGCCAGGGTGTAGATCGAAAGTTGCAGGCTGTCGTCGGCATCTTCCTGCGTCCGCGCCTTCCCGGTTTTGTAGTCGACGATGTTCACTCGCCCGTCGGGCAAGCGGTCGATCCGATCGATTCGCCCGGCAACTTTCGTTCCCGCAATCTGCACATCGAACCATTCTTCCGTATGCAGAACCTCCGGCGCTCGGCCGCAGCGGCTGGCCGCAAGAAACTCGCGCAACTGCGCGATCCCTTGTTTCAGGTACAAATCGCGTTGGTAGTCATCCTGGATTCCGGCGATGCCTTCGTCGTCGCGGAAGATTTGCAGCAACTCCTCGTCGCTCTTCGTCCGGCCAAGTTTGATCGAATCATAGTAGGTGCGGAGCACCCGATGCATGGCCGCGCCATACTGCATCGCCGCGTGCACCTCGCGCCCCAACTTCCATTCGCGTTCAAACTTGAATTGCAAAGGACAAGTCTCGTAGGTTTCGACCGCCGACGCGCTCAACTGAGCGCCCAGTCCCTCGATGGCCGGAAGTGCAAGCCACGCCGGCAACCGCGACCCTTCGGCGTACGCCGCATCCCCACCTGCCGCAATATCAAGCAACTCGGGCTGCGAAGGCAGCGCCTCCCGCCTGCGCAGCCACGGCCTTAACTCTGCATTCCCCATCAGCTCCCGCATCAGCCCCGCCGGAGTTTTGTCGTTTCCCAACCCCTGCTTTCCATAGATGCGCAGTGAATCTTTCGCGCGCGTCATGGCAACGTAAAACAGACGGCGCTCTTCCTGATTGTGCAGCGTCTTATCGTCGCCGGCTGCAGCCGAGTCAGGGTCGCGCAACGCTCGCGGGAACTCCACCAGCGTTTCGTGATAACTGCTGGGAAACGAACTACTGTTCGCTCGCAGGATGAAGACGTGAGCGAACTCCAATCCCTTCGCTCCATGGACGGTCATCAACCGCACGGCATCGTCGTGCTCGTTCGCCGCCATCGGAATCGTTCCGCAAGCTTCTCGAAAATACTCCAGATACTCAATCCACTCGCGGAGATCTCCCTCTTTCGTGGTCGCCTTTTTCTCCCACGCAGCGGCGAAATTCAGCGCAGCCTGCACCACCGCCGAGTCCAGGTCCAGGCGAAACTGTTTACCGATCAACTGAAGCGCGGCACGCGTCTTCGCCTTCTTGCGCTCGACCGCCTCCCGCGCCTGGCGTATGCATTCCAGCACCGCCCCCCCGCCGCTCACGCTTTCCAGAACCGACGCAAGGGGCACAACCACGCCCTCTTTCGACTCGCGCGCAATATTACGTAACGCAGATCGAAGCTGTTCGGGATCGACCCCAAATTGCGGCAGCGCAGCCACGCGAAACAAATTCGCGTCAGAACTCAAATCCACCACCACACCCACGCAGGCAAACAGGTCCCGCACCTCGGGCGTGTCGCTGACGTCCATGTTTTCAATGGTGAAAGGAATTTCGCTCTCGGCCAATTCCCGCACCACGTCATCCCGATGGCCGTGCGAACGGTAAAGAACGGCAAAGTCCTTCCACTTGCATCGCAGGCGCCGCTTGGTTTCCTCGATGATCCGGACCACATCCGGCCCCTCGGCATCTTTGGCCGCAAACGCAATCGCTTCGACCGGGGACGAAAGCAGCGGTTTCCCTTCCTGCTTGGCCGACTCTTCCCGCGCCGACAGCAAAGGAATTCGCCGGTAAGCCAGCGCGCCGCTTTCCTGCACCTGAAATACCGGTGGATTCTTGTCCACGATGGCGAAGGCGCATTGCAGAATAGGCGTCGTCGACCGCCGGTTCTTGCCCAGCACCACCAGCTTGGTCTCAGGAAAATGCCGCCGAAAAAGTTGGAAAGCGGCGCTGGAGGCACCTCGAAAACGGTAAATCGACTGATCCGGATCTCCCACTCCGAAGACGTTCCCCTCGGCGCCCGCCAGCGCCGCGAGAATCTTGATCTGCGCGAAATTGGCGTCCTGAAACTCATCGACCAGAACGAAGCGCGCATCAGCACGCTCAACCTCCAACAACTTCTGGTCGCCCGCAAGCAGCGCGCAGGACCGCGTGATCATATGGCCGAAAGTGCCTAGATTCTCTTCCCGCAGCCATTCCTCAGTCAGCGAAAATACGCGGGCAATCTCCTGGCAGCGTCCGAGCACCTCCTCAGCACTCAACTGATCTTTCGATTTGGCAACCCGAGGCGCGGGCACTTCGCCGCGCTCCAACCCCCACACATACTCCGCGTACTTCTCCGGAGTGATCAGTTCATCGTGGCAGCGGCTGATGAAATCCAGCAGGTCCTTGAGAAACTTTCCCGTGTTTGCCGCGCGAACATAATGTTCGAGGTGAAATTCAGGAATTCTCTTGCGCAGGTAAATCCACAGATCGATCTCATCGAGCACGCCAAAGCCTTGTCCAGCGCGCTTCAGCAGGTCTAAGCAGTAATCGTGGAAGGTAACCGCTCGAATCGGTTTTCCCACTAGCGCCCGAACCCGATCGCTCATCTCCCGCGCCGCGGCCACGGTATAGGTGAGCGCCAGCACTTCCTCCGGACGCGCGTGACCTTCCCCGACCAGGCTGGCAACGCGGTGAACCAGCACCGAGGTCTTGCCGGTACCGGCGCCGGCGATCACCAGCATCGGCCCACGAACGTGAGCCATCGCCTCGCGCTGGCGCTCGTCGGGAACAAATGGAAGTTTTGCTTTGGAAACAGCCATTGCGGCTCAGGATAACACCCGCGCCAGACGTTCGCCCTACAGCAATGCCGAAGCGACGATTGCCGTAGCCGCAATAGCCGCCGTCTCTGCGCGCAGAATCGTGTCCCCGAGGGATGCGGAAATCCACTGGCTCTGGCGGAAGCACTCGTGTTCGTCTTCGCTCCAACCACCTTCTGGGCCGATCGCGAGAATAATTTCATCATCCGCCGATAGCGACTGAACGACATCTCGCAGTAGAGTTTGTTCCTCGCATTCCGCCAGCAGGATCCGGCAAGAACCAGGAAATTTGATTCCCTCCGCGATTTTGATCGGCGCGGAAATCTCAGGAACCGCAACCCGCCGCGACTGTTCGGCCGCCTGTCCCGCGATCCGCTGCCAACGTTCCCCCCTTTTCACTGCGGCTGCGGCGAGATGCGCATCGGTGCGCCGCGCAATCACCGGAACAATCCGTGCGACGCCCAGCTCCGTACACTTTTCAATCGCCCATTCCATGCGATCGAACTTGAAAACAGACAGAAGCAGCGTGATCGCGACCGATGGATTTGCGGGAATCTCGTTCCCTAATTCGAATTCAACGCGGTCGCCGCTCAACCGCGTAATCCGCCCCCGCCGCACCGAGTCGCCGGTGGAGATATCAAACTCCTGCCCAACCCGAGCCCGCAGCACCCGCACCAGATGGCTCGCATGCTCGCCGACCAAAGCAGCTCGGCCGTCTGAGACTTCATCGGCAATCCATCGGCGGCGCGTCATGGGTAGTTCTGATGGTCAGAATCGAACGAGGAATGTAACCAAGGCTGGCACGGGGAAATTGAGTACATACGAATAAGAACTGCCCTACCCAAACATGTCCTTAACCTTGCCCAAAAGCGTCCGCATCATCGGCTGATTATCCACCTGCGCGGTGCTTTCCAGTTCTTGCAGCAGCTCTTTCTGTCGCTTGCTCAGCTTGCTCGGAATCTGCACGCGCACCTCCACGTAGAGATCGCCCTTGCCGTGCCCATTCAGCACGGGTATTCCTTTATTGCGGATCCGAAACGTAGTTCCCGGCTGCGTGCCTTCGGGAATTTTCAGCGTGTGCTCGCTGTCCAGCGTGGGGACGCGAATCTCCGTGCCCATGGCGGCTTGCGTCACCGAGAGCGGCACGGTGCAATGCAGGTCATTCCCCTCCCGCTCAAAAAATGGATGCTCCTTCACATGCAGCACGATGTAGAGATCGCCCGCCGGCCCGCCGAAAGGACCAGACTCGCCGCCGCCGGAAAAACGAATGCGCGTGCCATCTTCCACGCCCGCCGGAATCTTCGCCTCAATCGAACGCTGCCGTAACACCCGGCCCTCGCCTTTGCACTTCGCGCAAGGATCGGTAATCACGCTGCCCGTTCCCTGGCAAGATGGGCAGGTGCGCGCAATGCTGAAAAATCCCTGCTGATAGCGAACCTGCCCGCGCCCAGCACACGATCGGCACGTCGTGGGACCTTTGCCCGGCGCCGTTCCCGAACCGTGACACTCTTCGCAAGCCTCGTGGCGCCGCACCAGGACCGTCTTTTCCACGCCAAATGCCGCTTCTTCAAACTCCATCGTCAGGTCTTCGCGCAAATCCGCGCCCCGCTGCACCCGGCTGCGGCGACGGCCTCCGCCTCCAAACGCATCTCCAAAGCCGAAGAACTCGCCGAAGATGTCGCCGAAGTCCTGGAACACAGTGGCATCGAAACCCGCGCCCGCGCCGGCTGCGCCGCCCACTCCAGCGTGCCCAAAGCGGTCATACAGCGAACGCTTCTCCGAGTCCGCCAGGATCGCGTAAGCCTCGGTAACTTCCTTGAAGCGCTCCTCCGCCTCAGGATTATTCGGATTGCGATCCGGATGATGCTGCATGGCCAGCTTGCGATAAGCACTCTTCAATTCCACTTCAGTAACGGTGCGGCTTACCCCCAGCACTTCGTAATAATCGCGTTTTGCGTGTGTAGCCAGAATTGGCGCCTTTCTTAATCGAGAGAATAAGGGATTTTAAAAATAGAATTGGATGGGAAATTTAGTTCCCAGGATTCTTCGCGACCTTCACCATTGCCGGCCGCAGCAGGCGGTCTTTAAACGTGTATCCGCGCTGCAACTCTTCGATCACGTGATGGTCCGGCGCGTCGCTGGTCTCCACCATCTCAATGGCCTCGTGATACCGCGGATCGAAAGCCTCGCCCCGCGCTTCAATCGGAGTCACCGACAACTTGGCTAGCGCAGCCTGAAGCTGCTTGTAGATCAGTTCGACACCATTGCGCAGCTCCGCCGGATCAGCCTTCACTTGCACCGCACGCTCCAGACTGTCGACCACCGGCAGCAACGACTTGATCGCATCCGACAAAGCGTAATCGCGATAATCCTGCTGCTCTTTCGCGGCGCGACGCCGGATATTCTCGAACTCCGCCTGCGCTCGTGCCAACCGGTCGAGCAGCGAGTCGCGCTCCGCCTTCACCTTCTGCAATTCTTCAGAAACGGGACTCTCGGCGCTCACCGAGGTTGCTGTCGACGGATCATCCCCATCCCCCGAACCTGCCGGCAACTCGTGCTCCGCATCCAGTTTTGTGCCCTGTGCTTCCGCCTTGCCATTCCCTTTAACCATAAAGCTTGATTACTCCGATTCATTCAGAATTTTGTCGAAGAGACGCGCGATGTAAGCAACCGCGGTCATCGTGTGCTGGTAATCCATGCGCGTCGGCCCAATCACGGCCAGCGATCCAAACATATCGCTCCCCGAACGCGCCGGAGCCCCAATCAGAACGAAGTTCTGCATCGACGGCAAGGCATCATCGAGACCGATCACCACCCGCACCGCTTCCTGCTTCACGTCGAGATACGCGCTAAGAAGCTGCGCTACCTTTTCTTTTTCCTCGAGTGTCTGCAGCAGTTCTTGCAGGCGCTTACGATCCTCCTGGCCGGTCAGCAAATTCGCCGCACCTTCGACGAATACCACTTGCGTGGCCGCCTCCGATGCCAGCGCTCCCTGCTTGTAAAGTTGCTCGATCGAGTTCATCAGGCGGTCATACTCGCTGCGCTCCTGGTCAATCCGCCGCGCCAGTTCGGTGCGCATCGATTCCATGGTCCAGCCGCGGAAATTTTCATTGATGTAGCGCGCAGCCACGTCGAGCTCCGCCTGCGGCAAATCCAGCCGCAACACGCGGTCCCGCACCAGCCCGGCTCGCGTCACCAACACTGCCAGCACCTTTTGATCGCTCAGCCTGGAGAAGTAAACATGGTCGAGCGCATTTTTCGCCCCGCTGGTCGCCACCGTCACGCCCACGTTTCGCGAAATCAGCGAAAGCACATGCGAGGTCCGCTCCATAAACTCCTGCACGTCACTGATTCCGGCGAGCGAGTCGGAAATCAGGCTCTCTTCCTGCGGCGCCAGCTTGGCATTCCCGGTAATCTGCTCCACGTAGTAACGGTAGGCATCCGTAGTCGGTATACGCCCCGACGAAGAATGTGTCTGCTCCAGAAATCCCGCCTCAGAGAGGTCTGCCATCACGTTGCGAATCGTCGCAGGACTCAACCCCTCCCGGCTGGAGCGGGCCAGGGTGCGGGAACCAACCGGCTCGCCCGTTGAAATAAATGTCTCCACGATGGCGGTGAGAACTTCGCGCTCGCGCTTGCCGATATTTGCGTCAGATGGCATCTCGCCGTGTACTTTGGAGCCCGCATCGTCGCGACGATCGCCTCCAGCTAAGTATTTTAGATGCAAAAACTTAGCCAAAAGACGCAACCCCGCGCCCTGCTTGGATTCTAGGAACACCGTACAGTCCTGTCAAGCACTCTGAAGCCCGATGCGGCCTCATTCTGCCTGCGCTACTAACGTGGAGATCTGGGAATAGTCGCCGGTGGGGATGTGGGGACAGCCGCCCTCGGCTGTCCATCGAGCAAAGCTCGATCTCGTTCTGGCCCGGCCGCTAGCCCGTACGACAATCTCTGCTTTTAATGCGACACTTACTGCAATGAAATCAACCCCGCACATCGCCGTCATCGGAGCCGGTGCCTTCGGCGGATGGACCGCCCTTCATCTTCGAGAACGCGGCGCACGCGTCACCTTACTCGACGCCTGGGGACCGGGCAACTCGCGCGCATCCTCCGGCGGTGAGACCCGCATCATGCGCGCCACCTACGGCCCCGATCAGCCCTATACTGAACTGGCGGCACGCGCACTCAAACTCTGGCAGAAGTATGAACGCCGCTGGAAACGCCAATTCCTGCACCCCACGGGCGTATTGTGGATGGCCGCCGGCGGCGACGATTCTTTCGAGCGCGGCTCGATGGAAATGCTGCGAGAGGCTGAGATCGAGTTCCGGGAACTTTCGCTCGCGGAACTGAAAAAGCGCTGGCCACAAATCAACTTTGAAGGCATCGAGTGGGGTATTTACGAGCCAGCGAGCGGTTATCTGGATGCTCGCGCCAGTTGCCAAGCCGTGGTCGATGCCTACATTGCTGCCGGAGGAAAATACTGTCAGGCGGGAGTGCTAAACGTCTACGGCCTGGATACCGGCGCGGGCTACGGAGTTTGGCTCACCGATAACTCCCACTTGGAAGCCGATAGCTACGTCTTCGCCTGCGGTCCCTGGTTGGGAAAGTTATTTCCTGAAGCGTTGGGCAAAATCATTCGCTCCACCAAACAGGATGTTTTTTTCTTCGGAACTCCGGTAGGAGAGGATCGCTTCAGCAATCTTCAACTCCCAGTGTGGGCCGATCACTACGGACGTTTTCGCTATGGCATCCCAGGCAGTGACCGCCGCGGATTCAAAATCGCCGATGACACCCGCGGCCCGGCTTTCGATCCAACCAACGGCGACCGCGTCACCAGCCCAGAGACTCTCGCCGACATTCGCGAATACGTCTCCTTTCGCTTCCCTGCCCTGAAGAACGCACCGCTCGTCGAAACGCGGGTCTGCCAGTACGAGCAAACCCCCGACAGCCACTTCATCGTCGATCGCCATCCCCAAATGAATAACGTCTGGCTGTTCGGCGGCGGCTCTGGCCACGGATTCAAGCACGGGCCTGCGTTAGGAGAGTTGGTCGCAAACTTGATCTTGAATGATGTTGAAACCAAACCGGAGTGGAGACTGTCCAGATTCCAGAGCTGAGGTTCCAGAAGCTGAAGAGGTCCTGAGAAATCGCAGAGCACTACCCTGTGTTCCCCTGCCCTCAGTGTTAATGCTTTTGACTTACTGAATCTGAATCAAGCCCGAGGTTTCGCCCGCCCTAATCTCTGCCACGCGCGCCACCGTCTTCCTCGCGAACTCGAAAATCGATTTGGCATGCGGCGAGTTCTCCCCCTCCAGCACAACCGGCGTGCCACCATCCCCGGACTTCCGCACTTCCGGATCAAGCTCAATGCTTCCCAGAAACGCCACGCCAAACTGCTGCGCCATCTTCTCCGCCCCGCCCCGCGAAAAGATATCGATCTCGTGGTTGCAGTGCGGACAGGTAAAGAAACTCATATTCTCCACGATGCCCACCAGATCGACCTTCATCTGGCGAAACATTTCAATCGCCTTGCGCGCGTCCTGCAGCGAAACATCCGACGGAGTCGAAACCACCACCGCCCCCGTCAGCGGCACCGACTGCACCAGCGACAGCGCGATATCGCCCGTCCCCGGCGGCAAGTCGACCACCATGTAATCCAGGTGTCCCCACTCCACCATCCCCAGAAACTGCTTGATGATCTGATGCAACATGGGTCCGCGCCAGATAATCGGCTTGTCCCCCGGATTCAGAAATCCCACCGAGATCACCTTCACTCCAAACGCTTCCAGCGGCTCAATGCGATTTTCTCCAGCCATCTTCGGCTGCGCGTTCACTCCCAGCATCAGCGGCACGTTCGGCCCGTAAACATCGGCATCGAGCAGCCCGACCTTGTGTCCCATCTTGGCCAAAGCAACCGCCAGATTCACCGACAGCGTGGTCTTTCCAACTCCGCCCTTGCCCGAACCGACGGCGATGATGGCATCGACTCCCGGCAACGGTTGCGGCCCCGGCGCGCCCTGCCCGGGTTGATGCGGCACATGTGCGTTCAAAGGATCACTCTCCAAGATGAAATCAGGATGGCTGGAACATCTGATTATACAGGGGATTTTCAAGAGACTCGGGAAGCCTGCGTTCATCCGCTTGCGCTGAGCGTGGTGTCTAAGTCCATTGGATCTCCCAACCATGGAGTTTGACATGAAATTTTTCCCTTTACTGGCTGTGTGCCTAGCGTCGACGCTTTCGGCTGCTGTGCAGGACCGGCCTAGAGCCTGGGTTCGACTGTTCAACGATTCCCCGAAGGCCGTGGATTTTTCCATCGATGGGCGGCCGGGCTGCTCAATTCAGTCAAACCCCGAAGGGAACAACGCTTACTGTGACGCCGAGACCACTGCGGGAAAGCATACGATCGGCGTAAGAGGAGCAAAGCTTCCCAGCCAGTCGTGCATCATTTATGCGCATCAGGTCCTCTATGGCAGCCTGATTGGCGCTGAGGCTCACTTGTCGAAGGGTGGGCACCTCAGATGTTTCTCCGAGGTAATTGATTCGTCTTCTTAGGCTCATGGTTGCTCCGTCGAGTGGGGCGAGTTGGTTCTGAGCCCTTAGGGTAAACCGGGGATTTTATTTCCATCGCAACCACGCTAGCATCGCTGAGAGTTGATAAAGAAGGAGGAATCATGCCCGACCAGGAAACACTCAAGCGCGCCCGAGAAGACGCCCGCGAAGGTAAGTCGCCGTCCACGCAAGCGGGAGAATTTGTGCGCGAAGAAATGGACCATATCCGCGAAGGCAAACATGGAGCACGTTCGCCCCAGCAGGCCATTGCTATCGGACTATCCAAAGCGCGTCGCGCCGGCGTGAAACTAGCTCCCCCCAAGGACTCCTCATCCTTGCGAAGGAAAGCTGCCCAAGACGAGAAAGCCAGCAAAAGGCCGCGCCAGACTTCCAGTAAGCGTTCCCGCGCGACTGAAAATGCCCTGAAGCGCGAACCTCGCACTTCGGCCAGCAAGCAGGCGCTATCGAAACATGCCAAGCAGGTCGCTGCTAAGCGCGGAAAACAAGCCCGCCACAGATCGGCAGAGAAGGCCGCCGCCACCCGAAAAAGGGCCGCTTAATCGCCGATTGCGCTAGTAGCCCTCACCTTCCAACTCCACCTTCCCGCGAAACATCCGGAACAGGAAGGTGAAGTATCCCAGCGCCAGGACCATGCCGATGAGCCACCACGTAATGCCAACCGTCAGCCCGTGATGTCCGGCGGCGGTGTTGTAAATGGTCAGGCTTCGGTGGGCCGGATCGGTGCTGGCCGGCAGCACCACGGGATATAGCGCAAACGCCGCTCCCACCAGCATCCCTACGATATAAAGCGCCGAGCCGACAAAGGCAATTTTATCGAGGCCTTTGCGAATGCCATACAGCATGGTAGCCAGACTGCCGAAGACGACGAGCGGAATCAGATACCCGATCGCATGCTGCTTGTAGTTATCGAGCACCGTCGGCTGCACATACAAAGTCGCCACCAGCCCCCCGATGGTCAGCACTAACTGCACCGGCCACAGCCAGCTGGCAATGCCGCGGGTGCGCCGATTCAAGTCACCGTCCGTTTTCACGGCAACGTATAACGACCCGTGCGCCGTCAACGTCACCAGCGCGATCACGCCCGTCAGTACGGTATACCAGTCGAGAATTCCAGTTTCGCCGCTCGCCCTGAAATTCGTAAACAGCGGCTCGAAGAAATAGCCATCGACGCCCAAAGGCACACCGCGCACCACGTTGCCTAACGCCGCGCCAAAAAAGATTGCCAGCAGCACGCTCGACACGCAAAAGATCAAATCAAAAAATCCCACCCAGACCGGGTTCTGCATATGCGCCCGCAGCTCAATCCCAATCCCGCGCAGCATCAGCAACCACAGCACCATCATGAGCGGCAGATAGAAGCCGCTGAAACTCGATGCGTACAGCAACGGGAAGGCGAAGTAAAGCGTGCCCCCGGCCGCCAGCAACCAGACTTCATTGCCATCCCATACCGGACCAATAGCGCGCAGAATCTTGCGACGGTCATCCACCGTCTTGCCCGCGCCCAGATAAATCGCTCCGGCGCCGAGATCGAATCCGTCCAGCACCACATAAGCCGCCACCATCACGGCCACCACCATGAACCATAGTGTTTCCATCGCGCTCCTCAATCACTTAGCCGCCGCTTTACTAATGGGAAACCTGTTCCCCTCCCGGCCCATGCTCAATCTCACGCCGCACCAGGAACAAAAATAAGATTCCCAGCACCGTGTACATACCCATAAATCCCAGCAACGTGAACATTGCATTCCCCGCCGAGACCATCTTCGAGTATCCATCCACCGTGCGCATCAAGCCGTAGACCAGCCATGGTTGGCGCCCTAACTCCGCCGTAAGCCATCCGGCGGTGTTTGCGATGTAAGGAAAAGGCAGAGCTAACAATAAAATCCAAAGCATCCAGCGCGCCGAAAATAAACTTCCTCGCCACAATAAGAATGCGGCCACAACCATGATCGCGATGAAGATCGTCCCCAGCCCGACCATGATGTGATAGCTGTAATACAGCAGCGCAACATTCTGCGGCCATTGGTCTTGCGGGAATGCGTCCAAGCCTCTCACATCCGCCTTCCACGCCCGGTAGGTCAGAAAACTGAGCGCGTCCGGCACGATCACCGGATTGTCTATCTTTCTTGCGTCCACATCGGGCTGCCCAATGATCACCAGTGGCGCTCCCGCTTGTCCCTTGAACAACGCTTCCATAGCCGCCAGCGTAACCGGTTGATTCAGGGCAATCATGCGCCCCTGTCCATCGCCGGTCGGAAACAATTGCAACACACTGGCGATTAATCCAGCCGTAACTCCCACTCGAATAAAAATCCGTCCATAGGCTTCGAACTTGCCCCACAGCAAATAAAACGCGCCCACCGAAGCCATCACCACTGTGCCCGTAATCACCGCCCCGCACATGTTGTGCGCATACTGCCACCACGCCCACGGATTCAATACCAGTTCCCAAAAGCTGGAAAGTTGCAGCGATCCATCCGCAGCCGTTACGTAGCCGACAGGGTGCTGCATCCAGGCATCGGTCGCGATGATGAAAAAACCCGACAGCCACGACCCCCCAAATACTGCGACCGCCGTCCCCCAATGCGCCCGCCGGCTCATCCGTTTCGCCCCATAAAGAAAAAGTCCGAGAAACGCCGACTCCAGGAAGAAGGCAAACATGCCCTCCATGGCCAGCGTCTGCCCAATCACGCCTCCGGCATAGCGCGAGAAGTGCGACCAGTTCGTACCAAACTGAAATTCCATGGGGATTCCGGTCACCACTCCCAGCAGGAAATTGATCCCGAATATCTTCGCCCAGAAACGCGCGGCTTGGTGGTAAGCCTCGTCGTTGCGGCGCAATCCGATCCACTCCAGGATGACGATCAGCGGCGCCAGCCCCATGGTGAGTTGCGGAAAAAGATAATGAAAGGTAACCGTGAATGCGAAATGAATACGATGAACCAGCAGGGCACTATCCATGAATACTCCTCAGCAATTACCGGACAGACTATAGCGTTAGCCCGCAAAGTTGATGTGATGTCGGTCACACGAGGAATGAGGATATAGATTCGCTCTATCGTTTTGCCTTGCGCCGCCGCTCCAGGTGTGCCCGCCGGATTTCGCGCCGCCGTCCCGCATCGTCATAACGCCGCTGCTCGTCCTGGCTTTCCGGAATCACCGGCGCAATCTTCAAATGATTCCCCTTCGCATCGACGGCCACAAAAGTCAGATATGCCGAAGCCACATGCTGCGCCGTATCGGCAATATAGTTTTCCACGAAGACCTTTACTCCCACTTCCACCAACGTCTGGAAGACCCGGTTGACCGACGATCGCAGAATCACCAGGTCGCCGACCCTGACCGGAACCAGAAAATCGATGTGATCCACCGAGGCCGTTACCGCATAGCTTCGCGCATGCCGGTGCACCGCCATCGCACCCGCTAGATCGATCCAGTGCATCAACCGCCCGCCCAGCAGCGCTCCCAACGGATTGGCATCGTTGGGCAACACTAGCTCCGCCATCTCCGATTGTGAATCCCTCACCGGCCGCGGCAGCAATATGTCTTCGTTCATAGTCTTCCTTGACCTTTCCAGCTCCTTGCGCCCAGCAAGCTAGGCTGCCTCTTTCTTTCTCTTTTCCATCAAGGCTCGCAGAAAGCACTCCGCCATACGCTGCACGCGCCGGTCTTGATGCGGCTGTTCACACTTCATATCAGTCGCATCGAACTCCAACACACCATGCTCCGCCGGAAGATGCCCGCGCTCGCACACATAAGTAATCAGAACTCGCCCGCGGCGCCCGTTCTCTACTCCGTCGCCCGCGCTCCTGGCACCAAACCGCACTGAATCCCACCTGCGCCCCAACGGCAACCGTCTACAACCCTCGGCATAACCCAGATTGCAGAACTGATGCAACTCGTCCTGCGATGGAGATTCCCCCTCGTGTCCCGGCGCCGTACATTGCCCGTTCCACCCGCACCCCAAGGGGAGCCGGCCCGCATGCAGCCATGCCCCATCTTCCAACTTCTCCATTGGCATGAAAAATGGACACGCCACCCTCGGCCTCTCTCCCGCACCTCAAAAATATTCAGGACAGCTCATTCTACTCACGCCAGCAATAAAACCGCCACAAGTTCAGAAACCTTTTTGTAGTAAGCTCGTCTGAACTAGGAATGAACCGGGTACCATCAACCAAACTGAAAATCGAAAACTGGGAACTGGCCATGGATCGCATCGCCGCGCTCAACGAAATTCTCACCCAAAATCCGAATGACAGCTTCGCCCGCTACGGTCTCGCGATGGAATATTCCAACCAGGGCGATTTCGACCGCGCCGTCGCCGAATTTTCCATCCTCCTCAAAACGAATCCTGACTACACTCCCGGCTATTTTATGGCCGCGCAAACTCTGGCCAAAGCCGACCGCATCGCCGACGCGAAAACCATGCTCGCCGACGGCATCGCCTCGGCCCGCCGCACCGGCAACCTGCACGCGCAATCAGAAATGGAAGCCATGCTGGCCGAATTAGGCTAGCCTTTCCTGTGGACGCCCCTCCAGCCGCCAAACCCGCAGAGCTCACCGAAACGTCGAAGCTTCGACGTGTCTTCAAGGCCTTCCAATATCGCGACTTCCGCCTGATGTGGTTCGGCGCCTGCACCTCCAGCATCGGCACCTGGATGCAAATCGTCGCCCAGGGTTGGCTCATTTACCGCCTGAGCCATTCCGCCCGCTTGCTCGCGGCCGACCAGTTTCTCGGCGGCATTCCCATTTTCCTGCTCTCCTTGATCGGAGGCGTGGTCGCCGATCGCATCGAGCGCCACAAGATTCTGCTGGTCTCGCAGTACGTCCAAATGGCCAGCGCGGGAATTTTGACCTATCTGGTAACCACAGGACTGGTGCACGTCTGGCACATCCTCTGCCTTTCATTTGTTTCCGGCGTGGCCCAGGCCTTTGGCGGCCCCGCCTATTCCGCGCTGATTCCAACCCTGGTCGAGCGCGAGGACATGCCCAACGCTATCGCGCTGAATTCCATTCAGTTCAACATGGCGGTCACGATTGGCCCCGCCCTCGCCGGCCTAACCCTGGGCAAACTCGGCGAGAAATGGTGCTTCGGCCTGAACGCACTCTCCTTCGTCGCACCCATCATTTCGCTCTCCATGATTTCCACTCGGTTCATGCCCGTGCCCACCACCGAGTCGATGTTCGCCAGCCTGAAACAAGGCATCAAGTTCGTGCGCTTGCAGGAATCCATGGGCGCTCTGATCGTGCTGGCCTTCTGCATGACCGCTCTGGGCATGCCCATGCGAACTTACATCCCCGTCTTCGTCAAAGATATTTTCCATCGCGGTCCGGAAACCTACGGCAATCTACTGTCTTTAATGGGTGTAGGTTCGATCTGCGGCTCGCTCCTGGTCGCGGGCATGGGCAACACCAAAAACAAAGGCCGCTTCGCGCTCACCGTCCTCATCTGCTTAGGCGCGGGAATTTCAGGCTTTTCCCTCTCGAAGTTCCTGCCCGTAAGCTATCTCATGCTCGTGCTGGTGGGCGCCTCCATGATGGCAGTCTTCGCTACGGTGACCTCGCTGGTGCAATTGATTACGACCAATGAAATGCGCGGCCGCGTGATGAGCGTTTACAACTGCGCCTTCCGCGGCGGCATGCCCATGGGCAATCTGCTATCCGGATGGCTCGTCCCCATTTTCACCGCTCCGGTAGTCTTATCCGTGAACGGATTCCTGCTGATTTGTGTCGCGTTGTATTTTCTCGTGGTACAACGCCGCGTCGCCGCGCTTTGATTCGCCTAATCGCTTCTCGGATCCAGGCTCAGAATCAATCCGCCTTTGTCGAAGGTGAACTCGACGGGTTGCGGATGGTCGCCGAAAAAAATGCGATAGCGGCGGGTGCGCCCTTGTTCTGACGCGTGGTCGCCTACCAGGCTCATGCGGGTGATGGGTTTGAGCGGGCCCAGCCATCCGGGGGCGAAATCTTTCAAGTCTTCCAGATAGTCCGTTCGCTGCGACGGAGTGAGCAGCATTGGATCGATGTTTCCCGATGCCATTCCTTCGAGTAGCCGACGGGCTTTCGCAGTCAGCGCTGGAGCGTCGTCTTTCAAATCATCGGCGGACGAATCGACGCAGCCTGAAAGCAACTGATCGGCGATCAGGCTGGCCAGCTGCGGGTAGAGTTTCTGCTGGTTGGTCAGGACCACGATCGCGAGATGGTCTTCCGGAAAATACATCATGTCGCTGAAGGCTGGCCCGCCGCTGTGGCCCATCCATTCATGCCCGCGATATTTGCCGACCACCCAGCCGACGCCGAAAGTGGACGTTGTCCCGTCAGACAGCCGAGGTGGAGTGCGCGCTACCGCAAGCGATTCGCGGGAGAGCAGTCTCCCGGAGTCAATCGCGGCGAAGAAGGTCGCTACGTCCTGGGAGCAGGCGTACGCCCCTCCCGCAGCGTATGCCCACTTCGTGTAGAGGAACTCTCGCTTCTGGTTAAATGTGTCCATCCACCGGTAGTACTCGGCACGCTTCGGGACGATCTTCGACATGCGTTGCGGGCCATGCTCTTCCGCGTCGTCATACATGGTGCAGTGAAAGCCGAGTGGCTGGAACAGCTCGTCTTGCATGATCTGGGCGAACGGTTTGCCCACGACTTTTTCCAAAATGTACTGCAGGATGGGATAGTCGAAATCCCCATAGCTGGCACGGTCGCCGGGTTTGGCTGTGGGAGGAACTTTTACTGCAAGTTGAACCACGCTTTCGGAGGAAGTGATATTCGAGTCAACGTCCGGGGCTGCAAGGCCCGAGATGTGGCTCGCCAGATCGCGGATCGTGATTCCGTTCCACGTGGGCGGCGCGTTGGCGACATATTTCGAAAGCGGGTCGTCGAGGCGAATTTTATTTTGCTCGACCAGGCGTAGGAGCAGAGCGGATGTGAACAACTTGCTGCCCGAGGCCATCTGGAACGAGGTCTCGGCCGTAACCGGAATTGCATACTCGCTGTTGGCGATTCCCCAGGAGGTAGCGCTCTCGACCTTTCCATTGTGCACGATGGTCACGGAAATGCCCGGCGTGTGAGTTTTATTCATGAACGAGCGCACGAGTTCGTCAACGTTGTTCGTCTGGGCGAAAGAGGGTAGCGCGAGCGATAAGAACGACAAAAGAAGAATTGATTTCTTCATAAGCTTCCAAGGTAACATTCTGCGGCGCCCAATCCTCATGTATCCCCTGAATAGCTCTCGCGCCGGCCTACAGCATTACCCCGATTGCCCCAAGACTTATGGCATACAATCATGCTGGACCCGCTGGAGAAACCTTGGACGCCCTCATTCCCCTGTTCCCGCTCGACGTCGTTCTCTTCCCCGGCACTCCCTTGCCCCTGCACATTTTCGAGCCCCGCTACAAAGAAATGATTGGCGAATGCCTCGCGCAACAGCGAACTTTCGGTGTAGTGCGCGCTCTCGATCAAGGCCTGGCCGAAGTGGGCTGCACCGCCGAAATCGTCACCGTGGTCAAAGAATATCCCGACGGCCGCCTCGATCTCGTCACCGAAGGCCGCAAGCGCTTTGAACTCTTACGCATCAACCAGGAGCGCTCTTTCCTGCAAGCCGAAATTGTTTTGATCGATGACGAAGCCGAAACACCGCTCGCCGAAAATAGGTCCCGCGCCATCGAACTTCACGCCGACTTGCTGGCCCTCGCCGGTGCGGCCCAGGACCTTTCCGCCGCCGACCCCAAATTTCTTTCGTTCTATCTCGCCGGTTCCCTGCCCCTCGATCTGGATTTCAAGCAGAAACTCCTCGCTCTGCGCTCCGAACCCGAGCGCCTTCAACTGCTCATCCGTTATTTCGAAACCATCATCCCCAATCTCCGCCGCGCTGCCACCGCTAGACACAAGGCCGGCGGCAACGGCCACGTGCACTAACCAGGGTTACTGGACGTGCGCGGGCTTTCGGCGAGGTTTGCTGATCTCCGGCCCCCGCGGTCTGACGCCTGCAACCCGCGTATAATTCAGGAAAGTATTCTTCCGTGGGGGTTCTTCATGAGTGTTCCGCGCACGCTGGGCGAATTGCGCCGCAGTACCTTTTCCCAAGAACGTTTGCGCACTCGCCGGGCGAAAGATGAACTGCGCGAGAACCTGATCGCGCGCCTGCGTCAGCACCGAGACGACAGTATTTTCCCCGGCATCGTGGGCTATGACGACACCGTCATGCCGCAGATCATTAACGCCGTGCTCTCGCGCCACAATTTCATTTTGCTGGGATTGCGCGGCCAGGCCAAAAGCCGCATCCTGCGCGCCCTGACCACGCTCCTCGATCCGCAAATGCCCTATATCGCCGGCTGCGAAATTCGCGACAATCCCTACGCGCCCATCTGCCGCCGTTGCCGCGAAGAAGTTGACCGCCTCGGCGATGCTACTCCCATCGCGTACCTGAGTCCGGATGATCGCTACGTGGAAAAACTCGCCACCCCCGACGTCACCATCGCCGACCTCATCGGCGACATCGATCCCATCAAGGCCGCTCGCGGCGGTCACGAGCTTTCCAGCGAACTCACGGTGCACTACGGACTGCTTCCCCGCGCCAATCGCGGCATCTTCGCCATCAACGAACTTCCCGACCTCGCCGGAAAAATTCAGGTCGGCCTCTTCAACATCATGCAGGAAGGCGATGTGCAGATTAAGGGCTATCCCATCCGCCTGCCGCTGGATGTCGCCATCGTCTTCAGCGCGAACCCCGAAGACTACACCGCCCGCGGAAAAATCATTACGCCGCTCAAAGACCGCATTGGCTCCGAGATTCGCACTCACTACCCCTCCACCGTCGATGAAGGCATCGCCATCACCGCGCAGGAAGCCTGGGTCAACCGGGATTCGCCTCGCGGCAGCGGACAGGCGATGCATCTGCCCACTTACATTCAGGAAGTGATCGAGCGCATCGCCTTCGCCGCCCGCGAAGACAAAAAGATCGACAAGCGCTCCGGCGTCAGCCAGCGTCTGCCCATTTCGGCGATGGAAAACGTCATCTCCAACGCCGAGCGCCGTGCCCTGGCCAACGACGAAAAACTCGTCGTCCCCCGGGTCAGCGATGTCTACGCCGCCCTGCCTGCCATCACCGGCAAACTCGAACTGGAATATGAAGGCGAGATGAAAGGCGCCGACTTCGTAGGCCGCGAACTGATTCGCGCCGCCATCGCCAAAACCTACGACGAATATTTCACTGGCGCCAACGTCCAACAAATCGTGCAGTGGTTCGATCTCGGTGGAGAAATTCAATTGGCCGACTCGGTCTCGGCCGTGGAGGCTCTCGAAAACCTGAAAGACATTCAAGGACTGCTGGAGAAATTAGGTCCGCTGGGCATTTCCCAGAAGGAAAGCCCCGAGGAACAAGTCTCCGCCGCGGAATTCATTCTCGAAGGCCTGCACGCCCACAAGCGCATCGGCCGCAACGAAGAACGCATATTCAAAGCCGGAGACAAAAAGCCCGAACCGCAACGCGAAAAAGGTTTCGATAAAGAAGAGATCCCATATAGACAGAGAAGACAGTTTAATTAAAGTGGCCCATGATCAGTGGCTAGTGGCCAGTCGAAGTTCGAGTCTGGTTTTACTGACCACTGACAACGACCACTGACCACTGCTTTTATGAAACGCATTCGCTATTCCAAATACGTTCCCGACCCCGCCGGCGAAATGAGCCTGGAAGATTTGCTCGGCGCTCTCTCTGACTATCTGCTGCAAAGCGGCTTCCAAAGCGACATGTGGTACGAGATGCCTGACGGCGAAAAGAGCCTGGACGATCTAAAACAAGCCATCGAACAAGCTTTACTCGACAGCGATCAGTTCGATGAAGCCATGCGCGAGCGAATGCTCGAAATGGCCATGAACGGCGAGATGGATGAACTGATCGAGAAACTCATCGAGCGCATGCAGCAGGAAGACTACATATCAATCGATCAACCTCACGATCCCAGCCGCCCGTCTACAGCCGGCGGCCAAGTCGGCGAAAATCAGCAGAACGCAAAATTTGAAATCACCGACAAGAGTCTCGATTTTCTGGGCTTCAAGTCTTTGCGCAACCTGCTCGGCTCCCTCGGTAAATCCAGCTTTGGACGCCATGACACCCGCGATCTCGCCACCGGCATCGAGGCCAGCGGCGCCTCCCGCACCTACGAGTTCGGGGACACGCTCAACCTCGACATCACTGCGACGTTGTCGAATGCCATCCAGCGCGAAGGCCTCGCTCTTCCGCTCAACATCGAGTACTCCGATCTGCAAGTTCATCAGTGCGAGTATCAATCCTCTTGCGCGACCGTCCTCATGCTCGACTGCTCGCACTCGATGATCCTCTACGGCGAAGACCGCTTCACGCCCGCGAAAAAAGTTGCCATGGCACTCTCGCACTTGATCCGCACGCAGTATCCCGGCGACTCGCTCTCGCTCGTCCTCTTCCACGACTCCGCCGAAGAAATCCCGCTCTCCCAACTCGCCCGCGTCCAAGTCGGACCGTATTACACCAACACCCGCGAAGGCCTGCGCATGGCGCGGCGCATTTTGCAGCGCCAACGCAAAGACATGAAGCAGATCGTCATGATCACCGACGGCAAACCCTCCGCCCTCACCCTCGAAGATGGGCGCATCTACAAAAACGCCTTCGGCCTCGACCCCTTGGTTGTCAGCCAGACCCTCGAAGAAGTCTCCAAATGCAAGCGCGCTGGCGTTCTCATCAACACTTTCATGCTCGCCTCCGAGTACGGCTTGGTCCAATTCGTCCAGAAAGTAACCGAGATGTGCCGTGGCAAAGCTTACTTCACCACGCCCTACACTCTCGGCCAATACCTTTTGATGGACTACATGTCGAGAAAAACGAAGACGATTCACTGAATCAGCGGCCCTAATTGAATCATGCAATACCCTGTGTGCCTCCGTGCCCTCCGTGTTAAGGATTTTTCTTCCCCACCACTCTGCTGATACTCTCTTAACAACCCATGGCCAATTGCATACGATGCGGACGACAGCTTCCCGGCTTTAGCTTCGGCAGAAAGATCTGCCAATGGTGTGTACAGCACGAGGCCGCCCAGCGCGGCGAAATCGCAGATAATGCTCCCCAACGCGTCATGCCCACGCCATGGGCGCGGCGCAGCGAGTCGACGATCAGCGTTACCCAGGTCCTCGTCGGGATGAATGTCGCCGTATTCATGGCGATGGTCGTCCAGATCGCGCTGGGCAAAGCGCCCGAAGGCTCCAGCATCATGAATTTCGGCTCGCAGGTCGTCCTCTGGGGAGCGAACGTGGGCCCGCTTACCATCCAGGGAGAATGGTGGCGTCTGCTCACCAACACCTTCGTTCACGGAGGCCTCATTCACATTGCCTTCAACATGTGGTGCTTGTGGAGCCTGGGCCAACTCTGCGAATCACTTTACGGAACCTGGACCTACATTGCCATCTACCTGACTTGCGGCCTCGGAGCAAGCCTCACCAGCGTTTGGTGGCATCCGTTCGTGCCCAGCGTCGGTGCTTCCGGGGCCATTTTCGGTTTAGCTGGCGCGCTGCTCGCCGCTTTCAAGTTAGGCGAGTTTTCCGTGCCTCGCGCCGCACTTTCAGGAGTAATGCGCAGCCTGGGCGCTTTTGTTGTCTACAATCTGCTTTTCGGATTCCTTCCCGGCATCGACAACTCCGCCCACGTCGGCGGCCTGATTACGGGATTAATCGTCGGCGCGCTGATCGCCCTTTTTGCTCCGCAGCACGATGATGCCCCCAAGCGAGCACTCATCTTTGTCGTCTTGCTGTGCGCCATTGCCGGAGGTGCCGCCGGATTAGCCCATCACTTCAACGTACCCTTCCGTCTCCATCGCATCCCTTTCGCGCGCTCGAGCAAAGAAATGCCTTCACACCGGACGCTCAACGGCGTGAAGGCGGATTCCACTTCAACGATGATGAATGGGATTACTGCCCTTCGGCTTTCCTAACCGCCAGCTCCGCCCCCAGGAATCCAATTTGGCTGTGGGTGCCGTCGCAAAAAGGTTTGTTCACCGATCCGCCGCAACGGCAGAGAGAAAATGCGGGTTTGCCCGTCAGGTCATATGGAGTTCCGTTCGCATCGACCAATTCAATCGAGCCCTCAGGCCCTTCCACACGAAATGGGCCATTGGGACGAACCGTAATCTTCACTTGAGCCATGTTGTTTTAACTCCTCCATGTTTTTTCTACCACAATCCGTGTGGCCCACGGGCGTCGATTATTCCCCCGCTCGCAGTATCCGCCGAATATCGAAGCCAACCACAATGAGTCCGATCACCAGTACCCAAAGGGCGGATCGATCCATCCAAGAATTGATTGCTTGCACCAGTTCGGCCGCGTTCGAAGGATTGAGGTTGCTGCCGCTCAGCGATTGCAGCAAGTGAGCGCGGCACATCCAGTACACCAAGCCCCACGAATAGAGATCCAGGCCCAGCCGCAAACTCGCACCCGCTCGCGTCCACTGCGAGTGCGTGAGATTCATGCACCCTACAGCGATACCGAGGCCGCTGACCGCGGTCAGTGCCCAAATGAAATATGGCCACGGCCGCTCGAACGTAATGTCAACGCCAAACGCATGAAAGACGCGGTGAAAAACGCCCAACTGGATCCACAATGCCAGGCTGCCCACGGCCACAGCAATCTCGAAGATCAGCGAACCACGGGAAATCTTATTTCGCTCCCGCACAGCGGGCAGGGTACGTGGGTTCCAGCCATGCACTAATTGGGACCGCAACTGCGAACGCTCCAACAACGCAAATGCTAATGTGTTGAAGAGCAGCGAGTAGGTGCAGGCAAGCCACCAAGGTTCAAGCGACGCCAACATCGCCAGGCCGGGATGATCGGCGCGAAAATCCGGGGAGATGATTGTGATGCCGAACCACAGAATCAACCATGGAATCAGGAAATAGTAAAACAGGTTCCGAATCACTACGCTATAGATCGGAAAAAGCGCCGGGCCAATCAGCGAGCGCTGCGGCATATAGCGCTCCGCCACCGACATTGGCGAGCCGCAGCGCTTCAGGATGAGTTCAACTTCGGCCGGACCGAGCGCGTGGCCGAGCTCCGATTCTTTCTCTTCGATCTGCGAGCGCAAGTCTTCCGAGAGCTCCGCAATAATGTCATCTCTTTCCTTGCTCGGCAGCCAGAATTTAACCGCTTGCAGGTAACGATTCACCAGTTCCATAAATGCGCTCCTCAGGGCTTCTGAATCGGCTCTAGAAAATATTCTCCAGAGACACATTCATGCTCTTCCACTCAGCCAACAACTGTTTCAGCATCCACTTGCCATCGGCCGAAACTCGGTAAAAACGCTTGTTGCGCTTGTCTTCCTCGCGCCACTCGCTCACCAGCAACCCCTGGGATTCCAGCCGCCGCAGCAGCGGATAGAGTGTTCCTTCGTCAATCGCCATCCCGTGATCGGCGAGGGTTTTGCGCAGGGTGTAGCCGTAGTGCTCCGTGCGCAGAGCCGCCAGCACCGCTAGCGGCAGGCTGCCGCGCCGCAACTCCTGCCGCAAGTTTTCGAAGCGTTCATCCGTACCAGTGCTGGGCGGCATATAGTGTACGTCACACACTGTATGTCACACAGTACTAATTGTCAAGAGGATTCTTAAGGGATTTCTCGCGCCGAAAGGAGAGTCAGTTCCCGTGTCGGATATTACAGAGGCAGTTCCTCGGTAGTCGGAAAGTGATGCTGCTCTCGCCCAACTTTGCCATCGTATTTGGTTGTCATTTTGAACAGTTCATTCCTGCCGTCGGACGCCAGATAGCGGCAATGATCGCGCAAAGCCTGCATCTCGCTGGCCTCAAGGGGCTCAAAGTTAATCGCCACTTTCAGATTCTGCTCCAGCACCTCCATGCTATCGACGCCGCTGATGGTGACGGCCACAGGCAGGCTCATGGCATAACGGAGCCCCTGCTCGGCAGTGACCAATCCGTGCCGCACAAATTCGCCGCTTCCTCCCAGGCTCTTCATGCCAAGCGCCGCGATGCCACGACGATTCGCCTCTGGTAACACATGCGTTTCAAAACTGCGAAACGTCGCGTCACAACAATTCAGCGGCATCTGCACCGTATCGAAGGGAAAATCGTGCGCCAGCATCTTCAAGTGAATCTCAGGATCTTTATGCCCGGTGAATCCGATGAAGCGCACCTTCCCTTGCTGCTTGGCCGCCACAAGCGCCTCGGCCGCACCATTCGGAGCAAAGATAAGGTCGGGATCATTATCGTAAATCACTTCATGGATCTGCCACAGATCGAGATGATCAGTTTGCAGTCGCCGCAACGACTCTTCCAGCATGCGCATGGCAACTTTCTTGTCCCGCCCGTGCGTACAAACCTTGGTCATCACAAAGGCCTGATCGCGCTTCCCTTTCAGCGCCTTGCCCACGCGCTCTTCACTCAATCCGTCGTGATATTCCCAGGCGTTATCGAAAAACGTAACCCCGTGATCGAGCGCCTTAGCGACGATCTCGTTGGCCGCCTGATCGGTCTCCGCCGATCCCAGGTGGTAGCCGCCCAGTCCCATGGCGGACACTTGCACACCTGTCTTACCCAGCGGCTTCTTCGGCACCGTACCCGACGACACTTGTGCTTGCTTCTGTCTCTCTTTCTCTTTCAGTTGCCCTTGCTCTCGCTGCGCCATGCTTCCTCCCGCGAAAAGCGGTGCCGATCCTAAGATTGCCGCCCCCTTCATAAAGCTTCGGCGATTCCACTCTGGCTTCGAACCCATCGTTCTCTCCTGGCATCCCTTCAAACCGCACGCCAAAACCCTCTTTAAAATTGCTTTTCCGGAAACGGATGCCCGGTGTTCATCTCCATGCCGAACATGTCTTTCACTTCCGCTTGCTTGGTGTCGAGCGGAAAACCGTGGGCCTGGCGCGCTTCCGGATTGTCGAACTTTAACGAAAGTTTATAGAGTTCAAACCGCCCATCGGCCGATTCCGGCTTTACGCGTTCGCGCAGCGCGTTCATCTCCGAGTTCGTCATGGGCGTGAAGTTTTGCGCGATTTGCAGATTCTGCCGCAGCACCTCCAGGCTGTCGATTCCCGTAATCGTCGTAGCTACAGGCAGGCTCATGGCATAGCGCAGCGCCTCTTCGGCGGTTACTACGCCGTGCTTGATTGCATCGCCATGCCCGTTCAACGGCTTCATGCCCAGAGCCGCAATGCCGCGCTTGTTCAACTCCGGCAACACCTGCTGTTCGAAGCTGCGGAAATTCGCATCGAAGGCATTCAACGGCATCTGCACCGCGTCAAATGGAAATCTCGTCTCCAGCATCCCAAGATGCACTTTCGGATTCTGGTGTCCGGTAAATCCCACGAAGCGGCATTTTCCCTCCTTCTTGGCTTTCACCAGAGCTTCGGCAGCTCCGTTTGGACGAATAAACAGTTCGGGTTCATTATCAAAAGCCATCCCGTGCACCTGCCACAAATCCAGGTGATCGGTTTGCAACCGGCGCAAAGATTCTTCCAGCATCTGCAGCGCAAGGCTCGCATCGCGCCCGTGCGGACAAGTCTTCGTCATGAGAAACACTTTGTCCCGGCGCCCTTTCAATCCTGCGCCCATCCAAATCTCGGTCTTTCCCCGACGATACTCCCAGCAGTTGTCGTAAAAAGTAATTCCGCCATCGACCGCTTCATGAATCATTTCGACCGCGGTTTTTTCGTCGGGCGCTTCGCCCAGGTGATGGCCTCCGAACCCAAGCGCCGAAATTTTCACATCGGTGCGGCCAAATTGTTTGAGAGGGATGGTTCCGCTGGAAGCTTGTGGCATCGAGTCTTCTCCGAACGATTTCTTGCTCCGTGCAGCGACAATCACAATCGTGAAGTTAGTGTTGGATGCAACGGGAAAGAATCAGGTTGACGCAGATTCGATAAACCAGCTTCGATCAACCGGATCGCAGAAGCGGTCACGAACTACGCTGCCAGCGAAACCGAGGGGGCCAGGCTGCGATAGAGATTAAGATAATCGTCGATCATCCGCCTCGCCGTCAGTCGTTCGCGGGCGCGAGTATAGGCGCGTTCCGCATAACTCTGGCGCAAGCCACGATCGGAATCTAGGCGGCGCAGTGTTTCTGCCAAACTTCCGGCATTATTTGTCTCGAAGTAAAGCGCCGCATCACCCCAGACTTCCCGGAAGCTGGGAATATCATTGGCGACGATAGCGCAACGCGAAAATGCGGCATCGAGCACCGCCATCCCCAGCGGCTCGTAGCGCCCCGTCGCCGCATAGACGGCAGCGCGACTGTACAAAGCCCGCAGTTGTGCCTCCGTCTGTGCGCCGCGAATCGCTACCGAACTGCGCTCGGTGGCCACCTTCACGTCGGCCCGGATCGGAATCCGCGGCACAGGTATAGTCTGCTCCGCACCCACAATGCATACCGGGAAGGGATGCACGTGTTGGGTCAGCAGGAAAACCTGCTTGCCCGCATCAATCAGGCGTCCGATCGACAACACCGAATCGTCCTTGCTGACATAGGGATTGAAAAAAATTGGATTGCGCCCTGGATAAATGACCACCTCGCGACGCGGAGCGGTATAAGTGGCTCGAATAATTTTCAGCATCCAGGCACAAGGCGCGACGACCGCATCGGCAGCCTCTATCCCTCGAGTAATCGTTTCGCGATACCAGTTCAACCAGGGGGTCGATCGCGGCGTGCACCCCTGCACCGCTTGCGTCCAACTGATCAGATCCCCATGGGCCATCACGATACGCGGGACATCAACCGCCAAATTCCCATGACAAAATTGATGCAGATGCAACAAGTCAGGCCGCACTTCCCTCACCAACCCGGTTAGAAACTCTGACGACTCAGCCAGGTCGTGGCGCGCATCCTCCATCCACTCCAGCCGAAAAGCAGTGGGCCGATATTCCAGGCCGTGCAGCAGATCCATCCACGCTGTCTGCTCCGGAAACGGAATCTCTCCGAAGCTGACCAGGGTCACTCGCACGCCCCGCGTAACCAAACCCGTGACTAACTCCCGGGCATAAGCCCAGGAACTGGAGAGTGTATCAGCCGTAACCAGAACGTGCACAGAGGCTCCTGCGAGTATGACCAATGCCGCGATCCGGGCGGCGTCAGGCATGTGGCGCTGGCCTATTCTAGTGCGAAATAGGGCAAAGCGGCGAAGTCTTTTTGCGTGTCGAAGCGTGCATCTTCATTTTCCCGAAGGCAACCTATTGTTGACGGTATGCGCCAGATATGCCTGCTGCCCTAAGACATAGGCTGCTCCGGTACGCGCCTCCAGGAGTTTCTAACCTCCGTCAGTTCACTCCCAGCCTCAAACGCATCTCCCGCGCAAGATCATCGATCAGCCGGATTTTCTCCGCCACCGGCCCCGGCACCTCGGGCACAGCCATCGCCAATTCGCACGAGAGCAGCATGGCCGTGAGTGATTCGCACACTTCACTGCGAATCTGTTGCTGCACCGCGCGCCTCGCCTGCGTTTCCTCGCGGGTGCGCCGGTGCAAAGCGGAGCGCACTTCGCGCAGCAGCCGCTGCATGCCGCTTACGGCAAAGTTCAGGTAAACCGGGAAAGCCGTGCCCAGGTGCTCGAAAACCTGATCACTCGCGCTGGGCTCATTCTCTAACAGAAATTGATCGAGCACCACAGCCGAGTAAGACTGTTCCCGAAGCCGCGCCAGTGCGTGTGACAAATTCTGAGTCCACTGAGTTTCTTCCCCAGTAGCTTCTTTCAACATGGCAGCGCACTCTTGGCCGCGTGCCGAAGGCGTGATGAGTAGAATCATGTTCTCTCGGTTGCACGCCAGCCGCCACAACCGCCGTTACTGAGAATGCACAACTTAGCGGCCAACTCACAATCTGCGGTTCCCGTTGCGGAACCCTTCTGCGTCCGCTTGCTTTCCATAACCGAACCGCCGCCGTGCTTCGCCCTCTAGCCCAGCATCGCATAATCTTTCAATTTTCGATACAGAGTCGTTTTTCCGATGCCCAGCATCCGCGCTGCTTGCAACTTGTCACCATTCAGCTCCGCAATCGCATTGAGAATTGTCGTCCGTTCCAGCTCCGCCATCGGCACAATCTTGCCCTTGCCATTTCCGTTTCCATTGCTTGCAATCACCTGAGTTCCAGCCATCGCCGCCGGCAAATCGCCCACCTGAATCACCGGTCCGCTGGTAAAGGCACACGTCCGCTCCAGGCAATTTTCCAGCTCCCGCACATTCCCCGGCCAATCATAGGCCAGCAGCACCTTGATCACCTCGTCGCTAAGGATCTTCTCCTGGGCCGAAGCTTGCGAAGTCCGCTCCATGAAATGCGCGATGAGCAAAGGAATGTCTTCCCGGCGTTCCCGCAACGCAGGAATGCGCAGGCTTAGCACATTCAGCCGGAAATACAAATCCCGCCGGAAGGTCCCCTCGGTCACCGCCTGTTCCAGCACCCGATTGGTAGCCGCCAGAATCCGCAAGTCGATCGGAATGCGCCGTGTACTTCCAACTGGGCGAATCTCCTTCTCCTGAATCGCCCGCAACAATTTCGCCTGCAGATCGACCGGAAGCTCGCCCACTTCATCCAGAAAAACCGTGCCCCCCTCGGCCATGGCCAGCAATCCGTCCTTCGCCTGATTCGCCCCGGTAAACGCACCTTTGACATAGCCAAACAGCTCGCTCTCAATCAGCGTAGGCACCAGCGAACCACAATCGACCGGGATAAACGGCTTGTCGTGAAACGGTCCTGAGTAGTGAATGGCGCGCGCCACCATCTCTTTCCCCGTGCCGCTCTCTCCCAGGATCAGCACCGGGTGCGAGCTGTTGGCCGCTTTCGCAATGATGCGGTAAAGCTTTTCCATCTCAGGCGCGCGTCCTACGATGCCGCCATATCCCTGCTTGGATTTCAGCTTCTCGCGCAGCATCCGATTCTCGCTCTTCAGCTTCAGGTGATTGGAGACGCGCTCCAGCAGCATCTTTAGTTCGTCGATACTGAACGGCTTGGTTACGTACTCGTACGCCCCCTGCTTCATGGCCTGCACCGCCGACTGCACCGTGCCATACCCTGTTACCACCACCACCAGGGCTTCGGGTCGCTGCGCTTTGATGTGGCGCAAGGCCTCCAAACCTCCCGCACCCGGCAAGCGCAGATCGAGTAAAACCGCGTCCATGTTCTGCGTTTGCAGCAGCCGGTAGGCATGTTCAGCCGAGTCCGCCACGTGCGCCATAAAGCCCAGCGACAAGGCAACCTCTCGGCATGCATCGCGGATCGACCGTTCGTCGTCAACGATCAGCAGATTCAGAAAATTCGCCGGCATGATCTGCGGAGTGGCAATCGATTGGGCTACAGCTGCGGTCATAGAATGAATTCCCTTCTCAACTTCGTGAAAAACATTTGCCGAGGCTGCGATCGCATCGGCCTTAACTAAGCTTCCTGCACACTGAGGGGCGAAGCGGCCGGGGCGGTGGCGCGAGGCAGCAAAATCAGCACCCGCGTCCCGTGCCCAGGTTCGCTTTCGAAGTGGATCAGCCCGCGATTGGTGGTGACGATGCTGCGCACGGTAGTGAGCCCCAATCCCGTTCCTTGCCCGGCATTCTTAGTCGTAAAAAACGGCTCGAACAACCGTTGTCGGGTTTCCCTATCCATGCCCCGGCCGTTATCCCCCACCACCAACAAAACGCAAGGAAATAGCGCCGGCTCCTCCGTCATCGCCACGTCCGCCACCGGCTGAAATTTACAGTTGCGCGTCTCTACCCTAATTCGTCCCCCTTCGGGTAACGCATCCCGTGCATTGAGCACCAGGTTCAGCAGAATCTGCTGCGCCTGCGCCAGATCGATGCTGACGGAGCCCAGCTCTGGGTCCATCTGCAGTTCAAGCTTGATGTTTTCTCCCAGCAGGCGGCTGAGAAGATCGTGCATCGCGCTGGCCACATCGTTCAAACACAATGGGGGAGAAGGGCCTGCTTGCGGTCGGGCAAAGGCAAGCAACTGCCGCACCAGCCCCGTAGCTTGCACGATCGCAGATCGAATTTCATCCGCATAACGCCGTCGGCGGTCGCGCGCGTCCAGGCTGCAAAGCAGCAGGTCGCAATACAACATCACGCCCGTCAAGAGATTGTTGAAGTCATGCACCACGCCGCCCGTCAAGCGGCCAACCGCCTCCCAACGCTGCGCTTGCAGCAGAGTTTCCTCCGATGGCAGCGAGTCGCCGTTCGGGATTGAAATTGTCGAGTTCTGCTCTGTGTGGTTCGCACCCTGCTGGGTTGGCCACGAAAGTGAGGTTGCTGTATTCATTCTGTTACTCTCGCTCAGAACCATGCCGGAAGAAAAGTCCATGGCGGGCGATCTGCTACTTCCGTGCTCCCAAATCGGGAGTTCGCCCCGGCTCACAATTCCCTTTCTCTTTCCGACAGCAAATATAGGAGGGCGAATCTGGCGCTGCGAAGTGCAGATGTCACTCGAAACCGGAAATACCCTGTGCAAATCCCCGTAAGTGGCTTAGTTTCTATTGCATTGAAGTGCGAAGAAAAGACGAAAAATTCCAAAAGGGGACAACTCTGAGGGCTCTTTTGCCACTTTCCTACTCGCAACGGGACAAATCTTGAGTGCCCCATAGCCTGCCTTGAGCATCGTCGAAGGATCTCGCGTCGCTTGCGAGATATGGGAACGCTTGTTCCATCCAGAGATTGCGGTCTACCGGCTGGCAACCGCCTTGGGATCTTCAAGCGTGACCGGAGCGGTCAAGCGAAAGGTGAGATGGCGTCCTTTCGGAACCCTGATCGTGTTCGAATGCAGAAGAATTCCGCGGGCATACAAACTCGAGGTCTCGAGCGCAACCCGCCTGCCGCCCAGCGTGATCGCACTCAAACTGAGCCGGAAATATCCCGATCCCAAACTCAGGCCAGGAATTTCGCTCTGCGCTCGCGCCGATTCGATATGCCCGGTAACCATGGTTCCGCCTGCGATCAGCGTATCCCCGCCAAGCGTAAGCGGCGCGGCAATGGCCGCTGAGAATACGTCGCCCGCTCGAACTTTGGCAGAAGACAGCGTGTCCTCCAGTTGCACCGTCAGCAAGGTTCCAGCGGGCAAAACCCGAGGCTGCGGACCATGAAACGGCACCGAGCCGACCGGCGCGGTATCGGGAGCCAACGCCGGAGCTGCCCCATCGCTCGCCGAAGCCTGATCGTTACTGGGATGAAAAGGAAGCCTCTGCTCCGTCGCCGGAGTGGTTATCTCCGTTCGATGAAACGAGTCGGATCGCCCGCAAGCCGCTCCCAGCCAGAGAGTCAGCAAAAGCCCGGCTAATCCAAGCCGATGCTTCCCCGCGCGCCGCAATCCAGCCATGAAAAACATCCTCGCCCGCCGTTCCAGCTGGAGGGAAGTGGCAAGTCAAGTACCAGACCCCGACGCAACCAAATCAACCACATACACAACCCGCGCCATCCCGCCCGTGTAGAACTTGCTTGCCGCCCGCCGGGAGCGCCCCATTAGCCTTGCCCTGAGCGAGGTCGACTGGCTTCTTTTGCAAGACCTGGGAACTGACAGGACCTGCGTTACCGCTAGATGGGTTTACCCCTTCCGTAGCCGTATCGATCCATCCCCGGTATGAATGGTCAGCAAATTCCCACCCCCATTCATCTTCCCATGCACTTCGTTCTCGCGAATCTTCCCCGTCGTCGTAACCGGCATATCCAGGTCGATGTGCCCATCGCCGGTATGCAGATCCACGTCGGCCGCCAGGTTCTCCGGAACCTCCAGTGTCACCGAGCCATCTCCGCTCTCCAGCCTCCACCCGCCGGCCAGCGACGATCCCGCCGCGGCCCGCGCCTCCACGCTGCCATCGCCGGTATGCAGATCAAGTTCGTCGAAGCGCCCGCTGGCCCGGATGTGCCCATCTCCGGTCACCGCCCGGAGCTTGCCTTCTACGCTGTCGATCTCCTGCGCGCCATCGCCGCTGCGCAGCAGCATCTCTCCCTTCAAGCCCGCGAGCTCGATTCTGCCATCCCCTGTATGCAAATCCACTCGCCCCTCGCGCGGCATGTGGATCTCGATCTGCACGCGGCGCGAGCCACCATCGATGGTGATGCCAAAACCATGATGCGGATAGCGCACATCTATTTCGACCGCATCGCCCGACTGGTGCTCATCGATCTGGATGCCGTCCCCGCCAATTTTGTAATGCGTGGTCGTGACCCTGGCCTCGATCGTGTTCGAATCCCACGTGGAGACCTGAATGTTCGCGTCCGACGTATCCACTCGCAGATCGGGCTTGCCGGAAATCGTATAAGTCTTCGACCAATCATCGGCCCGCGCCGGTAAAGCCCCGCCCGCGAACAATCCGCCAACCAGCAGCCCCACGACCAACCAGCTCTCGACACCAATGCGTTTCATAAAAGTCCTTTCCTCGGGCAAGCACACGCCTGCCTTGCCCGTTAGACGGAATTACGCAAGATAAGTGAGGCTGGTTCCGGGTCTTGCGGGAAAATGCGCCACTGTCCGCAGACGCGAATCCCACCCTTGCACAAAATGCAAGGGTGGGATTCCTCAATGCGAACATCGCAGGATTTTGGCTGTTCTGGCGCGCTGGCGGCTAATCGGTGCGATTTTGAGCGGAAAATTGAGGGTGAATTTGCGGTTTGCAGCGTGTGGAAAGCTTGGAAGTCCTTTGTTTTCAGCGTTGGTTTATCATTTTGTCACCCCTCCCCCCACCCCCTCGGTTGTTTAGAATCAGTGGGTTACGTGTATGTACAGGGGGTAAAATCGTCATACCAAAGGAGTTATATACTAAGCTCCGTGAAACAAAGGAGTTAGGTGGGTCATGTTGCACGGGGGTTGATTTTCGTGGGAGCATTCCTAGCGAAAGGACAAGGCTGGAGCAGCCTTAGTCGGAATGGTGCCAATAAAAGTGGGCCGGGCCACCGTAGCCCACCCGTGAAAGTGCCACGGGTGGGGCACCCTGTTTCGTGGTAGATTACGGCTGGGCCAGCCCCCTGAACGTGAGAAGCGTGCAAGAAACTGAGCAGTTGGACATCGCGTCCGAGGCAATGTCATGAAGACTACTCTGCTTCGGCTCCTGAGTGGTGCCGTAGGTCTGTGTGCTGCGCTCGTTGCTATCGTAGGTCCTGTGCTTTTCATTGCCAACGAACGGCAAGAGGCCAAGTCTGCCCAGCAATATAACGGCCATGCATCGTTCTGGGGAGCCGTCGGTGGATCAGCGACGGTTCTGTTTCTAGTCCTATTCCTCGCGTTCATCGCATACTTCCTTCTGCGGTTCTGTTTCAAGGGTCCGAAATCAAGCCGGGTCCCTGCGCCGAGCGCAGCACCCAGACCGGCAGGACAGCAACAGTGAATATCCGCGACAGTGTAGTCAGCCCGGATGGGGCGTTGAAGGCAACGCTGGCAGCGTTCGATTCCAAGAGCGGTCAGGGCCGGTTGAAGATCGAGGAGCTGAAGGCGGAGCGAGGGCGATTCTACGTGACGGTGACCTATGGCGAAGCTGGGCAAACCAGGATCGATTACAAAACTTACGACCTGAAAGAAGGGGGCTGGCATTGCCGGAATCCCACCCGCGAGTGAACATGTAAGGATGGTTCGCCGGAGCCACCCTTCGGCTCCGCTCAGGGCAGGCTCCGTGAAACTGCCACGGGTGGGGCAGCCTTTGTCGTGGAAGCGTACGGCTGGGCCAGACCAACCCAATCAATACGGGTACGGTTACCGTGCAGCAGGTCTGGGACGCCGCCCTGTTAATATACGCAAATGACCCAGATATTCTGCAGGCCCTGGAGGACTGCCGCGAGCAATTGGGTCAATAACATATGAAAGCAATGCGCCACATTGGCCTGCGACTCGAAAGCGAAGAGGAGAGAACAAAATTCCTCGACATTGGAGTTGAGTTCAGTTCCGGGGTAAAGATGCCGGGTGGTGGTATCATCGCAACGATCGACCTTGCCGAAGATGACGCTCGCTGGCGAGACATCGAGCTACTGCTCGGCGGACGCACAACGATTGACGGAATCGGTGCTACGTTTTCACTGGCAGACTTGGATGACGCAAGGTTTCTCCAAATTGTGGCTAGGTCGGGCGGCTATCCCCAGCCCGAGGATGATAAAAAGTACTTGTCGGCTACTTTTGACTTGACGGAATATTGCTCCCGCTGTGGCGTTGGTAAGAAACAAACCGGGCCATTCCGGCTGAATGGTCCTCCTGCTCTAAGAGACAGCTCCATCCTGCAGTTGAATTGGATCCCCGATGAATATTTCGTAACGCGAAGAACGTGGGAGTCGGCGTTCAAGCCGCTCGGAATAGAAGCGCGACAAGTCGTGATGCACAGAAGCGGAGCTGAGATTGGATCGGTGATTCAGCTCGATATTCCGCAAGTTTGCGATTTATCGTTGGACGATCTCGGTTATGAGGAATGTCGCTTCTGTGGTCGTAAGAAATATTCCCCAGCTTTTAGGGGATTTCGGCCAGCGCCCATCAAGCCGATTGGTCCGATCTTTAAGTCAAGTCAATCATTTGGCAATGGCGCGCTTGCATTCAAACTGGTTCTTGTGTCGGACGCGTTTTACAAGAAAGTCAAAGAGCTTGGACTTAAGGGTGCTAAATTTTATGCATGTAGGAGCGGTTCGTGAGCAGATAGCCCGTTCGTCGGGCTTATTGCACGGAATCTATTTGTTTCGGGCGGTAATTCTCGCTTGCTCGCGGATCAAATGCGAAAACTTATGGATCGCCTGAAAATAGAAGGTCTGATAGAAAGCTTGGAAGCCGAAGTTAATAACGGCGGCTTTGACCAGTTTTTCTACAATTCGGCGGGGGACGATACAGCCGACATCATTCGGGCTCTTGAAATGATCGGGGCGAGCAGAATGGCGGGTATTGTTGTGAGAGCCGCGGCCAAATTTCCGGGAGGCACACCTCCAAGCGATCGTTTTCAACGCCAAAAATTGCTCCAGCAAGTGTCCCCCGAATCAGATGCGTTCGAAGAACTGGACGCAGAGTTCTATGGATACCCGGATGACCTATCTGACCTGCTCGCAAGATACCGTGCCAATTAGGTGACGAATCGGTGCAGGCCTCGCTCTCTGGGGACGCGAAGGAATCTGTGGCGAGCCGTGCGAACACCCTCGAATTGGGCCGGGGGCTGGCCCAGCCGTACTCTACCACGAGACGGGATGCCCCACCCGTGGCGGTTTCACGGGTGGGTCCTGATGCCGACGGGGGTCAGGAGATTTTGCGGATTTGAGGCGCTGCGAGTCGGGGCTCGTTGACTAGGACCGGTCCGGGGTCGCCGTAGGCTTATTGGCGGAAGCTGCTCCAGGGCCAGTCCTCGGGCTTTAGAACCAGACCGCGGTGAACGGGATTGCGGTGCATATAGCGCAGCTTTTCTACGCGCTTTTTCTCGCTGAAAACAACGAAATCGTAGAAGCGGGGTTGCCAGATGTGTCCTATGGCGAGGGGCGTAGCGCAAAGCGCGCTGGCCGGGGGCCCGGGTTGGGTGCGAAGCTCGCGCAGCAGCCGATGGGCGAAATTTTGTTTCAGAGCGGCCAACGCCAGCGAAGGATTTCCGCACTCCGGCTCGGTGAAGAGAAGGTGGACATGCTCAGGCATGACCACGTAACCGACAACCACAAATCGATGCCGCTGCCGGACCTGCTCCATGACTTCAAGGAAGAGTCGCGGGAGTGGGGCGTGCCGAGAAGCGGACGGCGCCGAAGGCAGCTTGTCGTGATGAAGTGGGAGTATCCAGAGCCGTAGAAGCGGTGCAGATTTGCCGGCATGGGAAGGATGTAACAGGAGGGCAGAGATTTATCTGTGACGAGTGAACATGAGGGAGGGTTCGCCGTAGCCCACCCTTCGGCTCCGCTCAGGGCAGGCTCCCTGATAGTGCCACGGGTGGGGCATCCCGTTTCGCGGTAAAGGACGGCTGGGCCAGCCCACATCCCCGAATTCAAAAATAAATCGCGGAGGGCGTTTCCGCCCTCCGCGACTTTTGCAGCGACCAAGAAGAACTAGCCGATAACTTAGTTCGCCCCACCTGCATTCGCGCTTTGCGGTTCGCTATCCGGCTGCGCGATCACTCCGTCAAACGGAGTTGCCGCCACGTAGCGTCCATGCACCACGCTGATGCGCCGCAGCGGGAAGCCGGAATCCGGACCGCGCTGCCAGGTGCTGCCGCCATCCGAACTCTCGAACACGACCCCAGTCTGAGAGCTGGTCGCGACCAGACGCTGGTGGCTGCCGTCATAAGTAATGGAGGTGATTTCTTTATCCGGCAAGCCCGCCATGACATGGTTCCAGCTCTTGCCGGAATCCATGCTGCGGAAGGCTCCTTCACGCGTAGCCACAAATACATCGCCGCCCGGCGTCACCGTAACATTGCGAATGTTTACCGGAAAGCTCGCCAGCGCCGCCGAGGTCTGCCAGCTCTTTCCTTCGTCCTGGGAAACCAGAACGCCGGTACGCGTGGCCGCAACCACTAAGTCGCCATGCGATTGCACCGAGACAAAGTCAGTCTGTCCGGCAACCGGGCCGCCCATCCAGACTTTGCCCAGATCTCTGCTCATGAACAATCCCGCCGAAGTCGCCGCAAACCAGCGGCTCGGGGTAAGGTCGGTATCGTTGACCCGGCCGGCGAACACGGAGCGATCGCTGACCGTCGATTCCACGACCTTCTTCTTGCCGCTCTTCAACGTCACCGTACGCGAAACCGTCTTTTCCTCAACCACGTTGTTAATGGGATGCCACAAGGTATTTCCCGGCACAAACTCAAACACGCCCTTGTTGGTTCCGGCCACCAGCGTTCCGTTGCTGGCTTGTTTCAGGGTAAAAACATCGCTTTCGGCCAATCCCAGGCTCTTCTGCTGCCAGCTTTGTCCGCCATCGTGGCTGAAGAACACGCCGCCGAACTCGCGATCGTTCACCACGCCAATGTAAAGCGTGTTGGGTTCTCTGTTGTCGGCCAATATCGCACTCACATAGCGGTGGGAATATCCCCGATTCGAAGCCGTGAACGTATTCGCCGAGTCGTCGCTCGCCAGCACGCCGCGGCGGTCGGTCGCCAGCAAAACCCGCTTCGAATCCCGCGGATCGATGAGCACGTCATTCACTACCACCTCCGGATCGCTCATCCGCTTCCAGTTCTTGCCCTCGTCGGTGCTCTTCCACAGGCCTTCCGTGGTTCCGGCATATACCACAGCCGGATTGCTCGGATCCTGCTTCAGCACGCGCGTGCGCCGCGCAGTAAACGGAATGCCCTTCACCTTGTCGAACAACTCGCCGCCGCTGACGCTCTTATAAATTCCCGAGCAAGCGCTGGCGAAGACTTCGGAAGGATTCGCCGCACTGACAATGATCGAGAACACATCGGAATCGTCGATCATGCCCTTGTTGATGTGCTCCCAGTTGGCGCCGCCGTCGCTCGTCTTCCACGCCAGATGCCAGGTTCCCGCATAAACTACATTGGGATCTTTCGGATCGACCGCGATGGACTCGATATTCTTCACGATTCCATCCGCCGGCGAAATGTGCTGCCAGCTATTGCCGCCATCGGCGCTGCGATAGACGCCATCCAGCGCGCCGGCCGCAATCACATCAGGATTCGAAACGGAAAGCGCCATGGCGCGTACCGACTTACCCCGCATCGCCGGGAGAGCCTCCCAGTGATCGCCGCCATCGCGCGTGCGGAAGATATCGCCCGCATTCTGATCCTGCACGCTCCATGCGGAAACAAACATCGTTTTCGAGTTCCGCGGATCGATCGCAATATGATCGAGAACCAGATCGTCGCCGGTGCCGAATTTGGCGAACCGCGACCAGTTGTGCCCGCCGTTTTCCGAGATAAAGATTACGCCCGTACTCGTTCCCAGGAAAACCCGGCTCGGGTTCTGCGGATCATAGGCCAGGCTGCGGACATCGCCGCCATCCGGCCCCAGTACGGCCCAAGGGCGACCTTCCGCCCCAACCGCATATACCGAAGCCAACACCACAATTATCAGCGTCTTCAGCCAAACAGATTTCATAGAGGTTTCGTCCCCAAAAACAGAGAATATTAGATGCGCCTTAGCCTGACAGGACACCCCAGCCACATCAAGGTTACTGTGGGACACGTTAAAAAGGGCCGGTCGACGCTGCCGACCGGCCCTTGGACACGTTACCCGAATTACATACCTTTCTTCGTTGCTTTCTTGGCCGCCGGCTTGGGATGATCCGGAACATTCTTTACTTTGGATTCATTCACAGGCTGGGTGCCGTTGGCGTCGAAGGTCGCTCCCGCAGGAACGATCCAGTATTCCGCCGTCTTGGTGCCGCCGCTGCCGGTGCGCACCTCGATGCGGCTGCCATCGATGTGCTGCTGGGCTTCGCCTTCCACCAAGTAGTACTTCGAATTGACGGCGCGTTCTGCCGCCAGATTCTTGCGTTTTTCCTTGGGTTCGGCGTTGCCAACGATCACCAGCTTGCTGTCCGGGTTCTGCTGCAAGTTCTTGGCTACGTCGTCCAGAATGGCCTTGCAGGTGTTATCCACACGCCACGGCTTCACCGGGTTCGGGAAGTCGCACTGGCTGAGCTTGGACGCCATCGGCGGTGGCGGCGGTGGCGGAGGATTCTCCACCATCACTTGCGTCGATGCCTGGCTGTTCAAGCCGCGGTTATCGGTACAAGTTGCTCCCACCGTAATCGTGCCGGAGGGCGCGCCGGAAGTAGCCAGGGTGGCTGAGTTGCCATTGCCGGAGATACTTCCGCCACTGGCCGTCCAGTTGCCCACAGACACCGAAGCGCCGTCCGGGCTGGTGCAGCTGCAGGTTACGGTGACGCTTCCACCTGCCGTCACCGTGGATGGATTGGCCGAGCAACTCATGGTCGGCGGATTCTTCGGCGGGATCGGCTTCACTGTGTAATTCGCCGTGCAGCTCGCTTCCCCGTTCTTCTTCTGCTTGGCATCCGTTACGTGCGCGGTGACAGTGTAGTTGCCGGGCGCCACGCCATTGGTATCGATCGAAGCGGTCGTGTCCTTGCCGGTAACCTGGCCGCCATTGCCGGTCCAGGCGTAAGTAACGGTGTGCTTCGGATTGAAGTTGCTGGTCGAAACCGTAGCTGTGATCGGCTCTCCGACCATGACTTCGGTGGGTTGCACCGAGCAGCTCGCAGCCGGCGTGAGCTCCGGCGTACCACCCCAACTAAAGACAACACCCGTGCGCAGACGGACCCCCTCGAAGCTGGGGCGACGCAGATCGGGAAACTGCGGAGCCGCGTCATCGGCGAAGTTGTGCCGCGCCCATGCGTAATCCACCTGGAAAACCCGCCACGCAAAACTCTTCGTGATCGGCAGATCCATTCCACCACCCAGCAGGGCTCCGATTCCATTAATGCCGCCTAGCCCGCCCACCTTCTCCCGATTCAGGCTCAGCAGCGAGTGTATGAAGTAATTCCCATCATCCGTGCGCCACATGAAGCGGGGGCCGATTGAAGTGGTGTCCTCATAAATCTCGGCATTGCCGGTGGGCTCCCAGTTATGACCGTAATCGAACTCCAGACCCCAGTGCGGGTCGAAATTGTACGTCAGCGCCGCGCCGGCTCCCCTTGTCATATCCGGCAGCTTGTAGGCAGTGGGAGCGTTGGGATCGCCGAATGGCGCCGGGACGTTTGCGCCGGGATGTATGTACTGATATCCCACAAACAAATCCCATTTGGGATTCGAGTCGCTCTGTGCCAGCGCTGTACTCGAAATAAGTGCAACTGCCAAAACAGCCAAAAGGCCGACCACCACTCGGCCCTTGCCTACCTGAGAGAAAACTGACATTTCCATCCTCCACATTGGATACGCGAATTTTGCCGGCGCTTGGAGGCGCGAGCACGCGTTGAAAAATGACGCAAGGAAACCCTGCTGCAAGGAAACCCTGGTTTGACTGGCCCTAAACCGGAACCCGCAATTTTAACCCATCGCAACTTAATGCCAAACAGAATTTTTGAAAATTGCGAATCCTGACTACAACTGGGATGCCCTCCCGGCTCAATGCTCGTCTCAATTTGACATGAGCGCATGGAACGCTTGCCAACCGATTCAACGAATTGCCGGCTGTCGGTACTGGGTCAGTTTAACGAAATTGACCACGAAGGTACACCAAGAAAACCGCTGAAACGAAGGCCTTCGTGATACTTTGTGTCCTTCTTGGTTCTCCGGCTTCAGATTCTCCGGTCAAACTGACCCAGTACCAGGCTGTCGAGACACCTTGCCCCTTAGGAAGCTGCCCGAGTATGGTGTTCATTGATGCCGCAACCCCGACACGACCCAGCCATAGGATGGCGCAACCGCAATTAGGATTCATAGGATTCAATAGAAGTTCCCACTGAGAGTGGATGCGAAGCAAGACATGAGCCACGAGAAAGTATTAATCGTCGAAGACGAGGAGAACGAGCGAACCGGGCTGGCCGAGCTGGTTTCCTCTTGGGGATACCGGGCCGAAACCGCGCGCGACGGAGTCGAGGGTCTGGAGAAAGTAACCCTTTGGAGCCCTTCCATCGTTGTCAGCGATCTCAAGATGCCGCGCATGGGCGGTATCGAACTCTTAGAACGCCTCGGAGAACAGTCGCAAGTCATGGCCGTCATTATGGTCACGGCCCAAGGCACCATCGATAGTGCCGTTCAAGCCATGCGCCTGGGAGCCTATGACTACATCACAAAACCCATCGACACCAAACGCTTGCGCACCATGCTCCAAAATGCCTCGGCTCTAGTGTCAGGCCGCGCCGAGCTCGAAGACAATCGCCGCAAACTCCGCGATTCTTCCTCCCTTGGCCAATTGCGAGGTGCTTCGCGCAAGATGCAGGAGATTTTCCGCCTGATCGAGCTGGTGGCGCCGAGCACAGCCTCAGTCCTGATCACCGGCGCCAGCGGCACCGGCAAGGAGCTGGTGGCGCGCACCATCCATCAATTGAGCCCGCGCAAGGATCGACCCTTTGTCGCCATCAACTGCGCCGCCATCCCGGAAACTCTGATCGAGAGCGAGATCTTCGGTCACGAGAAAGGCGCATTCACCGGAGCCCTGGAGCGCCGCACCGGCTGCTTCGAGCTCGCTGAAGGGGGAACCATCCTGCTCGATGAAATCGGAGAAATGCCGGTCGGCACCCAGGCCAAGCTCCTGCGGGTTCTCGAGGACCACAAGCTTCGCCGATTAGGCAGCAAAGTCGAAACCGCTGTGGATGTGCGGGTGCTGGCGGCCACCAATAAGGTTCCGGACGACGCTGTCGCCAGCGGCGAACTGCGCAGCGACCTTTATTACCGCCTCAACGTCTTCAATGTCCACATGCCGCCGTTGCGCGAGCACAAGGAAGATCTTCCCGACCTGGTTCAGCTTCTGCTGTCGGAAATGAGTGCCAAACACAATCGCAAAGTGGCTGCCGTCAGCGAGGCGGTGCTGAACCTGTTCAACAATTATTCCTGGCCGGGAAATGTCCGCGAACTACGCAACACCATCGAACGCGCAGTCATTGTCTGCGACAGCGGTATGATCGAGACCAAGCATCTTCCTCCCGGATTCGGCCAGACCCCGGTGCGCACCTCCGCCAACGATCCCGATGCGGTTCGACTGGGAGTAGGCACCACGGTCGGCGAAGCGGAAAAAATGCTGATCCTCAAAACTCTGGAGTCCACCAGCAACAACAAGACGAAAGCCGCCGAAATTCTAGGCATCAGCCTGAAGACTTTGCATAACAAACTGAAGGAATACGGCAGCAGTGCGGAAGGCAGTGAGCCGTAGAACAGTGGTTGGTGGTTAGTGGTTAGTGGTTAGTTTAGGTACTATCCGGCCACGCAGTTCCCAGGATCGCTCGGTAGCGCACTCGGCAAAATAACTGACCACTGGCCGCTGCTTTTAAATGCGACGCAAAATCATCATCGTGCTGGCCATCACGTTATTGGTAACCGTGATGGCGACTGCCTTCTCCTACTTCTATATTTCGGAGATCCTCGCTCAGTACATCAACAATGCCTATGACGGCGCCGATCATCTGTCCCAGCAACTTCGCTATTTCGCCGAAAACGATCTCCCGGATTTGACCAGCACCCGCATCGACACCAACGACCCCGAAGCCATGCGCAAGGCCATTGCCGAATACCTGCCCATGGATACCAACATTCTGAATAACCTGGAATCCTATACCGCGCTCTGGCCCTATATTTATGACGTCTCCATCGTCGACTCCCACGGCAAATCGCTGCTGCATACCAGCCCGCAATTCGTCGGCAAACCCGCCCCCGAACGCCCCCAGTTTCTTACCGTCAAGACGGCCCGCTTTCGCAAGAAGCTTGCCCTGGTTTATCACACGCCAACCGTCTATGACGTCACTTCCCCGCTGCTCTTGAACAACACCCCCTTTGGCACCATCCGCATCGGTGTCTCCACCACGTTTATCAAGAATGAAATCACGCCCCGGCTGATGCGCGCCGCATACTTCTCGCTGGCGTCAATTTTTGTCTCGTTCCTTCTGGCGGTTTTAGTGTCCAACATCGCTCTCGGCCCCCTCAAGGCCATCAGTCGCAATCTGGACAGCGTAAGCTTGGGCGAGTCCGACGCTCTCTACAGCGACGAATCCGAGCACGACGAACTGGGACTCGTTACCCTGAAGATCGCCAACCTGGGCCGGCAAATGCGCGACAGCCGCGAAATTTTCTCCGCCCTGAAGGACAACGTCGATCAGCTCATGTCTAAGCTTCAGGACGGACTGATGTTATTCACCCGAGACTTCCGCGTGGTTCTGGTCAGCGCTCCCGTGGAGCGCTTTCTTGGCCAGCCTCGCGGAGAATTGCTGGGACGTTCGGTCAAGGATGTCTTTTTCCCGGATTCGCCGCTCGGGGCCACCGTCCTCGAGGCTTTCGCCCGCAAAACGCCGCTCTCCCAACGCGAATTTGTTGCGGCTGCGGGCCGGCGCGTGCAGGTCTCGTTGGACTTTATTCCTGAGTCGGTTCAGGAAAAAAACAGCCAGATCGGCGCCCTGCTCATCATGCGCGATGCCGAATCCGTCCGCCGCATCGGCGACGAAATTGAAATGTCCCGCCGCCTTTCGGCCAGCGGCCGGGTAACCGGCGGCGTGGCCCATGAGGTGAAAAATCCCATCAATGCCATCGTGCTGCACTTGCAGCTTCTGCAAAACAAACTAGCCGAACTCGACCCCGATACCCGTCGTCACATGGATATCATCGGCAACGAGATTCATCGCCTCGACCGCGTCGTGCAAACCCTGGTCGACTTCATGCGCGCCCGCGAACTTCACCTGATGGAAACCGACTTGCGCCGCGTGCTCGATGACGTTACCCTGCTCGCTGGTCCAGACGCCGAGCAGCATGGTGTCAACATCAACCGCCGCATGCCCGGCGAACCGCTGCCCGTCAAAGCCGACCTCGACTTCATGAAGCAGGCATTGCTCAATGTTGTGCTCAACGGAATCCAGGCCATGCCCCAGGGCGGCGAACTGACTATCTCGGCGCATCGCGACGAGAATTCGGTCATCGTCGAAATAAGTGACCACGGCACCGGAATCCCGCAAGCGGTGCAGGACAAAATTTTTGAACTTTATTTCACCACCAAGAAAGACGGCAACGGCATCGGACTCGCCCAGACTTACCAGATCCTGCAATGGCACTACGGATCGGTAGATTTCGAATCCGTCGAGGGTGAGGGCACAACCTTCCGCTTCCGTCTGCCCCTCGCCACTGCCAGTCTCAGCTCAGAGCCCGAGACTGCGTCCCAAATGAACCGCTAGTCTTACCCGCAAAGTAGTTTCTTCGTTCACCTTTCCGCGCGTAGAATTGAAGGGCGCGCCGAACCGCGGGATCGCATATGAATCTGGCCGCAGTCTTCGGATCTTTTTTGTCTCTCTCCCTCAACCTGGGGATGGCCGCGAACTGCCCGTCGGATCAAACCCAGGCCGCGTCACCGCCCGCGCCGCAATCACAAACTTCCCCGCCCGCGCCTGCATCCGCCGCGCCCAAAGCAACTTCCTCCAAGCAGGCCAAACCGCCCGTCGAGCACCCACGGCATCGCAAAAAAAAGCCCGCGCCAGCCTGCTCGAATAGTTCAGCTCCTTCGGATGCAAACTCCCAGTCGTTGCCGCCCTGTCCTACTCCCAAAAAAGTCGTCCGCAACGGAGGCTCGAACGAACCCAACGTGCAATTCACCGCCGGCGACACGGCCCACCAGGCCGCCCAGCAACGCTCCACCGACCAACTCAAATCCGCGACCGAAGAAAATCTCAAAAAAATCGCAGGACGCCAACTTACACCCAGCCAGCAGGAGACTGTCACCCAGATCAATCAGTTCCTCGAACAGTCAAAATCCGCCATTGCCGAGGGCGACCTCGAGCGCGGCCACAATCTCGCCTTGAAAGCTCAATTGCTCTCCGAAGAACTCGTCAAGCCTTAGCGCGGCATAGCTGGATCGCGGACGTGGCCGCGGGGTTTGGTAGTGGCTCAGTTTGAAAACTGAGCCACTACCCGGGGTTTTATTGCGTTTACAAACGGCCATAAATATGGCAGCATGGGTAAATGAGAACCACGGTGGATATTCCGGATCCTATTTATCGCCAGCTTAAAGGCAAAGCCGCCAGCGAGGGAAGATCGGTGAAGGAGGTGGTTCTGCGCGCCGTCCAACTCGAGCTGCGCGACGCACCCCGGAAATCCCCCCCCAGGAAAGCTCCAGTCATCAAATCAAAAAATCCCGGAAGTCTCCACTTAGATAATGACAAGATATTCGAGATCATTCCTTTTCCCTGACCTTAATGTTTGGATCGCTCTGACCTACACCGGGCACTCTCACTACAACAGCGCGAAGGCATGGTTTCGGGCGCTCCCGGAAGACGCACTCCTGTTTTTTTGCAGATTCACGCAAATTGGTTTTCTGCGCCTGCTTACGACTTCAGCTGTAATGGGAGGCGAGGTGCAGAGTCAGGCTGGGGCCTGGAACATCTATGATGAGTGGATCACCGATGGAGGCGTGTCGTTCCTGGAAGAGCCAGCTTCGGTGGAGGCAAAATTTCGAGGGTTCACGCAGTCTAAAAGCGTAGCTCCCAAAGACTGGGCCGACTCGTATCTGGCTGCATTTGCCGCAGCCTCTGATCTAACCCTGGTAACCTTCGACCGAGGTTTTCGCGGAAGGATCAAGCAACTAGTCGTTCTAAAGCCGTAGCCCGAAAACCCTACAACCCCGGATCGAGAAAGCGAATTTACGGTTTACAGCCACGACCGCCGCGTGCCCAATTTCATTCACTGAGCCATAATTATGGCATGGCGGCGCGAGACTGTTGGCGTAATGTCGCGATACGCTCACTGAGCATGGCCAGACGGATTCTGAGTGTAATCCCTGTTAACAACAGTACGACGTGCGAGGTACACCTCAGCTTGACAACTCTTCTAATCACAGAAATTTCGAATGCCATGACGAGTACTGCCTGCCGCATCGTGACCCCAAGTAAGTAGAAGATATCGGAGTGCTGGCTGCCGAGGAGACCGTCAAGCATCTGCCAGCTAAGGGCGCGTTATTGTGGGTCGGTCGCCACCCAGAAGCCCCCGTAAGTGCCGTTGCTGGCCGGTTCCGTGGGAGCGCCATTGACCACATCGAAGCCTCCGACGTTGTAGACCATGGTGTTTCCCTCAAGAGCGCCGCCATACTCGAAAAGAAAGCTGCCATTCTGATCGAATTGGCCGGTGTCACCTACTTCTGCGTTGGCGAAGGGCGAACCGCTTATTGCTGAAAGCGTGCCGTCGGAATTGAGTGTAAAACCTTCAGTCGCGTTGAATCCCTTGCCTGAATCGATCAAGCTGAAGGAGTAGATCAGGTTTCCGCCTGCCTTCGATTGCACCGCGATGCTGTAGGGCGGGGTGGTCGTGAGGGTCGGCGATTCTTCGGTAATCGCTCCTGCGGTCGCACCCGATTGCGTGATGCTGAAGACGTAAAGGTTGTAGTCATCCGATCCGTTGATCGAAAGGTTGTGGCCAGTGGTACCAATTAGAAATTGTCCCGTGGGTTCGCCCTGCACCTGCCACATGGGGAAAGCAAACGGGCTGCCGCTCACCGCCGTAAGCACTCCAAGGCTGTTACCGGCGCCGATGCTGTAGGCTCCGATCTCGGAACCGGTATGATTCGAGGAAGTCGCGGTTATATAAAGATAATTTCCCGCCCCGTCGGTTGCCATGTTTCCGGGCGAGAACGGTACAGAAAATGGAGATCCGGTTACCGGGGTCAGAGCTCCCCCGCTGCCGATCTCGTAAACGAAGATTTGATCTTGTGCTGCGTCGGCGATGAATAGAAGAGTTCCCGACGGGTTCGTAGCCAGCCGGTTGGTATCAAACGTCGATGACGCCCCACTCCCGAATGTGGCTGTGATTGGGGTGTTCGCGATCGGTGTCAATGTGCCCGTGGAACTGATGGACCAACCGAAGATCTGATTGGTCGAGCCGAAGGCCGCGTACAAAAACTGCTTCTGAGCCACCACCATTCCAATGCCTGCGTCAAATCCCGGAGTTTCGGGAAATCCGTTGGACGAGGTGGGGGCCAACTGTGTGTTCACCGTATTCAGCGTGTAGCCCGATAGCTCGCCGGGTGATCCGCTGCCGTTCAACACAAAGACGAACGCAGCAGCGGTATTGCCGTTGGCGGATCCAGGGCAAGAGGAATTTCCAGAGGAATCGCCGAAGGTGGTGCTATTGCATGCGGAGTGGCCGCCGCCACAGGCCGTCAGTCCTATCAGCACCAGCGCCGCAAGCAATATCAAAATTAGTCGAACCTGCATCTTCATGAATCACCTCGGTGCGGGCGTAAGAGAATACGATTGCCACCTTTCAGCGATGTTAGAAGGCATGCAATGTAGCGGGAAAGTTACGAATGTCATTGCGGAGGGACACAGCGAATAGGAAGATGTTTGTTGGGTACTGGTAAGCCGCTCTTTTTCCGTGCGGTGGTTAGTTGGCGTTGAATCGCCATTCCAGTCATTGACTCCGGCAAAACGCGCCTCCGCCCTATCCCCCCGCTTCCAGCTCCGCCTCGCTCACTAATCGCAGCTCGACCCATCCTTCCATGGGCAGTGCGTCCACTGGCAAACGGTTATGCCAGAGGCTGAAGCGTAGCTTGAGCCGGCTTGCGGGTAAGAGCGGGGCTGCCACCGCTTTGCCCACGGCGGTCTTGGCGCTGGCAGCCGAGGTGGGTGCAGCCAACAGCCAACTCAAGGGCAGGCGAAACTCAAAGTTGCGCAGCAAGGCCGCCCGGGCGCCGTCACCGGTGGGCTTTGACAAATCTTTGCGGGATGTCGTGGAAGGCACGTTTCCCCCAGTCGCCGGCGATTCATCCCCTGCCACGATCTTCCACTCGGCTAGCTTGCGATCTCGTACCTGGGCATCAAGCCGCAACGTCCGCCGCGGACGGTCTTCTCCATTTGCCCATGACTCGAGATTTACCACTAGATCGAACTCCATCTCAGGAACGGGACCGGCAAAGTCCAAACGCCCGTAAACGAACTCGCTGTCGATACCGGCGTAGACCGAATCGAGCAGAAACTGTTTTCCGTGCATCGACCCGGCACGTTGATCGGCGGTAAAAATCGCCGCTCCCATCCATTCGAAGTACCGCACTTTATCGCCCGTAACCCGCGGGTGGATGTACGCGCTCTGCGGCGTGAACGCGGGACGCACTTCCGCCGCCGTGATCGGCTGCGAGAGATAATCCGGCGGCGTGGCCCCCAGCGCCTGATAAACATTCGAGAGATGCTTGCGATACAGTTCGTCAAAGTCCCGGTCGTTCTCCGAATGATGCTCCGGCCCGTACCACCAGTTCCAGTCGCTGCCTTCGGCGATCAGAAGTTCTTCCATGGCCAGCTGGCGCTGCGCCTCGGTGGCGTGGACCCCGTGCTGCCCATAAAATTCGCGCGCGTGATAAAGATAATCCCAGGCGCGGTTATCCTCCGGAGCTCCAATCCACACGTTAAAGTTTGCGTTGATCCACGATCCCGGCACCAGAGACGCCAACGGCGATATGTTGCGCTGGCGGGCAATCGCCTCAGAAATTGTTACTGCCTCCACTCCCGCGTCACGCTGCACGGCATCGTAAAATCTCCGCAGGAATTCCCGCCCCGACTGGGGATAATATTCCCACGCATTTTCTCCGTCCAGGATCACCGATACCACAGCGTCGCGCCCTTGCGCCAGCACCGGCTGCGCCGCCTCTTTAATGTTGTGCAGCAAATGTCCCGCAGCATCATTGGGGGGCATTCCCGAATACACGAAGCCGATCAAGTCGGAAATCGTATGGTCGCGAAATACCAGGTGCATGGCGGCCTTGCCATTGTCGAAGCGATGGATGTTATACAACCGCTCGGCCAGATGCGTGGGCAACCGGCCGTTGCCGTCACGCTGAAAAAATACACCCGTGCTGCGGCCCAGCACACCCTCGTCGGTCGCCATCCATTGAATGCCCAATCCGTGGGCGATGGCGAGCGTTTCCTCCGAAACGCTACCCTCGGACGGCCACACGCCCTTCGGACGCACGCCAAAGACTTGCTCGTGAAAGTCGAGCGCGCGCACCAGTTGCTCGCGCGCGTCCTCCGGATGTCGAAATCGATTCTGCGGCAAAGGCAGACCCGGCGACGAAACTCCCCCAGCATTGGTGTCGCAGACCAAAGGCAGAATGGGATGGTAGAAAGGCGTCGCCGAAATCTCAATTGACCCTTTCCTGGCCGCGGCGGCGTATGCCGGCAAAACTTTGCCCAGCAACTCCCGCTCGCGGGCGATCACAAAACTCTGATCTTCAAGCGAGTAGTTGCGCTCTTTCTTAATCAGCGCAGCAACGTCTTTCTCTTCCAGAAAAAACTCGTCGAACCAGGCGATCTGCGAAAGCACCTGCAAATCGGTGAAATCCTGCGCCTGAAAATATTTTTCGGCTCTTTCCGGGCTGTAACCATGCTCGCGGAATTTTTCCCGCAGCTCCCCGTACCTCCGGTAGCGCCCGATCACGTTCGCTGGATTTGCCTGAAAGAGATACTGCAATGCAAACATCCGCTCTTTCACGGTCAAGTCTTTCGCCGGCTTCGCCGCCACCGCCAGAAACGGGTCCTGCGCCGTACCCGCCACGTAATCCTGCAACTGCGTCATCAGCGACGGCACCAGGTTGAAATTCTGATGAACCTGAGGAAACTCATCCAGCAACTTCACCATGCCGTAATAATCTTTCAGCCCGTGCAGGCGCACCCAGGGCATACGGTATTCGCCCGTGACCAGGTCCTTGTAAAAAGGCTGGTGTTGATGCCAGAGAAAAATCAGACGCAGGGCAGGCATGGCTGGAATGGTCAGTCTAGCATGGCAATGGCGCCTCCCTGGCAACACTTAGGTATACGAAGCTCATCTTCCGGTACACTGGTAGTTTGACAATGGCAGACCTTCCTACCCCCGCCTCTTCCGACAGTATCTCGCTGCTGTCCGATCAAGATCTCTATCTCTTCAACGAGGGCAGCAATTATCGCTTGTACGAAACTGTGGGTGCGCACCTCGTGCAGCGCGATGGACGCGAGGGCACGGTCTTCAGCGTTTGGGCCCCGAATGCGCGCCGCGTTTCCGTCGTCGGCAACTTCAACTCCTGGGGTGAGCGCAGCAATCTGCTCGCTCCCCGCGCCAGTTCCGGCATCTGGGAAGGCTTCGTTCCCGGCGTCAAGAAAGGCGACCTTTACAAATTCCACATCGAATCGCGAAATCACGGCTACCACATCGATAAAGCCGATCCTCTCGGCTTGTTGCACGAAAAACCACCGCGCACCGCTTCGGTCGTCTGGGATCTCGACTACCAATGGAACGACCGTGAATGGTTGGAGCGCCGCGCCGCCAGCAATTCTCTGCGCGCCCCCCAGGCGGTCTATGAGGTTCACCTGGGCTCGTGGATGCGCGTGCCCGAGGAGCACAATCGTCCCCTCACCTACCGCGAGACCGCTCCCAAACTCGCCGAATATGTAAACCGCATGGGCTTCACCCACGTCGAGTTCTTGCCCATCATGGAGCATCCTTTTTACGGCTCCTGGGGATATCAGACGACCGGATACTTCGCACCCACTTCGCGCTACGGCACGCCGCAGGATTTCATGTACCTGGTCGATTATTTGCACCAGCATGGCATCGCCGTCATTCTCGACTGGGTGCCGTCGCACTTCCCTTCCGACGCCCACGGCCTGGCTTACTTTGACGGCACCCACCTCTACGAACACGCCGACTCGCGCCAGGGCTTCCACCCTGACTGGAAGACCCATATTTTCAATTACGGACGCACCGAAGTGCGCAGCTTCCTCATGTCGAGCGCCATGTTCTGGTTCGACAAGTATCACGTTGACGGCCTGCGCGTGGACGCAGTCGCCTCCATGCTGTACCTCGATTATTCCCGCAACCAGGGTGAGTGGATCCCGAACAAGTACGGCGGACGCGAGAACCTCGAGGCCATCGACTTCCTCCGCCGCTTCAATCAGGAAGCCTACAAAGAGCATCCCGACATCCAGACCGTCGCCGAGGAATCCACGTCCTGGCCTATGGTCTCAAAGCCGGTCTATCTCGGCGGCCTCGGCTTCGGCCTTAAGTGGGACATGGGATGGATGCACGACACCCTCGAATACTTCAAGCAGGATCCCATTCATCGCAAGTACCACCACAGCAAGCTCACCTTCCGCATGTTGTATTCGTGGCACGAAAATTTTGTGCTGCCGCTTTCGCACGATGAGGTCGTCCACGGCAAGGGATCGCTGATCGGCAAAATGCCGGGCAACGAGCACGATCGCTTCGCCAACCTGCGACTCCTCTACGCCTACATGTACGCGCAGCCGGGCAAGAAGCTACTCTTCATGGGCGATGAGTTTGGCCAGGTGCGGGAGTGGGCGCACGATACCAGCCTAGAATGGGACGTACTTCAATATCCCGTTCACTCTGGATTACAGAGGTGGGTAGCCGAGTTGAACCGCCTCTATCGCAGCGAACCCGGACTGCATGTGCTCGATAACAATGCCGCCGGTTTCGAGTGGGTGGATTGCAACGACAATCTCACCAGCACGATTTCCTTGTTGCGCAAGACCGAATCGCCCAAAGACACCGTGCTCATCGTGTGCAACTTCACTCCGATTACACGGGAAGGCTACCGTATCGGAGTCCCCGAAGGCGGATACTGGCGCGAATTGCTGAACAGCGACGGCGCGGAGTATGGCGGCACCAACGTGGGCAATGCCGGCGGAGTCAATGCCGAAGAAGAGGAAGCCCACGGCCGTCCCTATTCGTTGAAGCTCACTCTCCCACCGCTTGCCGCATTGTTCTTGAAAGCGGGATAGACTATCTCGCCCCACCCGAACGGATCACGTGCCCTTCATAGAGCTCTCAAAATCGCCGCACGCAAGCGGAGTTCGCCCCGTCAACATTCATTACCGAGACCTGGGCACAGGTTCTTCCGTCGTTTTCTTACACGGAGGATGGGGCTATGGCATCTATCCCATCGACCACCAGATCAAAGCATTCCAAAGCCATATCCGCTTCATCATCCCCGACCGCACTGGCCACGGCCGCTCCAGCCGGTTCCGCGGCCCTATGCCCATCGACTTTCACCAGCGCGCCGCCGACGAGACTCTGCTCATCTTGAATGCCTTAGGAATCGAGCGCGCGATTTTTTGGGGACACAGCGATGGCGCCGTGATCGCCGCCAAGATTGGCCTCATCGCCCCGCATCGCTGTCTGCGCCTGATTCTCGAAGCCTTCCATCTCGAAGCTCAAAAACTCAACTCGCGTAGCTTCTTCCAGCAATTTGCCACGCATCCCGACGAGATCAAAGAAAGCCGGCAAAAGCTACTCGCGCTCGATCATGGCGAGGCGCATTGGAGAAACGTAGTGCAGCGGAATTGCCGCGTGTGGCTCGAACTAGCGGCGAAGAGCACACAATCCGACGACGATTTGTTTGACGGAGAACTAGCCAAGCTGAAGGTACCAGTAACCTTCATGCACGGCAGGCAAGACCCCCGAACCGAGCCGGGAGAAATCGAACGCGCTTGCGCAATGCTGCCGCACGCCGACCTGCGCTTCGTTGAAGTGGGACGCCATAGCCCGCATAGCGAAAGCAAATCCTGGCCGCAATGCAACCAGATCCTCAGCGAACTCTTCATCTAAGAATAGTTTGCCCTCAGCCCCCTTGCTGCCGGGTGCCCCATTTCTCGCGTCTTTTTGCGAGAAGTGGGGACTTTGAGTTCGAGTCAACCCATCCTGCGGCGGTAACCTTCTTGAGTCTCAATCAGGAATGTGGTCTGCCCCGCCAGCGCCAGCAGATCTTTATCGCCGCTAACCAGCAGATCGGCATTGCCGCTTTGTGCCAGGTCCAAGAAAATCTGATCCCTGACGTCCCGGCACACGGACGCGCACCGTTCTCTCCGTTCAATCACTTCGCAGTAAGGAAGATAATCGGCCAACAGTTCTCGCGCATCGTCCGAAGCGAGACCGAATTTCGGGTAAGTGAGAACCCGCGTCAATTCCGCGGCGGTAGCACGAGAGATCAGCGGCACGCTGCCACCTTCGCGCCAATGCTGGCGCAGCCAAGCTAGGCGGCCATGCGCAAACAAGAGAGCAGATACAACGGTGCCAGTGTCGAAGACCACGCGCCGGCTCACGCCTTTTCGCGAGCCCACGAGACAGCGGCGGTAACATCCGCTTCGTCAATCCCAAGTTGCGCCAGCCGTGCACGCACTTCCTCAGCACGGCTCCGTTGCAGCGGACGCAGCACGATACACTCCCCATCCGAGCTCACATCGAAATATTCCACCCCGCCGAAACGACTGACGACGGCCTTTGGGAGAGTAATTTGGTTCTTCGAAGTCTTTTTAGCCAGCATGATAACCTGACTCAAGGAAACAAGGATATCTTACTACAAGGAAATATTACCATGGAATGCCACGGCGGATGGCTCCCGCCTCTCTCGTCCACCTCCCGCTCCGAGCTTGCTTTTTAGCCCATTCGCCGTCATCATTACCTCCCGGCAGAATTGCCGATTACAAATGAGGAGATCGACATGGTACGTTCTTCGAAAGTTCTTGCGACCCTCCTGGTCGCGTCGGCCGCACTCGCGCTGACTGTTTCTTTCGCCTCGGCCCAGGAGCGCGTTGAGTCGGTTTTCAATGGACACAGAATTATCTACCCCGCATCCAGCATTCCTCACGCCGGCCGCATGCATACGAATTATTTCTATGTCGACTCCGATAAGCCCTCCAACCAACCGCCCGCGGGCGCGGAAACCCCGGGCTCTGTGGGATGCGTCTACCAACTGGTATCTGGACCGGTGGGCTGCCCCATCTCGACCAGCACCACGGTGCCCAGCGGCGGCTGGGGCGCCATCGCCATCGTCGATGCCGGCGACTATCCCACCGCAGCCACCGACCTCGCAGCCTTCGACAGCTACTACGGCATCCCGGCCGCCGATCTCACCGTGACCTGGCCCGGCCACACCAAGCCTCCGGTCTACGCCGAATGGGAAACCGAAGAAGCGCTTGATATCGAGTGGTCTCACGCCATGGCGCCGCAGGCCAAAATTTATCTGGTTGAATCCGTGCTGGTCGATACCGACCCGACCTGGGCTGCCGTGACCCTGGCCGCTCAATTGGTAGCTTCAAACGGAGGCGGTGTCGTCAGCATGAGTTGGGGAGACAAAGAAGTCAGCGCCGAACTGGGCTGGGACAAATATTTCGTGCAGAACGGAGTTGTCTTCTTCGCCGCTTCAGGAGACTCCGGTCTCGGCGTCAGCATCTATCCCGGTGCCTCTCCCAACGTCGTGTCGGTGGGAGGCAGTTATTTCGTCCGCAATTCAAAAGGCGACTTCACCAACGAAGAGTACGGCGGCGGTGGCGGCGATCTTAGCCCCTACGAGCCGCGACCCAGCTATCAGAATGGCGTCGAATCCGTCGTCGGAACCCGCCGCGGATATCCGGACGTGGTCTCGGATTTCTGCTGCGCCGTCATTTACGTCGAGGGCGCATGGACTTCCGTGGGCGGGACTAGCTGGGCTTCGCCGACCTTCGCCGGCATCGTGAACGCTGCCGCCAGCAAAGAACAGTCCAGCGCCGACGAACTCACCCTGATGTATGACGTCCTCGCCAACTCCTCGGAGTACGCGACCGATTTCTTCGACATCACAATCGGCAGCAAGAGCTGCACCACGGGCTTCGACAAATGCTCGGGAATCGGCTCTCCGCGCACCTACGCGGGCAAGTGATTCCGTAAATGGCCGGGTGCCCCACTTCTCGCTTCTTTTGCGAGAAGTGGGAGCCCCGCTAGTTCCCTAAATACTCCTTCAGTCTGGCTGTCGTCCGCTGAAAAGCGTCGGAATACGACTCCGCTTTATAGTGGCTCCCGCCCTTCACGAAATCGTGCTCCGTATTCGGATAGGTGATGAGTTCGAACGGAAAACTACCTCCCTTGGCAGCATCGTCAAGCACGTGCGCCTTCTCGATCAGACAGCAATCTTTATCGGAATTATCCCTTTGACAAACCTATAGCAGCAGATTTCAGTTATCGCTTTTCCTTCCAGTGTTCGTGCAGCCATGGGATGGAAGCTGTCGGGACTCTAGCCGAATAAACTGACCCCTCTGCGTGTCTGATAATGAAAACGTGCCTAAGCGTAGGAATGGCCTCTTTGATTTCGTCGCGAAGGTTCATGATGCTCAGTCGGTCGGGTGCGCCATCGACCAGCCATAAGTCTTGAAACCAATGCCAGACAGACCAGTCCTTCGCCTCTAGAAAGGCTGTAAGAGCATTTTTCTCCGCGACTTCTGTTACTTCGGAGTTAGTGACAATAATCAGTTTCACTGCGGCGGCTCCAGTTCGTCCGGTTCTACGTTATCCGCTGGCGCAGAAATGGCTTTTGGATCTCCGGGATACAAAGCAGTAAATCCTTTGAGGCTGTCCCCCGTAACACTCTTTTCAATTGCCATCTTCGACAGTGTGAATCTCTCAGATCGGAGAGCGTCACGATCTAGGAACAGCAGAATAAAGTAAGCAACTATGAATGCGGACCCTGTCGCACAGACAGCAATTCCAAGCAGGATCAATAGCCACCGCGGTGCGCCAGAAATGCGTGCAGCCACCAAAAGGGCTGAGAGAGCCAGCGCGAAAGCCCACGCCAACGGATTCAGAGCATTCGCCCGCGACCCTTGCGCCGTCGCCTGTTGAAGCAGCGACCGAAATAGTTCGATGGTTGGCAATTCCGGCTAGCTAACCTTTCTTTTTCTTCGCGGTCTTGCGCGGCTCTGGTTTTGTCTGCAGTGCTGCTAGAACCGTCTGCTTGAAGTCCAGCGGGATTTTTAGCTTACCCATCAGTTTCTCTGATTTCTTTCCTGCCATTGGTTATCTTCCTCATGACTCAGGATCAAGAGGAAGCGATTGCTGCTTCGCAAGGGGCAGCGGCAAGTCCCATGTCGAAATCACTTCAATCCCAGCCTTCGCACCAAACTTAATTACATCATCGTCATCGGAAAACAACTTGGTAGCGCCGTTGACCTTAGCGGTGGCGACAATTTGCCGATCAAACTTAACCTTTGCCCACTGAGACGTGCTCCCACCTCGCTTGTCGCCCTTTCCGCGAGCTTCATACTCAATGGCCGCCAATTCGATGGCCGCCATTTCGTCAAACGGCCTGATAAGGATCGTTTTCATCTCCCTGATCTTATCCAAGTAGGCTGGCCCATCTTTACCAGCCAGGACTAGGAATTCACACAACGCAGGCGTTGGCAATATGATCCGTTCATTGTCCGCGTCTAGGTCTTCGAGCAACTTCTCTATTCTGTCCTCCACGCGGTCAACTAGTTTACCCGTCTTAGGGTCTAAAGGCGGACGCGCAGCGGGGTGAAGCATCAACGACAGGGTTGTTTCGTCAATTCCAACCATTCTGCACTCTATTGCGGCTTGTTGCCGTGTTTAATGTCGTTCAATACGGACAGCGGATCGTTAAGTGTCTTCCATTCAGCGGGAATCTGACGCAAGTCAGCAACGTTCGTCCGAATGTCTCCGTCTTGTACAAGACGATGAGCGGTGACCCTGAAGTCCAGCATCTCCCATTCACCATCAGCGTGCCTAATCCACCTACCCATCCCTTCAACTCGAATCACTGCGCTAAACAGAAACTGGGCAATCTCTTTTGCGACGGTACGCCTCGCAGAAACAATGACTTTGTTTTTTCCGTCCTCTAGGTGGATAGGTACAGGATCACCTTCGCCGCCGACACGGATAGGGACACCTTGGAAGACTCCGGGTTGGGAGATCGGGCCGAACACAAGTTTTTTTAGCAACTCTCTGCCCGGAAACTGCAAAACCTTGCTCCCTACAGGGTCTTGCAAGGCGCCAATAGCGTTATCTTCCGCAAGCATTCGGTTGATCTGGCGCTCTGCTTTCAGGACATCATCAGGCGCTTCTTTCAGTTTTATCTTATGCACTCGCTCGCGCACCTTCGGCTCCGCTTCCCATTCGACCCGTATAACCGGAGTCGTACTGCCGCTTTCTACGCGATTAAAATGTACGCGATCACGATTGCCAAGCAGAATAGAAAGGTCAGCAAGATATTGTGCCAACCGCTGCATCGGGATCGTGTCAGGCGTGTAGGCGTCGATCTTGAATTTATATTCGCGGTATGTGTTCTTACTTTTTCGCGGCATGGCTGCGGCTCCCTATGATACACTTCTCCTACGACGTCATAGGAAGTGACGGAAATTTTGGGCCCGCGTGTCCAGCGCGGGCCTTACTTTTTGTTCGCAAGCATACGCTTGCGCCATATCCAACGGGATAGCGGCGCTACTGACTGGAAGAGGTCTAGTTGCCTCTTTCCGATGGGCCAGTAAGGCTGTTTGCTGAGTCCCGCAGTTGTAGCCTCTTGCCTTCCGCTTGGCTCAGAGCCAGCAACGTGCGCTCTGTGTCGCTGACCTTCCGAGCGTTGTAACGAAAATCGAATTCCGCAAGGTATCGGTGAAGGTGGTGCTTGCCGACCTGATGGTACGTCCCGATAATCCCGCGCTTAAGTAGAGAGAACACGCCCTCAATCGTGTTCGTGTGAATCACTGGCTTTCCAGCCTCGGCGCGGGAATATTCGCCCGTGCTGTGATTCACCGTGTAATGCGTACCGAATCTCCCCTTTAAGCTATCGTAGGAAGCGAAGTTGTCAGTCATGATCGTGCTGGACGCATGCGCATTTTTCTGGAGAATGCTTCGCAGGTTTTCTCCCGTCACGCGATCCACATGGAAAGAGCGCACATCTCCATCGCGCTTTACCAGCGCGAACACTGCTTGCTTATGGCTGTAGCTATCGGGCCGCCCACGACCACCTTGATTCTTGCGCTTTCCGCCCACATAGGTCTCATCTGCTTCGATGATGCCGAACATTTTTTGCTTAAATGATGGCTGGCTCATCATGTAGCGAATACGATGAGCCATAAACCACGCAGTCTTGTACGTCACAGGCAGCATCCGATGTAACTGATGTGCAGACATCCCTTTCTTGGACGCACAGAGTAGATGAATAGCCAGAAGCCACTTGTGCAGCGGGATATGGCTATCCTCGAAAATAGTGTTCACCGTCACCGTGAATTGCTGTTCACAATCCTTACACTTCCACACGCCGGGGCGAACTGGCTTCTTGCTCGTGGACTTCGCCGTGAGCTTGTAGGCGGTCTTGCATCCGCAATGCGGGCAGATCGGGCCATTCGGCCAGCGCAATTTCTCTAAGAACTCGCGGGCTTTTTCAGCGTCTTGGAACTGCGGCGTTTCGGCTATGCTGGACATATCCAAAGCTTACGCTTTTTGTTCCGGTTTGTCAAAGGGATAATTGCAATCTTTATATTTGTCTTTTTCTCCGGCAAACATCAGCACCGGAACTTTCAATCGCCCAGCCCATCCCGGCACGTCTTTGATAAACGAAGTCGCGGGATACCACGCCACAACTCCGATAACCAGCTCGGGCCATTGCGTGCCGTAATAAAGACTCAACCCGCCGCCGGCGGAAAATCCAACCAGCGCGACTTTGCCGGGAAGCGCGTGTGGCATTTGCTGCGCCTGCTCGATGGCTTTTTTCAGGGCCTCCCCGTGACTGCCTTCCATGGCGTTGGCGTCAAAAAGGACGGCGTCATAGCCGAGTTGAGCAATCTCGCGCGTGACCGTCTCGTAGTGCGTGGGCCCGGATTGCCCCGAAACCACCACCACCACGCGTCCCTTTCCCTGCGGAGGAGCAAACTCCTGTTGCGCTTGCGCGGGAGTACCAACGGCAACGCAGGCGAAAGCGGCAATCAATATCGCGCCATAAAAAGTACCGCAGCGGAAAGAACCGATCATCGCAGAGCTCCTGAGAGTTTCTCAATCGGCAGGGAGTTTAGCATACACTGCAACGCTGCATTCGGCCGTCATGCTATCCTCGCCTCAAGCGCGCTTGGTTGCGCCCATTGGACCGCCGCATGCGGATTCTCACCCGCTACGTTCTTCGCGAAGTTGAGGCGGTTTGCGGGCGTGACTCTGAGCGGAGCGAAGAGGTGAGCCCGCAGCCGAAATCCCGAACGCAGTGAGGGATCTACTATCCACGCCTGAGTATGCGAATTCTCACCCGCTACATTCTTCGCGAAGTCACCTCCCATGCCCTCATCGGCGCGGCCATCTTTACCTTTGTCTTGTTTACCCGCGATCTGGGACGCATTCTCGAACTTGTCGTTCGCGCCAGCGCTCCACTCCCCAGCATTGCCGAGATCTTCTTCTACACCGTGCCCCTGGCGCTCACCTACACCATCCCCATGAGCGTGCTGGTGGGGATTCTGATCGGCCTGAGCCGCCTCGCCGCCGACAGCGAAATTACCGCCATGCGCGCCAGCGGCATGGGCGTTTGGGACTTCGGCCGTATACTCGCCATCTTCATCGCTTTCGCCTGGGGATTAGCTCTCTTCAATGGCCTCTATGTTGCCCCATGGTCGCTGGCATCGCTGGGAAAATTAGAGGACCAGCTCAAGGGCTCGCAAGTCTCCTATGAAGTGCAGCCTCGCGTCTTTTACGAAGGATTTCCCAAGATCGTTCTCTACGTGCAGGACGTGCATAATGCCCAGGGCGGCGCAGCTTGGAACGGAGTCTTTCTCGCCGACATTTCCGATCCCTCGAGCCCAAAGATCACGCTAGCTCGCGAAGGCATCATGGTTCCCGAGGGCCGGGACCGCCTGCACCTGCACCTGAAAGATGGATCGAGCCACGAAACCGATCCCGCCCAGCCCGACAGATATCAGATCTCGACCTTCGAGCAGACCGATATCCCCATCGAACTGGCCTCGTCGGAAAGCAAAGATGAGCAAATTCCCTACAAGGCAATCGGCACTCGAGAACTGCACCAGCGCGCCGCCAGCGTCGATCCCGCCACGGCCCGGCTTTACCTGATCGAGTATTACAATCGCTTCGCGCTGCCCACTGCCTGCCTCGTGCTCGCCATGGTCGGAATCCCGCTAGGCCTGTCCTCGAAGAAGAGCGGCAAGTCGGGCGGATTCGTGATCACCATTGTGCTCGTATTTGTCTACTACTTTGTTTCGCTCATCGGGGTTTCGCTGGCCAAGCAGGGACGCGTGGGCCCCATGTTCGGCGCATGGCTGGCCAACATCGTCTTCTTCGCCGCGGCACTATTTCTTCTGTGGCAGGCGGAACGGCGGCCACTTTCGCTCGCGGCCATCCGTCTGGCATGGAGGCGCGACCAACCTTCGAACCTCCCGGTTCACGAGCGCAGGCACCGCCGCAGAGACAATGCCTTCGAACGCGCCTCCACGCGCCGCCGTGTCTTCAGCGCCAGCTTTCCCACCCTGCTGGACGACTACGTACTGCGCGATTTTTTTGTTTATCTGGGAATCATCGTTTCCGCATTCCTGGTTTTGCAGCTGGTCTTCACCCTGTTCGAGTTGCTGGGCGACATCCTGCGCAACCAGACGCCTTTCATCGTGGTGGCGGAATATCTGCTGAACGTAACCCCCTACCTGCTCTACACCGTGGCGCCGCTGATCATGCTATTGGCCGTGCTGATTACTTTCGGCCTGCTGACCCGCTCCAACGAGATCACTGCCATGAAGGCCACGGGAACCAGCGTTTACCGCATCGTCATGCCGGTGCTGGCGGCAGCCGCGGTGTTGTCCGCAGCCCTGTTCTTTGCCGATCAATTCTATCTGCCTCACACCAACAAGCGGCAGGAAGCGCTGCATAACCAGATCAAGGGTAAGCCGCCGCAAACCTATCTGCGACCCGACCGCCGCTGGATTTTCGGCCAGCACAACGACATTTACTATTACCAGTTCTTCGATGCCGATCGCGACCAATTTGCCAATCTAACCATCTTCCGGCTGGATCCCGCCAATTTCTCCATCGCGCAGCGCATCCACGCCGATCGTGCCCACTGGGCCGACAGCATGGACCGCTGGATCTTCGAACAAGGCTGGCAACGCACCCTGCAAGGCGCGGCCATCGCCGGCTATCGCAACTTCGATGTCGCCACCTTCCCCGATCTCGGCGAAACACCGTCCTATTTCAAGAAGGAAGTCAAGCAGTACTCGGAGATGAATTATGAGGAGTTGCGCCGCTACATCCGCGACTTACAGCAAAGCGGCTTCGATGTAGTGCGCCTGCGCGTGCAGTTGAACAAGAAACTCTCCTACCCGCTGATCACGCTGATCATGGCGGTGCTGGCGGTTCCCTTCTCACTCTCGACCGTGAAGAAGGGCGCGGTCACCGGAATCGCCGTCGCGGTCGGAATCGCCGTGGTTTACACCGTTGTGTCGCGATTATTCGAGGCCATGGGAGACCTCAGCCAGTTGCCGCCCGCCCTCGCCGCATGGTCCCCCGACCTGATCTTCACTCTGGTAGGCGCCTATCTGGTTCTGAAGATCCCGACGTAAACCGCACTTAGCTCATGACCTTAAGCTAAAAGCGTCGAGCCGGGAGCGAAAAGGAGCTACTTCACCGCCACGCCGGAGGGAGTATCAAACGTCGAAATCCCAATCGTGTTCTGCGGCGATAACGCTCCCGTGGCCGGCACGACCGCATACTCCGAAAGAGTCGAAGAACTGTTGTTGGCCACGAAGACGAAACTGTCGTCGCCGCGAATCGCAATGGAATTCGGTCCGATCCCCGTCGCCGCGGTCGCCGGACTGAGTGGCGACAAAGAGCCATTGGACGAGCCGATCTTAAAGCCATAGATCAGGTCCGAGCCAGTCGCCACAACATACAGAAAGCTGCCATAGGCATCGACCGCAATCGGTCCAGGATCATCGCCGGGGGAAATTGCATAGGGCGAGCCCGTGACCGGTTGCAGACTGTAATCCACCGTCGAGCAATTTTGTTTCACGGTTTGATTCACGGAAACCACGCTGCACACGGTGTAGGCGCTGACGCTGGGATCCGGATTCGAGTTCGCCACATAAACGAACCGGTTGCAGGGATCGACGGTCACGCCGGAAGGTACAGTCCCCGTCGCGACTCCCATCGAAGTCGGCGTCGGCACCAGAGTCAGGACCCCGGTCGAAAGATTCACCGAATAATTCAGGACTACATAGTTGACCACATCCGTCACATAAAGATCTTCTGAGGTCGGCGCCCCATTCTGGGAACAAGGCGCATATTGCACGGGGAAAGACGTGTGGGTCACAGCCAGTGCTGACGCGCTCGGGGTTGAGCCCCCATTCTCCGCCGGCAAGGCAAACGGTGAACCCGCAACCTCCGTCAAACTACCGGAATTGACGGTGAATACAGACACCGCCCCCGGAACCGGGACGGACGCCGTAACGGTCGTGCCATTGCAGGTGTACGTACCTTGCCCGCTGGTCGCGACATCGGCCACAAACAGAATTTTTCCTGAGGAATCAATCGCCATTGCCGTAGGCACGACTGACGCGCTTACGGCAACTGGAATCTGCTGCGTCGTGGTCACGCCATTCACCGTGGTTACGCAGGTAGCCGTTCCCGTTGTACTCGGATTCATGGCCACGGTAGTGGGCGTGGCTAACTTACCGTCCGAGGCTATCTGAAACGCCGCGATGCCGGTAGTGCTGGAAGATTGCGCCGGATTCTGGTTGACGATCACGTACGCATAGCTTCCCGCGGGATCGATCAGCACTTGACCCGGCAGCCCGGGAATGGGAGGTCCGTTTACGTTATTGATCTGGGCTACGCCACCGTTGGCCAAATCGACGCTGAACGTTTCCATGGCCGGCCCGCCCAGGTTGCCCGAGTCCGTGGGCCCCCCGGCCTCGCTGGGCACAATCACCAAACCGTTCGTCGTGGCCGCATACTTCGTGCTGCAAGCCATCACCGCGCCGATGCAAACCAGAGCCAGAACCGCCGCAAACCAGGTAAATCGTTTCCGCATTCTTTGCTATATCTCCTGTAAACGTACAGCCGCGTTCTCCGGCACTCCCGAGTTGCATGGGAACGGACCGGAACAAACCCTATCTATCATCTATCCTAAGGCTTTGGATCGCCATTCATTTAAGCAGGAATGCGCGGGAAGAGCAAACTGGTTGGAACCGAAGCGCAGGCTGGGAGTTGCCTGAACGGCGCGGGATTCACCGGCAGTTGCGCCAGCTACGCTTCCTGTGTCTCGGCCACCGGCTGAGCGCTCGCAGCGGCTATGGAGCCGGGCGAGCCGGGCATCAGCGGAAGGTGAATCTCGACAATCAAGCCGCCTTCGGCGCGGTTGCTGGCGAAAACGCGGCCACCGTGAAAGCGTACGGCGCGCTCGGTGATCGCCAGGCCTAAACCCACGCCGCCCGTCTGCCGTCCGCGGGCATCGTCCAGGCGATAGAAAGGTTGGAAAAGCTTTTCCAGCGCATCGTCGGGAACCCCGGAACCGCAATCCGTCACTCGAACCACTGCCTCGGCGCCACCGGGGCCCTCGGCCTTTTCCAGAACGATCTCCACCGTGGTCCCTTCGCCGGTATAGCGGATGGCGTTGCGCAAAACATTTTCGATGGCGCTGTGCAGCAGAGACGCATCGCCGCGCACCGTCCACGTCCCCTCACGAATTTCGCTGCGCACGTGGCAATGGCGCGCCTGCGCTTCGAACTCCGCATCTTCTGCAACGCTGGCAACAATTTCATCCAGCGCAACCAGCCGGGTGGGAACATTCTGCTCGCCATCTTCGAGGCGAGCCAAAGTGAGCAGGCGGCCAATCAGTTCATTAAAACGTCCAGCTTCCAGCTCGATACGCTCCAGCATCGAGGCACTCTCCGGCCCGGAGCGCTGCCGCGCCAGCCCCAGCGCCACATTCAGCCGCGCCAACGGCGACCGCAGTTCGTGCGAGATATCGTTGAGCAATCGCGATTGTGCCTTCACCAGATTTTCCAGGCGCTCAGCCATGGCATCGAAGTCCCGCATCAATCCGGCCACTTCGTCTTTTCTGCGGATGTTAGGTGCGCCCGCCCGAGCCGTGAGATCGCCGGCGGCTAATCTTTGCGTAGCCGCGCGCAGGCGCACCACCGGCATGGTCAGAACCCAAGCCAATACATAGCAGACGATGCCGGAAGAAATGAAAAGCATGATCAGCCCAGGGATGGGCAGGCCGCGCGGCCCCAAAAACAGGCGCGGCCCTGGCGGCGGTGACAGGACCAGGGTGTAACGGTGCAATCCGTCAGCGGAAGCGCGCGAATCGCGCAAAACCGGAGGCGGAGACGGGAAGATGAAACCCTCGTGGGGTACTCTGGGGCCACCGCGCGCCACGCGGACGACCCAATCCGGCGCTCCGCGATGCGCCAGCTCCTCCATTTTCTCGTCGAAGAGAAATGCTCGCACGTGTTGCGTGTGCTCGAGATTCTCCAGATAGCTGGATAACGCCGGACTGCCTCCTTCCTCATAGGTATTCACCGAATCGTTCATGGCGGTCTGCAGCAGGGCTTCCCAGGAGGAACTGCGCGGACGGAAAACCATCGTCACCAGAATGGCCAGCACCAGAAACAACGCCAAGGCCATCCAGAAGGAAAGAAAAATCTTGAGGAAGAGGCTCTTCATGACGTGGCTTTCATCTTCTCCACCGGCCTCTCAGCCGCCTTTTCTCCGGACTTTTCCCGCGGCCGCGCGAAAATATAACCCACGCCGCGAATGGTCTTGATGTGTTCGTCGGTGTCGGTGTCCCCAAGTTTTTTTCGCACCTTGCTGACATGCATGTCGATACTGCGGTCGAACGGCGAGAACTTCCGGCTCAATACGGCATTGACCAGGCGCTCCCGCGGCACCACGCGCCCTGCCTCCCGCAGCAGCACTTCCAGAAGATTGAACTCCACCGAAGTCAGATCGACCGGCTGGCCGTCACGGCGCACGCAGCGCGTGGCCGGATCCAGCTCAATTTCACCGACACGAACAATATCCGGCGTCGCGGGCGTGGCTTTGTCCCCGCGAGTTCGGCGCAAAATCGCTCGGATGCGCGCCACCAATTCCCGCGGATTAAACGGCTTGGGCAGATAGTCGTCGGCGCCAATCTCAAGACCGACAATGCGGTCCACATCTTCGCCCCGCGCCGTGAGTAACAGCACGGGCAGCCGCGAGGTAGCGCGAATTCGCCGCAGCACTTCGAAGCCATTGATGCCGGGCAACATTACATCCAGCACAACCAGCAGGTAGCCACCGGCCGTCGCGCGCTGCAACCCGTTTTCCCCATCATGCACCGCTTCGATCGTGAAACCCTCAGCCTGCAGGTATTCGCCGACCAGGGTGCATAATTCCACGTCATCGTCGATAATCAGTATGCGTTCCATTTTTCTAGTAGTCATTGTGCACCAGGTCGATGGCTGTTAGCGGTAAAGAATTGTCAAAACAGGAGTTATCCCCTTGACAAAACTTTACTCGGTTTGACCGACTCTTTACTACGTGCGCGGCCCTGACCGTGTTCTTATCAGTGTACGCAAAAAGGCTGAGGTTCCGCGAAGGAGCCAGTCTTCACAAGCCAAATTCGGACCAGTGAAAATTTGAAAGTCAAACAGGAGTCACTTATGAAGTCGATTCGTTTTCGGTTCCTCGTAGCAGCCATGGCAGTCATGCTGGGCGCAGCCATCTCCCAGGCGCAAACCGCGGATACCACCGCACCGCCTCCTCCGCCGGGCGGACACCACTTCGGCATGTTCGGCCCCATGATGGGGCTGCCTTTGAAAGAACTCAATCTGACTGATGATCAGAAAACTCAGGTCAAGAGCGTCATGGAGAAAGAGCACGCCAACATGAAACCGCTCATGATGCAGTTCCATCAGTTGGAGCAGCAACTCAAGCAATACTCCGAGGGCACCTACGATCAGGCGAAAGTGCAAGCTTTGATCACCCAACAGTCTCAGACCCTGGTTAACCTGATGGCGGAAATGACCAAGGTGCACAGCGAGATCTACCAGTTGCTCACCTCCGATCAGCAGGCGCAACTCAAACAGATCGAGGCCCAGCACGAACAGCGTATGCAGCAACATCAGCAGGGCGCAACGGCCCCGCCGGAAGAGTAATCACAGCAAGGGGTCGAGTCTGGCTCTCAGCCGGGCTCGGCTCGCGCTATTTCTTCGCCTGATCAATCTGGCCGGATTGTCGCGGAGTCTTGCCATGGACGTTGTTCAAACCGTAATTTTCTTCGCTAGCTGGATTTTTTTCGCGGGCTGGGGCGCGGTTCTGACGGCGCTCAGCGTAGTCACCTTCGGACGTGACCTGCTTCCCTTCGCAGAACCTTCAACCTTAGGCAAGAATCCGCACCTCGCTCCCGACGCTGGCTCCTAGGCCGAAGCACCCTCGCGCTCAATCGAATCAGTTAATATGTCCTTCGATAGCCCGCGCATTCGAAGCTGAAGCTAATTACGGCGCGCGGTCGGTGAGGGCTTATGGTCCCGCTCTGCATCCATTGCGTCAGGCGCCACAAACTGCGGCCTGTCCTGGCAACATTGTTGTGCTTTGGTAGCTTGACTTTTGCACCTGCCGGGCACGCGAAGACGGATGACGTAGACCGTTGGATCCGCACACTAAACGGCAAGGAGAAACGCTATACATATGGCATCCACGCCCGAGCGGAGGTGGTTGGTTTTTTGGGCCAAAGCAAGGACCCACGCGCCGTTGAGCCCTTGATCGCTGTTCTGAAGGACAACGACGAGGATGGTAATCTCCGAACTCGTGTGGTCGATGCGTTGGGCCAGATCGCGGATCCCCGTGCGGCCGAGCCCCTGGCCTCCGTTCTGAAAGAGACCGAAACCCAACCGCATACGCGTGGCACGTCGATCAAGGTTGGCCGTAACTGCCGGATCAATACATCGCTTCCGTTCTCCTTCCGATCCCACCTGGTCGATGCGTTGGGCAAAATCAAAGACCCCCGCGCGGCCGACCTCCTCATCCTCACCCTGAAGGACAAAGACCTCCAAAGCCAGGCAGCCGATGCCTTGCACAGTATCGGAGCGCCCGCAGTTGAACCCCTGATTGCTGCCCTGAAGATTCCCGAATACAGAAATCTACAATCGAGCGACGGCCAATCGATTCTCAAAGAGGAGTTGGTAGCAATCGGAACGCCCGCCGTCGAGCCATTGATCGCCACCCTAAAAGACGCAGACCCCTACGTCCGGCAGCAGGCGGCTGATGCCTTGGGCGAGATCAAAGACCCCCGCGCTCTTGAACCCTTGATCGCCGCCCGACGGGGAGGGTTTCTTTATACCCGCAAAAGCGGAGAATACGGTACCCTGCGCTTGGAGGACCGCCTATCCTGTATGTTTTCTCAAGACTTGAGCGTGTCGATTGGCGACATTAACCGCGCGACTGTGAATTTAACACCGACCCAGAATCACTTCGATTGCTCCGACAAGCAAGGAACCAGGAAAAGCATCGAATTGGAGTCCGTAGCGTTGGCTGACGGAAAGCTGGCGATCAAAACCAAGAACTTCGGCACAGTCCTAAGAGGCAACTCGAAGGGTACGTTCGATAAATACGAGATGACCGAGCAACAGATAAAGGACCTACAGGTATTTCTAGGATTCGAAAACTGATTCCCGTCTAACGCACAGCCATTCCCTGCATCGCGCCTGCTAAAATTTCATCTACACAACCTGCATGATTCCCAAAAGTATGCGTCCGCTGATCCCCTACCTCAAGCGTTACCGCTGGGGATTCGTGGCGGGCGCAGTCTGCGTAGTTCTCAGCAATGGCGCATGGGCGACCCTGCCCAAAGTGATCGGCGCGGCCGCGGAGAGCCTAAAGGGTGAAGTCAACCCGCACAAGCTGATGATCTTCGCACTCCAGGTGCTCGGTCTGGCCACCATTCGCGCCATCTTCCTGTTTCTTACGCGCTGGATTGTGATCGGGATCTCGCGCGACATTGAGTTCGATCTGCGCAACGACCTCTTCGCCCATCTTGAAACCCTCGCCTATTCCTATTACCAGAAGATGCGCACCGGCGACATCATGGCCCGCATGACCAACGACCTCAATGCAGTGCGCATGCTGCTGGGGCCGGCCATCATGTACTCGGCAAACACTTTCGTGTTCACCGCCGCGGCCCTGTGGTTTATGGTGCACCGAAGCCCGAAGCTGACGCTCTACGCGTTCCTGCCGCTCCCGCTGGTGAGTATCGTCATCCAATACTTCGGACGCCGCATTCACGAGCGCTTTGAACGAATCCAGGCGATGTTCTCTGACATTTCGGCGCGCGCCCAGGAAAATTTCTCAGGGGTACGCGTGATCCGCGCCTACGTTCAGGAAGAAGCCGAGATCGCCTCCTTCGAGCGCGCCAACCAGGAATATATCGGCCGTAGCCTCAAACTGGTACGGCTAATGGGCATGCTCTGGCCCACACTCGAGCTGATGCTCGGCCTGGCCATGGTGCTGGTGCTTTGGATCGGCGGTCGCGAAGTCCTAGCCGGACGCATGGACATCGGTGCCTTCACCGCTTTCAACATTTATATGATGCAACTGACGTTCCCTGTGATCGCGCTGGGATGGGTGGTTAATATTTTTCAGCGCGGCACCGCCTCGCTCATTCGGCTCAACGACATTCTTCAGGAGCAGGCCGAAATCAAGGACGAACCGGGAACGCGCGATCGTGAGTTGCGAGGCGAAATCGAATTTCGCGGCTTGAATTTTGCGTACGACGGCAAACCCGTTCTGCACAATGTGAACCTGCGGATTCCGGCGGGCAGCAGCATGGCCATCGTCGGTCCGACTGGCTCCGGAAAAACAACCCTGGTCGACCTGATTCCGCGCATCTATGATGCAGCGCCGGGCTCGGTTCTTATCGATGGCCGCCCAATCCGCGAATTTTCCCTGGCCTCGCTGCGACAAGCCATTGGATTCGTTCCCCAGGAAACTTTCCTGTTCAGCGAACGCATCCGCGAAAACATTGCCCTCGGCTTGGAATCGGCCACCGATCGGCAGATCCACGACGCAGCCGAAGCGGCCAACCTGGCTCAGGACATCGAAAGTTTCCCCGAGCAATATCGGACCATGGTCGGGGAGCGCGGCATCACGCTCTCCGGTGGACAAAAACAGCGCGCCGCCATCGCTCGCGCCTTGATTCGCAACCCGCGCATCCTGATTCTCGATGACGCGCTCTCCAGCGTCGACACCCATACCGAAGATACCATCCTCAATCATCTCCGCGAAGTCATGCAGGGGCGCACCACCATCTTCATCTCCCACCGCGTTTCGACCGTGCGCAACGCCGATTGCATTGCCGTGCTCCACCAGGGACGCATCGTCGAGTCCGGCACCCACGACGAACTCCTCGCCTTGAATGGCTACTACAGCGACCTGTATAACAAACAATTGCTGGAAGAAGAGCTGGCCGAGGTCTGAGCCGCCACCACTCTTCCATGCGGAGGAGATGCCCCCTTGAATTCCACCCACGTCGACCATCCCGTGGCCCGTGTGAGCCGATGGCAAGGCGGCGCTTACCATCCTCACCTCACCCGCCGTATGGCCGAACTCGAGGGCGTCGAACTGGCATCCTTCTGGCGCCGCGCAGCAGCTTTAGCCATTGACTTCGCGGCCGTGGTCGCCATCTTCTTCGCCGTAGGGCTCCCCATTGCCTGGGTCTGGGCGAAAACCCATCATCTCGACCTTCGTCTCGAGTTCAAGCCCTTCGAAAACTGGTATAGCACTCTCTTCCCCGTGATCTACCTTGGCCCCTTGGTCTGGCTGACCAATGGATTCACCTTGGGCAAATGGCTGACTGGGATCCGCATTGTATCCCTGGCCCACGAGCGCATCGGTTTTTGGCATTCCCTTGAAAGAGCGCTCGGCTACGGAGCTTCGCTGCTCGAAGCCGGCTCCGGCTTCTTCCAATACCTGGTGCACCCTACCCGACAAACGGTTCACGACCGAATTGCGGAAACCATTGTGGTAAGGTTACGAAACTGATTGCAAGCATTCATGCAGCGAGTCGACGCCCCCGAGATTCTCGATTCCGACACTTGCTCCAACGAGGAGGTCGAGATCGTGATGCGCGACCTCGGCATGGTCAACCGCTGGTTTGGCGGAGTCGCCACCACTCAAAAGATGGTGGAAAGCGTAGCGCATTCTTGTGGAGTACGGCGTCTCTCGTTGTTGGAAGTCGCGGCTGGCTCCGGAGAACTTCCGCGTAGAGTTCAGCAAAATCTCGCCCGCCGCGGGGTCGCGCTCGACATCACCCTGCTCGATCGCGCCAGATCCCATTTCTCTGGCGAAACTCGAACCGGCCCAATTCACACTGTCGTCGGCGATGGCCTGACATTACCTTTCCGAGATCGAGCCTTCGATGTGGTGAGCTGTAATCTCTTTGCCCACCACCTGGACGCGCAACAACTGCCGCGCTTTGTGCTGGAGGGTTGGCGCGTCAGCCGGCACGCTCTGCTGATCAATGATCTGGTTCGACATCCGCTGCATCTTGGCCTGGTGTATGTCAGCCGTCCCCTCATGCGCAGCCGCGTCGCATGGCTTGATGGCGTGACTTCAGTGCGACGCGCCTATGTTCCCGACGAGATGAAAAACATGATCGCATCCGCCCTCTCTTCCCAGGCGGGCGTACAGATCGAGATCACCCGCCATTACCTTTACCGCATGGGGGTGATTGTGTGGAAGGGGACTGGCTGGGAGTAAGCAACTGCTTAATGCGGCGGCACCACCCGCAGTTTCGGCTGCTCCCATTTTAGGAATTTTGCGGGAATATTCTTCATGCGCCAGACCGGAATCTTCTTTTGACCTCGTAATATTGCGTTGAAGATATAAGGCGTTGACGCGCGGAAGTCCCCCCAGGGGACGGAATTCATTAGCCCCGCACGGGAGTGCGGGGGTACGTCCCACCGCACTCGAAGCCTGAGTCCCTTCAAGGGACGGCACCTGCTATGTCGCACACATTTGCTGCCAACTTCGTGCATTGCGTGTTCAGCACCAAGGAGCGCCACGATTTGATTCCTGCTCCGTTGCGAGAGCGGCTTTACGCGTACCTTATCGGTATCGCCGACCACCTCGGCTTCAAGATCCTAGCTGCGGGCGGCACTGCCAACCATATCCACTTGCTCATCGGGTTGCCGACTTCGTTGACCCTAGCTGAGGTGGTGCAGAAGTTGAAGGCTAATTCCTCACGCTGGTTCGGGGAGAACGGTGTGGAATTTGAATGGCAGAAGGGGTACGGGGCATTCAGCGTCAGTCCCTCGTTGTTGACAACGGTGCAGGCTTATATTCGCAACCAGGAGCAGCATCATCGCAAGCGGAGTTTCGAGGAGGAATTTCGCGCATTTCTGGAGAAGTCTGGGGTTCGTTATGACGCGGGGCGGTTATTTGCGGCTTAGGTGTCGTCGCTTACTCGACTCGAATCCTGTCCTCGCCCGTCTCCCCGCACTTGCGTGCGGGGCTAATGAATGGCGTCGCTGCTCGACTCTTTAGTTCTCCCTACCGCACCACCAGCACTTCGCGGATGTTATCCCGCGCCAGAAAGAACTTAATCGATGCAAAGTCGCGAAATAAAGTTTCAATATGCCGGTTGTTGAACACCCGCTGCAACTGGAAGCCATCGCTAGTTGCAGTGTGAGCCGCTCCCGTGGGACCGCGGCGTGTTTCCCGGCGCAGCACGATCTTCTTCATCTCCAGGAGGTCAGGGCCGATAATGTGAAAGCGGTGACACGGAGAATCCGGACCGGCATCGCGGGTGTGGAAGTACGCCAGCAGCATCCCGCCCGGTTTCAACACCGACCACAACCTTCCTACTACAGGTTTTACTAAACTCTCGTCCAGATAATCGGGAAGATTCCAACAGAGAACGACATCGAAGTGGGCGGCCGGATAAACCAGGTTGTCCGCAAGAAATTTTCGGCTGTCGAGAACCACGTTTCCCTTGTCGTCCTTCCCCTCCTCACCCTGCATGAGAAGTTCGGGATCGGTCGAGGCCGTCAGCAGATCTTCGCTGTAAATCCTGTGCCCGCGCTCCGTGAAGTGGCTGATGTTCGTCGGAGAAGTAGATCCCAGGTCGAGAACACACAGCCCCTCGGCAGACTCCCAACTGCGCGACAACTCCGCCAAGCCGCTGGAGCGGCGGGTCAGCTTGTGCGAACTCTGCTCCGGGACAGTTTCCGTTCCGGATGAACTACGAAAAAGTTTCATGAAATTCTGCGAGACCGATGACATCCATTCATCGCCGCTTCACCGCTCACTTGGCGTCGGTGCGGTGAATATCTACTTTGCCCTTCAAGAATGCCCCTTCTTCGATGGCGATGCGCTGGGTGGCAATATCGCCGGCGACAATGGCGGATTTGCGCAGTTCCACGCGCTCACTGGCCTGCACATTGCCTTCAAGCTTGCCTTGCACGGATACACCCTTGGCCTCAACACTGCCCTTTACCTGGCCGTTGGGGCCAATGGTAAGATTGTTCCCCTTCAGCGCGATGCTGCCCTCGACCTGGCCATCCAGATACAAATCTTCGCTGCCCGAAAGTTCGCCCTTGATGAAAACCGATTTGCCAATTTGTGCCACTCCACTCACCGGTGCCGTTGATGGTGCGCCCATAGGAGCTCTCCTGATGCTGCGGAATCACTTTCGGTTTACTCTGGGCATCGAAGATTTCCCCGGCAAACCTTATCGCCGCCCACTGCAACGACTATACGCAAGGCACGGAGTTGGCGGCAAGTTCCGCTCCGGATGCCTCAAGCCCGTTGTTACACTAGGAGTGTGCCGGACGTGAGCAAAAATGCGAAGTTGATTTGCCATGGTTTCATCGCCACTTTCACCGCTATCTTGCTGGCTGGGACGAGCGCCCCTTCCCTGTCTGCCGGGGCTCGTCCCGCTGCCGCGGAAGCTACGATTAATCCCACCGAACTGGTGCGCGCCGCAGTGGCCAACGAAGTCGCCGCTAACAACGCGTCTGGTAGCAAACACATGTTCCGCTCCTTCAAGCAGACCCCGCAAGGTTCCACGACCAGGCTCTATGTCGAAACCAAGGAAGCCATGGCCGGACTGACCATCGCTTACAACAACAAGCCGTTGTCTCCGGATCAGCTTCAGGGTGAAGAGAATCGGCTGGCCGGCCTGGCTGGCAGCCCCGAGCAACTCAAGCACAAACATGCACAGGAGCAGGAGAACGCCGATCGGACCATGCGCATCGTGAAAGCCTTGCCCGACGCATTTCTCTACACCTACGACGGTGAGGAGCGCGGCAACGACCAATTTGGCAAAAGCGGAGCTCCTCTGGTGCGTCTGAAGTTCCGGCCCAACCCCGCCTACCAGGCTCCGTCTCACACCGAGCAGGTTCTCGAGGGCATGGAGGGCGTGGTTGCGATTGATCCCTCGGAGCGGAGAATCGCGCAAATTGATGGCACTCTGTTTAAGGAAGTCAGTTTCGGATGGGGCATTCTCGGGCATCTCGACAAGGGCGGACGTTTTCTGGTCGAGCAACGCGATGTGGGGGACGACTCGTGGGAAATCTCCCGCATGTCGCTGAGTTTTACCGGAAAAATTCTTCTGTTCAAGAGCCTGTCCATTAAGTCGGATGAAGTATTCACCAATTTCCAGCGCGTCCCCAACACCACAACCTTTGCCCAGGGAGTGAAAATGTTAGAGACCGAACAGGCCAAGCTGGCTGAAAATCGTGAACCGGCGGCGGCGGTAACGAGGTCGCACTAGGAGAGGATGGACTGCTTTCGATTCGGGTAGCATCTGGTGCATCCATTAGCAATCGAAAGATGAGTGGAATACCAATTGGGGAGACTCGCTTAGTGCGATTGGTTCGGATTGGTTCGGATTGCTTCCGGTTTGCTGACAAGAGCGAAGCCGCTCATGGACAAGGAGTATGATCTCGACAAGAAAAGGGAATCGAAGATGAACAACCGGCCGTACATTCCCTGGGCATGCGATGACACGTTTCCACGGCGGTGAGCGCGGATGCACCGGCCGGCAGTTCGAGAATGCTACGTTTGGAAATTGTTATCCCTTGCCTGCCGGAGCCGCCTTCTTGTGCTCCACGAAGGTGTGTGCTTGATGACAGCTCACACACGTCTTGCCTTTCATGAATGGATCAGACTTCAGTTGTGCCACCTGATCGGTGTGACAGGTGTCGCATTTGCTTAACGCCGGCATGCCCGCGAAGTCCGGTGATGTTGTCTCGCCGTGGCACACGGTGCATTCGACACCGTTGGCGCCATGCGGGCTAGCTTTCCATTGGTCATAGATCACCTTGTGGCAACTGGAACAGGTGTCCCCGGCTGGAATCCCCCGATGGTACACATGCGGGGCTTGATCCTGCTGAGCAATGGCAGGTTGGACGGCAATAGCCACAACGACAAAAACGAACAGGGTGAGACCGAATATGCGCGCACAGAAACTATTCACGGACAGCCCTCCCGAATACGCTCTCCAAGTATCGAACCGGCGATGGCTGCAGTCAATGATAGACATCTCATCTCACCCCGAAATGCGATCTGCGCACTGGCTGCGAAAGCCCTTAGCCAAAGGGATGTTCTCCGTAATAAGCTGCAATTCATGGAGTTGTGCCCGGTCGACCGGCAAACAGGAAGTAATCCCATAACGGGAAAGCGAGGCCGGGAGAGGGGTCGGGATGGTTTACGTAATCAAGGCGCTAGCATTCAATACGCCCCCGCAAGGTCATTTCATTGCGCGAAGGATTCCCGGCACAGGGCTGACCCACTCGATCCAGCCTCGAATAGCTCTACCTGCGCGGCGAGATTCCTCTCTTTCTTCGCGAGCCCGATCTGAAAGACTGGCTCGATCGTTTGCGCCAGGGTAAGGGCCTTATGATAGGAAGCGCCCGCCAGGGTTATGCACGCACCGTTTCCCTCCTCACCGTCAACTGCTCGATCAGATCTTCCTTGACACGATAACCGCTTCCCGGCTGGTCTCTGATGGCAATCATTCCCTGCGGCGAAACCTGCACCTCAGGATCGATAATGTCTTCCTTCCAGTAACGCTTCGAGGCGGAAACGTCTCCCGGCAAACTAAAATTCTCCAGCGTGGAGAGCGCGATATTGTGCGCCCGGCCAATGCCGGACTCCAGCATGCCGCCGCACCACACCGGAATTTTCTGCGCCAGACAAATGTCGTGAATTTTCTTGGCCTCGCTGAACCCGCCGACGCGCCCGACTTTGATGTTAATAATCCGGCAGGCCCCGGTTTCGAGTGCAATCGCCGCCGTGCGTCCGCTGACAATCGACTCATCCAGGCAAATCGCGGTACGCAATTCTTTCTGCAGCCGCGCGTGATAAAAGATGTCGTCATCCCAAAGCGGCTGTTCGATCATCAGCAAGTTGAACTGATCGAAGCTGCGTAGATGCTCGCTTTGATCGAGAGTATATGCCGAGTTGGCATCGCAACTCAGCGTGATCTCCGCCCAACGTGAGCGGATTCGCTCCAGCACATTCACGTCCCATCCCGGCTTCACCTTCACCTTAATCCGCCGGTAACCGGCCGAAAGCTCGATCTGAATTTTCTCCAGCAATTGTTCAACCGAATCCTGAATGCCAATCGAAACCCCGCAGGGAATTTCACTCCGCGTGCCGCCTAGCAATTTCCACAGCGGCAGATTTTTCTGTTTCGCCTCGGCATCCCACAGCGCGTTTTCCAGCGCTCCTTTGGCCATGCGATGACCGCGCACGCGCGCCAGCAGAGCGGCACAATCGCGTGCCGAATCAAGGCTGCGTCCCAGCAGCGCAGGCGCCAGATGCCGCGCGATGGTCAACCATGCGCTCTCGACCCACTCGCTGCTGTAGAACGGATCTTCGCCGGCCACGCATTCGCCCCAGCCCTCGACTCCGTCGCAATGCGCCGTCAGCAGCAGAATGCGCCGGCGATAAGTCCGGCCAAAGCTCGTTTCGAAAAAGTGGACGAGCGGCATGTGAATCTCGCGCAGCGTGATAGCTTCAATCTTCATAATTTGGGGAAAGAACCGTGTTAAAGTTTCCTCCGTGACTCCCGTGGTGAAAACGCTTTCAAATCATTCTCCTGACGCATACGACCACTTCTCATCCCACGTGCCTAAAAGAAACTTGCCATTGCCCGCGGCATCGCGCTCGTAGTCCAGCACCGCAAGCCCGGCGTCGAACGCCTTGAGGAATTGCTCCCGGTTGCGCTCCTGCACTTGCTTCGCTTTCACTCTGGTCTCTACCGCGGCCTTCCATGCATAAATTTCTGCTGGAACTTCGATTGCCTCTTGGCGCGCGAAGGTTGGATTTTTTCCCGTACCCAGCAACGCTTCCACTCGCTTCGACTTCAACCACCACTCCGCGATCAAGCGATCACTGGGCAGCCCACCCTGCAACGGCGACGACGTGATTCCATACTGATTCGTGTTGTAGCGCCGGGCGATCGCTCCCAACTTTTCGATATTCAGATATGCATTCTTGATCTCGAGCGGATCAAAGGTCCACTCGATCAGCTCAATGCCGCGAGCCAGCGCGTCCTCACGCTGCAATAGCTTGAGCCGGCGCCCCAATCCTCCGTTGCGGTGATCGCTGCGCACGGCCAACATGTGCGAGTGCAGATAAATATGCCCCGAACGCGTGCCCGGCACCGAAAGCGCGAAGCCCACCATCGCAGCGCCGTCGAAGGCCCCCATTACCTGCCCGCCGACTTTTTCGGCCACCACAAACAGACGCAATGGGACCAGTTCAGCATCGCTGAAGTTCCACACTTCTTTTTGCAGAGCAACGCAGGCACGCAACTCTTCCAATCCGTCGCAGCGCCGAATCACGATGGAATCCGTGCTCACGCTGACTTCTCTTCCGCTTTGGATTCCTGCGTTTTGGATTCCTGCCGCTTCGCCTGTTGCCACAACGATTCCAGCTCCTCCATGGAAGTCTTATCGGCGGTAGCTCCCTTTTCGTGTAGCCGTTGCTCCAACCACTGAAACCGCCGGCGAAACTTGCGATTCGTCTTGCGTAGCGCCGATTCCGGATCGAGCGAAAGATAGCGGGAAATATTCACCAGCACGAAAAACAAATCGCCAACTTCGCCTTCCAGCCGCGCCCGCAGTTCTTCAGGAATGCTCTGTCGCCCCGAACCAGCGACCCCCCGTCCTTCCGGCCGCGGACCGGGAGCGGGAAATTCTCGCAGATGCTCCCGCAGTTCGCCAGTCTCTTCGCTAAGTTTGTCGAACAAACTTTCCATGTCAGGCCAATCGAAGCCAACCTGCGCCGCACGCGAGCTCAGCTTTTGCGCCTCGATCAAAGCCGGCATCGACGAAGAAACTCCGGCAAGAATCGAAATCTCGCTCTTCACTGCTGAGCCGCCAGTTTCGGTTTCCGACGCCTCACCCAATCTCTTTTTTCGTTCTTCGACTTTCAGCGCCTCCCAATTGCGTTTCACATCCGCCGAGGTGTCTGCCTTTACATCTCCGAAAACATGGGGATGCCGGTCGACGAGTTTCCGGGAAAGCCGGTCGAGCACATCATCAATGGAAAAAGACCCTTGCTCCTTCGCCATCTCCGAATAAAAAAGCACCTGCAACAAAAGATCGCCGAGTTCTCCAGGGAGTTCCTCCCAGTCGCGATTGTCGATGGCTTCGAGCACTTCGTAAGTTTCTTCCAGCGTGTAGGGTTTGATGGAATCGAAGGTCTGCTCACGGTCCCAGGGACATCCCCCCGGAGCCCGCAGCCGCTCCATGATCCCAACCGCGCGTTCGAATCGTTCGCCAGTAGTGGACATTGGCAACCACTCTAAATGAGCCATCGCTGCCGGGGCAATGCGCCCTCGACGAGGGCCGATTCTCAATCAACCGCGCCGCTCAAAATGGCATCCAACCAATTGATCAATCATTCCATAAACTAAGGAGGAAAAATCATGCCCGATACTCTCATTGGAAAGAACATCGCAATCCTTGCAACCGACGGCTTTGAGCAATCTGAACTGGAGAAGCCGAAGAAGGCACTGGAAGAGGCTGGCGCGCGGACGCAAGTCGTGTCTCCCAAAGATGGCAAGATTAAAGGCTGGGACATGACGGACTGGGGCAACGAAGTCAAAGTCGACGTACCACGGCGCGCGCGCCGTCGGCTACGTCTCCGGGGGCATGCCACCGCTGCCGCGCGC
>CAVQCP010000031.1:0-151680 GCA_963710965.1 uncultured Acidobacteriaceae bacterium | reverse complement strand
GGGCTCGTTGTCGGTGGCGTAGACTAGAATTCCATCTTTGGTTTCGAGACGAAAGCCCATGCAGCCCTGGGGGTGGTTGAGCCATGCGGTCTGCATGTGCACGCCATCTTCAAGAGTGACGCGGCCGGCCTCGATGTCGTAGAAGTCGCGGTGGGCGAGCATCTGATCGATTCTTACGGGAAAGTACGGGGCGGCCATCTGATCGGCCAGCACTTGTTCGAGGCGGCGGGTGCGGCGGGAACACTGGAAGGCGATGCGGTTTTCCGCGTTCGAATAAAGAGGGCGAAAGAAGGGCATGCCCTGAATGTGGTCCCAGTGAAAGTGGGAGACGAAGACGTGGGCAGAGAACGGCTTGTCGCCGAATTCGTTTTGCAGTTGCTGGCCGAGGACGCGAAGCCCGGTGCCGCAATCGAAGATGTAAATGCGTTCGCCGAGGCGAACTTCGACGCAGGAGGTATTGCCTCCATAGCGCATGTTCTCGGCTTGAGGGGTCGGCGTGGAACCGCGAACGCCCCAGAACTTAATCCGCATAAGTTATTGCACGCACGACAGGGGCCGTTTACTGGGTGAACCTTTATCTTCGGACGAACGCGCGGGTTCGTCAATTGCTGGATTGGTTCCCAGGTAACGTTCCCAGGAGTTCTCAAGTGACATCCTCAAGTGACATTGAGGCCCAAGGTCGGCATATGTCGTATGCTCAGTATGTCGAATTTCTCGCATGATGAATCCTGAGTTCAAAGAGTTTGCGCGGCTGGCGCGGACGGCGACGCTGGTGCCGGTGGTGAAGTCAGTGAGCGCCGATCTGCTGACGCCGGTCTCGGCCTTCCTGGCCATTGCGGAGAAAGAACCGCACGCCTTTCTGCTGGAGTCGGTGGAGCGGGGAGAGCAGATTGGGCGGTACACGTTTTTGGGGGCGCGGCCCTATATGCGGCTGCGGGCGCGGGGTTCGGCGATCGAGATTGAACGGGGACGGCGGCGCGAACGGCACGAAGGCAACATCTTTGAGTTTGTAAAGCTGTTACTGAGCGAGCATCAGCCCGCGGCTTTGCCAGGTATTCCGCCGTTTGCCGGGGGCGCGGTGGGATATTTTTCCTATGATGTGGTCCGGCAACTGGAGAAGATTGGAGAGCATGCGAAGGACGATCTTTCCCTGCCCGACTGCGAACTGATGTTTTTCGATCGCCTGCTGGCATTCGATCATTTGCGGCATCAGATACATATTGTGGCGGCAGCGGATGTTACACGCGAGAGCCCGCGGCTGGCCTACGACCGGGCAGTGCGCGACATTGCCGGGCTGGAAAGGAAGCTGGCCGCGGGATTAAGTCCGGCGATGTGGCGCAGGCCGAGCCAGGTCAAGGTGGGGAAACTCAAGATTCATGCTTCGACTTCGCGGGCAAAATTTCTGCGCAGCGTGGAGCGTTGCAAAGAATATATTGCAGCGGGCGACATCTTTCAGGTGGTGTTGTCGCAACGGCTTGACTTCGTGCCGGGAATTGGGCCGTTTGATCTGTATCGGGCACTACGGCAGGTGAATCCGTCGCCGTATCTTTATTTTCTGCGGATGGGAGAGACGCAGGTGCTGGGATCTTCTCCGGAAATGCTGGTGCGGGTTACCGGACGCAAACTGGAATATCGGCCGATTGCTGGAACGCATCCGAGGGGGCGCGACGAGGCGGAAGACCTGCGTCTGGAGCAGGCGATGCGGAGCGACGAAAAGGAACGAGCGGAGCACGTGATGCTGGTGGATCTGGGGCGAAACGATCTGGGGCGGGTGAGCGAGTATGGGTCGGTGAAGGTGAAGGATTTGATGTATGTCGAGCGCTATTCGCATGTCATGCATCTGGTATCGGCGCTGGAGGGCAGGCTGCGCAAGGATTTGAGCGCACTGGATGCTTTTGCGGCGTGTTTCCCGGCAGGGACTTTGAGTGGAGCTCCGAAGGTGCGGGCGATGCAGATTATCGAAGAGTTGGAGCCGGTGCGGCGGGGGATCTATGGAGGGTCGGTGTTGTATGCGGATTTCGCGGGAAATTTGGATTCTTGCATTGGGATTCGAACCATGGTCATGCAAGGGAAGCATGCGTATTTACAAGCGGGCGCGGGGATTGTGGCCGACTCTGATCCGGCGAGCGAGTTTCAGGAGTCGATGAATAAGGCGCGGGCGGTGTTGAGGGCGGTGGAAGTGGCGAGAAGCAGTGGCCGGTGACCAGTGGCGAGCACGGCACCCTTCCATCTGTAGAAATCCCGAAGAATCCGGCAGCGTCTGCTTTAAGCTTAGCGTCTCCTGACAGGTCGTCAGCTTCTGCATCCATCTTTCAGGGATTGTGGCAGATACGACGAGGAGGAAACCGGCGGCGATTAGGCCGGCAGAAAACATCCGCTGCCCCGTCCAGTGCAAAACGACCTGCCTCCCGCCCATTATTCGCAAGCACCCCGCTGCTGCAAGAAAAGCCCCTGCTCCAACCGCCTTCAGTCGTCATTTCCAGTTCATGCCACCCCTTCATGAAAAAGAGCCCGCTATCGAGGGTCTGGTTATCCGAGAACAGCATACAGATTTTGCTGACCACTGATCACTAACCACTGACGCCACTGACCACTCCCAAGAAGTTCTCCACTAGTTTCTTCCCCGCATCCGTCAGCACGCTTTCGGGATGGAACTGCACGCCTTCCACGGGGAATTTTTTGTGGCGTAGGCCCATGATGGTGCGGGTGCCGTCTTTTTCGGTGGTCCAGGCGCTGACTTCTAATTCTGCGGGCAGAGTTTTTTCTTCCACGATGAGTGAGTGGTAGCGCGTGGCCGTCATGGGAGAGGGCAGGCCGTGAAAGATGGTTTTGTTGTCGTGGGTGACGGCGCTGGTTTTGCCGTGCATCAGGTGAGGGGCACGAATGACCTCGCCGCCAAAGGCCGCGCCGATGGCCTGATGTCCGAGGCAGACTCCGAGGATCGGAACCTTTCCGGCAAAATGTTGGATCAACTGAATGCTGATTCCCGCGTCTTGCGGGGTGCACGGGCCGGGCGAGACGACGATGTGCTGCGGCCGCATGGCCTCGATATTTGCGATCGAAACCTGGTCGTTGCGGCGTACTTCGACGTTGGCGCCGAGTTCTCCGAAATACTGGACGAGGTTATAGGTGAACGAATCGTAGTTGTCGAGAACGAAGACCATGAGATGTCCTGCTGGCAGTTTAGCGCAGAGCCCGGATCTGGAGGGAAACGCTGTATAGTTTGGCCGGCGATGAAAGCCGCAATCAGAAAAGCTTATCTCACCGAAAAGAGCTATGCCTGTCCCCAAGGGTGGTATTGACGGAGGATGCTGCGAACCCTCATTGTTTATGCATAGATCAACAAGCATAGTTTCACGCCACTTCAATCGCTTGGAGTAAAGCATGACAGAGCCCACCCAGGAAAAAAGGGCTGCACGACGGTTTGCGCTACGGATCCCGGTATCGGTAGCCCGCGAGGAAGATGCAAAATACAGTGAGGCAGCGCAAATCCGCGACGTTAGCGCGCGCGGCATTTGCCTGTACCTCGATTCGCCGATGAAGCAAGGAGCGCCGATCGGCTTCACGCTTACGCTGCCACCCGAGATCACGCTTACGGAAAGCATTCGAGTGCAGTGCAAGGGGCGTGTGGTGCGGATTGAAGATGGTGAGGACGCCGGCAGGATGGCGGTAGCTGCGGTGATCGAAGAGTATGAGTTCCTGCCTGAAGGCAGTGATTAGTGGGTAGTGGTTCGCGACCTGAGCAATTCTGCAGGCTTTCGGTGCTTGGGGTGAGGGTGCAGTGAAAATTGGCATCCCGCAGCGGCTAAAAGCCGCAGTGAAATATGACGCTTTACGCCACGACTGACGTCGTGCCCTTCCTGAGACCTGCCGGCAGCGACTGAAACGTCGTGCCCTTCCCAAAACCTGACTCAATCGAATGTTTCAGCAGCCTGCTAACCACGCATCGCGGACCATTGGCCACTTTCCGCTGGCCTTTTCCGCCTTCCCGACAAAGTGATAAGGTTCCAAGCATAGGTTGTGGTCGACGGCCATTAGGGGTCTTTGTGCTGCGATTGGGCTTTCAGGTTGGGCAGGTTTTGCTGCTGGCTGGGCTGGTGGTGGCGGGGGCGTCTGGGCAAAATTCCGCCGACGCAAAAGCCACGACGGCGGTGCAAAGTGAGCCAGCCGTGGTGACCGCCGTGCGAATTGTGCATGAGCGCGGGGTTCCGGACGTGGAAATCATCTCGACTCGTCCGCTGGTGCCGTTGTCGATTCGCATGCTGGATTCGCCGCCGCGGCTGGTGATCGATCTGGCCAATGCGCGCATGGGAATGCAGACGAAGAAAATTCCCATCAAGCAGGAAAACATTCTTACCATTCGGGCCGAGCAATTTCAGGAAAAACCTCCTGTCACAAGAATTGTCGTCGACCTACTGGTGCCTTACGGGTATAGCTGGGACGCGGCGGGCAACCGGCTGATGGTGAGGCTGAAGCCGCCGGAAGATCCGAATGCGGCCAGCAAGGGTACGTCGTTTCAGCCGGCAAGAGTCTTGGGTGTGGCCGCGGCGGTTCCGGTCGCGAATGGAGTGGGCGATGTTGCGCTTGCGGGTAAAGGGTTCGCGGCAGGATCGTCCTTGACTGCGGCCAGCGAAACGTTAGTGTTGAAGCTGGCGCGGGGTGGCGAGGTGCGCATTTGTCCTGGAAGCACGGTGTCGGTGACGCCGGCGAAGAACGCGAAAGATTTGATGCTGGGGATGAGCACGGGGGCGTTGGAAACGCATTACACACTGGCCTCTTCGGCGGACAGTGTGCTGACGCCGGACTTCCGAATTTTGTTTGCGGGGCCGGGAGAGTTTCATTACGCGGTCAGCACCGATGCCCATGGGAATACCTGCGTGCGCGGGCTGAAGGGGAACACGTCATCGGCGATTGTTTCAGAGCTCATGGGCGACCGTGTCTATCAGGTCAAGCCCACCGAACAGGCGGTTTTTCATGGGGGACGGATTGACCAGGTGAACACGGATGCACCGCTCGAATGCGGCTGCCCGCCGCCACCGGTTCCGGTAATGCGAACGGAGAACGGGGCGCCGGAGGTCGACTCTTCTACCAGGAGGGTTACGCTGAGCAGCAGCTCGGAGCCGGCAGCAGCGGCGGAGAAGAGTGCATCGACGAACGAAGGTGTGAAGACCGGGGTGGGGCGGACGCTGTCGAATGGGCCGGAGACCAAGCCGCTGCCGCCCTCGCAACCGGATGATGTACACGTACAAGTGGAAGCGCCGATTGTTTTTGAGGGCAAGAAGCATGCGGATGCGCCCGCTGCGCCGACGGAGCAGGCGGCGGCTCCTCCGGTCACCGAAGCTTCACCGCGGCCAGCGCCACCCGAGCCGCAGGTTCAGGCGCCCGCTGCCGCTCCTCCGGCTGAGACGCATGAGGCGTCGGGGCCGCGGCGGTTGTTGCGGCGGGTCAAAGGATTTTTCGTCTCGATCTTTCGATGAGCGACGGTTAGGCAGGCACGGAGCTGCCCGGACAGCCGAGTGCGGCTGTCCCCACAGACCTCGGGGCTAAAGCCCGGAGTGAGTTAGAGGTCGTATCGCAGCGTTAAAACGCTGGGCCACCCAAACGCTATAGCGCTGGGCCACCCAAAGGTTTATCCGCGATTGATGACGCGGCGCAGGGGTTCGACCTTCTCGCGCAGGCCATCGGCGAGATCGGCGCCGCGCTCGGCGGCGTCACGCACGCGATCTTTTACATCGCGGACCCGGTCTTTGGCTTCTTCGGTCCAGTCGTCTAATTTGTCTTTGGCGTCGTCGTAGCCACGTTTCAGGTCGCGACGAAATTGCTTTCCCGTTTTCGGAGTGAGCACAAGAGCAGTCAGAGCTCCGGCTCCCAAGCCGATGAGAAAGAAAGTGATGGCCGTCCCCAGGGTGCTGTTTTCTTCGGAAGATTCGTAGCGTCCAAAGCGCATGATTCCAACCTCATTTCTAGTGACATGAATGCGCCGGCAGCTTTCCCGGCCGCGACTCTCACCACTAACGATTCTATTCTTCCGCCACGAGGGAAGCGAATCGGCCCGGCAACGAAAGTGGCGCGCTCTACTCCGGCTGTCAAAAGACAAAGGGGATCAGCGCCTTGACGCGAGCCTTGTAGACGGGATATTGGTCTGGAAAGCCGCGGAGAAGCAGGCGTTCCTCCTGGTTTAGCTTTATCCAAAACCCTGCAGTGAACGAGGCGAGGCCGGCAAACCCAAGCAGCGACCCGGAGGCAATTGCCGTTCCCAGCCCCATGAGCAGATGGGCTGTGTAAATGGGGTGGCGTACTAAGCGGTAAGGGCCTGCTTCCACTAGCTTGTGTTCCTGCTTGAGTTCGACGTCCCGGCTCCACTCCGCGCCCAATACCTTGCGCGACCAGATTGCCAGGAAGAGGCCCAAGACGCAGATGGCCACGCCGATGGAATCCGTGATGACTGTTCGGCGTATCGCGACCGGGCCAGACGGGAACGCCCAGGCTGCAATGAAGAGGGCGAAGCCCAACCATACCGGCATCCGCGCCAGCCTCGCCACAAAGTTCTGCGGTTCCGCAGCGGACTTGATCGAGCCTGCACTGATGTTCCAGTAGACAATAAGAGCAACCCAGCAGGCGAGTATCAGGATTCCAGCAATCATTCCAGTGTTCATTCCAGTAACCATGGCCATGATCGTATCGCCGGATGACTCGCGCGGCAAATGGCGTCTAACTCGCAAACCCCTGTAAGATTAAAGCATCGTCTCCGGAGCCATTTCCGCATTGTCTTTTCTTGATCAACTGAATCCGCAGCAGCGCGAGGCCGTCGAAACTACCGAAGGGCCGGTGCTGATTCTGGCTGGCGCGGGGAGCGGGAAGACTCGCGTCATTACTTACCGGATCGCCTACCTGATCGAACACCAGGGCGTGATGCCGGAGTCGATTCTGGCGATGACCTTCACCAACAAGGCGGCCGCGGAGATGGGGGAGCGCGTGGAAAAACTGGTGGGCGGATTGAGCATTGCCAAGCCGGTGATTTCGACGTTCCATTCTTTCTGCGTGCGGGTGCTGCGGCGCGATATTGAGGCGTTGCGAATTCCCTCGACTACGCTGGGGCAGCCGCCGATTGGGCACACCAAGAAGTTTGTTATTTATGACGAGAGCGATCAGCAGTCGGTGATTAAAGGCGTGATGAAGCGGCTGGGGCTCGACGATAAGCAGCTTACGCCGCGCACGGTGCTGTCGCGGATTTCGTGGGCGAAGAATCACATGCTCGATCCGCAGGAGCTTTACTTGCAATCGAATGATCCGAAGACGGAGAAGATCGCGCATTTGTTTGAGGAGTATCGCAAGGAACTGCGTAAGGCGAATGCGCTGGACTTCGATGATTTATTGCTGGAGGCGACGCGGCTGCTGAAGACCTCGAACGAGGTTCGCGAATATTACAACCGGCGGTTTCAATATTTACTGATTGATGAGTATCAGGATACGAACCGTCCGCAGTACGAATTGATGCGCATGCTCGCTGGGTCGCGGCACAATGTGTGCGCGGTGGGGGATGAAGATCAGTCGATTTATTCGTGGCGCGGGGCGGACATTCGCAACATCTTGGAGTTTGAACAGGATTTTCCGGAAGCAAAGATTATCCGGCTGGAACAGAATTATCGTTCGACGCAGAACATTTTGCAGGCGGCGTCGACGGTGGTAGCAAACAATTTGCGGCGCAAAGGGAAAAATCTTTGGACGTTGCGGCAGGGCGGTTCGAAGATCGGATATTACGAGGCTCCGGACGGGGAGAATGAAGCGCTATTTGCCGCGGACCACGTCGCGAAATATCTGCGGGAGGCGGCGCAGCACGGGGAGACTCCGCGGGCGGCCGTGCTCTACCGCACGAATTCGCAGTCGCGGCTGTTCGAAGAGGCGATGCGGCGGTACGGGCTGAAATACAAAGTTGTCGGAGGATTTTCTTTTTACGAACGCGCCGAGATCAAGGACATGATCTCGTATTTGAAAGTGATTCAGAATCCGGACGATTCGATTTCGCTGTTGCGCGTGATTAACACGCCTACGCGTGGAATCGGCAAGGGCACGATCGACACACTGGAACGGCTCGCGCTGGAGACGGGATTGTCTTTGTGGGGAGCGGTGGGGGAAGCGCTTCGACGGCAACTCTTGCCGCCGCGGGCGCTGGCGGCACTGAGGACTTTTCGGCAGCTCATTGGGGATGCGCAGGCGATGCTGGCCGGAACGTTTGTGGAGAATTTGCGGGAGAGTGCCGAGCTACAACCTGCTGCGAGCGAGGTCGGGGTGGCTCGGGAGGGCGAAGAACTGTCCTCGCAGGCGGAGTCTGAGGATGCCGCAGCGTTTGATCCCAACGAGTTTGAAAATACGGCCTTTGATTTTGGGGGAGCGTACGGAGTGTCGGACGAGGAGAGCCCGGCTCCGGATGCCGCCGCGAATAGGCCTCCGGACGTTTTCGAGAACGATGCGGCAATTGCGCCGGCTGAGGCTGCAAGCTCTTTTCCGGTTCCGACCGTTTCTACCGCGGACATTCTGAAATTCCTGATCGACCGCACTGGGTACATCAAGTTGCTGGAAGAGGAAGACACGCCGGAAGCTTTTTCGCGGATCGAAAACTTGCGCGAACTGGTGAATGCGGCGATGGATTCGCGCGACCGCGGCGAAACGCTGGACCAGTTTCTGGATCACGCGGCGCTGATCAGCGATGCCGACGATTACGACGAGCGTTCTCAGATTACGCTGATGAGCCTGCATGCGGCCAAGGGACTGGAGTTTCCGCTGGTGTTTCTGAGCGGGCTGGAAGAAGGGTTATTTCCGCATTCTCGGACCATGCTGCAACCGGATGATGTGGAGGAGGAGCGGCGGCTTTGTTACGTGGGCATGACGCGCGCCATGGACCAGTTGGTCTTGACCCGCGCTGTTTATCGACGAAGATACGGCACGGATCTGCCGGAGGCGAGTGTGCCCTCGAGATTTTTGGAGGAAGTTCCGGCAGCGTTGATCGAAGAGTTGGGCACGCGGCGACGTACTGCGAATGTTGGGACGGCCCATGCGGGGACGGCTGTAATGGGGCGGGCTGGGCGGAGTCTCGAATCGGAGTCGACGCATTACTCTTATGAAGACGAAGACCAGAGCGCGAGTTGGAGGCGCGGAGGGGGGCAGGTGGCGCGGCCAAAAAATACTGCTACGGCGAAGCCTTACAACTCGATCGAGAATATAGCGGAGTTTTTCGCCTCGCGCGGAAAAAAGTTTACCGTTCCGAAAACGGTGGTGGAAGAGCTTGCTGGCAAGCGGGGATTCAAGCCAGGGCAGAAGGTGCGGCATCCGAAATACGGGGAGGGGACAGTCTACCAGCGAGAAGGAGAAGGCGAAGATGCCAAGATTACTGTACAATTTCCTCGCTTCGGCTTGAAGAAACTGGTGGAGAAGTACGCGCAGCTGGAGCGGGCCTAGGAAGAATTTAGTAATTTTGTAATTGAGAAATTTGGTAATTTAAGACCTCCAGAGTGAGGCGTTTCAAAATTACAAATTACTCAATTACCAAATTACTCGGTTCACAAAGGAATCATGGCAAACACAGCAGAGTTGACCAAAGAAGAACGCAAGAAATCGAAGCGCACCGCGCGCAAAAAGACCAAGGCCGAAAAGCCCAAGAAGCCGCGTGATTACGCGCGCGGATCGAAAAAACGCAAGGTGAAGAAGTTGGCCCGCGGCCAGTCCAAGCGGTAAGCGCAAGGCGTGAGGCGCCCAGCATTCGGCCAGATTTTCCTCGACTCTGTCGAGTTCAAAGTGGCTGAATGCTGAGTGCCGACAGCCAAAAGCCGTTTCAGGAGACAACCACCACTTGTCGCAATCATCCACCGAACCCGCCGCGGGGCGCGGCGCAGAAACGATGCGCACGTCGGACAACCAGCTTTTCTGCTGCAAGTCGATTGACAAGCTGATAGCGGAATCAGAGGTTCCAGGCCAGCGTCTGCAGAAAACGCTGGGCCCGTGGTCGCTGACGGCGTTGGGAATCGGAGCGATCATTGGCTCGGGGATTTTCATTCTCACGGGTACGGCTGCTGCGGGAGAATATTTTCAGGCACCGTCGATTCTGCACGCGCAGGCGCTTGACCTGATCGTCAGTTTCCTGCGCACCGGGCATGTCGCGGGTGCGCTCATGCACGGGCGTCCGCCGGCGGGACCATCGATTGCGATTTCTTTTTTGCTGGTTGCGGTAGCGTGCAGCTTCGCGGGGTTGTGCTACGCCGAGCTGGCCTCGATGATTCCGATCGCGGGAAGCGCCTATACCTATTCCTACGCGACGCTCGGCGAAATCTTCGCCTGGATCATCGGCTGGGATCTGATTCTCGAATATGTCGTCAGCAATGTAGCCGTGGCAGTGGGGTTCGCGGGATATACGAAGGCGCAATTCGCGGCGTTCGGTGTCATCTTGCCCGAGCGCTGGGCGAGTCCGGTGTGGGCCGGCGGGCAATGGACGGGTGCGTTTTTTAACGTCCCCGGCTTTCTCATCGTTTTTATCCTAACGCTGCTTCTGGTGCGGGGCGTGAAGGAATCGGCGGAAACCAATAACATCATGGTCGCGGTGAAAATCGGGGCCATCCTCACCTTTTTGGTGGTGGGCGGGATGCTGGTGAAGCCGGCGAACTGGACGCCGTTTGCGCCATCGGGCTTTGCCGGAATCGTGACCGGCGGGGCGATCGTTTTCTTCACCTACATCGGTTTCGATTCTGTCTCCACTGCCGCGGAGGAGTCACGCAACCCGCAAAAGGACTTGCCGTTCGGCATTATCATGTCGCTGATCATCTGCACTCTGCTCTATGTCGGCGTGGCCGTGGTGCTGCTGGGCATGATGCGGTACACAACTTTCGTTTCCGGGCCGGCTGCAGAGGCGCCCGTCGCCTACGCCATGAAGTATCTGGGAGTGCATCCCTTCTTCCGGTCGGTGATCGTGATCGGCGCGTTGACGGGAATGATCTCGTCGTTACTGGTGTTTCAGTATGGGCAGGCCCGCATCTGGTATGCCATGTCTCGGGACGGGTTGTTACCCAAGCTGTTTTCCGCGGTGCATCCGAAATATAAAACGCCGTACTGGTCGACATGGATCGCATGCTTTGCCGTGGGCATTCCCGCTGGACTCGTGGATATTGGAGATGCAGCCGACCTGGCGAACATTGGTACGCTGTTCGCATTCGTGCTGGTTTCTTTGGGAGTGATTCTATTGCGCCGCAAGCAACCAGAGCGAAAGCGGGCGTTCCGCGTGCCTTTTGTGCCGTGGTTTCCACTGCTGTCCGTGCTGTTTTGCGGCGGCCTCATGTTTGGCCTGACGCTGATCACTTGGCTGCGCTTTGTGGTGTGGCTGGGGCTGGGACTGATGATCTACATCTTCTATAGCCGCCATCGCAGCGAGTTTGCGAAGAAGTAAGCACTGGTGACGCGTGGCCCGGCTCCCTAGCCCACGGCGAAGGCTTTCCTGGTGAATTCTCTTCGCAAATCGTTCCCGGAGAATCTACAATCACGAAACGACACGCTTGGCTTAGATGCCCTCGCTTCGCTCGGGGAACAGCCGGGGCGGCTGTTTCCACATGAGCGTTTTTCTCGCAAATATGTGGCGCAGAAACTACAATTAGCTGGTGATATCCTCAGCTTCCGATCGCCCGCCCAGCAGCTTCTTACGACTGTTACCCAAGGCCGAACTGCACCTGCACCTGGAGGGGGCCATCGAGCCCGCGACGCTGATCGAACTGCGTGTGCGGCACGGCGAGCCCGCCAATCAAATCGCGGTCGAACCGTTTTACACTTACGACGACTTCCCCGGATTTCTTCTCGCTTTCAAAAATATTACCGAGCACCTGCGCACCGCGGAGGATTACGAGCTCATTACCTACCGCCTGATGCAGCGGCTGAAACAAGAAAACGTGCTGCACGCCGAAGTTTACGTTTCGGTGGGAGTCTGCCTGTGGCGGAAGCAGGATTTTGCCGCTCTTTTCGAAGGCCTGGATCGCGGCCGGGTTCGCGGTGAACGTGACTTCGGAGTCTCGCTGCTGTGGATCTTCGACGCCGTCCGGCAACTCGGCGCCGAGGCCGCGCAGAAAGTATTCGAACTGGCGGTTGGCTATCACGATCGGGGCGTGGTCGGAGTGGGCATGGGCGGCGACGAGCAAAAAGCTCCGCCTGAGCTTTTCCGCGACGCCTACGCTTGGGCTGGCGATCACGGGATGCGCCTGACCGCGCACGCGGGGGAAAATGGCCCACCGGAATCGATATGGGGAGCGATCAATCTCCGGGCCGAGCGCATCGGCCACGGCCTCACTGCGTTTCACGATCCTGACCTGGTCGAAGAACTCGCCCAACGCCAGATCCCGGTCGAAATCTGCCTGACGAGCAATCTGCGCACAGGGCTGTGTCCTAATCTGAATGATCATCCGGCGAAAAGCTATTTCGATCATGGTGTGATGATCACGCTGAATACGGACGATCCGGCGATGTTCGGGACCACGCTGGCGCGGGAGTATCAGCTGGCGCAGCAAGTGTTTGCCTTTACCGATGAGCATTTGCGGGAGCTGGCGCGAAATTCGTTTGAGGCATCGTTTCTGCCGGCGGAAAAGAAGTTGGAGTTCTTGAATTTGTTTGACGCGGCGGCGGCGAGATAGGTTCCAATACCCTCACTACAGAGGGCACTGAGTTCGCAGAGGACGCGCCGAGGTCGAATCGTTATAAAATCGACGATCGAAACAGCTGGTCGCCAAGAACCTTACTGGCAACCCACCCAAGACTCTGACAACTGTGTCTCTCCACATTGGCATCGTCGCCTGCAGCACCGAAGGGGCCGCGTTGTGCTACCGCACCGTCTCGCTCGAAGGCGCGGGGATGTTGGGGCGGCACGACCATCCGGAGGTTTCGCTGCATTCGCATTCGTTGGCGAAATATATGCAATATGTTGTGGCGAATGACTGGGCGGGCGTTGCCGAGCTGATGCTTTCGTCCGCGGACAAACTGGCTCGCGCCGGCGCCGATTTTCTAATCTGCCCTGACAACACCATCCATCAGGCCTTCGATCTGGTGGAGCATCGTTCTCCGCGTCCCTGGCTGCACATTGCACAGGAAGTTGCCAAAGAGGCGCGACGAGGGCAGTTCAGGCGTCTGGGCGTGCTGGGCACGCGCTATTTGATGGAGGGTCCGGTGTACCGCGAGGCGCTGAAGGCTGCGGGCATTGAGCATCGCGTGCCTCAAGCTGAGCAGCGAGAGCGCATCGACCAGATCATTTTTGACGAACTGGTGAATGCGCAGTTTCTGCCGCGCTCGCTGGACTACTTTGTAGAAGTAATCCGCTCGCTTCAAGGTGAGGGGTGTGATGCGGTGGTGCTGGGATGTACGGAAATTCCGCTGCTGGTAAGTGCGGAGGCTTCACCGCTGCCTACGCTGGATTCGACGCGGCTGCTGGCCAGGGCCGCGGTGCGGAAGGCGGTGGAGGGCTAGGTCTGTTGTGTGAGGATCTGGTCCCCGTGGGTTTACGCTGTATTTTTCGTGGGTAGAGTTCGCGAGCAGGAGTTCCTTCGGCGGTCGCTCAGGCAGGTACGCGGCTACACAATGCTATGGCGTTGCATCAGCAACTAAAGTTCCGCCGGCTTTCCCGGCTTTACGCGATTGTTCGTCTGGCTCCGGATGCGGGCGTTCCGGGCTGGGCGACTCAGGGCGAATTCACTTCCATCACGCGAACGGCCGACGAACTATCCCTCGTGTGTCCGGCTGACAATGTTCCTGCGGAGGTGAAATCATCGCACGGTTGGATCTGCCTCAAGCTGGAAGGGCCGTTTCCGTTCTCGCAGACTGGGGTTTTGCTCTCGTTCATCGAGCCGCTTTCGAACCAGGGTGTGCCGATTTTCGCGGTTTCAACTTACGATACGGATTACGTTTTGGTGCAGGAAGAGTTTTCCGGACATGCTTTTCGTTGTCTGCAAGCTGCGGGACACGAGCTCTGGCCGCACGACGAACATCTTAGGGGCTAAAGCCCTGACAGAAAAGAGGGGTCTTGTCGCAGCGTTAAAACGCTGCGCCACCTCAAAATCAGCGTTTTTCAGCAAACTGCGAAGCCGCAATCATTCTGCGAGCTTTACCGGCACGAGTAAGGCTCGTTCCCTTCCCGGCTTGTTCGCGCCGTTGTTGATCCGCAATGTGATAAATGCCATTCGGCCTGGCTAATTCGCCGAACGCTGTCGCTTCGGCTGCAATTCTCGTGCATCCATGCTGTAATGAGAGTATTCAATCCATGCCGTCAACTCTTACAACTCTGCGCCGCCGCGCCAAAGCGCTGCACCGCAACCTGCGGGGAGCTGCGATGGCGACCCGCGCTCTCGCCTCGACCGATCATCCGCTATTGGCGCACATCATTCCGGTTCGCCGGTGCAATCTAAGTTGCACCTACTGCAACGAATTCGATGACTTCTCGAAGCCGGTGCCAAGCGAAGAAATGTTTCGCCGTATCGACAAACTGGGCTGGCTGGGCACAGCCGTGGTGACAATTTCCGGCGGCGAACCGCTGCTGCATCCCGATCTCGACGAGGTAATTCGCCGCATCCGCGCGAATGGCATGATTGCCGGGTTAATCACGAACGGGTACTTTTTGATGCCGGATCGCATTCAGCGCCTGAACCGCGCCGGGTTGGAGTGGTTGCAGATCTCGATCGACAATGTGAATCCGGATGAGGTTTCGAAGAAGAGCCTGAAAGTGCTGGATAAGAAACTACAATTTCTGGCGGAGCATGCCGAGTTTCATGTGAATATCAACTCGGTGGTGGGGGGAGGAATTTCGAATCCGCAGGACGCCCTCACCATTGGCAAGCGTGCGATTGAGTTGGGATTCAGCTCGACCGTTGGCATTATTCACGATGGCAGCGGACAGTTGCAGCCGCTGGGCGAGGAAGAGCGCCGCGTCTATCACGAGATGAAGTCGTGGGAGAAGCGCAGCTTCACGCGCATCAATGCTTTTCAGGACAATATTGCGCAAGGTCTACCCAACGATTGGCGCTGCCGCGCCGGCGCGCGCTATCTATACATTTGTGAAGACGGCCTGGTGCACTACTGCTCGCAACAGCGCGGCTATCCCGGAGTGCCGCTGGCAACGTATACCCGCGACGACATGCGGCGGGAATATCTGACGGAAAAAGGGTGCGCGCCGCACTGCACAGTTTCGTGTGTGCATCAGGTTTCGATCTTCGACAACTGGAGGGCGCCGCAGCATGCGGCGGTGGCTCCGGTGGCGCGGGCTGCGGGCGGCTTAGTTCAAATCAAGTAGATGCGCGATCCGGGCCGGCAGGAGACGGGCTCGGAACAGCCCACGGGACGCTGGCGCTAGCGTCCCGCTCCTCATTTTTTACTTCTTCGCTTCTTCTACTTCTTCGGCTGCGCCGTGGGTGGCAAAATTCCATTGAGGCGGAGATACTGTGCCGCGGCAGAGTAATGATCCGCCCATCCGCTGGCCAACCCTAGCGCAAACATGGCCCGCGGAAATTGATGTCCACCGAAGCCTTCGACGGTGTCGCCGAGTTTGGAATCGTCCATTTTAGCCAGTGCCTGGTCGCAAAAATCGAACGAAGCGTTGGCTGCCGCGAGCATCTTGTCTTTAGAGTCGGTCTCCTTGAGTTCTTCTACCTTAGGCGCGGGAACATCCGCCACCTTGGCGCAGTTATTGTTGTTCGAATTAACGATGTGCACGACCAGGTGCGCAAAGGTCGTCTGGTCGGCGGTTGGCTTGTAGTTAAACTTGTCGGAGGGCATCGCGGTGATTGCGCCGATGAGGTTATTGCGGGAGCGCGGCAGGAGCAAGCGAAGGGATGTTGCGACCGGATCCTTTACCGGGGCAGCGGCTTGCGGAGTTGCGGACGCGCTTTGAGCTGGGCTGAAGCCGGCGCAGGCGAACAGAATTGCGAGGAAGATATGTTTCATGGAAATCTCCTTGAATGTGATTTAAATTACGTGCGGATTTGTGCCGTCCCCTTCGACCACGCCTAGGGACAAGCTCTCCGGACTTGTTCCAGTTTTCTGACCCTTACCCTGCATGACCGTGCCGGGCTTTTATCCGACCTTTCGGGGCGCTTGATCCAATGATTCGGCTACCGGGCCGCGAGGGCTGAGGTTCCTAGTTTCCAAAAAATATACCATCCGGCGACGATGGCGATAGCAGTCGAGCGCTTCACCTTGCTGTTAGAGGAGAAGCCGATGCCCATCAGTATGATCGTCCAAATAACGATTATGTCGAGGGCGGAGGCCATGCCGTATAAAAATTTGTTGCCGGCGCGATCCATAAAATAGGCGGGATTGGTGGCGACGGGATTATTAACGTTGAAGCCTTCGGGATCGATTCCTGCATACAAGGAGATTGTGCCCAGAATGTTGGCGATGATGATGGGCAGGCTGGCGTAAAAAACGATTGCGTACGCGACCTTGAAGGAAGTTTCCGCGCTCGTGGCGACTTTGAACGTCACCCACAGGACCAGCGTAGTAATGAGAAAGTAGATGGGGATCATTACCGGGCTGCCATAGGAGACGACGCTGATGATTAGGTCGGCAAGTTTGAGCCGCTTCGCCTGGTCCTCGGGCGAAAGCTTGTCGAACTGATCGGCGCGCGGCGAATGTGCGATCTCGTTGCGATTGATCTGGTCGAAGCCGATCTGCCGATTCATCGAGTAGACGAAGATCAGCGCGAAGACGGAGATGAGTAGCCACGGTCCCCACCAACTGGCGTTGCGGCGCAGATCGGTGAAAGTTTTCGAGGGCGCGATAAAGGTGTCGATCAGGCGTGCGAACTCGGAAAGCGGAGCGGGTCCAGGCGCGGGAACAGGAACGGAGGTTGGAGGGAGTGGAGAGGTTGCCATGGATTGGTCTCCTGTTGCTGCGCAAGGATTTTATCTGCCCGAGGGCTGGGGCACAAGCTGGAAGCGATGTGGGTAGTGGTGCAGTTTGAATTGACACCCTGGGCAGTCATCCCGAGCGGAGCCGTTTCTCAGATGGAGAGAGTGATCCCGCTGTCCACAAATCCATTGCGCGGGAGATCTCTCGTCCCGCTGAAAAGCGCGGGACTTCGAGATAACGCCGGAGTTTAAGATGAGGCCATGCAGAATCTGACGCCAGCGACGATGGCCGCGTTTGGGTTGGAGTTAGCTCCGGCGATCTGGTTTGGATTTGCTGCGGAGCGGATCGGGCGCGCTGTCCAGCGCTGGCCCCCAGCCCTGCGGATCGTTGTGCCGGTGGTACTCGCGGCGCCGTACCTGCTGGTGTCGATCTCGAAACACATCTTCCACTGGCAATGGTTCGCGCTTTATGCCCTGCTTCCGGTGGCGATGGCGTGGCTTCTGACGCACGCGGCTGCAGCCGATCCCGAACAACGGGGCGACTGGCGTGATTGGTTCATTCTTCTTGTGCTGGGGCTTGCCGTGGATTTGCGCTGGTTCGAAAGCGCCTGGCCGGCCGGGCTTCGCGCTCTGAATGAGTTATTTCTGGTGGATGCGGGATTGTATGGGTTTCTCGCCATCCGGCAACTCAGCGGGACCGGCTACAACTTTTGTTTGCGCTGGAGCGATTGGAGGACTGGACTGCGTGAACTGGTTTTCTTCACGCCGGTGGTGATTGGTCTGGGGCTGTGGCTGGGATTTATTCATCCCCATCGAAATTTGCCGGGGATGGGGAGCGCGCTGCTGCGCTGGGTGCTGATATTTTTCTTAACTGCAGTGCCCGAAGAACTCTACTTTCGGGCATGGCTGCAGAACTTGCTTGAACGGCGCGTCGGACGCCCGGCCGCGCTAGTGGTTGCGTCCATCTTATTCGGGCTTTCGCATTTCAACAAACGCTCGGTTCATTTCAACTGGCGCTATGTGCTGCTGGCCACCATCGCGGGAGTTTTTTACGGGCGCGCCTGGCGGGAGAACCGGCGGGTGCCTGCCTCAACCATCACGCATGCCAGCGTCGACTGGCTGTGGAGTCTGTGGTTCTGATGACACGCAAAAGACCGCTGCTTTTTAATCCACCGTCCTGACATCATCCGGCAGCATGAGCACGAACGAACAGTTTCCGGTAGTGGTGGAGCAGGAGAGAACACCGCGCCGCAGAATCTTGACCGGCGTGTCGTCGGGGAAACTCACCTTGTATTCCGCGGTGCGTAGAGCGTCGGTGAATGCTTTCAGTTTTTCGTCGCCGCTCACGAACTTCACGGCTTCGACGGTTGCGGCCGAAGTATTGCCGTTGGTTCCGTTCCCCGCCCCGCGGCTGAGGAGGACGAAGAATTCGGCGTTGCCGTTTTCCTTGGCGACTTTGCCCAAGTCGATGGTGCGGACGCGATCCAGATCCGGTTTATATTTCGCGACGACGGCGTCGACCTTGGCGTTGCCACCGGCCAAAGAGGCAAGCCGGTCGCGGGTTTCGGGAACGGGCCGCAATCCGTTCAACGACAGCGCGTAGGTGCGGACGGCGAGATCTTTGTCGCCGCGTTTTTCATAAATTTGTCCGAGATGGTCGCCGACTTCGCCGTGATGGCCGAGTCCCCAGGCGGCAGAGACGTATTTTTCAGCGTCATTCAGATCGCCTTTTGCGAAGTAGACCCAGCCCAAGGTATCCCAGTAGGAGATGAGAGAGGACATCAGAGGAAGATCCTGCGGGGTGAGGCGGTCGAGCGAAATGTTGCGCAAGGCTGCAGTGGTAGCCGAAACGGCGGATTCAGCGTATTGCTGGGCGCGATCGAGATGACTCTTCTTCAGCGAAAGCTGATAGGCAATGTTGTTCCACACCAGGGGCGTGGCTGAGAGTTCGACGGCGTGATCGAAGGTGGCGACGGCTTTGTCATCCTGGCCAAGATTCAAATAAGCGTCGCCGAGGCTGACCTGCAATTCGGCATTATCGGGAGTCAGCGACGACGCCTTCTCCAGTTCGGGCGCGGCCAAATCATACTTGTGCCACTCCGAGTACATCTGGCCCAGGCTGGCGTGCGCGGCCTTGTCGAGAGGATTCATCTCGATCTGCTTGTTGAAGGCGGCGACGGCGGCGTCGTACTTGCGCTCCAGCCAGTAGGCGCGACCGAGGGCATTGTAGGCATACTCGTCGTAGGGATTGATTTCAATCTGGCGGTTGAGCGCGGCAATGGCCTCGTCATACTGGCGCATGGCGAGGTAGGCGGAAGCGAGGAAGTTCCAGGCAAATTTGTTTTTCGGATCGACTTCCGTGGCGCGCTTGAGCAGTTGAATTCCCAGGGGGATGTTGTTGGCCACCAGGGCGGCGCGGCCGCTTTCGACCAGGTCGTCGGCTTTCATATCGGCGGGCGGAGCGGGAGTGCCCGCGACGGTATTTTCGACGGCGAGGTACTGACTGAGGTCAGAGCTGACGGCGCGGCGGAAGGCCTGGTAATCGGGAGCGCGGGAGACGGGGAGTTCGTCCTGGCGCATGTCGAGGGTACGCGTGGCGGTGAAGGTGGTGCCGTCGAGTTTATAGGTGGCCTGGTACTCGGCGTAGTCGCGTTTTACGGTCAGCGGCAGGGGCGCATGGGCAATGTATTTCGAAGGAATTTCCAACTTGATTTTGTAAACATACTCGGCTACGGGGCCGAGTTTGAGGGGTTCGGCATCGGCGTCACTTTCGTCCGCACCGCCAAGATCGTTGAGATTGAACTGGCACAGGGGCAGAGTCAGATTGGATTTTTTCTTCGACCAATCCAGAAAGTTCGGTTTAGCGAGATCGTACGACATGGTGAAAGGCTCACGGGTGGCGGCCGGATCGCTGACTTTCACATTGGTAACGTCGCCGCCCACGGCGGCGTTTACATTTTCCGCGACGTGCTGCCACTGCGCTTCGGGCACGCGGCGGAAGACGGAACGCAGCATCAACTCTTCATCGCCGCGGAAGGTGTAATGCACGTGGGCTTCGAGCTTGCCGATTTCGTTGATGGTTCCATCGACCTCGGCCAGTTCGCTATCGGGCGTAGGCGTACCGGCGGGGGTTTCCTCGAGATGCGGCGTGCCATTGGGGGGAATGACCAGAGCTTGCTTGTGGCGCAGCGAGTAGGAGAGCAGGCGAAAGGGGGCGACCTCGGCGGTGGTATCCATCCAGATCTCTTCTTTGCCCATGGGCAGCATGGTGATGACGTGGTCGAACTGCGAGGGCGAAGGGACATCGGGATCGAGCTTGCGGCTGGAGTTGATGAGAACCGAAGAGGCGTGCATGCCCTCGGCTTCGAGCAGAGAGGCGAGCAGCGTGTGCTTGTCTTTGCAGTCGCCGTACTGATTGTGGAGAATGTCGGCGGCGGCGTGGGGCTGGTAGCGGCCGATACCGAGCGACAGGCTGACGTAACGGAAGTTGAGCGCGACAAAATCGTAAAGCGCCTGGACCTTATCTAAGGGTGTGGTGAGGCCTTTGGTGAGTTCTTCCGCTTTGGCGCGGACTTCGGGAGACGGAGCGCGGCGATCTTTTTCCATGCCGGCGTACCAGAGGCCGATCTGCTCCCAACTGACGAAAGTGGTTAGCTGGACGTCGGGATGTTCTTCATCGGAGCGCTTCTTCTTTGTCTTCTTATTTTTTTCTTTGTCTTTATCTTTATCTTTCGTGTCGTCTTCGCGCTCCAGGTGAGAGCTGGTCCAGTGATAGATGCGGCGGCCGTTGGCTTCGGAGATGGTTGGATCCAGGCCGGGCTTATTCTTGAGCTTTAACGGGCGATCGGCGGGGACGTCGACCTGGAGTTCTTCGTCGAGATCGATACTGTTTTTGTCAAAATCGTAGTCGGCCCAGAATTGGCCAGCGGCCAGCGGCGTATGGATCACCGTGACCATGTCATATTCGAGGACTTCGCCGGGGCGCAGGCCGGGGACAGTGATGTGCTTCTGCCGGTAATCGGTGTAGACGGGGGCTTCGCGCTCGACGGGGGCGCTGAGATCCTGCACGGCGTCGTCGCCGGCCTTGACGATGCTGCCGTCGGCCTTGATCACGCGAACGTAGCCGATTTCGACACGCTCGTTGGCGGAGTTGTAGCCGACTTGTAGCTGCCCCCACTGCTGGACTCCAGCTTCGCTCTGCACCTTGATGCGGGCGACGGTTTCCTTGCGACCGGTGCCGTCGCTCTCGAAGCGGTAATGATTGATGTATTTCTCGACGACGAAGGCTTCCTGGGAGTAGTCGTGCTTGGGTTCGTCCTTAGGAGCAGCGGACGACGGGGTCGAGTCCGGGGCCTTGGCGGCTTGCGCCGGGGTTGCGGACTGCCTGGTTTGGGCCGGGGCGAGCGCGGCGGCGAGGGTAAGAGCGAGAAGCAGTGGCAGAAAAGGACTACGCATAGGTTAATAGTAAGGCCTGCAAGGGTTTTTACCTTAAATAGGAACCACGGGCAAGGGGCGGCTTGCGGTCGGCTCAGAGGAAGCGAGCCAAACGCGCGATTATTGCGTCGCAATGGACGCGACGCTTCGCGCGGCTCGCCCAGATCCCTCGCTGCGCAAAGGGCGCTTGCTCGGGATGACAACTAAAAGTGGGGCGCTTGCGGGGGAGTGGGGCGGGGGCTTTGGCAGGGATTTGTGATTTACATCACATTTTATTGTGAGAATTCTCACAACATGGGAGTAAAATGTGTCGCAGATAGTCTTGTCTGGCCATGATGCCGGACAAGCGTGACGCATAATGTTATTGCGCCACGATCCTTCCGTTCGGAGGTTTTGTATGGAAGATCGGGCCCGCAACGTCTCTCCTTCTACTGAGTCCCAAACCACACTCTCATCCTCTTCGCTGACGCGCCGCCATGAAGGCCGCGGAGCGTGGGTTCTCACCGCCTACGGTATATCCGGCCTGGCTCTGTTTGGAGTACTCGCCTACTTCTTCTCGGACTTCATCGCTCACTAGTTGAGAGGCGGCTGGGGCGAACGGGCGCACGCGTCTGGGGAACGGGCGGGAGTGTGTTTAGGGCATTGTGCACCAACTACCGGGGTCTCTCTGGCTTATTGCTGAAAGTAAATGTACTCGTCGTAGTTTGGTACTGCAAAGTCGAGCAAGCCGTCATTGTTGAAATCTGCGACCGTGAGTGCAGTGCCAGGTAAAACCGATGTTGAGATCAGTTGCGGATTTTGGAAGGTTCCGTCGCCATTGCCTAGTAAGACCGAGAAAGTTGATCCGGTAACACCCACGGCTTGCAACACAATAATGTCCGTTTTTCCATCGCCGTTAAAATCACCCAGCGCAAAGTCGAAAAAGTACGGTTGACCTACTGTGTAGTAGACGGGTGGCTGGAATGTGCCATCTCCATTGTTCAGAATGATTGCGATTTGGCCCGAGTCGGTCGTGTAAGCAACGTCGGGGCTTCCATCGCTGTTGAAATCACCGACCAGGAACTCAGTCACGAACAGACCGCTCGTGGGATTACCCACAATGATTTTCGGCCTCTGAAACGTGCCATCGCCGTTGCCAAACATGATCTGAAGAGCGAAGTACGTGTCTATGAGATCGGTGCCCGAGCAGAGGATGTCGAGCTTGCCGTCACCATTGAAATCTGCCAGAGCGTAGTTGCCGCAGTTTCCGCCGGGCGAGGATTTACCCAGCGTAAATGTCCCGTCGCCGTTGCCAAGAAACATTTCGATCGTCCCGAGATCGACAGCGATATCCAGGGTGCCATCTTGGTTGAAGTCTCCTACCGCGAGGTCAGGAGCCTCAGGTCCCAGGAGGCCGAACGACCCGAAGATGGGACCCGGGGTGAATGTGCCATCACCCTTGCCGAAGCTAATATCCAGCTTCGCGGGCGTGCTTTGAAACACATTTCCCACTACATAAAGCAAATCCTGATTTCCGTCGCCGTTGAAGTCGCCCACAATGTTCGTGGTCACTGGGATGTCTGGCAGCTCGTTGAATGCGATGGGACCACCATGGTGGAACACACCCTTGCCATTGTTGATAAGGGAACCAACGATGTTCGAGCCCTGGACAGTGAAACCGACCGTCCCGATCAAGTCCACGGAACTGTCGTTCGTGAGATCTGCGACGGCATTATAAAAGGGGTCCAACTTGGTATAAGTGACCTCCGTTGTTGTCCCCATCGTGGGATTCGCGTCATGGACTTCGACCTGGAAAAATGTCGAACTTGTAATCGGGCCGCCGGGGCTACTGGTTGTGACGGTAATCATTCCTGCGGTCGGAGCAATTATGTCGGCAGCTAGGATGGTGGCTTGCAGCTCATGAGCAGACACGTAGGTGGTGACGCGAGCGTGTCGGTTCCAGTTCACGGTTGAGCCAGGAATGAAATTCGCTCCGTAGACAGTGAGGGTGAAATCCGGTCCTCCGGGGGCGACCGACTGCGGCACGGTCGGTCCCTGCACGTGCGGCACCGGATATCCCGGTTGACGCGTGCCCGCCCACACGGTTGCGGTGGGCGCGAGGAGCACAGCGAGTATTTTGTGGATGGCGAAGCGAGGGATCAAGGCGGGCCTCCAGTGCGGCTCGTGGGGAGTTTATAGTGCAGGCATCGGTGGCACAAGGTGAAGAATTCTGCACAGTGGCCAGTCTCGATGTTAAGGGACTAAATCAAAAACGCCATCGGGCGGAATCGCTTGGGGCTCGCTTCGCTCGCTGGACAGCCGAAGGCGGCTGTCCCCACATGAGTGGGTGCGGTAAACGGGTCTCTCCACTACGCTCAGCTGTCGCTTCGCTTGGGTCGGGATGACAGTACAATCAAGTCGATGGCCGAGGGCGGCCATCCCCGCGAACATGCTACAATCAACCCCCTTGGGAGTGATTTGCTTCGGCAGAAATCCAGGGTTTCCCCGCACTGACAAACTGAGAACGACGAACTGAGAAAAGAGACTTCGCGATAAACCGTGGCCAAGAACTCCGAATCCGCCGCTGCACCGATCACCTATGCCGACGCCGGCGTGGACATCGACGCCGCCAACCGCACTAAGAAGCGCATCAAGTATCTGGCGCACAAGACCTTTACGCGCGGAGTGCTGAGCGAAATCGGCGGCTTTGGCGGGTTATTTGCCGTGGACAAGACGAAATATGTCGATCCGGTGCTGGTTTCGAGCGTGGATGGAGTGGGAACGAAGCTGAAGGTTGCGTTTGAGATGGGCCTGCACTCTACGGTGGGCGCGGATTTGGTGAACCACTGTGTCAACGACATCGCGGTGCAGGGCGCTGCGCCGATGTTTTTCATGGATTATCTGGCCGCGGGAAAGCTGGAGCCTTTGATCGCGGAGCAGGTGGTGGAAGGAATTGCGGACGCCTGTAAGCACAATGGATGCGCGTTGATTGGCGGGGAGACGGCGGAGATGCCGGGATTCTATCCTGACGGCGAGTACGATCTGGCGGGATTTATTGTGGGCGTGGTGGAGCGGGATGCGATTATTACCGGCAAAGACGTGCAGATCGGCGATGTTGTTCTCGGACTGGCGTCGAACGGGCTGCATACCAACGGATATTCGCTGGCGCGCAAATTGCTTTTCGAAGTGGCACACTATTCGACCGAAGACTACGTGAATGAGATCAAGAATAAAGTCGGCAATGAGCTAATGCGCACGCACAAGAGTTATTGGCCGGCGCTGAAGAAGTTGATCGCGGCGCAGTGCGTTTCTGCGCTGGCGCATATTACGGGCGGAGGCATTACGGAGAATTTGCCGCGGGTGCTGCCGCGCGGGATGGCGGCTGCGATCGATCTGGGGTCGTGGCCGGTGCCGCCGCTGTTCGAACATCTGCAGCGGCTGGGGAATGTTCCGCAGGATGAGATGCTGCGCACCTTCAATATGGGACTTGGGATGCTGATGGTGGTGCCGCTAGCGAAATTTAAGAAGACCCAAATCGTGCTCGAAAAAGTGGGGGAAAAAGCTTACACCGTCGGCCGCATCGTCAAAGGCGACCGGAAAGTCATCTACAATTAGGAATTGGGTAGTGGTGCAGTTTGAAAATTGGCATCCCTCAGCGGCTAAAGCCGCAACGAAAATATGACGCGCACGGCACGGCTGAAGCCGTGCCCTTTCAAAGCCGATTCAAACTGGACCACTACCGGGAATTGCTGATTTTTGATTGCTATTGGCGCGCACCTTCCAGCAATGATCAGCAACCAAGAATCGGCGATGAAAGCCCTCGGCATACTTCTTTCCGGACGCGGTTCTAATTTCATCGCTATCGCCGATAGCATCAATGCGGGGCGTATCGCGAACGCGCACATTGCTATCGTCATCTCGAATAAGGCAGACGCGCCGGGGATTGCGATCGCGAAACAGCGCGGGCTGAAGGCGCTGGTAATTCCTTCCAAGGGCAAGTCACGCGAACAACACGATCGCGAAGTGGTGGCTGCGCTCCAGCAGAACCATGTCGATCTGGTTTGTCTGGCCGGATACATGCGCCTGCTCTCGCCCTGGTTCGTGCAGCAGTTTCCGCGACGAATTCTCAATATACATCCGTCGTTGCTGCCGGCCTTTCCTGGGCTGGAGGCGCAGCAGCAGGCTTTCGCCTACGGAGTAAAAGTATCCGGCTGTACCGTGCATGTTGTAGACGAAGAACTCGACCACGGTCCCATCCTGGTGCAGAGGACGGTGCCGGTGCATGATATTGACGACGAGCACGCGCTGGCGGCGCGCATCCTGGCGCAGGAGCACATCGCGTACACGGAAGCGATCAATATCGTGCTGGGCGGGAATTTCGAAATCATCGGGCGAAGATTGAAAAAGTCGTCCTAGCGTGGTATGCCGGAAATTAACAGAATACGTCCCATGCCTTTTCGGGATGCGTCGTTCACCTCAGGGGCTGAAGCCCGAGTTTCTTGGTTATTGTTACGGCGCGGCTGAAAGCCGCGCCCTTTCAAAGCATTTCTAAGTATGGCTGCCTTCGATTTGTGCGGGCGAATAATCGCCAGCCTGGAGGCTGCGCACGGAGGCCTCGATCACTTCGCGCAGGCGGGGAACATCGACCGGCGAGGCTTTTCGCAGATGAACGTTTTCCGGAGCCATAGATTCGTAACCTCGAAGCCTTTTAGCTTCTGCATTCAGACTTCTGACTTCCGCATTCTCTATAATGTCCTTTCTCATGCAAACCTTCGCCCCGGTTGACGAACAACTCACGTATCTGAAGAAAGGCTCGGCGGAAATTATTCGCGAAGCCGACTTGCGCGCCAAGCTGGAAAAATCACGCGCCAAGGGAAGACCGCTGCGGGTGAAGCTGGGCATGGATCCTACGGCGCCGGACTTGCATCTTGGCCATACGGTCGTGCTGCGGAAACTCAAACATTTTCAGGACCTTGGGCACACGGCAATTTTCCTGATCGGCGATTTCACCGGCATGATCGGGGATCCTACGGGAAGGTCGATGACGCGTCCGCCGCTCACGCGCGAGCAGATCGAACAAAATGCCGAGACTTATAAGGCGCAGGTTTTCAAGATTCTCGATCCGCAAAAAACGGTGATCGATTTTAACCGGCGTTGGTTCGGGCCGATGAGCTCGGACGATTTTGTACGCTTAACGGCGAAGTACACGGTTTCGAAATTGCTTGAACGCGAAGACTTTCACAAACGATTCCACAACGAGAAGCCGATATCGGTGCATGAGTTGCTTTATCCGCTGGTACAGGGGTATGACTCGGTCGCGCTGGAGGCTGATGTGGAGCTTGGCGGCACCGATCAGAAGTTTAACTTGCTGGTGGGGCGCGAGCTGCAACGCGATTATGGGCAGGAATCGCAGGTGGTGCTGACCACGCCGATTCTCGAAGGCCTGGACGGCGTGCAGAAGATGTCGAAGTCGCTGGGAAATGCGATTGGGATTCACGAGCCTCCGCTGGAGATGTACGGGAAGATCATGAGCATCTCGGACGAGATGATGTGGAGATATTACGAGCTGCTGACGGATGTTTCGCTGGCTGACATCGAACAGATGAAGCGGGAAACGCATCCGATGCAGGCGAAGAAGGAGTTGGCGCGAAGGATTGTGGGGGACTTTCATTCGGCGGAGGCGGCGGGGAAAGCGGGGGAGGATTGGTCAGGGCTTTTTCAAAGGGACGACACTCCGCAAGAACTTCCTGAGGTACATGTCCAACTTGCTGAGGTCTTGCAAATGATGAAGAGGTCGGATGCTTCCGGCCCTCCTTTACCCTCGCTCATTCGAATCGATAAGCTGCTCGCGGCTTCGGGACTGGTCGGGTCCGTGTCTGAGGGTGGAAGAAAAATCAAGGAACGTGCCGTTCAAATCGATGGTGCTGTTTTTGACGCGCCGGGATGGATGCCCGGTCTCCCGCTCCCGACTAGTCTTACGGTGCGTGTGGGTCGCAAGGTCCGCAGGGTGATCTTTCATAACGATTAGAAGTGTCATCCGAAATGCATAGGTCCTTCGTGGGGAGTCCCGCGCGTTGCGCTGGACTCCGCTTCCTCAGGATGACAATCGGAGTGTTATTCGGGGCACGCACAAGGCGCTGAAGTTTTTTTGTGGTGGTTGATTCTGCTACTCTCATCCGCGCAGATGCGCGCTGCTGCCATTCTCGGGTTGGGATGTTCAGAGAGAAACCTCAAACCTTTTCAGAGTGACAAGAAAATCGAGTGGCGGATTGGGTTGCCGAGTGGCGGCGACCAGGCGGATGTTGTTCTTCTCTTCGGCGGCGATGGAACGATTCACCGACACTTAGGCCAACTGGTCAAGCTTGGACTGCCGGTGCTGATGGTACCTGCGGGCAGCGGGAATGACTTCGCGCGTGCTCTGGGGCTGGGTAGTGAGCGTGAGTCGCTTGCGGCCTGGCGGAGATTTTGTGCGGGACGGGACAACTTGCGTGCCATCGATTTGGGAGTCGTTACTCCGGGCGAGGGGGACGCGGGCAGGAGTACCCGCTCCACACCAGCCTTCTCTGAAACTCACTACTTCGCCAGTGTGGCCGGAGTGGGGCTCGATGCCGAGGTCTCCCGGCGGGCGAATGATTTGCCGCGCTGGTTACGAGGGCATGGCGGGTACGCGCTGACGCTGGCTCCTACTCTTTTCCGTTTTGCGCCGCTTCCGATAAAGATTCTGGCGGACGACGGGGATGGCTGGGTTACGCGCAGTGATCAGCCTACGATGCTGGCGGCGTTTGCCAACACTTCGACGTATGGCGGCGGCATGAAGATTGCGCCGCATGCGAAAGTGGACGATGGGCAGCTTGATGTTTGCGTGATTGGGGGGATCGATCCGTTCCGGCTGGCGTGCATGTTTCCAACGGTGTATTTTGGCCGGCATTTGCACATTCGGCAGGTGGGGTATTTTCGGGCGCAGCGGTTGCGGGTAGAGACCGAGCGCCCTCTGGAGATTTATGCCGATGGGGAATTTGTTTGCCGGACTCCTGTGGAAGTAGGCGTTCAGAGGGAAGCTTTACAAGTCATGGTTGACCGGCCCGGAAACTAGAAACTAGAAACTGTCCTATACTTTTCTTATGGCTGAGCGACGTTCTCACACCCTGCTTTGGATTCTGATTGGTGGAGGAGCCTTCTTCCTCTTTGTGCTGGCCGTGTTTTCGGTGGTCTATCTGACTTTGCATGCGAACAGCACGGAGAGCAGCTTCGGCGGCTTTGGCGACCGCATCGGCGTGGTCGATCTGGACGGCGTGATTCTTTCGCCGCAGCCGGTAGTGGATCAATTGAAGAAGTTCGGCGATGACTCCTCCATCAAGGCGATTATTTTGCATGTGAATTCGCCGGGCGGCGGGGTGGCCGCGTCAGAGGAGATTTATCGCGAGGTCAAACGCATTCGCGAAGAGAAGAAGAAGCGGGTGGTGGTTTCCATTGAGACGGTGGGCGCCAGTGGCGCGTATTACGTGGCCTCGGCCTCCAACAAGATTTATGCAGATGAGGGCAGTATTGTAGGTTCGATCGGGGTGATCGCGCAGTGGGTGAATTATGGCGATCTGCTGAAGTGGGCGAAGCTGAAAGATGTGGTTCTGAAGACGGGTGAGTTTAAGGATACGGGCAATCCGGCGCGCGACCTCACTCCGGCGGAGCAGGCCTACATGCAGTCGCTGATCGACAACATGTTTGGACAGTTCATTCAGGCCGTCGCGAGCGGTCGCGGCATGAAGTTCGATGATGTAAAGGCGATCGCCAACGGCAAGGTCTGGACCGGGCAGCAGGCGAAGGAAATGAAGCTGATCGATGAGGTCGGCGACTTTGAAGCGGTGGTGAAGGATACGGCGAAGTCGGTGGGAATTTCGGGAGAGCCGACGCTGGTGCGTCCGGAAAAAGACCGCAAGACTCTGCTCGATCTGCTGCTGGGGGATGTGTCGAAGTACTTACCTGATCGGGAGAAGATGCTGGAGCAGCAGGTGGGGTTCTATTATCTGTGGAAGTAGGGCGTGGAGTTCGTCGGAAATCATGATCGTTATATTGAGCCTTGATGCGGATTGAATTGTTAGGTCAACCAGGAAGTCAAAGGCTTTAAACACGGGGAACACGGAGGATCACAGGGTAAATCGCCGACGCCGACTGATACACGTCGATCTGTTTGACGCCCTACACTCGTAGGGCTTCGATCCGTCGTTCTAACCTATTCCGAGCCGCTTAACCGCATAAATTCCACCCTCGTTAGTCCCAGGCATGAAATTCGCAACCCTCCAGGTGTCGACCTCCGGAGGATTACCGGCGGTACTGGTTATCAGACGTAGCTTCCAGTTAAGATGACCGTAAAATTAACATCCTGCTCGAGGAATCGTTATGCTTCCTGTCGTTCGATTTGTGCGAATGCTTTCTGGTTACGTAGTGGCTTCGCTGCTGGTGGCGGGCACAATGTGCGCGCAAGGTGCGCTGCCGGTTTCTGCGAAAGACATGCCGCGTTTGGGCGGGCCGCAAGATTGGAGCAACCGGCACGTCATCTACACGCGCAATGGCGCAGCGGAAGACATGCTGAAGGTGAGTGACGATCCGCGATTTCTTAACAGCAGAGTGCTGCGCTCCATGAACGAGCACCGCAATGCGATCGGACAATCGTCAACGATCGGGGCGGCGGAAGAAACGGATGGGCAGGAATTGGATGAACTGGCTCCGTGGAAACCGATCGACGGTCCCGCTGCTGCCATTAAGGGAAAGAATTCGAAGGTGGACTGGTCGTACTCGATGGGGCCAACCGCGGGCATGGCCGCGGGGGAAACGCCGGCAGTTTACACTCTGAACTACTCCTCGCCCGACTGCATCAATGACTTTGTCGTTTACACCATCAACGCTGCGCCTACGGTTGGCGCACAGGCGAATCTGGTCGCCTTGAACAATCTCTACAGTAACGGCGCCGGCACCGGATTCTGTACTGGCACCGGTCCTTCGTTGCTGTTCGCTTACGCGATCGGGACGGGCGGATCGCCGCTGTCGCCGGTGCTTTCCCTGGATGGGACCCGGGTTGCGTGGATCGAGAATCGTACGGCCACCGACGCCTGGCTGCACGTGACGGTATGGGCCTCGATCCCCTACGGAAGCGCAACCGGGTCGGTGGGGGTGACCAATTCAATGGTAGCCGGGCAGTGTAGTGGCGGAACACCCTGCGATCTTGCTATCGAATATACCAACGCCATGTATCCCGGATGTTCGACAGCATACAAGGCGGGAAATAACCACTCCGACTTGTATGTCGACTACACCAACGATGTGGGGTACATCAGCGCGAACAACGGACTTCTTTACCACATCAAGAATCTCTTCAGCACCACTGCCAATCCCAGCGTGGATTTCTGCACTCCGGTGAACACGACGTTTGAAACGACTCCGAGTTCGGCCATGAGCGGCACGCTTTATGATCGGATCAACAATGAGGTCTATCTCACCGATTCGGAAAAGATCTATGCATATACGGTGAATGCTTCGGCGCCCACGCCGAACTTCACGCTGGCAGCCTCCTACACGTACGGAAATAGCGGAAGTAATTACAACTACCCGACCGGGCCGGGGCCGCTGCTGGATGTGTTCAATGGTTACGTGTACGTGCCCTCCACGTACGACGCTGCGGGCAAGACGTTGATAACCCAGCTGCCGGTGAGTCTGGCTTCTGCGGTTCCGGTTGAACTGGGCCCCAAGAGCACCAACACCAATCCCATTCTGTTCTATGGAACTTTCGATAATAATTATTGGACCTACGGACCGAAAAGCGCGCTCTCGACGATTTACAGTTGCGGCACCGACACGGCGACCGCAACCGAGCAGGATCTGTTCTCGATTAGCTTCAATGCGAGCACCGGGATCGTGAATACGACTCCGGCAATGTCCTACAACAAGAATGTGAACCCGAGTGGAACGGCGGGAATTTGTTCGCCCCTGACGGAATTCTATGATGGGACAAACGATCGCCTTTTCGTGGGGATGGGAGAGCCAGGCGCCGCGACCGGATCGAACGTGGTCACCATGTGGAACATCAACAGCCAACTGACCAATACCAGCGGAAGCGGGGGTACGATGCCTACATATACAGCCGAAGCCACAGGCTATATAGGCGGCGCAAGCGGCCTGGCGGCGGATAACAACGACAGCGGGACGGCCCAGGCAGAGAATGTCTACTTCTCCACGCTGGAAACCGGTCCGGCGTCGACTGCGGTTGCGCGGAACGGCTTTAACATCAACGGCATCTACTCGAACGGCAGGAACTTCAATACGGGGGGATATGATGACGACGGGAATGCGTACTCCTCCACTGAGCTTGGGGCCACCGTGACGTGGAACGGCACGACCTTCACCTACGGACCGGCGAACGGGTTGGATGTTTGGTGTGACACCACTATCACGCTGCCCACAGGCAGTTTCAATACATTGGAGATTCTAGCTTCGGCGGTCAACGGAAACCAGACGGCGCAGATTTTCACCGTGAACTACTCGGACGGCACGAATACAAGTTTCACGCAAGACGTGAGCGACTGGTATACGGGGCCGGTACCCTACTCGGTAGAAACCGTCGCCCAAACTATGACGTATGAAAATACCAGCACCGGAGGCGAGCGGGTTCATGCAACTTATGTTTATGGATACTCGTTTGCGATCAATCCCGCTAAGACGGTGTCGACGCTCACGTTGCCCGCGAACCGGGACGTGTGCGTGCTGGCGGCGGCATTGTCCGCGAATTGCGGTGGGACGGATTATTGCGCGGTCAAGCTGACGCAAAGCGGGCTGCAGTAGGGCACGGGGCGGCTGGAATGGAATGGAGGCAGGCTGCGGTCTCGCTGAGCACTTGGGTGTCAGGAGCGCTTCAGGCTAGTGTGGTGTCCCGGAAATTAACAGAATAAGTCCCATGCCTTTTCGGGGGATGCTTCGTTTACCTCAGGGGCTGAAGCCCGAGTCTCTTGTTTGTTATTACGGCGCGGCTGAAAAGCCGCGCCCTTTCAAAGCATTTATAGTTACTGGCGCGAAATTGTGGGGCACTGCACTAGGACACCTTTGGGTTACGATTGCAGACGCCTGATTGGTGGTCAAATTTTCCGCAACTCAGGGCGCTGGTCACAAAGACTTGCTCGAAGCGAAAATCCGGTTTGAGGTAAGGCTTTTTGGCCAGCGGATTGTGGCCCTCTTTGTTGTCCCCGCGCTCTAACGGCGCTTCAGGCAGCATCTAACGTTTGCTCCAACCCAGGATTCCAAACGATACGTCGCATTATACATCTTGAGCGTGTTACCGCCGCAACCGTCATGAAGAGGGTGCGTTCTCTGTCAATCTGGACCAACAGACACTCCATCCAGCCCACCCTATGCTATCTTCAATAATTGCTCGTGAATCACCCCAGAACTCCCCGGAAGCATGGCTACATCTGTTGAAGGTTCCAAGCCGGCCATAAAGGTCTTCGTCGCCACCACGGTGATGTTGACCTTCATTTCTTTCTGGCGGGCTTCCGCGATTGTTCTGGCGGATCTGGCGTCTTCGGCGTATTACGCCGGCGGGGATGCGGAGAAGGTCATCGGGAAGAGCGCTCCCTGGTTCATTCTCGCGGTGATGTTGTTTAGCTATGCCGTGCGGGCGCTGTATATCGAGTCCAGCAGCATGTTCGTCCGTGGCGGCGTTTATCGCGTCGTCAAAGAGGCCATGGGCGGGACTTTGGCCAAGTTTTCCGTATCGGCCCTACTCTTCGATTACGTGCTGACCGGCCCCATCAGCGCGGTCTCTGCCGGACAATATCTGGCGGGCTTCATCAAAGACATCGGAGAGTACGCGCACCATCCGCTGCATTTCTCCGACAACTACTTTGCCGCCGGCCTCGCGATCGTCGTGGTGGTCTACTTCTGGTGGAAGAACACTCAGGGCATGCACGAATCCAGCCAGAAGGCCCTGCAGATCATGATCATCACCACAGTGATGGTGGTGATACTACTAGTGTGGTGCACTATCACGGTTCTGAAGGGACCGATTCAGTTGCCGCCCAACCCGCTGCATGCTGGGGTAGTGCCGCTGAATAAAGAATCTCTGGGCTGGCTCAACGGAAGCTGGTTCAGTCACGTAACGTGGATCATTCTTTTTGTCGGCTTCGGACATTCGGTTCTGGCCATGAGCGGCGAAGAAACTTTGGCGCAGGTGAACCGGGAGATCGAACATCCGAAGCTGAAGAATCTGGAAAAAACCGGGCTGGTGATTTTTGTCTACAGCCTGCTGTTTACTTCGCTGGTCTCGTTCTTCGCAGTGATGATCATCCCGGACAAGGTGCGGCCGGATTACTTCGCCAACCTGATCGGCGGCATCGCCATGTATCTCGTGGGTCCCCAGAGTCTGAAGCTGCTGTTTCATGGATTCGTGGTGCTGGTGGGAGTGCTGATTCTCGCCGGGGCGCAGAATACCTCCATTGTGGGAGCCAATGGCGTTCTCAATCGCGTGGCCGAAGACGGGGTGCTCACGGACTGGTTCCAGAAGCCGCATTATCGCTTCGGAACCAGCTACCGGATTATCAACCTCATTGTCGGGATGCAGTTGCTGGTCATCTTCCTGAGTCTGGGCAACGTGTATGTACTGGCGGCGCTCTACGCTTTTGGCGTGATCTGGAGCTTCGCCATGAAGTCTCTGGCGGTGCTGGTGTTGCGCTTTACCGAGCCGGGGAATCGAGCGTGGAAGGTTCCGGGGAATTTGCATTTGGGCAAGACAGAAATTCCAATCGGCCTGATCGCGATTTCCGCAGTGCTGCTGATTACTGCGATCGTGAATCTCTTTACCAAATACCAGGCCACGATTGCGGGCGTGATTTTCAGCGCGTTCTTTTTCACCATCTTCACGCTCTCGGAGCGCCACGTGACGAAAGAACGTCATGGAAAACCAGAACAGCTGGATCAGTTCCGCGTCTACGGCAACCAGGAACTGGGCAGCGGAGCGATGGGCGTACGTCCGGGAAACATTCTGGTGGCGGTACGCGATCCGCGCAATCTTTACTACCTGCGCCAGGTTCTGGCTCGGACGGACACCATGAAGCAGGATGTGGTAGTGATGAGCGCCCGCTTGTATCATCGGGAACCGAGCTTCAGCGGTAGCGCGGTCATGGAAGCCAGCCAGGTCTTCGACCATTACGAGCAGGAGCTTTTCACGGCCGCGGTTGCGGTCGCTGAAAAAGAGGGCAAGCCGATTTCTCTGCTGGTGGTTCCGGCGACCGAAGTATTCGAAGCGATCATGGTGACGGCGCAGAGGCTGGATTCTTCGCGCGTAGTCTGCGGACTTTCGAACAAGCTCACCGCCGACGAACAGGCCAAACTCACCGGGGACGCCTGGGAGCGCATGGCGGAGCCACGTCCGCGGATCATGCTGGAAGTGTGCGCTCCGGACGGAACCATGCGGGAATATGCCATTGGACCGCACGACCCGCGCCTACGCCCGCAGGATGTCGATCTGATGCACAAGCTGTGGCTCGACATCACCGCCGATCCGAAGTTCGCGGGCACGCACCACTACCACATCGTCGCCCTCGCGTTGGAAGAATTACAGCGCGAACTTACCACTGATCAGCGTGCGGAATTGCTGCAGAAGCTACAAGAAGAGATGCGGCGATCGGACAATTCCAGCACCAGCAACTGAGGCAATGGGGACGAAGGCGTCCGCGGCTACGCGGGTCTTTTTAGCAGGCCTTGCAGCGATGCTCTCAAGTCACGAGAGCGAAATGGATAGCCGCTCGAGATCAGCTTCCCTGGCTCGACCTTCTGTCCCGCAAGCAACAACGTTTCTCCCATTTCACCGAAGATCGCCTTCACGGCAAAGGCTGGCATGGGGAGAATTGCCGGGCGGGACAACACGCTGGCTAGCGTTTTCGCGAACTCCGCGTTTCTCACCGGCTTGGGCGCGACCAGATTTACTGCGCCCTGGATTAAATCATTTTTCAAAATGTGGTGGATCGCGCCGACCATATCCTGCACATCGATCCAGCTCATCCATTGCCGTCCGCTTCCGACAGGACCACCGAGCCCTAGCTTGAAGGGCAACAGCATGGCTGCGAGCGCGCCGCCTTGGGTGCTGAGGACAATTCCGGTGCGGATGTGGGCGGTGCGGATGTCGGCTTGTACGGCGGGCGTAGTCGCCTCCTCCCACTTCTGGACGACTTCTGCCAGAAAGCCGGTACCGGGCGGGCTCGACTCGGTGAGCGCTTCATCGCCGCGATCGCCGTAGTAGCCGATGGCCGAGCCGCTGATAAAAACCTTCGGCTTCTCTTCGGCCTGCGCTAGCGCCTGCGAAAGATTCATGGTGCCGACCACGCGGGTGTCCATAATCATCTTTTTTTTCGCGGTCGACCAGCGCCCCATGATGGTTTCGCCGGCCAAATGAATCACGGCATCGAAGCCGGAGACGGTTTCGGGGGCAAGGGACTGGGAGGGCTGCCAGACAATTTGTTCGCCGTTCGATCGATTGGCGGACTCCGGGCGCACCAGCGACACCAGCGTCCATCCACTGCTCTTGAGGGTAGGTACAAGAGCGCTTCCGATCAGCCCCGAAGCTCCGCTCACCAGCACTTTGGAGTTCATAGTGACAGGGTTTCAATGTATCAGCTTGCGCAAGCGGACAACAAACGGGAGATGGATTTGAAAGGTTTGAAGGAAATGAAACAAACGCTCGTGTGCACTGTTTCGTGCGTCCAGACAGTACAAGCCGTAAAGACCTTTCCCGAGGACTCCGCATTAATGTGGGACTTTCAACACTAATGCCGTCACATCGTCGTCGGATTCAGTTCCGTTGGAGAATGCGCGCAGGCTCTCGAACAGGAAGCTCAACGATTCGTCCGCGGATCTTTGCCAGCATTGCGCCCAGCTTTCGCTCATTTGCTCGCTGCAGAACTGGATGCCATCGGGGTTGCAGGATTCGTGCAGGCCGTCGGTGGCGAAAAGTACGCTATCGCCCGGCGAGAGCAGCACCCGATGCCGCTCATAGGCGGCGCCGGAAAACATTCCGGAAGGGTAGCCGCCCTCTCCCAAGGGCTGGCACCTGGTTTGAGAAACCAGCAACGGAAACGGAAGTCCGGCGTTGGAGAAAACCAGTTCCCGGGTCACCGGGTCAAAGACTGCATACAATGAGCAACAAAACCGCCCCGGCAACGGCCGCTGCATCAGTCGTTCGTTGAGCCCCGCCAGCACGCTGGCAGTCTCCGTGCCCGACTTATGGATGCCGCGCAGGGTCCCCATCACGAGCGCGCCATACATCGCGGCCGGCAATCCCTTTCCCACCACATCGCCCATGTAGAGCCCGATCCGACCGTCAGGCAGGCGGAAGAAATCGGCAAAATCACCGCTGACTTCGGAAAGTGGAAGAAAGCGAAAATGTACCTCCACCGAATCATCGCGCAAGGGTTTCACCGGCACCAGCGACGACTGGATGAGTTGCGCTTCGTGCATGTAGTCATCACAGATCCGTCCGCAAGCAGAACCATCCAACAACTTACCGGGCTTCTTTTTCGTAATAATTCGCATGGCTTTGTGCAAGGACATTCCTATGAGGTACATCGACGAAAATGCAGGAAGTCTTTAGATCGCCTCCCGTAATTTGGGGTGACAAGACGGTTGAGGGGAAGATGCCTCACTCCGCCTGGGGAACGGCTATGTTCGGACGCCGCTATCAAGGAGACAGAGTGCACGACTTCCTGCTTACCTACCAGTTTGGCGTAGTAATTATGGAATAAAGCGTGGTTGCGGCAGTTATCAGCTACGAGACGGCAGAGCAAAGGCCGTAAGAGCTGAGGAGCTATCCGCGTGCGTCCTTTCGATCCAAAAACGGTATTCCTGGCCAAGCATGCGCAGCATGTAGTTTTGATCCATTTTCCGATCGCGCTATTTATCACGGCAGTATTCTTCGACTTCCTGGCGAACTCTACGAGGCGACGAGAATGGGGCGAAGTTGCCTACTTTGATCTGCTCGCGGCGGCAGCCTTCACCGTTCCGGTCATGGTCACAGGAATTTTGGCATGGCAATTCCAACTCGAAGGCCAGAAGCTGAAAGGCATCCTGCTACTGCATTTGGTGCTGGGGAGCGTCTCCAGCGTACTGATTTGGCTAATTACGTGGCTGCACTTCCGAGCGCGCCGAAGCTCGATTGCTCTTCCCGGTTATCGGCTACCTGTCGAACTTCTGGGGGTCATGCTGATCGCACTCACGGGACATTTGGGCGGATATCTCAGCGGGGTCAACGGACCCGGTTAATTTCGTTGGAATAAAAACGCCACGCACCAGTTATCAACACTGAACAGCAGGCGAAGTCAGGAGAAAAAATGCCAGAGCCGAAGCAGAAGTTCATCGATCAAGAATTGCACGATCTTAATCCGGACGGCGTCGACCGTCGCGGATTTCTAAAATGTATGGCATGGGCCGGCACGGGAGTGGTGTGGACCATGGCCGGAGGTATTCCTGTCTCTCAGGCATTCGCTGCCGGAATCGGCAAGTCCTCCGCCAAGGCAGGAGACTTCAGTTTTGTTCAGATCAGCGATAGTCACATCGGATTTAATAAGCCAGCGAATCCTGATGTGACCGCGACGTTGCAGACTGCGATCAGCCGCATCAATGCGTTGCCGCAACGGCCGGACTTCATTATTCATACCGGCGACCTGAGCCAACTTTCGAAACCCAGCGAGTTCGACACGCTTGACCAGGTGCTGAAAGGTGCGGCGGCGAAGCAAATCTATTTTGTGCCGGGAGAGCATGACATGCTCACCGACAACGGCGAGCAATATCTGGAGCGCTACGGGAAGGGCACGAAGGGCAGCGGATGGTACAGCTTTGATCAGAAGGGCGTGCATTTTGTAGGGCTGGTGAATGTTGTCAATCTGAAAGCGGGAGGACTTGGTTGGCTTGGACGCGAGCAACTGGAATGGCTGGAGGACGATCTCAGGGGCCGGCCGGCCAGCACTCCGATTGTGTTGTTTGCGCACATTCCGCTGTGGACGATTTATCCCGACTGGGGTTGGGGAACCGATGATAGCGAGCAAGCGTTGTCGTATGTGAAACGCTTTGCCTCGGTGACCGTGCTCAACGGACATATTCATCAGGTGATGCAAAAGGTGGAGGGCAAGGTCTCGTTCCACACCGCGATGTCGACTGCGTTTCCGCAACCCGCACCGGGAACGGCAGCCTCGGCTGGGCCGATGAAAGTGCCGGCGGAACAGTTACAGAAGGTTCTGGGAATCACAGATGTGAATTATGTGGTGAGCGGCAAGAGCCTGGCTGTGGTCGATTCCACGCTGGATGGTGGACAGCCTTCTGCCGACCGGAAAACAGAGTGAGTGCGGAGTTTTGGACAAGGCGCTGTGCGCAGGATGAAATTATGGAAGCAATCAGAATAATCACACGAAGCGCTTTCAGAGGCAGCGCCTTGGCAATCGCCGCAATGATCGCGATTGCGCTCGCTACCGAGGCGCCGATTTCAGCTCAAGAGCGAGTCGCCAGTACACCAGCGCAGGCAGCGGTTGAAGTCAAGATCGACAACTTCGCCTTTACGCCGAACGTGGTTACGGTGAAAGCGGGGACGCAGGTGACGTGGATCAATCACGACGACATTCCGCACACGGTGGATAGTACTGAGGGCAAGTTCAAGTCCGCGGCACTCGATACCGACGAAAAATTCCAATTTCTTTTCAGGGAACCGGGGGAATATCCGTTTTATTGCCGGATGCATCCGAAGATGACGGGGAAAATTATCGTGCAGCCCTGAGTTTTATTGCCGCCGTCGCCCGGCTGTACCGGTCGCGGGCGTCGGCGCAAGCTATAATTCTTCATGGCGAGCTTGCGCCAACAGATCGCGACTACCGCTCTGACCCTCACGAAATTCCGCGACCTGATGAAGCGGATTCAGGAGAACCGTCCCCAGGACGATCTCTCCATCGTCAAAAAAGCCTACGACTACTCGCTGAAACATCATGAGGGCCAGAGCCGCGCGTCGGGCGAGCCTTACCTGGTTCATCCGCTGGAAGTGGCGCTGGTTCTTGCCGAAATGAAGATGGATCCGGTCGCGATTGCGGCCGGCCTGCTGCACGATTCCGTCGAAGACACCTCGGTCACCATTGTCGACATCCGCAAAGAATTCGGCGAACAGGTGGCTCACATCGTCGAAGGCGTCACCAAGATCAGCAAAATCGATTTTGCCACGCGCGAAGAGGCGCAAGCCGAAAACCTGCGCAAGATGATGCTGGCCATGGTGGATGACATCCGCGTGGTCCTGATCAAGCTTGCCGATCGCCTACACAATATGCGCACGCTCGAACATCTCTCCCCCGAGCGCCAGCGCAAGATTGCTGAGGAAACGCTGGAGATCTACGCCCCCATCGCGCACCGCCTCGGCATGGGAAAAATTCGCGGCGAGCTGGAAGACCTTGGCTTTTTGTTTCTCGATCCCGCGGGATACGAAGAAGTGGAAAAAGCGGTCAATGCGCGCCGCAAAAAGGGCGAAGCCTTCCTGGCAAAGATGGAGGGAATTCTCAGCGACAAGCTGAAAGAAGCCGGCATTCAGGCAAAAGTGGAGAGCCGCATCAAGCGCCTGTTCAGCATTCACAAAAAACTACAGCGCCAGCGCATCTCCGTGGACCAGGTCTACGATCTCTTCGCCATGCGCGTGGTCACGCGCTCCTTGCAAGATTGCTACGCGGTCCTGGGAATCATTCACAACGTCTGGCGCCCGGTGCCCGGCCGCATTAAAGATTTTATTGCCATGCCGCGGCCGAATTTTTACCAGTCGCTGCATACTTCAGTCATCACCGAAGATGGAACCCCATTCGAGATCCAGATTCGCACGGAGGAGATGCACAAGATCGCCGAAGAGGGCATTGCGGCGCACTGGAAATATAAGGATGGCCCGGTCTCAGCCCAGGACGAACAGCGGCTGGCATGGCTGCGTCAAGTAGTTGAATGGCAGCGTGATGTCAGTGATCCCAAAGAGTTTTTGTCTGCCCTCAAAGTCGACCTTTATCCCGAAGAGGTTTACACCTTCACGCCCAAAGGCAAGGTGGTGGTGCTTCCGAGGGAAGCCACGCCGATCGATTTCGCTTACACCATTCACACCGAAGTCGGACACACCTGTGTGGGGGCCAAAGTCAATGGACGCATGGTGCCGCTGCGGCACAAACTGCACTCCGGCGACATTGTCGAAATCATCACTCAAACCGGCCACAAGCCCAGCCGCGACTGGCTGGGACTGGTCAAATCGTCGCGCTCGCGCAACAAGATAAAGCACTGGCTGAACGTGCACCAACGCGAGCGCTCTATTGAAATCGGCCGCAAGGTCATCGAAAAAGAGGCGCGCAAATATCGCATCGCGCTCAAAGAAATCAAGGAAGAAGAACTGCTAAAAGTTGCCGGCGGTTATGGACTGGGCAAGGTGGACGACCTGATGTCCGGCATCGGCTACGGAAAATATTCCGCGCGCCAAGTCCTGGCGCGGCTTCTGCCGCCGGGCGCGACCCATTCGATGGCCGGCGACATCGAGTCCGAAGGACTTTCCAACCAGCCGGGAGCCATCGCCAGCGTGGTGCGCCGCGTCTTCGGCGATCACAATGCGATCACCGTCAAAGGCCAGGGAGATATGCTGGTCTACCGCGCCGGCTGCTGCAATCCCATTCGCGGTGAAAGCATCATCGGCTACATCACGCGCGGTAAAGGGGTTGCGGTGCATTCGGCCGATTGTCCTAACGTGACCAACCTGATGTACGAACCCGAACGCCGCATCGATGTAGAGTGGGGCCGCGACGAAACCACCCCCACCGAGTATCCGGTCAAGCTGACGGTTTATTGCGACGATCGTTTCGGGATGTTGAAAAACATAACCAGCGTGATCGGCGACGCCAAAAGCAACATTCGCAATATTGGAGCCAAAACCGCCAACAGCCAAGCCAGCGTAGAGATCGTACTCGACATCGCCGACCTCAAACATCTGGAACAGATCATGGCCGGCCTGCGGAAGATTCCTGGCGTGCATGAGGTGCAGAGGCTGCAAAAAATCTAAGAACAGTGATCGTAAAGCCGGAGCGGTTTTGAACCTCTTGGGACGGGCATTGGCTGGTCGCAAAATGCAGCGGAGGTCAGACCCACGCCGCCATCAAATGGCCCAGGCCGCCCCGAACTTCTAATTCGTCGGTGCGGTCTTTGAAATAGCGTTCGTTGAGCTGCGGAGCCTGCAAAAATTCTGTGCGCTGGAATCCCAGGCCTCTCAACTCCTCCTGCAACGTTGCCGGATCGAAGAAGAGCTGGAATGGCTCCCCGGCCGCGGCCACCCGGCGTGCGAGCACGTCGAGCGCGATCCTCTGTCCAATGTTGAGGAGCTTGCGGTCGACGGCGAAATCAAATACCACCCCGGTGCCTGCGGGCTGGCTGGCAATGAAGCTCAAGGTCGACATGCACGCGGCGTGGGTGAGATATGGCGTGACCCCGAGCCAGGAGAAAAAAGCCGCGGCGTGTCTATCGAAGCCGGATTGCTGTAGACCATCCGCGAGGGTTTGGTGTTCGAAGTCGATCGGGACGAAGGTGAGCCAGGGCGGAATTGAAATACTTGCCGTATGGAGTTGGTCTCGCTTCCAGGCCTGGGTGGCCGGGTGGTCCACTTCAAACACTCGTAAATTCGAATGAGGATTGCGGTAGGCGAAGGTATCAAGGCCGGCTCCCAGGATCACGTATTGCTGCAGGCCACTGGCAACGGCGCGGGCTAGTTCGTCTTCGGCGAAGCGGCTGCGGGCAGCCATAAAGGCACGAAACGCGCGGGCAAAGGCGGGATGCTCTTTGGGATTGGTCTGCAGGTCAGTCGCTGCTTCGGAGCCGATAATGCGCAGGGCCAGGGGATCGTCGAGGACGCGGGGATGGTCGAGGAGTTGATGCGCGGCGCGACGGAGGGCGACCTGGTGTGCGGTGCGGCTGAATTTGCCTTCTTGCATGTTCTTATTCGGTTGGGGATCCCCGGCGGCCTCGGTTAATGCATGGCTTCCGCACGAGCGACCTGGCACTCTTGGCAGGGGCAAATTTCGCGCAGGAATTTCCACGAGTAAATGCCGAGGTCGTGATCGTCATTCCATTGGAAGCGGATGGCGTACTTCCCAATACCTTCGGCGGAAAGCGGCTTAGCGGCGGCTTTGAACATGGGCAGGGCACCTGGCGCCGGTTTCGCGGGCTCACCCGGAGCGCGGCGGGATTTCTCGCGCTCTTCGTTGCACATGGCACAGGGGCAGGCGTCCCGCAGGAAGACGAAAGCGTAATGCGAGGAGTGGCCATCGGCCCAAAGGATGTCCATGCCAGTTCCGGTGGTCAGATTCACTTTGACTGACTTGGGATCTGTGGCCGCAGTGGGCGGCTGAAGAGGAGACTGCATGAGTTCAGTATCGCATACGGGTGGGGCGCGCTTGGAGGCACGCGCGGCCTATTTCGCCGTCGAGGTTGAGGTTGACTGAGTCTTTGGGCTGGTCGCCACACCGACGGCAAGGCCACCGATGGCTCCGGCCAAAATGCCCATCAAAGCCAGGAGCAGCGTGCTTTCTACCAATGTGGCTTTTCCGCGACTCGACATAATGATCCCCCTAATCGAGATTATATTTTACCCCGGCTGGGCGGCTTCGCCAAAACGAATTGTCGGATGTGCATTGAATCCGGTAAAATCATGGTTTGCGGCTAAGACTTCTAGCGGCACTTATCTGAAGGTACAATTCTGAAAGGATCTGGCAGTCATGGCACAACAGTGTGAAATCTGCGGCAAAAAGCCGCAGTCGGGAAACCGCATCAGCCACGCGCATAACGTTACTAAGCGGCGCTGGAACATAAACCTTCGACCGGTGCACGCCCGCGTGGGCGCGACGACCAAGCGTATGCGGGTCTGCACCTCATGCATTCGCAGCGGCAAGGTCAAAAAGGCGTAATTTGTAATTCCGTAATCGGGTAATTTGGTAAATTAGAAGCCAAATCGGGCCCGTTTTAAAATTGCAAATTACCCAACTCTTGCTCTACTGCACGCCTAGCAACTGAATATCGAAAATTAAAGTTGCATTCGGAGGGATTGGGCCGCCGGGCGTTCCCTCCGCGCCGTAGCCAAGGGCTGGCGGAATGCGTAACTGGCGCTTGCCGCCGACGCGCATGCCCGCCACTCCTTCTTCCCATCCTTTGATCACTTCGCCGTTGCCAATGGTGAAATCGAAGGGCTTGCCCGCGTCGACCGAGCTATCAAACTTCTTACCCGTGGTCAGCCAGCCCGTATAGTGCACGCGCACGTGGCTGCCTTCTTTGGCGGTCTCGCCATTGCCCACGCGGATATCCCAATAGACCAGGCCGTCGGGCGTTTTCACTCCTTCGCCGGTCACCTTCGTGGGCCCGTTGGTATTGGCCGGGCTGGATTTTTGGGCCGCAGTTTGCGTGACTACGAATACTGCCGTCAGCGCAATGGCAACGATGACGATGATGATCGCAATATGCTTACTCATTCGTAAACTCCTTTCGGGGATATCTTAAATGGTTGGAGGCGGGGAAACACACGTTTCGATGCCCTCAGGTAGTGACTCAGCTTGCATCTTTTTGTGGCGTCGTCCTGAGCGGAGCCGACTTTCAGGCGGAGGGAACGATCTTCCCCCCCCAGGGAATGCGTTTGTCCAAAGAAGATCCCTCACCCGGCTGAACTCCGCCGGGTGAGGGATGACGCCAAGAAATTCAAATTGCTCTCGCAAAATCTTAAATTGCAGAAGCTGCTGGAAAGTGCCGCAGCGATCGCTATGATTTTACGCTACCGCGATTACGTCGACTTCTACCAGAACATCTTTGGGCAGGCGGGCCACTTCTACGGTGGAGCGGGCTGGGGGAGCGGCGGTGAAATATTCTCCGTAGACCGCGTTCATGGCGGTGAAGTCGTTCATGCTTTTCAGAAACACGGTGCAGCGTACGACTTGGTCGAGTCCGGTGCCCGCGGCCTGGAGAATGGCTGACAAATTCTGTAACACTCGACGGGTCTGCGCGGATACGTCTCCGGCAATCACCTGTTGGGTGGTGGGATCGATGGCGATCTGACCTGAAGTGAAAATAAATCCGTTGGCTTTGACGGCCTGCGAGTAGGGGCCGATGGCTTGAGGAGCGTTATTGGTAGAAATGATTTCGCGCATAAAAACGACCCAACCAAGAAGTTAGAGATTAAAATGCAAGAGCACGATCTTGCTGCGATTTTACTTCTGCATTCTAACCCGTGAGTTCGGCATTTTTCTATTCCAGCCCTGAAACCGGATACGCCTCAGACAACGTGCGCCCGTAGCTGGTCGTTGGTCGTACGGCGGCCTTGCGAAGTTTCCTTTCCACGCGGCCCGAGTGTAAAATAGCGATTCGCCCTTGTGCGGCGGGAAATGTGGTCTGACTCCGTCCCCAGGCGTCCCTTCGATGCCTCGGGGTTGCTCAGGATAGGATCTTCCGCCGGCTCAAACCGCATTTATTTTTAAGGAGAAAGTTCCAAGCGATGTCGATCCCTGCCACCCAGCTGCGTCCCGGCATGATCATCAAGCACAACAATGATCTGCACTCCGTATTCAGCGTCGAGCACCGCACGCCCGGCAACCTGCGCGCCTTCATCCAGGCCAAGCTGCGGAACTTGCGAACCGGCGCCATGTTCGAGCACCGCTTCCGCTCGCCCGATCCGATCGACAAGATCACCGTCGACGAGGTCGACATGCAGTTCCTCTATGCCGATGGCGACAGCTATTACTTCATGGACACGTCCAACTACGAGCAGACGCATTTGGACAAAGAAGTTCTGGGCGATGCCGTGGAATATTTGATCCCGAATCTGGAAATCAAAGTTGAATTTTTTGATGGCAAAGCGGTCGGAATAGAGTTGCCGCAGACCGTAGAACTCACGGTGGTTGAGACGGAGCCGGGGCTGAAGAGCGCAACGGCCTCCAGCGTCACCAAAGCCGCAAAGCTGGAAACCGGCCTGGTAGTGCAGGTGCCTCCCTTTATCAACGAGGGGGAAAAGATCAAAGTAGACACCGCCGAAGGCGTGTACTTGTCGCGAGCTTAATACAACAGGCCTTGTTATCCTGAAGCCTGCTTTCTTTGCGGGCTGAAGGATCTCGGTTTCCTCCGCCTGCCCGCTGCTGTCCAACCCCCTTTAAGTTGTACAATTGTACATATTATGATCTAATATGAGTCGTGGAAATAGTGATCGATACATCGGCCATTCTCGCCGTCATCGCGGAGCAGCCGGAAAAGCCTGCATTGGTCAGGCTGACACGGGGTGCGATCTTGGTGGCTCCGGCTTCGGTCTACTGGGAAATAGGGAACGCCATGTCGGCCATGTTCAAACGAAAAGCAATCGGCATTAAGGATGCACTCGAGTTATTGGAAGCCTACGCTGCGATCCCGATTCGTACGTCCGAGGTAGGTTTGAAGCAGGCCGTGGAATTGTCGGAGAAACTGAATGTATACGCCTACGATGCCTACATACTGGCTTGTGCCATCAATGAAAGAGCTCCACTTCTCACGCTGGATGGCGGATTGAAAGAGCGCGCGCGTGAATTGAAACTGGATGTGCTGGAGGCCAAGAGCCGATGAAGTCTTACAGTTATTCTGAGGCGCGAGGAAATTTTGCGACTGTGCTCGATGAAGCCGAGCGCGACGGGGCCGTGGAGATTCGCCGCCGCGATGGTACTGTGTTCCGCATTCTTCCTCTGCGAACTGGCGGAGGGTCACCACTGGATGTAAAAGGTGTAAAAGTGAAGCTGTCGCCTGGCGATCTAGCAGCCATCGTGCGCGAGGGCCGCGAGCGCGCATAGATCGTTGTCGATCCCCGGAACAGGGAGCGTCCCGTCTGGTCCCCCATTGTCATGTGCCTGCACTGTCAAAGGTTTAACTCGACGGTGTTGGGCTGCGTTGTGAGAAATCCTCCGGGCTGTTATTTTGATAGAGCTCCATGACAGATGAAGTGCAAGCTCGCCGTTTCATCGTCCGCGGACGCGTGCAAGGCGTAGGCTTCCGCTGGTTCGTGGAGCGCGAGGCGCACATTCTCGGCATTGCTGGCTGGGTTCGCAACAACGCCGATGGCAGTGTGGAAGTGCTGGCGCAAGGTACGCGGGATCAGCTTTCCGGGTTGCGTTCGCGATTACGCGAGGGTCCGCGCGCCGCTCGCGTCGATGGCGTAGAAGAATCCGATGCCAAGCCGAAGGCTGGCATTAACTCATTTCGCATTGAAGGAGCATGGTAGATTGTCCGCCAATTCACGACTTGATTCCGAACAGCTCAAAGGTCTGATCCGCGAAGTGCCTGACTTCCCCAAGAAGGGCATTCTCTTCTACGACATCACCACGGTCCTGAAAGACAAAGTCGGCTTCGCCACGCTCGTCGACCGTCTTTCCGAGCACTACATCGACCAGAAAGTCGATCTCGTGCTGGGTATGGAAGCTCGCGGCTTTATCTTCGCTCCCGCGCTCGCCTACCGCCTCAACGCCGGGTTTGTTCCCGTGCGCAAAGTGGGCAAGCTACCCGCCGCAACCGTGAAGTTCGATTACGCGCTCGAATACGGCACCAATTCTCTCGAGATGCACAAGGACGCAATCCAAAAAGGCCAGCGGGTGTTGATCGTCGACGATCTGCTGGCGACGGGCGGGACGGCGGAGGCTACCGCGAAGCTGGCGACTTTGCTGGGTGCGGAGATTGCAGGGTTAGGATTTGTGGTCGAACTGGACTTCCTGCACGGGCGGGAAAAGCTCAAAGGCTACGAAGTTATGTCGCTACTGCACTATGATAAATAGAGGCAGTGATAGGTAGGGTTTTTCTCTCGGACACTCATTTCCAAATCAGGGCGACGGACCACGCCACGCCGGCCCAGATGGTTGCGCTCACCACCGCGGCCCCGCTGATGCCGAGTAGCGCGCTCCAGTTCAGTCGGCTGGGAGGGTCAAAGGGTTTTACGCCGAACTTGATGCCGGAACCGTAGACCACTTTGCAGCGGAAGAACTCAACGTTCTGCCATTTGGAGAGATCAGCGAGGGACGCGAGCGTTGAAGAACTGTCTGGTGAGCCCGCCTGCAAAGTCGGACCCACGGAGACCAGGGAAAGCCGTGATCGAAAGCGCATTGTCCGCACCTCGCGTCAGTTATTGCAAGCCGGTTGCCATTACTTTGGACCCGTTAAACCTCGCAAAATTAGGATGCCCTTACGATTTCAGGGGTTTTCGCCCATTCTAAGTGCGGCAAAACGCCCAAAACAGGATCGACCTTCCCGAAGCGGGCCGCAACCCGTCAGTCTCCACCCGCTTTCACAGCTCTTCCAGTGACAACTTCGACTCCTTAGTCAAATAGCCTTTGCGCTGAAACCAATCGTGCATGGCTTCACCGAGTTGTTTCAGAGGAACAGCCGTCCCAATCTCCATGCGCCCATCGGCGACCGGCAGGGTGTCGTCAAACACGCTGGCATTGGTGAAGTTGCGCATGGAGAAGCTGTCCATCCACTTCAGCGGGCAGGCCATACGCTGGCCTTGGTCTTCAAACTCCACGCGAATCTTGCGGGCGAACATAGATGTAATTTAACCACGTTTCTGTGGACCCTAGAGAGCGATCCTGTCTTGGGTTCCAGCACGGGCCATTGCGACCTTGCTTGACACAGTGGCGATACGGTGACTAGAACTGAACTCCGCCACTCAGAGGAGGACTCGCATGCTTTTCGATTTAATATGCTGGATCATCGTGGGGCTGATCGCAGGCTGGGCCGCGGGCAAAATCATGAGGGGCGGCGGTTACGGTGCAATCGTAGATATTCTCCTCGGCATTGTGGGCGCCGTGGTCGGCGGATGGCTGCTGGGCGCGCTCGGCATTCATGTGGGCGACTTGGTGGACTCCATCTTCGTGGCGATCAGCGGGGCCATAGTCCTCATCTGGTTGAGTCGAGTGCTCAAGTGGGCGTAGCGATCGAGGTGGTCTCACCCGGCAAAGCGAAACGTGAAAAGAGTGTCTAGGCCGGGACTGAAGGCTGCATCGCGGCAACCGCCGCCTCGAGATGGTTCAAGGTTTCTTCTACAGTGAGCGAGTACATATCGCGGCCCAGACCTTCGCCGCACTCCAGCGCTGATTTCAAATAGTGGCCGGCGATCTCGACCGCCAGCGAATCGGTGATGCTCCTACCGGTACGCTTTTTGTATTCCACCCAAGCGGGGTGGGGCAGCGCGACCCATGCGGGTCGTCCGTCAGCCAGAAACTTAACATCGACCGCATCGGCATGGCGCGTGGCGATGGCCACGATTAGCGCCTGATAAACACAGTGAACTGGTTTCTTCGTCCAACGGTCGGTGGTAGTGAAATCTTCGAACATGGGCAGCGAGACCTCGAAGCAATCTAGGAAAACTATAGCGGATGGGATTGGCTCCGGCAAATGTTTGCGCGCCACACCCCTACAGCAATTCCCCTAATCTGTCTGGTCTAATCCCCTGATAGTGCCTGCTGTGTAATTCGGGCATTTTAATCGGCGGGCAACTTTTTTTGCTTCCGGCAAGTCTGAATTAAATCAATGGGTTGGGGGAGTGCGTGTAAAGGCGCGTACTGCGGCGTGGAAGCCTGTGCCGGTTGACTTGAGAGTGATCGGAGGGAAAGTTGGTTACAACTAGCGACGAAAAAAACGAAATGCGCAGTACTGCGATTGACTCTCGTGTCAGCACCGGTTGCGCGGGTTTGGATAGCATTCTGAATGGGGGGTTCCCGGCAGGACGCCTCTATCTCATCGAAGGCGATCCCGGCGCGGGCAAGACGACTCTGGCTTTGCAATTCGTCCGCGACGGCGTCAGCAAGGGGGAACGGGCACTTTACATAACGCTCTCGGAATCCCGTTCGGACTTGGCTCATGCCGCCCGGTCTCACGGAATGTCGCTGGAGGGGATCGAGATTGTGGAGTTGTTGCCCGACGAGGACGACTTGCTTCCCGAGCAACAGTACACGGTGTTTCATCCCGCCGAAGTGGAATTGAACGATCGCATGCAGCGCATCGTCAAAGAAGTGCAGCGGGTGAAGCCGGAGCGGCTGGTGATCGACGCGCTGAGCGAACTACGCATGCTGGCCAAGGATCCGTTGCGTTACCGGCGGCAGATTCTGTCGCTCAAGGACTTCATGTCCGATCACCAATGCACTGTGCTGCTGCTGGATGACCGCAGCTCGCGTGAGCCGGACCTGCAACTGCACAGCGTGGTTCACGGAGTGGTGAGCATGGACAAAGTGCCGCGCGAATATGGCAGGACGCGCCGCCAGGTCGAGATCGTCAAGCTTCGGGGGACATCCTATCGCGAAGGGTATCACGACTATGCCATTGCGACCGGAGGGGTAGTGGTGTTTCCGCGTCTGGTGGCGGCCGATTCGCGCAACCAGCGTCCGCCGGAAGCGGTTTCGAGCGGCATCCCCGAGCTGGATGCCTTGACTGGCGGCGGGCTGGACCGCGGTACCAGCACGCTCTTGATCGGTCCAGCGGGATGCGGCAAGACCAGCATCGCGGTGCAGTTCGCCTACACGGCGGCCAAGCGCGGCGAAACTTGCGCGATGTTCAGTTTCGAAGAAGCTCCGCACACCTTGATCATGCGGGCCGCCGGCTTGGGCATCGACATCCGCCCTTTTCTCGACAGCGGGATGATCTCCATTCAACGCGTCGATCCGGCCGAGATGTCGCCGGGGGAGCTGGTGGGGAGCGTTCGGGAGCTGGTGGAGGAGCAAGGCGTTCGTCTGATTGCGCTGGACAGCCTGAACGGGTACCTGCAATCCATGCCCGGAGAGCAATTCCTGGCGGTACATCTTCACGAACTGCTTGCGTACCTGGGCAATCGAGGAATCCTTACTCTGATCGTTCTAGCGCAGGCCGGCACGATAGGATCTCCGCTGCAAAGCGCGGTCGATGTCAGCTACTTGGCGGACAACATTCTGCTGCTTCGCTACTTTGAGAGCCATGGAGAAGTTCGCCAGGCCATCTCGACCATCAAGCGGCGCAGCGGCGACCACGAGCATACGATTCGCGAGCTCAGACTGAGCCCGGGTCGCATTCAAATCGGAGCTCCGCTGAGGGATTTTCAAGGGGTGCTCACGGGTACGCCCACTTTTCTGGGAGGGTTGAAGGAGAGCTGATGCCGAGCGCCCTTCACGACGATTACCGGGTATTGATTCTGGCTCCTTTCGGCAAGGATGCAGTGCTGGTGCGTGAAGTGCTCGAGCGCTCGGGAATTCCGGTGGGAGTGGTCAATACTGTCGACGGCATTGCCCGCTGCTTGGCTGGGGGCGCGGGAGTCGGCATCGTTGCCGAAGAAGCGCTCGACGATGAATCCATCGAACGATTAGGGCGCAGCGTGGCCGCGCAACCGGCATGGTCCGACTTTCCCATCATTGTTCTTACCGGCGGGGGCGCGACCACGCCCTACACCGAACAGATGGTGCGTTCGCGCACGCCGATGGGGAACATTAGTCTGATCGAGAGGCCGCTGCGTCCGGCCACGCTGGTGAGCAGCGTGCGCACCGCCATACGCTCGCGCCTGCGGCAATACGAAATTCGCGATCATCTGGAGGAGCGGCGGCGAGCCGAAGAAGCGCTGCAACGGGCGCACGATGAACTGGAGTCGCTGGTCGACAAGCGAACCCTGGCCTTGCGCAGACTTTCAGGAAAGATCATGCGGGTGCAGGATGAAGAGAGACGCCGCATCGCCCGTGAACTTCATGACGGCCTGGGCCAGTGGCTGGCGGCGGCGCAAATCAATCTTGATATCGAGTTGATTCACGGTAGTAGCAAACCGTCTGTCATGTTGCAGGAGACGCGCAAGCTGGTAGCGTATGCCGTGTCGAGCATCCGCACCATGTCCTATCTGCTGCATCCTCCGCTGTTGGACGAAGTCGGTTTCGAGGCTGCGGCGCAGTGGTTCATCGATGGTTTCGCGCAGCGCACCGGCATGGCAATCAAAACCAACTTTATTTGCCCGGATAGTCCTTTAGCAGCGCCTTCGAAAGCCGCTCGCATGCCGGAAAGTGTCGAACTGGCGCTATTCCGGGCGCTGCAGGAGGGGCTGGTCAACGCCCATCGCCACTCGGCCAGTCCGAACGTGGAAGTGGAGTTTCAACGCTTGCCTGACATTGCGACCCTGGAGATTAAGGATTTCGGCTGCGGACTTCCACCCACGGTTATGGAGCGTTTTCAGCGCACCGGAACCGGCTCCGGCGTCGGCCTGGCCGGCATTCGGGAGCGCGTGAAGGAACTGGGCGGTGATTTCACGGTTTACAGCAGCAGCGCGGGAACGACGCTTCATTCCGCAGTGCCACTCTTGCAGAGTCCTTCCGAAAACGAAGGCGGATCGGCGGCCTCAGGACGAGAACCCTCCGCGCCGAAGCATGGGAGCCATGCCGCGACGCCGGTTAGCGGAATTTTCTGAGGAGAACCAGTGCCCAATGGCCGGCAAACTCGAGTCTGCCGGCCACTAGTCTCTAACCACTGGATTTACGCGGCTTTTGTCTGCTGCCCGCGCATTTGTTTCATCATCTGCCGCATGGCTGCGATGTGGCCGGGCGCGCGCTTCTCCGTCCAGGCTTCATAACGTTGCGCAGCCTTTTCGAGGTGACCGAGAAAGTGCGGATTCTGGAAGCGCTCCCGCATTTGCGGAACAATTGCCTTTGCATTCTCCCATGCGCCAAAGAACTCGCCGGTGGTTTCGAAGAAAAGATCTTCGTGCAGCAGGCCGTAGTTGAGCATGGCGCAGGTCTGGTCCCAATAGGTGAGCACCATCATGGCGAAGGTGCCACCTTCAGTTCCGGGAGCTGCAATTCGCATCGCGTCGTCGGTGCTTTCGACGATGTAATTCTTCCAGAACCAGTCGCGGGCCTGACGCAGCTTCGGCTCGCGGCGCTCTTCAAACAGTTGTAGTTGCAGTTGGGCCTGTTCGTGCGTGGGTTTCGTATCCATCGATATTCTCCTTCGAAATTATTTCTTTTTCTGACAGCCGGACACAGGTGATTGGTCTTTAAGCCGTTTCGTAATAGAGCACCACGACGCCGGAGGCGAGCTGTTTGGTGTGTGTGAGTTTCAGATTGAGTTTATGTTTGATCCCCTGGAATAGCGGGTTGCCGTTACCCAACAAAAGCGGAATAAGAATCACTCGATACTCGTCGATCAGCCCCGCTTGCAAGAGAGAAGACGCCAGCGCCGCGCTGCCGAGGATCACAATGTCTTTGCCGGGCTGTTGTTTCAGCTTTCGAACTTCATCGGCGGCATCGGTCTTGACCAGCCGCGTATTGTTCCACTCAGCTTGGTCGAGGGTGCTGGAGAAGACGATCTTGGCCAGGCTGTTCATCTGGTCGGCAATTTCTTCTTTGGGCGCGCTCGGCCAATGGGATGCCATGTGCAGATAGGTGGTGCGGCCAAAGAGAATGGTATCAACCGAGCGCAGCATTTCCTTGGCATATTCGAAGAAGTCGTGGTCCGGGACGAAAAAATTGAACTCCTGGTTCGGGCCTTCGAAGAAGCCATCCAGAGTTGAGAGGTTTGAGACAAATAATCGGCGCATTCGCTCTTTCCTTACGATGAGGCTCGCAACGGGATGAGGGCGCGTACTCGGACATCGCGCAGATAGAGTCCTAGCCAAACCAGAATTCCAACGATGAGGGGAAAGAGAAAAGGTTCGCCGACGCGAACGTGGGTAGCCGTTGCCCCGCCCAGATACCCGGTCAATAAGATCGCTCCCAGGACCGAGGTACGCGGGATCGCATAAACCACGGCACACAGAATTTCCACAATTGTGATGCGCAACAAGACGCCCTCGGGATAGCCGTAGTGCGCGGCGCCCTGCGCGGCCATGGCCGGTTTGAGCAAGCCGAAGCTTGCGGTGAAGAGGAACAGCAAAACCGGGAGTGCACTTACAATCCGGCCGGTCCAGACCATCTTGTTCGAAGCTGGCGCCGGCGCAGAAACCTGGTTCATATCCTTGCCTCCGATTCGATTCCAATTTTATTCTTCATGGCAACAAGTCGCACCCTTCGATTCGCGGTATCGGCCGGTGTGATCCACAACTCCGTCCTCGCCGTATTTATCGTGGTGGCGAACCCAATCGGTAAGGTTTCCGTTCACTGTCTCGTTGCGGCCTTTGGGTGTGAGATCGAGCAGCATGTAGGCGCTTACGACTTTCTCGTCGCCGCGTGCGAAGCAGGAGTAGGTGTGGAAGATGTTGCCCGATTCGTCTTTGTAAAAGACGCTCAGGCCCGACAGTTCTTCGCTGACAAAATCCTGCGTGTCGTAGTTATAAAAGACCTTGCCTTTCGCGGCGTCTTCTTTGGTGAAGGACACGTGATAATCGTAGTTGAAGTCGTTGGCATAGGAAGAGACCCAGTTGAAATGCCAGCCCATGCGCTGCTTGAAAGGTTCGATCTCGGCCCAGGGCGCCCTCGAAACGGCGGCATAAGAGACGTCGTGATTTTCCAGGTGCACCAGTGCGCCCTCGGCGTGGTCGGATGCAAAGGAGCAGCCCACGCAGCCCTCTTTCCATCCCGGACCAAACATGAAGTGGCGCACGATCAATTGACTTCGCCCGGCGAACAGGTCGGCGAGGGTTTGCGGGCCATCCGGGCCATCGAAAACATAATTCTTATCGACTCTCATCCAAGGCAAGGCGCGGCGCTGCCGGTGCAGTTCATCAGTGGCTCGCGCGATTTCTTTTTCTCGCGCCAGGTGGCTTCTACGTGCCGCCAGCCATTCCGCACGGGAGACGACTTTCGGATGTTCGACTGTACTGGTTGCCATATTTATTTCTCCTGATCGATTCACGCAAAATTTCTGCGTGCAAAATCTCCCTACGCTGGGCCTACTCGCCACGATACGGCGGGGCCGCGCTTCCGTCCGACCACGCGGCGACGGGAACCAGGAATATCGTCATATGATTAAAAGGGTCCTGAGCGACCAGCACGGGAGAGCCGGGCAATCCCGCTCCCCACGCCGCTGCATCGGTGGTAGGAAGCAAAAACATCACATGGGAGTGCCAGTTGCCGTTGGCGTCACCCAGGAAAGAATGGCTCGACATCATGTAGCACATCGAGCCTAGGGCCGGAGCCGACCACTCGTTCTTGTCGAACGCGGCTTTCATGCTGTCCATAATCTGAGCTTTGGATTGCCCTGCCAGAACCATTCTGGTTCGCGCCAAATAAGGTGGCAGCACCGATTGGGCGGCCGCCGGGTTGAAGCACATCGATCCACGAATTTTCGGATTCCAGAACTCCGGGTCATCAAACACCATCGCCCACGATCGTTGCACGATGCAGGCGAAGCCATTCGTGCCTTTGAGGGCGGCTTCGTAGCCTCTTGGTCCGAGGACCCAAATTTCGGCATCGCGCGAAATCGATGGGGGCGCAGCGCTCTGTGCGAGACCGATTTCGGCACTTCGATCCGCAATTAGATATTGCTCGACCGGAGCCATGTTGGGATATGGTGTTTTGGTGTCGTGCGCCTGTGCACATCCGGCCGCACTCAGTACAGCGATCACCAATAAAGCCCCGGTAGTTATATTTCGGCCCATTGATTTTCCCCTCGTTCTGCTTATCGATTTGCGCAAACCACATCCGGCGCCCTGTTGCCCTCCGGTCTCATTGACCTGTTGGCCTGCTCGCAGGCGCCGGTGCCGTTGGAACTACGACGATGAGATTGTCCGCGGCTCCGGGGTGTGTCATCCCCATGTAATCGAGCTGCGGCGTTGAGTCGAATCCCAAATCTCTGTTTGTCATGTTTGGGGCATAGAACATGACGTGCGGTGGGAAGTTTGCGGTCGTGCCATTGGCCGCGGGCAAGCGGTTCTCGCTCGACATCATGTAGAGCAACCCCAGCTTGCTGGGATGTTTGAACCGGCCTTCTTTGTACCCGTTCGCGATGTCTACTTTGATCTCTGCCTCCGACTTGCCGCTGGCGCGCAGTTCTTCTTCGCGGAGGTGAACCATCAAAATGGTGCGGCTGCCTTCGGCGTCGAAGCATCCCGGTTCGACCGACGTTTCTGTGGGTTTTACAAAATGCCGTCCCACAAAGCAGCTAAATCCGTTGGTGCCTTCGCGAACTTTCTCGTAGCCCTTGGGACCAAGAATGTACACCGTGGCGTGGCTTGAAACCTCGGATGGAGCTGCGCTTAAGGCCAGGGCGATCTGGCGCTCGCGGGGCACCGATGCGTCATAGATTTTGGGAAGTTCTTGCGCGGTTGCGTGTGTCGCCCCGATCGCTAGGACGCCGGTCAACAGTACGCCGGAAATCGACATCGTCGCATTCATAAACCTCATGACCGATCCTCTTTTCACGAAATCGCCAGTTCAGAGCAGCAATCTGAGCGGCGTCGAATTGAAAATGCCTATCGCGTGTGCGATTATTACAATGTTACTTGCAAGATGCAAGTGATATTGCGCGGGATGCCCGGAAATTTGCCTGGAATGGCCATAGCAGGAAACAAGACGAAGAAACAACGGGCTGTCAAGCGACGTTCGGGTTGTCCGCTGAACGCATCGTTGGAAATGCTGGGCGACCGCTGGTCTTTGTTGATCATCCGCGACATGATGCTGCGGGGCGCGCGCACCTACAAAGAATTCCTGGAGTGCTATGAAGGTATCGCGACCAACATTCTGGCGAATCGACTAAAAAGGCTGATGGCTTACGGAATCATCACTACGCAGCCCGACCCAACCGATGGGCGTAAGGTGATTTATGGGCTCACGGAGAAGGGGATCGATCTGGCCCCGGTGCTGACCGAGATGGTGCTGTGGGCGGCCGGGCACGAAGAGACTGGCAACCAGCCGCTGGTCAAGCAGATGCGGGCGGATAAAGAAAAATTTCTGGCCGGGATAAGAGAACGCTGGGCCGCCCGCAACTCATCCTGCGCATAAGCCGGGCCACCTCCTGCGATCAGAAGCCCCTGGGTTTTACGCTCTTTGTTTAATGGTCTCCGTTTAACATGCTCGGTTTAACATGCTCGGTTTAACATGGATAAGTGCGGAAGCAAGTTCTGAAACAGAAGCTCAACCTTCTTCGTGCGGAGCAATTGCGAAAACTGCCGTGGCTGGTGCACGGATTTTCCACGCGGGTGGGGGGATGCTCTCGCGTCTACGGCGGCGGGGCGCTTAATCTTGGTTTCACCAAGGATGACTCCAAAGCCTCCGTGGAGCGCAATCGCGGTGCTTTTGTGCGCGAACTGGTTGCCCTGGGCGGCGACCGCGGCAAAACTTCCAGCCAGCCCTGGCCTCTAGTTACGCTGCGGCAGGTTCATTCTGACATCATTCATTTCGCCGATTCGGAGCCCGCGGCTCAACTTGCCGGCGATGGCCTTATTACGGCCACGGCCGGCTTGCTGCTCGCCATTCAGACTGCGGATTGCCTCCCCATCATTCTCGTCGACGTGAAGCATCATGCGGTCGGAGTCTTTCATGCAGGTTGGCGGGGGACAGTCAAACGCATCGTCGAGAAGGGGGTAGGCGAGATGCGCCGCCACTTTGGAACGCAGCCGCGCGATATCAAAGCCGCGATTGGCCCGGGAATCCACGGCTGCTGCTACGAAGTGGGCGAGGAGGTGCGAGATAAATTTCACTCGCAGTTTGCATATGCGGATTCGCTATTTCGTGAAGTAGAAGAATCCGACCCCGTCCGGGAAAAGTATCCGATGCTGTTTTTGACTGCGCGGGCTCCGGGGCACAGTATTTTGCCGAAGAAAATATTTCTCGATCTGGTACAAGCCAACCGCCAGCAACTACTAACGCTGGGAGTGCCCGCCAAGAGCATTGAGGCATCGCCGCTCTGCACGAATTGCAGTACGGCCCTGCTATTTTCCTACCGCGCCGACAAAGGACGAACCGGAAGGATGCTGGGCGTAGCTGGCATCCGGTAATGTCAACGGCGCGGGGTTTTAGGCTTGAGCTCTGCGCCGTGACGCGGGAGATCCTTCGCTTCGCTCAGGACGACAGCCTCTATTTTTGTATTTCTACTTCTGACGTTACGCGGTTGGCGCGGGAGGAACTGGAGCCGGGGGGGCTGGCGCCGGAGTCGCAGGTTCGGTGACTCCTTCGTTGACCAGGTCCTTCAGCTCTTTGCTGGGCTTGAAGAATGGGATCTTCTTGGCGGGGACCTCGACCTTTTCGCCGGTCTTCGGATTGCGTCCCACGCGCGGTTTGCGCTGACGGGTACGGAAGCTGCCGAAGCCGCGGATCTCGATTTTGTCCCCCGCGCGGAGAGAGCGCACCACGCTGTCAAAGATGGTTTCGACTATCACTTCACTGTCTTTGCGCGTAAGTTCGGCTAAACGCGAGACTTCATCGATCAGGTCGGCTTTCGTCATAATCTACCTTGGCTCCGGTTCCCAAGATGGGCAACCTTCATAACCTTCTCAAATTTCAGGGGTTGGACGCAAGTCGTAGTTTTGGGACGGGGCCCTTGGGCCTTGAGGGATCCCGCCGCGACCGATCGAGGTGCTACTACCTTGGGCGGCCGAAGAACAACACGTAGCCATCGGGGTCGCTAATCTCGAAGCCACGCAAACCGTCGTGAGTATCATTAAGCGGGGCGCTGAAGGCTGCGCCATGAGCGGCAAATTCGGCAGCGAGAGCATCAGGGTCTGATGTGTAGACGAAAGCGTCCCAACGGATGGAGGGATGACGCCGGGAGTTCGGCAGCGGCGGCGTGCCTTGGTTGGATTTGACGAAGAGTTGCGCTCCGTCACGGCCGAGGATGGCGAAAAAAGGGTTCCGTTCCGGCTGCTGAAATCTGGTCTCAAAGCCAAGCTTGTCGCGGTAGAATCCAATGGTTTCGGCGACGTTGCTGACGATGAAGAAGGGTGAAATCGCCTCCGTGGTTGGGCGTGTCATAGGCGTGGCCCCCCGGTGCCACGATCTTGCTGCGGGATCAATCGTAATATACGAGACTCGCATGTCTCGCAAAAGAAACGAGACCATTCGACTGCTCAGGGCAAACGATGGGAACTGGCGTTCCTCACGGGGTATAGTTAGCAAGATATTGGTGTCATGTAACTAAAGTTCGCTAAATAACTCGTAAGCGTCGAGGATCCAAGGTTGGGCTCACTCAGGGGCTAAAGTGTTTGCGTGACAAATCTTCTGTCGCCCCTCTGGGGCTGGATCATTTTTCCACTTCGCCCCACGGCTTGCACCGTGGGCTGTATTCTTTTGCCGCTTCGCGGCTAAGAACTGACAGTTTTGCTCCACTGCGACTCTGGAAAATGAGTTCTCACGTACACTAAAACCCGGATTTTCAAAGCGCTGTTTTCGGCTCGGCTAAAGCGGAGCCCTTTCAAGCCCCGCGACTTTAAGAACGAACTTCAGTTACAGGAGACTGGAGGGGAGATGCAGATATCGGGCGCAATTGCGCAGCTCCGGACTACGGACCTGGCGCAATCCATATGGTTTTATACGACGAAGGTGGGACTCACGCTCGAGTTCCGTTACCAGGATTTCTACGCGGGCATACGAGCGGGGAACCAGCTTTTTCACCTCAAGCTCTCAGACGAGAAGGATCCCTCCATCGAGTTCGTGGACAAGCAGGAACATTTTCACCTCTACTTTGAAACGGACGATGCCGCGGCCGCCGCGGCTGCGTTGAAGAGGAATGGGGTAACTCTGGTGAAGGACGTGCACGACACGGACTGGGGAACACGCGAGTTCGTCATCAAGGACGATCAAGGGCACACGTTGTATTTCGGAGAGAGACGGTAGCTTGCTTGCGCGCGCTGCCGACCGACCGGGGAGAGCGGCGCTTCAGCAAACGCTCATTTCCCCTTCGGGGCCATATACGTATGCGTGATCCGGTCGTGCCAGCAGAGAGAGTCCTCGTCGAGGAAGACCCAGGCGTAGCCCATGCCGAGAGAGACGGCGGAGAGGAAAGAGGCGAGGACGCGCCATCGGCGAAGGCGGCGATTGGGGCGGGTTCCATCGAAGCGGGATAGTTCGAGATGGGCGAGGCGAAGGCCGGGCGTCGTGCGCGAGTAAACCAACAGCAAATATTGATAGGCGGCGCAGAAGATGGCGAAAAGTCCGGCGGCGATGCCGAATAGTTGAAGGCGCGGGGGACGGATTGCCGTGAGCTTCCAAAAAATAAAACTGAAGAGAGCGCAGGCGACTACGACGATCGCTCCATCGATAGCGGCGCAAAGAATGCGTTGCGCGAATGGGGCGCACGCCAGGGGGAAGTCGATGCCAGGGCGGCGGGCGATTTCGGGCCGAGGCGCGGACTCAATGGTGATTCCACCGAGGGCCGGAGGCGGCGGAACAAGCTCTGGGGCTTCGAGAATGCGAGGACGGTCGAAGTTGGCGACGGGCTCGGCCAATTCATCGAACGGAGGCGGCGCGGGCGTCCAAGAGCGGGGGAATTGGATGATCCTGGCGGTCGGCTGCGACGGTGCGGATGGAGCAGGCTGGAGGGGGGGCTCCTGCGGGAAAAGAGAATCCGCGGATTCGTGCTGGACTGCTTCATCTTCCTCCACCAAAGAGCCGGAGACTGGCGTATGAGCGGTGGTGACGGGGGACTCATGCCAGGCTAAGGCCTCGTTCGCGGTGGTTGCGATGGGCGAGAATGCAGAAGAGTTCGCAGAGGGATAAGTTGACGCTGTAGTTGCTTCAGACTCGAAGCGCAGGCGCAGGGAGGGATAGCGTGGTGGACGCGGTTTGCGGCGCGCGTGATAACGGTTCAGCCGAGCTGCGACCTCGGAGCGCCAGGCGGGAGGATTCTCCTCGGGCGCGACATTTTCTGGCGCGGACTCGATGGCGGCAGAAGCGGACGGCAGAGATTCGGTGACGGCTTCGGCAGACGGAGTGAGAATTGGGACCTTTGGTTCCGGCCTATCCAACAGTTCCGGTGTGTCCGAGGCCATGGGTTGAGGGGCCATGGGCTGAGGCGCGAAAAACGCGAAAGGGCTGGCATCGGGCAGCCAGCGCGGGGAAGCGGTGGAGTACTCGGGGAAAGAGCAGCGGCAGATGTCACCACAAAACGGACAGGGCATGAATCACAACTTATGAGAGCAAGAACTCAAGGCCGGCGGAAGATTTTTCCCGACAACCATGGCGAAAACTGTACTTCGCCTGAAAAACGACTGCGTAGAGAATGACATCACATGTAAAGATGAGAAGCGCGCTACTACGCGAACAGGATACGGCTTTGCCTGGTTGGTCGCGGGCGTGCTAAGTTCACGATGCTTCCATCTTGCTGGCATGATCTTTACTTCGGCGATCCGTTATTTCGGCGCTCAGTTCCCGATGACTCTTCGCAACAATTTTGTTATCACGGCGGCGGTGGTTTGTCACCTTCTTCTCGCGCCAGCCTTAGTAACCAGCCAGTTGCCACCCGTGCAAGCGGCGACGGCGCGGGCGTTGGAAGAAGAAGCGCTGCAACAAGAAAAAGCCGCGCAGGGAAAAGGATTGGGCGAATCCGGCCCGTGTGCGCAGGCGGCTGCGGCGCAAAGAGATGTCGAGACCATTTGCGCGATTGAGCAAGAGCAGCAGGGCTCGACCTACAAGCTGCATGGCGCCGCAGAGATTTATTACGGAACTTATGTGCTGAAAGCGGACGATGCGACTTACAACTCCGACACGAAGGAGGCGACAGCGACCGGGCACTTTGCGCTCGACGGCGGTCCGAATGACGACCACATTCGCGCCTCGCATGGCACCTTTAATCTGGAACTCGAGATCGGCCGCTTTTACGACGTGACCGGCACCACGGGAGTGCGCTTTCGGGGGAATCGAGCGATCCTCACCTCAACGTCTCCGTTCGCTTTTACCGGCGCGACCGTGGATAAGACGAGCCCCGACCACTATCTTATCTATGACGGCAGCATTACGACTTGCGAGTTGCCGCATCCCAACTGGTTATTCGGCGCGCGCAAGATTAGCGTCGAGGTGGGCGGGAACGCGCAGATTTACCGCAGCGCGTTTGAGCTGCATGGAATTCCGATTCTCTACTTTCCGTATGCGACGCATCCCGTGGAAAAAGAGTCACGGCAGTCTGGATTTCTGATTCCTTCGGTGGCGCACTCATCCGCAAAGGGTTATGAAATCGGAGACGCTTACTACTGGGCGATCAATCGCATGATGGATGCAACCGTGGGTGCGGAATACATGTCGCTGCGGGGATGGTCGCAGCGGGGCGAGTTTCGGGCGCGGCCGAGTGATACTTCATTCGTGGACCTGAATTATTTCGGGGTGATTGATCGCGGGATCGGCTACCCTCCGGTAAAAGAGGGCGGGGAGAATGCGCGCCTGGACTCAGCCGGGAATCTCGACGGATTTCGAGGCGTGACCAAGATCGACTATTTGAGTTCTTATCTATTCCGCCTGGCGTTCAACGAGATCTTCAGCCAGGCGGTGAACTCGGAGGTGAAGTCGACGGCATTTCTGTCAAAAACCACGGAGGGGGTCAGCGTGAATGGTTTTTTGGAGCGCTACCAGAATTTTCTGGGTACGACTCCGGGGCAGGTGGTCACCATCAATCATCTTCCAAGCATCGATGCTTTGAGCGTGGACCAGAGTATCCCGCACACGCCGATTTACTGGTCGCTGGACGCATCGGGCGCGGGCTTGTCGCGGAGCGAACCATCCGAGTGCACGAGTACGCTGAACCCACAAAGCTGTACTCCGGCTTTTCGCACAGGTAATTTGCTGGGGCGATTCGACGTGAACCCTGGAATCTCGATGCCGGTGATGTACCGGGGATGGTCGTTGCGTCCCGAGTTGATTTTGCACGAAACCTATTACACGGAAAGGCTGGTGGGGGAGAGCGGGAATGATCCGGGAACAGCCGTGACGGATGCGATCAACCGGCAGGCGCTGGAGACGGCTGTGGAAGTGCGGGCGCCCGCGCTGGAGCGGGTTTTTGATAAAGAATGGCTGGGGCGAAAGTGGAAGCATGTGATCGAACCGCGCGCGGTTTATCGCTTCGTAACCGGGGTGAATAATTATCCAAATATCCTGAAGTTCGACGAGCGCGACATTCTCACCGACACGCACGAGGTGGAGTATGGATTTGTGACGCGGCTGTATGGCAAGCGAACTTCGACGAAGCTGGAAGCTTGCGAGCCGATTATGTCGGCGCTTACGGTGGGTGGCGCGGCGCCGGAGGCGACGATTCCATGGCAGCATACGAACGCGTTGGCGAGCGCTCCGTGCGTGACGCCGCCGCCGGTGCGGGAGGTGGTGACGTGGGAACTGGCGCAGAAATATTTTCTGGACCCGACGTTTGGCGGAGCGTTGACTGGCGGCCAGCGGAACGTATTCAGCACTACCGTCGACCTTACCGGGATAGCGTTTCTCACGCAGCCGCGGCATCTTTCGCCGTTGGTTTCGCGGTTGCGGGTGGCAACCAGCGAACGCACCGATGCCGAGTGGGATCTGGATTACGACTTCCAGAATACGCGGGTGAATGCCAGCACGCTGCTGGCGAACTACCACTTTGGGCAGGTGACGGTGGGAGGAGGCGATGCGCTACTGGAGATTCCAGTGCAGGCGGAAAATTCGCCGTCGAATCTGGCCGAGCCGGCGAAGTTCAATCAGTTTCGTGTGGCCCTGGGATATGGGCAGCTCAACAAGCGCGGATTCAGCGGGGCGACCACTCTTGGATTCGACTCGGAGTTGGAGCAGTTGCAATTCGTCAGCGCGCAAACCACCTACAACTGGAATTGTTGCGGCGCGACCATGGAGTTTCGCAGCTACACGGTGGCGAATGTGCACGACAACCTGTTCCGCTTCACTTTTACTTTGGCAAACATTGGAGGCTTTGGGAGTTTGCGGCCGCAGGAGAGACTGTATTGAAACAGTGGCCAGTGGTCAGTGGCGAGTAACAACCTTTTACCGCTTTTCTGGTGAAGTGACGAACATCCTGTTCTTGGCTGTTAACATCTTAGGCATGGCGGTTGCGGTGAATCTCGAAACAAAATCCGGGTTGTTGCGAGCCCAGCTTGGCGGGCTGGGGCGGTTGCTGGTGGCTTACTCCGGGGGAGTGGATTCGGCTTATCTTGCCTGGGCGGCACATCAGGCTTTGGGCGACCGCATGCTTGCGGTGATTGCCGATTCGCCCAGCCTCGCGAGGATGCAACTGCAAGACGCGATTGCTTTTGCGCAGGAGCGAGCCATTCCGCTGGAAGTGATCGCGACGGGGGAATTGGAGCGTCCGGAATATGCGCGCAATGATTCGCAGCGATGCTTTTTTTGTAAAGACGAATTGTTTACTTTGATGGAGGGGATGCGGGCGGCGCGCGGGTTCGATGCCATTGCTTATGGTGTAAATCGGGATGATCAGGGAGATTTTCGTCCGGGACAGAAGGCTGCGGGCGCGCATCATGTTGCGGCGCCGTTGCTTGATGCCGGGCTGGGCAAAGAGGAGATTCGCGCACTGGCTCGCGAGGCTGGGTTGCGCATCTGGGATAAGCCGGCTTCGGCGTGCTTGTCATCGCGGATCGAGTACGGGCGGACGGTGACGCGTGAGGCGCTGGCCATGGTGGAAAAGGGAGAGGATGCGTTGCGGCGCCTGGGGTTCCGGCAAGTGCGGGTGCGGCATCATGGGGAGATTGTGCGCATTGAGATTGCACGCGAGGAACTGGCGCGGGCGCTGGATCCCGCGATGGCGGCGGAGTTCACGCAAATCTTTAAAGAGCTGGGATTTAAGTTTGTCACGCTGGATCTGGAAGGGTTTCGATCGGGATCGATGAATACCTTGCTGCCGGCTGAGGAATTGGTGCGAAGAGCTGGGTGACGGCTTTTCCCCACGGCCTGAGAGAACGTGACTGGAAATCTGTGTTGTTCCCCAGGGGACTTATTCAAACTCTTTCTCCGCTTACCCGGCGCTGAAAGCGCCGGGCCAGTCTGAGTCTTCAGCTCTGCGGCTTGGGCGGGGCTGTGAGATAATCAAAGCTTCAACTTGTGAAATTGAGGCGGTTTTTGGTGACTCTAATTCGTCGTTCGTTTGTTCTCTTGCTGCTGATCTGCATGGGCTGCGTGGCGCAGTCCGCTCCCACCGATTTGGCCAAGAAAATGGAGCGGCAAATCCGTGCCACGTATAAAGTTCCGCCTGAGGTCAAGATCTCGATTGGGGCTCCATCGAATAATCCTGAATTTCCGAACTTCGAGTCGATCATCGTCACCGTGGATAACGGCAACGGGAAGAAGCAGGATCTGACCTTTTTGATTTCCAAAGATCATTCGTCGATGATGCGTGTGACCAAGTTCGACCTGACGAAGGATCCGTTCGCGGAAGCGCTGAACAAGATGGAAATCAAGGGACGGCCTACGCGAGGAGCGAAAGACGCCAAAGTGGTGGTGGTGAACTTCGACGACTTCGAGTGCCCGTTCTGTTCGCGCCTGCATCAGACGTTGTTCCCTGAACTGCTGAAGGAGTACGGCGACCGGGTCGAGTTCGTTTATAAGGATTTTCCGCTGGTGGAAATCCATCCGTGGGCGATGCACGCCGCGGTGGACGCGAACTGCCTGGCGGCGCAGAACCCCGATGCCTACTGGGACTTCGCCGATTATATTCACTCCAACCAGAGCCGGGTGAACAACGAGAAGACGCCACAGACCCGCTTTGATGAACTCGATAAGATCGGTCTAGAGCAGGGACAAAAACATAATCTCGATGCCACCAAGCTGCAGGCATGCATGAAGGCTCAAGATGAAACCGAGGTGAAGGCGTCGTCGAAAGTGGCGGAATCGCTAGGTTTAGAGGCAACGCCAGCCGTGTTCATCAATGGAGAAGAACTCACGGGGGGGGCGGTTCCCATCGGTCAAGTGCGGGCCGCGATCGATCGCGCCTTGAAAGATGCCAACGTGCCCGTGCCCGACCACACCGCGGCGGCAGCCGCGACGCCGGCTTCCAGGTGAGGGGCGGGCTTTTCGTCGGCGATCCGTACCCAATCGATGCGGCAATCGGTGTTTCGTCAATCAGTTTTACGTCAATCAGTGGCTCGGTAATCAGTGGTTCGGCAGTTAACCGGTTGGGCCGTCATTTCATTCGGCAATTATTGTTCTGCAATCGGTGGTGGCTCAGAAGCAAACGGTTGGTTGGGAGACAAATCCTTTGAAAAAAAATCCGTGCCTGGCGCGGCTTGGGTTATCGCTGGCTGCCGCCATTGTGTTGGCTTCGCTGTTGGGATGCAAGACGCAAGTCGGCGGCGATGTGATGGCCACGGTGGATGGCCGCAAGATTTTCCGCTCCGATGTCGACAAGTATTATGACAATCAGGTGGCTAGCGCCCAGCAGGTGCCGGTCGGCGAACAGGCCACAATTCTCCGCCTGAACATTCTGCGCCAGTTGATCGATGACGAGATGGTGATGCGGCGGGCGGAAAAACTCGGCCTGCTGGCGACCGAGGAAGAAGTCGACCGGAAACTCAACGAGATCAAATCGCCTTACACGCAAGAGGAGTTCGACAAGCGGCTGCAGGAGAAAAAGATCACACTGGAAGATTTCAAGCGCGACATCCGCCGCTCGATCACGGTGGACAAGGTGATGAACAAGGAAGTTTCTTCCAAGATCAATGTGAACGACCAGGATGTGTCCAATTATTTTGCCCAGCACAAGGCGGAGTTCAATCTGATCGAGCCGCAATATCATCTGGCGCAGGTATTCGTGACGCCCGGGCCGAATCCGCAGGTTCACAACCAAAACAACAAAGCGCAGAACGAGGGGGACGCGCGCAAGAAAATTCAAATGATTGCGAACCGGCTGGACAGCGGGGACGATTTTGCCACGCTGGCGATGAATTATTCGGAGGATCCGGAGACGTTGGGTAACGGTGGCGACCTGGGAACGATTCCCGAATCGTCGTTAAAGAATACCGACCCGGGAACGCGCGATGCCGTGGCCAAGCTGAAGCCGGGGCAGTATACGCCGATCATCGCCGTGATCAACCCGGCAAATAAGCAAGTGGCGGGCTTCCGCATTGTGAAGCTGGTGGCGAAGGAGCCGGCGGGGCAGCGCGATTTGTCCGATCCGCGGGTGCAGCAGGCGATCCGTTCGCAACTGCACGACCGGCGCGAGCAATTGCTGAAGGCGGCTTATTATGAAGTGCTTCGGGACTCCGCGAAAGTGCAGAACTATTACGCTCAGAAAGTGCTGGATAGCAACGGGCTGGCCAACTGAGGAATTGGAAATTTGGTAATCGGGTAATTTTGTAATTTAACAGCTAAGCAGCTGGGGCTACTTCGCCTGAAGAACCGCTTCGTTCAGAACGACAGGCGTGGAATTTCCAATTTACAAAATTACCGATCACAAACTTACAAATTATTCGGTAGTGGTGCAGTTTGAGAATTGGCTTCCCTCAGCGGCCTTACAGGCTGCGGAAAAGCTCGTTGCCGATGCCGAAAGCAGCCCGCAGGCGCTGAAGCGCGGTTGGTTTCGAAGGGCTTAACGGCACGACTGAACGTCGTGCCCTTCCCGATTCTGCCCGCGTTCGAGTTTTTCCGCAACCCGTTAAAGCCGCAATGAAAATGTGGCGACTACGGCGCGGATGAAGCCGTGCCCTTTCAAAGCCGATTCAAACTAGACACTATCAGTTATTCCACGATTGCCAAAACGTCTCCGGCATTGACTGCAGCGCCCTCGCTGACCTGAATTTTCTGAACCTTTCCCTTTTTGGGTGATTTGATTTCATTCTGCATTTTCATGGCTTCGACGACGGCGATGCCGGCGCCAGCTTCGACCTCGTCGCCTTCGTGGGCGATGAGGCGCACGACTTTGCCGGGCATGGGAGCGGTGATTTTTCTGGGGCCGCGATCGTCGCCGGCGCGAGCGCGTCCGCGCAGGGAGCGGGGATCGCGAACTTCGGCGGCGAATCGCGCGCTGCCCACCCAAAGATGCAGATCGTCTCCGACGTGCTCGGACTTAATCTCGTAGGCCAGATTGCCGATGCGAAGGGAGAGGACATCGGGGCGGGCGAGGATGGCGTCGACCTCCACGGGCTTGCCGTCGAGGATACAGGACCAACAGGCTTCGGCGCGGTGGAGTTCGAGCCGGTGTGCTTTGCCGTCGATGGTTACGTTGTAAAGCATAAGAACAGTGGCCATTGCCCAGTGGCCAGTAACTTACCGCCGCTCACGACTGCTAATCTTCACCGCAATGCTTCGCGTCTGCTCGCACTTTTCCACTTTGATTCTGCATGGGTAATCCGTTGAGCTGCGGACTTGCCGTTGCCCGCGGTGGTTGCGGTTGTGCCTAAGACCGCGAACATCCCAGCGGCGATGGCGGCTACTTCCCGAGCCCTGGGGTCGACCAGGTTGGCCTCGCTGCGCTTCAACATGCGATCGAGAAATCCGGTATCGAGCTTAGCCGCGCGAAATTCCTGGTCGCGAAGGATCCGCCGAAACAACGAGATATTCGTCTTGATGCCGCCGACAAAATATTCGCCGAGAGCGCGGGTGAGGCGCGAGATGGCCTGATCGCGGTCGGTGCCGTAGCCGATCAGCTTGGCCAGGAGCGGGTCGTAATCGATGGGGACGTTCCAACCTTCGTACATGCCGCTGTCGCGGCGAATGCCCGGACCTGAGGGCGCGAGCAGCAAAGTGATTTTGCCGGGGCTGGGGAAATAATTGTTGTCGGGATCCTCGGCGTAAATGCGGCATTCGATGGCATGGCCGCGGATGCGAACATCTTCCTGGGTGAAGGGCAGTTTTTTCCCCTCCGCGATGCGAATTTGCAGATGAACCAGGTCGAGGCCGGTGATGAGTTCGGTGACCGGGTGCTCGACCTGCAAGCGCGTGTTCATCTCAAGGAAGTAGAAGTTTTTGTGCTGATCGACGAGAAATTCGACGGTGCCGGCATTGGTGTAATTGGCGGCTTGGGCGACGCGGACGGCCACTTCGCCCATGCGGCGGCGCATGTCGGGATCGACGATGGGCGAAGGAGCTTCTTCGAGAACTTTCTGATGACGGCGCTGCAAGGAGCACTCGCGTTCGCCGAGGTAAACGGTGTTGCCGTGCTCGTCGGCCAGCACCTGCATCTCGATGTGGCGGGGATTGAGGATCGCCTTCTCGAGATAAACTTCGCTGTCACCGAAAGAGCGCTCGGCTTCGCTGCGGGCACCCTCGAGAGCGGACTTGAGTTCGGCCGAGGAGTGCACCAGGCGCATGCCTTTTCCGCCGCCGCCGGCGGCAGCTTTCAGCATCACGGGATAGCCGATTCTGGCGGCGACCTCTTCGGCTTCAGCGATGGATTCGACGCCGCGCGAAGTGCCGGGGACGAAGGGGACACCGGCTTTTTCCATGGCTTGGCGGGCGCGGGTTTTCGATCCCATGGCGTCCATGGCGGCGGCGGTGGGGCCGATGAACTTGATGCCTGCGTCGGCGCAAGCTTGGGCGAATTTCGCATTCTCAGAAAGGAAGCCGTAACCGGGGTGGATGGCATCGGCGCCGGAGCGCGCGGCGACGTTGAGAATCTTCGGAATATTCAGATAAGATTCCGCGGCTGCGGGAGCGCCGATGGGATAGGCTTCGTCGGCTTTGCGGACGTGCAGCGAGACGCGGTCTACATCGGAGTAGACGACCACGGCGGCAATGCCCATCTCGTGGCAGGCGCGGAGCACGCGCACCGCGATCTCGCCACGATTGGCTATGAGGATCTTCTTGAACATATGGGCGGACATCTGGTTAACCAGCCACGCGCAAACACATCATTCTAGCGGAGAATCGTCGCTTGCGCCGTGCTGAACAGAATTAGGTAGTCATCTAAGGGGTGGGCGCACACCGTTTACAACGGACGAGGAAAGCAGGTTCCTCCCGCTCCGCTGTCCCCTTCGACTTCGCTCAGGGTCCGGCTCCGGTCGGAATGACAGGTTCTGGTGGTGTCTAATTAGGGCAATACCCAAAATTAACTGTCCTTGCCGCGTCTGGAGATCTTCTTTTTTTTTACAGTTTCTCGGGCGTGGAGTAGAGCATCCAGGCGGTGGAGAGGTCTTGGACTATGTGGCCGAGGGACTTGTAGACGGTGATTTCCTGGGGGGAGCGGCGGCCGGGGATTTCTCCGGCGAGGACTTGGCCGATTTCGGCGACGATGTGGTCGTCGGCGATCAGGCCTGCGGCTTTGGCGCGAAGGAATTCGGCGCCCTGGGCTAGAACTCCCGCGCGACTGTCGGCGATGAAGCGGGAGCGGACGACGAGATCGTTGTCGACTTCGGTGGGGCCGGCGTGGCTGGAGCCGACGAGATTCACGTGTGTGCCGGGGCGAACCCAGGCGCCTTTCAGGATGGGTGTGGGGGACGAGGTGACGGTGCAAATTATGTCGGCATGGGCGACGGCATCTTCCGGGGATTCTGCGGCGGCGACGGGAAGAGAGAGTTCCGAATGCAGGAGGGCGGCCAGAGCGCGGGTGCGATCGGGGGAGCGTCCCCAGATCATGATCAATTCGAGGTCGCGCACTTTTGCGATGGCGCGGGCATGGGTTGCGGCCTGTTCGCCGGTGCCGAGAATCGCGAGATGGCGGGCATCCCGGCGCGCCAAGGCGACGGTGGCGACGGCGCTGGCGGCGGCGGTGCGGATGGCGGTGATCTCACCGGCGTGTACGATGCAAACCGGGGCTCCGGTTTTGGGATCGAAGAGGATGACGAGGCCTTGATGCGATTGGCCGCCTCGGGCCGCATTCTCCGGGAAGATACTGATTAACTTCGCGCCGAATGGGGCATGAGGGCCCATGGCGCCCGGCATGATGCCGAACATACGGCCTTCGGCGAGAGGGATGATCGAGCGCAGAACTTGTATGGTCTGGCCTTTGGAGAATGCGATCATCGCGTCCCGTACGATGGGGATGCAGATCTCGTAGGTAAGGCGGCGGGTAACTTCTTCACGATCAATGAAGCGCATGGGCGCCTCATTGTAGGACAAGTAGCAGTCAAACCCAAAAACCACAAAGCCGGGCTGGTTGGCCCGGCAGACAGTGGTTAGTGATCAGTGGTTTGTGGTTCGTAACACCACTGCGCCACAGATTTGTGGATCTACATCACCAATGCCAGGTTCTCCAGTTCGTACTGGAGGACTGGCAAAGCGCAACCCGCCATTTCAACGCGGCCTGCAGCGTCAAGAGCCGCCTTAGGCGAAACACCGTAGCCGCGCCCCATCAAGAACACCTGCAACAGTTCCGCCGCCTCATAGGAATCGATCATGCCGCCTTGCATGAGATCGCTCCGCAACGCCGCCAGTTCGGTTGCCGTGAATCGGTCCCTGTCATTGTTGGCCCGATCGATATTGACTTGCCCATCCATTTGGCTTTCCCACATGGCCGTCATCACCTCCGACTCCGACCTTCGAACCCATCTTTGCGTATTAGACTCATCGGCAGCCCAGCAAGTTGCATGCAATTCGTCTGCCGAAAGCCTTCTATTCCTAAATACGGAAATCGAGGCCATCTAGATTCATCAAACACTTGTAAATATCGGAAGTTGCAGCCCACGATACCACGGCTAGGGGGTTGACAAAATTTTATAGGTGTCTCACCTGCCCAGAAACTGACACGAAGTGTCATTTTGGGAACACATGACAGGAATGCGAGGGCAAAATGGGTCGAAGAAGGGAGAAAAGAGTCTGGAGGGCGCGTCTCTGGGGCGAGACAGTTCGCAAACTTAGGTGCGAGCTAACACGCGGGCGGGTGGGGGGCACTACGCTTCGATGGTTGCCTGATCCACCAGCATGATTGGGATATCGTCCTTGACGGCATAGACGCGGCGGCAATTCTTGCACTTCAAGTTTTCAGGGTTCTGGCGGTACTCCAGCGGCTGCTTGCAGGCGGGGCAAACAAGAATATCGAGCAGGGTCTGGGGAATCATGCAGAGGATTGTACCAGCGGACGGAGCGAGATCTTCGAGTGTCGACTGAAACCCTGCTGGAAGACCCATGGAATCGACGGCGGTTGAATCCCAGCCTAACTTTGAAAAAAAAGTGCGACGGGGGGATGCAGCACCCGGCGACCGATAATCCGCGTTCTGCGCCCTCTCAGTGTAAGATTTTCATGCGGAGGCTGGGATTGGAGAGCGACAGCCGACGCGCGGAGAGCGAATGCCTGCCCGAATTCTCGATGGGGTCAAGATCGCTAGCGACATCCGCGCCGAAGTCGCGGCGGAAGTCAAAACGATGTCCGCCGATGGACATCGGCCGGGGCTGGCGGTCGTCCTGGTCGGCCACAATGCGGCATCGGAAGTGTATGTACGGGGGAAGGTCAAGGCCTGCGAAGAAGTCGGGCTGTACAGCGAGAAGCACACGCCGAGCGAAACCGCGAGCACTTCGGAGCTGCTGGAGTTGATTGAGGATCTCAACCGGCGGCAGGAGATCCACGGCATTTTGGTACAACTACCGTTGCCGGCGCAGGTTGACGCGAAAAGAGTGCTGATGGCGGTGGACCCTGGCAAGGATGTCGATGGATTTCACCCGGTGAATGTTGGGTTTCTCTCGACGCAGAGGCCGGGGCTGGTGCCTTGCACTCCGGCGGGAATGATGGAGATTCTGCGGCGCAGCAACATTGCGATTGCGGGGCAGGAAGCGGTGGTGGTGGGTCGCAGCGATATCGTGGGCAAGCCAGCCGCCATGCTTTTGCTGAACGCCAACGCGACGGTCACGGTGTGTCATTCGAAGACGCACGACTTGCCGGCGGTTTGCCGGCGCGCGGATATTCTGGTGGCGGCGATTGGGCGTGCGGGCGTGATCACGCGCGACTTTGTGAAGCCGGGCGCCACGCTCATCGACGTCGGTATGAACAAAGTGACAGAGGCCGCGGAGTTCCGCCGGTTGTTCACGCCCGGAACTCCCGATTACGCGAGGCGCGAAGAAACGTTTCGAAGCAAAGGCTCGACACTCGTGGGCGATGTTCATCCCGAGGTAGCGGAAGTTGCGGGGGCGCTGACGCCGGTGCCAGGTGGGGTGGGACCTCTGACGATTGCGATGCTCATGTACAACACGGTGAAGGCGGCAAAAGCCAGTGGCCAGTGATCGGTGGCCGGTCGTCAGAAGTCAGAGGGAAGATCGCAAGAGCCGGCTGCAATCGGGTTAAACTGCCACTGGTCACTACCCACTACACACTGTCTCTATGCTAAAAGTTGGACTTACGGGCGGGATTGCTTCGGGAAAATCGGTAGTGGGCGAGATGTTTGTGGCGCTGGGAGCGCGGTTGATCGAGGCGGACCGCATCGCGCACGATCTCATGCTGCCGGGACAGCCCGTGTACAACGAAGTGGTGCGACATTTTGGGGGAGCCATTCTTAATCCGGACCTGAGCGTGAATCGTGCCAGGCTTGCGGAAGCGGCGTTTGGTTCAGTCCAGCCCGCGGGTGCAGGCGAGACGATGCCATCCCCATCGCGGGTGGCGGAGTTGAACAGGATTGTGCATCCTGCCGTGATTCGCAGTCAGGAGGAATGGATGGAAGAAATGGGACGGCAGGATCCTGGGGCGGTTGCCATCGTGGAGGCTGCGTTGATTCTGGAGGCGGGAGCGGCTAAACGCTTCGACCGGCTGATTGTGGTGACTTGCGGGGACGAACAAAGGGTTGCGCGCTACGCGGCGCGGCAGAAGTTGGACTTCGAAGCCGCCAGAAATGAGGTTGCACGGCGAATGGCGGCGCAACTGCCCGATGCGGAAAAGATCAAAGGAGCCGACTTCGTGATCGACAACTCCGGATCGGTGGGGCACACGCAGGAGCAGGTGGGGCGGGTGTGGGAAAAACTGCGTCTGGAGCCGCTAAGGTAATTTGGCTTCGATGCCAAAACGCTTGGCCGCTTTTCGGAGATTCCTATCTCTCGTCCACAATAACGTGGGCGGAGTCATCAGGACAGACCCAATTAAGTACGCGTCGATCAGGCCGATACCCAGGTTATAAATTCGTCGCGACTCGATCATCAGCCGTACTCCGCCAAGTTGTGGGATTTGCACCTGGGGTAGGAAATCCAGCAAAGAAAGGATTTGCGCACGCCCTCGAAGCGATCCCAGCGCCAATTCAGCGACCACAAATGGATGCATTAGAATTTGACGGTGGCTGAGAAGGCGGCTTAGTTCATCGTCGCCGTAGCGCAAGTGATCGATCCATACCGAAGTATCGGCTAGAATCAACCCGCCCGCCCGCTTCGTCGAGGAACATTTTTCAATCCGGGCATTGTCCCACCGAGGGCGGCCAATCTCAGCGCGCTCTCGCGTTCGATGAGCGCCTTCAAGGCCTCCCGGACCAAAGCCGTTTTTTCGGAGAATCCAACGAGCTCTTGTGCGGCTTGAACCAGCTCATCGTCCAAGGCAAGAGTAGTCCTCATAGGCATCAATTATAGCATCGAATGATGCCAAGTCGGATGCCTTTCTCGAGTTCTAAAAGTCACATCGCCGGGCGGTCAGGTACGGCTTTGGTTCAAAAATGCGTGGGCGGAGGAACGTTCTATTTCTTCAGGAACTTCCCTTCTTGCAATTCGTCAAATGCCTGGCGCAGCTGTTCCTGGGTGTTCATTACAATCGGGCCATACCAGGCTACCGGCTCTTCCAGCGGCTTGCCGGAGACCAGAAGAAAGCGGATTCCATCCTCACCAGCCTGCACGGTGACTTCATCGCCGCGATCGAAAAGAATCAGCGAACGGTTGTCGGCCTCGGTTGGCGGAGTGGTATCAAGCCACTTCACAGCCTCGGTGGGCACGGACAAAGGTCCCGAGGCGTTACAGAATTTCCCGCCTCCAGCGAACACGTAGGCGAAAGCATGGCGGGTGGTTTCGACCGGCAGGGTCTTGCGCTTGCCCGGCGACACTGAGACATCGAGATAGATGGGGTCGGCGGCAATTCCATCGACTGGGCCTTTCTTGCCCCAGAAATTTCCGCAGACCACGCGGACGTGGGTGCCGTCGTCATCCTTGATCTCAGGAATCTCGAGGGACTTTATTTCCTGATAGCGGGGCGGGGTCATCTTTAGAGCGGAGGGCAGGTTGGCCCAGAGTTGAAAGCCATGCATGCGGCCGGTGGGGTCGCCCTTGGGCATCTCTTGATGAATAATGCCGCTGCCGGCGGTCATCCACTGCACATCGCCAGCGGCAATAGCGCCGCGGTTGCCCATGCTGTCGCCGTGTTCGACGGTCCCGGCAAGAACATAGGTGATCGTCTCGATGCCGCGATGCGGATGCCAGGGAAAGCCGGCAAGATAATCCTCGGGCACATCGTTGCGGAAATCGTCGAGGAGGAGGAAGGGATCGGTCTCCTTGGTATTGCCAAAGCCGAAGGCGCGCCGCAAATGGACGCCCGCGCCCTCCAGGGTGGGCTTAGACTTGATGACCCGCTTCACCGGGCGAATGGACATAGATGCCTCCTCCTGTAAAAATCTTTTGATGTAAAACTGAGCGCGACGATTCTGGGCCGTGCTATTTCGCAGACGCGTGCTGGCGGAGGATCTTGCGGTTCAGATGGCGCATACGCAACCCGACGGTGCTGATGGAGAAGCCGCCAAACAGCGCCAGTCCCCAGGCTTTCCAAGGTTCCCAATTGCCGGTCGCATTGATGACGGCGACGGCCCAGATGACAGCGAGCGTGACGAGGAGACCAAAAATGATGTTTGCCTTCATCGAAGAGTGGACCGCAGGCGCGCCCTCCATGGTGTGTATATTAGCCAATTTAGATCGAATGAATGTATGACAAGAAATGTAGAGTTCCTAGCTAGTGGCTTGTCGCAGTGAATTCGTAACCGTCGTTTGTTGCGATGATTGGAAGCGTCTCCCAGAGTGGGGGCGGGACGCCCCGACGACAGCCGCCGGGACGGCGGCGCTACAGTAACGCTCTCAGTGCGACAGGCCACTAGTGACGCTCAGCGCGGCGATCGGAAGCCGGCTTGAGCTGGATCTCTTTCGCGCTGAGAAAGAGGCCATAGATTACCAATTCCCACCACATCACAGCTATCACAGTCACGACCGCCTGGGCGACGAAAGTATTGAGAACCAGATGGCTGCTCTCACTGCCCACAACGGCGCGCACGATTGCTGCTGCCGAAGCGATGGCGGTTAAAGTTGTCACGATGGCCAATTTCTGCGCCGTTGTCAGGCGAGGATGCCAGTCGGGACTTTGACTCCATGGCGGAGTACTGCGACACCACCATATGAAGTAGACCGTGAGCACTGCGAGTCCCGCGATCGTGCTGCTATGCTGCAACACCTTGTAGCAAGGAGTCATCCCGAGGATCGGCAGGCGAACCGGCTGACTCAAAAAAGACCAGCGCTTATAGAGCCAGGTATTCCGATGGGTGAACGAATCCCAGAGCAAGTGAGTCGCGATTCCCAGCAGAAGTGAAAGCAGGACCAGCAGAGACCGCGCCGGGCCGCCGAAGCGGAAATTGCCAAGGTACGGTTGCAGTCTGCGTTCGATGCTTTCGGGCAGGAGCCTGGCCGCTGTGGCTTTTACGAAGCGATGGAAGAGCCACAGGACGGCGAGCGCGAGCGGAAGGGTTAGAACAAATGTCCCACGCAGCGTGTGGCCGAACCTGTCTTCTGGGGTGAGGCGCAGAAAGTATTCGAAATCGGGGGCGAAGGTTCCAATCACCAAGGCGGACGTGACCAGACGGCAGCGGCGAAATGGGAGTGCGGCGGCGGCATGGGAAAGAGTAAAAGGCACATTTTTATTATGAACCGTCGCGTGCCGAACCGGTCGAAGTGGGCTCGACTGGAGAGCGTAGGCGGCTGTTGCCATATGAACATGCAACCGCTGATTACCCTTGGCTGGGGAACATTGTTTAGAATCGAACGTAGAATCAAACGAAGCGGTTTGTCCATTTGTAAGCGGCTCCCGAGGTGTATTTATGAAATTGCTACGTCCGGCAATCCTGTCGCTGGTGATCGCCGGCGCATTCTTTTACTTCACCACCTGGCGTTCGAACGCGAAGTTTGCGGTGACGAACCCGGTGAACTGGTTGAGTCAGCCGGCGCAGGTTGAGATCACCGAAGCCTCTGGCGGAAACGAAGGGTTAGACAGCGAAGAGCAGAACAATATTCTGGTTTACCGGAAAAATATTCCGTCGGTGGTGAACGTAACTTCGCGGGCGATGGCTTTCGACTTCTTTTATGGAATGGTTCCACAGGAGGGCCAGGGATCGGGCTTTGTGATCGACAAGGACGGTCATATCCTCACGAACTATCACGTGATCGAGAACGCGCGACAGGTCGAAGTGACCATGCATAACCGCAAGAAATACAAGGCGACGATCGTGGGCACGGATCCGGCGCACGATCTGGCGGTGATCAAAATTACGGCGCCGGATCTGGTTCCGGCAGTGCTGGGAGATTCGCGCAACCTGCAAGTGGGGCAGAAGGTGTATGCGATCGGCAATCCGTTCGGCTTGGCGGGAACGATGACGCGCGGGATCGTGAGCTCGATTCGGCCGGTGCGCGAGCCCAATGGAGCGACCATCGACGATGCGATTCAGACCGACGCGGCCATCAACCCTGGCAACTCCGGCGGGCCGATGATGAACTGGCATGGCGAAGTGATCGGCATCAACACCATGATTCTTTCGAGCGTGGGGCAGAGCTCGGGAGTGGGTTTTGCGATTCCGATTAATACGGCGAAGGCGGTGCTCAACGATCTGATGACGCTGGGGCGCGTGCGGCGCCCGGCATTGGGCGTGCGAACGATTCCGATCGACCCTGAGTTGGCGGACGAGATGGGGCTTGCTGCGGACTACGGCCTGCTGATTGTGCAGGTCCTTCCGGGCAGTTCGGCGGAACAGGCCGGCCTGCGCGGAGGAACCGAGCGCGCGTATCTGGGAAATACGCCAATCATGTTAGGCGGCGACTTGATCGTGGCCATCGAAGGCGTAGAGGTGAAGGAGGAGCAAGACCTGGCGCAGATCATGAACAACCACCGCGCGGGAGACACGGTGAAGGTGACAATCTACCGCAATAAGAAAAAGCTGGATGTGGAAGTGGTGTTGGGCGAGGCGCGGGAGCAAGTATAGAGTTGCGAGGCACGAGCTACGAGCCGGAACTTCGGGCGTTGGAGCGTTAGCTCTCGTTGGCTTAGAGAGGCTGTTAGCGGCCAACGCAAAACCTTTAACACAGAGGGCACAGAGGACCGCAGGGTAGAGCGGGACTTCTGCTTCGCGGCTCGTCCTCATTTCTCGTTTACCGCAAAGAGCACTAGGGCACACAAAAAAGATCCCGCGACGGAGGCGCCTTGTCAGCGCCTCCGTGGGGGATTTTCTTATGCGGCTCGGGCGAGGAATTCTTCGATTTCGGCTACCTCTTTATCGTTGAGGCGGAGGTCCCCGGCACGCATGACTCCGGCCGCCTGACGGGAATTGCGGGCTCCGACGATCGCTCCAGTGACAGCGGGATTGTGGAGGGTCCAGGCAATTGCGACTTCGCCGATGGAACGCTGATGGCGATTGGCGATCTCGCGCAGGCGTTCAACCAGAGCCAAGTTGCGGGAGAGATTTGGTTCGCTGAAGTCAGGATGTCCTCTGCGCCAATCATCCTCGGGCAGTTTATTCGCGCGTTCGCGGGTCATGGCGCCGGTTAAAAGGCCGGAGGCCATAGGCGAATAAACAATCACGCCAATGCCTTCGCGCAGGCAGTAGGGGAGAATGTCTTCTTCGATGTCGCGATGAACCAGGGAATAAGGAGGCTGCAGCGAAGTGACGGGAGCGATGGCGCGAGCGCGCTTGAGTTGCTGGGCGTTGAAGTTGGAAACGCCGATCCAGCGGACTTTTCCTTCGCGCTTCAAGTTGGCGAGGGTGGACCATCCTTCTTCGAGCGTGGCCGAGTCGGGGTCGGGCGGCCAGTGAATCTGGTAGAGATCGATGACATCGATGGCAAGGCGGCGGAGACTGTCTTCGACCTCGTGGCGGATGGAATCGGCGGTCAGAAGTTTTTGCACGTTGCCTTGCGCGTCCCAGCGCAGGCCGCATTTGGTGAAGACGTAGGGCTTGGGGCCCGCCCAGCTTTTGAGAGCGCGGGCGACAACCTCTTCGGAGTGTCCTAAGCCGTAGACAGCGGCGGTGTCGATCCAGTTGACGCCGAGTTCGAGGGCGCGGTGGATGGCGGCGATGGAGTCTTCGTCGTCTTGCGATCCCCAGGCGAACTGCCAGCCGGAACCGCCGATGGCCCAGGCTCCATAGCCTACGGGAGTGATTTTGAGATCGGAATTGCCAAGAGTGCGGGTTTGCATATTCAATGTCCTCAGCAGGATTGGATTGAGTTTGGGGCGATGCGATTCAGAAGGAAAATGCAATGAAAGTGGATGCCATTCGAGAGTTTTGCCTGTCTTTTCCTCAAGCGACGGAAAATCTGCAATGGGGCGACGACTTGTGTTTCAAAATCCGCGGGAAGATATTCGCGATCATGGGCTTGGACAATCCACAGCTGTGCTTTAAGTGCACGCCGGAGAATTTTGCGGAATTGATCGAGCGCGAGGACATTCATCCAGCGCCGTACGTGGGGCGATACAAGTGGGTAATGCTGGACCGCATTGACGCGCTGGGAAGAGATGAGTTGCGGGAGTGCATTCGGCAATCGTACGAGATGGTGGCGGCGAAGGCGCCGGGGAAAAAGCGAAAAGGCAGGGGTTAGCGAGAGCATTTGTACGCGGGAATCGCCAGCCGCTGGAAACCGTCTGACAAGTAGCCGAGGCAGAGGATCGGATCGGAGTCCTCAGGGACCAAACAGTTTGCTGAAGAACTCCAATTGGGCACCTCGGGGGCTAAAGAGTGTGCGTGAGGACTCCTCTTTCGCCCCTCTGGGGCTTGTTCATTTCCCACTTTTCACCCACGGCTTACGCCGTGGGCTGCATTCTTGCGCCGCTGCGCGGCTGAAAGACTGAGTCTTGTTCCACCGCGTTTAGCAAAATTCAGTTCTCACGCACACTCTAAAGCCCCGACAGAAAAGGAAGTTCGTATCGCAGCGCTAAAACGCTGTCCACTGCAAAATCTGGGTTTTTCCACAAACTGATCTAACCAACACTAAGCACCAACGACGGGTCACGGGCGGGTTCGGCACCAGGTCTCGTGACCGGCATCACTGCGGGATGGAAGGATCCCATTCAGGCTAATGGTGGATGCATCCGTCGTGGTTCGAGTCGCGAGTGGTGTGGGACGGCTGGGCGAATTTTTCTCCGGCATTGGAAACCGCGCGACGCAACCTGGAGGCGCAGATTGCGCGTTACGGCCTTCCGCTGGCCTTTACCGTTTTGGTGGTGATCTTCATCGTTTGGCGGCTGCAGCGGAGGGAGTGGGAGCGGCTGCGGGAAGCGCTGAGGCAAGAGGCCGATCGGGCGCGTCGCGTGGAGCTGGAGCGAAACCAGGCGCAGGAGGAGCTGTTTCGGCGGCTGTATGAGGATCGCGAACTAAACAAAGAGAAGTTTCAGTTCCAGGCACAGCTGGCGGAATATGAAAAGTATTCCACCTTGGCGCAACTGGCGCTGGGTGCGGCGCACGGGATCAACAATCCGCTGCTGGGCATTTTGTCGCATCTGGAATTGGAGTTAAAGAGCACAAGTGATCCAGAGGAGCGGTGGGAGATCGAGCAGTGCATTGCGGGGACGAAGCGCATTTCAGCAACGTTGCGAGGTCTGGTCAATTACGCTCGTCCCGGCCCGCTGGTACTGAGCAATTTGAACCTGCACCGGCTGGTAGCGGACACGCTCGGCTTTTTGGAGGGACAGCCGGCGTTGCGCGGCAAACGAGCGGAGAACCTTGTGCCCGAGGATCTGCCCAGCATTCAGGTGGATTCCAACCAGCTATCGCAGGTCTTGATGAATCTGTTGATCAATGCCGCGGAGGCGACGGCGGACGGGGGAGTGATTTCGGTCTCGGCGAATAAGGTCGTAGGCAAGGGCGACAGCATTGAGATTCGGGTCAGCGATACGGGATGCGGCATTGCTCCTGAGATTCTGCCCCATGTCTTCGAGCCTTTTTTCACGACGAAGGCAGGCCGCGGCACGGGCCTCGGACTGAGTATCAGCGCGACGTATGTGCGGAGAAATAAAGGCGAGATTCAGATCGATAGTGAGTTGAAAAAGGGAACGACTGTGACTCTCCGCCTGCCTCTGCGGCAAGGCGAAGCGCACAAGGTGAAGGCGGAATCGGAGATCGTGGCTTAAAGGGGTGCGGCTTGGCTTGCGCGCCAAGCTGGTTGAGTGAGAGATCCTTCACTCCGCCTGAACAACGGCTACGTTCAGGATGACAACGAGATATGCCATATACAGCACTGATTATTGACGATGAAGAGTTGACGCTGCGCACCATCTCCCGCGGCTTGCGCCAGGAGGGGTTTGAGGTATTCACGTCTCTCTCGGGCGAGGAGGGGCTGAAGGTTTTTCACCAGGAACAGCCGGACATCACCTTACTGGATATCGTTCTGCCCGGCATCGATGGCATTGAAGTGCTTCGCCAGGTCAAGGAGACGAATCCCACAGCGATCGTCATCGTGATGAGCGCCTATCATTTTGTGGAGCGCGCGGTCGAGGCCATGAAGCTGGGGGCATTCGACTATCTGGTCAAGCCCTTTCCGCTGGATGACATGACCAACACCCTGCATCGGGCCGCGGAAGTGCTGGCGTTGCGGGTGCGGGTGCGCGACTCCGTGGAATCGGAAAAGGGCCGCTACGATTTTGGACGCGTGATCACGCATAATCCGGCGACTATCAAGATGCTGGAAGTTGCGCGCAAAGCGGCGGAAAGCGATCACACGATTGTTTTGATCCAGGGGGAGAGCGGCACGGGGAAAGGTGTGCTCGCCCGGGCGATTCACTATGCGAGCCCACGCACGTCGATGCCGTTGTTGGAGATCAATTGCGCGGCGCTGCCCGATAACTTACTGGAGAGCGAGTTGTTTGGCTTCGAGCCCGGGGCATTCACTGATGCGCGGCGGCGCAAGGAGGGATTGCTGGAGCGGGCCAGCGGCGGGACCGTTTTTCTCGACGAGATCGGCAATATGTCTTTGAGCGTGCAGGCGAAGATTTTGCGAGTGCTGGAGGAAGGGACGTTCATGCGGCTGGGAGGGACGAGCACGATCAAGGTCAACATCCGGTTGATCGCCGCCACCAACGACAACTTGAAACACGCGGTTACGCAGGGCCGATTTAGGGAAGATCTTTACTACCGCATCAATGTGGTGCAGCTTTACATTCCACCGTTGCGTGAGCGCAAGGAAGATATCGTGCCGCTGGCGCTGGAGATTCTGCAACAGCTGAATCGCGAGTTAAACAAGAGCTTTACCGGATTCACCCCGGCGGCTGGCGAACTGCTGGAGCAGTATCCCTGGCCGGGGAACATTCGCGAATTAAGAAACGTGATTGAACGGACGATGATTCTGACGCCGCAGGGAGAGATTGATTCCAATCATCTTCCCGAAGAAATTCGCGACCAGAGTGTCGATCGAATCGCGGTGGATGCGTTTTCCGATGATGATATTTCTCCCACGGGAGATCAGTTCCTGACTTTGCATGCGCTGGAAGACCACTACATTGACCAGGTGCTGGCTGCGACGGGGAACAACAAGACGCAGGCCGCGCGGATTCTGGGGATACATCCTACTTCGTTGTTGCGGCGGCTGAAAAGAAAGTTGGCGGAGTAGGGGGGTAGCAGATAATCGCAGTTCTGCTGGTAGTTAGATTTCGCGGGCAGAGTACCAGCGCCACCCGATCCAGAAAACACACAATCGCAAACCCACACAATTCAGAAACCACACAATCCAGAAATCACACAAGCGAAGGCCCCGAGCTTTCGCCCGGGGCCGTGAGGCACTACGCATTTTACGCTCTGCCAGGAGCAGGGAAAGCAATCATTGGTCTCTGGGGTGAGTTCTTAGGCAGAATATCCAGGTAGATGACGGCGTAACGGAAGGCTACGACCGCCGCTGCGATAGTTGCCAGCGTAGCCGCAAACTCCGTCCACTTCGGTATGTAGTAAGTCCCGGAACTAGCCTGCAATCCCGTAATTGAGACATTCAACCGGTTCGTCATGAAACCCATGACGATCAGCGAGCAGGTCCAATATAAATATTTGGGATGATTGCGAACTTTATCCAGGTTGAGCAGGATGAGGGGCGCGATCACCAGCAGGATGATTTCCAGCCAGAACAATTGAGTTTCTTCGCGCCACATCCATAAATAACTGGTGGCGTCGCGATTGATCAGGTCGACGAGCCGGAAGATGCCGTAAATTGCGAGCAGCGGCGAGATCACCCGGCTTACGTCGCTCAGAATATTTAAGTCGACTTTCACATTCAGCGACCGCACGCAGAGGTAAATGGCCATGATGGTCAACGCCAGCCCAGCGGGAATTGCGGAAAGATAAAACTGGGTGGTGAGGTAAGGTGTGTACCACAGTGGATCGAGCTTGCCCTTAGTGATTAGGTAGAGTCCGCCCAGAAACGACTGGTGCATGGATGAGAGCAGTGTGCCCGCCAGTACCAGTGCAATCAGAATGCTATGGTGCCAGCGCAGGTACGCAGCGCGTGCGCGCGCCCAGGGAATCTTTTCGACCAGCGCCGGCGAAAACTCCAGCGCCAGAACCGTGGTGTACAGCATCACGCACCACGACACCTCAAACAAGACCGAGTGCCGGTTCCACATCACGATGGGATGCCAGATCCTCCAGGGCAGCCCGAGCTCGTACATCATGCCCACGATGACCGTGGAGTACCCGAGAAAAGAGATCAACACGGCGGTGCGCAGAATCGGACGGTAGCGCTCGAAACCCAGAAGATAGACTGCAGCCGCAATCGCGAATCCTCCGGCCGACAGGCCAACCCCACACAGCGTCCCCAGGCCAACCCATAGGCCCCAGGGTTGGGGATCGGTGAGGTGCGTGGAAGCCTGAAAGCCGAGGCCGAATCGTGCGTACATCGAATAAATACCGGCGGCGAAAATTGCCGCGACCACGGTGCGCCAAAAACTAATCTTAGGAAATCCTCTGCTAGTCATGGCTAGTTCCTTTCCTTGGCAGATTTCTCACGTGCTTCGGCGAGAGCGACTGCGGTTCTGCGTTGCGTGATCCAGTACAGGCCGGAGAGTAAAGCGCCGCCGACCAGGATCACCGTAGGGCCATCGCCCAATGCACTTGCCGTCAACAAGGGCAGCGGTTGCTTGGGTGCGGCGACAAAGCCGAGCTTTTCGAAGGAGACATCGGAGATGAAGAATACCGAGGTTCCGCCGGCTTCGTCGCTGCCGTAAATATGCTTCACGTAGTTGGAATCGTTTAGAATGCGGCGCTGTGCTTCTTCGAGCATCTCTTCGCGACTGCCGGAGATGGAAGCCTGCACGGGACAAGCCTCGACGCAGGCCGGTGGCTTGCCTTTGGCCTGGCGCTCGGCGCACATGTCGCACTTCTTGACGAAGGGCACGAGCTTCGACCACTCGTAACGCGGCACGCTGAAGGGACACGCCACGATACAGTAGCGGCAGCCGATGCATTTGGAAGCTTCGTAAGTGACCGGACCGAAGGCGGTCTTCTTGAGTGCGCCCACGAGGCAGGCTGAGGCGCAGGCTGGATCCTGACAGTGCATGCACATGCGCCGCACGTAACGATCACCGCGATCTTTTTCGCCACGATCTGTGTCGCTGTGATTTTCCACGATGGTCAGTGCGGTGGGTGAAAGTTTGGCTTCGGAATCCATGGGGAAGCCGTGAATCTGTTTGCAAGCCTGTTCGCAACTCCGGCACCCGATGCACTTGGTGATGTCGATCAGGATTGCTTTGCTGGTTGCCATGACGTTTCTCCTTCCTGGGATAACTGGTACGGGGTTGAGCTGGAAATGGTGGAGTTCGAATTACGACAGAAAGAACTCCTTGACCACTTTCCGCTGCAGCTCCGGCGTCAACTGCGGCAGCAGACCTTTAATCGGACTGCCGCCATCCTGCGCCAGCGCGGGCGATGGAGCTAATACCGCATTCAACCGGCTGAGGTTGTTTTGCATCCACGGCGCAACCATCGAACCCTGGATCAGATTCCTCTGGTTCATCTTGAGGTCGGGACATTTGACAATCGCGATCCAGCCGTTGGAGTAGGGATCGTTCGCTACCAGGCTCGGATCTTTCAACACATCGTTGTTGATGGCGGTAACCACGCCTTCGACGGGCGAGATGAGATCGATCGTGGTGCCATTGCTGGTGAGGGTGATAAGCTTCTGTCCCTGGCGCACCCAGCGGTCGGCTCCGCAGACATCGATGTGATCGATCTTGCCCATGAGGTTGGTGACGAAGGTATCGATTCCTACGCGGGCATCGTCGGTGCCTTCCTTCATGACCCAGGTGTGTCCGAGATGAAAGCAATAGTCTTGTGGAATTTCAAAGCCATACTCGCGCTTCACCACCGGCGGTTGCGGTTTCGTAAATATTTCCGGCTCCGCCATTGGCTGCTGGGTCTTCGGCTCGATGTAATAGCGGACACTCATAATCAGAAGGAACGTCAGCAGAACAAATAGGATTGTCATAGTGCCTCCTCGCGGGTTTTGATCCCATTGCTGCCCGCCCTCTCAGGTTTTGGGCCGGCTTGCGCCCTACATAGTGCACGTCAGAGGCAATTAGCGTGAGTCGGTGAATTTATTGCAAGGAATGGATTTGTAGGGGTTGGAGGATTCGAGGAGTCGGTTACTTCACTGCACTTTGCAGGTTACCGAAGCGTTTTGCAGGAGTGCAGAAAGCGACGGTGCGGTACTTTTGTGTAAGGGACGGTTTAGCTTGGTTAGGTACGATACTTCCGAGCACGCGGCGATTGGCAAAGCGAAAATCAGGGTGCCACTCATTCACCACTCAAGCTGTCGAACAACTTCCAAAGCTTATCCGGGGTGGCGCGATAAATCACATATCCGGTACCGGCATCCGTGGTTTCGCTGAACAGCAGCTCGCCTCGTCCGTCACCATCGGCATCGACGGCGTCGATCAACTGCAATTCCGGCGTGACATCGAGATGGAATTTATCTGTCACTCCGGTATAAAGCGGTCGCAGGTTTCCATAGATATCCGTGGTTGCTGCCAGGGCAACACTATAGTTTTCCGGCAGCACCATAGCTCCCGGCGCGGCGGGTAGATGAGCCTCAGCGGTCAGAATCATTACCGGCTGGCTTTTACCCCACAAATCGAAGGCGCGAAATCGGATGTTCTCGAACTCCGGCTGGACTGGCTTGGCAGGTTTAGGTGACTTGTGAGTGGGCGCTGGCTTCGGCATGGGCTTGGCTGAAATGCGATTCTTTACCAGCGCCGCCGCGTAATTGCGCACATTCGCCGCCGCCAGAGCCAACATCTGCGTGCGGCGGTCGTCCTCTTCGCCCGTCTTCCAGAAAAATGTATAGGAGCGCAGTTCAGGGCCGCCTTCGTCGGAGATTGCCGGGACGAGCTTTGGGGCGGGTGGCGCGGCGGGAGCAGCGGAATTTGTGGACGCTTCCGCTTTGACGGGCTTCGGCTCTTCATCTTCTTCTGCCACTTGAGGCTGGGCGGGCTCTGTGGGTTTACCCCGGCGCAATGTGGGTCGATAATAATTTCCTGCGTCGGGGGCTGAAGATGTTTGATCGGATGATGACTTGGCTTTATCGGCCGCCGGCGGTGTTGAGTTCTTGGGCGCGTCCTGGCCAGAGGGCGAATTGGCTGACGGATTAGAGGATGCGCCGCTCGCTGGTTGGGAAGTTGGCGGCGTTTGGGTACCGGCGGCCTTATCCGGCGATCCGGAAGCAGCGGGATTGGCGCTGCCAGGTTTTGCAGCGGGTGCAGAAGCGGAATCCGAAGTCGCGGGTTTTGCAGTATCGCCTCTGGTCAATCTTGGCGGCTCGTCGTTGCCACTACTGTCGATGCCTACCGGCTTGTCTTCCGCTTTGTGTGTAGTCTTTGCCGCTTCCGTTCCATTCGGCAAATAAGATCCCGATCCCAACCAGGGATGCAGACTGTTGGGCGACTTGCTGTGGAGAGCGGCATTGATGGTGAACAGGCCCTGGGATTCCCCAGTCTGCTCGGCCTCGTAGACGGTGCCGCGATCGAGAGCCATGGGGACGGGTTCTGCTTTGTAGGCGCTGGCATCATAGAATCGGCCGTCGACCAGGATGGCGATGGGGATGAGCGTGGTGCTTTTTTCACCGAACTGCAAAACCGCTAAGGCGCGCGGGCCTTTAATTTTTTTCTTGGGTGGGGGAGCGGGTGGCTTTTCGGCGGGCTCGTCGTTGGGGCGCTTCAGCTGCGGACTCTGCGCCGCGACAGGAGGAACGGCTATGGCGAAAAATGCGAAGAGCACGATGACGACTGGCCCTAATCTGCGGTATAAAAACTTGCTGGACATAAACCGACCGGTCAATCGTAAGTTTTCCAGAAAAGAGGAATGCATGCTCACCGTCAATGATAAGGCTCCTGAGTTTACTTTGCAGGACGAGAACGGAAAGGAAATCTCGCTGAAAAGTCTACGCGGCAAAGTCGTGGTGCTGTATTTTTATCCCCGCGCCGACACACCGGGATGCACCATCGAGGCCTGCGAGTTTCGTGACTCCTACAAACAGATGCAGAAAACCGGCGCCGTGTTACTTGGCATCTCGCCGGACACGCCGAAGGCGCAGAAGAAATTTCAGGACAAATTCAAGCTGCCGTTTTCGCTGCTGGCCGACGCCGACAAGAAAGTGGCGGACGCTTTTGGCGTGGTGCAGGAAAAGAATATGTACGGAAAGAAAGTGATGGGAATCGTGCGCAGCACCTTCATTATTGGCCCGGAGGGAAAAATTCAGCATGTGTTTCCCAAGGTGAAGCCGGAGGGGCATTCGGCGGAAGTATTGGAGTATTTGAAAGAATCGGGGCAAAGTCAGAAGTGAGAAGTAAAAGGGAGGAGTAAGAAGCCAGAAGCCAGGGATGAATAGAATGAGGCGGCCGCAGGTTTCAGGATTTTCTGCATTTTGACTTCGTTCGATTCGAATCTGTTTATTTCAGATGTGAGCTCACTGTCGAATCTTCGTCCGCTGGAGCGCGCATTTTTTGCGCGGACGCCGCGGCGCGTGGCGCGCGAACTTTTGGGCAAGGTGCTGGTGCGGGAGCTGGGGGAGTCGCGCCTGGCGGCACGCGTCGTGGAAGTTGAAGCCTACCTTGGAGAGCGCGATCCCGCTTCGCATGCATTTCCCGGGCTGACGCCACGCAATGCGGTGATGTTTGGAGCTCCTGGCTTTGCCTATGTTTATTTCATTTATGGAGTTCACTATTGCCTGAACGTTTCGTGCCAGCGCGAGGGACTGGCGGGAGCTGTTCTTTTTCGCGCATTGGAACCGCTTGTGGGGATGGCGGAGATGGCTCGAGCGCGGAAGATTTCGCTACACGGACCGGCCGACCTGCGGAAGCTTACGAGCGGGCCGGGGCGCCTGGCGGAGGCGTTCGGAGTCACCCGCATCCGAGACAACGGCTGCGATCTCACCTCGCCGGCTTCCGGGTTGTGGATTGGGGAGGATGGTTTTCGAGCGGGAAAGATTCTCACGACTCCGCGCATAGGAATTACAAAGGCAGCCGAAGATCGGTTGCGATACGTTCTGGCGGGGAATGTGTTTGTCTCAGGCAAGAAGGTTCAAGTTTCGGACTAGGCGCCCCGGAGTTTGACAGCGGGTGTAGACTTACGTCCGGGTTGAATGCGTCGGAAATGGCTCTGTTCAAGCCATTCGCGCCGACGAGCCACCTTTTGCCGCATCCTTTTAGAAGAACGAATCATCTGGTTCGGTAGGAGTTCGATTGCACCGGTTCGGTTCATTTCGTGTCTTACTTCTTACGTTCGCGATTCTCAATGCAATTGAGCCAGCTCTCGGGGCAGCGGTGCAGCCGCAAACTACTACGACAACGGCTTCCAATATTGTGATCGGCTTCGTGGGTGGTTTCGTGCGACACGACGATCCGAACCACGGTCCGGTTCAGCTGGCGCAGCGAATTCGGAGCACGGTTCCAAAAGATACATATGTGCGAGTCTTTGAAAACCGCCGCCGGAAGCGGGCCTATGAGACGGTGGTGCGACTTCTCGATACCGATCATGACGGGTTTTTATCGGCGGAAGAAAAAGGGCGCGCTCACGTTATTTTGTTTGGCCATAGTTGGGGAGCATCCGCAGCAGTTTTGCTAGCGCGCGATTTGCGAAGGCAAGGTGTGCCGGTTGCGCTGACGGTTCAGGTGGATAGTGTGGCCAAGATATGGCAGAACGACGGAATCATCCCTGACAACGTGGCTGCTGCGGTGAATTTTTATCAACCCCATGGCATCATCCACGGGCGGCGACAGATTGTCGCGGGGGATCCTGAAAAGACGCAGATCCTGGGAAATTATCTCGAGGATTACAAGAAGAATCCCGTGCAGTGTTCGGGGTATTCGTGGGCGGACCGTTTTTTCATGCGAGGGCACGTGGAGAGTGAGTGCGATCGGAGATTATGGTCGCAGATTGAGGAGATGGTGCGGGAGAGATTGGGAGTAGGGATGTCGTTTACGTCGGCTGCGTCAGGCGGAGCAGTTCAGTCTCGACAGTAGGAGTTTTTCGAATCGAAGCAGCCACCGGAACAAGTGCGTCCCTCGGTGGCTAAACAGTTTGCCGAAGACTCAAATTTGGCACCTCGGGGCTAAAGAGTGTGCGTGAGAGAACTCCTCTTTCGCCCCTCTGGGGCTTGTTCATTTTCCACTTTTCACCCATGGCTTGCGCCGCGGGCTGCATTTCTTGCGCCGCGTCGCGGCTGAAAGACGGAGGTTTCTTCGCAAGCTGTAAAGCCAGGACTCGCTGACGGCCGTGGCTTTCGCCTTTCTTATGATCTAAGCTCCGGCGGCTACGGCTTCTTTTCCTACCTCGATTGTGCCGAGTGCTTCCTGGAGATAGTGCTCGAACTCGACCAGCTTCGGCGGAATCGGGCGCTCCACTTCGTAAACTCCGGCCAGCACGTCAGTGGTTTTCAAACCGTTTCCGGTGACGCAGAGTACGGTGGTTTCTTCGGGCAGGATGCGATCCTGGCGATAGAGCTTGCCGGCGCAGCCTACGGTGACGCCTCCCGCGGTTTCGGTGAAGACGCCTTCGGTTTCGGCCAGGAGGCGGATCGAATCGATGACTTCGGGGTCGCTGACGTCTTCGCTCCATCCGCCACTTTGCTTGATGGCCTTGATGGCATAGAGTCCGTCGGCGGGATTGCCGATGGCCAGTGATCGCGCGATGGTTGTTGGCTTCTGGGGCTCGATCTCGGAGTTGCCGGTTTTTACGGCGGTTGAAATGGGAGAGCATCCCGTAGCCTGCGCGCCGAAAAATTTTACGGGCTTGTCTTCGACGAGGCCAAACTGGATTAGTTCGTTAAAGGCCTTCTTGATTTTGGTAATCAGCGAACCTCCGGCCATGGGGACAACTACGTTATCGGGCAAGCGCCAGCCGAGTTGTTCGGCGATTTCGAAGCCGACAGTCTTCGAACCCTCCGCGTAATAAGGGCGCAGGTTGACGTTGACGAATCCCCAGTTGCGTTCTTCGGCAATCTGCGAGCACAAGCGGTTGACTTGGTCGTAGTTGCCGGCGATGCGCACCAGATTCGCGCCGAAGACCTGGGTGCCGAGAATCTTCGCCGGCTCGAGGTCGGAAGGGATGAAGATCCAGGCTTTGAGGCCGAGCCGGGCGGCGTGGGCGGCGACGGCGTTGGCAAGGTTTCCAGTGGAAGAACACGCGACCGTGTCGAAGCCGAAGGCCTGGGCCTGCGCGAGCGCCACTGCGACTACGCGATCTTTGAAACTGAGGGTGGGCAGGCAGACGGCATCATTCTTGATGTAGAGATTTTGCGCGGCGGTTTCAGCATCGGTGGAACCGGCGAGCCTCGCCGCCAAACGAGGAGCGCGAATCAGCGGAGTGAAGCCGACGGGCAGGCTTGAAGCAAAGTCTCCAGGCAGCGGCAGCAGTTCGGCATAACGCCACATGTTGGGAGCGCGCTGTGCAATGCACTGGCGAATCGTCTTCACCGGATCAATGGTGCCCTGGCCCATCACGTAGCGAATCCAGTCGTAGTCGTAAACGACTTCGAGGGGGGACAAACACTCGTCGCAGAATGAACGGGGCTGATTCCCCCAGCGCTTGCCGCACTCGCGGCAGCGCAATTCATAGTGAGCGGGAGAGGAAGAACGACCGTTGTGATTCGACATGGGGCTACTCGCTTTCGAAATCATAGCGAATAGCTGGGGACGAGCCGGAGAAAGATGCCCCTAAAATGCAAAGGCCTCTTTCCCCGGAAATAGGAAAAGAGGTTTTCGGAATGCAGAATAAATTAGCTCGCATACCGAATCTCATGTTCCCCGTTTCCGGGCGGGAGTTGGCACCTGGCGGTCGGGATATATGATCCCGATCCGGTTGCCGTGGCGTCACAGGGCTCGTCCCTCAGCCACTCTGCATGAAATTCTGCCCGCCCCGAAGGGCTGGCTTGTCATTACCATGTTACATACCGGGGGTGGTGGCCGTCAAGAGGAAAATCTTGATGGTCGATTTCGATCGCTGCGAGAAGCATCGGTTACTGTTCGATCGTCTGCGAAATCGAGCATCTGCGGAATCGAGACAAAGGTATAGCCCTTGGATTTATAGCGCCCGAGCAGATGATCGGTGGCGGTTACAGTATTGAAGCGGTCGGCGCCCATCTGCTTGTGTCCGCCATCGTGGAGGAGGATGACATCGCCGCCGCGAATCTGTTTTTCGACCTTGCGCTCGATCAGAGCAGCCAGTGGGGCGTTCCAGTCATAGCCGGTTACATTCCACATAACCGGTTCGAGGCCGAGTTCACGGGAGACGCGAAGCACTGCCGGACGGCGGCCACCGAAAGGCGGGCGGAAAAGGTTGGAGTGTTCGCCGATAGCATCGTGTAAAGCACTTTGGCAGCACAAGATTTCGCCGCGAATTTCGGCTTCGCTCTTGAAAATCAACAACGGATGCGTGAACGTGTGGTTGCCGATCACATGACCGGAGTGCGCGATTTCGCGAACGATTTCCGGACGCCTTTCGACATAACGTCCGATCAGGAAAAAAGTTGCCTTCACATCATGCTTGGCCAGAACCTCGAGCAGTCGCAGGGTGTGCGGATCGTTGGGGCCATCATCGTAGGTGAGCGCTAGCTGGCGGGAACCGGGAGCAAGGCCGGTGAAAGTTCGCCCAAACCATTGCCCGGTCGGGGCCATGGATTGATATCCCGCGGCGGTTGCAGCCGCGAGGGTGGCCGCGCCGGTGAGAGCTGGGCTTAGCATGAGGAGGATTGTAAATGCATTTTGTAATTTGGTAATTGAAACCGGCACTGCGGCAGGGGGAATTACCAATTCCCCAATTCCACTCTGTTAACTCTTCCCTCAATTGCCACTGAGCCTCATCCGAGCTATCCTGCAAATTCCGGATAATTGCGAGCCCATGGCTAATCTTTTCGAACTTCCCCGTTACATCGCAGTGGAGGGGCCGATTCGAGTCGGCAAGAGCACGCTGGCCCGCATTCTGGCTGAGCGGTTGAATGCGCAGCGGGTGATCGAGCCCGAGTCGAATGTTTTCCTGGGAGATTTTTACGATGGCAAGCGGGGCGCGGCCTTTCAGGCGCAGTTCGCATTCCTGGTGCGGCGCTTCGAGCAGTTGCAGGCACTCGACCTGGGACCGCGCTCGAATAAGACTGTAGTCGCGGATTACATTATCGAAAAGGACAAGCTTTTCGCCTGCCTCAACCTGACCGACCAGGAACTCGATACCTACAACCGTTATTACAATCTATTCCGCGAAAAACTGCCCACGCCGGATCTTGTGATCTATTTGCAGGCAACGCCCGAGGTGCTGAAGAAGCGGCTGAGAAAAAAGAACGCCGCGAACGAGCGCGCCCTGAGCGACGAATATCTCGAAGAAGTGGTCAAGGCCTACGAGCACTTCTTTTTTCATTACACTTCGTCAGACCTGTTGATCGTGAATACCTCCGACATTGACTTCGTTGACAGCAACGAGGATTTGCAGGAATTGCTGCGCAAGGTATCGGAGCCGATCAAAGGGACGCAGTACTTCTTGCCGCTGGGTGGGCAGGAGGCGGTGGGAGCCTAGGAAGTCTCCTCCGTAATCGGCCGAGGAAGCCGATTACAACTAGAATGGACCCAGAGGCAGACTAGAACATACTAATCCCGAAACAGGGCCATGCCGTCTGTTTTATGGTGGCCGCGTTGTTTCTGACGGCCTTTCCTATTTCTCCTTCTCGGTGCATACCAATTGCGAGAATCGTCCCATCATGTGGACACTCGCTGCGCTCGGCGCGGGGACAATTTATTTCCTCCTGCGATTTTGGCCGATGACACCGCTGCGCAGGATAGGGGTAATTTCGGCAATCGTCCTTTGCCTGCTCGAAATCGGCTTCAACGCTTAGTTCTCATCCTACCCGTGGCTGTGCGGAGCAGCGGAGATTGCATTAGAACGAAACTTGGGCACTCCCGGCACGGGTTAACAAAGATTCGCCGGACAGCTACCTCTCGTGCCTCGGTAAGGAATACACAGAAAGGGCCTTCCCTACCTTGGCAAACTCCGGATCAGCCGTCACCAGCCATGCATCGCGGTCGATAGCCAACGCGGCGGCGAAGGCGTCAGCGTATCCGAGGTTATGCTTTTGTTTGATGGCTCCAGCACGGGTAGCACACTCAAGGTCGGCCTCAATGACCGCGATCGGCAGACGCCGTACATTCGCTTCCACTTCTCTCGCTTTGGCCTCGCCATGGTACCGCCATTCAAGGTAGAAGACTTCTCCCCAGTTGACAGCGGACATCAGCAAGGGAATGTCCAGCCGGATGGCGTTGCTGACTAACCGCCGCACTTTCTCGGAGGCGCTCTGACGGCTTTCAAAAAAGGCGATGAGAGCATTAGCGTCCAGCACATAGCGGCGCGGACTTTTGCCGAAAGATGCGGGCACTATTTTAATCTTTCGCGCTCACGTTCAAGTTTCCGTTCTTGCAGAGAAAGCTCAAAGAGCGAAGGCTCGCCCGGCCGAGGCTTGAGAAATCCCTGGATTTCATCTAACAGGCGTTCGGTAATTGGAGTAAAGATCAAGCGGCCATTTTCCTCAGTCCAGGTTGCCGGTGTGCCCTTTTTTAGACCCAGCCGCTTACGCAGTTTCAGCGGAACGATTACCTGTCCCTTCGAACTTATCGTAGTCCGGAAGCTGTCCATGGCACAATCTTACACTGTGGTAAGACCAGTGTAAACCGTCTTACAAATACCCGAATCGCGACCGCAAATCGTTCTATCGACAGAAGCTTTCTTTTGACGTTACAATACCTGCCAGCATCCAAGAAGATGCGTACAGGCTCTATCCGGCAAGCTGGAGGGGCACTGGAGGAAAAATGAGCATCACCCCGATGGGCGGGCGTCTCCACGACGAGCCCGGCTCCGGCAAGTCTAGTTCCGACAAATCTGTTCCCAATAAATTCCAGCACAAAATTACGACCGCTTCATTACGTGAGCTGAAACTTCGCCACGAGCCGATCACTTGCCTGACGGCTTACGATTATTCGACGGCGCGCCTGGTCGACGAAGCCGGCATTGAGATGATCCTGGTGGGCGATTCTCTGGCGCAGGCCATGCTGGGCTACGAAAACACGCTGTCAGTCACCATGGATGAGATGCTGCACCATGTGAAGGCTGTGCGCCGGGGCGTGAAACATGCGCTACTGCTGGCGGATATGCCTTATGGGTCTTACCATTTGGACCACAGCAGTGCCCTTCTGAATGCGACGCGTTTCGTAAAAGAAGGTGGAGCGGAGGTAGTCAAGATCGAGGGCGGCGAAAAGCGAGCCGACCTGATCTGCCGTATCATCGACGCCGAAATTCCTGTTGCCGGCCACATCGGGCTCACGCCGCAATCGGTGAATGTGATGGGGGGCTACAAGGTGCAGGGGAAAAATCTTGGAGCCATTGAGCAACTGATGCGCGATGCGACGGCGCTGGACCGCGCCGGTGTGGCTTGCCTGGTGCTGGAAGGAATTCCGCGGGAAGTGGCGGCGATGATCACGGCGGAAGTAAGCACGCCGACGATCGGCATTGGGGCTGGTCCGGAGTGTGATGGCCAAGTGCTGGTCTTCCATGACCTGCTCAACCTGACGTTTGCTCCCCCGGCCAAATTTGTGCGCCGCTACGGGGATGCGGCTGGCCTGATGACTCATGCCATAAGGGCTTTCGCCGCTGACGTGAAGTCGCTGCAATATCCCGCAGACAACGAGTCTTATCATTTGCCGAAAGAGACCAGGGCCGGATTGGAGACGGTTATGGCCCGGAAACGAGCCATGCAGCGGTAGAACCGTTGGCCACGGATTTTCAGGGGTCGAACAGAGCCAAAGCCAAGCACCTTGCGTGCGATGGTGCTAGGCTATGTTTGTCAGGAGGCAGTCATGACCCATTTATTGCCTGCATTTTTTCTTCCGATTTTTGGTTTTGGTTTCGTAATGTATTTTCTGCCGTCGATTATTGCTCTAGCCCGGAGCAAGCGGGACATCGCCGCCATCATTCTGCTGAATTTCTTTTTGGGATGGACCATGATTGGCTGGATCGTCGCGCTGATCTGGGCAGTGAAGACTGACGTTCCCGTGGTGGTGCGGTGAGATTTTGGGCGAAGGTTTCCTGCACGGCGCGTCAGCCGCGACATAGGGTCACCGCGTTTCTTGCCGCTTTTATTTTGACGGTGAGCTTTTCCATGGTCGCTTGCACGCGGCAAAATGCGCCAGCCCCGCCCGATGCGGCGACTCTGCTCAAAGCCTTGCCTGCCGCCGAGGCGACGAAATATCCGACACAAACAGCGCAGCATTGGAGCAATCCCTATCTGGTAGTGCGTCCGAATGCGGTGGGCTTGTTAAGCAGTGTAGCCGCCAACGAAGAACAAATTTTGAAGCCGGAAGAAGTGCTGAATGCGCTGGCGCAGTTGCCGGCTTCCGCATGGCCTTATGGACGAGTCGTGGCGATCTTAGTGGATGAAAAGCCCAGCGCATCCGACGCCGACAAGATTGCGATTCGACGAACCCGCGGAATTGTGACGGGCGACTTGCAGAGCGTAAATGTCGCGATCCATTGGATTCCAACCTCCTGAGACACACCTCAACAGCAGAGCTACCTTGACGGGATGCGAATTATTAACACCATCGAAGAGATGCGGGCGGCCGCGCGCACAGTTCGGCGAGCGGGCAAGCGGTTGGGATTTGTGCCAACGATGGGCGCACTACATGAGGGGCACCTGTCGCTGGTGCGTGCGGCCCGTGCCCGTTGCGACGTGGTCGCTGTGTCGATCTTCGTGAATCCACTCCAATTCGGACCGAACGAAGACTTGGCCAAGTATCCGCGAAACTTTGAGCACGACCGCGAGTTGCTGGCAAACGAGAGTGTGGAATTTATCTTCTTCCCTTCGATCGAGGAAATGTATCCTGCCGGAGAGGGGAGTCGGGTCACGGTAGACGGGCTAAGCGACAAGTTGGACGGCCGTTCGCGACCGGGGCACTTTCGAGGGGTGACCACGGTAGTGGCCAAACTATTGCATATCGTTGAGCCGGATGCGGCTTTTTTCGGGCAGAAGGATGCAGCGCAGCTCGCGATCATCCGGCAAATGGTGTGCGATCTGAACTTCCCGGTCGAGATTATTGGCTGTCCGATTGTGCGCGAAGCTGACGGCCTGGCAATGAGTTCCCGCAACGTGTATCTCGACCCGGAGCAAAGAAAGCAAGCGCTGGTTTTGCATCGATCGCTGATGCGGGTGAAAAAGTCGTGGGAAGAAGGCGAACGTGACGCCAGTATTTTGGCGTCCATCGGTCGCGAAGAGATAGCAACGGAAAAGCCAGTGCGGCTAGACTATTTCGAGATCGTCGATCCGGGGAACCTCGATCCCGTAGAAAGCGCCGTCAACGGGGCGCTGGTGGCGGTCGCAGCATTCGTGGGACTGACTCGGCTTATCGACAATATCCTGCTTCCCCCCTCTGGCTCAGATTTGTGATTTGGCCCATCGTCCCGTGAGATGTCTCGTTTGCGGATGTGGGTTTTTTGCTGTAGAATCTAACTAACTGGTTAATTAAGCAATGGCTAACCATATGCATCGCCGAGCTCATGCGCGCCGTATGGGCTCTCGCGGCCAGCCGGAAGAGAGCCGTGCCGCGATTCTTCGTGCCGCGGCCCTCGAGTTTGCCGAGCTTGGCATCGCGGGGGCTCGGACGGATGCCATCGCGCGGGAAGCGCGCGTGAACAAGGCGTTGCTCTATTACTACTTTAAGGACAAAGAGACGCTCTACGGCGCGGTACTGGACGACGCGTTTTCTGGGATGCGGGCCATGGTGTTCCAGGTGCTCGACAGCGAGCTGCCGCCACGCGAAAAGATCTTGGCTTACGTCGGAGCGTATTTCGATTTCATTGCCTCGAACCAGATTTATCCAAAGCTGATGCAGCGCGAGATGATGCGTGCCCGCGAGGGTAAATCGGAACACATCGATCGTCTGATCAAAAACTACTTTCAACCGGTTTATGGGCGATTAACCGAGGTTTTGCTGAAAGGAATCGAGCAAGGTGAATTTCGCCGCGTCCAGCCCGCTCACTTCATTCCTTCCATGATCGCGATGATCGTTTTCTATTTCAGCAGCGCCCCGGTCATGCGGCGGATTGTCGGCTTCAATCCACTCGCGCCACAGCGGATTGCGGAACGCCGGGCCGCGGTCTTGGATTTCATTTCCGCAGGGCTGTTTAGTTCCGGAGCAGCACATTCATCCAACGGGAAGACAAAATATTCTTCTCACACATCCGTCTACAACGGTGCGACGAAGAATCGCATGCCTGGCGGGGCAGGAGCACGTCAATGAGCGCTCGTAATCGTTTTTTTATTCTTCTCGGCATCATCTTCGTGATTGCCGCAATCTATTACTTTGTTTCGACCGACCATTCGAAAGATCTTGTACTAATTGGCACGGTCGACTCCAATCAGGTCATCGTAAGCGCCCAGGTCGAAGGCCGCATCCAGAAGTTGTTGGTGGATGAAGGGACGCCTGTAAAAGCTGGAGATTTGATCGCAGTGCTCGATCCATCGGAGTTGCAGACCCAAGAAGCCGCCGCAACCGCGAACATCGCGAGCTTGAAAAATAAAGTGGCGGAGATGGAGCACACGGAAAAATCCACCTCGGGTTCGACTTCAAGTGACGTGGAGAATGCGCGAGCCAAGCTGGCGTCGGCGAAAGCGCAATTGCTGCAAGCGAAGGCGGCACTGGAGCGCACCGAAAGCGACAGCCGGCGCATGATCGAATTGGCCAAGGCGGGGGTGCAATCGGAGCAGGATCGCGTGCAGGCCGAAACCAACCTGCAGGCAGCGCAAGCTACGGTGCAGGCGCAGCAAGAACTGGTGAACGCGGCGCAGGCGGATTTGCAATCAGCCATCGCGCGCACGCAGCAGGCGAATGCGGCGAAGAGCACGGTGGAATCGACGGAAGCGGATCTGAAGAATGCGATCGCACAGAAGGAGCAGGCTGCGGTGCGGCTGGGATACACCAATGTTTATGCGCCGGTCACGGGCACGGTCTCGGTACGGGCGGCGCGGCAGGGAGAAGTGGTGAACATTGGCGCGCCGATCGTGACTATCGTCGATCTCACCGACACGTGGGCGCGGGCGGCGATTCCGGAAACTTATTCGGATCACATCGGGTATGGCGATGTATTGCGGGTGCGAATGCCGGGAGGAACGATCGTGAGCGGCAAAGTGTTCTTCAAGGGAGTTGAAGGCGACTTTGCGACCCAGCGCGATGTAAGCCGCCGCAAGCGGGACATCCGGACAATTGTTTTGAAAGTCCGGTTGAACAATCCCAAAGGGGAGTATGTGCCGGGGATGACGGCGGAAGTGTTAGTCTCGCCGGATCAATTAAAGGGTGGGAGTAATCCGCAGAGCACTGCGGCAGCGGGGCAGCGGTGACGGCCGGAGCGAAAGCAGGCGGCGGCGCGGCTTCTGCGGCGGTGTCCGGAACGCCTTGTGCGATTGAGGTGGACCACATCGTCAAGAAGTACGGCGACTTCACCGCCGTTGACGATGTTTCTTTCGGCGTAAAAGAAGGCGAGATCTTCGGCCTGCTTGGGCCCAACGGCGCCGGCAAGTCGACGCTTATTCGCATGATGACCACGCTGATTCCGATCACTGCAGGACGTGCTTCGATTGCCGGCCATGATGTGGCGAAAGATCCAAACGCAGTGCGGCGGACGATCGGCGTGATCCCCCAAGCCCTGACCAGCGACCTCGATCTTACTGTCGAAGAGAATCTGAATATCTACGCCAAGCTTTACGACGTGCCGGCGAAGGAGCGCAAGCGCTCGATCGACGAATTGTTGGGATTGGTCGACCTGACCAAGTGGCGCGATGCGCAGACAAAGACCCTTTCGGGCGGAATGCGGCGACGGTTGGAGATTGCTCGCGGGCTGGTGCACCATCCGAAAATATTTTTCCTCGACGAGCCGACCACGGGTTTAGACCCAGTCTCGCGGGTTGCCGTGTGGGAGATGCTCGGCAACATCAAAAGCCAGCGGCAGCTGACGATCCTTATCACGACACACTACATGGACGAGGCGGATCGCTTGTGTGACCGCATCGCGATTGTGGACCACGGCAAGCTGGTTGCGCTGGACACGCCTATGGCGTTGAAGGCGAGCGTGCCGGGATCGAACGTGATCGAGGCGCAGTTTGAGAATCCTCCGGCGGATTGGGAGCAGCGCCTGCACACATTGGACGAAGTCACTTCGGTGCAGCATGAAGGTGCAGGTATGTACCGCGTACTGACTGGCAATGGTTCCCGCACGACGACGGAACTGGTTGAGATGGCGGTGGAAGCTGGAGTTCAAGTGAAATCGCTATCTGTGCAGAACACCACGCTGGATGACGTTTTTGTGCACTACACGGGACGGCAGTTGCGGGACGAGTTGCAGAAAGCTTATGCATTCGTGATGCCGCAGGCGTCGCTGCGACCATAGAGGCGCGGCGGAGGAAAGCTGTAGAGGGAAGGGTGAGCAGGATTTTCTGAAGGCACGGGCGGACGAAGGCGTCCGCCGCCACGGGAATTTATGAATCGAATGATGGCCATTGTCGAGCGCGAAATGCGCAAATTCTTCCGCTCGCCGGCACTGATGCTGGCGTCGATGATTTTTCCCCTAGTGCAGCTCGTTATTCTGGGCAACGCCTTTGGCGGCAAGATTCGCGACGCGCGGCTTGCCATTGTCGATGAAGACGGGGGCACGCAAGCGCTAAAGATCCGCGAAGCTTTTGACTCTGTCCGCGCCAACATTCGCACCTTTGTTCCCGTCTATTATGACAACGAAAGAAAAGCGATGGAGGATGTGCGCAACGGCAAGCTGGATGGAGCGGTGATCATTCCTCCGCAATTCTCCCGGCGCGTCTACGAGGAGAACCATCCGCAGATCGCGGTGGTGGTCGACAACAGCGATAACTTCATGAGCTCCGCGCTGGAATCAGAGATGACCGATCTGGTGAATTCGCTGAACCAGCCTACGGTTGAACCACGCATCTTGCAGCAGACGGCGCTGTCGATTGTCGAGCTTTACCCGTACATCGAATACATGAAGTATCTTCTCCCGGGATCGCTGGCGTTGGCGATGTTCGTTTCGGTCATGATCGGCGGGGGGATGTTGTACATCGACGATAAGGCGCGCGGAGTGCACGAAGGTTATCTGGTTACGCCGATCACAAAGCTGGAATTGGTGCTTGGGCTGAATCTGGCGGGAGCGATCAAGGCGGTGATGACCGGCGTCATTATTTGCGTGATCGGATCGCTGATGGCCGGCGTGAGCACGATTTTCAATCCAGTAACGATGCTCGGGCTGCTGGTCATGATTGTGCTGACTTCGCTGGCTTTCAACACGATGATGTTCCTGCTGATGGTGCGGATCGAAGATCCGCTGGTGCCGCGGGCCATGTTCGGCATTCTGAATACACTTCTATTCTTTCCGAGCGGCGCGATCTATCCGATTCAGGCTTTTCCGCCGTGGTTGCGCGGAATTGCGAAGGTGGATCCCTTCACCTACGCCGTGAACGGCTTCAAATGCCTGCTGCTGAAAGAGACGACCCTGGCGGCGGTGTGGCCGGACATGCTGTTTCTTTCTATTTTTGCGGCAATAACGCTGGGGATTGCGATACCGCTGTTCAAACGCACGCTGTAAGCCGATTGAGTCAATAAGCGAACGGGCCATCGGGTGATCGACTTTTTAACCCTTGAATCTGCCGCTCACTCGATGAGCCGAGGGCTCAATTTTTGGGCAACTTTCCACGTCCCGCCTGCGTCCGTTATGCTAGAAGAACATGACCCTGCTAGATGCTAGAACGTACGACCCCGAGAAAGAGAGGAAGCGACGAGTCCGCATCGTTTCCATCATCATCGCCATTGTGCTGGTGGCTGCCGTCGTTTGGTTTAATCGCTTCTGGCCGGAGAAGCACATTGCGGAGAAATTTTTCTCGGCCCTGCAGAAGCAGGATTTTGAAGCTGCTTACGGCACCTATTATCACGATCCCGACTGGAAGCAGCATCCGCAGAAGCACTCGCAATATCCCTACAACGAGTTTTGGCAGGACTGGGGCCCGGGCGGCGAGTGGGGCCTCATCAAAAGCTATCGCGTGTATGGCGAGACGAATTGCCCGGGCGGTGGTACCGGGGTGGTCGTCGATCTGATCGTGAACGATCGCGCCAAACACGCGCAGCTTTACGTGGACAAATCAGACAAGACGATCAGCACGCCACCGTGCGATTTGGAATTCCGCTGACAGGGTTGAAATGGCGCAGGCACCCACCGAGGTCCCTCGCTTCGGAAGGGATGATGAGTTTCTTATTTGGGAAATGATGAGCTAAGCTGCCGGCGACGATTGTTGAAGCTTCTCCAAGTGGTCCAGAGCTTTTGTGAGCGAGGCCTCGTCGCCCACGTTCAGGCAAGTCTTGGAGCGATCGATCTGGCGCATGAGGCCGGATAGAACTTTTCCCGGACCGATCTCGATGAAGGTCTGCACGCCTTCGGCGATGAGGAGGCGCATGCACTGCTCCCACTTCACAGAGCCCGTAACCTGCGCGACCAGCGTTGCGCCAGCTCGCACATCGTCGGTCACAAGCGAGGCTTCGACGTTGCACGCGATGGGATAGACCGGTTTCTGCATCTTAAGTTTTTCCAGTTCGGGCTGGAGACGGTCCTGCGCGGGTTTCATCAGAGAACAATGGAAAGGGGCGCTGACGGGAAGGATTTTGGCGCGCTTGGCTCCTCGCTCGTCGGCGAGTTTGACTCCGCGTTCAACGGCGACGGTGTTGCCGGAGATCACGATCTGCTCGGGCGAGTTGATATTTGCAGGGGAGCAGACCTCGCTTTGCGCGGCTTCTTTGCAGAGGGCTGCGACTTTTTCGAGTTCCATGCCGAGGATCGCGGCCATGGCTCCCACGCCCACAGGGACCGCTTCCTGCATATACTTTCCGCGATTGCGTACGGTGCGGACGGCGTCAGTGAAGGTCATGGTGCCGGAAGCGACGTGGGCGGAATATTCCCCGAGGCTGTGGCCGGCGACGAAGCTAGGTTTGGGTATACGTCCCTCCAGAACTCGCAACGCTGCAATGGATGCGGTGAGAATTGCCGGCTGCGTGACTTCGGTCAGGCGCAATTGATCTTCAGGGCCTTCGAAGCAGAGCTGCGACAAGTTATAGCCGAGTGCGTCGTCAGCCTCTTCAAATGTCTGCCGCGCGATGGGATATTTCCCGCTAAGTTCTTTGCCCATGCCGACTATTTGCGAGCCTTGGCCGGGGAAGATGAAGGCGATCATCGAGGATACGCTGCCGGTTTTAATAACGCTGGGGACCTGCTTGGATTCATTCATGATGTGCGAAATCTGAAGTTACAACTATGGCGTCGGAGCGGTTTCGGCTTCGATGGGCACCGGATGCAGCGCCGCCAGTCCCGCCTCGATTGACTGATTAATATTGCGCTCAGCGAATTCAGCCGCTACTCGCACCGCGTTCTTGATCGCGTTCGCATTCGACGATCCGTGCGTGATAATGCACACGCCCTTCACGCCCAACAGCGGCGCACCGCCGTATTCCGTATGGTCAATGCGCTTTTTAAAATCGGCAAAGGCGCTGCGCGAAAGCATGGCTCCGACCTGGCTGGTAATGGTAGCTTTCAGCGATTCCTTCAGCACGGTGCGCACCAGACTGGCCACGCCTTCGGAAATCTTCAGGGCGACGTTGCCGACAAAACCATCGGCGACGATGACATCGACTTGTCCGTTGAAGAGATCGCGACCTTCCACGTTGCCGATAAAATTCAGGGGCAGGCGCTTCAACAATTGAAACGACTCGCGGGTGAGCTCATTGCCTTTGGTTTCTTCTTCGCCGATGGAGAGCAGGCCGACGCGGGGCGATCGTGGCGGGCTAAAAGCAGAGCGGCCGCCTGTGCCATGCATATTCCCGAACATCGAGCGCGAATAAATCTCTCCCATCACGGCAAACTGTTCGAGATGATGGGGCTTGCAATCTACGTTGGCGCCGACGTTGAGCAGAATTGCTGCCGTGCCGGGAGCGGTAGGAAAAACTGCCGCCAGAGCTGGACGGTCAACCCCAGCCAACGCGCCCAACACCATTTTCGCGGTGGCCATGGCGGCGCCGGTGTTGCCGGCAGTGACAAAGCCGGCGGCCAATCCGTCGCGCACCAGCCGCACGCCTACACGCATCGACGAGTCACGTTTGGCGCGTACCGCTTGGACGGCTTTGTCCTCCATGGAGATGACTTCGCTGGCGTGGACGATCTCGATGGGAAGGCGCGCGGCGGCAGGATGACGATCCAACTCGGCTTTAACGATGCCTTCGGGCCCGACCAGCAACACACGTACCCCATAGCTGCGGGCAGCGTAGATGGCGCCTTCGATTTCGGGCTTGGGAGCCCGGTCGGAACCCATCGCATCCAGCGCGATCACGCAAGGCATGGTGGCGGAGCTTAGCTGGCTTCCTCAACGGCAACAACTTCGCGGCCCTTGTAGTAGCCGCACTTCACGCAGGCGCGGTGCGGCAACTTCTTTTCGTGGCAGTTGGGACACTCCGACAGTGAGTGGCTCTTCAGGAAATCGTGCGCTCTTCGAGTCGAAGTGCGCTTCTGGGAGTGTCTACGTTTTGGATTCGGCATGGTATAAAAGTCCTTTTCGCTAAGGCGTTCAGCTTCAGAATTGCGAATGCTTCAGTGCGCCAGCTTTCCTCGAATGTCTTTCAGGGCGGCCCAGCGCGGCTCTTCGACTTCCACCGCGCAGGAACACTTTCCTTCGTTCAGGTTCTGGCCGCAGTGCGGACATAGACCTTTGCAATCTTCGCGGCACGTCACCTTCAACGGGACCGCCAGCAGGACCTGCTCACGGACTACATCTTCGAGCGCGAGGCCCTCTCCTTCATAATAGCTGATCTCAGCCTCGGCGTCGGTTACCGACATCTCGTCGCGACCGGCATCGGCGCCCACGGGGCGGTACAGCAGGTCGAATTCGCGCCGCAAATCCTGCTTCAACGGTTCGAGACAGCGCGCGCACATCAGTTCCAGGCTGGTCGCCAACCGGCCCTTTACGCGAATATCCTGAATGACCTTGTGCTTGCCGTGGTGCTCTTCGACCAAGTCGGCGCGGCCGCTCGAGTCAATCGGCGTTATCTGGCGATATTCGGCTCCCAACTCGATCGCGCCTGGTGCAAACTTCTCCGCAAACTCAATGGGATGAAGTTCTAAGTCTTTGATCTCGAAGAACATCGGAAACCTCCGCGCCACAGCCGTCGCCGGTTCGCCGGTCGCTGCTCCGGGGCCCGCGGAAGCACGCCTGCCCGCGAAAAGAAGGCGCAAGTACCGCAAGGAGCAATGTTTAAGGATAAGGGGCGGGGAAAAAGGTGTCAAGGCTGGCAGCACGGCATTGTTCATACCACACTAGAAATGTCCCCGGCTTTGTGGTTTGACACAGTTCTGGTTTGGGGCTACAGAATTGCGTTCCTGTGCTGATCGCCTTTTGTAAAGCCGACGCTTAGGTTTCAAAGGCCACGTGGCAGACGCGTCCGACCAGGTGGTCGGCAGGGGATTTGCCGTCTGCGAGGGTCAGAACTTCGATCGGATAGGCTTGATTGTGGGGCCGCAGGATCAGATGATTGCCAGCCAGTTCGACGTATTTTACCGTGCAAGTGTCATCCTTGAGGACGGCGTACATATTGAATTCGTTTCTGCGATAGGGCTTGAGCGAGTTGTAGTGTCGGTCGATGAGAAGGTTGGAGCCGGGGAGCAGGCGGGGGTACATGCTCATGCCCTCGCGGCCATCGGCTTTGATCACGACGAAGCGCTCCCAGCCTTCGCGATCGCCTTCGATCTCGGGTTTCAACTTTTTCAAGAAACTCTTCTTGAATTTGAGAATTTCTTTGACGTTCATGCTGGTGATGAGGGGTTGGGTAGCGGCGACCGTGCCGTCGGTGAGAAGAACGTTTTGGAATTCATCGTTGCTGGGAGCCACGATGGAAGCGCGCTTGTTGACCTCGGAGGGGTCGAGGAGATCGAGGACGGAGAGGTGCTGGACGGCGAGGACGCGGTCCATGCCTTCGAGGCTCAAGCCGCGCTTGCGATTCAGGAAATTGGAGATGTGGGCCTGTTTGAATCCGGTTTGCTCAGCAAGACGAAGTCCGGTCAATTCACCTTCGTTGATGCGATCCCAGAGAGTTTCGCGGAGATTTTCCTGCAGCACTCGGAATTTCATGCCTGGAGTATAGCATGACAGATATAGCCCTGTGCTAATCCCGACAGTTTTCCACAGCCTCTTTGGTATATCGACCTTGACCCGAAAAATTGAGAGCTATACCATCATAAAAGTTTATATCTCAAGTCATCTAAGAAATATGAGCAATATGGATCAACCTGAAGAGGAAAAGGGCTTTGTGGAGTTCCGGCGTAAGGTGCGAGCAGCGGAGGTTCTGTCAGGTGCGATGGAACAACTGGTGAGGATGGTGAACTTTAGCGGACGGATTAGCGTCATGGTACAGAATGGACGGGTATTGAAGTCAGGATATGAGGAGGGATTTTTCCGGCAACGCGGGGCCGGGACGAGGTTGGAGGAGGACTAAGGGTCGAACCGTAAGACGAACGTGGAACGTGCGCACAATTAAATAGCTGAGCAGGTCATCGTAAGAGAAACGAGCCCTGCGTTCGGTTCCGCTGGAAAGTGGAGTCCGACGCAGGGCTTTTTTGTCGCGACCTGCGATTGCGGCGAGCCCGATCAAGCACGAGAGCCGAGGTCCGCAAGCGGGAGCCCGGCAAATTCAGGAGGAGTAATGACAACGAAAGCGCGAGAAGGCGATGCGAATGAGTTGCAATTGGAGTTGAAATATTGCGAACGCTGCGGCGGGCTGTGGTTGCGTCTGGTTGGCGGAGAGCAGATTTATTGCGCGGCTTGCGGACGGGCGATGGCTGAACTTCCCGAGGCGTCTCGCAGGGGGCGGGGGGCAAGAATGCCGGTGGGAAAACCATGGTCGGATAGTGAGGAGGAGTTCGATGGCGACGAGAGCGGCGCGGGAGTGGATTTCGATGCGACAGGGGGGGTGGCATGAACGCACATGTGGAGTGGATTGCGGCGGTAGCGGACACGGGGTATGCGGCCGGGAGAAGCGCGCGTCTTGCGCCCCGGTTGTATGAGGATGCGGTCGATCGGAATCCAGATTTGTGGATGTATCGGGGCCGGACCGTGGCTCTGCTGCGGCGCTATATGCGCTTTTCGCTGGAGACGGGACGATTGCCGTCGATTCTAGGAAAGGAGCTTTTTCGGGCGGCGGTGACGTCTTACCGGGCAGTGACGTTTGAGGACCGCGTCATCTTTGTGAGCGATGTGGAGAAGATTGTGGGGCAGTTGGAGGAGTGGGACCAACAGTTGATTGCGCGAGTAATTCTGCAGGAACACACGGCGGAAAAAGCTGCGCGTTTACTGAACTGTTGCCGGAAGACGATTGACCGCCGGGTTCCGGAAGCGCTGGACTTGCTGAGCGAAAGCTTTCTGGCAGTTGGGTTGCTGGCGGTGATTCCGCCGCGACGAAATTAGCGAGGCGTTGTCAATGGGCGTTTGTGGGCGAAAGTCTGGTAAGTGGAAGAAAGCAGAAGGAAAATAAATGAAGGGAGAATGTCCAGATCGATCAATGCGAAATGCTATTCTGAATATATAGAGTAAAGAAAAAAGAAATACCCGTGAGGCGCGCTTCGGAAGCGCGCTTTTCGTGTTTTTGGGCGGGGCCGCGGGATCTGATCGCGGTGGAAGTGGCGATACTGGCTTAGGGCTTAGGATCTTCCGCGATTTCAGGGACCGAAGAAAAACCTGCAACATAGAGGGCACAGAGATCCACAGGGTATTGCGTGGGCTCAAGGAGATTTCCTTTAGGAGGTTGAAACGTGCGAGCCAAGAAGTCAAAGGCGCGAGGCAAAGCGGGGTTGGGGTCTGCGAAAGAAATTCTGGGCGCAGGGCCGGCACCCGCGACCGATGAAAGCCTGAGCGCGCCGCCGGATGCTGCGACGGTGCGGGAAAAGATTAACGAACTGGTGCGGGCTTCGGCCGTAGACATGGCGAAAAAAGTGATCGAGGTCACCAAGAGTGGCCGAGTGACGCAGGCGAAGTATCTGTTCGAGATGGCAGGGTTGTATCCAGCCAGGGAAGAGTCGCGGACGAGCGTTGGGGAAGAATCTTTGGCGCAAGTGCTGCTAAGGCGGTTGAATCTGCCGGTGGAACCGGTTGATGCGGACAGGGGATTGGAGGCGGAACAGCCGACGCGCGAGAGGGTAACCACATCGTGAAGGTGCTCAAACTTTCTTGAGCGCAGAGGTCGCTAAGACGATTAGTGCTGGCTGGCAGGGATCCTACGGAAGCTCAGGGCAGGCTTTTCGACTGCGGTTGCGCTTCGCTCTGCTCAGCGCGTCCCCTCAAGATGACAAATGTAACGCAGCGCAGCGCCAAAAGGTATCCTGCAACGAAATGCAGCAAGTGGGTGAGGCAGCGCGCGAAGAGGATACTTTAGAATGAAGAGCGGCGGTTGGCGCTTCGTTGAATTGGGCGCGCAGACCGCCTTGTCGGTTTCGCCGCGAGTAGGAAAGCGCCGAAGACAGCGGGCGACGGAGATTCCGCAGGCGGCGCTGCGGGGTGAGATCTCCCGAGAAAAATTTGCGAAGAAAACGTCCGCGGCACAGGACGCAGGACTGGGATGGACATGACGTGGGTGACCGACCAGATCGCGGTCGGGGGCGGAATCTGGAACGCGGACAATATGGCGGCGGTGGCGCGGGCGGGGATTACCCACATTATTGACATGCAGATTGAGTTCGACGATACGCCGCTGGCAGAGGAGCACGGAATTGAAGTTTGCTGGAATCCAGTGGACGATGATTTTGAGCCCAAGCCGGCAGAGGTGTTCGATTGCGGAGTGGAGTTTGGGCTGGCGGTGTTGAAGGAGAGTAGGGCGAAGTTGTTTATCCATTGCGCGGCGGGAGTGCACCGGGCGCCGATGATGACGTTGGCGCTGCTGGGGGTTTTGGGTTGGACGGTGGAAGATGCGATGGATTTGATCGAGGGACAACGTCCGGTGGCGGATTTTGCCGAGGTTTATGTGCGGAGCGTGGAAGATTATTTGAAGGGGCGTGGGTAAGGAGATCTTTCTAATTCGCGATTGTGCATCAGCTGGTTCCTCCGGGAAATACTCAACACATTTAATGCCTTACCGGTTCCAGTGGTAGTGCGCGGGTAGGGATCTTTCGACTGCGGTTGCGTTTCGCTTCGCTCGACGCAACCTCCGCTCAAGATGACAGAGTTGGCGGCGGCGTTTCGCTCCGCTCAACGCGACCTCGGCTCAAGATGACAGAGTAGCGGTTGGGTTTCGCTTCGCTCAGCGCAACGTCCGCTCGGGATGACAGAGTTGGCGGTTGCGCTTCGCTGGGTGAACTTCGCTCAAGATGAAAACGAGATTGATGACAAAGCGAGACTGAGGAGGAAGTATGTTTCAGGCGCGCCGCCCTACGGGGCGGCTTTTTTATTGTCTGTTGGCGACGGTGGCCACGGCGTGGGCCTTGATGTGTACGGCGCGGGCGGAGGATCCGGCGGGAAAATCCGGAGGGGCGAGTTCCGCCGCGACTTCTTCCAGGGCGGCTTTTGTCACACCGCAGAGTGGGCCCGCCCTGACTAGCGTGGTGGACAGCGTGTACATGGCGGACGGCAGCCTTGCGCAAGGGATCTTGATCATTACGTGGCCGGCATTTGTAACTGCGAGCGGGACGGCGATTGCTCCTGGGACGTTGAACGTGACGCTGGGAGCGAATGGGGTGCTGAATGTGGGGTTGGTACCGAATGCGGGTGCGACGCCGACGGGGGCGTATTACACGGTGGTATACCAACTTCAGCCCAGCGAAGTCAGAACGGAATATTGGGTGGTGCCGACAGTTTCTCCGGCGGATCTGGCGCAGGTGCGGACGACCCCGGGATCGGGGACGGCAGCGCAGCCGGTGTCGATGCAATACGTGAATACGGCTCTGGCGGGGAAGGCCAATGATAACGCGGTCGTTCATCTGGCGGGAGCGGAGACGGTCGCGGGGGCGAAGACTTTCAGTACGTCTCCGAATGTGCCGGCGCCGGTGAATACTGGGGATGTGGCGAACAAGTCCTACGTGGATGATTCCGTGGCGAGCGTGGGTGCAGGGAATTATGTCGCGTCCGCGGGCGGAACCATGACGGGTCCGCTGACCTTGAATGCAAACCCTACGGCCCCTATGCAGGCAAGTCCGAAGCAATATGTGGATTCTGCGACCGCGGCCAAGGCGGATTTGGTGAGCGGGTTGGTGCCGGTGAGTGAACTGGGGAGCGGAACGGCTACGGGATTGGATTGTTTACTGGGAAATGGAAGTTGGGGCGCGTGCGGATCGAGCGCGAACGCGACCGAAATTCAGAGTGTTCCGGTGGGGTCGGGCGCGCCTTCGAATGGGCAGGTACTGACTTACTCTTCGTCGACGGGGCAGTATTTGCCGGCGACGCCGACGGGTGGGTTAGGGGGAGTATCGATCAGTCCGGCGACGAATCAGAACATTGCGCAGCCGGCGGGGACGCAATTTTCGACGAATAACCTGGCGAACATTCGCTATGTGACGCCGAGTTGGAACTGGTCCTATACGGATAGCGGCGGGGGCCTTGGCAACCTCACGACGGCGGGATCGGGAAAGACCATTACGCTGACTTGCACGACGGCCGCGCCATGCCCGCTGGGGATTGACGTGGCTTCGACGCGGGCGGGCGGTTATCCGATCAACACGCACTACTACGTGTATGCGGTTTACATCTCGGGAACCGGAACTCCAGAGGCGGCGCCGGTGACAGGGGGAACGTGCACGCCGGGCGCGACCAGCGGAACCTGCCAGATTTACGTGACTACGTTGAACAACCATCCAAATGGATATAGCGTCGGGTCGGCGTCGACGGGAATCCAGGAAGCGTGGAACGACGCGTGGGTTGGGGATGCGGGAGTGACGCCGAATACAACGACCGCGCCGTATGTGAAGCTCGCGGCGGACACGATGTATAACGTGTATTCGTCGGTGTATTTGCGCGGGCGAGGCGGAGTGCTGGAGGCGAAAGGCGCGGAGCTGGATTGCTTCACCCGGGATCGTTGCATTTATGTTGGGACCACGCAGGGCAACCCCGAGGTGAATTACCACAAGCTTTATAACCTGAGCATGATTTCAGGTACTAGCGTGGATGGTGTGCAGGTTGCGAGCGTGAGCGCGTCGGGGGGGACGTACACCGTGACCACCGCGAGTACGCATCCTTTCATCGCGGGAGATACGGTTGATTGCGAATATTTCTCGAACGCAGCGAGCCAGCATTGGGCGGCGGTGGTGTTGGCGACGGGATTGACGGCAACTCATTTTGAAGTGTCGTTTGGGGCGACGTTGTTTTCCGCGGGAACTACGTTTGGATTTTGCGGATTACTGAATGCGGCGATCGAAGACAATTCCGATCACGTTGCGCTGGATGATGTGAACATTTATTCCGGAGCGGGAGCGAACGATATGTTCAGCTTCGGCATAGTGAATGACAACGATCAGGCGCTGGTGATCGAGCGGGCGTCGAACCGGAGTTCGAGCTCGATTCGAAGCGACGCGAATTTTCCCATGGGGGCGTTCGTGTATGAGCGCAACGATCAGGGGAATAATGGAATTACTTATCTGCACGACAGCGAATTGACAAATGTGAATTGCGCAACCGGGGGTGGGAACGGATTTGTGTTCACAGACTCGGTGTGCCAGGCTTTCCCGGCATACGGGGTGCGATATTTCGGAGGCCTACAGCCGGCGACATTCCAGAATATTTACCAAGAATCGACTGGGGGCACGAGCAATCCGCTGTACGGGTCTTTGGCAGCGCAGGCGGGGCTTGTGGTTGAGGGTGGGGCGGGAACGAAGATTCTGGGGACGTTTCCGTTGAGCGGATATTCTCCTGTATTTGCAAGTGGGGGTGGAACGGCTGCGCAGCGAAGTTATTTTGTGGTTCCGCGAAGTTCGACGCAAGGGTATGGACCGGTGCTGTTCATTGGGTCGGCGGAGCCGTCGAGCGGAAGCGTGAGTATTCCGCTGCTGTGGCCGTCGGTGGAGTTGCAGTCGTCGACCGGGGGAAGTCTGGGGACGATGACGTGGGACATTCTGGTCACGACGGGGACGACGGCGGTTCCTCCATTCAGTACGGGGACGTTTGCGATTGCGACGAATGCTTCGGGCGCTTGCGGCACGAACGGCATGTGTTCGTTCACGGATACGCAGGCGGCGACGACGAGTTATACGGTCGCGCCGCAGCAATTCACTCCTGTGTTCTGGTTTTGGCCGGCCAGCCTGGCGATCAACAACACGGCGGTGTTTGCGGACGAGGTTGGTACAGCGGTGTCGGCGGTCGCGAGCCAGGGGACGACCGGCGTGTCGATTATTGCGGGGCAATGCCAGGCGGCGGGGGTGAGCGCGCAGCGAAGTCCGATCTGGATCACATGCCTGGGGAGCGATATCAACGGTGGATCGGGATCGATGGCGACGGTGCTGCAGGAGCAGGACCAGCCGAACAATGGTCCGGTGGCAAACAGCAAAGGGCGATTGAATCTCGGCAAAGCGATCAACGCGCCGAATGATTTGGTTACCTTGCAGGATTCAAATTTTGCGAAGACGCTGGCGACAGCGGGAGAGCGTCCATTGAACGATGCGGGGGACATGGCGCTGGGAGTGGATCAAGCGGGGGGATTGTTATTGCGGGCGGCGACCTCGATCTCTTCTTATGTTGGCGTGATTCCGAGCGGGACGAATTATCTGGAGCGGCTGACGGCAGGAGCGAAGACCTTCTCTGTTCCAGTGACGGTAAATGGGAATCTGACAGTGACGGGAACGTGTACCGGTTGCGGAGGTGGCGGAAGCGGCTCGGGAACGGTGAATGGCGGGAACGCGACGCAGGTCGCGATGTATGCGGCGAATGGAACGGCAGTGAGTGGGGACGGCGGGCTTACGGACAGCGGTTCGACTTTGAACTACTCGGGGAGCAACGGGATTTCGGCGGCGGCGGGGACGTTCAGTGGAAATGTGACGGTGAATGGGCAGTTGATGGTGGCGGGGCCGTGGATGGTGAGTTCTCCGATTCCGGGGACGGCGATGGCGGCGGCGGGAGCGGGGCTCTCGTCGCTGGGGGTCTCGAATGACGGGAATTTTTATATCTCAGCGAGCGCGGGAACTCCGCAGAAAGTGGCGACAACGGCGACGAGTTCCTACTTCACGAATCTTTTTCAGGAAGATGCGAACGATTTAGGCGAGTACAACGCGTCGTCTTCAACGGCGCAAAATCTGCATGTGTATTCGAGTTATACGAATAGTTCGACATGGCAGAGAACGTCGGTGGGGTATGACGCTGCCGACAACTACGCGGTGGTGAGGAGTGAGAGCACGGGGACAGCGCCGGGATTGGGGTTCTGGATCAACAATGGATTGAAGTGGGTGGTGGATGCGGCGGGAAATCTTAAGCCGTGGACGGATCAAAGTTACAACATCGGATCGTTTGCGGGAGCAAATGGAAGCGCATTGCGGCCGGGGACGGTTTATGTAGCGGGGAATGCGACGAGCGGGAGCGGATTCGAGTTGGGGAAATCTGCCAGTGAGAGTTATGAGATTTGCAATGATGCGACCACGGGGACAGTGATCAACGCGTTGGCGGTGCTTTCCGCGGCAGGATGCGCGATCAAGCCTGCCAGCGCACTCAGTAGCGGAGCGATTGGGGTGGTGATTGCGAACCCTGGGACGAGTGGGACGGCGACGCTGGCGAAGACAGGATCGGCATTTTGCATGTTCGATGCGACGGCGACGGTGATCGGAGATTACGTTGTGCCCTCGAGCACGACGGGATCGTTTTATCTTTGCCACGACGGGGGCGCGACGCGACCGCCGGCGACGCAGATTCTAGGGCGAGTGCTGCAGGCGAGCGCGGGAAGCACGACGGTGCAGATGTTCCTGGAAATGCCGGGATCGAATGCGACCCAGGGGACGGGGAGTTGCACGAACCAGGCGGTGACGGCGGTGAATAGCGGCGCTCCGACGTGTTCGACGATTACCTCCGCGTATGTGGATTCATCGATAGCGCCAACCGCGTCGCCGAGTTTGACGGGGACACCGACTGCGCCGACGCCGTCGACTTCGGACAGTTCGACGAAGATCGCGACGACGCAATGGGTGAACGAACAGGGATATGGGACGGGATCGGGGAACGTGACCGGGGCGGCGTCTTCGGCGACTGGGAACATTGCGACGTTTAGCGGGACGAATGGAAAAACGATTCAGGATTCGGGGACGGCGGTGAGCGGGCTGGCTCCGCTGACATCGCCGATTTTTGGTGGGACGCCAACTGCGCCGACGGCGAGCGCCGGGGACAATTCGGGCAAGCTTGCAACCACCGCCTACGTGAAAAATGAGGTGCAGTTGACGTGGAACTGCCCGGTGGCGGGGTCGACGGCCGTCGGGCAGAATTGCAACTGGACGATTCCGGCAGGGGGAGTGACGATTATTGGCTTCGACTTTGCGGCGAATACGGCGGCGGAGGGCTGCACTACTTATGCGACGGTGCAGCTTTGGGACGGCTATGGATCGGGGGCTGAGGTTGGCAGCTATTCGATCACAATGACCTCGACGAATAACTTTTACAGCCAGTTGACTGGAAGCGCGAACGTGACGACCGGGCACCTGTTGCGGGTGAAAGTGACGACGGCGGCGGCGGGGTGCACGACGAATGCGGCGGGGATGGTGGCTACGGTGACGTATCAGATGCAGAACTAACTCCGGTTCTCCGGCGGCGGGAGGCACCCGTGAGTGGGATCGCTGTCTTTGCATGTTGTGAACGATTTAGAAACCTTTTTCCCAAGGAGAATTTTATGAGTGGTGGGATCAATCCTGAGGCGGCACAACCTTCGTCTACGCAGGCGTTTGAGCAGAGTGACCGGAATCCGGTGGTGGCAGAGTTGGGAGGGCCGGAGGGGAATGGGGGACAGTGGCCCGCGCCGCCGGCGGCGGACAGCCGAGTGACGCAGCCGGGGGCGGCGATTTCTCCAGATGCCGGGCTGACGAATTACGACATCGGGGACAGTGTGGACGATGTTGAAGATGAGGCGGAACGACAGGGATAGTTGACTGCTGGACTTGGGCGGCCATCGGCTAGCGCTGATGGCCTTTTTCATTGGGCCTCGACGGTCAAACATGACGCTCGGCTAGGGGTTTCCCGCTTCTCGAAAGGAAGCGGGAAGTGGGGCCGCCACATCCGTCAGGTGGGTGGGGTGCTGTTGCCACTTTGGGCTAATACGGTGAGGTTCGCTGGGTTGGGCTTGTGTCCAACCCTCGAGCCTCCATTTCTTGTAGGTCAATCCTAGTGGGAGGGATGTGGTGGAAATACCTATTGAGGCCGCGGGCTGCGCGAGTAGGGTAGGGATCCTTCGACTGCGCAATATGATTCGCTTCGCGAATCCCATTGCTCCGCTCAGGATGACAGAACCAAGTGCGCTCAGGATGACAGGTCCCGCCGGCCTCGGGATGATAGTGATTCTGTTTTTGTGCAGTGCGATGGCTTCGGCGACCACCTATTACGTCAGTTCCAGCGCTGGGAATGATGGTAATAACGGGACATCTTCTTCTAGTGCATGGCAGACGGTTGGGCATGTAAATTCGCAGACCTTTCAGCCCGGGGATTCGATTCTGTTCAATCGCGGAGATGTTTGGAATGAAAGTTTGATCCCTCCGTCTTCAGGGAGTTCGGGGAATCCGATTACGTTTGATGCTTATGGGACGGGGCCGGCGCCGAACTTGACGGGATATTACGCGGTGCCGGCGACAGCCTGGGTGCTGGTGACGGGGAATGCGTGGAAGGCGGCGGTGCCTTCGAAGTATTCGACGATTAATTTTTGTTTGTTTGGATCGATCTGGGGACAGAAGGTTTCGGCATCGAGCTCGAATCTGACGGCGGAGTGGGATTTCTATCTGGCAAATGGGTATGTGTATGTTTACTCGGTGGGGAATCCGGCGACGTTTTATGGCGAGCCGATTGTGCCGATGGGGTTGAGCAACGTGCCGGTGATCAACGTCAACGGGAAGTCTTGGCTGACGTTTCAGCATTTCCTGGTGAACTGGTTCGACGAGTATGGCGTATATGTGCAGGGAGCGAGCGATCATCTGGTATTCGCGAACATGGAAGCGGATTCGATGATCCCGCAAGGAACGCAGCCGCTGGGATTCTATGTTGATGAGAACGCACCTGGGCCTGGAGATATAAAAATCTATAACTCGGAGGCGCACCTAAATTACGATGGATTCCGCTTTGATGGAGCGGCGACAGCGATCACGATGGTGAACGATAAAGGTTACGCGAATCGTGACGGGGCGCTGGTGGATAACACGGGGGCGGTTACTTATTCCTACTGTCATTTTTATGCTTCGAGTCTGGCCGTGGCGGGATCGACCGATGTGGAATCGACGAGCGGGATGTTGCCCACGGCGGGGGCGGGAAACATTGCGGCGGATACGGCTCCGGCGGTGCAGCTTTATCAGAGGTATCCCGCCATGGTGACATTGACGGTGGATGATGCGGGAATGACGCCGGGTGCGGATACGTATTACGCAGGGACGGTGCTGCCGGTGGCGGATGCGGCGGGGGTGCCGGTGGGTGCGGCGATTACGGTGGGGTATCCGCTGGCGCAGACGTTGATTTCGGAGTTTCAAGAGTGGATCAATGCGGGGCGAGATGTGACGTCGCATTCGATGTCGCACACCTATTACACCAACACCGATGCGCTGGATATTCAGTACACCGGCAGCGGAACGGCAGCGAACCTGAGCATCAGTAATAAGGTGCTGACGATTTCGGTGACAGGTGCGAATGATAGCGTGAGCTATAACCTGGGGCTGCCGACGGGGCAGACGGTTGGGACTGGGACACAGACGATCCTGGGTTTGTACACGGCGCTGAACAACACGGGAAAATTTTCGGCTTCACTTTCTCCGCTGCCCTGTCAGGGGCCATATGGGACGGGATGCTCGGCGTATACGGGAGCGGCGCTGTTGTCGCAAGATTTGGCGAATGTGAGCGGACAGGATGTGAAGTCGGCGGTGTATCACATGCAGTTGAATGTGACGCAGTTGACGACGGACGAAATCACGTTATCGCGGCAGTGGATGACGACGAATCTGACGGGGCTTCCGGCGACGCCGGTGTACGTGTATCCGGGAGGGTATGAGACGACGACGATGCAGGGGATCACGGCAGGCGTGCCTTACGGGGGAGCGCGCGGGGCGCTGAAAGAAGATCTTGGAGTAAAGGACACGTATGCCGATGGATTCAATGCAGAGAACATCACGAGTTTTGGGGTGAATCCGTCCTGGATGGGAATCACGCCAGCGGCTTTGAATCAGCATATTCAGGCGCTGGTGTGGAAGGAAGCGGTGTGGGGAGTACCGTGGGGGATTTTCTGGCACTTGAATGAATTGACACAGGACGATGCAGTGGGCGGGACGGAGATCACGAATCTGATTGCGGATTTTCAGGACAGCGGGGCGACGATCCAGACGAACACCGGGCTGGTGAACTGGCTGCTGACGGGGACACAGGCGACGGGAACGGATGGAAATGACTACTACAAGATTCCGGCTACGACGAGCGCGTTTTCTTCGAACGGCGGTCTGGATTTTCGTCCTACCAGGAATTCCCCAGTGGTGGATGCGGGACAGAATCTGGGAGCGGCGTACGAGCTCGACATCAACGGAGTGAACCAGAACTCTTACGGGGCAGGGTGGGAGATTGGGGCGCACGTGTATGAGGGATATTCGGCGTATGGAGAAGGCATGGGGCCGGGAGACTTCGAGATTGGCGGCGATCTTGCAGTAGGGGTGGCGCTGCCTCAGGCCTGGGTGAATAACAATGAGGGAAATGCGCTCTTCAGTTATGAGCTTTCGTTGCCGGGCACATGGGTGACGGGGCCCGCTCCCAGTTGCACTTTTCATGCGCCTTACTGGACATCGCCCACGCTGGCCGGACTGCAATCGGCAGTCAATGATGCGGAAGCTTGCCGCACGGCCACTGGAGCAGGCATCGCTTTGGATATTCCGCCAGCCCTGTACAGCAGCACCAGCGGACTGGTCATTCCGCAAACGAATTCTGTCACCTCGACCGCGTTCCTGGTATTGCGCTCCGCGCAAGATCCCTCCTTGCCGGATGGACAGATCGTGTGCGCGCACGGGATGCAGGACAATCTCGCCACCTCGACTGACATCAGCATCGACAACCCGGACTGCACCGGGCAGAACATGTATTACACCCTGGGGCCAACGAGCGTGGCGGCGGACGCCGGCTCGGGAACAAATAACAATTGCGTGAGCGCGACGATGAGCGGCGCAATCGCGACCTTCACATTGCAGAGCGGAACCAACTGCGCCACGGTCTTTCCGGCGAGCTTTACGATCGGCAATATTATCCAGGGGTTCAGCTTCGTTCCCGCCACCTATCGCTCGAACTGGACGATCCTGAGCGGGGGCGCGGGCAGCAGTAGCCTCACCGCCCAATCGTGTCCTTATGCGCCCTTGTCGGCCACACTTGCCTGTATCGGCCCGGTGTCGATTTCGAGCGCCACAATTTCAAGCCCGACCACGGCGCAGATCACGCTTCCCTCGAATGTGATTTTCTTTTCGGGGCAAGGAATTGTCATCTCCGGGATCACCAACCCCAGTCTCGCGCAATTGAATGGAACATGGACCGTCGCGTCCGTTCCTGGTTCGGCGCTGGTAAACCTTACTGGAAGCGGCTGGACTACAGAATCCGCTACAGCATTGACTGCGGGTTCCGCAGCGCTGACGGCTACGACTACGAACGGGAATCTCAATACCTTGAATGTCATTTCCGGATGGACGACGGTATCGGTCAACACGACGACTTTGCAGGTGGTGACGAGCACGCAAGTGGCGGCGGGGATTCCGATCCTGATTCCACTCAATAATGGCTTCGTGGCTTCCGGAATCCCGCTGGTGGTCGACACCGGAGGGAATCAGGAAACGGTGACGACGGTTTCTGGCACCAACCAGGTCGGGATGTTCGCGACGTTCACCAAGGCCCACGCCTTCGGCGTGCCCGTTTGCTACAACGCGAATCAGGGCGCATGCGCGGGATCCAGTTCGGGCAGCGGCGCCTTCACACTGGCAAATGGCATCGCGACCAATGTCAGCAACTACAACGATGTGCAGTACATGTGGACGGCGGAGAGCACGGCGGACAACGCGCCGTTTGCTTTCTGTCTCGCTTCTGGGGTGGGTTCCACGCCAGCCTGTGCAACCAACATCGGCCCTGATCATTGGCTGATCGAGGACATGGAAGCGCGGCCCCAGATCGGCAATTCAAATGACTTGAACATTATAAATACAGGGGCCATCGGGGCAAACACTAATACAGGGATTTCTACCGCACAACTTCCGTCCCACATCCACTTACGCAAAGTTTGGGCGCACTGCGATTGGACTATGCCCTACGTTGGGACATGCGATATTTCGGGCGGCATCCACATGGGGGCAAATTATTTCTCAATTGTTGACAGCGCAGTGACCCAGATGTTCCGGCCCGGCGTGGAAAGCCACGGAATTGATTACGGACTGACGGGATTAGGGAAAGTAAACCACAATTACCTGATTAGTCCTGCATCGATTTCCTCTCTCTGTGGGGGCTTGGGTGCGAGTTCACTGCTGCCAAGCGGGTTTGTGACTTGCGATGACTTAGAGATACGCCGCAACCGTTTGGGACACCCCTTCGCCTGGCTCGGCATTGACAACACGGGAAACAACCTGAACGCTACTTGGGGGAACTCCAACAGCACCGTATTCAAAGACATTTTGGAATTCAAAAGTGGGCAACGAATCCTGATTGACGGTAACATTCTGGACGGATCGGATAATTCAGGAGCGCAGAATGGGCCGATCGGCGATGCCGATACCTCAAACTCTTCCGGAGGCGGGGCGGGTACGCACTATGGCACAGTCATCAGCGACTACACTTTCAGCAATACTATGACTCGAAACACGTGCTCCGGGTTCTTGATTGCGGGCCGGGGGCAAGACGCGGGTGGCGGTGCAGCCCTGCCCGGTGGAAAGTTTTATATCCACAACAATTTGTTCTACTCGATTACCGACACGGATCCGGGCTGCTGGAGCGCGGATAAGATTGGGCACCAGATTGGCACGTACGCCTCGGAGTGGGGCGGCACGGTATGCCCGAACGTAGCGTACAACGGCGGCAGCTACACCCTTCCCTCGAGCACGAATCTGGTGAACTGCGCTCAGGCGGCATTCACGGCCAGCAGCCTGACCTCTACCTTCATCGCAACTTGCATCACGAAAGTAAACTGCCCCTTCGGAGCCTCGACCAGCTCGACCACAGGCGGACTGGGCGTAGGAGTGGTGGCCGGCTACAACTCGTCGAGCAACACCGCCACTTTCACAGTGGGCGGCGGCTTCAACTTTGCCGCGGCTACCGGGCAGCAACTTCTCGTCGTAAATTGCTCGGTCGCGGCCTACAACACGGCCTCATGGACGATCACCACGGCCACTACGTCTCAGATTCAGGCAACCTCATCTGTCGGCTTAGGCTCGATAGCGAGCGCAACCGGCTGCGCGCTGGGAATGTCGTACACCAACCTCCCGGGTGTTGGCGGTGATCAGACCGACATCGCAGTCGGCGACCCGGTCACGTTCATCGGGTGTGGCAATACCAACTTGGATACCCCAGCGCTTTCGATTTCTGGCTACAACGGGCCGGGTCCGGGTCCACTGGCACTCATCGGCACGAATGGACTTTCCGCTTACGGCGTGATGGTGGTTTACCCGACTCCCAGTTCTTCCGGAATTTCAAGCGGGGATGTGGGTTGTACTCTCGACCTGGCGTCAGGCTCACCGAAGAATTTTGTATATACGCACAATACGCTGATCAGCGACAAGCAAGCCGCACTCACCGCGGGCGCTGGTGGCCAATTTTCGCAGTATGGCGATTTTCAAAATAACTTCTGGGTGTCGAGCGGCGGGTGGCAGGACACTGGAACTTCGGTTCCAGAAGGTACCAGCACCGAAACCGTAAATTGGCTGACCAGCGAGTTAACTAACGCGCCGGATGTGTGGGTCGGTCGGCCAGCGTCGAGTTACACGGAATTCGGCAACAACCCATCGTATCCGGATTCCGCGGGATGCACGGGAAGCGGCTGCAATCCTCCGCTGACGATGTACTTTCCGACGACGTCCAATTGCACTGGTTCAACACCAACGTCGAGTTGCGTGGGTTTTACGGGCGCGATGAGCACCAGCACCATGCCTCTGACGCTGTCCGACTATCATAACTGGGCGCTGATTGCGGGAAGCTCTTTTAAGGCGGGCGGTGCAACGCCGGCGAGTGATGGCACCGATATGGGGACGAATATCGACGCGCTCGATTCGGCGCAGACGGCGAACGTTTTCGTCTGCTCTCCAAATTGTTTAACAAATCCGTACCCGGATTTCGAGGCTCCCTTCCAGTCGATACTTTATGGCATGTCGGAGAACGGGATCTATCCGACGCAGACTTACACGATGCAGCGCTTCTGGGATACGCCGCACGATCAGTGGCCGGACATCAACACCGCGAGCGGGGTTTACAGCTTCACGAATCTGGATGCCGACCTGGCGACGGCTTATTCCAACGGAACGACTCTGGGCTTCTATACGTTGGCTCGTACACCCACCTGGGCCAGCTCCGCGCCCACCGACACCGCCTGCAATTACACCGGGACGGATTCTGGCGAGGGCGATGGAGAGTGCGACCCGCCCATTGACCTGAACAGCGATGGCAGTGGAAGCGATGCGGTGTGGATTGCCTGGATTACCAAAATTGCCCAACACGCCAACGGGCAGGACGGCAATCCCACGTATCTGACCAACCATGCCCACATCCGCTATTGGGAAATTTGGAATGAGCCCGACACGAAGGCCTTCTGGGCGGGCAGCATCGCGCAATTAGCCCGCATGACCGAAGATGCCAATTGCATCATCACGGGACGCGGTGTGATCCATCCAAACGGAAACGGAACTTCGGTGGCTTGCACCGCAACCGCGATCGATGCTACGGCGCAGATCGTGATGGCTTCGGCGCACGCCAAGACGGTCGCGTTGACCTACGGACAGAACGAGTTGTATTGCAATAACACCTCGGGCATCCCGAGTTACGAGTTGCCCTGCCCGAACCCGGCCAACATCGTGGCCAACACCGTGGACATCATCAACTTCCACATGAAGCCGGGCAACGAGAGTGGGAACAACTGCCCGGCGCCGACTCTGTGCACGCTGGAATCGGCGATGCAATGGTACGCCTCGAACATCAACGGCATCTTGGCGACCACCGAACTGGCGAAACCCCTGTGGGATGGTGAATCGCAATTCAGTTCCACCGGATTCACCGGCGCCTATACCGACGTCAACATGGCGGCCTCAGTGCCGGCGCGCTTCTACCTGATGGCGCAATCCCTGGGAATTGTGGGCGATGCATGGTACTACGCCAACTCGATCAGCCAGCCTACGAGCGTGGGCGTGGCCTACCAGCAATTTTACAACTGGACCGCCGGCGCGCAGCTCATCGAGCCCTGCTCGGCCAACGGCACCGTATGGTCTTGCCAGATTTTCAAAAGCGGAATTCCTTACCTGGTGATGTGGGATACCGCGCAAAGTTGCGCGGGCACGCCCTCCGTCTGCACCACGGGCAACCAAACGGTCGCCAACCAGTGGGTGCAGAGTCAGGACATGACGGCTGCAAGCGCGGCGGCGGCGATTAATGGGCATGTGGTAGCGGTGGGGATCAAGCCGGTGGTGATTCACTAGCTAGAGTTTCATCCGGAGCAATGCAAAACCTCTAACACTGAGGGCACGGAGGAGCACAGGGTAACGCGGGAAGTTCTTGAGGGCGCGGCTAGAGCTGTGCCTTTTCTTTTGGGATGAGAAACGCACGAAGGAGGCTTTATGAAAAATGCGGGGATGGTTAAGGGATGTGTCGTTGCGGTGTTGTGCGTGACGATGATGTGTACGGCTTGCTCGACGGCGTGGATCGGGGAGGCGGAGGAGATTGTGGCGGTATTGATTTCGGCGACGGCGAACCTGGTGGGACTGGTGGCGGCGCTGCAGGGAAAGAATGTTTCGGCGGCTGATTTGCAAACGATTCAAGGTGCGGGAGCGCAGGCGGGGGCCGACTTACAACTGATGCAATCGTTGATCACGCAGTACGAGAAGGCGGATGCGGCTGCGCAGCCGGGAATTCTGAATCAGATCCAGGCTGCGATGGGCGCGGTGCAGTCGACGTTGAACGGGCTGCTGCCGGCACTCCATATAAAGGATGCAGCTACGCAGGCGAAAATCTCGGCCGTGGTGGGGGTGATGATTTCAGAGGTGGAATCGGTGGCCGCGATTGTGCCGCTGGTGGACACGGCGGCGCCGGCGGAGATGAAGGCTACGGCGAAAAAGCAGGCGAAGACGAAAGCGCCGCTTACGGCAAGCGAGTTTGTGAGTTCTTATAACGCGACGATGACGGCGAAGACGGGAGACGCGGAATTGGATCGGGCGGCGTCGGGGATGCGAATTCATTTGCATGGAAGGGCGGAGCGTTGGGCGAGCGCAGGGTGGTTGAAGTAGAGAGCCGTGGAGGCGGCCTGCTTCCGGCGGCAACGTGAGAATTCCGATATTGGTCTATGTAGCCGACCGCGAAAAGGGATCCTACGACTTCGCGGCTGAGGAGTGATCTGTGGACGACCAGATGAAGTTGCAACATCGGGTGAGGTGCGGGTGTGCGGGTTGTATCGATCATCCTTCGCAGGCGCGACCTGGGATTCATGTTTTTCCGGACAAGTTGTATGTGGTGACAATGCTGGAAAACCCGCTGCGCTGGCGTTCGCGCTATTGGAATTATTGGATGTTCGAGCGCGAGTGCGAGTCGGCGGGTGCGATTTTGTATACCGCGGAAGTAGCGCTGGGAGAGCGGCATTTTGAAGTGACGGAGGCGGGCAATCCGCGGCATTTGCAAGTGCGAACCACGAGCGAGATCTGGCATAAGGAGAACGCGCTAAACCTGCTGATGCAACGCTTGCCCACCGACGCGAAATACGTGGCGTGGATTGATGCGGACGTGAAGTTCAACCGGCCGGACTGGGCGCAGGAGACGCTGCAGCTTTTGCAGCATTATGACGTGCTGCAAATGTTCAGCCATGCGCAAGATGTGGGTCCGAATTATGAACCGCTGTGGACGACTCCTGGTTTTCTTTACATGTGGGTGACGGACCGGTGCAGTCCGCATGAGACGGGATTTGGAAAAGAGAAGACGGCGGGCGGATATTACAGCGCGCACAGCGGGAAGTTCTGGCATCCGGGATTCGCTTGGGCGGCGAAGAAGAGTGCGCTTAATAGCGTGGGGATGTTGATTGATCATGCGATACTCGGCTCCGCAGATTGGCATATGGCGACGGCGTTGGTGGGACAAGTGCAGCGATCTTTGTGCGCAGGATATTCGGCGGCGTATATCAGTCGCTGCCGTGAGTGGCAGGAGCGAGCGGAGAAATATATTCGAAGGAATGTCGGGTACCTGCCGGGGCTGGTCAATCATCTTTTTCATGGCGCGAAATGCAATCGATCATATGACCAGCGCTGGAAGTTTCTGGCGCAATCGGGATATGACCCGGAGCTCGATTTGAAGCGGGATTGGCAGGGGCTGTATCAGCTTACGGACCGGAGCGTGGTGTTGCGGGACGGGATCCGGCAGTATGCGCGGACGCGACAGGAGGACTCAACCGCAGTTTAGGAGGGGGGTCGTGATTGCCGGCATGGGCGGGCAAGACGCGCCGGGAAGGCCAATGTGGATGAGGACCTGTACTTGTTACAGCAATTCGGGCCGTTCCTCGATCAGCAAGTGGGAGAGCAAACGATACGGGACCGGTTGATCACAGGGCTGCTGAAAATTCGTCCCAAGCAGGGTGGCAGCAGGTTGCTGTGCTTGAACCGGGCGCAGCAGGAGTATTCGCACAATTGTGGCAAACGAAACATAGTTTTGAAGGCGCGGCAACTGGGGACGACGACCTACGTCGCGGCGCGATTTTTTGTGCAAACGATCACGCGGCCGGGGATTTTGACGGTGCAGGTGGCGCACAGCCAGGAGTCGGCAGAAGCAATCTTTAGGATTGTGCACCGTCTATGGGAGAACCTGCCCAATACGGTGCTGAGGGGAGCGCTGGTGAAGTCGCGCTCGAATGTCCGCCAGATCGTGTTTCCGCGGCTCGATAGCGAGTATCGCGTAGAGACGGTGGACGCCAACGCGGGGCGGGGGATGACTATCCATCATCTGCATTGCTCGGAGGTCTCCCGCTGGCCTCGCGGTGCAGGGGAAACGCTGGCGGCGCTGCGGGCGGCGGTGGTGCCGGAGGGTGAGATTGTGCTGGAATCGACCGCGAACGGGGCGTCGGGGGTGTTTTACAACGAGTGGCAAAAGGCGCATGAAACTGGATACACGCGGCATTTCTTCCCGTGGTGGTACGACGGTAGTTATACGGTCATCGGTAATCAGAAAATTGTGTTGCCAGTGACTGCGGAAGAAATGGAGCTCATGGAGCGGCACGGGCTGAGCGAGGAGCAAATTGAGTGGCGCCGCAGACAGTGGAAAACGCTGCGCGGACTATCGGTCCAGGAATATGCGGAAGACCCGGCATCCTGTTTTCTGGTTTCTGGAGAATGCGTGTTTGATCTGGCAGCGCTCGATAGGGCGGCGGCGTCTTCGGGAAGAGAAATCGGATCGGAAGATAATGGCAGACTCACGATTTGGCTGCCGCCACAAAAAGGAAAGCGATACATCATAGGAGTGGATTCGGCGGGAGGAGGGGCGGATGGGGATTATGCGTGCGCGCAGGTGATCGAGCGGACGCTGGGAATGCAGTGCGCGGAGTTGCACGGACATTTTCCACCGTCGGAACTGGCGCGGCGAGTCGCGGAGTTGGGGAAAAGGTATGAGCAGGCTTTAGTGGCCGTCGAGCGGAACAATCATGGATCGGCTGTGCTGGAGCATTTGAAGTTTCTGAAGTGTGCAAATATTTTTGCGCAAGGGGGTCAACTGGGATGGCTCACGTCGGCGGCGAGCCGTCCGGCGATGATTGAGAACATGGCGGCGGTGCTGATGGAGGAGCCGGAGTTGTTTCGCAGTCCGCGCCTTTTGGAAGAGTGCCGGACGTTTGTGAGACGGCACGATGGAAGCGCGGCTGCGGCGGATGGAGCGCACGACGACTGTGTAATGGCGATGGCGATCGCGTTGGCGGTTAGGAACGAGGACGCAGGGCGGGGCGTGGAGAAGCGAGGGCTGGGGATGAGCAGCCTGGTGGTAGCGCCGGAGCGAGGGGCATCCATCACATAGAAGATCGATGGAAAAAGAGTAAGATGGCTGCCTTACTCGTGCCACACCTTGGTGGAAGCGATACAACACGTACGAAGGATGCGGGGCGGGGCGCAGGGGCACTTGATGCGCTGCTCGGATGGAAACCTCTATGTGGTGAAGTTTCGAAATAATCCGCAGCATTTGAGGGTGCTGACGAACGAGATGCTGGCTACGAGGCTGGCAGAGCGAGTAGATTTACCGGTGCCGGTCACGGAGGTTGTGGAGGTGAACGCTTGGCTGGTGGAGCACACGGCGGAGTTGAGCATTCAACTGGCACAGGAAAGCATTCCGTGCCAGGCAGGACTACAGTTCGGATCGCGGTTTGCAGTGAGTCCGCTGGAGGGACAGGTGTTCGATTATCTTCCGGTGGAGATGTTTGGCATGGTCAGGAATCTGAAAACGTTTGCCGGGATGCTGGTGGTGGACAAGTGGACGGGGAACGCGAATGGGCGGCAGGCTGCGTTCTGGAAAAAGTTGCGAGAGAGGAAATATACGGCGGCGTTTATTGATCAGGGATATTGTTTCAATGCCGGGGAGTGGACGTTCCCGGATTATCCGCTTCGGGGCGTGTACGCGCGGAACGAAGTGTATGAGAGTGTGCGCGGATGGGAGTCGTTTGAGCCATGGCTTTCGCGGATTGAGAACATGGAAGAGGATGTGGTATGGAGTCTGGCGGGCGAGATTCCTCCGGAATGGTATGGCGGGCAGTGGGATGAGCTGGAAAAGTTGGTGCGGACTTTGATTGGGCGGCGTGGGATGGTGCGGGAGTTGATTGAGGCGTTCCGCTTGTCGCCGCGGAAGCCATTTCCGGGTTGGGCGGAGCAGTGAAGATCATTCAGCATGGAGACACCCTGCGACTTCGCTCGGGGCAGGCTGAGGCACGGAGGAAGACCAAGAGCATCTGACCGCGAATGGCTGAGAAAAAGCATCTCGAATTTTTCCTTCTGCGTTATGTGCCGGACGCGGTGAAGGACGAGTTTGTCAACATTGGCGTGGTGATGGTTGAGGGTGGATCGACTGGGGCTGATGTGGGTCGATTCGCGGATGTGCGATTTACACGAGATTGGCGGCGGGTACGGTGTTTAGATCCGCAGGCGGATGTGGAGATGCTGGAAGCGCTGGAGCGGGATATTCGCGGCCAAATTGCGGATGGGAATGACCGTGCGGCTCTTCTGCGGCGCTTGGAGGATTCGTTCTCGAATGTGATTCAACTTTCGGCGCCGAAGGGCTGCCTAGCCGAGGATCCCGCGCGTGAGATTGAAGTAGTGGCTGCCATGTACCTGGAGACGGCGAAGGTCGCGGGCAAGCGAGAGGTGAGCGGGAGGCAGAGGATTATGGGGAAGATGCGGGATGCGTGGGAGCAGGCTGGGATTGAGAAGTTTGTATTACCGGTTCCAGTGGCGCCTTATACGAAGCCAGGTGATCCATTTCAATTTGATTTTGGATATCGCGTGGCGGGCGAGCTGAAGTTGTTTCAGGCGGTTTCGCTCAAGGCGGGAGTCGATGCGGCGGTTCTGCTAGCGGCGCGGTATCCGCGGATTGCGCCCGCGATGTCGAAGATGACTGACTCGGCGCCGTTGCTCACGGCGGTGATTGATGATGATCTGGATCGCGGACGCGACGAGGTTCGGTTTGCGCTGAGCATGATGGAGGATGAAAAGATTCGCATTGCGGTGGTGGCGGAGATGCCGGGGATTGCGGAAGTGGCGCGTCGGGAGTTGCGATTGTAATTGCTCAAGCTATTCGTCATTGGTTGTACGCGCTGTTTTTAAATGCTCCGCTGCGGCGGGGCTTTTTTAATTGGGGACGCACATTGGATGCTGGACGGAGTCGCGGGCAAGCGTCCCTTCGGCTTTGCCCAGAGAGCAAGACAAGCGAGCTGCGCTCGATGGACAGCCGAGGGCGGCTGTCCCACATTTTATCTCTTCAGAGAACACAATTTATGAACATTAAAGAGAAGTTGCGCGGCGCGATGCGCCGGATTGCGGGAGTGTCTTCGTCTTCTTCTTCGGCGTTGGTGAAGGCGGAGAAGAAGCGGCGGACTTTGCCGTTGCCCTCTATTTTCAATTCGTATGGGGCGCCGAGCGACATTATGCCGAAGCCGACGGCTTACAACCTGCGGAGGTTTTCGGAAATTCCGGTGCCGCGGCGAGCGATCAATTGCATCAAAGATCGGATCGCCGGCATGCGCTGGCGGATTCAGGCACGACAGGGGCTTTCCATCGATGCGATTCCCGATGGAGCCGAGCGGGCGCAGATTCTCACCAAAAATTTCCAGGCGCCGAATCCGGATGATTCGTTCCGATCGTTTTGCGAGCAGGTGGTGGAAGACATCATCGTGGGCGGGTATGGGGCGGTCGAGGTGCAGAGCTCGGGTGACGCGAAACAGCCATTGTTGCTGTGGCCGGTGGACGGGTCTTCGATCCGGATGAATCTGGATTGGGATGGATCGCCTCAAGGGCAGCGCTATCTGCAGGTGACGGATCAAACGGGGCCGAAGAGCCAGATCAAGCTTGATGATGACGAATTGATTTACATCCGGCTGAATCCACGAACGCATACGCCGTTTGGATTGGGGCGGTTGGAGGTTGCATTTGAAACCATCAACGCGTTTCTGGGCGCGCATCGGTATGCGTCGCGGCTGGCGTCGAATTCAGTGGTGCAGTATGCGCTGTGGTTGCAGGATTTGACGCCGGAGCATCACGAGCGGCTGATTCGCTGGTGGCAGGACGAAATTGAAGGGACGGGACGGGTTCCGATTCTTTCAGTGGAAAGCAAGCCTGAGGTGTTGAAGTTCAGTGGAGGAACCGATGCTGATTTGCGATTGCAGTGGCAGGAGTTCTTATTGCGGGTGATTGCGGATGCGTTCGATTTGCCTCCATTTTATTTGGGAGTGGAGCGGGATGTGAACCGCGCCACGGCGGAAGAGTACAACGACATGGCTTTTCGCCAGGCGATTGTGCCCACGGCGCGGTTGCTGGCGGAACATCTTACGCGGGATGCGATTCAAAAGCGGCTCGGGTGGAACGATCTCGAGTTTGTGTTTGCGGAGTTGGAGACGCAGGATCCGCTAGAAGAGGCGCAGATCCAGCAGATTTTGTTGCAGAACGGAGTGCTGACGGTGAATGAGGTGAGGAGGATGCGGGGGTTGGGGGATCTGGAGGACAGCCATCAGCCGTGAACCATCCGCCGTCAGTAACGCCAGCAGGTTTTTCGTGGGGACCTGTCATTAGGGCTTGTCGGAGTCGTCTTGAATCAGCTTCGCGTAGCAGCCCTGTTGCTCCTCGATGGAGTGAGCCTGCTTGCAAGCGTGGGGAAAGAATTTGTGCAGACCTTCTTCGGCTGCGTCGATGATGTTGACACAAGCCGCGTTGAGGGCGAGGACGAGATCCGGTGCGGCGGCGCGGTAGTTGCACCGACCAAAAGCGGCGACGGTGGGGGCGAAGTAGATACACCCCATGGGGAAGCTCTTATCGAAGTTAACGCGGCGATTCAGGCGCGCGAGGGCGCGTTGGTCGCAATGACGAGCCAGGTAATCGAGAGGGAAGAAAACGTCGCCGTTGTCCTGGCCTTCGGGTAAATTCTCGAAAGCAATGGAGCGCATGAACTCGGTGACTTTGGGCCTGTTGATCATCCACAGCGCACGAACGAGGTAATAGCGCTGGTACTGATCAGCATTCCTATATGTGGAGATTAATAAGTCAGGACGCTTGCGTTGTCCTAAGGTACCGGCGATCCAGTCCAAGTCACGCTCCTGGTCTGGGATCGGACAGTTTGTCGGCTTGTCTCTGAGGCACTCGACGAGCTGCTGATCAGTCAATTTTTCCGGACCGTCCGGGGCAGCTTGGGCCGAGGAGGGTAAGACGAAGGCGAGCAGGGCAAAGGATACAACGAAGATCAACTTCATGACGGGACTTGAGTTTAGCACAAGCCTCCAGACGTTTTGCGACAGAGAGAACGGGCTGTAGGGCTTCGGGGGGAGACTTCATAATGATCGAGTTACGAAGTATGGCAGTGGCGATGCCGGAGGTTGCGGGGCATCCGAACCGGGCGGCATTTCGAGGGGTATTGACGATGGTCGATGTGCCGTCGGAGCAAGCACCGTCGGGGGCGAAGGGGCATCTTGTGATGCTGACGAAAAGAGCGGCGGAAGCGGCGCTCCCTTCGCTGTTGGGAATGGCGCTGGACTATTCTCCTTCACTCGACCGGCATGATGTGCGACGGAAGGTGGGAGTGATTACGCGAGCGGATGTGGTGGGGCGAAATGTCGAGATCGGCGGCTATCTCTTCGCCAGAGATTTTCCGGAAATTGTAAAAGAGATTGCGAACTCATCAGCCAGCGTGGGTGGCGATTTGCGGGATAGTGTGCACGTAATCCGCAAGGCAATGCATGCGGCAGTCAGCCCACGCGCGCCGGGCGGGTGGGAGCGACGTGGAGTGGGAGGTGCTTTGGAGGCAGTCGCTGGGCAGTTGCGTCGTTTAGCCCAGACGTTGATGCCCGCTTCCCGCGGCTTTCATCCGACGTTACGCGCCGAAAGCTGCATGACGGCAGGAGCGGAGGGTCTGGGATTGTCGTACGAGGTGACGGGAGTTCAGGTGGCCGACCCGCGAGAGCAAGTCTGGAGGCTGGAGGCGGTAACGTTTACAGGAGCAGCGATTCTGCGCAGGGACAAAGCCGCGTACCGGGAGACCTGGATCGAACTTTGCAGCTAGCTGGAGGGAAAGCGTCGGCAAATGTAGATAACACAATCGTCGGTCTCTCGCGGGCTAAAGCCCGCGTTTCTATTTTTAACAAATGCTTATCGGCAGGGCTGAACGCTGTCCTCTTCCCGATTCGTTTTCCGAATGTGTTTTGCTAGCGGAGATGGGAAGGCTTGCGTTCGATCACGAAGGAGAAGACAAGGATGAACGAGGAAATGGTGCAGCAGTTGACGGCGACAGCGGAACGGCTGGCGAGTGCAGCTGAATCGTTGGATCGTGTGCTGGTCCGGATGGATGCGCAGCAGGATGCGCTGAACACGAAGGTGGACGGAATTGTGGCGGCGGTGGAAGAGCGGCCGTCTTATGAGGTGTCGGCGCGGGGTGGGGACGCGCGGCATCTGCAAGAAAGATTATCGGAGCTGGAGAAATCTAATGCGGACTTGAAAGCGCAGGCGGCGCGAATGGCGCGGAAGACTCTTCCACCGCTGGTTTCGGCAATTCTAGCCAAGAGCTGCGACGAAGCCGGTGGCGAGAAGCTTGACAAAGCGGTTCTGGATAAGACGCTGCAAAGTTTGAGCGTGGAGCAGCGAATCGCGGTGAAGTCGGAGTTGGCGCGGGCGGGGATTATCGAGTAGTTGGGCTTTCTGGTTATCGGCTAAGGCACGACTGCGTCGTGCCTTTTGCTTTTCAGCCAAAGAAAACCTTCGGCTTGCGGGCTTCGGTGAAGGGAGTAGGGGGCAAAGTAGGGATGCTTCGACTGCGGAGCCTCACTTCGCTAGTGCAATCGTCGCGCAGGACGACAAACGTAGGGCAGTAATCATGGAGAACAAAATCTAATACAGGAGAAAACATGAACGGACAATTTGTGGATCTATACGCGTCGGCCGACTACCTTGGGCCGGGCGCGATTGAGATTGACCGGTACCAGACGGAAATCTTCGACATTGTGCGGCGACGGGGCGTGTTCGGCCAGAGAATCAAGCAGGTGCCTGCAACCGGGCATCCATCGCGGTTCTTCGAAGAGACGGCGATCAATGCTCCGGCGGCAACGCAGGCGTTTGTGGATCCGCGCAACATTGTGCCGACGGTGGGAGGCCCTACACGTGTGGAGATGGCGGTTCCGCTGAAGGCGCTGGTGTCGCAACTCAACTACAACCTTTTCGACCTGGAAGTGACGGCGCAACAGAGCCAATTTGCTTATCTACAGGCAAAAGATCTGGCCGATTCGGTGGATGGACTGCTGCGCACGCACGATGTGGCGCTGTGGAATGGCACCGATACCTCGTTGAGTTCGCCGACCACGCTGCAATATTTCGGCATAGCCGGACAAATCGTTGCGGGCGGAAACGTCACCACGATCGGGGTTGCGCCGGCGAGCATCGTCGACGGACTCAAAGGAACGATTGCGCAGATGGTAGCGAGTTCTTCGTACGCTGTGCGACCGACCGCGATTTACTCCAACCCGGTGCTGCTGGACTTGATCGACCGGGAGATGAAAGCGGAGTTCAACGTAGTGCTCAACACAGTGGAAATCACGGCCGGTCTGCGCGTGAAAGCCTTGACGACGCAGGCGGGAGAACTGCCGCTGATTCCGGACTGGACGATTCCGTACACCATCGGGACACCGTCGGTGTATCCGGTCTACATCGTGACGGAGGATTTGATCGAGTATCACTGGCTGAGCGATCCGAATCCACGGGTGTTCAAGCTGGGGCTACCCAGCGCGTTGACGCAACAAATGGTCGTGGTGAAGTTTGGCGCACCCGTGGTGAAGGGGGCGAACTTTGCGCATTACCAGGTGAATGTGCAGCGGTAGGAAAGCAGCGGCCAGTTGCCGTCAATCTCACGGCGTCAGTGAATTGGTCGTTGGTTGTTCGTCGATAGTCGTTGGCCGGATTGAATCGGACGTCGTTGCCAACGACCGAGGACTGACGGCCAACGACATTTTTTTCACCCAGAACTGAGAACTCATTATGAATTATCTGGCTACAACGGATTATGTGGCTTACGGGCTGGACGCGACTACTGATTCATCGTGGATCACGGCTGCCTCGGCCATTATCGATGCGCACTGCCGGCGGGTGACGCTGGGCGTGAACCAGTATGAGGAGCGGTTGAAGATGCCGCCCGAGTTGAATACGGTGCGATTGAGTTATTTGCCACTGGTGGCGGTGGCGCCGGCGACTACTCCAATTGTGACGCTGCAAGGGCGCTATGGGATTCCACGCCGCGGAGAATGGCCGTTTCCGGAGATGAGTTTGGAATTTGCGCTCGTGTTTTCTTTGCCGGGGATGTGGACGGCGATCGATCCGACAACGATCGATATCTGGGAGAACAGCGGCGAGCTTACGTTTCCGGTGAATGCGCTGGGATTGTTTTTTAACGAAGTGGATGTGGTCTATAACGCCGGGTACAGCACGATACCCGTGCCGGTGCAGGTGGCGTGCGCGCAGATCGTGAAGAACGCGCAGGCGACGCCTGGGCTGAATGTGCAGTCGAGCCAGGTCAACCAGCTACGGCTGCAATATTTCGGCCCCACGCTGGTGGACGATATGGTGCGCAGTTTGCTGGCACCGTATGTGGCGATGAAGGGTGCTTGAAGAAAGCCAGGGTGAATGGCTGGTGGCTAGCTGTTACTCATCGACAGTGGTTTCGCGATTGGCAGTGGAGGACTTATGGGAAGCGGGATTTGTGGGGCGGCGCTGGTGCGGGCGGCCAATGCGATGCTGACTGCGCTGGGTGGAGATCAGGTGAGCCTGCTGTTGCCGGCGACGGCGATGGCGAGTGACGCGGCGGGGCAGTTGGGGTTGGTGGATCCAGGGGTGAAAGAGGTGATTATCAGTCCGGTTGTGGCGCGCAATTTGCCTACTGGGAACCAGGGCCCGGCGCGCAGAATCGAATTCACTCTTCCGGCATCGGCGATTGAGGTGCAACTGCCGTCACTCGGTTTGGGATCGGCGGAGACTCTGTTCGGTGCCGCCCTCGGAATGATGTACGACGGCGATCTCTTTCATATCGAAGTGGTGGTTACGGAGAACTTTGCCGGGACAGCGTATTTCTACGTGGTGACGGCGGTGGAGTAGAGCGGGTTTCCAGAAAGGCCTTTAACACAGAGCGCACCCTTCGGCTTCGGCTTGGGTAAGCTCCGGCACACAGAGTAAATCCGAGCTAGCAGCCAGGAGCTACTAGCTAGAAGCTGGTGTTCATGCAATTCGCTAAAGACAGCTTTTTTCTTGCGCTGCAACAGCGGCTGGCGGGATTGAATCCGGCGCGGACGGTGACAATCAATGGCGCAACCGTGCCGGCAGTGCTGGTTGTGGAGAATCTTCCACCCGCTTCGGTTGAGCCGCAGCCGAACACCTTTTATATCGAGTGGGGCACGGCGGCTGTGGCTGAGGGGCACGCGGGCGATGCAGCGCTGATGAGCCTGGAGTGTGTGATTTCGTATTACACGCTCGGAACGACACAAAGCATGGTGGATCGGGGACGAATCCTGGGGCAACTCGACAACGAATTGCTCGGAATCTGTCAACCTGCGAACACCGAGAAATACGACTACACGCAATCGCCGAGCGTGGACTTGGGTACTGCAGTCTTCTGGAATCAACCCACGTTTCTGGAAGTGACAACGAGCGGCACTGTGGACAACATTCTTGCCTACCAGGGACGTCAGGTGCGACGGGCCATGTACGAACAGGCCTATCAAGACGGGCGGGTGGAGCGGCGGGCGGAGCTGACAGTTTTCTTCTTTTCGGAGGTGACGCTGCTATGAGCACTTCTCCTCTGCGGCCGGCCATGGTTCCGGTGACGAGGCAGATGCACGCGTACTTTGCTCCGGTGAATCGAACGACGGAGACACCTACGATTTTCGATCCGGCGGCGAGCGGCGCATTCGCGCTGGATGCACCGCCGGCGCCGTGGCTGGATTTGGGATGGATCGAAGCCTTCGAGCGCTATTACGACACGCCGACGGATGTGCTGCGGTCGGGCGCGAATGCATTGCCCGCAGGACAGTTTCGCGGGCCGCTGGAAGCGAGGGTTGAGTTTGACTTCCGCGAGTGGGGGAAATTGCAGATGGCGTTGGCGGGTGGGTCGGAGCATATGAATGTTCTGGCGACGAGTCCAAGCGCGGAGCTGGAACCCTCGGGAGGAACGCCCATGGCGGGGGCGGCCGTGCAGGCGGGGTCGACGGCGAGTGAGATCGTGGTCGGCACCGGCGCAGTGGGCGGATTCGCTCCAGGAAATTTGATCGCAGTGGATGTCGACTACCAACAGCAGATTGGCTACGTGGGATCGGGGATCTCGGCGGCTTACGTCAGCAGCGCGGCGGCGGTGAATCGCGATCTGAATTATGTGCGCCGGGTTACGTTCAACGTGGGGCGAGTGGCGGAAGTAACGGCGACTTCATTGATTCTGGCGCAACCCTTACTGGGAGGGGCGCCAGCTCCAGGGGCGTCGGCGCAAGTGGTGGCTGCATTTGTAGATCGGGAAGGAGGATCGTTCTTTCAGGAATGGTCGGCGCTTTTTGTGGCCGAGCCAGAATCCGGAGGACGGGTGTGCTTCTACTACCCGCGATTGAGCCCGAACCCTGGCGCCGGCAGTGGAGGCATGAGCTTGAACTCCGGCGACGGATCAAAGATGCCAAAGAGCGGGGGAACATCGACCATGAGCGCGGCGAACTCATCAGTGGCGGGGACGCAGAAAATGGGGCAAAACTTTCTGCGAGAAGGTTTTGCTGAAATCGCAAGGCCAATCGCATCCGTGTCTCTGCATGCGTCTTTCATCGCGCTGCCGTTTGTCGACACGAATGATGGGCAAACGGTGTTGTGTTATCGCAGCTATTTTCCCGCGTCCATGGCTTCGGTGTATTAACTTCCGATTGCGAAAAGATTGTCTCACCGCCACCGTTCTGGTGCCGACAAGGGGAAAATGAGACGGACAACTCTTGCCCGTCACCGCGTTGAGAGTATGCCAATCTTTGAGATAGAGTCTCTTCGCCAAGCACTTCATTGACCGAGTCCAGAACCTGCAACTGCATGAAAGTTGCGGAGGGACGGAGTTTTGTCTGAAAAAGTTAGCGCTTAGGAGCGAAATGAAACTTACCATCGACAATCTTCAGGGACAAGGGCCACAGGACTATACGGGGGCACTCGATGGAATCAAGTTGCCGAGGATCGAGCGCAAGCTCAACCAGCCAGCTCAACTTGAGTTCAGCCTGGTGGCCACGCCGAATCTTGTGGTTCCGGCGGCCGGAGCACGAGTGATGCTGGGCAAGACGAATGGAAGCGATGTATTTACGGGGTACGTAACAGCGGCGCCGGAGTATGAATTTCTGGGGTGGGGAGAGCAGGGTCCGGTGTACCGCTACAACGTGATTGCGGAGAGCGATGAGGTCTTGCTGAATCAGAAGGCTCTTCCGAACCGAAGCCCTTTCGTGACCCGGAGCGCGGGTGACGCGCTCCGGCAATTGGCGCAGGATTTGCTGCCGGGATGGTTCAACACGAGTGCGGTTCAGAATCTTGACACCATGGCAGTGTATGCGGTGAATCCGCAGAAAAGTTTTTCTTTTCATGCCGCAGAAATCGCGGTGGCGGCGCGAGCCAGCTTTCGAACGATGGATGGAGCATTGATTCTTGCGTCCGCAGGAGCGGCGACCTATGCGCTGAATGAAAGCGATGCCAACTTCTCGCCGGCGGGATTACGTTTGAATAGTCCAACATTGTTGGTGAATGACTTAACGGTGATTGGGCAGAACGAACCACAAGCTTATGTTCGAGACTACTTCTGCGGCAATGGCGAAAGTTTGAAGTTTTATCTTTCGCAAACGCCGTTTGCGCAGCCGAGACCTGCGCTGATTGATGAAGAGTATCTCGGGCCGGGATTGGATGAGACGATGTGGGTGGTGAGCGATCCGTCGTCGGTGGTTTCGGTAGCTGCACAAACGTTGCAGATTGCCGGTGGAACAGGCGCGGATGGGCAGACCACGGTGAGCTTCATTGAGCAGATTGAGTTGGGGGGGGCGCTGGAGTTGCAGCACGGTGATGTGAGCTTCACTGCCGCGTCGCAAGGTGTGCTCGGAGGATTATATGCGGGGTCAATTTCAGTGGCGGGCTGTCTGGCTGGCTTTCAGATAACGCCCTCGGGCACGGGTTCGGCGATTCAGGCTTTGATCAGTGGATCACCGACCGGGCCGGTGATCACGACCACGCCGGGCCATCAATATTTTTTTACAACTTATTTGTATGCGATGGAGGTGTACCGCAGTGGAGGCATCTATCACTCGTCTCTGCGTCCGGCGGGAAACGGATGGGGGGGAGTGGCGGTAACGGCGGACGTCCGCTTCGTGCTTGAGGTACAGGACATTGATCCGAACAATCCGGCGACGCTGGTCGCGCCTGCGATTGTGCTTTATGACGATGTGATTGCCAATGCGCCTGGATTTTGCACCTATGCGCTGGTGAATGCGGCGAACCTGCAGTGCAGCATCGCTTACACCTATGTGGCGCATATTTCTTTGGCGGAGGTGAGGACCGCGGTGCAGACTTCTCCGACGGAGTACGCGCCCTATGTAACGCAACTTGTTGGTTCGCTTTCGGATGGTGCGGAGTGCGAGATTACAAGTAACCCTTCACTGGATTTTTATCCGGCGTACGTCCCGGCTTTGAATCAGCTTATCGTGGCCAGCTACCGAGGAAGCGGACGAGCGGTAGCGCAGATTGAGAATGCGGCGAGTGTGGCTGCGCTGGAAAAGGGCGCGGATGACGGAACGCGTGGGGCGGTGCGGTTGGCGAAAAATCCACTGGTTCGCACTGACGTGGATTGCGAAAACGCCGGCTTGGCAATTCTGGATGATGCTGTGGCCTTCGCGTGGTCGGGCACGTATAAGACCTGGAGCGATTTTTTGCCCGGTGGAGCGGGAGACATTTTCCCGGGAGATGGGATGAGCGTCGATATTCCCTCGCGCAACGGGGTGTTCACGGCGATTGTGCGAGAGGTAGAAATTCAGATTGCCGATTCTGCGAATGATCGGGGCTTCTACACGATTGGTTTCGCCAACGATCTGGCGGACGCGCTAGGAATCGAGTATGAAGCGAGCGCGACAACGATTCCGATCCAAGACATGCCACCGCTGCTGGAGACGACGCAGGTGGGTTCGTATTACCAGGCCAATCTGACGGAGGCGCAGATCACATCGGTCGCCCCAACTACGGTACTGGTCGATGCGGGGATAGCACTGGCAAGCGGGCAAGGAATTGAAGTCCGCGAAAACGACTACGGGTGGGGCGAGGCCAATGACCGCAATCTGCTGGGACGCTTCAGCACGCAGACCTTCACTTTGGCGCGACTGGCGGCAACACAGAATTATTTCTTGAGGCTGTATGACAATTCGTCGCCCCCAAAGTACTCGAGATATTCCGCGGCGCTGCACGTTGATTATCCGCTCTGAGGATTTGAATGAGGAAAGGACATCGTCATGGGAGTGAACGAGCGGGAAATGGCGTTGCGAGCCATCGATATCGAGTTTCAGCGGGAAGTGCTGGACAAACTTGTGCGGCTGGAAACGAAGATGGACTCGCTGGTGGGAAACGGGCAGCCGGGACGAGTGAAGATCGTTGAGGACAAACTGGCGATCCTGGAACGCAGCGATTTTCGTAATAGCGTCCACAACCGGCTGGTCAATGGCGCAATCAGCGTTGCGGTGAGCCTGGCAATCGCGTTGCACCGGTACTGGTTTAAGTAAGCATATCAATTGCAAAACTTTCGATCTGAAAATCAAACACAAACAAGAGGAGAACTATGAGCACCGTACCGAGCACTACCATCATTACGAATTTGAAAAATGTGACTGCTCCTACCGCTAATACGCTTGCCGACGCGGACGCGTATGGGATGGATATGCCGGGGATGTTGTCTCTGGCGCTGACCAAAGCCTATGAATTGAAAGTTTGCTTGACTGAGATCGCCGGGCGCACAGACGCCGCAGATCCCAACCTGACCACGCTGAACGACGTTCAGGCCAGCCTTACTTAAGGCACGGGCAGCCGTTCGGCGGTTGCAACGCGGCTGCCGCGTAGTTTTGTGTTTATGCAGAGCACGAAGGAGAATCTATGGATTTCTTATCGCAATTGTTACGAGGAATTGCTTTCGTTCCGGCGCTGGTGAACGGCATTGAAGGGCTTTTTGGTAACAAGCCCGGCGCCGAGAAAAAAGATGCGGCCATGTCGTTTCTGCAAAATGCGCTATCGACTGTCGATGCCATCGCGGCTCGAGAGATCGTCGACCCAGCCGGGTTCAAGAGCGGCATCTCGCAGATTATCGACGGGACTGTAGCCTGCCTCAACGCTTCGACGTGGTGCAGGCCACAGACCGCGCCCACAGCGCCTTCCCAGCCTTCGACACACTAGCCGATTTCCTCGCTCCAAAATTCGAGATTCTTTTTCACCTGAGCCATGAACTGGTCAGCGACGGCTCCGTCAATGAGACGATGATCGTAGCCGAGCGTGAGGTGAACGACGGAGCGGATCGCGATAGAGTCGTTTCCGTCCTTGTCACTAACCACGAGCGGTTGCTTGGTGATGCCGCCCACGCCCATGATGGCGGAGTTGGGCTGATTAATAATTGGCAGCCCGAAGACGGCACCGAACTGTCCGGGATTAGTCACCGTGAACGTGGAGCCTTCGACGTCTTCTGGTTTGAGTTTCTTGTTACGGGCGCGCTCACCGAGGTCGGTAATGCCGCGTTGCAGGCCGAGAAAGTTGAGGTCTCCCGCGTTCTTGAGGACGGGGACAATGAGTCCCCAATCGAGAGCTACGGCGATGCCGACATTAATCTGCCGATGGTAGCGGATGTTCTCGCCCTCAATCGTCGCGTTGATGATCGGCCATTGTTGGAGTGCGATGGTAGCTGCGCGCACAAAGAAGGGCATGAAGGTAAGGCGGACTCCGTGGCGCTGCTCAAAGGCGTTCTTATGTTTCGCACGCAGGTTCACGATGCGGGTGAAATCCACTTCGTACATGCAATGGACGTGAGCACTGGTGCGGCGCGACTCGATCATGTGCTTGGCGATGAGTTTGCGCATGTTCGACATGGGAACGAGGTCGCCGGGATAACCTGCCGGAGCGGGTAGGGCAGAGGGTCGCGGCGGTGCGGTTGCTGAAGTCGTGGTCGGGGTCGCGGGAGCCTGTGCCGACTCTGTTGCAGGAGCAGTTGGCGCGGCTGGTGCAGAGGACTGGCGGTCGATGAAGGCCATGATGTCCTGCTTGGTGATGCGGCCGCCGAGTCCGGTGCCGGAGATTTGCGAGAGACTTACGCCGTGCTCGCGAGCGATCTTGCGAACGAGTGGTGAGGAGCGGGCTTCTTCTTCTGATTCCTGAGCGGCCGGTGCGCTTGCGGTGGGTGCTGGTGTTGCGGGCGTGGGTTGCTTGACCTCTTTTGCTTCAGCCGCTTGTCGTGGCGGTGCTTGCGGTGCGGGAGTTGGCGATTTTGCTGGCGCTGCCGCGACCTCGCCATCGACTGCGATCGTGCCGACCACTGTGTTGACTCCTACCGTGGTTCCTTCGGTGACTTTGATTTCCTGAAGGACTCCAGAGGCGGGAGCGGGAATTTCGGCATCAACTTTGTCGGTGGAGATTTCGAAGAGCGGTTCGTCGCGCTGAACTTTGTCGCCCGGCTTTTTCAGCCACTTTGTAATAGTGCCCTCGACGATGGATTCGCCCATCTGCGGCATGATGATGTCAGTTGGCATGATTTCCTTCCAGGCGTCCAAGAGTTTCGCACCAGCCCGGACGCAAACTACTCATTATAGCTTTTCAGGCAGTGCACGCTGCGGACGCAGCGGCTCGCTTTCTCTCTATTTCTGCTGTTTCAAGTTCTTTTCTTCTTCTTCCCCGCCCGGTGCCGCCACGCCAAAGTTGGTCTTCCAATACTCTTGCACAACGGGCGGAAGCTTTTCCATGTGTGAGAGGAAGCTGGTGATCTTCCACATTTCCTGCTCGGTGAGACTTTTATTCCAGGCGGGCATGCCGGTGTAGCGAACGCCAGTTCTTATCGTGTAGAAGAGGTGCCACTCGGGATCGTCGGGAGGATCGGTGATGAGGTTGGGAGCGGGCGGGTAGAGAGAGTCGGCCAGGGACGCGGGCTTGCGGTCGAGTCCTCCATGACACAGGGCGCAATTCATGGTGTAGAGCTTCATGCCGTCTTCAAAATTCTGGTCACTCGGGGCCACGGGGTTCGTGACCTGGGGTGCGTGACGGTGCATAGAGGCGTCGACGGCCGCATTGGCTATGCGGACCTCGAAGTGACTGGGGGACTTGTTCGCAGTGGTCGGGAAGAAGCCCAGCATCCCGAAACCGAGCGTGCCGAGAATGAGTACCAGCAGAGTGATGATAACGCCGAGAATGAACTTGCCCATGGATCGCCTCCGAGACTGCCTATTTTGGCAGATGCGGTGGCTGGGGCGCTAGTTGGTCTTCATGGGATGGATCCGTTCATTCGACATTCCCTTGCGCGCCGCTTCGCTTGTCGGGCGGTCGAGGCATCTGTCTCCACTTGAGTAGATGAGCTTCCTCCGTCCCCGCTTACCCTCCCCGAAATCAATATGCTTTCAGGCGGCGGGCCTCGCGGATCAAGTCGCTCACCTTCGGCAGGTAGTGCTCTTCCTGCGGCGGAGAGAACGGGATAGCCGAATCGAGGCCCGCGATGCGGACGATGGGACCGTCGAGATCGTCGAAGGCTTCTTCATTGATGATGGCGGCGATTTCGCCGGCGAGACCTCCGGTGCGCGAGTGCTCATGCAAGATGATGACCTTATTGGTCTTCTTCACGGTCTGCGCGATGGCTTCGCGATCGAGCGGAGAGACGGTGCGCAGGTCAAGGATTTCGAGATCGATACCGTCACTTTTTAGAACCTCGGCAGCTTCGAGTGCGGTGTGTACCATGGCTGCATAAGTAATGACGCTCAGGTCGCGGCCTTCGCGGGCGACACGGGCTTTGCCAATAGGGACGACGTAATCTCCGGCAGGAACTTCTCCTTTAATGCGGCGGTAAAGATATTTGTGCTCGAAGAAGATGCAGGGATTATTGTCGCGGATGGCGGCTTTGATCAGGCCCTTGGCGTCGTAAGGCGTGGCGGGGCAGATAACTTTCAGGCCGGGATTGTGGACGAACCACATCTCGGGATTCTGCGAGTGGAAGGGGCCACCGTGCACGTATCCGCCGCTGGGACCGCGCAGGACGAGCGGAGCGGGCGCGCCCCAAAGGTAGTGCGTCTTCGCCACCATGTTGCTGATCTGGTTGAATGCGCAGCCGATGAAATCCATAAACTGGAATTCGGCGACGGGACGCATGCCGGTGAGTGACGCTCCGAAGGCCGCGCCTACGATGGCAGATTCGGCGATGGGCGTGTCGATGACGCGCTCTGGACCGAATCGGTCGATGAATCCGTCGGTGACTTTGAAGGCACCGCCATAAATGCCGATATCTTCACCGAGGCAGAAGACGGTCGGGTCGCGGTCCATTTCTTCCCAGATTCCCTGGCGGATGGCTTCGAGGTAGGTGAGTTGCATAGGTTAGTTTCTAGAACTTCTTTGCCACGGATTTACGCGGATCAACGCGGGTTTCAACCAGTACGAATTGTACAAAATGTGTTATTATACGTTTAGTACAGGAATTTTAAACAAACTTATGCCCGCGAAACTGACAGCCAGCCTCGCCAGACAGAACTTTTCCGACATTCTAAGCCGCGCCGAGTATCGCGGCGAAAGAGTTATCGTACACCGCGGCAAGAAAGCTGTCGCTGCCGTCGTGCCTATTGAGGACGTAGAACTCCTGGAAAAGCTGGAAGACGAAATCGATGTTGCGGCGGCGCGCGAAGCGCTGAAAGATCCGCGTACGATTCCCTGGGAGAAGATTAAGAAAGACCTGAAGCTGTAGGATCGGCGGCGGTTGTGGCTTATACGATTCAGTTCAAGCCACTTGCACTTCGGCAATTGGAAAAACTCCCGCGCGACGCGCAGAAGCGGCTGAGTGCTAAGATCGAGGCCCTGCGAGACGATCCGTTGCCTGTGGGGTGCAAGAAGATGGCGGCTCTTCCTGACACATGGCGGATTCGGGCCGGCGACTATCGAGTTGTTTATCAAGTGCATCGCGGAGTCTTGTTGGTTCTTGTGCTCAGTATTGGGCATCGGAAGGATGTATATCGGTAGGCATCGCTCGATCTTTCGATCACGCGACTTCCGAACAGTGAAGAACATAGGAGCGCGCCTTCAGCAAATTCGTGCCTAGAACGTCCTCGAATCGAATCTGTGACTTATCTCGAGCAAACCCATTGTCAGGCGTCAGGTCCGCGGAGATTTTCCTCACAGCCCACTTGTAACGGAGCCGCAGTAGAATTTCCTGAGGAACAATTGCGATACACAACGGGAGTTCTATCCTGATTGTTCCGGTCACATAATCTCCGGTCGCGCATCCCGTGGGCAGATTATCGGCTGAACGGCAGCATTGAGTCCAAAATCGATTACGCAGCAGTTGTCCGCGAGATAGATCACTTCACCTGAGATTATGTATTGGAAGTCGTCAACAGCGGTCGCAGACTTTACTCGTTCATCAGCCACTCCGAGACGCGCGTCTTCACTCCGGAACGAAAGCGCAAACCAGTCGAAGGCTTCCCCGACCTCTCGGTCTGGCTGACCATCCTCGATGACGCCATCCATCATAGTGAAGATGCCATTCACAATTCATTTGGCCCACCACACTTCATTTCAAATGAACAGCCGCTTCAGTCTCCTTGAAGCCGCCAGTCCCCTTCTTCACCGTCGGCATCCCATACTTCGGCTTGATCTCGTGGCAGCCGTCTTCGCAGAAGACGCCACCTTCTGCCGACTCTGGCGTGGGCATCGGAGAGTTCACGGCGATCTCGCGTTCGGCTTCGATCACGCGCTCGACTTCTGAAATCAACTCCGAATTCTCTTTTGCACTCAACCACTTCTTTTCTTTCACTAAGTAATTTTCAAATCTGGCGATTGGGTCGCGCTTCTTCCAAAAGTCAAACATGGGCTTCGGCACGTACGCCGCCGCGTCGTGGATGGCGTGGCCTTTCATGCGCATCAGTTTGGCTTCGATCATGGTGGGGCCTTCGCCGCGGTGGGCGCGCTCGACGGCGTCGCGGGCGGCGTCATACACCTGGCAGGCGTCGGTGCCGTCGACGATCACGCCGGGGATGCCGTATCCAATGGCGCGCTCGGCGAGGTCTTTGCAGCGGTACTGCATCTCCGACGGCGTGGAGTAGGCCCAGAGATTCGATTCGACGAAAAGCACGAGCCCAAGATTTTGCACGGCGGCGAAATTGATGCCCTCGTAGGTGACGCCGGTGGATTGGCCGCCATCGCCGATGTAGGTCATCACCGCAATGTTGCGGCCTTGCAGGCGCGCGCCCAGCGCTACGCCGGACATTACCGGAATCAGATCGCCGAGCATCGAAATTGGCGAAACCATGTTGCGCTTTTCGATGTCGCCGAAGTGCGAAGTACCGTCGCGGCCCTTGGTGGGCGAATCGGCTTTGGCCATGTATTGCATCATGGTGTCGCTGGCGCGGAAGCCGCGGGCAAGCAGCGATCCCTGGTTGCGAATCATGGGCGCGAACCAATCGTCTTTGTCGAGCGCGTAGGCCGAAGCACAGGAGCAGGCTTCCTGGCCGAGCCCAAAATAAACTCCGCCGACGACTTTGCCTTGCTTGTAGAGATTTTCGAGAGCGATCTCCATTTTGCGATTGAGAAGCATGTAGCGGTAGATCTCGATGCATTGCTTTTTGTCGAGATACTTGGAGTCGCGAATCGGCGGGACGGGCGCGTTCAAGTTGCCTTCGACTTCGTAGCGCACATGCTCGGCGCCGTCTTTATCTTTTTCGACGGCTTGGCGAACGGTGAGGTCGGGATGCTCGAGGCGGAAGTCGGGGATGGAGTAGGTGCGGAGATCTGCAGCGGTTTGCAACTGCGCAGTTGCGCGCGATCCTCCGTTGCGCGGACGGTTCCCATTAAATGCGTTCTTGGATTTCGTTTTCTTTTTCCCCATTTTAAGAAGGGCGCTGAGGGCGCGATGTATTGATGGTATCGCGAGAACGGTCGAAACGGCTAGGGGAAGGCTGGCGCCTGGGTAGGGGAAGAACTCGGCCATTGGCCTCGGCTGATGTTTATCCGTCCCGGACGAAGGCGTCCGGGGCTACGCGACTCTCGGCGTTCAGAAGCGAAACAGATACGAGACTTTTACGAAGAGTTGACGGCTGTCGTTCAGGTAGCCCTTGACGGTGTAGAGGCCAGACAGGCCTTCCGGACCGGGCATGAATTCATGGTTGAGGTTCTGGACGTTGCTGTTGTAACCGACATAAATAGCTGTTCCAGGATGCACGAGATAGGTGATCAGGACGTTGGCGTTGAACTGCTTTTGAGTGGGCAGATAGGTATAGAGGTAAAACGGATTGTTTGGCGGCGCCGTGGAATAGAATTGCTGGCCCGGCGTGTTGGCCAGCACCGAGTTGTATTGCAGAATTACGCGCAGGGAGAGCTGGGGAGTGAATTGCCAGTTCCACTTGCTGCGCACGATATGGTTATCGAAGATGCCCTTGCCGATGGGGACATTCGGCGTGGTCGAATTGGCAACTTCAGATAAGGCGAAGAGGTATTCGTTCTGGGTCGCGCGCAGGCGTTCGAAAAGATAGGTGTTTTCGATTTTCAATGGCTTTACGGGACGGAAGCTCAGCGTCGCGGAGCCGGTATCGAGCCGAGACAAAAGCGCCTGCGGCTGGTTTTGCGCGGCGGGGACAAAGTTTCCGCCGTCTCCCCAGAAATAAGTTGCGCCGACCGTCACTTTCGGGAAGTAGCCGGTGTTGAACTTGGCGCCGCTGCGGTGCTCGTGGTAATCGTGATTCCTGGTGACGCCGGGCAGTCCGATGAAAGCAAAATCCTGCGGCCGCAGGCGTTCGCGAGTTTCTTCGTAGGGAGCAATCTGGATTACGGTTTTGCCGCGTCCCGCAATCGTAACGTAGGGCTCGTAATCGGTATCGAGCCGGGTTCCCGCGTGGTCGAAGGTGATGTGGTTGTAGAGGCCGGGGCCCCAGGCGGTGATCCAGCTTTTCTTGGGACGAAAGTAATAGCCGGCATGCTGTTCGCTGTCGCGAATGTCGACGCGGTTCACAAATCCTGGGACAGTGACGAAACCGGGACTGACATCCTGATAGTAGCCGACGTAGATGAAGTGCAGACCGTTGCGCTGAAGATTGATTCTGTCTGCAGGACCAGCAAAATAGTTTCCGTTGCCGGCATTACCGGAGCTGAATGGGTAAAGATTGGCCTCACATGTGGCCTGAATGTTGAGCGTGCCCAGGCCGAGCAGATTACTTGAGCCGGTTACGGCCTGTCCTTCGAGCGTCCAGTTGTTGCTGAATTTCAGGCGGGTGTCTACTCCCCCGAGGCGGTTGAACTCGCCCGTGGTGGGACATTCCCAATCGGTGTAGATCGCGCCCACACTAGATTCCTTCCATAGATCCCGACTCACTCGCCCGACGGTGAAGTAGGAACGAATGCCGTAGAGATCGCTGGAGCAAACCAGCGAAGTCGAAAGACAATAACTTGGAACGGCGAGCCCGGGGCTGCGATCGTCGGTCGACATGAGGCCGAGAGAATAGGGGCCTTCTTTGCCGGTCAAGCGGATTCCGCTCGAGGGGTCTTGGATATTGCGGGTGAAAAACAAATCGATCGGTGTGCGGAAATAGTCTTCGTTCTCGAGAAAGAAAGGACGCTTCTCGGGAAAGTAAACCTCGAAGCGTTGGTTCACCGTAATCTGCGGATCCTCGGACTCGACCTGGCTGAAGTCTGGATTTGCGGTCATATCGAGGACAAAGTGGTCGCGGAGGACGAACTTCGCGTCGAGACCGGTTTGGCCTTGGGCGGTCGCGCCATTAAAGAATGGGTTATAGGGATCGACCGTGTCGAGCGACCGGAAGCCGCGCATGATGCCGTAAGGAATTAACTCGATGTCGCGGCCAGGTGAAATTCCCTCCAACCCATAGAGCGACGCCTCTTGTCCCAGACGGCCTTGGATCTTGTGGTTAATAAAGGGCCAAAAGGAGTCTTCGTTGTCGCGATAGATTCCGCGATAGAGGATGATGCCCCACTCCTGCTGTTTAGTCGAAGGGAAGCGCAGGCTCTTGAAGGGGATTGCCATCCAGACGACAAAGCCGCGATTCGTGACCTTGCCCTTGGAATCCCAAACGGTGTCGAAGGAAGTATCGAAGTTGCCGTTCACCTCCGAGCGGCTGGCCTCGGTCCAGATGGCATCCCACTGTACGCCGAGCGGGGTGGTTTGAAAGGCGTACGCGCGGCGGCGGTCATGGAAGGTGTCGAGGATGATCTCCACTTGATCGTCGTCGTAAATGTCTTCGCGGCGCGACATTCGCGCCCTGACTTTCTTAGGGTCGTCGAAACAGACGAAGACGACATAAAGATTTTTTTGGTCGTAGCCTAGGTAGGCCTCGGTTGGTTGGGAAGCCTTTTCCCCATTGTGTGGATTGCGTTGGATGAAGCCGGTGACTTTGGTCATCTGCAGCGCAGCCTCGCCCTCAGGCTTCATGTTTAGAAAGTCTTCCAGTGCGGGGGCAAGGTTCAAGCGTGGAATGGTCAGTGATGGCGGCGCCACCGGAGGCCTGGGAGCCGGCTTAACTTCTGGATTCTTGATGGGTGGCTCGGGCTCCTGCGCGGCTGGCAGCGGATTTTGCGGAGATGCCGGTGGATTGGCAGCAGGTGGTGCTGGAACCGGTAGCGGAGAGGGATTCTGCGGAGCGTTCTGGGGATTTTGAGCTGGGGAATTCTGCTGCCGGTTCGATCCGCCATGCGCAGCGACGCTGGCACTTTGAGGTGCCGAGAGTGCAGGCAACGAAACCGCCAAAACCAGCAGTGGTCCGCATAGAGCGACGGCAAACAAAATCGCCAATTTCACAAAATTGCCAAGAACTTGATGCTCCATGAAAGCCAGAAGTCCGCCATCGCCGGTCCGGCAGGGGAATTCAGCAAGATACACTATTGCGAGCCCAACGATACAGGAAAAGAATGTTTGTATCGAATCGCGAACAAAGTCAACAGCGAGCCGAGCATGCTGCGTTCCGCATGTTGGCGTGCGGGCTCGTGCTTTTGCCAATTCTTATTCGAAGAGGAAATCCGTAGGCACCGCGGTTAAAATAGCGAATTCTGCCGGCGGGTGGGAGTGATTTTGAAATAATCGTAGGCGAGTTGCGTAGCCACACGGCCGCGCGGGGTGCGGTTGAGAAAGCCGATCTGCATCAGGAAAGGCTCGTAAATCTCTTCGATGGCATCCGGCTCTTCGGCCAGCACCGCAGCCAGCGTGTTCACGCCAACCGGTCCGCCCTGGTATTTTTCGATGATCGTCAGCAGAAGCCGGCGGTCCACTTCGTCGAAGCCGTATTGATCGACTTCGAGCATTTGCAGGGCGGCCTGAGCCGTGGGTAAGTCGATTTTTCCTGCGCCACGAACCTGGGCGTAGTCGCGCACTCTGCGCAAGAGGCGGTTGGCGATGCGCGGCGTACCGCGCGAGCGGCTGGCGATTTCCATCGCGCCGGCATCGTCGACCGAAACGCCCAGAATTTCCGCGGAACGTTCTACGATCACGCGCAGGTCTTCGGGAGAATAAAATTCCAGACGCAGCACGATGCCAAATCGCGAGCGCAGAGGCGCAGAGATCAGTCCCGCCCGCGTGGTCGCGCCCACAAAGGTGAACGGCTTTACTTCCAGGGTATGCGTGCGCGCCGACGGACCCTGGCCAATGATGATGTCGAGCTTGTAATCTTCGAGAGCGGAATAGAGCAACTCTTCGAGCACTGGCTGCAAGCGATGAATCTCGTCGATGAACAGCACTTGCTTGTCCTGCATGTTGGTGATGATCGCGGTGAGATCGCCCTTGATCTGCAACAGCGGGGCGGCCGTGGGCTGAAAGTGAACCCCAAGTTCGTTGGCAATGATATTGGCCAGCGTGGTCTTGCCGAGGCCGGGAGGGCCATAGAGAAGGACGTGATCCATGGCCTCGCCCCGCGAGCGCGCGGCCTCGATGGCGACAGCAAGGTTTTCTTTGACTTTGGCCTGGCCGATAAATTCGTTGAGCTTTTGTGGGCGGAGTTTGAGCTCAAACGAGGAATCGTCCTCCACAGGGGCGGCTGAGACCAGGCGCTCGGGGTTGGGATGCAGGCTGGGATTGTTTTTGGCGGTGGCCACTGTTTCGGATGGTAGAACGAAATTTGAAACGGTGCAATCGCCGTTGCCATGTGACACCTGATGTGTCACAATCGATTATGCCCTCCATGAACATTCGCCAACTGAGAGACACGCGCCGCTTAGAAAACTGGTTGCGTGCCGGAAAAACGGTTGAGTTACGCAAGCGGGATCGAGTGATTGGCCTTATCGTTCCTGAGAATGCGGCCGAGTCTCACGGAAATTGGCCGGATTTTGAGGCGATTGCGAAGGACATCCTTGGTGATCGTAAACTATCCGGTTCCGATTTGGTAATTACGGAGCGTGGACGTTATTGAGCATATATCTCGATACCAGCTTTCTGGTTTCGTTGTACTTAAACGACGATCATTCGCATGAGGCACGCGCGCGAATCGCTTCTGCCCCCGCCTTGTGGTTTACGCCCCTTCACCGTGCCGAGTGGGAACATGTGATTGGCCAGCACCTTTTTCGCGGAGAGCTATCGTGGTCGGAAGCGCAGCGGGTAAGCGCCAAGCTGGAAGAACACCGCGCCGCCGGACGTTGGCTATCGATGCCAATCCCGGAGGACGCGCTTGAAGTATGCAGCCAACTCGCTCGCAAATGTGGGCCGAAGCTCTGGATGAGAACGTTAGATACGCTGCACGTTGCCTGCGCGCTGGAACTCAAGGCGGAACGCTTCTGGACGTTTGATGAGCGGCAAGCGAAGCTGGCAAAGGCGCAGGGGATGAAAACCTAATGAATCATCTGCCCGTTAGGCTGCCATTCATTCTGCCTTCCCTTCATATCATTCTTTTCCTTACGACAGAGGCCTTCGGCGAAGGAATAGCCAGCGGAGGAAATCCGCTCTTCTGCGTCGATCTTCCGGTTTCTTTGCCTCTAGTCGCCAGCGACAGCACTTTGAGGGTCTCTGTCGTCGGAGTTCTGGCGACAGCATGGTGGTACTTTGTTGGGAAAATTGCCTCTGAAGCCTGGAAGGGTAAGCTCAGCCGGATGATTTCGGTGGCGGGAGGCCTGCTGCTGTTCCTTCTCGGGGCTGTCGGCTCGTTCGCGATGATCAGCGAATTCCGATTAATTTCGCAGGAGCCGAATTTCGGAAGCAAGGATATTATCGTCTACGTGCTCGCCGTCACACTTTTGCTTGGAAACTTTGTCGGCGCGGGGTACGCAATACTCTCTGGACTTCTCCCCAGCCGCAAGACAACCTGAATGCCTCTACTCTTCCTCTTCCTTAACCTCACCCCGCTCGGCCTTCGACTTCTCAATAATCTTTTCCTGCAATTGTGACGGCACCGTGTCGTAGTGGTGCATTTCCATGTTGAAGCTGCCGCGGCCTTGGGTCATCGAGGTCAGGTCGACGCCGTAGGTCAGCATTTCGGCCATGGGGACTTCGGCTTTCACGACGGTGTTGCCGGCCTTGTTGTCCATGCCCTGGATGCGGCCACGGCGGCTGTTGAGATCGCCCATGATCGATCCGGCGAATTCGTCAGGCACCGTTATTTCGGCGATCATGATTGGTTCGAGCAGCGTGGGCTTGGCCTGCTCCATCGCTTTCTTGAAGGCGATGCGGCCCGCCATCTGGAAGGACATGTCGTTGGAATCGACATCGTGATAGGAACCGTCGTAGAGAATGACACGGAAGTCCACCACGGGATAACCCGCCAGATAGCCGCGCGCCGCGGCGTCCTTGATTCCCTTTTCAATGGCAGGAATATAGTTCTTGGGAATCGCGCCGCCAAAAATATCGTTGACGAATTCAAACTGGCCACCGCGCGGCATAGGCTCCATCTTTATTTTGCAATCCCCGTATTGTCCGTGGCCGCCGGTTTGCTTTTTGTGACGTCCCTGCACGTCGGCTTTGGCGCGGATGGTTTCGCGGTAGGGAACTTTGGGCGCTTTCAAAATCACTTCCGTGTGGTAGCGCTTCTTGAGTTTCGAGACTGTGACCTCGATGTGCTGCTGGCCAGTGCCGGCAATCAGAAATTCCTGGGTCTGGGCGTCGCGGAAGAAGCGCAGCATGGCGTCTTCTTCCATGAGCTTGTGAACGCCCGGCCCCAGCTTGTCTTCGTCGGCGCGGCTCTTAGGCTCGATGGCGAAGGTGATGGCCGGCTCGGGAAGCTTTACGCGCGGATATTGAATGGGAGCGGACTTGTCGCCTAAAGTGTCGCCGGTGAGCGTGTCTTTTAATTTTGCCACGGCCCCGATGTCACCGGCGTGCAGTTCGGTTACCGGAACTGCGGTCTTGCCCTGCATGATGGAGATATGCGAGAGCTTTTCCGCAGATCCGCGCGAGAAATTTTGCACAGTCGATTCGTTTTTCAATACTCCGGAGAAGACTTTGAAGTAGGAAATGCGGCCGGCGAAAGCGTCGGAGATCGTTTTGAATACATAGAGCGAAACCGGCTCGGCATCGGTCTCGTGGCGCTTGGGAGCGTCTCCGTTGCCTGAGGAGACCGGTTCGCCTTGCACCCAATCGTGTTCGGAGGGAGCGGGAGTGTAATCGACGATGAAATCCATCACGCGATCGGCGCCGATGTTGCCCAGGCCTGAAGAAAAAACGACGGGGAAAAGTTTGTCCTCGCGAATGGCATTGTGCAGCGCGGGAATTAAATCTTCCTCGGCCAGCGTACCTGCCTCGAAGAACTTCTCCATCAGCTTGTCGTCGCCTTCGGCTACAAGTTCCACGAGTTGCTCGTGTGATTCCTGCACTTGGGCGCGCATGTTGGCGGGGATCTCGGTTTCTTTCCCTTTTCCATTTCCGCCCAATTCGTAGGTGTAAGCCTTCATGCGCACGAGATCGACCACGCCGCTGAAACTCTTTTCGCTGCCGATAGGCAACTCGATGGGGATCACATTACGGCCGAAAGCGCTGATTAACGACTCGAGCACGCGCTCGGCATTGGCGCGGTCGCGATCCATGCGGTTCACCACGATCAGGCGCGGCGTTTTGTATTCTTCGCAATCGTTCCAGACTTTCTGGGTTACGACTTCCACGCCCGAGACGCCGTCGACCACCACGATGGCTGCTTCGATGACCGGCAGCACCATGCGGGCCTCGTGCACGAACATGTTGAAGCCGGGCGTATCGATGATGTTGATCTTCGTTTTGCCCCACTCGACATATGCCGCCGACGCCGCGATCGACATTTGGCGGGCGATTTCTTCTTCGTCGTAATCGGTGATGGACGAGCCATCGTCTACGCGGCCCAAGCGCGGGGTTGCGCCCGAGGTATAAAGCATCGCCGAAATTAGAGTGGTCTTGCCGGCGTGACCGTGCCCAACAATTGCAACATTACGAATATTTTCTCCGGAATAAACTTTCACAAGAGGCTCCTTCGCAGGCGGAAAAGAGAGAAGACCGAGAGCGCACAATTAAGGACCGGTGCAGCGGACAGGCCAGCCCGACATTCCCTGCCAAAACTTAGGATGCTACCACGCGGACAGTGGAAGCCTCAACCGGCAAACGGGCGTGTG
>CAVQCP010000030.1:0-75950 GCA_963710965.1 uncultured Acidobacteriaceae bacterium | reverse complement strand
GAAAACACCAACGCCTTGTGTCCTTCGTCGAGGACTTCGCGTAATTGCGCGAGCAGCGCCTCTAGTTTTGCGGCGGGATCTCCCAGACGGTTGGGATCGAGCAGTGCGGGATGGCAAGCCGCCTGGCGCAGACGCAACAAGGCTTCCAGAACCTGGATCTTCGATTTAGCCAGGCCGTCCGTTTCGACTCGCTTCAGCAGTGACTCACGATAGTGCTGGCGCAACTCATCGTAGAGCTTGCGCTGGGCGCTCTCCATCTCGCAGTAAATCGTCTGCTCGCTCTTGGGCGGAAGTTCCTTCGCCACTTGCTGCTTGGTCCGGCGCAGAATGAATGGCCGCAGGGCCTGAGCCAGCAAACGGCGCGTGTCTTCCGTGGGATTGCGCCAGGTGCTGCCTGTAACCTTGAAAACGCTGGCTGTACCAAGCATTCCCGGATTGAGAAACTCAAACAAGCTCCAGAGTTCGCCGAGATGATTCTCGACCGGAGTGCCACTCAGCCCCAGACGATATCGTCCACGCAAAAGGCGGACTGCCTTCGAGGATTCCGTGTCGGCATTCTTGACCGCCTGGGCCTCGTCAAGGATGACGTAATCAAATTCGAGATCCTTAAGAGAAAGGATATCCCGGCGCAACGTACCATAGGTGGTGAGAACCACGTCACAAGCCGCGAAGTCGTTGCCCTCCCGGGCCATGCCGGTGTGATCCAGAACCCGCAGGTGAGGCGTGAAGCGCTCCGCCTCCTGCTTCCAGTTAAACACCAGGGATTTCGGCACCACGATGAGGGACGGTGGGACTGGCTGGCCGGTGTACCGCAACTCTCGACGCATTTCGAGAAGCGCCAGCACCTGCGCCGTTTTGCCCACACCCATATCATCGGCCAGACAACCGCCGAAAGAGAAGCGTTGTAGAAAAAGCATCCATGCCAATCCTGCGCACTGATAATCGCGCAAACGGCCCGCGAATCCCTCAGGCTGTGCAACGGTCTCCAGCGCGCTGAATTGACGCAGTTCGGCTCGGACGCGCGCGAACGTCTGGTCCCATTGTGCTTCGGGCTGTGTAGCCAGCAGGGCGTCGAGAAGTCCTGCCTGGGAACGGGTAAAGTGAATGTGTCCGTTCTTGGGAGAACCCATTCCGACCAGGGGACCGATCCGGCGCAGCCATTCTTCCGGCAGCATTCCGTAGGTTCCGTCATCGAGTTGCACCATGTTGTTGCCCCGACGCAGGGCCGCGAGCAATTCTGGCAGTCGCGCCTTGGTCTTGCCGTAATCCACCTCGCCCTGCAATTCGAACCAGTCCACACCGCTGGACACTTCGAGCCGGTACGATCCCGGTCGACGGAATATCTTTCCCTCGGCGTCAATGTGCCATCCGGCCTCGACCAGCGACCGCACGACCCGGGGCAGACTGCTCGCCGCAAACCCGCGAGCAGGTTGGGGTTCCCAGTAAGTCGCCGGGCCTCGTTTCACGCCCAGTTGATCGAGCAATGCATGAGCCGCAGCTTCGGCGTCGAAATCGCGGCTCAGAAACTGCCGGCGGCCAGCGTTAAAGACGCCCCGCGAGGGATCGAACTCCGGCACAATCCGGTCGTCGTAGGCAAACGAGAGCTCCGCCTGCAGGCGCCCTGGCCCTACCCGACTCGGCGCTTGTGAAATTTTCAAACGCGGAGCGGGAATTGACGCCAATTCCTCGTACCGCATGTCCTCTGGCACAGTCAGTGGCGGCAGGTTCCGGGAGCAGAGCAACGCGGCCAGCAATTGATCTTTCTCGCTCTCCGGAGCCACAATCGAGTTTTTCTTGCGAAGAGCAGTAATCCACTCAAACGAAGCTTCCTGGGCGCATCCTGCCACTCGCTCCCTGGTAAGCAGAAGGCCAGGTACGACGAGAACCGGGGCCGTCAGTTTCATTCGCTCTTCACCACGGTGGAAAAATCCGGTGAGCGCACACTGTCCGTCTTCCGCTTTGCCCAACTCAAGCCCAAAACTCCAAGCCTCGCCGTCATCCCAGGCCAGCGGCAGCAAAGCTTCGGGCTCGTTCTGAGGCCGCAAGTAGCAGCGGCCGGTTCGGACCATGAGAGGCATGAGCATGGCTCTCAGTGCAGGCGGAAGCATTGACACTTCGGGAATACGTTCATAAGGATCGTATCCATAGGCGTAGGCCTGTGTTCCAGCGAGCATCGAAAGTACTTGTTGGTCTTCGCTTACAGGGAGACGCTGAATCTGACTGCGCTTCATCGCGAGCGGCTTGGGGCGCGTCCAGCTGCCATCTTTCTTGCGATCACGAGATTCCAGCGTGAGGCACAGCCCGCCGCCCGCAAGACAGGTCGCAACGTCCACGACGTATAGCACCTCCCGCTTCGCCGGCCACGTGGACTCTGGCGCGGCCGGCCGCAAGCCGGGGCCGACGATCTCGCTCACTTGCTGTTGCCACTTCGGCGGCTTCGGCACCAACTGTCGAGGGCTGACAGGTACGCGCGAGGGGGGAACGGAGTCTCGCCATCTGGCCTTTGACGGCTTGAAATCAGCCTCTTCAAAATGCGCTTCCAAATCGTCGCTCAACACCAGTTGCGACGCGGAAGCGGCCGCAGAGAGGGCGCCCTGTGCTTCGGCTGCCAGAATCGTGGCCCAGAGATGCTTGCATGGGACGCCACTATCCACGAAGTAGGGGCAGTCACACCAAACCGACAGGATTCCTTCTCTGAAATTCAGCTCTACATCATAAGTCTGCGAACCGCGCACCCGGGCCTGCAATTCGTTTTCAGAAGTCCGCTCAATCCGGACTTGGTCGCGCCAATAATATTCTTCGCCCCGATGCCGGACGCTCCTGGTGAATTGCGGTGCCAGTCGAGCGGAAAGATTCAAGGGCATGGTTCAGGCCTGACCGCATTGTATCGAGTAGAATACCTGGAGCCAAAGCTCAGCGCGAGTCCAGATCACTCGGTGCACTCCGCGAATTTGGTGACGCGGGTGTGATGCAAGACCTGCCGTCATTGCCAATCTTGACCTCCCTGACACTTTACGACAACTGATTCCGAATAAGTTTTGTGTTTGCTGTCCGATCGGCCGACTTCGGCTTACAGGTCCAGCTGCCATAAATCTCAATCCGCATCCTTTCGTCCCTGCAGTCGCATTACTCCTCCTAACTTTGTACAATGATCCCGATTCCACGAGGAACTCATGAAATCATCCTTTTGTTTGATCCTGATCGTGTTTGCCGCGTCGTTCAGTTTCGCTCAAAATCAAACTGCCAACCCTCCTTATAAAGATTCCAGCCTGCCGGTCGAGCAGCGAGTGCAGGATCTGCTGGGCCGCATGACGCTGGAAGAAAAAGTTGCCATGCTCAGCGGCGCCAATTGGATGGAGAGCGTCCCCAACCAGCGCCTCGGAATTCCTTCCATCAAAATGGCGGATGGCCCCATCGGCATACGCTCGTGGGCCGGACCTTCGGCTAAGACCGGTGGCATGAAAGCCAGCATGCAAGTTACGACCACCGCCTTCCCTGCCGGCGTGGCTATGGCCGCTACCTGGGACACCGAGTTGCTTCAGAGCGAAGGCCAGGCAATCGGCCAGGAAGTGAAAGCCATCGGACGCGACATGATCCTGGGTCCGACGGTTAACATTAATCGTACCCCGCTCTGGGGCAGAAATTTCGAGGGCTACGGAGAAGATCCTTATCTCACCAGCCGGCTCGGGGTGGCTTACATCAAGGGCGTGCAGGGCGAAGGTGTCATTGCAACCGTCAAACACTTCGACGCCAATAATCAAGAATTCGAAAGGCATCGCATCAATGCCATTATCGGCGAGCGCGCCTTGCACGAAATTTATTTTCCCGCCTTTAAAGCGGCGGTGCAGGAAGCCGGCGTCTGGTCGGTGATGTCGGCCTATAACAAACTCAACGGCGTGTACTGCGCCGAAAATCCATATCTATTGCATGACGTTCTGCGGAAAGAATGGGGCTTCGAAGGCTTTGTGGTCTCCGACTGGGGCAGCACCTACAGCACGGCAGCCACGGTAAATGCCGGCATGGATCTGGAAATGCCCGGCGGGCCGCCAATGAAAGACTGGCTCAAAGAACCTCGCACAGTCGAAGCGGGCAATGGTGGCGGGTGGCTGGTGCCCGAAAAAGTGTTGGCCGGTGTGAAGTCGGGCAAAATTTCGAAAGCGACGATCGATGCCAACGTTAGCAGCATCCTGCGCATCATTTTCGTCAGCGGCCAGTTCGACCATCCTTACGAGGCCACCAACGAGATCGATACGCCGGAGCAGCGCGCCGTCGCGCGTAAGGCTGCGACCGAGAGCATCGTACTCCTGAAGAACGACGGCGACCTGTTGCCTCTCGACGTTTCGAAAATTCATTCCATCGCCGTGATCGGCCCCAATGCAGGAGCGGCGGTCACTGGCGGCGGCGGAAGTTCTCTGGTGGTTCCAAAATATTCCGTCTCTCCTCTGAAGGGAATTCAGGACCGCGCCGGTCAGAACGTTCAGGTCACCTATTCCATGGGTGCCCTCTTGGCGGGCGAGGCAGGCAAGGAATCAGATTTACAACCGCTGAGGAGTGACGCCATCGCCGCAGCCGCGAAGGCGGACGTTGCCATCGTGGTGATTGGCCGCTCGAACAAAATCGAGTCCGAAGATTTCGACCTCAAGACCCTCGATCTCCCCCCTGGCCAGGACGAACTGATTGAGGCCGTTGCCAAAGCCAACCCACACACCGTCGTGGTCATCAACGCTGGCGGTCCAGTCACCATGACAAAGTGGCTTGCCCAGGTGCCCGCTCTCGTCGACATGTGGTACGGCGGCCAGGAGGGCGGCAACGCCATCGCCGATGTTCTGTTTGGACAGGCCAATCCTTCCGGAAAACTCCCCGTTACTTTTGTGAAAGAGTGGAAAGATTCTCCGGCCTACGGGCATTATCCCGGCGAGCATTTGAAAGTCGAATACGCCGAGGGAATTTATGTGGGCTACCGCTATTTCGATAAGAAGAATGTCGAACCGCTTTTTCCTTTTGGTTACGGGCTCTCCTATACGAAGTTCGAGTACGGCGACCTGAAGGTTTCTGCGGATGGACTTTCTTCCGGCAAGCCCGTTGAGGTGAGCCTCCAGATCCGCAATGCCGGCTCGCGGCCAGGCGCGGAAGTGGCGCAGCTCTACCTCCATTACGACGGCCATTCCAGCGTCGATCGACCGGTGAAAGAATTGAAGGGCTTCCAGCGAATCGAGTTGGCCCCAGGCGAAACCAAGACGGTTCATTTCAGCGTAGACCCCAGCGCGCTGGCGTATTACAGTACGGCCAAAAAAGACTGGGTCACCGATCCCGGAACCTTCGACGTGCTGGTCGGGTCTTCCTCACGCGACATTCGGGCCAACGCTTCCTTCGCTGTAGGAACGGGCCAATGAAGCGGGCAAGAAGCGTCCTAATTTGAATCTTAACTCACTAAACTAGTTGCACCATGACGGACGAGATCAATGGCTCCAAAAATGGAAGCGACGTCGCGATAGGCGCGTCTGCGGTCAGAGAAGCCGAGCCAAAAGACACCATCCCATCCAAGCCTGCAACCGAAGCCGATCTCAACAAAGTAGAAAAGCGCATGAGCGTCTTCGAGCGCTCGACGCTCAGATGGACAAGGGCCAGCTTCGTAATAGTCCTTGCAACTGCGGTTTTCATCTGCCTTCAATGGCTCGAAATGCGATCTGGCGGGAAAGATACCCACGATCTCGCCACTGCTGCCGATACTCAAGCCAAGAAAATGGCTGACATGTCCAGTGCTGCCGATAAAATCAGTCAGGCTGCTGAGGGAATGGCCACTCAGGAACAAAAGATTGCAAAGGCCAGCCAAGACAGCGTCTTGGCGGTCCAGCGCCAGATGCGACAGGATCAGCGACCATGGATAAAAACCGACCTCGGTGAACCGGGCGCTGATGGGAAAGTTCGCTGGTGGAACCGCGTTGGCGATCCACTTAACGTGCCAATTCGGTTTACTAACACTGGCAAGACACCCGCCAAGCATGTGACCGCCGTAATTTACGTTGACATCCTTCCTAAAGATCAAGTGCCCAAACTCCCCATTTACGGTGCACGGAAAAAATTGCCTACTGGCGCAACCCGTAGCTTCCTTGCGGGATGGAAAATTACAACCGGGAGAATATTTCCGGGCAATCATGCCGACGACACGGTCACTAAGGTAGAAGTCGTGAATGGGGAGATGCGCCGAGCGATTTTGGGCGTGCCCCAGGCCAACGACTTCGCCCATGGGAATTCTTATTTGCTTATGCACGGAAAGATCGATTATTGGGACGAATTCGGAACCCACCACTGGAGTATTTTTTGCTCTGCCAATTTTGTAGATGGAGGCAGTGCCAACATCACAAAATGTGCCAATTATGCAGACGATGACGGTAACTAGGCGAATTAGGACACTACCGAGCAGGCGCGACGTTTGACAGTTAGCGCCGCTTCCAATGTAATACCTAAGGCGATTGCTGAATGTAAGCTGGCACTCCAGCTTCCATCCGCGGCCGCAGTATTTCATTTCATTGATTCAATTCCAGGAGCCATTCATGTCCGCACCCAGCCGCCGCCCGGAGATTCGCCGGCGCCGCACTCGTCAGCACAAAATCACAACCCTTCGCAAACGTCTCGCTTCGGCGCAGACGGATGCCGACCGCAATCGCATCACCGCCAAGCTGCACAAGCTCGCCATTGCATCGCCGGGCCAGCCGTTGATGAAATAGCCGCCGTCACCCGAGACGGATCCTCGAACGCCGTGTGGCCCTCCATGTTCCTCGTGGTGAAGATTGTCCGTGGTGAAGACTCTCTGGCGTGAAGATTCCTTCCCAAGCCAGACCGGCCTTGCCCTACGCCACGCCGGCTCGGGTTGAGCTTGCCGACGAGTCGATAGCACGCGGCCCACTGGCACGGAGTACTTCCCGATACACTTCGAGGATCCGCTGCACCGATTTCTCCCAGGAGAACTTGGTCACTTGCCGGTAGCTGCGCTCCTTCATCCTCTCGCGCAGAGGCTGGTCGAGTAGCACGCGGTGCAGCGCCCGCATGATCTCAAAAACATTTTCCGGATGCACCAGCACCGCCGCGTTCCCCACCACTTCAGGCAGCGAAGAAACGTTCGAGGTCACCACCGGAGTGCCGTGCGCCATCGCCTCCAACGGCGGCAAGCCGAAGCCCTCATACAACGAGGGAAAAACAAAAATCTTCGCCTGATCGTAAAAAGTCCGCAGCACTTCGATGGGCACGAAGCCAAGAAAGCGTACATCATTCTGCACTCCGCTGCGAATCACGGTTCGCCGCAGATCCGGGTTGCCCGAGAGATCGTCTCCGATAATAATCAGCTTTAAATCCGGAAACCTCTGCTCTTTTTCCAACTCGGCTTTGAGCGCGGAGAAGGCCTCGATCATGCGCACAACATTTTTATGCGGACTGATTCTTCCCGCATAAAGCAGGAAGGGATAAGTCACCTGGTAGCGCTCGGCAATCAGTTGCCGTTCGGAGGAGTTGGCGTGACCGTGGAAAAATCGCTCGTCGATCGCGTTGTAAACCACTTCGATGCGGTCGGGCGGAATCCCAAACAGCTTTTCCATTTCGGTTTTCGTGAAATTTGAAACCGCGAAAATACGCGCCGCGCCGCGCAGCACCTGCTTGGTCCACTGAAAATGCCAGGCGCCCCAAAAGCCCGTCCGCTGCCGGGCGCGCGATAAATGCTCGAGCATATCGTGCACCGTCATCACATAAGGACAGGGCAACAGGCGCGGTACCGAAAACAAATTTGGAATGTGCACCAGATCGCATTCCAACCGCTTCACCGTGGTCCGGAATTCCCAAAAACTTCTCAAGGTTCTTTCCGGCTCGGCAATGGCGACGCCTTGAAAGTTCGGCGGCAGCGAGCCGATCTCTTTGACCTTGTCCGCGGAACCGAGGAGGTAGTACGTGGTTTCCTGATCGAGGCGCCCGAGCGTGCGAACCACATTGCGGATGTACGTGCCAACGCCAAACTCCGTCATCCGCCGTATGTCGATGGCGATCTTCACCGATGTGATTAAACCACAGCAGAGAGGTCAGAGGACAGCGGAAAGCCTGGCCACTATTCAGGCGGGCGCCCGCTGCCGAGAGTGCAAACTGCCTAGGTCGAATCACATTGCGTGCGAGGTTATGGTGATATCCGCAGCCATGCACAAAATGATCACTTCAGGACCCCGTAGGTGCGAGCGCCTGATCATTTCTTCAGTGCGCCCTTTTGGTGCCTTAGGCTAGCAAGCGCCGCTCACATATTCGGCAGGAGTGACAATGCGAGTCCCTTTGTAAGAGCCGAGGACGAGGAGGTCTTTGTCCCCCGCGATAATGAGATCTGCGCCCGCGCGCAACGCACATTCAAGGAACATATCGTCGTTAGGATCTCGGCAAACCTTGACAGTCCCACGAAGTCGTGTCCGGATAGCGCGAGCCAGTATTGCTTCCAGAGCAACTTCAGCGCGATCCCGCTCCCACAGGAACTTTTCGGTCAGGACGCGCACTATCTCGGTTTCAATTTCCGAACAAGTCGCGATTATTTCCTCGCTCATGGCCTTTTCGAGCGCCCGTGTCGGGGTTCCGCGGCGTTTGGCAAACTGAAGGGCGGAAATCCACACGTTCGTATCCAAGACGACAATCACCCCTGCGCACTCGCGCGGCGACGCGATGGCCTGCCACTACGAATCTGTCTGAGAAGGCGAGGCACGTCAGCCTCCCTATAGCCAGGATTCCGAGTAGCCGCATACTCGCCGATCTCCTCAAGTGTGCGGCGAGCCTGCTGGGCATAATAGCTTCGGAAAGCTTCGCGAAAGAGTTCGCTCATGCTCCGGCTATCGCGCTTCGCAAGAGCTTCGGCCTTCTGCGCCAGTTCAGGCGGAAGGCTAATGGTGTAAACGCGGGAGGTGCGGGTGGTGGCCATAATGTCTAATATTACAGCGTAATGGAATCCATTACAATCGCTACCGGCCCTACGCCCGAACTTCCGCCTGCGCCCTCGCCCTGCGCTCCGCATACAGCGGGAAGGCTTCACACAGTTCGAGCACCTGCTGGCGAATTTTTGCCAGCACCGCCGCATCGGTTCGTTGCAGCAGAGCTTCGGCGATCCAGCGCCCCACCTGCCGCATCTCGCTCTCTTTCATTCCTCGCGTAGTCAGCGCCGGAGAACCAATGCGAATGCCGCTCGGCTTCAGCGGAGGATTGACATCGAACGGAATCGCATTTTTGTTGACCGTGATCCCCGCCTCGCCCAGCGCCTTCTCCGCCTCACTGCCCAGCATGCCCTTGGAAAATACATCGATCAGCATCAGGTGCGTATCGGTCCCGCCAGAAATAACGCGGAAGCCTTCGGCGGCCAGCGTTTCGGCCAGCACCTTCGCGTTGGAAACTACTTGCCGCGCGTAATCGCGGAATTCCGGCTGCATCGCCTCCTGGAAGCAGATCGCTTTGGCCGCGATGATGTGAACCAGCGGCCCACCCTGCATGCCGGGAAAAACCACTTTGTCGATCGCCGCCGCAAACTCCGCCTTCGAAAGAATCAAGCCCGAGCGCGGTCCGCGCAGAGTCTTGTGCGTGGTCGAGGTCACGATCTGCGCATGCGGCACCGGCGAAGGATGCGCCCCACCCGCCACCAGTCCGGCGAAATGCGCCATATCGACCAAAAATAGCGCGCCCACTTTGTCGGCAATCTGCCGCATGCGGGCGAAATCAATAATGCGGGGGTACGCGCTGCCGCCGCCAATGATCAGCTTCGGCCGGTGCTCCTCTGCCAACTTTTCCAGAGCGTCATAGTCGATCGTCTCGGTTTCTTTGGTGACCCCATAAGGAACGATCTTGTAGGTCTTGCCCGAAAAATTCAGATGATGCCCGTGCGTGAGATGCCCGCCGTGCGCCAAGTTCAATCCCAGAATCGTGTCGCCCGGCTGTAACACGGCCGCGTACGCCTCCATGTTGGCCTGTGAGCCGGCATGCGGCTGCACGTTGGCGTGCTCCGCGCCAAATAATTGTTTTGCCCGGTCGCGCGCTAAATTCTCCACTACGTCGGCGTACTCGCAGCCGCCATAGTAGCGTTTCCCGGGATATCCCTCGGCATACTTGTTGGTAAATACCGACCCCGCGGCCTCCAGCACGGCTTCGCTGACAAAATTCTCCGAAGCGATCAGTTCCAGGCCTTCGTGCTGGCGCCGGGTTTCGTTGTCGATGGCAGCGGCGATCTGCGGATCGGCTTCGTACAGCGGGCGATACATATTATTTGCGCTTTTCATGTTGTCTTCCTAGTGTAGTGTCCCACAATTTCGCGCCATAATCAGAAATGCTTTGAAAGGGCGCGGCTTTCAGCCGCGCCGTAAATACAACCAAGAAACTCGGCTTCAGCCCCTGAGGTAAACGACGCACCCCCGCGAAAGGGCGTCGGACCTATTCTGTTAACTTTCGCGACACCACACTAGGAGGCCTCGTATACGTTCGGCCGGTGTAGTTCCATGTATCGATCGGGCTTCTGCAAAGGCGTAAATCCGAAGCGCGAATAAATGCCGTGCGCGTCGCGGGTCAAAAGAATCCAGCGCCGCAGATTTTGCAGCGCGGGATGTTGCACGATGCACTCCATCAGCCACGTGCTCAATCCCCGTCCGCGATGCGATCCAAGCACGAAGACATCGCCGAGATAGGCCACCGTGGCAAAGTCGCTGACTACGCGGGCAAAACCAACCTGCCCATCGCCATCATAAATGCCGAAGCATAGCGAGTGCTCAATCGACCGCGCCACTACTTCGCGAGGAATGCCTTGGGCCCAATAGCAATTCGTCAGAAATTCGTAGATCACATCCAAACTGAGCCGTTCGCGGTCGGTGCTGATCACGAAATCACCACGCCGGTGCTCGACCACTGCATCGCAATCGATCATGCCGAGTGCCATCTCTACATTTTAGCGTAGCGCGGGCGCGGCCTACCGCGCAGACGTCGTGGGTGCGTCAACAGATCGACATTTATAAGTCGGCGATTTCCCCTGTGATCTCCGTGTCCCCTGTGGTTAAAGCCTTTGACTTTCTCGTCGACGCCAAAAAATTCGGACCGGATCGAGGCGCAATACTAATGATCACGATTTCCGATGCACTACACTAGCTGCTCTCGAACGCGGTCCGCAAAAACGACGCCAGATGCCAGCCATCCATATAGTTATATGGAGCCTCGCCCAGGGTGTAGTGCCCGCAGGGCAGCACCACAACTTTGTGATCGAGACCGTGCCGCTCGAATTCCTCCACCACATCGCGCGAAAGCTCGGGCAGAAACGTCAAATCATACTTCGCATAAATGATGAGCGACTTCTTTGGCCAGCGCCCGAACTGCTTGAAATACGCCATCGGACTCACCGCCAGCCACGATTGCCGCAAGGTTTCCAGATCGATCTGCGACTCAATGCCCTGCCGGATGTGTCGCGTCGACTGCCCATGCCACACCACGTCGGCAACGTAAGTCGATGCATGATTAAACGCCGCAACGCGCAGCCGCGCATCGTGCGCCGCCGCGATGAACGCGTAGCATGACCCGAGGCTTGTGCCCACAATTCCCAGCTTGCTGTAGCCTTGTTGCTCCAGCCAATCCAGGCAGCAGCGCACATCCACCACGCCTTGCCGCAGCGCATCCATGGTACGTCCAATGTTCGCCGAAACCGCATAGTCCGCGCGGCTGATCTCCGCAGGCATGCGAATATCGTGATACGGCATGCTCATGCGCAACACCGCGATGCCCAACATGTTCAGAAGTTTGCACAGGCTGACGTACGCGATCGCATCCGCATTCCAATGCGGAAGAAGCACGATGGCCCGCCGTCCTCGCGCCGGAAACCAGCGCGCATTCACCAGATTATTTTCCGGATACGGTGTCTTGACCGGCGCGCTGAAGCGCAGGAACTCCGCGTACGTTCCTTTCACCTTTTCTTCCAGCTTCGGATCGGGAATTTCTCGCGTGGAAAAAACCTTTACCTCGCGCTTCTCCAGCCGGAAATCCGTCGGCATTGTGTAGCCATAAAATTCGTCACTGTGGGCCACGATGCGCCGGTTGAAATCGATAAAAAACTTCGCCGGATCACTCACCGCCTGCCCCGGATGCCAACCGTTGCGGCAAGGCCAGTTCTGGGCAAAATCCACCCCCCACTCCAGCGGACGCACCACCCGATTATTGTCCACCGAAGTCAGCCGGTGCTCCCAGTCATACATCCATTGTGCATAGCGGGAATGTCCAGAGCGGGAATGTGCGTGGCGGGAAGGCATGGTCAACCCTTCAGTGTAACAAGGCGCTGCGGATCTTCTTAGCCGTGAACATTCAACGGTTGCAACCAGCGGTTGGTGATTGGCATTTGACCGCTGAACGGAATGCCGCAGAAATCATAGTTCTTCCGTCTCCCCAAACCTCACCAAATTATTTCCCCACCAAGTATCCGATATTGTTATATTCTCCGCACCATGCATTCCGCGCCGGGAGCGCTTCCGTTCCCTCTCCCCAAACTACACCAGTTCGCACTGTGTATTCTCTTGTTGCTGACCGCCGCGACTCTTCTGGCTCAAACCATTTCCGGCACAGTGCAAGACCCCTCAGGAGCATTCATTCCAGGCGCGCGCATCGAAATCAACAACCCCCTCCTCCCACAACCGCTCGTCCTCTCCTCCGACGCGCAGGGCAACTTCGTCTCTCCCGAGTTGCAGCCCGAAACTTACACCCTGCAAGTAACACGCGACGGCTTCGAGCCGATGCTGAAAACCGTCGCCGTGCAAGCCTCCGTCAAATTGCAACTCACTCTCGAGATTGCCAAACAGAAAACCACCGTTTCCGTTCCTTCAAGAAGTTCCGGCTTCGCCAACTCCGACCCCGTATACCGGCAGCTCCGCGACTTAGGCCTGGGCGACACCTTTCACTTCGACAACTTCACCCTGATCTGGGACGTCGGTACCTTTCACTTTGAAAAAGGCATGCTCACCGTCTTCAGGCCCGTCAACGGAATCGTCACCGGCGCGATTTTTATCGGCGATGGACACTTCGATCTCAAGCCCGCCATCCCGCTCTACGCCAACGATCTCCAGCGTCGCACCGGTGCGCCCGAGGTCAACGAAGACTTTACCGAAGCCGTCTTCCGCTTCACCGCCGAGGCGCTCCTGAATTTCAGCAAAGGTTTTGGCGAGCGAGTCGATACCCCTCCCGAGGCCTCGGCCGCGCTCAACCGCTGGCGGGAAAAAATCCGCCAGCGCCGCGAACAGGCCTTCAGCTTCACCCAGAATCTCCTGCAAGGCGAGACCATGGACAATGTCGACGCCGATCTTCTCGCCGCTGTTTACAACCCTGCGCACCCTAAATTCTTCAATGCCTATCTGCGCGGCAAGAAGCACAAAGACCTCCGCTTCTTCGTGCGTGCCCGCGTGGGCGCGATCCCTCAACTCGATTCGCCCGAAGAAGTCGCTCTAATTAACTGCGATCCCGAGGCCATGGACGACGGCGTCTGGTACCTGGCCCATTTCAAGTTCGAGTATGCCAACCGCACCGCAAGTTCCGCCGAAGACCGCCGTCTGTTTGCCACCCGGGGCTACAAGATCGAAACCGTCATCGCCAGAAACGAACATCTTTTCAGCATCGCGACCATCAGTTTCGAATCTCTCGTCCCCGGCGAGCGTGTGCTCAAGTTCGGCCTCCTGCCCAACCTGCGCGTCACCCGCGTCACCGACGAGCAAGGCCAGGATTTGTATTACGTTCAGGAAAGCCGCAAGCAGGATGGTTCCTTCTACGCGATTCTTCCCCAAGCCCCGCCCGTAGGCAAAACTCAATCCATCACCGTCGAGTACACCGGCGACAAAGTCTTGGAGCAGGCGGGAGAAGGCAGCTTCTACGTGAACGCCCGCACCTCCTGGTATCCCAACCTGAATGGTTTTGGCGAGAAGGCGCTCTACGATCTGACTTTCAAAGTACCCAGGAAATACAAAGTCATCAGCGTCGGCAAACTTCAATCGGAGTCGACCGAGCAGGATCTCGCCGTCAGCCACTGGATCACGCCATCTCCTGTCGCCGTCGCCGGCTTCAACTACGGCGGCTATGAAAAAATCGAATTAGCCGACGAAATCACCGGCTATAAAATTTCCGGCTATTATTTGCCGGAGTTGCCCGACAATCTTCGCCACCGGCGCGCGCTCCAGTCGATGGCGCCCAAGAGCATGACGAAATACGCTCTCGAACAAACTCGCGCTCAGTTGCAGTTATGCACTTTTTATTTCGGCAAAAGTGCCTACGACGAAATTTACGTCACCGAGCAGCCCAACTTTAATTTCGGTCAATCCTGGCCCAACCTGGTTTACCTGCCTATCTCCGCCTACACCGATTCCACCCAGCGCTGGATGCTCTTCGGCAACATCAACGACAAATTCAGCGGCTTCGTGCAGGAGGTCACGCCCCACGAGGTTTCCCATCAATGGTGGGGTCACACCGTAAGCTGGGCGTCTTATCACGATCAGTGGCTGTCGGAAGGCTTCGCCGAATTCTCCGCCGGATTGTTTCTTCAGCAAGCGGTCGGAGGCGACTGGCGTAAAGACTACATCGAATTCTGGGAGCGCCTGCGCCAGCGCATCCTCGAAAAAAACAATTTCGGCGTGGCGCCCAACGATGCCGGCCCGCTCTGGATGGGACTTCGCCTCATCTCCCCGCGTACCGGAAGCGCCTACCAGAACGTAACTTATCCCAAAGGCGCATACGTTCTCGAAATGCTGCGCTCCATGATGTTCGACATTCAGAACGACGAAAAAGACAAAGCCTTCGCCGCCATGATGCATGACTTCGTCGACAGCCATCGCGATAAACCTGCGACCACCGAGTCCTTCCAGGCCATCGCCGAAAAGCACATGACCAAAGCCATGGACCTGCAACACAACGGCCGCCTCGACTGGTTTTTTGATGAATGGGTGTACGGCACCCAGGTTCCGCGCTACCACTTCGACTACCAGCTCGAGCCCGCCGAAGGCGGCAAAGTAAAACTCCACATGACCATCACCCAAGGCGAAGTCGACGAACACTTCGCCATGCTCGTCCCCGTGTTCGCCGACTTCGGCAAAGGCATGCTGCGCATCGGTCAGGTCGGAATCGCCGGCAATAGCACCCGCACCGTCGATACAACCCTCCCCGCCCAACCCAAGAAGGTCGCCTTAAACGCCTACAAAGAAATCCTGGAGCGATGAGCCCTACCCCGTCTCGCTAGCCATGATGAACAGCGGCCTTTCAATCTTTAGGGGCCTGGGCCAGCCGATCGGAATGGACCGATCTTCAAGAGGCCGCGTCCTGAATGGAGGCTTGGTACGCTATTTGATCCACGACCACAGGGCCCCAGCCTCGATCTTCAGCAAGCAAAACACCATCTCGCTCTTCGACAAATGGGGCAGGTCAATCGCGGTAGTCCCCATTAAGAATCATTCGTGATTCGACCGACCATGAACACTTGTCGATTGCTCCTATGCAATTTTCTTCATCTTGACACCGCAATACCGTTATGAAATCTTCACTCCTCGGCAGTTAGAACCCCGTTTTTCGCAAATTAAATCATCGGCTAACTCCCCTGAGCCGCCAAGGAGACACCTTCATGCGTCGCCGCACATCTCTCCTCAGTGTCGCCCTCGCGCTGGTTGTCTCCTCTGCGCTGGCCCAAGGCAATCCAGTCCCCTTCGTGAACCAGCCGCTCGTGCCCACCAGCATCTCTCCCGGACACAGTGCCTTCACCCTTACCGTGAATGGCACAGGCTTCAACCCAGCCGCAACCGTGAACTGGAACGGCCAGCCCCGAACCACCACGTTTGTCTCGTCGGGCCAGCTTCAGGCGACCATCGCCGCCGCAGATCTAGCCCACGCCACGACAGCCGCGATCACAGTGGTAAATCCGCCGCCCGCGGGCCCGTCGAATATCGTCTACTTCTCAGTCGGTCCCACAAGTTCCAGCGTGGGATTCAACCGGATCGACACGCCGTTAAACCTGAGCCCAGCGGGTGCGGTTATGGCCTACGCGGTGGGAGACTTCAACAATGACGGCAAACTGGATCTCGTCGTCGCCACTGGCAGCGTAACGATTGAAGTCTTCCTCGGCAATGGCGATGGAACCTTCCAGTCGCCGATTTCGACCGTCTTCAACATTCAAATCCCTTTCTGCTACGACGTTGGCTCCCTGACCGTCGGTAATTTTAGCGGGAGCGGGAACCTCGACCTGGCGATGGGATTTGGTTGCGACCCCTACACCACTGTAGTTACCGCACTGGGCACTGGAAGCGGCGCCTTCACCCTTGGGCCGAAAGGTTATATCATTGGCGAACCGACGGCGACCGGAGATTTTAACGCCGACGGGTACCTCGATCTGATCACCGCAAACGAGGGCTTCACAAGCTCCGATTGGAGCGTGCTCTCCGTTGAAGGCAGAGGGGCGGGAGCCTTCGTAAACCGCGGCATACTTGAGGCCATAAATCCCTATGCGCTAACCATTCCGGCAGTAGGAGACTTCAACCATGATGGCGCCCTTGACGTGGCGGTGCCGGTCTGGAACCAGGACTACAGTACTCCCGATGTGTATGTGCTTTTGGGCGAGGGGGATGGAGCGTTCAGGGATTCGAGTATCTACCATGCGAAATCGTTAGCTGAACGAAACGATAACGGACTCTCGGTTGCCGCGGGCGACCTGAACGGCGATGGCAACCTGGACCTGGTTGCTGGAGATCTCACGATTTTCCTGGGTAATGGAGACGGTGCCTTCACCATTTCCCAAAGCGTGAGTTTCTGGGAGGGCCTCTATATACAGCTCGCGGATTTTAACAACGATGGCAAGCTTGATGTATTGCTCGCCAGTAGTTCGGCCCCCTATCAGTGCGGTGCCACTCTATTTCTAGGAAATGGTGACGGCACACTGCAATATCCTCAGACCTTCGCAACACCCTACACGAACCTAGCCCCAATTTACGTAGGCGACTTCAATGGCGACGGCAAGCTCGATTTCTTGCAGTTCGGATGGAACGCCACCACGCAGCTACCAGTCGCATCCATCTTCCTGCAATCCAACTAATCACCTCACAGGACCCTCTGAACTGATTCGAGGTCGCAGCGCAAACAGGGGCATGCCGCTGCAATCTGAGACGTGCCCCAGCCGTCGCATGTTTTCTAAGACAGTGAGAACCTAAGCTCCTATCCCATCTCGCTCGTCATAATAAACAGCGGCTTCATCTCGAAGCTGTGATAATGCGGCCGCAGCCGGTCGATGTTGTAGTGCTCCTTCACGTTCACCACTTTCTTCGTTGCCGTTACCGTATCGATCGGCATGTTGTCGTAGCGCCCGTTCCTCAACACCACCAACCGTCCGTGAATCCTTCCCAACAACAAGTCCAGCGCCAGATTTCCATAAGCCATGGGCACGATCGAATCGATCGAGTCCGGATCGCCGCAGCGCACCAGATACCCCAGCTTCTGGGTGATCACATCAATCGATTTGCCGTTGTTGTACTTGGGAGAGAGTTCCTTCAACTTTGCCGACACCAGATCGCCGATCCCGCCCAGCTTCTTATGGCCGAACGCGTCCGTCGTCTCCGCCTCAAAAATCATCTCTCCGCCCTGAAACATCGCCCCTTCGGAAACCAGCACCACCGAATAGTGGCTGGGATTTTTCCGCCGGTCAGAAACCAGCAACTCCGTCAGCCGTTCGATATCGAACTGGTGCTCCGGAATCACGCAGCGATGCGCCGCTCCCGCCATCGTAGGCAGCATCGCCGTGAATCCCGCATAGCGCCCGAAAACCTCCAGCACCATAAACCGCTCATGCGATCCCGCGCTTGTGCGCAAGCTGTTCGTCATCGAGATCGTACGCGTCACCGCGGTGCTGAAGCCGATGCAATAGTCGGTTCCCGGAACGTCATTGTCCATCGTCTTCGGAATCGCCACGACCTTAAATCCCTCCTGATAAAGCCGCACGCCATAGCTCAGCGTGTCATCGCCGCCAATCGGAATGAGATAGTCGATTCCAAGCCAGTCCAGGTTCTTCAGTACTTCCGGCGTCAGATCATTTTTTTCCGCGTTGTACGCAGATTGCAAATGCGGAGGCACGCTCGAACCCTTCACCCGGCTCGGATTCGTACGCGAGCTATGCAGAAAAGTGCCGCCCGTGCGGCCGGTTCGGTTCACCACATCCTCCGATAAGATTTGGTAGTTTTCGCTGTTGTCGTAATCTTTTTCGCGGACGATATCGACCAGCCCGCCCCAACCCCGGCGAATGCCAATCACCTGATATCCCTCGCGCAGCGCGCGGATGGTTACAGCCCGAATCGCCGGGTTCAGTCCAGGTACATCGCCCCCGCCGGTAAGAATTCCGATCACACCCTTCTTAGTTGTCACGTTTTCTCCATGTATGTGTTCGCGGACGTTGTGGTCAGCGTAGATTTATGTAGGACAGGTAATTGTGACAGATTTGCGCCCCGCCGACGACCCCAGCGCAAGAATTGATCTGCGTATAATGATCAATCTTGTTCCCCACTCAACCTGCAAGAAGTAACGCCTCCAAAAAGACGGCCGCCGCTGTCGCGTTGTACTCCGCCCTGCTTCTTATCCCCTGCTTCTGGCAATCGCGCATTCAAGCCGCCGATCTCGGCAGCCACATCTACAACGCATGGCTCGCCTCGCAGATTCACCGCGGCGCGGCTCCCGGCCTCTGGATTTCCTCCCGCTCCAACAACATCCTCTTCGATCTCATGTTGGAATGGCTTCTAGTGCGCGTCGGCCCCGACTGGGCACAAAAACTCGCGGTCGCACTCTGTGTCCTTATCTTCGGATCAGGCGCCATCCTCTTCATCTTCCGTATAGCCGGCCGCAATTGGTGGTTCGCCGCGCCCTGCGTAGCCATGCTCAGCTACGGCTTCATCTTCCACATGGGCTTCTTCAATTTTTACCTGTCGCTGGGCCTGGGCCTCTGGTACCTCGCCACTACCTGGGAACAAAGCTGGAAGCTGCACGCCCTCGCCACCCCGCTTCTAATCTTCGCGTGGATTGCACATCCCTTCCCCGTGCTCTGGGCCCTCGGCGTATCCCTCTATGTCTCGATTGCCAGCCGTATTCCACCCTCCCGACGGATTCAGCTTCTGGCTCTCGCGCTGCTCGCAATTGTCGCGGCGCGTTATATTCTCGTTCATCGATATGCCGACACCTGGTCTTTCCGCCAAATTTTCTTCATCACCGGCGCAGATCAGTTAAATCTTTTTGGCACGAAGTACATCGTCCCCTTCGCTCTCCTGCTATTTCTGTGGATGATCTTGCTTCGTCAGCAGCTCAAACTCGGCGTGAAAGATCTCGCGCTGAGACTCCCTTTCCAACTGTGGCTGCTCAATGCCGCCGCAATTGTGCTGCTCCCAGCGCAAATCATGTTTCCAAAATTCACCCTGCCCTTTGGATTCATCACCGACCGTCTTTCCTTATGCGCAGCTCTCTTGTTGTGCTCGGTGTTGGCCGCAGTTCCCACCGGCCACCTGGTAAAGTTTGGCCTGGCTATGGTGGCATTCTTGTTCTTCGCTTTGCTTTACTTCGACCATCGCGAACTCAATCGCATGGAAGACCGCATCGACGCCGTCGTCGAACAGTTGCCTGCGGGAGAACGGGTCGTGAACCCGCTGTCCTCCCAATCTTTGCGCTCCCTCTGTCTCCAGCACGACCTCGATCGCGCCTGCGTCGGCCACTGCTACAGCTACGCGAATTACGAGCCACCCTCGCGACAGTTTCGCGTGCGTGCACAACCCGGCACTCGCATCGTGTTAGACAATCAAGCCGATGTGAATGCCATCACCGACGGCCGCTACGTGGTTCAGCCGAGAGATTTGCCACTGCATCTTGTTTTTCAATGCGGAACCGATTTAAAAGATCTCTGTTCGCGCCCGCTCAAGATAGGAGACATAATCGAGAAACCAAATTGAGAAATTTAATTCCAATGGGGCCTCGATCCACCATGGACATGAAAAGCATCGCAACTTTTCGCGTCTCTCATCCCGAGCGTAGCGATTGCGAGCGAGACGAAGCAACCGCGAAGTCGAAGAGCCCGCCCTGAGCGCAGTCGAAGGGATCCCCACCCGAATGCAGCGACACAGGCCTCTCCGGAGTCCTCATGGCGCGTAACATAGCATGACCCTATTAACACAAATGCCAAACCAGACGCGACTCCGGAAGCTGTCTCTACTCCTCCTCGTATTGTTCTCCTCCGCCAATCTGCTCTCCTATTGGCACCATCTCTCACGTACCGAAGCCTCCGCCGACCGCAGCGATACGGTTAAGCCCAAAGCCCTCACCGACCTCTTTCCCCGCTGGTACGGAACCCGCGAACTTCTACTGCACCACCTCGATCCCTACGGAGTCGAAGTCTCCAACGCAATCCAAATCGCCTTCTATGGCAAAATCCTCGACCCCTCGCGCCCCCACGAACCCCGCGACCAGCAGCGCTTTGCCTATCCTTTATATGTCGTCTTCCTGATGGCCCCGACCTCGAAGCTCGATTTCCATACCGTCCGCATAATTTTCTGGTGGTTGCTGCTCATCGCCACCGTCGTCAGCGCATTTCTGTGGCTACGATTTCTCCGCCTCAAATTATCGCCCTCTGCCCTGATCGCTCTGCTAGCCATACTCCTCAGCAGCATTCCCGCAATGCAAGGCATCGGTATTCTGCAATTAGGTTTGCTCGTCGCATGTCTGATAGCGGCTGCAGCCTTATCCATCGTCTCTGGACGATTATTCCTGGCCGGCGTCCTGCTCGCCCTGGCCACCATCAAGCCCCAACTCTGCCTACTCCCGATCGCATGGTTTGCACTCTGGGCTCTGAGCAATTGGCGCCAGCGGCGCTCGCTCCTGTTAGGATTTTCCGCTACCCTCGCCGCGCTGATCGTGGGTGCTGAATTTCTCCAACCCGGCTGGCTCCTACGCTATCCCGATGCGCTTCGCGCCTATGCCGGCTACACCAATGCCACATCGCTTCTCGGCGTTCTTTTTTCCGAGACCCTACGCTGGATTCTTACCCTCCTGCTGCTTCTCATCGTGGCCACACATTGCTGGCGTGCTCGCCATCAACCCGCGGATTCTCTTGCGTTCGCCATTTCCTTGGGCTTGGTCTTCACTCTCACAGTCTTAGTCGTTCCCACCGTGATTCCGCCCTTCAATCACGTCCTGCTGCTTCCTGTAGCTCTTCTGATGATTCTCCACTGGAAAAATCTTTGGCGAACCAACGCTCTCAACCGCGTCGCCTGCGTAACCTTCGCCGGATTCGCTTTCCTTCCATGGATTCTCGCTCTCGTCCTCCTCTTCCTACCCGCCGCCTCGCGGCCGTCACGCGCCCTGTGGTCCGCCCCACTCTCCGCCAGCCTCGCCCTTCCCTTCGCCGCTTTCGGTTCTCTAATGTTATTGCGGCGCCTGCAAACCACGCCGCGCCAAAGGTGATCAGATAAGACAGACCAGATAAGTCTGATCGAATAAAGCTCACTCAGATAAACTGGCTCGAATGCCCCACGCGCCCTTCCTCACCGCCCAGCGCCTGCGCGCCCACGGCCTCATCCTCGCCCTCTGCATCTGGTCGGTTTACCTCTGGAACATCTCCGCCCCCGGCCTCTTTGATCGCGCCCACCATCTCAAAGGCACCGACTTCCTCCACTTCTACACGCTCGGCTCCGTAGCCCTGGCGCATCGCGGCGCGGATCTCTACGACATGCAAGCACAATCCGAACTTGCCTCACAACGCGTTCCTGCCGCCGCCGGCATCCATTATCTGCCCTCGTATCCCCCGCAAGTTTCCATCTTCTTCGCGCCCTTCGCTCGCCTGTCCTATCCCGCGGCCCTGATTCTCTGGCTAGCCCTCAGCGCGCTACTCTACGGCGTTTGTGTCTATCTGGTTTGGCGTACCTGCCCCAACCTGCGCGAATTCAAACCCACCATCATCATTCTCGCAATCGCTTTCCCCGCCTTCTGGCACCTCATCGCCTGGGGACAAACGTCCGCCCTAGCCCTCGTCTGTTTCACGCTAGCGTTTCTCGCTCTGCGCGCCGAACAAAATTTCCTGGCCGGCCTGGCCTTCGGATGTCTCATCTTCAAGCCTCAACTCGCCCTCGCCGGCGCGCTAGTCTTTTTCTTAACCCTGAACTGGAGGTTCATCGCTGGCACTCTGCTCTCCGCCGCGGCCCAACTCATCCCCGCCTTTATCTACTACGGCCCGCGACCGCTCCTCGAATGGACGCGCGTGCTGCTCAATTCACCCAATCTGCTCCCACTCCTCGAGCCCAGACCCTACCAGACCCACTGTCTGCGCACCTTCTGGACCATGCTCATCCCCTGGCCTCCCATATCTCTTACGCTCTACCTATCCTCCGCGCTCCTAATCCTCGCTCTGACCATCTTGTGCTGGCGAAGCCCCATTCCCTTGTCCTTGCGCTACTCAGCCCTTCTGCTCGCCACCGTTCTACTCGCCCCACACCTTACCGTCTACGATCTTGTAATCCTGGCGCCCGCATTCCTGTTACTCTCCGACTGGCTTGCAACTCAGCCCGGCCACGCGTCAACGCGGCATCTAGAGTTTCTGCTCTACCTCGCGTTCCTACTCCCACTGTTAGGCCCACTCGCCCGCTGGACACACCTCCAACTTTCCGTGCCTGTAATGGCCGCACTCATCTATGGAATTTTTCGCTTAGGCCGGAATACTCATGTGGGGACAGCCGTTCTGGGCTGTCCATTCGAGCGAAGCTCGAAACCCGCTGCGTCCACGCCTGTACTGAGGAGTATCCAGTGTAGTGCGTCAAACAGATCGACGTTTATAAGTCGGCGGTTTCCCCTGTGATCCTCCGTGTCCCCTGTGGTTAAAGCCTTTGATTTCCTCGTTGATCCCCCAAAATTCAAACCGGATCGAGGATCAATATAACGAGGCTCCATATAACGCTCAGGATTTCCGACGCACTACACTAAGATGTTGCTGCCAATCCGCTACGCTCCGTACAAAAACCGCAAAGCCTCCGGAAACCGCTCCGCCCATGCTCCCTCGTTGTGCCCAGCCCCTTCCTGAATCGCCAACCGCAGCCGCTTCTCGCTCAGCACTGCCCGCCGCATGATCGCCGCCAGCTCCCGCACATCGTTCACCACACTCCGACTCCTCTCGGCGACTCCCGCCTCGGCCGTTCCCACTCCCAGAAATATTCGCTCCGGCCAAATCCTTACCGACCGGCTGTCTTTAATCAACTGCCGTTGCGAGGCCCACAGCGACGGACTCTCCAACAATAACCGCCCAAAATCCCCCGGGCGCGCAATCACCGTGTGCAGCGCGATCAGCGCCCCCAACGACGATCCGCCCAGTCCTGTCTGCTCCGGCCCCGTGGCCACCCGGTATTGCCCTTCCACAAACGGCATCACTTCCTTCATCAAGAAATCGGGATAATACTTGCCCTGCACCCGCAACATCATCGGATGCATCGACCGGTGCGGCATGTACTCACGAATCCGGTCTTTCCCGGTATTGTCGATTCCCACCACGATCATCGGCGGAATCGCCCCCTCGCGGATCAGCCGGTCGGCCGCCTCGTCCACCCGCCACTCCACGCCTCCGAACGCCGTCGACGCCTCAAACAGATTCTGCCCGTCATTCAGATAGAGCACTGGATAATACCGCGATAGATTCTCCGGCGCGTCATAGTCCGGAGGCAGCCAGACCCGCAAATATCGCGTGTTCCGAAATAACCGGCTGCGAAACTCATGCAGCCGCAAATCGCCCGTCGCCCCGCCGGCGCGAATCGCCTCAGGATTCCCTCCCGCCTTTGACCTGCGAAGGCTGATCTGTTTTTTTCGGGTTGCCATCAGAAGACTTGCAAGGACTGCGATTGCCGATTCTTGATTGTTGCTTGATTGAAAATGCGGACCTGGGCCGTTCCATCAACCATCAAAGATCAACCATCATCCATTCCGCACCTTCACCAGCCCAGCCAGCACCGCAATCCCAGTAATCATTCCCAGCGACGTCAAACATAAAATGCACCAGGTATCGAGCACATACCCCTCGACGTAAGTCAGATACAACGCGAACCCCAGTCCCGCCACCGCCGTCAGCAATAACCGCAATGGAGTCTCCCTCCGCGACCGGTACAGAGTTGCTAGCGCCAACAGTACTCCATAGCCGGCGACGCCAATCCCCGCCACCGGAATTCCCATCACGCTGGAATACTCGCTCCGGTTCACGATATCGCAATTAAATTTCTCTCCGACATCGCAGAATTTCGTAGCCGACGTCGCATAATGCCGTTGCAACGAAATTCCCGACACCACCATCCCCGCCAATGCCAACAGCGCAACCAGCAAGTATAAAATTCGGTTGGCCGCAGCCGTCTCGCTCGTACCCTCCTGATTTCGACTCACGGCAAACTGCACCCGGTCTTGTCGCTCAACTCCTGCAACGGAAATTTGCCCTCGACCAATGCCTGCCCCGCCCCAAACTGCCACGACGGAAAATGCTGCACGTTGGCGGCTTTGCAAGCGGCCGTCAGTTCGCGCGAGTCCTTAATGGCGCACTCCACGTAGTTCACATACCGGAACGATTTGCCGAACTCTTCCTTCTGCTCCGCGCAATGCGGACACCAGTACGCCCCATACATCTTCACCTGCTTCGACGAAAGACACTTCGCGAAGTCGTCATAGCGATGGTTCGCGTAGTACCACCACCCGCCGTAAGCCGCGATCGCCACCACAATAATTGCCGCCCACCGCAAATTCTTCCGCGAGGGTGCACTCGCCTCCGGCTTCCCCACCCGCTCCTGCCGCCGTTTCCGTCGTTCTTCAGACATGCTTCTTTTTATAACATGGGCCACGTGAACGCGAGGGCCGCCTTTTAGAAGTCCGCGGTTTCGAACTCGCGAAAATCCAATATGTGCGTAAGAACTGAATTTTTGGAAAAGATGTGCGACTGAATCATCGAATTCGAGCCCCGTTAGGGGCGGCATACGATAGCCCGGCACGTCAGTGCCGGGTAGAAGAGGAAGGAGAGAAACGAGTCCCGGAGGGACGACACGATTTCTCAGCACACTTCAGGCGCTCAGTAATGCAATTACGGCGAAACACCCTGCGGAAGAAGCCAATCCAAGTACCGCACCGGCTAAGCCAGGCGACGAAACGAAAGCCGTTAACGCGGCGCTGGAAGCACCGCCCCACCTAAAACCGGAGTTTGTCCGCAACCCCTAACGCCACTTCCAGTCAGCGCACCTCACACCACCACATTCAACCCTCCCGCCAGCACATCCAACTCCTCGCACCACAGCGTCAGCACTTCCCCATCCACCATCACATCCACCGCCGCATCCAAATCGAATTCCACCCGCTTCACCGCCTTCCGCTCCGCCAACGGATGCTCAATGTGCGTGCCATCATAAAGCCGCGGCAAATTCCGCATCAACCCCACCCTCCCAATTGGCCCCCACCTCACATACTCGATCAGCCCGCTACAAACTGAAGCCTTCGGCGCAATCATCATCGTTCCGCCGGTGAATTTGCTGTTATTAAAAGTGAGGAACAAACACCGCCGCTGGTCGTATTCCTTTTCTCCATCCACCCGCACCGGAAACGGCCGCCTCCGCAGCCGCGCCAGTCCCAGAAAAATTGAAATGAAATATCCCAACTGCCCCTGCTTGCTGAATCGCCGCGCCCGCAAGGTTGCGACGTCGGCCGGAAACCCCACACTCAACAAATTGATGTAGTGGATCACCCCTTCGCGATGCCGCAACCGAAGCACATCGCAGGACTGCGTCCGTCCCGCAAGCAACGCCTCGATCGCGTGCTCTACTCCACGATGGCTGAAATCCCGCAGAAAAGAATTCCCTGTCCCCAACGGCAGAAATCCAAGCGTCGCGCGCTCGCCCTCACCCGCCTCCGGAAAAATCCCATTCACCACTTCATACGAAGTTCCATCTCCGCCCACCGCAATAAATCGCCGCCGCCCGAGCGCGTATGCCTCGCGAGCGATCCGCGTAGCATCTCCAACGCCCCGCGTCTCGGCCACTTCAATCGCCATCCCGCCCGCCCGCATCCGCTCCAGTGCCGCACCCAGCAGCCTGCGCCCGCGTCCCCCTCCTGCCGCAGGATTCACAATCGCCAGATAGGATTTGGATGGATCAGAAGACATCGAAGAATTTGGCAATTTTGTTATTTGTAATTCTGATGGCAAATCGCTCGGCCGCGAGATCGTTGGGGTTTCAATTACTAATTACCAAATTGCGAAATTACAAATCCTACAGTCCCACCACCGCCCCGCGCTCGACCGTCTTCCCCATTTCCTCGGCCAGCACCTGCCGCTTGATCTTCATCGAAGCCGTCCGCGGAAAATCTTTCTCCCAAATCAGGTACCCGCCCACCCGCTTGAAATCCGGCAACCGGCGGTTGCGCGCGACAATCTCTTCCAGCAGCTTGCTGTCGAACACCTGATTCGGCTCCAGCCGCAGCGCCATCACCAGCATCTCTTTTCCCAATTCCTTTTGCGGCCAAACAAAGTTCGCCGCAAACACGCAATATTCTTTCACGGGCAGCCCATCGAACACCGTTTCAATATCCTCGGGATAAATATTCTTCCCGCCCTCGGTAACGATCATGTTCTTCTTCCGCCCAAACAACTGAAGATGCCCGCTCTTATCGAAGCGCCCCAAATCGCCCGTCAGCAGCCAGCCATCGACAATCGTCTCCACCGTCAGCTCGGGATCGTCCAGATAATGCGACATCACGCTCTTACTCCGCGCCGCAACTTCGCCAATGCCCTCGTCATTCGGCTTCATAATCCGCAGCTCAACCCCCGGCAGCGGCTTTCCCACCGTGTCCGCGCGAAACGGCTTCAGATCGTTCAACGTCAGCGCCGTTCCCGCTTCCGTCAATCCATACCCATTCACCACCGGAATTCCCAGATCGTAAAAAAACTGCATCGTCGAGGGTTCCATGAACGCCCCGCCCGTAATCAGCGCCAGCAACTCGCCGCCAAACGCTCGATGCACCTGCGGCAGCAAGGCTCGGCTCAACCCCACGCGGGGTTTACCTTTCGTCAAAACTTTATTCAGACCGATCGTGCGATTCAGCAGCCCGCGCTTCCATCCCGGCAACTCGTCAAACTTGGCCCGCAGCCCGCGTTCCAGGCTCTTCACAATCAGCGGCACCAGCGCGCAGTATGTGATCCGGTAGCGCACAAACGCGTCTCGCACAAACTCCGGACGCAGCGTCCGCAAATGCACCACGCACGCCCCACACACGAACGGACCAATAAATCCCACCATGAAATCAATCGCATGATTCGTAGGCAGGATACTCAAATACCGCACCCCCGGCCAAAACGGGTACCACGCCGTCAACGCCCGGCACTGCTCCAGATAATTCTCGTGCGTCAGTACGCAGCCCTTCGGGCGCCCACCCGTCCCCGACGAATACACGATGCACGCCACATCGTCCCGCTGCCGCATCACAAAATCCGGAGCGCCCTTGCGCTTGAAATCTTCCCAACGAAATCCCCCCGCCAATTCCGCCCCCAGCGGCGCCTCCGTCACTAGCACCATCTTCGTCTGGATGTTCTGAAACTCCGGCGACTGCATCAGCGCCCGCCACAGGTAATATTCGACGACCAGCAATTTCGCCTTCGAATGCGCCAGCAGTTGCAGTTGTTCCGCCGCCGTCAACTTATAATCCAGCGGGACCAGCACCCCGCCCGCATAGAAAATCGCATAGGCCGAAATCAGCCACTTCGACTGATTCGTCATCAGGATCGCAGCGCGATCGCCCGGATCGAAATCCGCATCTTCCAGCGCCCGCGCCAAGGGCAAACTGATTTCTTTGAAATCGGAATAGGTGAGGCGCACCTTCTCCCGCTCACGGTCGGCCTCGATCAGGCAAGTTTCGCTGGCGTAGCGTTCCAAAGCATCGCGCAACGCCGCACCCAAACAGCTGTATTTTTGCAGATCAAGCATGAACAGACTATTTCACCACAGAGCCACGGAGCCACGGAGAAAACCTTGTTGCTGAGTTGGTGACGGCCTCATTCGGCGTCAAGAATCTAAAGCAGCTTTTCCGAGAGCCCTGGGGACCCGCTTTGAAAGGGTGCGGCTTCAGCCGCACGGAACCCGGCCTCCGGGATGGAACCGCGCTTTAGCCCCTGAGGGAAACTCGGCGCATTCCCTTGCTAATATCCCAACAATATCCGCAGATCGCGCAAATTATTTCCCGTAGGCCCGGTTTCAATCAAATCCCCAATCGTCGCGAAAAACGGATACGCATCGAACCTCTCCATCGCCGCGGCGGCATCCAGCCCAAAAAATCGCGCCCGCTCCATCGTACTTCCATCCACGACCGCACCCGCCGCCGGACTGTTTCCATCAATTCCGTCGGTTCCAGCGCTCAGCACAGCAATCTTTTCTCCCTCGATCTTCGGCGCGCAGGCCAGTGCAAATTGCTGGTTGCGCCCGCCCACCCCGCCATTGGTGACTCTAACCGTGACTTCTCCGCCAGAAATCAAACACACACGCTCAAATTTCTTTTTCAACTCCCGCAGCCGATCCAGCAAATATTCCGCCGCCTTCGCATAATCCCAGTCGTCACAAGAGTTGTCCACCTGCACCGTGAACCCGGCCCGCGCCGCCGCAGCGCTCGCCTGCTCCAGCGCCGTCTGATTCGAGGCCACCGTCCACCACCGCGAACCATAGAACGCCGGATCGTCCGACTTCGGCGTCTCCTCCAGCGCATGCCGCTCAAACAGTTCGCGCGTCGAATGCGGCAATTGCTCCTTCAATCCATGCTTCTCCGCAATGCGATAGCAATCCTCCACGCTCGTCGAATCCGGCATCGTCGGCCCCGAAGCCAGCGCATCCGGAGTATCGTCAGGCACATCTGACACCAGCAGCGAAACCTGCTGCGCCGGAAAAGCCGCCTGCGCCAGCCTTCCGCCTTTCACTGCGGAAAGATGCTTGCGGATGGTATTGATTTCTGCAATCGGAGCGCCCGAATGCACCAGCACGCGATAAGTCACGATCAGATCATCGAGAGAAATCTCCTCATCGATCGGCTTCTCCACAATCGATGACCCACCGCCGCTAAGCATAAAAATCACCAGCGAGGCCGCCGTCTGCGCCTCCAGCGCCTTGCGGATAGCCTTGGCCGCCCGAACGGATTCCTCATTTGGCAGCGGATGCCCACCGTGAAAATACCGGAAGGCGCGCACCTGCGTGGCCGGCTGCACCGATGACGCCACAATGCCCTCCAGCGCCGATCCGCCTACCTGCCGCGCCAGCGCCTCCACCATCGTGTGCCCAGCCTTGCCGATGGAAATCACCAGCACCCGCGAGAAAGCGCTCAAGTCGTAAAGATCTTCGCACACTCGCAACAAACCGCGTTCGCAATGCACGTGCCGCGCAAAAGCGGCAGCAATGGAAGCCTCCGCCAGCGCATAAGAAAATATTTCGCGCGCCACCTCGCGCATTGATCGATGCGTTTCAGTTTCAGTCATTATGCTCTGTCATCCTGAGCGCAGCCCCGTGATGCGCGATAGCGAACCACGGGCGAAGTCGAAGGATCCCTCGCAGCAACGCATCGCTCGCGGCCTAGAAAGAAGTCCTCGAATCGAAGGATCGCTAAGCGCCCACTGCTGCTCGCACCCAACCCTCAATCGCCCCTCGCAACTCCCGCAACCGTCCCTCAAAAAAATGATCCGCCCCCTCAATAACCACCAGCTTCTTCGGTTCACTCAGCGACGCCACCAGCGCCTCCAACTTCGCCCGCGGACCAAACTGATCGCGCTCTCCGCTCACAAACAATTTCGGCTTCGCGCACTCGCGCAGAAAATCGAAGGTGTAAGTCCGCGGCATCTCGGAATCCGCTGCCACCGGCGCTACCGGAGTTCCCACGCCGATCACCTCCTTCACCCGATCATCGGGGCAAGCCGCTCGCAAGCCCACTGCCGCGCCAAAGGAAAATCCCGCCAACACCATCGGCAAACGGAACTCCGCATCCAGCCAATCCAGCGCCGTTCGAACATCATCGACCTCGCCGCCCCCGTGATCATGTTCGCCGTGGCTTAACCCCGCACCCCGAAAATTAAAACGCAGCACCGGAAACCCAAAACTGTTCAGCGCCTTCATGGTGTGAAACACAACCTTGTTATGCAGAGTCCCGCCGAACAACGGATGCGGATGGCAAACCACCGCCGCATGCGTAGCATTTTCCGTGCCGGCATTGAGCAAGGCCTCCAGCCGTCCGGCAGCGCCTTCCAGAAATAATGATCGGATCGTCGAATTCTGCGAAATCACAGGATTCAGGGTACAACAAGTCAGCGCTAACCACGCACGCCACTTCTCTCATCCTGAACGGAGCCTGTTGAAGGGATCTCCCGCTCATCTAGCTTCGCGCGCCAGCCCATGTCACCACTCCAGCTCTGCCGTCTGCTTTCCCCGCTCTGCTATCATTTCCCTTCTCATGGACGCCATCACCCTCACCCGCCAGCTCATCGACATCGAATCCATCTCCGGTAACGAAGCCGCAGTCGGAAATTATCTTTATGGAGAGCTTTGTCGCATCCGCTATTCCACCCGCAAAATGCCGGTTGAAGGTGACCGCTTCAACCTCTACGCCACCTCGCCGGAACAACCGAATCCCACCGTAGTCCTCTCCACGCACATGGACACGGTTCCCCCCTTCATCCCTTCCTTCGAAGATGAAAGCCGCATCTACGGCCGCGGCTCCTGCGATGCCAAGGGCATCATCGCCGCGCAAATCGCCGCCGCCGAACGCCTGCGCCAGCAAGGAATTTATGTCGGACTGCTTTTCGTCGTGGGAGAAGAGCGCGACAGCCTGGGCGCAAAAGTTGCCAACGACTACGCCGCGAGTCAAGCGAGCCACGCCTGCAAATACCTGATCAATGGGGAACCCACCGAGAATCACATTGCGCTAGCATCGAAAGGAACCCTCCGCGTCGAAGTAACGGCCGCCGGACGAATGGCTCACTCCGCTTATCCCGAACTCGGCGACTCGGCCATCGACAAACTTCTCGCCGCGCTCACCCGCCTGCGCGCCATGCCTTTGCCGACCGATCCCGAGATCGGCCCCTGCACGCTCAACATCGGATTGATCGAAGGCGGCCGCGCCCCCAATGTAATTCCCGACTATGCGCACGCCGACTTGCTCTATCGCCTGGTCGGCCCGTCGACCGAATTGCGCCGTCAGATTATCGAAACCGCAACCGATTCGGTGAAAGTCGATTTCCCCCTCGAACTCCCGTTTCTCCGCCTGCGCACCGTCGAGGGATTGCCCACCATGATCGCGAAGTTCACCACCGACATTCCCAAGCTCACCAACTGGGGTGAACCGCTCCTGATCGGTCCCGGCTCGATTCACGTTGCGCACACCGATGGCGAGTTCATCGAGAAGAAGCAACTCGCCGAGGCAGTCGATTTGTACTGCACGATTACGAAGAAGCTGATTTGAGAGCGGCTTAACTGGCAAGGTATAATCGGGGCACCTAAAAAGGTGCTTACACCGGGGGGGGGACTATATCGTGCTGGACATCACCAAAGACATTCAATCGCTGACAACTTTCCGCCGGCGTTCTGGCGACTTTATGAAGCAGTTGCGGAAGAGCAAGCGTCCGGTCGTGCTCACCGTGAAGGGGAAGGCCGCCGCCGTGGTGCAGGATGCCGAAGCCTACCAGCGCCTGTTGGATGCCGCCGCCCGCGTCAGCGTCGATGAGGGCATCCGGCAGGGGCTGGAAGATTCGAGAACGGGAAGGAGCAGGCCGGCGCGGGAGTTTTTCGCCGAGTTCGAATCCCGGCATGGCATACCTCGTTAACATCACTCTCCGCGCCGAGCGCGACCTTGCGCTTCTGTATGAGGAGATCAACGCCGCGGAGTCCGCTAAGCGAATTCCAGGCGCTTAAGCTTAATGCGGTCGGCGCGGACTTGGGCCAGATCGTATTGGGCTTGCTGCGTAAGCCAGGTCGCCGCGCTGCCGCCGAATACCTTGGAGAGACGCACCGCCATTTCGGGCGAGATACCGCGCTTCTCATTAACGAGCTCTGACAAAGTCGTGCGCGTCACTCCGAGGGCGGCAGCCGCGTCAGTGATGCTTAGGCCCAGCGGTTCAATGCATTGACGCAGTACAAATCCGCCAGGATGTGGGGGTTTCTTCATCGGCACAATCATGTCTCCATTAGTGGTAATCGATGTAATCCACGTCGAAAACGTCGCCATCGGTCAGCCGAAAAATCACGCGCCAATTCGCGCGAACTGTTACCGCCCAAAATCCTCGAAGGCCTCCCCTCAAAGGATGCAGTTTGAAACCTGGCAAATCTAGGTCCGCAGACGTGGCGGCGGCGTCAAGCCTTACAAGAACATCGCGCAGCTTTGTCGCGTGGTCGGCCAGAATACCGCGAGGATCGTTATCTTCGTACAGGCGTCTCAATCCTTTGTGGCGGATTGACCGGATCACACCTTATCGTAACGCGTTACGTAACGCACATCAAGCTATTTAATCTTTTATCGGGAGACGTACCATGACGCGGTGTGAAAAGACGAGGGGCGCAATAGGACCGTTTCGGACAAACCTCGATGCTACGGTAGCAGTCACCCTTGCAGCTTGTGCTGCTCCTCGTGCCCCACTTCGGCGGTAACCGTCGTCTTGGTTTTCCGGTAAACATTCGCCACTGCCAGCGTCCACAGCGGCACCAGATCGATGCCCGGCGCAAGCTTCAAGAGAAACGACGGCAGAAACTCCCAGTGCCAGCCCAGCAGGTTTACCATCAAGGCCGCCACGCCGAAGTCCAGAATGTCATCGGCGGGCGAAATTGCCCCTTCGACAAACGCCGGCAAAATCAAAATCTGCAGCGCGTCCGCGGCAATGGCCAGGATCATCGCCGTCATGAAACGCGGCCCCGGTGAGACTGTGATCGCCTCGTCCCCAGTATGGATTGGTTGGTCGCTCACTCCTTTATCTTATGCGAAACCCGTCGCGTTTGGGCAACTCGAGCACCAGCGTAAAATCCCAGCGTAAAATCGTAGAGTGACGAGGATCAAGCTCCATCTGGCAATCATTCCGACAGTCATCATTTTGACGGTCATCGCCGCAACCGCCATGGCCGAAGACGTCCGCCCCCTCGCAGCCGCCGTCGACGACCATTACAACCACCTCCGAACCCTGCAAGCCGAGTTCACCGAGATCTATCACGGCTCTGGCATGCAGCGGACCGAATCCGGCACCCTCTGGCTGGCGAAAGGTGGCCTCAAAAAACCTGGCAAGATGCGCTGGGAGTACCGTTCTCCCAAAGCGAAGCTGTTTGTCAGCAACGGGAGAGATGCGTGGTTTTACCTCCCCGCCGACCGGCAAGCTAGAAAAACCGATGCCCGCAAGCTCGACGATGTTCGCTCTCCCCTTGCACTTTTGCTTGGCAAGAGCAAGCTGGAAAAGGAGTTACAGGGTCTGTCACTGGCCCCGGATGTGACCCCGCTAACTGCCGGGGACGTGGTCCTGCGGGGAGTGCCGCAAGCTATGGCCGATCGGCTAAATGACATTTTGCTGGAAGTCACCCCCGAACACCAAATCGTGCGCATCGTGATCGACGAAGTAGATGGCTCAGTCACCGACTACCGGTTCACCGATGAAAAAGAGAACGTGCCAATTCCCGAAAGCCGGTTCGAATTCGCTCCGCCATCAGGAACAGAAACAACGGAGAGCTTAGAACCGTGAAAGAATGAAATACAGCAATCGCTGTAACGATTTCATTGCAAGCAAGTTGCTGGCTGGAAAACGTAGCGACGCCGAAATGGGTTTTAGAATGGTCCCAGCAGACTTGGAAAGTTCCAAAATGGCTCTAGTTACTTACGATACCCGAAGTGTGGTGACTTGTGGCTTTCCCGCCCACTTGATCGCTGACAGGAATGTTAGACTGAGCCGATAGGGTTCTGCTTCAGTCGGGAAGCAAGCATTAGGCGAAAAAGAACGGTTTCATGGCGGAATTTGTCGTAAAAATCGCAGACGATCGTGGCCACACCCACCAGCAGGTGGAGCAGGGCTACTCCGTCGCCGAAGTGCGCGAGCGCTTCGCCGCCCAGGGCTATCTCGTCCACTGGGTCAAGCCCCAGGGACTGCTTTCCACCGGCTTCGCCGGCCGTCGCGGCCGCAAGCTCAAGCAGAGCTCGTTCCTCGTCTACAACCAGCAGTTTCTTACCCTGATCAAGGCCGGCCTGCCCATCCTGAACTCGCTCGATCTGCTCATCAAGCGGCAAAAAGATGCCAAGCTGCGCGCCGTGCTGGAGAACGTTCGCGAGCGCGTAAAGGGAGGCGAGTTGCTCTCCGATGCCTTCGCCGCTCACACCATGGTCCCCAAGATTTACACCACCACGCTGATGGCTGGCGAAAAATCCGGCAACATCGACGAAGTGCTCACCCGCTACATCAACTTCCAGCGGCTGGCCATGTCCTTCCGCAAAAAGCTGTTCGTCTCCCTGATCTATCCCACACTTCTGGTCACCGTGGTGACCATCATGGTGATGTTCCTTTTCACCTTCGTCGTGCCCAAATTTGCCGAACTGTTCAATAGTCTCGACGCCAAGCTGCCCTCGATTACTATATTCATGCTCGCCGTGGGCACCTACGCGCAAAAATATTTTCCATTTATTGTCGCCGGTCTGGCGCTCTTTATCTTCTTAATCTGGCAATGGAAAAAGACCGATACCGGCGCCGACCAGATCGATCGCGTGATCCTGGGCCTGCCGCTGCTCGGCGACATCCGCCTCAAGCATCAAGTCGCCACTTTTTCCCGCATGCTCGCCACCCTTTTACAAGGCGGACTTCCGCTCGTTCCCTCCATGGAAACCGCAGCCTCTTCCATGACCAGCCGCCGTATTTTGAAAGGCATCATGCGCGCCAGCGTAAGAGTCCGCGAGGGACAAGGCTTGGCCAGCAGCCTCGAAGAGCAAAAGGTTTTCCCCGATCTCGCCGTCGAAATGCTCGAAGTCGGCGAATCCACCGGCGCCTTACCGGCCATGCTGAATTCCGTCGCCGAGTTTTATGAAGAAGATGTGCAGACGGCTCTGGGCGCTTCCATGGCCCTGATCGAGCCCTTGATCTTAATCGTGATGGCAGTTTTCGTAGGTGGAGTGCTGATCTCCTTATATTTGCCGATCTTCACTCTGGGAGTGCACTGAGAAAGAAAGATTGAGTAATTGGGTAATTTGGTAATCGGGCAATGTAAAGGCCCGCCGTTTTAAGATTTTCAAATTACCAAATTACAAAATGGTGTCCAATGGCAACGGCGGATAAGAAATCACTTTTCGTGAACGGCGAGACTTCCCCGCAAGTGGCGTCGACAGGCAATCCCATCACCGACCTCGAGCGCGCGCAGGATGTCGCCCGCCGCTATCGCTGCGAGTTTGTCGACCTCACTGACTTTCAGCTGCATCACGAGCTCTTCAAGAAATTCTCACCCGAGCTCATGTTCCGCTACAAATTCGTCCCGCTGGAAGAGACCGCCGACGGCAAGCTTGCCATCGCCATCGCCGATCCCAGCCAGCTGATGATGATCGACGAAATCAGCCTGCTGCTGCAGAAACGCATCATCACCAAAGTCGCAACCCTCAAGCAGATCGACAACATCCTCACCAAAACCGAGCAGTCGCAGCGCGTTCTCGAGGAAGCCAGCGAAGGCTTCCAGATCATCCGCGAAGACGAAAACACCGGCGCCGAAGAAACTCTGACCATCGACAAGCTGACCGCGGCTGGCGATACCAGCCCCATCATCCGCTTAGTCGATACCACCATCTTCACCGCACTGCAACGCCGCGCCTCCGATATTCACATCGAAACCCGCGACGATTCGGTGGTTATCAAGTTCCGTATCGACGGCGTGCTCACCCAGGCCATGCCGCCCATCGGCAAAGAACATCACTCCACCGTGATCTCCCGTATCAAGGTCATGAGCGAGCTCGATATTTCCGAGCGCCGCGTTCCCCAGGACGGCCGCTTCCGGGTGAAATATAACGGCCGCGCCATCGACTTCCGCGTCTCCATCATGCCCTCGATTCACGGCGAAGACGCCGTCCTCCGCGTCCTCGACAAAGAATCCATGAGCGAAAAGTTCCGCTCCCTCACCCTCGAAGTGGTGGGCTTTGACGATGACGACCTGCGCAAGTTCCGCCGCTACATTAAAGAGCCCTACGGCATGGTGCTGGTCACGGGGCCCACGGGCAGCGGCAAAACCACAACACTCTACGCCGCGGTCAACGAGATCAAGACCGACGAAGACAAGATCATCACCATTGAAGATCCCGTCGAATACCAGCTTCGCGGCATCACTCAGATTCCCGTCAACGAGAAAAAAGGATTAACCTTCGCCCGTGGCTTGCGCTCCATCTTGCGTCACGATCCTGACAAAATCATGGTGGGCGAAATCCGCGATCAGGAAACCGCGCAGATCGCTATTCAATCCGCCCTCACCGGCCACTTGGTCTTCACTACCGTCCACGCCAACAACGTGGTCGACGTCATCGGCCGCTTTCTGAACATGGGCGTCGAGCCTTACAACTTCGTTTCCGCCCTGAATTGCATCCTGGCCCAACGGCTGGTGCGCTTGATCTGCGAATCCTGCCGCACCCAGGTGCACTACGCGCCCGACGTTCTCGAAGCCAGTGGCCTCGATCCTGCACAGTGGTCGAAAGTTGCGCTCTATGAAGGTCCCGGCTGCATCGAGTGCGCGGGCACCGGCTTCCGCGGACGAACCGCCATTCACGAACTGCTGGATTTAAGTGATCGCATCCGCGAAATGATTTTGGCCCGCAAGCCCACGTCAGAAATCCGCCGCGCCGCCCGCGAAGAAGGCATGCGCTTCCTGCGTGAGTCCGCCCTCGATAAAGTCCGCCTCGGCCTGACCACGCTGAAAGAAATCAACAAGGTCACCTTCATCGAGGCAATGAGATAAAAGGCAGTGGCCAGTGGCTAGTAATTAAGGCTCGTAAGTTGAGCCTATTTGAGAAACTGGTTGGGAAGGGCACGCAACTGACACTAGCCACTGATCACTGACCACTGGCTTTAGTGCTCTTCCAGCTATTGCATTTCTCGTGTCCCAGAGTTTGAATTGTATAAAGGAGAAGAAACGCGGTAATCATGCTAAAGGACGTTGATTTTACTGGCCACTGACCACTGGCCACTAACCACTGCTCTTATGCCTTCCAATCCCAATTCCGCGAAACCGAAGCTGGCCTGCGAAGTATCCGCTGACCGCATTCTGGTCGGCCGCGTCGCCGAAGACGGCCGCAGCCTCGAGGCTTGCTCCGCCCGCGAACTCGCCCCCGGCTGCGTGATTCCCGATCTTGTCGAAAGCAATCTCCGTCAGCCCGACGCCATCATCGCGGCCATGCAATCGGCCCTCGCCAGCGTTGCCGGACGCTCCCACGACGTAATCGCCATCCTTCCCGACGCCGCTGTCCGCGTGGCTTTGGTCGAATTCGATACCCTTCCCGCCGACTCCGAAGAAGCCGAAGGCGTAGTCCGCTTCCGCCTGAAAAAGTCGCTGCCCTTCGATGTCGACAAAACCAGAGTTTCCTATCACGCCCAGAAATCGAAAGAAGGCATTCGCGTCGTGGCTGCCGTAGCTTTGGCCAGCGTGGTCGAAGAATACGAAGCCGCCATCCGCGAGGCTGGCTTCAGTCCCGGAGTAGTTCTGCCCTCGATGCTCGCCGCCCTGGGCGCGGCCGAAGCGCAGAAGCCCACCTTGGTCGTCAAAGTCGATGCCCGCACCACCAGCATCGCCATCTTGAACGCCGATCAGCTGCAACTTTTCCGCACTCTGGAAAACACCCGCGGCGTCACCATTACTGGCGAACAACTGGCCGAAGAAGTGTATCCCTCGGTAGTCTTTTTCCAGGACACGTATCATCTAAATATAGAGAAAATTTTTGTCGCCGGAATTTCCGATACCGGAGGCGCGGCACCGGCGCTCCGCTCGCAAACTGGCGCCGAAGTGCAGGAATTGGTAAACGCCTCGCAACTCGGCGTGGCCACCGGCGGCTCCGTCCCGCGCTGGAGAATGGCCGGAGTCGTAGGAGCACTAACGTCCTAAAGGCAGCGGCCACTAACCACTAACCACTGAATCTATGCGTCTCGATATCAATCTCGCCAGCCAGCCTTACGAGGATGCCCGCCAGTTTTGGCTGCGTTGGGGCACCGGTCTGGGCGTCATCTCCGTCCTCACCATGATTCTGCTGACCCTGACCATCACGGGATGGATCAACGCCCGCCGCGACCATGCCGAGATTGCCCAACTGAAAGCCCAGATCGCCGAGCGCGACCGCAAACACCAGGACGCGGAAGCGTTTCTGAATCGACCCGAAAACCGCGCCACTCGCGACCAATCTCAATTTCTCAACGAATTGATCGAGCGCAAATCGCTTTCCTGGACCTATGTCCTCGAAGATCTCGAAAAAGTGATGCCGGCCCGCGTCCACCTGGTCTCGATTCATCCCGAACTTGACGAAGACAATCGCCTGACCCTGAAAATGCTGGTGGCCGGCGACTCGCGCGATAAGGCGCTCGAACTGGCCCGCCGCATGGAAGATTCCAAGCACTTCGCTCAGACTTACATTCAGAGCGAAGGCGGCGCAGCCCCGGGCAGCGGAGACGCTGTGCAATTCAACATCGCGACCGTCTACGTTCCCGAACCCGTGGTTGTACCCGAGCCTGCGCCGGTCGCAACCACGAAAGTTCCGCTGCGCAGGCCGCCAGCCGTGGCCAACAAAGGAAGCCAGCACTAATGCCAGATTTGCGGCGAACCCGGAAGAAAATCAAGGCCGCCCTCGGCATTCTTGTGGGCGTCGACGTAGTCGCCCTCGCGATTCTGTTTTCGCCGCTGGTCGGCTCCACCGCATCCCGCCACATGGAGCTCAATCAGTTGTGGGCCGAGTTGCAAGCCAAGACCCGGCTCGTCGAACCCTTAACCGACCTCCCCAGGAAAGTTCTGGCCGCCAATCGCCAGATTGCCGACTTCTACAACAAGCGCTTCCCGGCGCGCGAGTCGGAGATTCTGACCTCGCTCGGCAAACGCGCCGTCGACGATGGCGTCACCATCGAGCAGGTTAAATACAAGGTACTCGATTCCGATGCCACCTATCTCCATCCCGTCGAGATGGAAGCGGACCTTTCCGGAACCTATGTCTCGCTGGCAAAGTTCATCAACGCCCTCGAACGCGATGACATGTTTTTCATCATCAACAGTATTTCGCTGGCCGGCGAACAGAAAGGTCCCATTAAACTACAAATGAAGTTGGAAACTTATTTGAAGGCGGGTAAGTAGTGAAACTCGGAACCGAAAATCGCAAGCAAACCATCGCAGCGGCCGTGCTCGGCGCCGTGCTGCTGCTGGTCGTGGTTTACGAGTTCTGGCCCTCCTCATCCACCAGTGCCTCCGCGCCGACGGCCGCGCTCAGCTCAGATCTGGCTCCACTCGCGCCCAAGACCCGTTCCGCGCCGCGCAACCCGAAAAACGCTTCCGCGAAAAAAGAAAAACTTCCGCCAAGCCTCGACCCTACCCTTCACCTCAAGGAACTGGAGGCCACCGAGCAAATCAAGTACGAAGGTTCGGGAAGAAATATTTTTGTCTCGCAGGCGGAAACAGAAATAGTCAAGCCCATGGGGAACGGAACCACGGATAAGAATCCGCAGGAGGTGCACACCTATACTCCGCCTCCGATTCCGGCCGCACCCCCGATTCCCTTAAAGTTCTTCGGCTTCGCCAGTGGGCCCGGAGAACCGAAGAAAGCTTTCCTGTCGAAGGGTGACGATTTTTTTGTCGCCGGCGAAGGCGAGATCGTCGACCGCCGCTACAAAGTGGTAAAGATTTCTGCCACCTCGGTCGAAATTCAGGACGTCGTAAGCAGCGGCCCGCCGCAAAGCATCCCGCTGTCGCAGGGGAATCCCTCGTGAAGATGTTCGCAGCTCAATTCGGCAAAGCACAGCGCCCCGCCTTCGAGAATCTCCCTCGCGAAAAATGCGGTCGCCGCCCCCCCGTTCGCCCAAAAGAATCCGGCTACGTTATGCTCACGCTGATGCTGATCGTCGCCCTCATGGGCATCGTCGCCATGACCGTCATGATTCCTCTGAAGTTCGAGATGCAGCGCGATCGCGAAGAAGAAATGATCCATCGCGGCGTGCAATACACCCGCGCCATTCGGCTTTATTATAAAAAATTCGGCCGCTATCCCACGCGCCTCGAAGACCTCGAAAACACCAACAATCTGCGCTACTTGCGCAAGCGCTACACCGACCCCATGAATAAGAATCAGCCCTTCCGCTTGCTCCATTACGGCGAGCCCGGCGTGACCATGGGTGGCGCCTTTGGCGGCGGAGTTATTCCCGGCGCAACTCCCGTCGGTGGACAAGGCTTGAACGGCGCCCCCGGTTCAGCCTTCGGCAGCAGTTCGGCATTCGGAAACAACTCTGCCTCTGGCAGTCAAGGCTCGGCCTTCGGCAATAATTCCAGCTTCGGCAACTCCAACTCCGCCTTCGGCAACAATTCGAATTCTGCCTTCGGCAGCAATGCCGGCGTGAATCCCAACGGCGCCTTCGCCCAGCCCGGATCGTCCGACCAGGCTTCCAACAACGGCTCGCAAACTCCGGGCAGCAGTCAAACTTCAGGACAGCCGGGCACGCAGACCTCCGCCACAGGCCAGGCGAGCGGCTTCTCTGGCGGAAACGGCCAGCCCATCGCCAGCGGACCCATCGTCGGCGTGGCCAGTGTGAGCAAAGACCCCACCATTCGCCTCTATAACAAGAAGACCAAATACAACGAGTGGCAATTCCTCTACGATCCCTCGATCGATACTGGCGGTCTCATCAAAACACCCTACCAGCCCGCGCTGACCAACTTCATGGCGGGCGGCCAGAATGGCATCGGCCAGCCCGTGAACGGCCAAACCGGACAGAATGGCAACACGTCAACCTTTGGTGGTGGAAGTTCGAGCTTTAGTTCCAGCGGCTCCAGCTTTGGTTCTAGCGGATCCAGCTTCGGCAACAGCTCCGGATTCGGCAACTCAGGCTTCAGCAATTCCGGCCCCACCCCCCCGGCCGCACCGCCCCCCGCCCCACCGCAATAAGCAATCGAGCACTACCCTGTGCTCCCCCGTGCCCCCTGTGTTTAAAGATCTTCGATCGCGCCTGAAAAAGCTCTACCCTGAAACGAAAACGGCCTCATCCGAAGATAAGGCCGTCCATTTCTAAACTCTACCAGAAAGCTACACGCTGAACGAAGATCCGCAGCCACAGGTGCTCTTCACATTCGGATTCTCGAACTTGAAGCCGGCGCCCTCGAGGGTCTCGACGTAATCGACGATGCAGCCATTCAGATACATCACCGAGGTCGCGTCCACAAACACCTTCAGTCCATCCATTTCGAAGGTCTTGTCCATCATTCCAGCGGCGTTTTCGAACTGCATGGAATACGAGAACCCGGAGCAGCCGCCACCAACTACGCCAATGCGCAGGCCGGCGGGCACGGGAGTCTGTTGTCCCATAATCTCTTTCACTTTGGAAACCGCGCTGGCGGTAAGCGACACGGGCGGCGTCTTCTTCACTTCTGGGGTACTGGTTACATTGGGAACGGTTGTCGTTGCCATTTCGATTCGGTCTCCTTGGGTCTAAAGTCTTTCAATTATAACAGAGGGATCAAGGACCAAGCACTCGTAATCCGAGCCCGCCTCCGCCACAACTCCCCAAGTGATTTGATGCCGTCTGGTACAGGAAGTTTCCTCTCGCTCTTGCCAACGGGTCTATAATGCTTCCGTTGGGCTGTTCCCTACGGATTCGGCGTGCCGTTCAATGCCGCACAGGCTGGGGGAATCGTCTATCAGCTTGCAATCTGATGAGGTGATTTATGACGTGGACATGGACACCGTTGATGGTATGGCTTGCGATAGTGTGGGGTGTTTTCACGGTCGGCTTGATCCTTCTGCTTATCTACCGCAGCACGCTGACCATGCACGAGGACGAAGCGCTGTACCTGGATGATGCCAGCGCGCACATGCGGCAGGAGCAAACCGAGCTCATCACAAAAGTGAACCGGCTTACCATTCCCGTGTGGGTTGCCGGCGCCGGCTCCGGTCTCTTGCTCCTCGTCCTGGCTGGCCTGTTCATCTACCAGGGACTCAACGCCGTGCAGTAGCACGCCTGGTAGAAGGCATCCCGAATTCCCGGCGGACCGTCGCCAATTCCCGGCGGAACCGTCATCAGAATTAAGACTGTCGTCCGAATTAAGACTGTCATCCCGAGCGCAGCGAGGGACCATGGTTTTTGCCGGCACTGCTTTGGGCGCCTGCAAAAACCATGGCCCCTCGTTTTACTTGGATGACATCTTGGCACGCCCCGCAAGAATCTATTGTTGGGGCGTGAGCGATTTCAAATACGCCACCACCGCTTTGGCGTCGCCCTCACTCATTCGGAATGGCATCATCGGCAAACGCAACGGCTGGCCTGTGATCCAGATCCCGGTGGTGAGCAGTTTGACCATATCCCCATCGCTGGCCGGCGGCGTTCCCCCAATTCGCGGAGCCTGCAACGGCCAGTTGGAATCCGCGCCTGCTGCCGGCACCCACAACACTGGCGCTCCCTGCAAAGCGCGATGTTGATCCAGAGCTCCGTTCTCGTCCCTCGGAGTGTGACACTGCCCGCACATGGCCACATTCTCCACCAGATATTTTCCCCGCGCCACATCTCCGCTCGCGTTGTTCGTCTTGCTCGGTGGTGCAGCCTTGCCCGCCTGCTGGCCCTGCAGCACAGGCGCGCATACAATCAGCAACCCAATCAATCCCATGCCAATGCGCTTCATGAATAAAAGGTAGGCGGAAGCCTCCCCAGGAGTCAAATCAGAAAATGTTGAGAAGATCTGCACCGTCTGGAAGACTGAGGAGGCCGAAGCGGAAGCGAGATTTTACTGATCACTATCCACGAACCACTAACCACTGCTTTTCTGGTGCCGGGAACAGGACTCGAACCTGCATGCCTTGCGGCGCTAGCTCCTAAGGCTAGTGTGTCTGCCAATTCCACCATCCCGGCGTCTCACAAAAGACGGATCTTCCCTTTACGCTCTGCAACAGAGTATACCAACGAGTCCTGTGCTTTGAAGGGGCGCGTCTTTCACCGCCGCGGGGCGTCAGAGAGCAAATCCCCAAATCCCATCGGCTCACCAACTTAACCGTACTCCCCCGCTCATGTACGTACACTTCTGTCTACACGCAATGTTCCCGTCGGAACATTGTACGTACAATACCGTCATCACACTATGTTCCGATTGGAACATAGTGGAACTGTCATCCCGCGCAGGGGGGCTGTCATCCCGAGCGCAGCGAGGGACCTTGGTTATTGCCGGCGCTGCTTTCGGTGCCTGCAAGAACCAAGGTCCCTCGTTTTACTCGGATGACAGGTCTTTTAGCTATGTTCCGGCCGGAACATTATGAAGATGATCCCGCCTGCATCACCGGCGAAACTGCCAGCACACCCGCCGCCACTTCCAAATCATGCAGGTCCTCGCGGCTGAAATCCTGAGTGAAGCGCGCATCCAAACCTTTCCGCGAAATCTGCAGCACGCCCAGCACGTTCGATTCCGCATCCATGATCGGCACCGACATCAGCTTCTGAATCGGCGGCGGCGGCGCCGGATCTTCTGCCTCCGTCCCCACCGGCCGGATCGTCTCAAAGATGCTGGCATGTTTCACCCGCGCAAAATTATTGAAAATTTCCCCTTTTTTGCTCAGCGCCGTATGCGCCGCAACCGCCTTGCTGGAAATCGGAATCGCCCCCGTCGTGCGCAGGTGCTCGGGAACCACAAAGCGCAGCAGGCCGCCCTCGAGCCGCAGCAGCGCCACTTCCGCGTGCCCGACTTTAAACACTTTCGCCAGCACCTTGCTCACATCTTCGGGCGTAATATCGGCTCCCAACACCGATCCCAAAGGCAAAAGGTTTTCGGGAAGCATGATGTCATCCAGAGCCGTGTCGTCAGGCTTATGCGTCATAGAAAAATACACACCCAGGATAGATTTGTTAGAACGCTTTATCAGTCCGGCACGTTTGACGCCAGACAAACCCTCAACAGATATCCTACAAGCCCTTTGGTTTCAGCCAAGTAGCTTACGTCCATGACCTTTCGCGGCAGCCTCGCCGGCAAATTCCTGCCAGAAACGCGCAACCCGCCTGACATTTTTTGTCGCTGCTTCGCCGTCCCCAGCCGCCGCTCTTCCCTTCACCCTCCAAAGTCATTACACTGCCTCTATCATGAGCCTTCCTACGCAACCTAATCTAAAGCTCACCAACGATCCCGACTATCGCGAAGCCTATGCCAACAGCGTGCAGATGCGCGTCAACGTGTGGGACTTTTTTATGGTTTTCGGAACCCTCCAGCAACAGACGGAAAATCAGGTCGAGATTCGCAACTTCCAGGGCATTTATCTGAGCCCGCAACAGGCCAAGGCGCTGCTGGGACTCTTGCAGCAGAACGTCTCCGGCTACGAGAGCGCCTTCGGCGAGATCAAACTGGATCCGCGCTTCAATCCCCCGGGACCGGTGCACTAATCGCGCCGGATCGTAGCGTCGGCGGCCCGCCGGCATTGGCGACCGGGCTTTAGCGGCTGGGCTTTGACGGCCGATCAATGCGCCGCTTTATCTCAGGAGAAATCATCTGACAACTCGCGCCTCTGGCCGGAATGGCGAAACTCCCAGGACCCATCCCGCACTGGTGTTCGCGGTCATTTTTATCTTCATCTTCCTGCTGCACGCGCCGTTGCTGCGCCTGCCCTATTTCTGGGACGAAGCCGGCTACTACATTCCCGCGGCGCGCGACTTGCTGCTCACCGGAAGTCTGATTCCCCACTCCACGGTTTCGAACGCGCACCCGCCGCTGGTGCTGGCGTGGCTCGCGTTGTGGTGGAAAGTTGTGGGTTTCACCCCGATCGTGACGCGAACCGCAATGCTGGTCATCGCGGCGTTTTCTCTGCTTGGCCTGTTTCGGCTGGCCGAGCGGGTTGCGAACCCCAAAGTCGCCATTGCGTCGACGCTGTGCACCGCCCTCTATCCCGTATTTTTCGCGCAGAGTTCGCTGGCGCATGTCGATCTCGCCTCCGCAGGACTTATCTTCTGGGCACTCTCGGCTTACGTGGAAGATGAATTCATCGCTGCCGGAATTTGGTTTGCCCTCGCGGCATTGGCCAAGGAGACCGCGATCATCGCTCCCCTGGCCTTGGCGGGATGGGAAGTTGTTGGATTGATTTCAGCCAAACTTTTGCACCAAGATCCCTCTCGCCCGGGCGCAACTTGTCATTCCATATCTTGTCATGGAGCATCTTGTCATCCCGAGCAAAGCGAGGGACCTTGGTTTTCGCCGGCAACTGGAACCAAGCCTCACCGCAGCCAGATGTTGGCTGCAGCACTTCAGCGCAACCGGTTTCTAGGTGGAGCTGCGCTTCAGCGCTGCATTAACCTCTTCCCAGCGAAAACCGGCTTTAGCCGCCCACGCATCGCTTCCCTTCTGTTCGCCTCCATTCCCCTCGCGCTCTGGTATGTCTATCACTACCGGCGTACGGGATACGTCTTCGGCAATCCTGAATTCTTCCGCTACAACGTCGCTGCAACTTTAAGTCCTCTGCGCTTTGCACTGGCGCTGGCCATGCGGCTCTGGCAGGTCATCGCTTATCTTCATCTATGGTTTCTGACGCTGGCCACTTTCTCCGCCATGTGGATCCTGCCCCCGCTGGTTGATTCCGGCAAAGAGCGCCCGCGCATTCGCATTCCCCTGCAAATGATCTTTTATGTCGTGGTAGCCGCGTACGTGGTTGCCATGGCCCTGATTGGCGGAGCCGTACTGGCTCGCTACATGCTGCCTGTGGTTCCTCTCGTCACTGTGCTTTGCGTTTCCACGCTGTGGCGAAGGGTGAGTTTTTGGCCAGCGGCGCTCGGCTGTGTGGCACTGGCCTTTGTCGCAGGATGGTTTTGGAATCCGCGCTACGGATTCTCTCCGGAAGACAATCTCGCCTATCGCGATTACGTTCTGCTGCACGAAGATGGCGAGCATTTTCTGGAAGCCCGCTATCCCATGGCGCGCGTGCTTACGGCATGGCCGGCATCGGACGAAATCACGCGCCCCTGGCTCAGTTACATCACGCGACCCATGCAAGTCGTACGCCTCGAGAATTTCTCGTTGGACGAAGTGATTTCGGCAGCGGAGCTGCGCTCCGACAATCACGACTCGAACTACGAAGCCGCCCTGATCTTCTCCACAAAATACGAGCCCGGCCCCGCCCCATGGGATCACTGGCGGAAGTGGAACGAGTGGAAGTCACGCTTCTTCGATTTTCATCATGACCTGCCGCCAGCAGCCGCGGCGCAGATTCTCGGCGGGCATGTCGTATTTTCTGAATCGCGACAGGGGCAATGGATCGCCGTGATTGAGATGGAGCGAAATGGCATCGAAAGGGCGAGAGGGACAACTGGGAAGGGCACGAGTTCCACTCGTGCCGCCACCGATTCCTGCAGAATTGCGGCTTCAGCTGCTGCAGTTGCTCCCCCGCAAAGCTACCTCTGCATCAGATGACACGAGTGGGTTTTGATGACCAGCCAAACCTCGCGGCCGGGGCTGAGTTGCAGGGCGTCGCGGGCCGCTATGGTTAACAGCACTTCCATTTCGATCCCGCAATCTACTCGCGCGGAAATAATCATGTCGCGCCGTTCCAGCGAGAGCAGGCGTCCCGGAAGCACGTTACGGGCGCTCAGTCCTTCGGGCTTGGAGATGGCGAGGAGAATGTCGCCCGCGCGAATGCCGACGCGCAGCAGCGTTCCCGCTTGAGCGCGAATCAGCGGCGTTTCGAGCAGAACGAAAGTTGGCGGTTTGCTCGGCACTTCGTCCAAATCTTCGCCTGCGCCCCGGCCATTCGTCACTCGGCCCGACGTCACTCGGCAGGTCATGGTGCCACGATCCTCGTGCACCAGCCAGACCGTGCCATCGAAGATATTTTCAAAGCCGGCAAGCTGCGCCACACTTTCCTGCCGCGGAGCGCTCAGGACCTCATGCGGCGTACCCTGCTCAACGATTCGTCCAGCTTCCATCACTAGCACCCGCTCACCCAGTGCCATCACCTCTTCGCGGCTGTGAGTGACATAGAGAATCGGGATGCGGTGCGCCTGGTTCCAGCGGCGAAGGTCGTCGAGAATCTTTCCTTTGGTTGCAGCGTCCAGCGCCGCGAGCGGTTCATCGAGTAGGAGAACGCATGGGTCGGTCACCAGCGATCGCGCCAGAGCCACGCGCTGGCGCTCTCCACCCGAGATCTGTCCGGGGCGCTGGTGACGCAGGTGGTCGATGCGGAACTCTTCGAGCATCGCGAAGGCTCTCTGCTTGCGCTCGGAGCGCGCCAGATGCGCCAATCCGAATTCTACGTTCTGCTCGACGGTCAGATGCGGAAACAGCGCGAGGTCTTGCAGAACGTATCCTACTTTGCGCTGGGCGATGGGAGTGTTGACCGAGTGGGAGCGAACAGCAGGTCCCTCCACTCCGCTTCCCGTTCCCTTCGGGAACAGGTCGCAACGATCGGGATGACAGAATAATATGCGCTCCTGTGCCTTCGCCCCCCGGACGGAAGCGTGGGGGGCAACGCTGATGCAACCTGCGTCTGGCGTAGTCAGCCCGGCCACACAGTCAAGCAGCGTAGTCTTGCCCGAGCCGGAGGGCCCGAACAGGATGGTAAATCCGGGCTGCACTTTGAAATTTACCTCGAGAGAGAACTCGCGTTCTGGCGAAGAAAAACTCTTGCGAATGCTTGCGGTCAGAGTTGGATTGCTGAACTTATCTTCTGCCATCGAATTCACTTACTTGAGCGGAGCCAGGTTCATAATTTTCTGATTTGGCCTGTGTCGATTCAACCCGTATACCAGGGCCAGCACCGCGAAGCAAAATACCAGCAATAGCAGAGCCATCGCATTGGCGGCGGCGTAGTTCGACGCCTGCACTTGATCGTAAATATCAATTGACACGGTGCGGGTGACGCCGGGAATGTTGCCGCCGATCATCAGCACCACTCCGAACTCGCCCATGGTGTGCGCGAAGGCGAGCGCCACGCCGGTGACCAGCCCCGGCAGGGAGAGCGGAACCACGATGCGAAAAAAAGTTCGCAGCGGCGAGGCTCCGAGCGTGGCGGAAGCGGCCAGCAGCTTGCGATCGACCGACGAGAACGAAGCGGCGAAGGGCTGCACCGCGAACGGCAGACTATAAAGGATAGAGCCGATCACCAGTCCAGTAAACGTGAAAGCGAGAGTGTGCCCGGTGAAGGATTGCCACCAGCGTCCCAGCGGGCTTTGCGAGCCCAGGGCAACCAGCACATAGAATCCGAGCACAGTGGGCGGCAGAACGATGGGCAAGGCCACGATCGCTTCAATCAGAAATTTCCAGCGCCAGCGCGAGTTGGCGATCCACCAGGCCAGCGGCAGGCCAATCATAAGGAGAATGGCCGACACCACTACCGCCAGTTCGATGGTGAGCCGGAACGCTTGCCAGTTGATCAGCATCAGTGATTCAGTGGTCAGTGGCTAGTGATTAGTTGCTAGTGAGGGTTAGACGGCTTTTCGAACCACTAACCACTATTCACGAATCACTGCTTCGCAAATCCGTACTTCTTCATGACCGCCGCTGCTTCTTCGGTCTTTATATATTCCAGGAAAGCCAACGCATCGCGCCGGTGCCCGGAGTGCGAAAGCACCAGCACCCCCTGGTCCAGCGGGGGATATGCATCTGCTGGGATTATCCAGTACCGGCCTTTGCCTTGCATCGATGGAGCCATGGCATGGGCCAGCGCCACCAAACCAGCCTGGGCGTTGCCCGATTCCACAAACTGAGCTGCCTGGGCAATATTTTCTCCAAGCACGAGCCGGTCAGCGACTTTTTCATACAGGTTGTAATGCTTCAAAACGGCTTCGGCGGCGCGTCCGTAGGGCGCGTGCTGCGGATTTGCCATGGCAATCTTTTTCACCGATGGGTCGAGCAGCACATCCATGCCCTTGCCTTCGACATCGAGCGGCGAATCTTTCGGAACCCAGAGCACCAACCGTCCCACCGCATAACGAGCCAAGGTTGCGCCATCGCCCAAACCGGCGGCCACCAACTGCTGCGGATAACCCATATCGGCGGAGAAGAAAATATCGAACGGGGCTCCGTTCTGAATTTGCTGGGTCAAGGCTCCAGAGGCGCCGAACGAAAGCTTCACCGCGACGCCGGTGCGCTTTTCAAAGTTGGCGGCAACTTCCTGCAGAGCGGAGCTCAGGTCGGCAGCCGCGGCTACATTAATTTCGCGCCCCGCGGATTCGGCTTGAGGAATTGGCACCGCGGCCGCGAGTAATAGCAGGGCAATTGCACTAAGCAATAGGATTCGATGCTGCGACATCTTCTAGAGCTCCTGGAGACTTCTGGTTTCCGGTTTCTGGTTTCTGGTTTCTAGCTCAATCCACGCTGTCATGGCTCCAGAAACTAGAAACTGGAAACCGTTTTGGAAATTGTACAGGCTCAAAGGTACATCTTTTCCCGGAATGGTCTAAACCCGCATTTTTATTGGGCATTTTGATTGACCTGCTTTCTTCTGCGCTCCCATACTGGCCACAGATTGACCCTATGAACCCAGCCATGTTTTCTCTTGTGGTTCGCGCTTTCCTGCTCGCAACTTTCCTTTTCTCTATGCTGGTTTTCGCCCGTGCGCAAGGAGCGAAGATCAAGTCCCAATCCCCAACGACGCATGCCACCGACGCGGATGCCGATCACGAGCAAGCGCGGTCCGAATGGTTTTTGCGCGGACGCTTGATCCCTGGAAAGCCTTCGGCCGAATTGCGCCGCCGCGCGTATCGAATGAAAATGCAGGCCCGCGCCGAGCGATTGGCGCGCGATCGAGGGCTACCCACTCCGTCACGCAATCCAGCCAGCCGCAACAATTCTCAGACTCCACAGATATCGGATTTGTGGACGCCGCTGGGGCCGGTGCCGCTGGCTTCCGACGCAACCGGCGACGGCTTCCAAAATTACAACCAGGTCTCGGGACGCGCCACCGCGGTGGCCATCGATCCCGCCGATCCCACGGGCAACACCGTTTTCGTGGGCGGGGCGCAGGGCGGAGTTTGGAAGTCGACGAATGCGGCCGCAAGCGCGGCCAACAGCGTGACGTGGAGTCCGTTAACTGACGATCAGGCTACGCTCTCGATTGGCTCGATCGCGATCCAGCCGGGAAATTCGAATCCCGCAACCAGCGTCGTTCTGGCAGCGACCGGCGAGGCCGACAACTCCGGGGATTCTTATTTTGGACTAGGGATTCTGCGCTCCGCCGATGGCGGCAACACGTGGACGTTGATCACTACTGCCAACAGCACGGCGGGCACTTTGTCTTTCAGCGGCCTGGGCGGAACGCGCATGGCGTTCAGCACCGCGGCTGGGCAGACCAGCACCGTGGTGGCGGCTATGGCCGCAACCGCGGTAGGCGAAGTCGATGACGCGCTCACCAACAATACGTACCGCGGCCTGTACACCTCCACGGATGCCGGCCAAACCTGGACATACGACGCGCTATTTTCCGGGGCGAGCGAGGCGACATCGGCGACCTCCGTGGTTTACAACGCGGCTGCCGGCCTGTTCTTCGCGGCGGTGCGCTATCACGGATTTTATTCTTCGCCCGATGGCGTGACATGGACGCCGCTTGCCAATCAACCGGGCGCTGCTGGTTTGTTGAGCACGACCGCGTGTCCACAGAATTATGTGACCACTTGCCTCATCTACCGGGCGGAGATCAGCGTGGTCCCGGGACGCAACGAGATGTATGTCTGGTTCGTCTCGCTGGACTCCAATGGCAATGCAGTCGATGAAGGAGTCTGGCAGAGCTTGAACGGAGGTGGTTCCTGGGCACAAATCTCGGACAGTGGCGTCAGCAATTGCGGCGATCAAAATGGATGTGGCGTTGACCAGGGTTTTTATAATCTCGAATTGCTGGCCGTCCCCAACGGGGCCGCGGCCACGGATTTATATGCTGGAGCCATCAACCTTTATAAGTGCTTCATTACTTCGGCGAATCCTACGTGCTCCAGCACGCCGTTCCTCAACCTCACGCACGTGTACGGCTGCGATCCGCTTTCTGCGCCGGCACACGTGCATCCCGATCAGCATGCGCTCGCCTACAGGATTCTGGCGTCGGGCGCCGACCTGATGTATTTCGCCAACGATGGCGGCCTCTACCGCGCGTTGGATGGGTATACCGGGCTCACCACCGGCTCCTGCGCGGGCACGAATCTGTTCGACGACCTCAATCAGAACCTGGGAGCGATGACGCAGTTCGTCAGTTTCTCGCAGAGCGCGACCAATCAAAACACAATTTTAGGAGGCACCCAGGATAACGGCTCTCCCGCAACCGAGACGGCGACCACCAGCGAAAGCTGGGGCAATGTTCTGAGCGGCGATGGCGGCTACAACGCGATCGACCCCAATACCGGCAATTGGTTCACCTCGAACCCGGACACGGGTTCGGGCACTCTCGATATCTATGGCTGTTCCTCCGGAATGGGCTGCACCACCTTCAGCTTTGAAGACGATATGGTCGTCGAAAGTGGCGACGTGGGCGGCGACGATGGAGGATTCTATTTCCCTTACCTTCTCGATCCGCAATCGACGACCACCCTACTGGTGGGAACGTGCCGGGTATGGCGGGGACCGAGGTCGGGCGGCTCCTATACTTTGCTGAGCCCCAATTTCGATACGCTCGGTATCGGAACCTGTTCGGGCAATGAAGTAAACGTGGTTCGCGCACTGGCGGCGGGGGGGCCAACCAACGCGAATGGATCGCAGGTGATTTATGCCACCACCGACGGATGGGGACCGAACGACCTGTCGACGCCGATTGGCGGAAATGTTTGGGTCACGACCAACGCCATGGCGGTCTCGGGCGTCAGTTCCACGTTCCTGAATGTCACCCTCAACGGACCCGGTGGCAGCAGTATCAATCCCAGTCAATTTCCGGTTTCGAGCGTGGCCATCGATACCTCCGACCCAACCGGCAACACCGCTTATGTCACAGTCATGGGATTCACCGGCGCAGCCGGACATGTTTGGAAAACGACGAACGCGGGCGCGCTCTGGAGTGACTTCACCGGCACCGGATTGAACGCACTGCCCGATGATCCTGTAAACGCCGTAGTGGTCGATCCCAATGCGGGCAATGTCTATGTGGGCACCGACGTTGGAGTGTTTCAAAGTTCCACCTCAGGCGCAGCCTGGACTGAGGTGGGACCGACCGATCAGGAAACCGGATTTCTGCCCAACGTTGCCGTCACCGCTCTCGCCATTTTCAACTTCGGCGGCCAGAAGCTATTGCGCGCCTCCACCTATGGACGTGGCGTGTGGGAGTTCAATCTGGCTGCCGTACCCGATTTCCAGATCGCCGTTCCCAACTCTCCCCTCACCGCCTTCGCCGGCACTACGCCAACATTTAACGGCACGGTCACGGCTTTGGATAATTACAACAGCCTGGTTACGTTGAGCTGCACGGTGGGATCGACAAGTCCTCCCAGCCCCTGCACTCCCAGCCCCCTGACTCTGACGCCCACTTTCGATGGCACGGCATTCTCCATTACCACCGGCAGCGCGGTGGGTACTTATAACTTCAACCTGCAGGGAGTGGGCTCCGATTCCAACCACACCACGCACGTGGACGCCCTCACTTTGAGTGTTGTGAATTTGACCTTGTCTGCGGCTTCGCCAACCAGGATTACGGATCTTCGCGGCGCGACCTCGCCGGCGGTAAGTTTTGAGGTAAGCGTGCAAGGCGCTTTCAATCAGAGCGTGACGCTCAGTTGTGCCTTCGCTCCCAGCATTACAGGCGCGGCATGCACCTTCTCGCCCGCCGCTACCGTGAATCCGACTTCTACCGCGCCTGTAAGTATGACCGCGACAGTCACGGTTCCAGCCTCGACGGCGCTCGGCAATTACACAGTCACCTTGCAAGCCACCACTGCGGGTGCGCCCGCGCCATTCGCCACTTCGTTTACCCTGGCCGTGGTGCTGAACCCGACGTTCGTCATCAGCGAGCCAACGCCTTTTCCGGAGGTGAATGCGGGCAGCACCGGAACCAGCGGCTCCATCACAATCGATTCGCAGGACGGCTTCAGCGGCACAGTCAATTTGAGCTGCGTGAGCGCATACGGAGCCAGCAGTTGCAGCGTGAGTCCCACATCGGTGACTGCATTTCCGGCCGAAGTCAATCTGATCGTCAACGGAACCAGTTTCTCTCCGGGCAGCTACCAGGTCGCGGTGCAGGGGACTTCGAATTCGAGCGCAGGCACGATCACGCAGTCGCTGAACGTGCCGTTCAACGTCGGCGATTACATTCTGGCCGGCCCCACGACGCTGTTTTCCGCACCTGCAGGCCAGTTAACGACGACCCTCACCATCACTCCCACGTATTTCTATAGCGGGCAGGTCAACGCTACGTGCAGTGCCACGGCATTGCCCGGTGCGCAGTGTACGATTTCTCCGGCCAACCCCATCTCAGTCAATTACCCCACTGTGGTTACGGCAACCGCGACCCTGGCGATTCCGAGCACTGCCGCGCCAGGCAATTACAACATCATTATTACGGCGGGGGACCTGACTGGCGAGCCCACCGCTTCGCTGACCATCGGGCTCACGGTATCTCAGGACTTCACGATTACTTCACTCACGCCCAGCGCCCAGGCCATCAATCCCGGGCAGTCCGCCGCCTACAGCTTTAGCGTGCAACCGGTGGGCTCGTCGTTCGCCAACGCCATCACGTTTTCTTGTTCCGGCGCTCCCGTGCCTGCGTTGTGCGCCTTCACCCCGAACCCGGTCACTCCCGGAAACAGTTCGGCTGCTGTGGTGATGACCGCCGGGAGCACGGCTGCGTCGAGCGCGGGCGGCTATTCGATCGTAGTAACGGGCATATCGGGCAGCTTGTCGCATTCCGCGGCGGCCGTGTCACTGACGGTTGGCGAAGCCTTTCAGCTCGCCGTCGCGCAGGCATTTCCAACCACGGCGGAAGCGGGATCGCAACAGTCCGCGAAAGTTGCGCTGACCCCTAACTATGGCGGCTCGGTCAGTGCGACGTGTAGTTCGAATGTACCGGCGAGTCAATGCGCGGTCACTCCGAACCCATTGCCCATCACCGCGGGCAATGCTGCGACGTTAAGCCTCCTGCTGAATCTGCCGAACGACGCCGCTCCATCGAGCACGGATACCGTGGTGTTAACTGTCGCCGATGCATCGGGCGGGCCCAGCCAAAATCTCACGCTCCCGTTTACGATCGAACAAGACTACGCCATCGGCAATTTTTCGCCGCCGAGTCAAACCATTAGCCCGGGGCAATCGATCACGTACAACTTCAGCGTTCTGCCCGTGGGCGCGAGTTACAACGGCACGGTCACGTTAAGCTGCGCGTTCAGCCCGACGTACGCGGGCACGTGCAGTTTTTCTCCGAACCCGGCAGGGCCACTGAGCGACTCCACATCCGCTTCTTTGGTCATGACGGTTTCAACGCCGGCAAGCGGGCAGATGCGGCCCCGGGGGAAAAGCGCTCCCTGGCTCTACGCGCTTTGGTGGGGTGTGCCGGGAATCGTGATTTGGGGTGTGGGACGCAGGCAGCGGCGCGCCCATCGCGGCCTGCTGGGGCCGCTGCTGGCGCTGCTGTTTCTCCTGCTGTCGTGCGGCGGGGGCGGCAGCAATGGTGGTACGACCACCACGCAAACGCAGCCGGGTGGCGGCCTTCCGGTAACCTACACCATCACGGTCACGGGCTCGCCAGCCAGCCTCAGCCAGCCCGACGGCGCCACGGCTACGCTCACCGTACAATGATCCGCAGGGAATGATCCGCAGGGACGGATTTCGATTTCGCGGTCGAGTTTATCTTAATCCATGGCCGATTCTCGCTATGACGTTGTGATTGTCGGCGGAGGCATTGTCGGCCTCGCCGTCGCGCTCGAGATCACAAAGCGATTTCGGCAACTGCGCCTGCTTTTGCTGGAAAAAGAAGCCGGCGTGGGCCGCCACCAGAGCGGCCACAACAGTGGCGTCATCCACTCCGGGGTTTACTACAAACCGGGATCGATGAAGGCGCGGCTGTGCGTGGAGGGCGCGCAGGCGATGGTGGAATTTTGCCGCGACCATGGCCTCCCCTACGAAGTCTGCGGCAAAGTGATTGTGGCCACGCACGAAGAGGAGTTTCCCCGGTTGGAGGAGTTGCGCCAGCGTGGCGAAGCCAATGGCCTCGCCGGTCTTCGCCTGATCGACTCCGACGAGTTGCGCGCGATTGAACCGCACGCCAACGGACTACGCGCACTGGTGGTGCCTTCTACCGGCATCACCGATTATGCAGCCGTCTGCGAGAAATATGCCGAACTGGTTCGCGCGCAGGGCGGAACGATTCTGACATCCACGGCCGTGACTAGCCTGCGGGCGCTGGCGAGTGAAGTGGTGGTTGAGACCGCCGTCTCGTCATTCTCGACAGCCTATCTGATCAACTGCGCCGGACTCTTCAGCGACCGCGTCGCGCGCATGGCGGGTGCAAACATGCACGGCACCGATCGCTCAACCCGCGATCAGGAAGTCACCATTGTTCCCTTCCGCGGAGAATATTACGATCTCACTCCCGAGCGTTCGTCGCTGGTGCGGGCGCTCATCTATCCCGTGCCCGATGCGCAGTTTCCCTTTCTCGGCGTGCACTTCACCCGCCGCATCAATGGCAGCGTCGACGCCGGACCCAACGCGGTTCTCGCCTTCCGCCGCGAAGGTTACCGTCGCACGGACTTCAACCTGTATGACCTGGCCTCGGCGCTGGCCTTTCCAGGATTTCGAAAGATGGCGGCAAGGCATTGGCGCAGCGGGTTGGATGAATTTCGTCGTTCCTTTTCCAAGGCCGCATTCGTTCGAGCTTTACAGCGGCTGCTGCCCGAGTTGCGCGCGGAGGATTTAGTGCCCGGAGGCTCCGGCGTGCGCGCGCAAGCATTGCGGCGCGACGGCACGCTGGTGGATGATTTTCAGTTTGTTCCCGGAGGCAGGATGCTGCACGTGCTCAATGTTCCGTCGCCGGCCGCCACGGCGTCGCTGGTGATTGGGCGGGAGATTGTTCGTAGCGCAGTGGCCAGTGATCAGTGGCCGGTGGCCAGTTAGGTCGCTGCCAGCCACGAATCACTAACCACTAACTTTCACACTCTGGTGCGGCGCATCTCTTTTACCGGCTCCATCGCGCGCTTGAGGATGGGCACGCTCACGGGGGCCTTGCTGGCGTGCTTACTTTCGAACGCCTTGGCACAATCCACGCATTTGTTGTCGGGTAGAGGATCTGTTCCCCCTTGGTCCTTGCGCAGCCGGAAGACGTAGAGCACAACTTCCACGCGGCTGGAAACTCCCAGCTTGTCGAAGATGCGGAAGAGATAATTTTTTACCGTATGTTCGGTGAGCTTTAAGCGGCCGGCGATCTCGCGATTGGAGAGGCCCTCCGCCACGCAGCGCACCACTTCCTGCTCGCGCTTGGAAAGAATCGCTTCTCCCCGAGAATCGAGCACGCGCATCGGTTCGGATTCGCGCAGGGCCTCGAGCAAATAGCGCAGCTCGGCGCTGTTCGCCCAGACGTGGCCGCTATGAACGCTGCTGATGCACTTGGCCAGGGCTTTGGAAGACTCGGTGCGCGAGAAAACACCCTGCGCGCCGCTGCGGAAGGCTTCCACCACAGCCGCGGGATTGGATGTGTCCATTAATAAAATCACCCGGGTTTGCGGGTAAGAGGCGCACACGCGGCGCGTCAGGTCGAAGCCCAGGCTCGAGGATTCCTCCAGCGTGGAGCTGACCAACACGACATGTGGTTTCTTGTGGGCCACAGCCTCTAGAATGGCGGTGCTTTTGGGCTCGATTCCCGTAACTTCGAATTGGCCGTCCTGTGCCAGTGACTCAGCCAGCAACTGGCTGCTCATCCGAGTGCTGTCGGCAGCCAGGACGCGAATTCTCTCCGCCATCGCCGGCGGCGCTGGAATCACAATTTGAGCCATTTCTTTTCTCCTGTTTGTTGTTTTTACTGCTTCCTACGACTGCCAAAAAAGACTGCAAACAAAAAGCGCCGAAACCTCTCGGGGCTCACAATAATCAGGGGATCTGACGGATTGCTTTATTTCTATGAGTGGGGCACTCTGCTCTTTCAAGAATGGCTGTATTTAATACCAATCGTTCGGAGCACATCGTTAGATGGACTTTAGTCTCAGTCCCTTATAGCAGTAAATGGCACGTCAGTGCTATCAACCCCGCACTCCTTGGGTAATGAATCTACCGTATTTGAGGCTGTGGATCGAAGGTTTCGCTGGTGCGGAGATGGAAATCTTGAAAAACCCCAAAGCAACGGACAAAAACGCCACAAAAACCGGAACAGCCTTTAGACTGGTGGGTCTGGAATTTGCGGCTGGCGAGTGGTGCTCGCTTCGCTCGCGGAACAGCCGAGAGCCTGCCCTGAGCGGAATTCGAAGGGCGGCTGTCCCTGCATCCACGGTTTCGACTTGAAAGTTGCTCAAAACGGAGGAATTCCTTGGTCGTTCTGGTCATTGGAGGAGCGGGTTATATTGGCAGTCACGCGGCGCGCACGCTGCGTCGCCGCGGACACGAGGTCGTGATTTATGACAATCTTTCGACGGGATTTGCGTCTTTAGCCGACGGATTTGAGTTGGTGCGCGCGGACATCGCCGACGCCGCGACCCTGTCGACAGCTCTGCGGCGAGTCGATTCGGTGATGCACTTTGCTGCTCGCGCCTATGTGGGGGAATCGGTCGAGAATCCGCGAAGGTATTTTCAAAACAATGTGGAGGCCGGACTCGTTCTGCTGAACGCCTGCCTGGATTGCGGCATACGACGCATCATTTTTTCTTCCACCTGCGCGGTCTATGGAGTTCCGGCCAAAGTGCCCATAGCGGAGAACACGCCACGGCAGCCGGTGAATCCTTATGGCGTGTCGAAGCTGTTTTTCGAGTACGCGCTCGAAGCCTACGACCGCGCCTACGGCTTGCGCTACGCGGCTTTGCGCTATTTCAACGCCGCTGGAGCCGACGAGAGTGGAGAGATTGGCGAAATGCATGATCCCGAGAGCCATCTGATTCCTTCGGCCATGCTGGCCGCCACTGGCGCCCGCCCGCAAATGGATTTATTCGGCACCGATTACCCCACGCCTGATGGCACATGCGTGCGCGACTACATTCACGTGAATGATTTGGCCGACGCGCACGTGTCGGCGCTCGAGCATCTGGAAAATGGAGGAAACTCGTTCGCGGTAAATCTTGGCACCGGGCGCGGATACTCGGTGAAAGAAGTGTTGAGCAAGATTGAAGAAGTGTCGCGGCTGAAAGTTCCAGTGCGAGTTGCGCCGCGCAGGCCGGGAGATCCTCCCGCGCTGGTAGCCGACCCCGCGGCTGCCGAGAAGTTGCTGGGCTGGAAAGCTACGCGGTCGCTCGATGACATTGTTCGGACGGCATGGAAGTGGATGCAGAAACAGAAGGCTTCGTCATCCTGAGCGGAGCGTGCGGAGTCGAAGGATCCCTGTACTGGACTGAAGCGGCACAAGCCTCCCAAGGAGTTTCCACGGGGGGCCGCGTGGGCTTCAGGACCGCGGCCGCTGTATGCAGAATCCTTCATCTTGACGCCCCCCCCCCTTGCCTGTGCAATGCTCATCGCCCTTGGTTTTCGTATTCGCAATACCTATAGGCGCCCCACGAAAGAGGGATCACTGGATGTGCAGCAGAAGATTTTTCATGGGATTAACGCGAGCAATCACTGCTCTCGCCGTACTCGGCGCAGCCGCGCTCGCGGGCGCGCAGACAGAGACGGTCTTATACCAGTTCCCTGCCAACCTTTTGAGCGGATTCGCACCTCAGGGAATCCTTGTCTCTGACGCGGCCGGCAACCTCTACGGCACCACGCAGAATGGAGGTATCGGCTCCGACGCCTACGGCACGGTGTTTGAACTATCGCCCGGCACCGGCGGAGTCTGGACAGAAACGATTTTGCATACCTTCACCAAAAACGACGGGCGCTATCCTTACGCTGGCGTGGTCTTCGATTCCGCGGGAAATCTCTACGGCACGACATACTATGGCGGCGCCTATGGCTTCGGAACCGTGTTTGAACTGCAGCCCGCGGCGGGCGGCGCTTGGGCAGAAAAGATATTGCATAGCTTCAATTACAACGGCACCGACGGGGCGTATGTCTCAGCAGGCGTGATTCTCGATGCTGCTGGCAATATCTATGGCACGACCAACCAAGGAGGCAGCGCCACGTGCTCAGGTGCGGACGGCTGCGGAACTGTCTTTGAACTTATGCCGACTGCGGGCGGGGGCTACAAGGAGAAGATACTGCACAACTTCACCGGTGGCGCAACGGACGGCTGGTTCCCTTATGCTGGCCTGATCTTTGATACCGCCGGAAATCTATATGGCACGACCGGCGACGGCGGCACCTATAACGACGGCACGGTATTCGAGCTGGCGCACACCGCGGGTGGAAGTTGGACGGAGCGTGTGCTGCACAACTTTAACAAGAATTTCAGCGATGGCGTCGCCCCCCTCGCTAGCCTCATCATCGACGTGGCCGGTAATCTTTATGGGACTACGCTCGAGGGAGGCAGTTCGGTCAGCTGCCCCGATGGTGATGATGGCTGTGGAACCGTGTTCGAGTTGGCGGCAACATCCGGCGGGGGCTATGCGGAGCGGATACTCCACAGTTTCATCGACAATGGAGAGGATGGGTACTATCCCTACGCCAGCCTGCTTCTCGACGCGGCGGGCAATCTCTATGGCACCGCGTCCACGGGCGGAGCGGATAACAGCTTTGCGTATGGGGGCGGCACCGTCTTCGAGCTGGCTCCCACAGAGAGCGGGCACTGGGCCGCGAAGACGTTGCACAGCTTCGGCAGCGGCACCGACGGTCAGTATCCGCAATCTGGTCTTACGCTGGGTCCTTCCGGAGTTCTCTACGGCACGACGCCCTTCGGCGGCTCTGGCGGCAATGGGGTCGTGTTTGAGATCACTCGTTAGCCCAGAACCTCGGCGCTGCCAGCGAGTACACAGGTCCTTCGGCCCGCAAAAAGCGCGGGCCTCAGGATGACAAGTAGATTCAGTCAGAAGGGAGCGCCCTAGGCGGCGCCGGTTTCTTGCAGGCTAGCCGTTGCGCTCACAGGGTCCGCAGCCGCTTTCTCGCTCGCCCCATCGCCGTTGCCTTCCAGTATCTCGTTGGGGCAAATCCAATTCAGAACCGGCGTCGTGGTGAAGGTTGTGGCCAGCGCCATGACGATCATCATCGAAAATAAGGCTGGCGAAATGACGCCGATATCGAGGCCGACATCGAGAATTACCAACTCCATCAGTCCGCGGGCGTTCATCAAAGTTCCGAGCCCGGCTGATTCCCGCCATGACATTCCGGTGACGCGGGCCGCAATGGTAGAGCCTCCCAGCTTGCCCGCAGTTGCGACCAGAATAATCAGGAAGCAATAAAACCACATCTGCGGCCCTTTCACCAGCGCGACGTTGGTGCGCAATCCGGTGAAGGCAAAGAATAGCGGCAACAGCAGCGTGACGGTGATGGTTTCGAAACGATCCAGAACGTAGCGAATGAATTTTGGATCCTTGGGCATGATCGCGCCCATGAAGAACGCGCCAAACAAGAGATGGATGCCGAGCCGCTCGGTGCACAAGGCCGAGGCCAGCACAAGAAACATCATGAAAGCCATGCGATTTTCGCTGAGATGGCCGTACTGACGATAGGCGTCTTCAAAATTCTGCAGCAGGCGCTGCACGCCGTAGATCATGACCAGCGCGAAGAGGGTGATGCCGCCAAGCGTGATCCAGATCGAACCAGCGGAGTGTTCGGCGCGAATCAGCACCACGATGTAGGCGAGGATGCACCATCCAGTGACGTCATCGACCGCGGCGCAGGCAATGGCAACTGTACCCAGCCGGCTGTGGAGCATTCTTCGCTCGGCCAGAATTCGCGCCAGGACAGGAAATGCCGTGATGCTCATGGCCGCTCCCATGAACAAGGCAAAGCTGCTGAAGGCCACGCTGTCATCGGAGAGCCGGGGATACAAATAAAGCGCGAGCAACGCCGCCAACACAAATGGCGCGGTGATACTGACGTGACTGGCCAAAACCGCGGCATGACTTTCTTTTTGCAATTCCTTGGGATTGATATTCAGTCCGACCAGGAACATGAATACGATCACGCCGATTTGCGCCAGCGCGTTGAGAAAACCCAGGCTATTCGAGGGAAACAGGTAGGCCTCGGCATGCGGCGCAATCCAGCCAAGAAACGATGGCCCCAGCAGGATGCCGGCAAACATTTCTCCGACCACGCGCGGTTGTCCGAATTTCTTAAAGATCCCGCCGGTCACGCGGCACGCCGCCAGAATCACAGTGACCTGTAACACGAGAATAAAAAGGTTGGGCATTAGTGCGCACCCCCGCTCACGGTGCGCGGCTGCCTCACGGCCCGAAACTCGAGTGGAACGCACGCGGCGCAGCCAGCTACAGAAAGTTTTCCGCTCAAGGTTCTCGGTTCCGTCTGAGGGTCGAGTGTGGCAGTAAGTGTCCAGGGCTGGGCGCTGCAGTCGGGCTGAGCGGAATTCTCCGCGGCGGCAAACGCTGCGTGAATGGTTTTTCCTTCCAGCACTCCGGCCGCGGTTTTGCTACCGCCACTCAGACCCACTACCAGCTGTTCGCCGGATTGAGAAATCGACAGAGGAGCGTTTGAAACCGCAGCCAGAAAGTTGCCACAGGTAGGAGCGGGAACGCGATTCGCCGCAGCTTCGATTTTCCAGGTGCCGTCGACCGAGAAGGGGGCGGGAAGGTGGCGGCCACTTCGCAGGATTCCCAAGAGGCCTAGCACCGGCAGGGCAACCAGAAAAACATATGCCAGTACAAAGTTGCGGTTGGTTTGCGAGATAGCGGTTCTCCCCTTAAGGATTGAAATCCCGCGGCACCTAGATTACATGGCCGCGGGAGTCTCAAACAATCCCGAAAAATCTTACATCTGGGGGCGGAAAGCATCGGAGGTCAAGTTGCCCAGCAACTTGTGCCAGGGATGCTTTTCATTCTGCTCTACCTTGGCGACCATGGCCTTCATCTTGGTCAGCACCTCGGGCGCGTCCTCATCGTAAACATCGCCCTGGAGCAGTTTGAGCACGTCGAGCCGGTAGTTGCGGTCTTCGATGAAGTAGGTGAAGAGCACGTTGAGCCGGTAGTAAACTGAAATGAATTCATACCAGTTCTTCGTTCCGCGCTTCAGTTTGGTTTCGTAGTCGGAGAAAGCGGGGCGGGAGAAATCGTTTTTCTCCAGCGCCTTGAGAACATCTTTGTGGGCGAAGCGCGCGCTGTTGAGCGCAATGCTGACGCCGGTAGAGAAAATGGGATCGACGAAACGGCCCGCGTCGCCGACCAGCATGAAGCGGTCGCCCGCCAACTGCTGCATGGCGTAGCTGTAATCGCCCTCCTCTTTGAAAGGGCGAATGCGCGTCGATTTGCGCAGCGTTTCTTCAATCAGCGGACGGCTGCCCACGGTCTCCCAAAAAAACTTTTCCCGATCTTCTTTCGATTTGGCGAAATTCTTTTTCTGCGTGACCACGCCCAGGCTGGTGACGGTATCGGTGATCGGAATCTGCCAGATCCAGGTATTCGAAATCGGCAAGAAGTGGATGTAGATGTAATCCAGATTGGTGCCGCGCTTGGCGAACACAGAGCGATCATAGCCGTCAAACCAGGAGTGAATGGCGTACTGATCGAAGACTGGATCTTTAATTTTGATCTTCAACTGATTGCCCAGGAAGGTGTGGCGTCCGCTGCAATCGATCACCATCTTGCAGTTGACGCTCATCTCCTTGGGGCCGATGTTGAAGTAAACGTCCGGATACTGCGGATCGAAATCCACTCGCGCGACTTTCACGCCGTCGTAAACCGTGGCGCCCAGCATCTGCGCGTGCTTCAGCAGCATCAGGTCAAACTTGCCGCGGTCCACGTGGTAGGTGTAGTTGCGGTCCTCCATGCCTTCCTGCTGGCGCTCTTCGAAGCGGATGTCGACGTTGTACTCGGGAGCCATGCCTTCGAGATCGTGAACGTAGGCCGGCTTCTTGTCGTCGGTGGTCCAGACCGCGCCGAATTTATGCGGGAACTTGGCCTCCTCCATTTTGTCGAGGAAGTTGAGATCCTTGAAGACGCGCGTGGACGATGGAACCAGAGACTCGCCCACGTGCGGGCGGGGAAATAATTCGCGTTCGAACACCACGCACTTCACGCCTTCTTTCGCGAGGTAGCAGGCCATGCCCGCTCCAGCCGGCCCGCCACCGATGATGCCTACTTCAAAATCCGGGGTTTCATGATTCGTTTTCAAAGCAATCTCCCTGTCAATTTTTACGGCGCTCAGGGGCTAAAGCCCCTTTTATTCTTGCTGCTGGCGGCACGACTAAAGTCGTGCCCTTCCCGATTCGCCTACGGTGCGGCTCAAGCCGCACTCTTTCAAAGCCGAATGCGACCCCGGCAAAGCCGACCTGCGACCCGGCTCCCCTGATCGGAAGTCGAGCCTTTACGCTGAGGCTTCCACGAACGCGTCTGCCGTCAGATCTCCGAGGAAGCCGTGCAGCGCGTGGTTCGGGTTGGCCTCGACCTGCCTGACGATGTTCTGCATGCGGGTCAGCACTTCGGGCTGAGCATCATCGTAAACGTCGCCTTGCAGCAGCTTCAGAACATCGAGGCGATAACGCGGATCGGACACGAACGCGGTGAATAATACGTTCAACCGGTAGTAGACCGTGATGAAGTTGTACCAGTTGCGGGTTCCGCGGCGAAGCGTCTGCTCGTACTCGCTGAAGGCCTCGCGGCTGAAGTTGCCGGTTTCAAGCGACTTCAGAATGTCCTTGTGAGCGAAGCGCGAACAGCTCAGAGCAATGCTGACGCCGGTGGAAAAGATGGGATCGACGAAGCGGGCCGCGTCGCCGACCAGCAGCGTGCGGTCGCCCACGATCTGCTTCATGGCATAGCTGTAATCGCCTTCTTCCTTAAAGGGCTTGCACTGCACCGAGCCCTGCGCCTTCAGGCCTTCATAGAGTTCAGGACGGCTCTTGATGCACTCCCAGAAGAATTTTTCGCGGCCTTCTTTCGACTTGGCGAAGTTCTGCTTTTGCGTGACAACGCCAATGCTGGTCACGGTGTCGCTGATGGGAATCTGCCACACCCAGGTATTGGTGATGGGCAGGAAGTGGATGAAAATGAAATCACCCTGGGTCTGCTTGTTCGACGCCATGCAGCGGCGGTCGTAGCCGTCAAACCAGGTGTGGATGGCATATTGGTTGAACACCGGATCCTGAATGCGCCATTTCATCTGGTTGCCGACCACGGTCTTGCGGCCGCTGGCATCGACCACGATGCGGCAGGTGGTCGACATTTCTTTCTTGCCCATGGAGTACTTCACGGCTACATGATCCGGATTGCTGAAATCCACGCCGGTCACACCGATGCCTTCATACACCTTGGCGCCAAACTCGTTGGCGTGCTGCAACAGCATCAGATCAAACTTGCCGCGATCCACGTGGTAGGTGTAGTTCTGGCCCACGCCCTGTTCGCGCTCGGCGAAGCGGATGTCGACGTGGCAATCGGCGGACATGCCGCCGAAATCCATGTTGTAGACTTTGGCATCGGAAGCCGCCGTCCAGGCTGCGCCCAACTTATGGGGAAACTTCGCCTCCTCCATTTTCGGCAGGAAGTCGAGTTCCTTGAACACGCGCGTCGACGAGGGTACCAGCGACTCACCCACGTGTTCCCGGGGCATTAGCTCGCGTTCGAAGACCACGCAGTTGACGCCGTTTTTGGCGAGGTAGGCTGCCATGCTGGAGCCTGCCGGACCGCCTCCAATAATTCCCACTTCAAAGTCAGGTGCAGAAGAATTCATATGCTGCTGCTTTCTCCCAAAGATGTTTGTTAGAAACTACACCACGCTCACGGAGCCCGTCCTCTTCAAATTTAGATTCTTCAAATTCAAAGTCTTCTGGAAAGGCAATATCGCCATCGCACTCAACCCGTAGACAAATCTGCCGTCGTGGGTGATTTGAAGTATGCCAAGTAATTTTCGGAGGAGAGTTGCTACTGACGCTACTTCTCTGGTTGCGTCGTGTTGTCATAGTAAACCAGAAGTTTCTCAATTCGCCAAGCCTGAAAGAATTTGCATACTCGGCGGAATGGTGACTTTAGTGAGTATGGCCGTAACGTGAGACGAAAGACTCTAAGGCGCAGCCGCACGTTGCCGGCGGAGTTTTCGTTAAGTACTTGGTTCTAGAAAGATTTCGCTAAGTCAACGAGTGGCGGCGGGTCCGCTGCTTTAGCGCGGAATTTTACAGGCTGGGCGGTGGGTGCCAACATTGCAAGCAACCCGCTTCGCCCTCAACCCAATCTTTCTCCAGGTTTTCTTGCTCTTCGAGGGGGCTTCTTGCTGAATTTCAGGTTCAATCACCGGCGCCAATACTGTTTCATGTTCTTTATTTTGTCAGGAATGCTTTCTCTCGCGGCTTGCGGCGGAGGGAGTTCGCAACCGAGCGTCACCGTACCGCCGCCGCCAGAAACGGTCAGCATCAGCGCGCTGCCCTGCGCCAGCGCGCCCTGTCCAATGGGAGCGGGTGCGAACTGGCAATATGCGGCATCGGTGACTGGCACCACGAATCAAAGCGTGACGTGGTCAATCTCTCCAACAACCGCTGGAACCATCGACGCGAGTTCGGGATTATATATCGCGCCGAACACGGTTCCGAGTCCGCCGACGGTCACGGTGACGGCCACGACCGCCGACGGCAGCGCCAGTGTCTCGACTACTCTCACCATTCAGGCGAATGATCCGCTGGGTTCGGTGACTTACTCGGTGTTGCCTTCGTGCACGGGCAGCATTCAGAACGCGGCCTGCTACCAACTCACGGTTTCCTGCCCCGGAGTCGCCGATCTCTTTGCTTACTTGAAAGTCAACAATCCTACCGGAACTCCCGTTGGCACCGTGCTGTTTGGAACCGGCACGGGCGGAACTGGTTTGTACGACGATCCTACCGCCGGCGGATACGAGTATGGCAGCGAAGTGATCACAGATGTTGCGGGGGCGGGATTCAATACGGTGCAGGTTTCTTTTGGCGGCCCGTTCAATCCCAGCCCTGCGCAGCCCAATGGCTGGCTCCAGGGGCCGGGCGGAGTGCGCCGTCTAGCTTGCCGCTACGCGACCATCGCGGATTGGGTCTACCGCAATCCAACCATCATCAATCCGGGCGTTTCCGCCAGCGTGAGCAACAGCGCGCCGATGTGCGCCACCGGAAACAGCGGCGGCTCAGCGGCGATTGCCTATGCCGCTTACGAATATGGGCTGGGCACAAATCTGAACGAGTTCGCCATGATCGAGCCCACCAGCGGCCCGGTAATGACGCGCATTGATCTGGGATGCAGTCCGGCGAGCGCGAGCGGCACGGGACCAATCTGCGCGGGTTCGAGCAACGCCAACAGCATGACGTACGAGGCTGCCGACGCCAGCGTGATCGACGAAGCGTATCAGGCATCAGGCGCGAGCACACCCACGCCTTGCACCAGCGCGATCAACGGAACTGCGCCGCCAGCCGGATTTTTTTCCTCCGATAGTATTCTTTACAACACGTCCAACTTGCCCATCGCATTTCCCAACATGACGGTGAAACTACTGTATGGCGATCTCGATAACAGCAACGCGGTGCCCGAGGGAATGACGTGGGGTGAGTCGATTACGCCCTCGTCGTCGTCGCCGAATCCTTTATTTCAATGCTTGCAAGGCGTGCAGCATGATATTCCCAGTTCTCCGGTAGGAACTGCGTCCGGCGATCAGCCCATCGCCAGCGACATCATCAGTCTGTGCCACTAGCGGCATCGATGAGCAGGGGTTCGTGGCTAATCATCTGTGGTTAGTGGTTAGTGGTTAGTGGTTTTGCTAACTACGAATTCCTGTCGACTAACCACGGTTTCGATGAAATTTGACAGTGCTCGGGGAGAGTGGCAATATGTCTGACACTGGGCGCACGCCATCGTCACTCTCCCCTGTGTAGCCTGAAATGGGTTCTTCTGGGTGGGGGATAATTTGCTAAATTCTAACCGTAAAATTTTTGTGCGCGCGATCGCGTTGTTGTCCGTGCTTCCGCTGGCAGGATGTATCGCAAGTGCGCCCGGCAGCGGCGGGGGTGGCGGGGGCAGTAATCCGACCACGACCATCACTATATCGCCTTCGTCTGTGGCGGTGTCTCTCGCTCCTCCGGGAAATTCGGTGACCTTCACCTACACGGCGACTTCAAACGTCACCGGCGTGGTCTGGTATCTCAATGGTGCGGTGGGCGGCCCCACAACTCCGCAAGGCACGCTGAGCCAGCAGGGAGTTTACACTGCGCCGGCCACCGAGCCCTCCTCGAACACGGTAACCGTCTATGCCGAGGACGCGGCCGCCAGCAATAGCACGCAGTCGAATACTGCGACGATCACCCTCAATCCAGCGGTGAGTGTCAGCGTCTCGCCGACGCCTACTTTTCTTCCCGTGGATGGGGTTTCACAGACGTTGACCGCGACGGTGAGCGGAGTTCCAAGCGGCGGAAACCAGGGCGTGAGTTGGAGTGTGAGCCCCTCTGGCTTCGGCACCATCACCGCTCTTTCGGCCAATACGGCCACCTATACGGCACCGACCGCTCTACCTGCCACTTGGACAAGCGGACCTTACCCGGTGACGATCACCGCGAATTCTGTAGCGGACAGCACCAGGTATGGTACGGCGACCATCAATGTGCATGTGCAGGTCGTGATCGGTAATGCGCCCAGCACGGTGGGCGTAGGCTCGAACTGGCAGTATACGGCCCAGGTGAATGGCCTTTCCTCAGGCCAGGATCAAAGCGTAAAGTGGGCGACTTCGATACAAACCGCCCCCAATTGCACCGACGGCGCGGGATCGTTCCCTTTCAATCTGTCGGATCCAGATCCTGTCGGCCTTTATTTTGCGCCTTCGTGCGTTCCCGGTGGATCGATCGCGATCAAGGCGACGTCAAATTTCGATCCGACTGTGAACCCGAGCACGACCCTGACGACTCAGGCCAACGACCCCGTGGGAACGGCGTCGCCGGCCACGGCGGCAGGCGCGACGATTGACTGCCCTGCGAACATCGGCGGAACTTCGGGTGCGAGCTGCTACCAACTTGACGTTTCCTGCCCTGGAATTGCTGACTGGCCCGATACTTATCTGAAAGTGAATCAGCCTGCGGGAACGCCGCTCGGCACTGTGATTCTCGCGACCGGACAAGGCAGCGGCAACGCTTTGTACGATAACGACCCCGACTTTATCAACGGAAGTTTCAATGGCGGATTGACCGTGGTGGATGGGCTTTTGAACTCGAGCGTGCCCAATCAGGGATACACCACGGTGCAGGTATCATTCGGCGCGCCCTTCAATAACAGTTCAAATGTGCAGAATGGATGGCTGACCGGGCCGGGTGGAGTGCGGCATCTGGCCTGCCGCTTCGCGACGGTGGCGCAATGGGTCTATGCGAATATCGCGAACTCGACTGCTCCCCTGTGTGCCACGGGAAACAGCGGCGGTGCGGGAGCCATCGGCTACGCCCTGACCGAGTATGGGCAAGATTCGATCTTCAAGATGGTGGAGGCCACGAGCGGGCCGCCGATGTCGCGGCTGGATCAAGGTTGCTCGTCCCTGGCGGCTTGCCAGACCCAGGCATTCACCTGCAATGGCATCCAGGCGCCGAGTCAAATGTGCTTCTCGGTGGACGAGGCAGAGATCATCGATCCCGCCTATGCCACGGCAACGCAGTGTTCGGGCGCGGTGAGTGGAAGCAGCACGCCGCCGGATTTTTTATTTGGTTCGGATAGCATCTTGTGGGGACTGGCTCCGATCCCCGCGGGAGCAGCGCCCGGGCAGACGATATCTTTTCCGAATACCTATGTGAATGTCGTCTTGGGCGGAGGGGACAATAGTTCGGCGCCCGATCAGGCCATGGCGTGGCTGAACGCCCTGACTGCCACCACGACGAACCAAGTTTGCGTGAGCGACGCACCGCACGCGATCCCTTCAGTTTCCGACGGCGCGCAGCAGATCATCACTGACATACAGGCGCATTGCAAGTAAGTTAGGCGCGAGTAGTTTGCTCTCGAGCCCTCACTTGCAGCTCGATAGTTTGAAGTGAGCGATGCGGGTGTCCCAGTTGGTTTCGCCGCCGATTTCGTTGGCCTGGTAGTACTGGTTGACATACCAGAAGGTGCAGCCATCGCTGGGATCAAGGTTCATGCTGGTTAAGTTTCCCCAGTGGTTGGAGTTCTCTTCATCGCCCACGCCGTTATAGAGCGTAAGCTCGGTGGGCGTCGCGTTGAGAGTGCCAAGGCTCCAGTAGGCCGCGCGAATACCGGGATGGAGACCGGCGCCCGATACGCTGTAACCTACGGCGGCATTGCCCGAGACATCCTGCGCGATGCTGGGCGTGAAGCGGTAGATGCTGCTGCCATTAGAGACGGTGCCGCTTTGATAGAGCGTGGGATTGCCGCTGCCGCGCAATTCGTACCAGCGAACTCCCGTCTGCTGATTCGTTCCCGTTCCCACCTGAATCGTATGACTCACCAGAAATGATTGATAGGTTCCAAAGTTGCGGTAGGCCATGCGCGGCATCAGGCGATCGCCGATCGAGTCGACGTAATTTCCCGTGCTGCTGCTGGAAGGCTCGGTCACGCAGATAGTATTCGTGACGTTGGTGACGTCATAACAGCCCGGCTCATAGCTGGTCACGGTCAGCTGCGATTTGGTGAAGGTCGATTTCGAGGGGCTGGTCCAGTTGACGTGGAAGTTCCACAAGTTCAGCTTGGTTGAGGTTGTGGCTTTTCCGTTCGCGGTGGGATTTTGAATGCTGGCAAAGTATTCGTGGCGTCCGCTGGGCGGCAGCGTGGTGCCATCGATATCGGCTGGAATCAGGCTATGCGCCAGATATAGAGCGCCGTTCGTCGGAATCGGGCTGGGATTGCTAAAGCACTGGAATTCGCGCACCGTGCCGTTAATCAGCATGTTAGTGCGGTCAAAAACGCAGGCCACGACGCCGATTTCCTGGTAGGAGTTGTCGGGATCTTCGAGATCGAAGCTAGCGTAGTAACCGTCGATCCAGGTGGCAAACTTCGGCCAGTCCGGATAATAGACATCGCCGAAAGAATTGACTCCGAGAACCGAGGTGAGATCGAACTGGTATGTGTACCAGGTGGCCTTGGTCAAATCCGCCGAAGTGGAGACTGCGATGCAGTAGTAATAGACATTGGTGGCGGGGCCGGCGCGCTTGGCGATCACCCAACGCGAAGCCTGCTGATCGAATTCAATGTAGCCTTCACCTCCGCCGTTGCCGTAACAATTCGACATGCCGGCGTTTTCCCACGGCGTATCCCCAGTCTGCGGCGACGACCATACCGGGGCCCAGGTAGTCTTGTTCCAGGCCTGGTAATAACTGTTCACCCACTCCATGTACTGCAGCGTGCCGACCGCGCCGTTGTGATCGATCTCGTAGCCCGCCCCGCTAATTTCCGACGCGTCAATACCTTCAAACGTAGTTACGGTTTGAGCCGGCAAGGCGGCTGGAACTAAAACGAGCGCTAAGAAAACAAGAATAGAAGCCGTGAAAAGCGACTTGGACATAGAGTTCCCTTTTGTCTGGCGTTCCTAAGGGGGGATGTACGGAGCCGTAGTTTGTTCACGCTAGCATGGCCAAACGATTTTTCCTAGGAGCCAAAAGTCCTCAGATGTCGCATTGCGGGCGGCTTTTGCCGCACCGCGGTGCTACGACCATTCATCCCCGGTATGCAAAATCTTTCATCCTTGACAGGAGCGAGCGGAGCCACAACAATAGCGAAGATTCCCTTCGGCGCTGGCGAACTCCCCACACTTGGGTCGTTCTCCCCCCTACGTAGCCGAATATCAAGTTGATCGACCCAAATCCTGCGCACGGCTCGGCTTGCTGCTTTTTGGAAGTGATTCAAATGCGCAACCGAACTTGCGTCAGAAAACGAATTGGCCTGGGATCATGCAGCGGCCCAGGCTCCGGACGCAGTTCTTTCTTGTCCCCGCAGTCGGAATGTCAGAGGTCAGAGGATTGAAGTCAATGAAATCGATTCCCCGCAACATTTCGCGCATCGTACTCGGTTATCTCCTGCTGACGATTCTGAGCGCAGCCGCCGCTTACGCGCAGACTTCTAATTGCCCCACCGGCTGGACGGGAGAAATTTGCGCTTCGCCCGCTTCCTGGACCTTTGCCAACACCTATCTGGGCAAAGACAGCGGGAACAAAACCTTTACCATTTACAACAATTTCACGACTGATAATCCCATCACGATCGAGACGGTGAGCTTCACCTGCACCGTGGGCTTGCCTACCGATTGGGGCATTGCCTCCGGCACCGTGCCCTTTCAGATGGGCACGTTTCAAACGCTGACCCACTATTCTCTATTCTTTCAACCCAGCCAAGCCATTACCGATAACTGTAACTTCGTGTTGACCATGGAGGACGGATACGTTCTCGACGTCCCTATCACGGGCGAGGGGTTATCCGGCGGCGCCATCGCAAGCCTGAGCACCACGTCGATGACTTTTCCGAACCAGGGAGTCGGAACCACCAGCGCCGCGCAGACCGTCACCGTCACAAATACGGGGACGAGCACGATGCATATCGAGTCGATTAATATTTCGCCGCCAACGTTCACCACCAGCCCGCAGCTGGTTTTCCCGTATGAGTTGACGAAGGGCAGCAGCGTTACGCTTAACGTGAACTACACGCCCGGGGAGGTAACATCTGAAACGGGTGTTATCGATTTTGATTATGACGCGGTCCCGGATAACGGCGTCACGCTCAATGGCAACGGAATCGCCGATACAGCGCTGGCCATCTCAACTCAGCCCACGCTTGACCAAGGCACACAGGGCTACGCCTACGAGCAGCAGTTGGCCACCAGCGGTGGAATCGGTCCTTACACCTGGGCGGTCGCGTCGGGTTCAACTTTACCGCCTGGACTTAGTCTCTCCAGCACAGGCGATCTTACCGGCACTATCTCTTCTTCCGCGAGCACGACCACTCCTTACACTTTCACCATTCAAGTCACGGACACGGCGACCGGTAATACGGCGAGCAACTTGTTCACCCTGAGCGTCTGGCCTTATCTGGGAGACGGGAACGGAGAAAGCTGCAATAACCTCTCATGGAACGACCCGGTCCTGAATACGCCGATGCTAGCTCTGACCGATCTGGGCACCGGCTACTATCAAGGAAATACAGCCTACGGCGAAGGCGGTCTTTATCCCAATGGCAGCAACGTGCGGCCAACGGCAACAGAAGCCGCCGGCTTAGCCTTCGCGCAAGGCATTCAGCCGCTCAGTTCCACGGGCGCTCCCGACCCCAACGGAAAATATGTTTTGATGGCCATCGGCGAATCGACGGCGCAAAACGAATTCAACCGTTTCCTTCCCATGGCCAACGCCGATCCGGCGAAGAACCCGAGCCTGGTGCTGGTAAATGGAGCGCAGGGGGGAGCGACTCCTAACAATTTCACCAGTCCGACTTCTGCCTATTGGACGACGGTGCTGGAAAATTATCTTCCGCAGAACGGCGTGACCGCCAACCAGGTCGTCGCCATCTGGATGGAAGATACGGACGGAATTGCCACTGGATCTTTTCCCACCGACATCACCACGCTTCAATCCGAGTACGAGACCATCATGAACACCATGCTCACCTTGTTCCCGAACTTGAAGCTGGTGTATTTCTCGTCGCGCGTGTATGCCGGATATTCCAATGGGCTCGCGAAGCCTGACAATCCGGAACCCTACGCTTACGAAGTTGGATTCGCCGTGAAGTGGGCGATCGGCGACCAGATCAACGGCAACTCGAATTTGAATTACAACCCCGCGAACGGACCGGTGGTGGCGCCGTGGATGGCTTGGGGAAGTTACTACTGGGCCAACGGAATGCTGGGCCGCAGCGATGGAACGGAATGGGATTGCGAAGATTTCTCCAGCGATGGAACCCATCCTTCTACCACGTTCGGACAGTTGAAAGTCGCGACCAAGTTGTTCGAGTTCCTGAAGACCGATCCCACGACGATTCCGTGGTATCTGGTGCCGAATTATGCGCTGACTCCGACAGCCGGTAATAATCAATCAGGAGGCCCGGGCACGACTTTGCCGATTCAGCTTACGGTGTTGGCGAACAACACGAACTCGGGCGTCGGAATCTCCGGGGTCACCGTCAGCTTCAACGACAATGGCGCGGGCGGCACCTTCAACCCGCCCACGGCGACCACCGGCAGCAACGGACTGGCCTCGACCTCATACACCTTGCCGGCCACGGCGCAGACCGTAACGGCTGTTGGAAGCGCCAGTGGCTACACCTCGGGAGCATTCACCGAAACGGCGACTAGCCAGGTCCTGGCAGCGACAGGAGGCAACAACCAGAGCGGACTAGTGGGTACCAAGCTGCCGACAGCCCTTACGGTCACGGCAACCAACGGCGGAGTTAACACCGCGGGGGTGCTCGTCAGCTTTACCGATAACGGCGCCGGTGGCACTTTCGCCCCAAAGTCGGCGACCACCAACAGCAACGGCAAAGCGTTGACCAAGTATACTTTGCCGGGCACGCCACAAACGATCACGATTACCGCCAGCGCCACCGGCTATTCGTCGGCGACCTTTACCGAGACAGCTACTACTACGGAACAACTGGCGGTCAGCAGCGGCAACAACCAAACCGGCGGCACCGGCACAACCTTGCCTGCGGCACTGACAGTGCTGGCTACCAATAACGGATCCCCGGTCTCCGGGGTCACTGTGACTTTTAGCCAAGGCAGCGCAAATGGAACCTTCAATCCTCCGACGGCTGTGACTAACAGCAGCGGCCTGGCGTCGACCAGCTATACCCTGCCGTCAACCGCCCAAACGGTCACGGTTACCGCATCCGCAACCGGTTACACTTCCGCCACCTTCAGCGAAATCGCCGCGCTCCAGACCCTGGCTGCGACCTCGGGAAATAATCAGAGTGGTACGGCGGGGGTTGCCCTTCCACTTCCGCTGGTCGTTACTGCGACCAGCAACGGTACAGCGGTATCCGGAGTCACTGTGTCTTTCAGCGATGGCGGGAAAGGCGGCAGCTTCGGTACGCCCACCGGGGCCACCGGGAGTAACGGAACCATCTCCACCACCTACACTCCCGCGCCAGGTGTGACTGGAACCGTCACTATCACCGCGAGCGCCACGAACTACAGTTCTGCCACTTTCACCGAGACGGTGACACTACCGGCTTTGACCGCGACTGGCGGCAATAATCAGACGGGCTCCGATGGCACCGTCCTGCCGACTGCGCTCACGGTAACGGCATCGAACAATGCGTCAGGCGTCAGCGTCACCTTTACGGACAATGGAGCAGGCGGAAGCTTCGGCACACCCACGGGCGTGACGGGATCGAACGGAACGCTTTCTACCACCTATACTCCGGGAACTTCAGGAACCATCACCATCACCGCAACGGCCACCGGCTACACGTCTGCCACCTTCACCGAGACCATCACCCAAGTCGTGGCCAGCATAACCGTGGTCTCGGGAAATAAACAAAGCGGAACCGTTGGCACGACGTTGCCGCTGCCCATCGTATTCAAGGCGAAAAACTCGGCCGGCAAGGCTCTGGCAGGTATCGCGATCACCTACACCGATGGCGGACTCGGCGGCACGTTCTCGCCGAATCCGGCGATCACCGGCAGCAACGGACAAGCCAGCACCACGTTCACGCTCCCCACGGTCGCGAAATTGATCGTGGTCAACGGCGCCAACGGCAGTGTGTTTGTAAATACTGACGAGACGTCCGTAGCCGGGCCACCCGCTGAACTCAGGGACGTCTCCGGCAACAACCAGACTGCGAATCCGGATACCAAGCTGGCCAAGCCGCTGATCGTATCGTTGGGAGATAGCTACGGAAATCCGATTTCCGGAGTCACCGTGAATTTCACCGATAACGGTGCGGGAGGAACGTTCGGCACTCCGAATCCGGTTACTGGCACGACCGGGGATGCGCAGACCACTTACACCACGGGATCGAAAGCAGGAACGGTGACCGTCTCGGCTACGACTTCAACGCTGGGACCGGTCAACTTTACGGTAACAGTTAAATAGTCCGCCATGTGATTGACGAGTAAGTAAGGGTAATGATGAACAAGTAAACCTAGAAGCTTGGTACTTAAAGGCGGTGCACCAATCCTCCCTCACCGGTATGAGCGTGACTCGCGCTTGCTAACTGGTTCCTGAGTGCATTTAGCCAATTATTAGTCAGCGGTATCGGGTCGCGCAACAGATTTTGAAGGAGGCAGTTTGAACAACGATCGATTCTCGACGACGCTCGGCACTCTAGCCTTGGCTATCTTAGCCGCGCTCTCCTGCGCCATGTGCGTTCCCCAAGCCCAGGCGCAAGTCAATGTGCTGACCAATCGGAATGACATGAGCCGCGACGGCCTGAATTCCAACGAAGTGCTGCTTTCCTCTTCGAATGTGAATTCGAACCAGTTTGGAAAGCTGTTCGCGTTCAATGTGGATGGTTACGTTCAGGCGCAGCCGCTGTACATGTCGGCGCTCACCGTAAATGGCGCCACGCACAATGTAGCTTTCGTGGTCACGATGCACGATAGCGCGTTCGCCATCGACGCTGATACCGGCGTCCAGTTGTGGCAGACGAGCCTTCTCTATCCCTCAGGGGCAACCACTGTGCCTATGTCCGCGCAAGGTTGCGGCGGTGAGCAATACCTGACCGGCTCGCCAGTAGAACTTAC
>CAVQCP010000029.1:0-151801 GCA_963710965.1 uncultured Acidobacteriaceae bacterium | reverse complement strand
AATGGCGGCGATTGGTATGCCTCCATTGGCACCGAAAAAAGTAAAGGAACCAAAGTGTTCGCGCTCGCCGGCCGCGTACAGAATACCGGCCTGGTCGAAGTTCCCATGGGAATTTCATTGCGCGAAATGGTTTACGAAATCGGCGGCGGCATTCCCGACGGCCGCAAGTTCAAAGCGGTGCAAACCGGCGGACCCTCCGGCGGCTGCCTGCCCGCGGAATGCCTCGATATGCCGGTCGATTATGAGTCCCTGGCGCGCGCCGGTTCCATCATGGGTTCCGGCGGCATGATCGTCATGGACGAAGGCTCCTGCATGGTCGACGTCGCCAAATATTTTATGGATTTCTGCATGAGCGAGTCCTGTGGCAAGTGCATCCCCTGCCGCGTCGGCACCTACCAGATGCACCGCATCCTCACCGCCATCGGCAACCTGAACGCCACGCCGCAAGACCTGAAAATGCTCGAATCGCTTTGCGATCTGCTCAAGCACACCAGCCTGTGCGGCCTGGGCCAATCCGCGCCCAACCCAGTCGTCAGCACGCTGCGCTCCTTCGGCGAAGAGTATCGTGCCCATATCGAAGACCATAAATGCATCGCGGGCGTCTGCCACGCAATTCCCGAGGGAGAAAGGCAACCAGCATGAGGTCGCCCGCGCCAGTCAAAACCCTGAAGATCGACGGCCGCGACCTTAGCGGACGCCAGGAAGAAACCATCCTCGACGTCGCCCGCCAGAATGGCATCTTCATCCCGCGCCTCTGCGAAATGGACGGCCTCACCGATGTCGGCGCCTGCCGTATGTGTCTGGTCGAAATCAAAGGCCAGAACCGCCTGCTCCCGGCCTGCGTCACCGCCGTCGAAGAAGGCATGGAAGTCACCACCAACTCCGAGCGGCTGCAAGGCTATCGCCGCATGATCCTGGAATTGCTCTTCACCGAGCGCAATCACGTGTGCTCGGTCTGTGTCTCCAACGGTCACTGCGAAATGCAGATGCTGGCGCAGCGCCTCGGCATTACCCATGTTGAATTTCCCTACCGCTATCCCAAAGAAGAGGTCGATGCCTCGCACGACCGCTTCGTCATTGACCACAACCGATGCATTCTGTGTACCCGCTGCGTGCGCGTCTGCGACGAAATCGAAGGCGCCCATACCTGGGACATCATGGGGCGCGGCATCAACGCTAAAGTCATCACCGATCTGAATGAACCCTGGGGGACCTCGGAAACCTGCACCAGTTGCGGCAAATGCGTCCACGTCTGCCCCACCGGAGCCCTTTTCGAAAAAGGACACTCGGTGGCCGAAATGCTAAAACGCCGGCAGTTCCTACCCTATCTAACGATGATGCGAGAAGAAAACGAATGAAGATGTGGTCCCCATGCCTAAACAACGCCTAGCTACGGTCTGGCTCGATGGCTGCTCCGGCTGCCACATGTCTTTCCTCGACATCGACGAACGCCTGCTCACCCTCGCCACGCTTGCCGACCTGGTTTACAGTCCTCTGGTCGACGCCAAAGAATTTCCCGAGCAGGTGGATGTCACCCTGGTCGAAGGCGCGGTCAGCAGCGAAGGAGACCTGGACAAAATCAAAATCGTCCGCGAGCGCACCAAAACTCTGGTTTCATTGGGCGACTGCGCCGTCACCGCCAACGTCCCGGGAATGCGCAATCCCTTCGGCACCAAAGCGGTGTACGACCGAGCTTATCGGGAAAATGTCACTTTCGATCCCGGCATTCCCAACCAGGTCGTGCCACCGCTCCTCCCCAATGCCCGTCCGGTCCACGAATTCGTCAGCGTTGACGTCTTCGTCCCCGGTTGTCCGCCATCCGCCGACACTATTTATTACGTAGTCACCGAGCTACTGGAAGGCCGCGTGCCCGATGTCAGTTCAAAAACTCGTTTCGGATCCTAACCCGTTCGAAACTCCGATTTTGGGTGGCGCAGCGTTTTAACGTTGCGATCAGAGCTTATCTTTATATAACCGGATATAACCGGGGCTTTGGCCCCTGAGGGAGTACGAAGTGCAGCAGCAGAGCAATCGCATCGTCATCGATCCTGTCACCCGCATTGAAGGCCACTCCAAAATCACGCTGCATTTGAATGAAGACGGCCGGGTCGAAGAAGCGCACTTCCACGTAACCCAATTCCGCGGCTTCGAAAAACTGTGCGAAGGCCGGCCCTTTTACGAAATGCCATCGCTGATGGCGCGCATCTGCGGCATTTGCCCGGTCAGCCACCTGATCGCCTCCGCCAAGGCCTGCGACTCTCTGCTCGCCGTAAAAATTCCGCCCACCGCCGATAAACTGCGCCGCATCTTCAATCTCGCGCAAGTCATCCAGTCGCACGCCCTCAGCCTGTTCCACCTTTCCTCGCCCGACCTGCTTCTCGGCATGGATGCCGATCCCGCCAAGAGCAATATCTTCGGCGTGGCCGAAAAATATCCCGACCTCGCCCGCGACGGCATTCGCCTGCGCCAATTCGGCCAGCAGATTATCGAGCGTCTCGGCGGCAAGCGCATCCATCCCGCCTGGGTGGTTCCCGGCGGCGTCAGCGAACCTCTGACCCAAACCAATCGTGACGCCATTCTGCGCAGCATTCCCGAAGCTCTTGCCATCGCCGGGCGTACTCTCGAACAGTTCAAGAGCACCATGGAGAACTTCCGCGAAGAGATCGCCGTCTTCGGCAACTTCCCCACCATGTTCATGGGTACGGTGAAGAAAGATAAAGGTCTCACCTTTTACGACGGCAACTTGCGCATCGTCGACGCATCCGGCCACGTGGTCGCCGAGGATCTCGACCCCACCCGCTATTCCGAGTACCTTGGCGAAAAGGTCGAACCTTGGAGCTATATGAAATCCGCGTACTACAAACCCAAGGGTTTCCCGGATGGCATTTACCGCGTGGGCCCGCTGGCCCGGCTAAACGTGGCCGACCGCTGCGGCACGCCCGCCGCCGATCAGGAACTCGCCGAATTTCACGAGCTCCAGCGCACCGCCGTTCTCAGTTCGTTCCATTATCATCACGCGCGCCTCATCGAAATTCTGTATTGCATCGAGCGCATGGAGCAGCTTCTCACTCATCCCGAAATTCTCTCCAAACACGTGCGCGCCGTAGCCCAGCCCAACGCCCTCGAAGGGGTCGGCGCAGCCGAAGCCCCGCGCGGAACTCTCTTTCACCACTACAAAATCGACGAGCAAGGCCTGATCCGCTGGGCCAACCTGATCATCGCCACCGGGCAGAACAATCTCGCCATGAACCGCAGCGTGCTCCAGGTGGCGAAACATTTCGTGCACGGCAAGCGCCTGAATCCCGGCATGCTCAACCGCGTCGAGGCCGTCATCCGCTGCTACGATCCCTGCCTGAGTTGCGCCACCCACGCGCTCGGCCAGATGCGCCTTCGCATCCAGCTCCTCGGCCCCAACAGCGAGTTGCTCGACGAAATCGCGCGCCCATAATGTCGCGCCTCTTGATCATCGCCTACGGAAACCCGATGCGGGGGGATGACGGCCTGGCTTGGCGCGCCGCCGACGAATTTGAACCCAGGCTCTCCAGCTCAGAAATCGAAGTCCTGCGCTTGCATCAATTGGCGCCAGAACTGGCAGAAACCATCAGCCACGTCGATGCGGTAATCTTTGTCGACGCCGCCGCCCAACCCGACCGCCCGCCCGGCGACGTACAGTGCGCACCAATCACCGGGATTCCCAGCGAAGTTACCTTTTCTCACCAGCTCTCGCCTCACACTGTCGTGGCGCTGGCCCGCCAACTTTACAACGCCAGCCCGCGCGCATTTTCTGTAACCATGACCGGCCAGGATTTCGATCATGCCGAATGCCTCTCGCCGCCAGTCGCCGCCGCCCTGCCCGCTCTCATCCACCGCATCGAGTCGGTCGTCCAAACCTTACAAAGCTGAATGCCGCCTCCGGGTTCCCCAAGACTTTTACGCAGTCATTGAATTCCCTCTTTATTTATAGGAATACTAGGACTGTCGGCAACGATTAAAGCTTCGCCAGAAACCCCCCGATGAAACAAAAGCACGAATCGTTTTCCGGCAAGACTGCGATCTGATAACCATTCCCGTCCCGCCTCCCCGATATACTCGATATCATGTCCGCTCCAAATTACTCTGCCCTGCTCAACGTCGCGATCGCCGAAGCCCGCAAAGGCCTTGCCGAAGGCGGGATTCCCATCGGCGCCGCAATTTTCGATCCCAACGGAAAACTCATGGGCTCCGGCCACAATCGCCGCGTACAAAACGGCGATCCCTCGCTCCACGGAGAGACTGATGCCTTCCGCAATGCCGGACGCCAGCGCAGCTATCGCCATCTCATCCTGGCCACTACCCTCGCGCCCTGCTGGTATTGCAGCGGCCTGGTGCGGCAGTTTGGTTTCGGCACGGTCGTGGTCGGCGAGAGCCGCAACTTCCAAGGTGGCCTCGAATGGCTGCGCGAGCTCGGCATAAACGTCATCGACCTGGATTCGAAGGAGTGCGTGACGATGCTGGCAGATTACATCCGAGCCAATCCTGAAGTTTGGAACGAAGACATTGGCGAGGAGTAGGCCGCATGAAACTGGATAAGGAATTACCGCGGCGGCGTTCTGTAGTTTAAGGTTCTACTCAGGCGGATACATGCACAACCCCTTCATGGCTCGCGCCATTCAACTCTCTCTTGAAAACGTTACCTCCGGCCGCGGCGGGCCATTCGGCGCAATCGTGGTGAAAGATGGGGCCATCGTAGCCGAGGCCACAAACCAGGTCACGGCCAGCAATGACCCCACGGCGCATGCGGAAATACTAGCCATTCGCCATGCCTGCCAACGATTGGGAACGTTCGATCTTGACGGCTGCGAGATTTACAGCTCCTGCGAACCGTGCCCGATGTGCCTGGGAGCGATTTATTGGGCGCGCCTGTCGCGTGTGTATTTCGCCAACTCCGATTCCGATGCGTCCCGCGCCGGCTTCGACGATTCCTTCATCTACCGCGAACTGGCGCAGCCCATTGCGCAACGCAAAATCCCCATGATCCAGATGATGCGCGAAGAAGCCCTCGCCGCCTTCCGCGCCTGGGAGAAAAATCCCAACAAAATCGACTACTGACCTTACTTTGCAGCCAGCAGTCTACGATGGCCTCTCACGGGAGTTTGTAGACAGTAAGAACTTCTCGGTAGGCGGAGCCGGAAACTCCCTTCGGAACCGAGACCACAGCAAAGCGGGTAGAGTCCCGGCTCCATGCCAAGTCGAACACATTCGCCATCGTCGGGGAGGTAAGCAGCTTTTCACCATCCTCCGCCCGATACAGCGTGAATTGGCGGGGCTCCTCTCCGACAGGCTCCGCCGCGAGGTAATATTCTCCATTCGGACTGTAAATGCTGTGATGATTCGTATTGTGCGGAGCCGTTTCGGGCAACCAATTTCTGGCCCCCAAGGAAAATGGCCTCCAGTACTCCTCGAAGATTATCACTTCGTCGTTCGCGACAGGTTGGAACGAAGCGTCCCACAGCTTATTCATGTCGGCCTGCCCCATCGAGAAAACCTCATCCCTTTTCGGAAAGACGGTTGCGAGGCTCAGTTCATAACGGCTGGCTAGATAAATATCGCCTGCGGTCGGCAACGGCTTCGCTTGTAAAATAAGCAGTTTATCGCCTGCCATCGCAACACTCTTCACCAGTGTCGGGAAACTCGATGATAGTTTCGTCCCCTGTGAGCACATCATGCTCTGGAACGGTGTCAACTTCGTCGACCCGTCTGTGGAGCACGAAACAGCCGGCTTCGCTTCCTTCGTGAACAAGGAATCCCGCTGTCCTCCTTTCATCTCTACTCGCTCAATAGCGACTGAGCCTCCCATTGCACCGTTGACGGCTTCGTTCACGGTATAGGCAACGGAATGCGCGTCAGGAAGGAAAATTGGATTATCGAAATACCCCGTTTGCGGTTCGGCGACTGTCCGTGCTTCTTTCTTCTCGCAATCGAAGACCTGAATGTCGTTGCCTGCTTGCGTGTCAGCGAGAGTTCTCAGGCCGGTAAGTGGTTTTTTTTGGCGTGAAAATACGATGCTCTTATTGTCTGCGGCTATGCTGGGATTTGTGCCGTAACGAACCTCGCACACTGAGTTTCCTTTGAGATTAAGGAGCCTGATGACTGGGTCGGCAAAACGCGGATCCCGATGTTTTCGTTCTTCGAGCTTGTCGAGGAAAGGCTCTGGAAGAGCCTCGGCTTCATCGCCATCCGGCCAATGCACGCGGGTAACCACGACGATGAAGTTGCCGTCCGCAGAAAATTGCGGAGATGCGATCTCATTTTCCGCAAGAGACCAGACCAGTTCCTTCTTCACCGGTATGTTCGTACTCTGTGCAGTCGCGGATGCGACCGACAATAAAAGGACGATGATGCAGGTGAAATAGAGGGAATAAATCGAGCAGAGCCTCATGCGCAGAGCGTAACAACGCCGAAGAAGGGTGTCCACGACCTGAGGGTGGTAATACCACCGTAACTGTCGAAAACACATGGGAGGCCCAGCCCCAATGGCCGGCGTTAGTCCGTCGGAATGTTTGTCCTCCCAACCTCCAACCTGATTTTGGTATCCAAACCACTGGGGGCCATCATGAAACTGCTAGGCAAGGTAGCCATCATCACCGGAGCCGCCAGCGGCATTGGCCAGGCCATCGCGGCCGGCTTCGTTCGCGAAGGAGCTAACGTAGTGGTAGATTATGTCGGCAAGCCGGGCAGGGCTGACGACACACTAATGAAAGTGCGAGCGGCAGGCGGACGGGGAATCGCAGTTGAGGCCGACGTCTCCGATCCCGCGCAAGTGCAGCACTTGATCGATCAAACCGTTTCCACTTTTGACCGCCTCGATATCCTCGTCAACAACGCGGGAGTCGAATTCAAACATCCGTTCCTCGAATTTCCCCTCGACCTCTGGCAGAAAATAATTGCCATCGATCTCACCGGACCTTTTCTCTGCGCTCAGGCCGCAGCGCGTCAAATGGTGAAGCAGGGAGCAGGCGGGCGCATCATCAACATCTCCTCGGTTCACGAAGATTTGCCCATGCCCACGAATGCCGCGTACTGCGCCGCAAAAGGCGGCCTCAGAATGCTGATGCGCACCATGGCCGTCGAACTGGCGCCCCATCAGGTCACGGTGAATAATATTGGGCCCGGCGCGATCTTTACGCCTATCGACAAAGACGTTGAGGCCGACACAAAATTGGAAAGCGAGCTCATGGCTGAGATCCCGCTAGGCCGCTGGGGCAAGCCCGAAGAGGTTGCCGAGCTGGCGATCTATCTCGCCTCCGATGCCGCCGCATACGTAACCGGCAGCACCCACTTCATCGACGGCGGCATGTTGAGGAAGTCCGGCAGTTTGTGAATTGAAGGGAGGGTGGGGGTGCGGAAGGGAAGATTTTCAGAGCTCGCTTCGCTCGCTGAACGGGCGAATGCGCCCGTTCCCACATGGCCCTTGTTCCTACATGGGCATCCCATGTCATGCTGAGCGAGGCCGGGACGACCGAAGGGAGTTTCGGCATAGTCGAAGCATCCCTACCACCGGCTATAGAACGCGGGCAGGGATACTTCGACTCTAAGATGAGGTTCGCTTCGCTCGCCCCATCTCTCCGCTCAGTATGACAGGCTTCTATTCTCCGCGCAGCATCTCGACTACGCGCTCGTAATCGTCCACGCTGGCGTACTCGATTACGATCTTTCCCTTCCCGTTGCGATCGCGGATTCGCACGCGCATGCCTAACGTGCGCTCCATGTCGGTTTGCGCCGCGCGCACATTGGGATCCACCCAGCGCGCGCCGCCGCTCTTCTTTTTCGCGCCCGGCATGGTGTGGAAGGGCTCGTTCAAGGTGTTGACGCGCTCTTCAATCTCATCCCACTTCAGTCTGTGGGTGACGATTTCTTCCGCCAGTTCCAGCATGTGAGTCATGCTCTCGAGCCGGAGCAACTCGCGCGCGTCGCTAAAGCTGATGCGGTCTTCCAGCATGTACTGCATCACCTTCTCCGGCAGCTTCAGCAGGCGCATGTAATTCGCCACCGTCTCGCGGGAGACGCCGATGCGCGCGGCAATCTCCTCCTGCGTCAGCTTGAATTGTCGGCTGAGAACGCGGAACGCTTCCGCCTGCTCCACCGGATTGAGATCCTCGCGGATCACGTTTTCCAGCACTGTCATCTCCGCCGCCTGCTGCGGCGAAAGCCTGCGCACCAGCGCCGGGATCGTCTCCTTGTCCGCCATCTTCGACGCACGCAATCGCCGTTCGCCCAACACCAGAATGAAGCGCCCACCTTCCTCCGCGGGCCGCACCACGATGGGCTGCACTACGCCATGTTCTTTAATCGAATCGCGCAGCTCGATCAGCGTCTCCTCGTCAAACGCATACCGCGTCTGATAAGGATTTTTATCGATCAAGGAAATCTCGAGATTCACCACCTGATTCGCGGGGTTCGTCTGCGCCTGAGTTTGCTGGTGTAGGGCGGGCACTCCTGCCCGCTCGGCGTCCATCTGATCGGAAATTATCGTCGGGGAAGTTGAAACCGGGAAGGGCATGGCTTCAGCCGTGCCCACCACAGCGGAAGATATTTCGGACTTTAACTCCGGAGGGGCGGCGGCCGCATGCTCGGGACTCGGGACTCTGGGCTCGGGACGCACGACCACACGCGGACCGGGCAGCAACGACTCCAATCCGCGCCCCAAGGCCCGCCGCTTCTCCACCTTCTCGTCTTTTTTCTCTTTTTCTAACGGATGCCCCGCCGCCGCAGTCGTCATTCTAAGTTCCTCTGTGCTCTTGTGCTCTGTCCGGTCTCTGGTCGGTATATTGCGCGAATCTACACATCGATGAACATCAATCTATTATATTTATCATCGCCTATATTGATAGGCATCTATATTGATCATTGCCGATCTAATAAATTGATGATCGTAAATATATCAGGCGGTCTTGTCCATCTCGCCAGCGGCCTCGGCGGCAGGGTGAGAACTGGCGGCGGCAAGATGCCGATCCAGAATTTCTTTCGCCAGCCGGATATAACTCTCCGCTCCCTTCGAGCGCGGGTCGTACATGAGCGCCGGCTTGCCGTGGCTCGGCGCCTCCGCCAATCGTATGTTTCGCGGGATGGTAGCCGCGCATACCTTGTCGCCAAAGAAGTTTCGCAGCTCGCTCATCACCTGCTGCGCCAGGTTGGTGCGCTCGTCGAGCATGGTGAGCACGACACCTTCAATGGCAAGCGTTGGGTTCAAGGCGGCGCGGATGCGCTCCACGGTATCGAGCAGCTCGCTAATTCCTTCCAGCGCAAAATATTCCGCCTGCATCGGAATCAGCACGGAATCCGCGGCCACGAGGGCGTTCAGCGTGAGCAAATCCAGCGCCGGAGGACAATCGAGCACGATGTAGTGGAAGCGATCGCGCAGCGGAGCGAGGATGTCCTTGAGGCGGAACTCGCGGCGATCGGCCTCGACCAACTCGATGTTGGCGCCGATGAGATTCTTGTGCGACGGGATCAGCCAAAGCTGATCCAACTCGGTAACTGCCAAGGCCTCTTCGCCTGACGCCGCGCCCAGCAAACAATGGTAAGTCGAGATGCGGTCGGGATCTTTGGCAAAGCCCAGGCCGCTCGTGGCATTGGATTGCGGATCGCAATCGATGAGCAGTGTGTTGACTTCCGCAGCCGCAAAGGACGCGGCCAGGTTAATGGCAGTCGTGGTCTTGCCCACGCCGCCCTTCTGATTGGCAACAGCGATGACGCGTCCCATAAATTGTCGAGGAGCCAGAGCTAGAAAGAGAATAGTGCGCGGTGGAAATCAACGCAAGGTCGAATTAACGAACAAATGTTGAATTCGTGTGCAAAACGCGTCGAAATGTTCCGGCTGGAACATTTCTCTCTTCGGAACTTATTCGCAGATGCCATCCAATTCACCAAGTGTTCCAGTTGGAACATTGTGCTGAATGTTCCAGCTGGAACATTTCTTCGGATTTTTATCCCGCAAGAGCATGGGAGAACGATCCCCAAGACCACGCCATGGTCGCTTCTTGACTGAAAGAAGATTCATAACACTGAGGACTCATAACACTAAATGTTCCAACCGGAACATTGCGAAAAATTGTTCCAGTTGGAACAATTTCTTTGTTTGTTCCACTTTTCCGTTCGGATTGCGGATTATTATGCCATTTGGCCATTAAATTGGCGTGTAAATCCCACTTGTTAACTAATACGATCCTTCGTGCCAATGAGGAGCTGGCGCGATTGAGAGTGGGGGATGGATATAGGCGAGTTCCAGATTACGGTCCTTAGAGTGGAGTGGGCCATCGCGAGTTGTGAAGACGAGAGCAGTAAGGCTAAGCGACCGCCGGCGGCTACGAGGGAAGCGGCTACGGGGAGAATGATGGCGAAGCGCTCGACGGCGCGGAGGATTACGACGTCGAAGCTGGCTGGGGCTATGGTTTCGGCGCGGACATTTTGTATATTGACGTTCGTCAATGTAAGGGTGCGGGTCACTTCGCGGAGGAAGGCGGCTTTCTTGTGGTTGGACTCGATCAGCGTCAGAGCGATATCGGGAGCCCAGAGTTTGATGGGAAGTCCGGGAAAGCCAGCGCCGGAGCCGAGGTCGGCAACGCGAGCGCCAGCGGAGTCAAGAGCTTCCACCACCGGGGGCTCAGGGGACACGGAGGAAGACACTGGGTTGGCCTTGGGAAACAGGTGGCGGGCAGCGAATAAGCTTTCGCCGAAGTGGCGGGTCACGATTTCTTCGGGGTCGCAGATGGCGGTTAAATTGACGCGGGCGTTCCAGCGGAGAAGTATATCGATGTACGTCGATATTTGTTCCAGGATGTTCGGTGTGAGTGGTCCGTTATTGGCCGAACCGTTATTGGATAAACCCAGGAAGGGTTGGAGCAGTTCGGCGATGCGAGCGGCGTGCATGGACTCTCGATTGTAGCGCGAAGGCAGGGGCGCCAGAGTTTGTATATTGATAGACATCGATACATACTGGAAGTCGGCGGTTGTTGTTGGTTGGTTGGGACTACCTCGCTCAACCCACCCGCGAAACCACCACCGGTGGGGCGTCCCGTGCCTTGCTAGAGGATGGCCGTCCCCGGTAAACGCCTTTGGGGGCCTGGGGGCAGTACAGGCTGCTAGGGATGCTTCGACGGCGTGGGGCAGGACGCAGGTAGGGATGCTTCGACTCCGAGATGAGGTTCGCTATCGCTCACCTCACTCTCCGCTCAGCATGACAACCAAAGAGTCCCTGCTAACCATCCCCTCCACTTTTCTGAGACAATGCCCGCATGCGCGCAGCCCTCCTATTCCTGCTAGCGGCCACACTCCAAGCCCAATCCCCCCACACTCAACCCTCCCTCACCAGCGCCGACCTTCGCGGAGTCAGCGCCGTCTCCTCCGACATCGCATGGGCCTCCGGCACCAAAGGCACATATCTCCGCACCATCGACGGCGGAAAAACCTGGATCGCCGACCAGGTCCCGGGCGCAGAATCGCTCGACTTCCGCGCCGTAGTCGCCTTCTCCGCCGACGAAGCCTTCCTCATGTCCGCTGGCCTCGGAGACAAGTCCCGCATCTACCACACGACCGATATCGGTCGTCACTGGCAGCTCGAATTCACTAACACCAATCCCAAAGGATTTTTTGACTCCATGGTCTTCTGGGATCGCACCCATGGCATCGTTCTCGGCGATCCCATCCCCGATGAAACTGGCAAAGACGCCGGCCAGCTGAAATTCGAACTCCTCATCACCAACGACGGCCAAACCTGGACCCCCATTCCCCCATCCCAGCTCCCACCAGCTATAGAAGGCGAAGGTGCCTTCGCCGCCAGCAATACCTGTCTCGCCATCCTCTCGAACCCTGTCCTCTGGAGCCCTGTCATCCCGAGCGCAGCGAGGGACCTTGGTCTCCCCAACGCCACGTCTGTCCCGCCGGTTGCACGACCGTCAGAAAGCTCCGTCCTCGACCCCAACCTCTGGTTCGCCACCGGAGGCCGCGCCGCCCGCGTCTTTCACTCCCCCGATCGCGGACAAACCTGGCAAGTCTTCGACACTCCCATCATGCACGGCCCTGACTCTGCCGGAATTTTTTCCATCGCCTTCCGCGACCCACGCCACGGTGTCATCGTCGGCGGCGACTACAAGCATCCCGAAGAAGACGGCCCCAGCCTCGCCTTCACCAACGACGGCGGCAAATCCTGGACGCTCTCCCAAATCTTCCCCCAAGCCTATTCCTCCGCCGTAGCCTACGACCGCCGCTACCAATCGCCCAATGCCGCCAACTTGCCCGAGAACCAGGCCCAGGTTCGTCTCTTCTTAGTCGCGCCCGATTACATCTACGATTTCCGCCCTCCGCGCAACCCCACGCGCATCAGCCCTCCGAAAAAATCCCATCTCCATTTCAACGCCGTAAGCCCGCTTCCCCAAGGCGGAGCCCTCATCGTAGGCCCCAACGGCTCCATCGCCATCATCCCGTAAGCGTCGCCACTGCTCATGTGGGGACGGCCGCCCTCGGCTCTCCATCGAGCAAAGCTCGATTTGCTCCCGGCAAAAAGGGCTCGCCTCGGCGGCCTTGCCCCCGACTTTCCCCGCTCCAGTCCCCCACCCGAAAGTTCCTCCCACCCCAAACAACGCTTGCCCCGCCACCGGAAACCCATTACCCTAGATCACAGGTATCAGTGATGTTTGCTCCTCATCCTAACTTGGCCGATGACGTCAACCGCGCCATCATCCAATCCGAAATCGAAGGCGGCGTTTTTCTGCACGATCTCCCGCCTGCCACCGTGCTCCACATTCAAACCATGCATCACTGCTACACCGCCGTTCTGCTCGGCGGCAACGACGCCCTCATCTCCGGCCATCCCGAATTTTGTCCCGACCCCGTCCAGGTCGCCATCGCCGGTTCCACCTGGGGAGGCTCCATGCTCAAGCTGCAATACGTCGGCCGCGGCATGCACCTCGAATTTCATCACCCCCAATATTCCTCTCCCATCATCACCTCGCCCATTCAAGAAATTCGCGACTCCCAGCCAGTTCCCAACGAAATAGCGGTCTCATTACCTTATTAAGGGAGGCAACTCAACCCGTTGTCATCCCGACCGAAGCTTCCCGACCGAAGGGAGGGAGGCGCAGTGGAGGACCTGCCGTCGTCTCCAAAGTGGTGCCGTTAAGTTCTTCAACCCCAATCGCGCTTCGCCCAGTGGGCCGCTAAAACACTGGCTGCTACAGAGAATCGACTCAGCCACCCATTGACTTGCGCCGCCCCGCGCTCTACCATTCGCCCAGCCGACTTTTGGCCGGACGCCGATAGCCTTACTCCCATGACCATCACCACCCGCGAAATCAGCCACGTCACCATCGTCGACATCAACGGACGCATCACCCTCGGCGACGAAACCGGCCAACTCCGCGACACTATTCGCAACCTCCTCGTCGCCGACAAGAAAAAAATCGTCCTCAATCTCACCCATGTCGATTACATCGATTCCTCCGGCGTCGGCGAATTAGTCTCCAGCTTCACCACCGTCCGCAACGCCGGCGGCGAACTCAAACTCCTCGGCCTCTCCGCCAAAGTCCGCGACATCCTCCAGGTCACCAAGCTCTACACTGTCTTCGATATCAAAGAAGACGAATTCACTGCCGTAAAATCCTTCGACTACTTTTTCGCCAAATAACGTTTCGCAGCCCGCGTTTCATCGAATGTCATGCTGAGCGAAGTGAGATCGTCCAAAGGACGATCCCCACGCAGTCGAAGCATCCCTATCAGCCTGCACTAACTCCAAGCCCCAAAGGTGTATCCACCGGGGGCTACTATTTGATTTTGTTGGGGACAGGTGATCAAAACGCCACTGAGCGCCGACATTTCCCACTCCCGGCCCTTCGCAAAAAAACTCCGGGTGCCCCGTTTCTCGCGCTCTTTGCGAGAAGTGGGGGCGTGGCCCAGCCATCTGCGAGCCTTGTCATTTCGACCGAAGCCGGACCTGAGTGAAGTCGAAGGGGACGGTGTAGTGGAGGAACCTGTTGTTCCTCCGAAATATCGACAGTCATCTATATAAGAATCCTGTCATGCTGAGCGAAGTGAGATCGTCCAAAGGACGATTGGAGGAGATGCTTTCCGGATTTGGATAGCTCTAGCCTCGCGTCAGGGTCCTGGGTACGGGTAGGGATGCTTCGACTGCGCTGGGACTCCCTTCGGTCGTCCCGGCTTCGCTCAGCATGACAATTTATTTTCTTGTCTTCTTAATCTTTAATTCGCAGGTCGGCCTATTCCGCGTCGCTATGCTCCTGCGTCACTCTACTTGACTATGAAATCGGCGAAGGATGCGGTTTTGCCGAAGTAAATGCGTAGGGTGCATTTGGCGCCATAGTGGGCGAAGGCGACTTCGAGCGTGTTGGCGGGGTCGGGAACTTGATCGGTTTCCATAGCGGCGCGGGCGATGTCTTGCTTATCGTCGTAGGCCGCGCCGGCGGAGACATTTTTGTTGACGACGAGCGTCCATTTATCTTTCGCGGGGATGGGGTAGACGGTATAGGCGCCGATGGGAATGGCTGTGCCAGAGAGGGTGAGCGGGGCTTCGGTAAAAAGAGTCATGGGAGCGCCGCCGGGAGTCCAGGGCTTGCCGTAAGCCAGCTTCTCTTTGGAGCTGACTTGGTTGTAGCGGATATAGACTTGACGTTCCGTCCTCTTGGGTGCAGGTGGCGGTGTTGGATTGGGCGGAACAAAGGGAAGCGAGAGCGAGGATAAAAAATATGACGACGGCGGAGCGGGCGCGCGGCATTGGAAAACTCCTTCGGGGAGTGAGTGTAGCGTGTTAGGCGGGGGGAAGCAAGAAAGGGGGCATCGGGGGTTGGTTTCAGACCGAACAGCGGTCAGCAGTCAGCGATTCCGATAGAGATCCTTCGACTGCGCAAGACCTTCCTTCGTCGGTCTTGCTCCGCTCAGGATGACAATTTTTTTATCAGGATGACAATTTGTTTCTACTGATAGAGAATCCCCGTTCGTCGTTGGTCTTCGGTGATGTACTCAGATGGTGGGGGCGTTGCTACCTTGAGGGGTCGAGTACTGGGCATGGGAATGACGGTACCGCGCGAGGATTGGCACTCATGGCAAAGGCAGCGAAGCTGAAGATTCTGTATGGCGAAGGGGATGCGGAGGCGCAGTCGGTGACGGCAGCGGAGTTTGAAAAGGCCGGGCACACGGTGCTGAAGGCGATCGGCAGGAAGGCAGTGCAAGCGGCGATTGATCAGGGGGGATTCGATCTGGTCGTGTTGGGGCCGACGCTGAGCCGCAATGACCGGCATCATCTTCCTTATATGGTGAAGAAGGCGAAGGGCGCGGCCAGCGTGCTGGTGATGCATGCGGATGGAAGCCGGCATCCGTATGTGGATGCGTGCATGGATACGGGGTGCAGCGCGGAGCATGTGCTGACGCGGATTGAGGGGATGGCGATTGCGGGGGTGATTCCGGCGGCGATGGGGGCCGGGGCGGGACGATAGATTCGGATTTTGAATTCCAAGGGGCGGCTTTTGGCCGCCCTTTGCTTTTTTGAGTAGGGATGCTTCGATTGCGCCGGGACTCCCTTCGGTCGTCCCGGCTTCGCTCAGCATGACAGGGTTATTTTAGATCCACTTTCATATCCAGGTTGTGGGCGACGAAGGACCAGGTGTCGGCGGTTTCGTCGATTAACTTGGTGATCGATTTGCCGGCGCCGTGGCCGGCTTTGGTCTCGATGCGGATGAGGATGGGCGCGGGGCCGGCTTGATCGTGTTGCATGGTAGCGGCGAATTTGAAGCTGTGGCCGGGGACGACGCGGTCATCGTGGTCTGAGGTTGCGATCAGGGTGGGAGGATATTTTGTGCCGGGCTTCAGGTTGTGCAGCGGGGAGTAGGCGTAGAGGGCTTTGAATTCTTCGGGGTTGTCGGAGGAGCCGTAGTCGGAGGTCCAGGCCCAGCCAATGGTGAATTTGTGGAAGCGGAGCATGTCCATGACGCCGACTTCGGGGAGGGCGACGCCGAAGAGATCGGGACGCTGGGTGACGACTGCGCCGATTAACAGGCCTCCGTTGCTGCCGCCGCGAATGGCCAGTTTGGGAGTTGAGGTGTATTTGTTGTCGATGAGATATTGGGCGGCGGCGATGAAGTCATCGAAGACATTTTGTTTTTTGAGTTTCATGCCGGCCTGGTGCCACTCTTCTCCGTATTCACCGCCGCCGCGGAGGTTGGGCTGGGCGTAGATGCCTCCCATTTCAAGCCAGACTGCGTTGGGCACGGAGAAATTTGGGGTGAGGGAGATGTCGAATCCGCCGTAGGCGTAGAGCAGGGTGGGATTCTGACCGTCGAGCTTGATGCCTCTTTTATAGGTGATGAACATGGGCACGCGGGTGCCGTCTTTGCTGTGATAGAAGACCTGTTTAGTTTCGAAACGGGTCGGATCGAAATCGACTTTGGGCTGGCGGAAGATTTCGCTCTTGGCGGCAGTGGGATCGTAGCGATAAATCGTGGTGGGATAGGTAAAGCTGGTGAAGGCGTAGAAGGTTTCTTTGTCTTTGCGCTTGCCGCCGAAGCCGGCGGCGGTGCCGATGCCGGGCAGGTCGACGTTGCGGACGAAGGCTCCATTGAGATTGTGGATGCGAACTTCGGAGCGGGCGTCTTTCAGATATTCAACCAGGAATGAGTTGCTGATGGTGTGGGCGGATTCCATCTTGTCGGGACTTTCGGCGATGAGCGTCTTCCAGTTGGCGCGCTCGGAATGGCGGGTATCGATTGCGATGAGACGTTCGCGCGGGGCGTCGAGATCGGTTTGGATCCAGAAGACAGGGCCGTCGTTATCGATGAAACTATATTTCGCATCGAAGTCGTCGAGGAGTTTTACCACCGGGGCATCGGGCCGAGTTAGGTCTTTATAGTAAAGACGGTTCTTGGGCGAAGTGCCTTGCCAGGCAGTGATGATGAGATAGCGGCCGTCGTCGGTGACGTTGCCGGAGAATCCCATTTCTTTATTGTCGGGGCGCTCGTAGATGAGCTTGTCTTCGGACTGCTGGGTGCCGAGGCGGTGATAGTAGAGCTTTTGAAAATAGTTGGCTTCGCGCAGGGCAGCACCTTTGGGCTCGTCGTAGCGGCTGTAGAAAAATCCTTTATTGTCTTTGGTCCAGGATGCGCCGGAAAATTTGACCCACTTGAGATCGTCGGCGAGATCTTTGCCGGTGTCGACGTCGCGAACGTGCCATTCGTTCCAGTCGGAGCCGGAGGTGGCGATGCCGTAGGCCATGAGCTTGCCGTCGTCGGAGATGGCGGTGGCGGAGAGCGCGACGGTGCCGTCGGTGGAGAGCAAGTTGGGATCGAGGAGGACGCGGGGCTCGGCGTGGAGGGAGTCGGCGACGAGCAGGACGCTTTGGTTTTGCAGGCCGGTGTTGTGCTGGAAGAAGTAGCGTCCGCCTTCTTCTTCGGGGACGCCGAAGCGTTCGTAGTTCCAGAGCTTGGTTAAGCGGTCACGAATCGACTGGCGATAGGGGATCTTATCGAGATAGCCGAAAGTTAATTTGTTTTCGGCTTCGACCCAGGCATGGGTTTCGGCGGAGTCGGTGTCTTCGAGCCAGCGGTAAGGGTCGGCGACTTTGGTGCCGTGGTAGTCGTCGGTCTGATCGCTGCGGCGGGCATCGGGGTAGGTGGTTTGGGCAGAGAGCATGGTCTGAATCGAGAATAGCAGCGTGAACAGGATTGCGGCGCGGAGTGGCATGTAAGCCTCTGGGTGAATGAGTTAGCGATCTATTTTGCCTGAGATTGGACAGGGAAGTACAGGTTTGGTTAGACAGGTTTGGTTACCCAGCGCTAGTGGCCGATGTCATAGGGGTCATCGTGGTGGCGCCGGCGAGTTGCATAGGCTCTTCATGACAAGCAAGCCCGAGGTAGTAGTGGAAACGACTTGCGGGGCCGGACGGCGGTGCAAGCTGAGAGGGATCCTTCGACTGCGGCACGCGCTCCGCTTCGCGGAACGCATGTCTCCGCTCAGGATGACAGAGTAAATTACGGTGCGGCTGGGCTTTGCCGGAGCCGGACAGGGGGTTGAACCGGTGGCGTGATCTATTTTGAGAGGGCGGGGACAAGTACGTAGCGCAGACGAACTGCATAGATCCTTCGCGTGGTGGTTTCCGGCGGCGCTGGAGCACGCGGGGCTCAGGATGACAAGCAAGACCGAGGCAGTAGTGGAAACGCCTTGCGGGGCCGGACGGCGGTGCAAGCTGAGAGGGATCCTTCGACTGCGACACGCGCTCCGCTGCGCGGAACGCATGTCTCCGCTCAGGATGACAGAGTAAATTACGGTGCGGCTGGGCTTTGCCCGGGCCGGACAGGGGGTTGAACCGGTGGCGCGATCTATTTTGAGAGGGCGGGGACAAGTACGTAGCGCAGACGAACTGCATAGATCCTTCGCGTGGTGGTTCCCGGCGGCGCTGGAGCACGCGAGGCTCAGGATGACAAGCAAGACCGAGGCAGTAGTGGAAACGCCTTGCGGGGCCGGACGGCGGGGCAAGCTGGGAGGGATCCTTCGACTGCGACATGCGCTCCGCTTCGCGGAACGAAAGTCTCGGCTCAAGATGACAGAGTAAGTTACGGTGCGGCCGGGCTTTGCCCGGGCCGGACAGCCGAGGCGGCTGTCTCTACATGAGCATTCTGACTACGTCTGGGAGCGGCGGGCGGGCTTGGTGGTTTTGTAGTCGGCGGGATAGAGGACTACGCAGCGGTTGAAGCCTTCGCCGTCGCTTTCGGTGCGGAGATCGGTTTGGTCGCGCAGGGCGAGGTGGACGATGCGACGCTCGCGCGAGGACATGGGAGCGAAGTGAAAGGGGGTTCCGGTGTGGCGAACTTTTTCCGCGGCTACGCTGGCGGCCATGCGGAGTTCCTGGAGGCGGATGGAACGCTGGTTTTTGCAGTCGAAGGAAATCTTTTCGTGCTCGTTGGAGGGCAGGTGGAGGATTTCGAAGGCGAGGAGTTCGAGGGCGCGGAGGAGTTCTCCGCCGCGATCGAGGAGCAAGGTGGAATCGGGTCCGGCGAAGTCGACGAAGATTTCGGGCGTCTCCCATCCGGCTTGCGGGGGAGGATCGACGACAATGCGGTATTTGAGGTGAAGGCCTCCGTTGGTAACGACGGATTGGAGGAATTCGTTGATTTTGTTGGCGGCGGCTAGTTTATCCATAGGGTAGCTCTTAGTTGTCGGCCTTCAGCTATCAACTTGGCCGATGCGCGGTTCGGGCTCAGCTCCTCTACCAAAATTTGCAATCGCATTTCGGCTTGCGCGCCAGGCCGCATCGGCGGGAGATCCTTCACTTCGCCTGAAGAACGGCTACGTTCAGGATGACACCGCTTATTTCTCTTTCTTCCGGGCGCGTTTTTCCATCATCTCGCGCATTTCTTTGCCGAGCTTGGTGCGATTCATAATGGACTGCTGCAGCATGGAAATCAAATTTGTCTCGGCATAATAAAGGTTCAGGCCGGCGGCGAAGTTGAAGAAGAGGAAGCCCATCATGAGGGGCATCATCCACATCATCATTTTCTGCTGGCTGGGATCCATGCCGGTTTGCGGCGTCATGCGCTGCATGGCGAACATGCTGACGACCATCAGGATCGGCAGAACGAAATAGGGATCGCGGGCGGAAAGATCGGAGACCCAGAGCCAGTGGGCGTGGCGGAGATCGAGGGCGACGCCGAGCATGCGATAGTAGGCGATTAAGAACGGGAACTGGATCAGCAAGGGCAGGCAGCCGCCGGCTGGGTTGACTCCTTCTTTTTTGTAGAGAGCGGCGACCTCTTCGTTCATGGCGGCTTTGCGCGGGTCGCGGAGGCTGTACTTCTTGTATTTTTCCTGAATCGATTTGATCTGGGGCTGGATGCGCTGCATCTTGAGCATCGACTTCATCTGGGTGATGCGCAGCGGGAGCAGCAGGATCGTGATGATCAGAGTTTGGATGACGATGGCCCATCCCCAGTTGGGCACGACGTGGTTGTAGGTCCACTTGAGCCAGATAAAGAGGGGGCGCGAGAGAATGCCCCACCAACCGTAATCGACGGTGCCGCGAAGATCGGCGTCACCGTTGCGGATGGTGGGGACGGAGACGGAATCGAGTGCGTTCAATTCTTTGGGGCCGACGAACATACGCTCGACCGTGGGACCACGCAGGTTGCCGACGGCGGCGCCGATGGGTTCGACGGTCGCGACATCTTTCGAGCCTGCGCCGATGGGGCTGAGGCCGGGCTTCTGCGAAATCTCCATCGAATTGCGCAGGGTGATCATGGCCGCGGTGGTGGGATCGTTGGGAATGAAGATGGCGGCGAAATATTGATCGCCGGGACCGGCCCACTGGAACGGGCCGTTGATGGTCTTGCCACCGCTGATGTTTTTGACGGGGAGGCGGGGGACGTAATTGGGGAAGATGAAGGCGGTGCGATCGGTGGAGGCATCGTCGTGATAGTCGATGCGGGCCGATGCGTAGGCAGCGGGGATCAGTTGGTCGCCGAATCCGGAGGGCCAGGCGGGCGGAGCGAAGACTTCCGATCCTTTATAGAGGACGGAGGTTTCGACGTTGAGGATGTAGCTGTTGTCGAAGTGGAACGATTTGCGGACGACGAGATCCTGGTCGGCGTATTCGAAGGTGATGGTAGCGGGCGTGGAGACGGTGCCTTCGTTCGAAGCCACGTAGAGCGCGGAGTTGAGGCGGTTGCGCAGAGTTTCTTCGTAGGGATAGAGCGAGAGCGGGTAGCCGAATTTTGCGGCGGCTGTGGGGTTGACGAGATCGAGGAGTCCGTTCTGGGTGTCGTTGTCGAATTTTTTGAGAATCCAGGATTTGACCTGGGCTCCGCGATTGGTGAAGGTGATTTTGTAGAGATCGTTTTCGATTACGGTTTCGGATTCGGTGGTCGCTTGTTTGGCGGAGACGGGAGTGGGGGCAGGTGGCGCTTGCTGAGCGGCGGCTGGGGCTGCGGGCGCGGATTGTTGGGGAGCAGGTTGCGATTGTTTTTGCGCGACCGGCGGCGGAGGCGCGTATTTCTTCATGAGCGCCTGGAAGAGGAGGAAGCCGAGGAAGGTGACGGCGAGGACGATGAGGAGGCGCTGGTCGGCGCCGGGCTCCTGTTGCGGGTTTTTATATTCGGCCAAAGTTTTCCTGGGTACCTCGGGGGCTAAAGCCCCGCCTCAACACGGCACATTTGCGGTACGCCTGAAGGCATACCCTGATACGAAGTGCTTCGCGTCACAATTTCCCGCAGCCCGATGCCTGCTTCACCACCGGGTCGTAGCCGGAGTGGGCGAAGGGATGGCAGCGAAGGATGCGGGTGAAGGCCATCCATCCGCCACGCAGGGCGCCGTAGCGCTCGACGGCCTCCATCGCGTATTCCGAACATGTTGGAACGTAGCGGCAAGCTGGAGGGAACCAGGGCGAGATGGCCCACTTGTAGGCTCGCAGCAGTTGCAGCGTGACGAATTTGGCGGCTCGGTTCATCTGGGTGCGGGTGCCGGGTTAACCCCTTGCGAAGACGCGAATTTTTCTTTCACCCCTGCGGGGCTGGTTTAATTTCCCACTTGACGGCCACGGCTTTCGCCCCTTGGGCAAGCTCAGCGCAGGCTGTGGGCTGCATTCTTCCGCCGCTTCGCGGCTGGAGTCCATCCTAGCTCCGAGGCAGCTTTTGTTCGATTACGGCGAAGGCACGGGTTACTTCGTTCACGATTGCTGGGAAGTCGGCCGTGAGGAGCGACTTCTTGGGATTAATTACCACGTCGGCCGAAATATTTATCGGCGGATGCGATAAGCGTACCGCTTCGCGGAGGCGGCGCTTCATGCGGTTGCGGTCGACGGCTCCGCCTAAGGCGCGGCTTACGGTGAAACCTACGCGCAGGCCTTGCGGCGTGGGCAGGGCCTGTGGCACTGCCTCGCGGGCAGGAGTGCCCGCGCCACACAGGCTGCTCGGGCCACCTAGGCTGCTCGGGTCATAGGGCCGGTAAAAATAGAAAGCGGTCAGGGACGCGGAGAAGTGGCGGCGTCCTTGTTTGTAGACGCGTTCGAAATCCGCGTGGCGCAGAAGGCGCGCGGAGCGCGGGAATGGTGCTTTCTTGAGCATGGCGGAATCCGGCCGAGCTTCCAGGATTGCGTTCGGCGTTGAGTCCTGCTCCAACATGGCATTGGCCAGCATAGCGTTGGCCATACCTCGGAGCGGCGAGAGGCTCAGGGGATCGATTGTGGAAGTGAGCGGCACGGGAAAAGCTACTCGCGGAAGCCGGGTTTTACGGAGACCCGCTTGCGTCCCTTGGCGCGGCGGCGGGAAAGCACCTTTTGGCCGCCCTGGGTCTTCATGCGCGTGCGAAAACCATGCTTCTTCACTCGCTTGCGCCGGTTGGGTTGGAATGTACGCTTGGGCATGAAAGATACGTGCTCCTGATTCGTTCGACAGTGTTAGGGCAAACTGTGAGTATAAATGACGGGGAGGGTGGAGAGCAAAGGGGCGGGGGGGTGGTGTATACAGACGGCAAAATGCTCCCTCCCCCTACCACAGCTCCCGCCGTGTCCGGCCCGCTCCCCCCGCCCCTAAGGCCCGCCCCTTCGCAATAGGTTCCTCCCAGACCTAGTCGGACTGGTCCCGTAGGCGAAGTAAACGTACCCGTCATCCCCCTCCGGATTCACCGTTCCCGACACGTATGCACTGCTCGCCGTGACGTTTGTCGCGGCCTTCTCAGTGAGCAGTGGTGTCTTCGTCGTGAACGACATCACAGCGCCATAGCTGAGGTTGCCGTTGTCGTTGTCTTGAAAGACGATCTGGAAATAGTAGGTCGTGCCCCCGGTAAGGCCGGTCGGAGTGAAATTGAACGGCTGTGCCTTTGAGTTCGCGACCACGACACAGTAGTTGCTGTTCCCGTTGTTGCAGCCGTAATTCGTGAGTGTCGTGGGCGTGGTGCCATACTGGAAATACACATTGCCGCTGTCTCCCTGTGGGTTGACTGTTCCCGACAGGTAGGCGCTGCTCGGCGTGATGTTCGTCGCCTTGCTTTCGGTCAGTACCGGGGTCTTCGTCGTGAACGACATCACAGCGCCATAGCTGAGGTTGCCGTTGTCGTTGTCTTGAAAGACGATCTGGAAATAGTAGGTCGTGCCCCCGGTAAGGCCGGTCGGAGTGAAATTGAACGGCTGTGCCTTTGAGTTCGCGACCACGACACAGTAGTTGCTGTTCCCGTTGTTGCAGCCGTAATTCGTGAGTGTCGTGGGCGTGGTGCCATACTGGAAATACACATTGCCGCTGTCTCCCTGTGGGTTGACTGTTCCCGACAGGTAGGCGCTGCTCGGCGTGATGTTCGTCGCTGGGTTTTCGGTCAGAAGGGAGTTCGATTCGGTAAACTCGATATACGGTGTAGCGCCCCCCGCGCTGGTGCAGCTGCCGAGGTTCAGGTTATTAGTTTCGCCGGTCGTCCCCGCATTTGCCTCACACAAGGGTGCGTCTTGTGTTCCGCTGAACACCTCGACCATAACTGTCAGGGACGAACCCGAGTTGAAAGTGGCCGCCGAACCTGCGCCATCTCCAACTATATTGAACTCCGACTCTGTCCACGCGGCCGCCAGATCTAGAACACTATCTAGCCCAGTGGTGCTGTAAGCCTCACTTCCAACAGTGAATACAAGTGAGTCAGAGCCAGGCCCGATTAGCGCTGAACCCGCGAGGCTGAGAGTGTTCAGCTCGGTTACAGGTATCTGAGACACTTTAACGGAAGCACTGTTCATATAGCAGCCGTTGCCATCAGGAGTCCAACCGCTCGGGCAGTTAGTGTTCCAATCGAGCAGCCAGTACTGCACATAGGCCTTATCGTAGCCTGACGAATACACAAATTGTTCCCAGCCCTGGCAGAGTGGTGGGATGAGCGCTCCGTTGCAGGCCGGAGTACTGAAGACATTTGAGTTAATCTGCAAGGAGTAGTCATTTGCGCCAAGGGTACCGGTTTCGGTGGTCACGCCCGAAACATTGGGGAAGGTGCCGACCGTTTCACTAATTAGTCCAGAGCTGACCTTGGCGGCATAATCATTGCCATTTCCGACGGTCTCACCCATCTGCCCCTTTCGCGGCCTGAATGGAATATCAGGTGCAATTGTGCATTCGGTTCGGCTCCACGTTAGGCTTGGATAAGAGGCGTGAAAGCATCCCTCAGCTGGTACGGCTGTCCTCGTAATGGCTTTGCGCCAAGTCTCTTGGTTGCGGGATTCAATGTCGTCCGCGGCTTGCGCAAACGCATGGGGGAGTGAGGCCACAACAATTATGGCGATCACGGTCAGGGTCCTGCCAACTCTAAGCATCAACGTCGTCCTCATGGCGATCCCTTCCTTGGTTTTTCGCACGTCGAAGTGCGAACGCTTACTCCTTGTCCTCGAATAGCCTGATGCTCACCTACGTAATCCTCGACATCATTTGTCGACAGCGTTGCGTAGTCGACCCGCAGCTCTGCATATGCAGAAGAGGAGGTAGCGACACGAGTGACTAACGGATCGGAACCGGTGTTGCTCGGCCTCTAATGAGAATGAGTTATGGCTCAAAAGGTAAGAACAAACCAATCTTCGCGAGCGATGATACAGGACTACATGAGGGGAGCAATGGCCTAAGAGTGCCACCACCAAATTGCTAGTCTTCGCCTAAATCTTCTGCAATTGGGGTCCCAGCCAAGTAATGAATTGTTGGTATGAGTTACGTTTCACAGGCAATCCGCGAACTAGTTTTCTGATGAAGTTCTTGCGGTCGAATCCGCTTTCGCGAGCGCACTTGTTGATTCCGATGCTGCTGATTTGTGCCTTTACCTCCTCACTCGCGAGAACTTTACCTTTTCGCCCGTATTCGGTGGCCGCGAATTCCAAAACGCTGATTGCGTCACCCTCTTCCCATTTGCGATCAGTTTCCTTGCCGACGTAACGAATTTCTCCAGCGATCACGTGAGCGCGTTTTAACAGTCCTCTGGTGTCTGCAGTGCACCTCATGCCATCAGGCGCTAGACTCTTCGCTTCCGGATGTCGCTGGTATTGGATCAAAAGATGCGCGAATTGCGAAGGAAAGACCACATTGTAAGGAATACTGCCATTTGTTTTGTTGCAGTTGAGCATTTTGTATTTCTTACCGTTGTGCACGTTGACACATTCGAGGTCAAACCATTGCTCCTGTTTCGACGAGAATGCACAGACCAGAAGAACTTTCTCGCTTGATTGCCGATGGAATGCGACTCCAAACGTCGGCTCAATCATTGGCAGCAGAAGGAAGTTGTACGGACGTGCGATTTTCCATTCGCTGAGCATTTCCAAAACGTTGTACGTCGTTATGGTGAGACGCATCATCTGTGGAACATCGAGCCAAGCTGGTGGTTTCTTCGGCAGTCTCAATGCACATCGCAAGATGTGATCCCAAAGCTGGTAAATCCAGAGCGGTACGTCTTTCCCCCAATTCTTTGGAGAATTGTGGGGTGAGTAGAGAAAACCTATTCCGTGCGCTTTCGGATCAACGATTGCGATGCTCGATTTACCTGTCTTTTCGTATAACGCGTAGCGCTTCGCCGCGATGCTGTAGCCGTAGAGCTGGCGTTGCGGTTTCGCAGGATCGGAATCGATGTAATTCGCGTCTACGAGATTGAGAATTGATCCTTTTACCGCTTTTGGATCGTAAGGATTCAGCGAACTAAATTTGTTCGCTATTTTCTGCGTTTCTGCCCACGACAGAATTCGGCGACCGTCGCCGCCTGCGATGTCGAGTGATCCGCCGTTCTCGGAGCTCACGATTGCGAGGGAATCCGTATCGCAGAACAGGTATGTACCCTTTTTTCTGTTTACGCATTCCTCTGTCATGGCGAGCAACAAGCGTCCTGCAGAAGTGATAAGTGATGCCAATGGCGGGAAGAACCAAAGTCCCGCTTTTTCAATTACATCCGACGAATCTGAAAATGTCTTCTCGCCTGAGAAGACTTCAAGCGGGACATTCTTGTTCTGTAATTCGGGAATTAGCTCCACAAAGAACCCGTAAATCGAATTCGCAAGGATTTTTAGCCAGTAGTAAAGCTTCTTGTCCGATTTATTGAGTTTTCGCTGTTCGATAACCTTGCGGAAGAGATCATCTTTGTACGGATTGATCTCGACCATGCTCCCACGCAGATTTACCGTTTTCATGCCCGCTTGCTTTCCGTGCGGCACCATGCGAACCGCTCGCAGAATTCGCGCGGGCTTTCCCGTTCGGATTGCAGATGCAATCACGTCACACCCCGCAAACCAGAGCGGGGTCTCGGAAGTTAGGTAGTTGTTGCCAATGTTCTGCGTCCCTCCGTCGTAAACAGTCCGCACAGGGAGGATGTCGCTATCCGGTTGAACCAGGGCAAAGAAGTTGAAATGTTTCCACAACGTGGAATCAAAGCATCGATCCAGAGAAATTGTGTTGATTAACCGACGAATGTTTTTCGTATCATCTTCGAACATCACGCTTGCCGCCGTAAGAACATCGAAAAGACCCAGCAATGCACAGCAAGTTGGATATTCGCTTGTGAAATCGACGGGAACGACGGGAACCTCAGTGCAACGTATGCGCGTTTCGGATCGCCCTCCGTAATACGTCTGCATTGCAATGCCGTGATATTTCGACGCAACCTCGAATTTTTCTGCTGGTCGAATGATACCCATTGCATCGAGATAACTCTTTGCCACGCTCGCGGGGGAATACGCATTGCACGGTTTCAGACTAATGGGATGTTTGTCGAATTCTTGCTTCAGAGCATTGAGCGCATCCACCGTGCAGCGCCCGTCCTGTCTGGCGTATTCGATTTCTTCGACGGTAACTTTGCCAGTCGGCTCGTGATCGATCTTCCGATGCTCGGTTAGGAGTTCCTCGCACAGACGTTTCAGCGAGAATGATCGGTTGAACAACGCCCAGGCAAGCGTCCTGAGGTCCAAGAAATACACTTTGCCGTTGTCCTTCCACTCTTCCGGTTTCCACGGCTTTGCCAACCGTACGAATGCTTTTTTGCTGTCAATTGGCGTGATCAGAATGCGTGGAACGTTTCGGTTTTCGACCCCGTTTGAATATTGAGACATTGTGAGCGACCATTCGTCGTGTTCGCCTCTATTCCAAGCCAGTGCGAGACGCGCGAGATCGAACGGCAGGTTTAGCCCACAGATTAAAGCTCCACTTCGCTTAATCGCAGGCCAAAACATTTTCTTCATGAAGTCAGAACGCGAGTGAAGCGGAAATTCGGGTGGGAACGTCTTCGCATCGGAAACAGCTGTCCGCGTGTAGTTCTCAAGGATTGTGCGTTCCGCTATTGGCAGATCATCGGCATAAAAAAGGCCTTCACGCATAAGCGTGTATGTGTTATTTCTCAGTTCGCACAGTCGGAAGACACCGAATGTCAATGATTGATCGGCTGTAATCCGCGTTTCAGTATCAAAGACAAGTACGTAACGCGGCCATTTGGGAAAATCAAGGCTATAAGATGTGTGTGGTTTGCTGACTTCCTTCGCAACTGCATAAGCGCGAACAAAAATGTCATGTTGTTCGGTCATCTTGTTTGGTCCCTCCCAGCGCTGTTGATTTGCTTTTCCATTGCCTCAACTACCATCCACATTCCAACCAATTGAGCTTTGAACGCTTGTATTTTTGCGTCCAACTGGTTCTCCTTTTTGCGAAAGTCGACTCCTGCACGCCGACAGTTGGCGTGAAACTCGGAATGATCGACACGGCAAAACGGAGACCATAACCAAGGGACATGCTGCCGGCCTCCGAGGTGGTTATCTTCCAACTGCTGCGAACTCCCGCAGAAACACTGCTCCGGGCAATCAGGGCAATGCTTGCTCGTTCGCTTCAATTTCATGCAGCACCGCCTGCAAGTGAGCGGTAAAGCGAGTATGGAAGTAGTTCCTTACGAGCTTGCTCGGTTAGAGTCTTGGTATCCGTTATGAGCTCAATTCCGGCAATCTTCTTGCCGTGCCATGTAGCCATGGCATTGCGATCACCTCGGAGCAAGCGATTGATCGCCGCTTTGTAATTGGCGAACTCACTAGCAGCTTTCGATCCGCGCACGGTTACGTCTCTAGGACCATCAGGGCCGGGAATCTGCAGGTATCGGACGAGTCGGTCGCTTTTCGTTGCGCGAATGCGTCCGCCTGGACGATCTTGCACAAGCGCTGATCCTCCGTAACGTTTGATTGTTCGGGCGGTGACGCCGTTATCGCGCGCCGCTCGTGAAAGGGTGTCACCGCGTCGCATCGCGGAGAGGGCTTTAAGCGCGCGCTCGCGTGCGGTTTTGTCTAAGTCGGCACGCGATGAACGATGCCGACTCTTTTTGCCCTGAATGGGCGATTTCGTTTGATGTTTTGCCATAGGCTTCTAGCGTCCGCGTCAAGACCAGAAGTAGCATTTCGCCCCGGCACGATTTACCCTATTCGGGGCTGACAATGCGGAGAAACAGCTAAGAGATCATGACAAAAGGAGGAAAAACGCAAAGAACTGCAGAGGTCGAAGCGTTTGATTTTCCGCTTGTTGCAAAAAAGAAACTCAAAGCTCAAAGGAAGGAATGGGTCCTTGGCAACAGCGACAATCTTTGCGCCGAGTTTGAGCGATTTCAGGAGAACATTGACTGGGATGCGCTGCGCCAAGCGTCGAATGAAGATGACGTAAACGCCGCTTTATCAGCGGTCCATCATTACATGCGTGACCGATTACCGAGCGCTGCCGCAATTTTGGCGGCAGTCCGTGACCCGGACTACCCAAAACTACGCCCAATTCACTTCCTTGCTGAGAGCTGCGCCCTCGACCGCACTTACCCCAACAGCGGTTATGCATACAGTCCCCGGTATTCTCGCGATATTTGCTATCGCGAGAGGAAGCGCCGCGGCCCCGCCCTAAAGCCCATATCAAATCTCGAATATTGGCTGGGTCAAGCTGAATTGGGACAGAAAGTACCGCGCAAGTATCTTCGCCGAATTAACAAGATCCAGGCCGAAAAGGAGGCACGACTTAAAGCTCTGAAAATATCTCCGCATTTGACATACAGTGACATACCTGAAAAAATGGGTGACGTGAAAAAGAAACGGACAACAGTGTGGTTGCCAGAGATGAGTGTGGCGAAGCTCAAGCGGCTGTCAGCCGTTACAGGCGTTCCAATGGCAGAGCTTTTTCGTCGCGCCGTCGACGCATTTCTAAAGATGTCCTAAATCAAAACGGACTTGCCGACTGTTCGAAGCAGCCGACAAGCCCTGACCACCGTAGGAGGTATCAGCTCCAATGGCAGCTTCAGGCACCCTACCGCAACCCGCCTTTTCCCGCAAATCTCCAATAGGAAAGAGTGGCGTTTTGATCCTCGCCGGTTTTGGAATCAGAGTGCGAATGCAGTGCGGCCATCTCGAACTTGAGGATGGCATCGGGCCAGAAAGGCGGAAGCTTAGGTTGGCCCGAGTGGGCCACGGCTTAAAGCGGCTCGTGGTCATCGGTTCGGACGGTTTCATTACGCTTGACGCGATGCAGTGGCTTAGCGCGCAAGATGTTGCGTTCTCCATGCTTGAGCGTGATGGCAAAGTGCTCTGCGTGACTGGCCCCGTTAGGCCCTCGGATGCGCGTCTTAGACGCGCCCAAGCTTTCGCGGGACGATCCATGATCGGATTGGAAATCGCGCGAGGGCTCATCGAAAAGAAATTGATTGGCCAAGAGGATGTAGCACGTTACAAACTCCTTTCAGAAAACGGCGCTGATGTAATCTCCCGCTACCGGTCAGAATTGCCCAATGCTCATACAATAGAGAGAATCCGTCTTATCGAAGCACACGCCGCCGGGGTCTATTGGGCTCTATGGCGAAATCTTCCGGTCGCCTTCCCCAAAAAAGAAGAGTTGCGAATACCCGATCACTGGCGCGCGTTCGGACCTCGGTTTTCGCCTCTGACGAACTCTCCCAGGGCCGCTGCCAATCCGGCAAACGCAATGCTTAATTACTTGTATTCGCTTTTAGCAAACGAATCGCGAATTGCTGCTGCCGCCCTCGGTCTCGATCCGGGACTGGGCATACTCCATCTTGATACCACCGCGCGCGATAGCCTCGCGTACGATCTGATGGAACCAATTCGCGCCAGCGTTGACACGTTCCTACTTGATTGGATCACCCGCGATTTGCTTAAGCGGGAGTGGTTCGGAGAACGGCCGAATGGAAACTGTCGCCTAACCTCGCAGCTCGCTAGTCGTCTCTCCGAAACAGCACCTATGTGGAGCCGCGCTGTCGCGCCAGTGGCAGAATGGCTCGCGCAAAGATTGTGGCAATCAGCACGCAAGACTTCAACCCAAACTGATCAGATTCTCCCAACCCGCCTCACTCAGAACCGCAAAAGAGATGCTCAAGGCGGTCCCATTCAATCGCCGATACAACGACAACCCTACAGAGAAAATCTTTGCCGTGAATGTGGCGAGCCGACTGGACGCGAGTACACACGCTGTGACACCTGCCGAATGGAGGAAACGACTAAGCGCATGGCGGATGTCGCTCGCATGGGACGCCTCTCTGCGCACGGCACTCGGGCACAAGCAAAGCGCAGCACGACTCAACGCCGGAATGCCATAGCGGCTCATTCTTGGCAGGCCTCCGACCAACCGGCGTGGCTCACTGAACAGTTCTATTTCAGTAGAATTCGCCCACTGCTCGAACAAAGGTCGGGCACCTCTATTGCGAGAGCGATTGGGGTGACGTGCGCATACGGAAGCCGCATTCGTCGAGGAAGCCGACCCCATCCACGGCATTGGCAGGCCCTGGCAAGACTGATTGGGATTGGAGGGTCAGAGTGACACGAACCGCACTGGCTACTTACTCGCAGAACTGGGCTGTTTTGTCGGGAAGACTCAAAAACTATCTGGTGTGTGGCGCTCTGTAAAAGTCAGTGCTTTTGAATTTTGAGTGCATCTATGCGCTGCTCTAAGCTGTCAAGTCGTCGCTGAATTTCTTGATTGTTCCCGATCTCTTGTCGTAGATCGCGCACGTCGCGTTGGGCAGCCAAGGCCGTATCTCGTGTCGTAGCCCATTCCGAGCGGTACCCTTGAGAGATCTTGTATTGTACAGCCAAGAGAGCGGTAGCAAGAATTAAACCAACCCCGATTTCGAACCATTTCCCCCGTCGAACTCCAGTCGCGTTTTGTGGGGTGCTCGAATAATAGAAAGAGCGGAGAGCAAACCACAGAGCGAGAGCGGCTAACGGGGTGGCAGAACTCAAGTAGGAAATTTCAGGTGAACGTGAAACAGCCAAGCCAAGTGCCGCGAATAACACTGCCAACACAGTCAGGGTTCGAGCGGTGTAGTTATCGATTCGAGTTTGGATGCTTGCAACGTTCGTGTCAATTTTTTCTCTAGTTGCTTCGGTCTTATTCGAAAGCTCACTTTTAATGTTAGCCGTATCAGTCGCGAGCTGTTGTTGCATGAGAGTTACCGACTTGCCTGTTTCTTTCAAACCCCCTTCGAGTTCTCTTGCTTTTTCGTCCATCAGCTTAAGTTTGTTAGCAGCTTCGGTAAGTAAGGCGCTTTCCAGTTTGTCCTTCTCATAGTCCGTGAAAAGTATTCGAGTCCTTGTATCCCATCCGTATCTCTTTGATTCTGAGGTAACGGGTGTTGTCGTGACAAAATCCATTGCGGCAATCGGATCGCCGTGCTCAAGGGTGACTGGCTTGTTTGACAGGTTGTAAATTGGGCATGAAAGAAAACCTCTGAATCCAGGGTCCACCTGAGGAGCTCCTACCCAAAGTAGACCGCGATACGCCCACGCTATCCTGATGTTCCACCTCGCGATCAAGAATGGAGGAAGATTGAGGGTTTCAAGCGTTTGAATTAGGACAACTTCGAACGGCTGAATTGTAAAGCTACCACCTTTTACAAGTGGGAAAGTTGCGCCGCCCCTACTGTACAACTCTCCGACGCTTAACTCATAGGATGCCGGCTTCAGATGTTCTTTGTTGAGCGGATGAATCATGTTGTATTTATTACAAAGTCGTTCGATTCGTTCGCTAAGAAGTACGCCCGTGCCGCGATCCTCGTCATCGGGTTCATTCGGGGCGGTTGGGAACTTGCGGAGGCGATCCAACTCTATCTGTTTCGCAGTTCGGGGCAATAAGCCCGAAGGGTCAGGCTCGTGGGTTGCTAAATTGCTCATGTGTTGTCCCCCCGGAGAATTTCAGACGTACTGTTCTTGTACTCTCGCATGCGGGTGCCCGAATTCGATTCCCCTTAGCACTACCAGGGCTTCGGGGGAGGTCCCGCATAGCCACAGCGGAACTCCACATGTTGACCGCAGTTGATTTAAAAAATCAATCCCCTCTGGGGTAATCAACTCTTCGTTCACTATTCCCTTGTTGGTATAGTCTAAGTAATCTAGACCGTTCACTGCGATTCGGGTTGGTCTATTCACTTGCACGGCCTCGGCAGCTAGGTTCCAATCGAACCGCCCTATCCGCCGCAACTTCCTGCTAACAGTAGTCATTTCGTGGATAGGGAACGGATAATGGCTCTCTGATTGAAGAATTTCCCAAGTGATCTCATCTTTCAGAGGCCCAGCTTGTTGGCCTGACACACGAATTGGAAACGTACGAAAGACAAGCACAATTTCGGTGACAAGTAACGGGCTCAACCCAACTTCACTCAGAAATCCAGCGGCCGTTGTGTCTCGGGAAGTAGCCTTCGGGTAATAGTTGGAGTGGTAGAGCGACAGGCCAAATCCTTGAGTTCCCTCTACTAGGACTTTCTTGCCGCGATCCAAAGCAGAATTCGCTTCTTCACTCACATTTGTGATGAGGGCTTCGAGCCAGGGGATCTGCCTACCTGCAATTTCGGCTGTTCTGACATCTGTGCCACGGAGGGCGCGGCGCGACACTGCAGAGCCAACCCCACAAAGGGTCGAGCTAAATCGCTCTCGCATCTGCAGTCCAATCTCTTGTTGTTTGTCACTGGGCTCGATAATCATCGCATTGCGATCTATCCCTACGCGCCTAGGATCGATTCTCAGGAGATCAAGTTCTTGCTTCAACACTTCGAGATCTATGAGGGCTCCAGCGGGTATCAGCAGCCGTGTTTCCGGTCTGATGTAACCGGTTGGAAGCTGTCGGAGAAGAACCGTCTGACCTTCGTCGGTCACAAACGAATGGCCAGAGTTCGGGCCTCCGCAACGAATACAGATGTCGATTGTTTCCTGTTTCGTTATGAACGCAGCAATCTTACCCTTACCTTCACCGCCATATTGACCGCCTACAACCACCCATAAACTCACGGTTGGCCTCCCGACCGAATTGTTTTAAGTTGTTTTTCTATCTTTGCGTACAGGTCATGAAGGGTTCCATCGTTCTCCAGAACAACAAACGCTTGGCCGCGAAGCTCGTTTATCCGTTGCTCGACGGGATGAGAATCAGCCTGACGGAAGTTGTCCAATTCAGCGTAGCGCTTTCGGACTCTTTGCCAACGTGTTTCTTGTCGGCTTTCGATGTACAGAAGCCAGAATTGGGATGGAAAGGCCTTCGTCAGACTTTCATAATCAGTAGGATGGCGCAAACCGTCCACAGCGCAGTCTCCCTGGGTCGGTATTCGCAATATCAATCGAGCATTTAATTCCGCTTGCATGCCGCCTGCCATCACTTCCCATCCAACTGCTTGGAGGTGTGTCTTGCTCTCCGGGTCTTTGGCGAACCAATCAGAGAGAACTTCGCTGTAGCGAATATAAAAAAATCCGTGAACCGACTTCAGATAATTCGCAACTGAGGTCTTGCCAGCCCCAATGTGCCCGGTGACCCCGATGACCAGACGGTTATCCTGCCGCTGCTGAAATTGGTGGTCTTGCATCAACCGGGGATTCTAAACCATCCTCGATAGGGACCGCATCTAGGCCGGTCACATCCAGAATGTCCGCAAGTTTCCGATAGTTGATGCGAAGCGATTTGGGAACGATCAAATAGTCTTCCGCAGCGTTCCCTAATGCGATGTAATCCTTCGCCAAGTAAAAGAGACCAACCAAAGCTGAAGTGATTGCGTCGACCTCATCGTGGGTCACTTTTTGATGTAGGAACTTGCCCTGGATACCCGCCCGCGCCAATCCCCACTTCAATTCTTCGAGGCTTGCGCCCTTTCGAGGAATGCCAAGCAGATCCTGTGCAGCGCCAGGGTAGCTTTCAATGACCTCGACCCCAGCCTCACGCAATCTATGGGCCAGGCGCATTCCGCGTGTTGTGAGCCCTTTCATCGTTGGCAGCAGGCACCAAAAAACTGAGATTCCCATCCGCTTAAGCGCGAGTTCGCATTTGCGATAAATTGGTCGCCCGCAAGGCGTGTCCGGGTCAATCCATCCCTCGGGAAGTGATAAGGGCGAATCAATCGAAACCAGATCGGGAACCACTGCCATGGTTTCGTTAAAGAGTTCGTCATCCGTGCTCAGAGTTTTCGTTTCCGCGTTTGCACCCTCCATCAAAGCCCAGCCAGTCGCACGCTTGGCACTCCCCGTAAGATCGATTCCCACAATACGTAAAGGCCTCCCGACGTTGGGGCACTTCTGCATTAATAGGGGAACAAGGCCACCGGGGTTGCTAGCCGGAGCAGAACGAAGCCTTCTTCTCTTGGCTTTCGGTAAATCTGAAATGCCGGTAAAGGCAGAACCATGTGATCCTTTGAGGAATTGAGCGATATCCCTCGATAATCTGTCGTATGCGATCTCCATTATGGCTTTAAGATGCACTACGTCTTCAGTGTTGTACTGAATCAGTTGCTCCAAGGCGTTCCCGTCGCCTCGTAAATATCTCGCCCAAAGGACGGTCGCATCGTAGCCTGTTAGGTCTTCAACGTCGGACGGTCGCCGAATTCCCAATTCTGCCTCTACCGTCTTCAGGCCACCTCGCATCCCAAGTTTGCGGGTGACCCATCGCAAGTCGATGTGGATCGGTGGCAAAACGAGGTCGGGAAAGGTCAACTTCAAGAACCTGAGGTCGAAACCAGATCCATTGAAGGTTACGGCGACGGAGTACTTGCGCAAGTGAGCTGGCAATTCGGCCAAGTTGTCGCCATCGACAAACAACTTGTACTTGTGTCCGTCGTAGAGCCCAACCATCGTAACTGTATCGAAAACCGTTGAAAGACCTGTAGTTTCAATGTCGAGATAAACGCAACTATCGGAAAATTCTGGGAACAGTCTCCACGCTTCGCCTAGTGATGAGAGACGCTCGAAGAAGGCAGCATCTTTGCGCCTTACAGCTTCCCGCGAACGCGGGATGTAGTCGTCGAGCTTCTGCTGGAGGCGAGCACCGACACGACCGAATCGCTTTTCAAAAAGATCGGCGTCATCCCAGCTAAGTATTCCATCCGCCCAGAGCTCACGCTCGGTGTGCCTTCCCACCCCAGGGATGTGAATGAAAGTCTGTTCGAGCATTCAAAGACCTATTTCGTCAACAAGAGTTGCTAAAAAGGATTCGTCAACTCAAGTTTACGTAAACTCTAGTTGACATACCAGAACAAATTCAAGTACTTTCGAAGGCCGGGTCCTGCCCATGAAAAAACACTCGCCGGTCGATATTGCGTTCATGAGGTCCTTTGCGGAAAAACTGTCAAAGGCGCGAGATAAAGCGAAGAAAGACGATGGGACGAGCTTTGAGAGGTTTGCGAAGCTGCTAGGCGTGACCCGTGCAGGACTCCACAAGTATCTGAAAGAGAAAAGCGTGCCGAGCCTCGACGTTCTCGAAAGAGCACGTAACCTTGGAGTGGAAGTGAAATACGGAGAATTAGATATTCACATGATCAGGAATCGGGCGAGGAAGGACGCGGCGTCTCCCGAAGCCCAAATGATTCTGCCTCTTGCGCTTGAAAACCTAACCGATCAGAACATAAGCATCGAACTTGCCCCCAAGAAACCCAATTCCATAGAACTTAATGTGACAATCCGATTCGCCCAGAAACGCGCAAGGCCTTGAGGGCTATGAGTCGCTGAATGGCGCCCGCGCCTTGCCCTGCCCTGGCCTTTCTCGCGGGCGGGCGGGCCGGACACGGTGGGAGCTGTGGTAGGGGGAGGGAGCATTTTGCCGTCTGTATACACCACCCCAGCAAAGGGGCGGGTGGGTGGTGTATACGGACGGCAAAATGCTCCCTCCCCCTACCACAGCTCCCGCAGGGTCTGGCCCGCCCGCCCGCGGCGAAGCGAGCGTTCGTGCACAGGAAATAACGTGGGTCAACGATTGCCCAGTTCGAAGAGGAAAGCCATCGGGTGCTTTCGCAAGACATCCGAACGACTTTGTAGGAATTTATCGCGCGCGCTGATGATCCCGCCCACGATCACAGGTGCTGCAGTCCAGGTGAAAGCAGTTGGAACGTTGAACTGCAGCGCGAACATTGCCAATGCTAGACTAAGTCTGAGAGCGCTGAGTCAGAAGGTTGGGGTCTCACCACCGGCGATCACGAGCTACGAGTCAGGCAATAGTATTCCAACTGCAGACGATCTGAAGGTGAGCTAGGAGACCGCGGATCCGCCTCAGATCCGCATCGGCATCACAATGTACCGGTACTTATAATCGTCGCCCTCAGCCGGACGCAACTGCCCTGCAGATTGCGAATCCTTCAATTCCAAGCGTACTTCGCCGGTTCCCGATGCTTTCAGAAAATCCACCAGGTACTGCGCGTTGAAGCCGATGGTCATGGTGTCGCCATCATACGGAGCCTCAATCGAATCCTCCGACTCGCCCGCTTCCGTCGATGACGCCGAAAGTTTCACTTCGCCCTTTTCCAGCTTCAACCGCACCGCCCGCGAGCGCTCATCGGCAAACTGCGCCACGCGCAAAATCGCCGAATTTAAATCAGAATTATTTAGCGTGATGCTCTTGTTGTTATCCTTGGGCAGCACCGCCTCAAAGTTCGGAAACTGTCCCGTAAGCTGCCGCGAAGTCAGCAGCCGCGAGCCAATGCGGAAAAAAAGCGTCGAATCATCCTTCGCAAACTCAATCGTGTCCGCATCCGAAGAGTCCAGCAACGACTTCAACTCGTCCATCGCCTTCTTCGGCACCAGCGTCTTCATCTCGCCCGAGACACCCTCAAATTTTTCTCCATTGCGCTCGCAATGCGCCAGCCGATGCCCATCCGTCGCCACCATCGTGATCGACTCCGGCTTCAGCAACATCAGCGCCCCATTCAGCGTGTAACGCGACTCTTCACTGGAGATCGCAAAACCCGTCCGCGCAATCAGCCCACGCAAAACCTGCCCTGGAATTTTCACCACCCCCGCCGTCGGAAACGCCGGCAAACTGGGAAAATTCGATTTCGCCATCCCCACCATCTTCGTATTCGAACGCCCGCAGCGAATGCTCACCCAATGATTTTCCAGCAGCTTGATCGTGATGTCGGCATCCGGCAGCAGCTTCACATAATCATGCAGCTTGCGCGCCGGAATCGTGCACGACCCTTCTTTCTTCACCCGCGCGTCACACGAGGTCCGCAAGCTCAGATCCAGGTCCGTCGCCGTCAGCGCCAGCTTGCCATCGGCCGCCTCAAACAAATAATTGGAAAGTATCGGAATCGTGGTCTTGCGTTCGACCACGCCCTGCGTGGCCGTCAACTCCCGCAATAGCTCGCCCTTACTGACCGTGATCTCCATCGTGCCCACCGCCGTTCCCGTTGCCACCGCTGCTTCCACCGGCATAGACTTCCTCTCCCCTGCCGCGTGCGACTTTTGATACTCCCTTATATCAAATACAAAACCTATAAAACCAGCAGTAACAGTAGGCGCTTCGCAGAAGTGGAAAACTTTTGGATCCTGCCTATTCTCACTGAGTTACGCCACGACCCTTCGTGTGAGAAATCCGTCCCCAACTCGGCGCACTCCCGAGTACAACTTTTCCGCTCCTGCCAATCCCCCCGCCCCTTGCACAGTTTCCACATCCCATTCACAGCTCCGCAAAAGCAAGCTTCGGAAAACTCGGCTGATGCTGTGATCCTGAGCGGAGGCGCTTTTCAACCGAAGCGAAGAGCCTGCCCTGAGCGCAGTCGAAGGGATCTCCAAGCGAACGGATCTCTCACGTAAGCACAAAATGGAAACGGCGGTCGGCCCGTTACCCGCCCAACTGCTCTGTCAACTTGTTCAACAGCCGGTTCAAATCCTTATCGTTCTTCCGAACTTCTTCGATCTTCTCCACCGAATGCAACACGGTCGTGTGATGCTTTCCGCCAAATTGCCGCCCAATCTCTGGCAGTGAAGCCTCCGTCATATGCTTGGACAAATACATCGCAATCTGCCGCGGATAGACAATCGCCCGCGAATTATCCTTGGCCTTGATCTCCACCAGGCGCAGTCCAAATTGCTCCGCCACCATCTTCTGAATCGATTCGATGGTCACCCGCCGCGCCTGCGAATCGATAAAGTTCTTCAACACCTGCTGTGCATAAGGCAGCGTAATCTCCGCCCCGATCAGCGACGAATGCGCCACCAGCCGGATCAGCGCCCCTTCCAGCTCGCGCACATTTGATCGGATATTCTGCGCCACATACAGCGCCACATCCGTCGGCAGCGTCACTTTTTCCTGCTCCGCCTTCTTCTGCAGGATCGCCACCTTCGTCTCCAGATCCGGTGGCTGGATGTCGGCAATCAATCCCCACTCAAACCGGCTGCGCAGCCGGTCTTCAATCTCCGCCAGCTCTTTCGGGGACCGGTCGCTTGCGATCACGATCTGCTTCATGGTGTCGTGCAACGCATTAAACGTGTGGAAAAATTCCTCCTGCGTGCGTTCTTTCCCGGCAAGAAATTGGATGTCGTCGATCAGCAGCACATCCACCCCGCGGAACTTGTCGCGAAACGATGTCATCTTGTCGTAGCGCAGCGAGTTGATCATGTCGTTGGTGAACTTCTCGCTCGACACGTAGCAGATCGCCGCCTGCGGCTGCCGCCGCTTCACCTCGTGCCCGATCGCCTGCATCAGGTGCGTCTTGCCCATGCCCACGCCGCCATACAGGAACAGCGGGTTATACGCCTTCGACGGACGCTCCGCCACCGCCTGGCATGCCGCATGCGCAAACTGATTTCCGCTTCCGATCACAAACGCGTCGAACGTGTAGCGCGGATTCAGTTGCGCCGCACCATCCCAGTCGAAGCGCGCCTGCGACGGAGCTCCTCCGTTCATCGGCGCCGGAGCCGCCGATAGTCCGCCGTTATGCCGCACCGCCGTCGCTGCCGGATCGTCCTCCGGCGTCACGAACTTCACGTCGCTGAACTGAAGTCCCAGGTTGTCGATCGCCTCCTGGATCAGATCCGCATACTTGTCGCCCGCATGCCGGAACTCCGCTGTCGGTACCCGAACGAACAAAATTCCGCCGTTCGCGTGACTGTAGCGCGTCGGCTTCAACCAGGTGTCGTAGGAATGGCGATTGATTTTCTTTTCGAGCGCGTCCAGAATTCGCGACCACGGATTAGGGGAGAGCGTTGTACTTTGAGCTGACATAAATTTATGAAATACCCGCCGCGGCGTCCCGGCGGCTGGCTGAGGGCGCCTGTTAAAAAGTTCGGTTTACTATCTGCTGATGGACCCGTTCAGTGTACTGCGGAATGCGCATCCCGTAATGTGCGCTGTTGACATTCTAATTGTGATCGAGAGTTTCAAATGAGCCGTGCGAAATCTTAGCACAAATTTTTTTCAGCGCTGCGAAAATCTGCGCGCCGGAATTCGCGTGCAGAGCCGAATCTGAACCCATCGCGCCCGCGTGTCAAGTGTCACGAATGTAACTGCTACGAGCACTGTGCAGTTATGGGAATCTCTGCGCGCGAGTTCTCTGTTCCCGCTTCCCTAGTTCTCCGCAAAACCAATTCCGCACTCTACTCTAAACGCTGCCCGCGTTCAGGCTTTGATTCTTCAGTTGTGGGTCAGTTTGAGCTGTCATCCTGAGCGCGCGTTCTTTGCGCAGCGAAGGATCTGGGCGAGCCGCGCGCTGTGGCGCGCTTTTTGCGCCACAAAAACGCGCCTTTGGCTCGCTTCCTTTTCAAACTGCCCCACTACCGATTTTTCGAGAACTGCGAACTGAGACCTGCGAAACTGCTAAACTATCCCCCGCCACTTTCCCGAGGAAGCGCACATGCCCCATCAACTCCGTCAAATCGCCTTCGCCTGTATTGCTCTCGTCGCCACCGTCGCCGCGCAGCAATCCTCCGGCCCGCAGCCCGCGCCCATGACTCCGCCCATCCTCGCGCCCGCCGACACCCCCTATCCCGGCACGATCTCGCTGCATGTCGACATTACCGACATCGCCCGCCGCATTCAGACGGTTCACGAGACTATCCCCGTCAAAGGCAACCTGAAAGACTTCACGCTTCTCTATCCCGAGTGGCTCCCCGGTACGCACTCGCCTTCGAACCCTGTCGAAGAACTCGCCGGCCTCGTCGTCACCGCGAATGGCAAACGCATCCCGTGGACGCGCGATCGTGTCAACATGTACGGCTTCCACATCGAACTTCCACAAAACGCCCCGCAAAATCTCACCACGCTCGAGGTCACCTTCCAGCACCTCGGCCCCATGGATCCCAAACAAGGCCGCATCTCCTCCAAGTTTGCCAACGTCACCTGGAATAACGTCGTCCTCTATCCTGCCGGATATTTTTCCCGCGACATTAAATTTGAAACTACGCTCCGTCTCCCCGCCGGATGGAAATTCGCCTGCGCTCTCGATCTAAAGTCAGAAAACGACAAGTCTCAAAGCGGCGACGAAGTCACCTTCAAAGAAACCACGCTCAACACGCTCATCGATTCCCCCCTCTACGCCGGCGTGAACTTCAAGCGCCTCGACATCTCCAGCGCTCCAGACAATCCCGTCTATCTCGATATCTTCGCCGACAAACCCGCTGACCTCGAGGTCACGCCAGAAGAACTCCAAGCCCACAAAAATCTGGTCATCGAAGCGCAAAAACTTTTCCAGTCGCATCACTACGATCACTACGATTTTCTTTTCTCCCTCAGCGACGTCGTCAGCGGCAAAGGTCTCGAGCATCACCAATCCAGCGAAGACGGCTCGGCCGCCAACTACTTTACCGATTGGAGCGCGGGCGTCGGCCGCCGCGCCCTTCTACCCCACGAATACACCCACTCCTGGAACGGCAAATTCCGCCGCCCCGCCGATCTCTGGACTCCCAACTTCAACGTTCCTATGCGCAACGACCTGCTCTGGGTCTACGAGGGACTTACGGATTATTACGGCAACGTCCTCGCCGCTCGCTCCGGCCTTCGCACCGCCGAACAGGGCCGCGACATCTGGGCGCAAATCGCCGCCACCTTTGAAATCAGCCCCGGCCGCACCTGGCGCTCTCTCGGGGACACCACCAATGAACCCATCATCTCCTCTCACGGCAACGTCCGCGCTCCCTGGCAAAGCTGGCAGCGCGGATACGACTATTACCCCGAATCCGATCTCATCTGGCTCGACGCCGATACCAAGATCCGCGAACTCAGCGGCGGCAAAAAATCTCTCGACGATTTCGCCAAGCTCTTTTACGGAATCAACAACGGCAGTTACATCACCGTCGGCTACACCCTCGAAGACATTGTGAAAGCCATGAACACGGTGCAGCCCTACGACTGGGCAGAATTTTTCCGCACCCGCGTGTACGAAGTCAGTGCAAGCGTCCCCGAAAACGGATTCATCCAGGGCGGCGGCTATCGCCTCGTCTACAACGACCACCAACCCGAGTGGCAGAAGAAAATCGATCCTACCGCGCCCACCAGTTTCGCAACCTCCCTCGGCTTCTCCGCCAAGCCCGATGGCAGCCTCCAGGGCGTCGTGTGGGATAGCCTCGCCTACAAAGCCGGCATCACCCCCGACATGAACCTGCAAGCCGTCAACGATCAGAAATACACGCCATCGGCCCTGCGCGAAGCCATCCTCTCCGCCGAACAATCGAAAGACCCAATCAAGCTCCTACTAAAACGCGCCGACGAATTCATCACTGTCTCGATCGACTACCACGGAGGCCTCCGCTACCCGCACCTGGAGCGAACCGATTCGCGATCCGATTATCTCGACGCGATCCTCGCGCCGGCGAAATAGAAGCGCTGATGGACTAACTAGCGGGAGCCGGCAAACCTATCCAGCCCGGCATTTTTCGGTCTGCCGGACATATCTTGTGCTATCTCAACCGGACATATCATGTGCTAACGACAGTGCACGAACTTTAACTTGACACTCTAACTGGATTCGTCCATTCTGAACCCCTTAAAATATCTTCACGAGGGTACTGATATGCCGGACATTCAGCATTTTGTCGTGTTGATGTTGGAGAATCGATCGTTCGATCACATCTTCGGTTATAGGGATGGAGTAAATGGCCTGAAGGGAACCGAGACGAACCTTCTTAACCCGGACGCGGCCGCGGGCCCGACGAATCCTGCTTTTAAAGTAAGTAACGCTGAACCTTATTCCATTGTGGCGGGAGAAGGTCCGTCTCATTCGTTCAATGCGGTTACGACGCAGATTTTTGGATCGCCGAAGATTACTTCAAATGCTATCGGCAAGAATAATGGCTTCGTGAAGAGCTATCGCCAGGCCTTGAACGAGGACCATGTTTCCAATCCTACGTCTGACCAGATGAAGCTGGTGATGGAAGCCTTTGCTCCCGGAACCCTGCCGGCAATCGAGTCACTCGCGGATGAGTTTTGCCTCTGCGACCAGTGGTACTGCGACGTCCCGGGTCCCACCATGCCCAACCGGATGTTCATCCATATGGGATCGTCCGGGGGATATGTGCATAACGTTTGGCACAATAAGTTCACTGCCACGACGATCTACGACCTGTTACAGAAGAACGGCAAGAGCTGGGCGTCATACGATTTTGACGAAAACGAGATTCGGCAGTTTCCCTCGCTTAAGAAATATCCGCAAAGCTTCCGCTCTTTCGAGAATGATTTCGCGAAAGATGTAAAAAGCACAAAATTACCGAACTACTCGTTTATTGTGCCTCGCTTTGTGGCCAAAACCGGGCCGGTCAATTCCATGCACGGTCCGTATGACGCCCGTCCCGCCGATCAACTGGTGGCGGATGTTTATAACGCGCTCCGGGCCAACGAAGATGTCTGGGGGCAAAGCGTGTTGATTGTGACTTGGGACGAGCACGGAGGATTCTACGATCACGTGGTTCCACCAAGCCTGCCCAAGGCCGCGCTCGACAATCTTAAGTCGCCGCCTCCGGGAGATAACGAAAGCTGGGTTCCGGCTTTTTCGTTTGACCGCCTGGGCCTGAGAGTGCCCACCCTCATTGCCTCCCCCTGGATTCCCAAGGGTAAAGTAGACAGCACTCCGTATCGCCACACTTCTGTACTTGCCACGGTGATGAAAGCATTTGGAATCGAAGAAGAACTCACCAACCGGGTCAAGACGGCAAACACGTTCGCGGGACTGCTCTCGCTGGCGCAGCCGCGCACGGACACTCCGCAAACCATTGCCAGCGCCTTGCATGTCGCGACCGCGCGGACATTTGCGTCGGGCACAGTGACCGATCACGCTCAGTATGGGCTGGATTCGTTGCAGCAAGAGATGGTGCTTGGAGTCGACGGCCTCACGCAGACGGCGAAGACGCGTCCCCTCGGTCTAGGAGCCCTGCCGGAAACTCAAGAGCAGGCCTCCGACTTTATCCGAAAAAGATACGATCAGGCGTTTGGAAAAAGAAGAGTCAGAAGACCGACGAAAGCTTCTGCCAAGAAGCGGATGGCCCGGGCTCGCTCACCCAGATAGGGAGTCGTAGATTTCGACTTGCGTAAATTCCAGATGAACTAAGCGAAGCGTAGGCAGGCGAACGAACTGCGCCACCCAAAATCATAGTTTTTCAGCAAGCTGCTAAGGCTACGATTTGAAGTGTCGGCTCAATCCGAGCAGGCTGATTCTTGAAGGCCCACACGTCGAAATTTTGGTCAGCACCACTCGCCTAGAGTTTGAGGAAGGCAGATCAATTGGCCTTGAGTATCGAGAGCTCCGAGTTCGTGCGCTGATCGACACGGGGGCCTCTCTGACCGTGATCAACCCGCAAATCGCGAGCACGTGTAAGCTCCTCCAAACCGACTGGAATCGAATAACGACTGTTGGCGGCAAAGCTGGAATGTATCCGGCGTATGCCGCCGCGTTTCCTTTCCTGAAAGCGATCTGTCGGGCTTTCGATGCCATGCGGGTAGTGGCATGCCCCTTAATCGAGCAGCCATTCTTTTCATGCCTGATTGGACGCGACATCTTGCGAAAATGGTATTTTGCATACGACGGTCCTAACGGAGAAATTGAGATTCAGGCCCGCTAGACAAAACGCTGACTTATATTTCTCAAAACGCTCGTCCCGCTTGACCTTCCGCCCTGCCTGTCATACATTTGCAGCCAATCTTTTTGGAGGCGTTTATGCTCGACGGATTTAAAAAGTTCATCCTGCGTGGAAATGTTGTGGATATGGCGGTGGGCGTGGTGATTGGCGCGGCGTTTGGCGGGGTGGTGGCGGCTCTGACTAAAGACCTGCTGACTCCGTTGATTGCGGCGCTGGTGGGCAAGCCGGATTTTTCCAACGTCGCTTTCACCCTGCACGGAACGCTGTTCCCGGTTGGTGATTTTATTAATGCCTGCATTTCGTTTCTGCTGATTGCGGCGGCGATTTATTTCTTTGTGGTGACACCGGTCAACGCGCTGGTAGCGCGCATGCATCGCGGCGAGAAGCCGGCGGATCCGACGACGAAGCAATGTCCCGAGTGCCTGAGCGAGATTCCGATCGAGGCGCGGCGGTGTTCGCACTGCACGCAGCCGGTGATGGGGCGGGCGGCGTAGAGCTTCGAGCGGCGAGCTACGAGCTACGAGCCACTACCGTCGCTGCTCAGTTAGCGCCGCTCAGTTAGCGCCGCTCAGTTAACATGGGGTATGGGTTTCCGCGTTACTCCCCGGACTTTTACACACCTTCTGATTGTGGTGGCGATGGCTGCTCTTCTCGCGCGTGCGCCAGCGCAGACTTCCTCATCATCATCTTCCAAGCCTGCTAAGAAAAGTCCTTCCGGCAAAACTTCTCCGCTGGATTCTGGTTCGGTCAGCAACGGAGTCTATCGCAATCCTGGATTTGGATTTTCCTGCAAAATTCCGGAAGGGTGGGTGTTGCGGACGGAGGAGATGAATGAGGGAGCGACTGGGGAGGGGCGAAAAGGAGCCGGGACGGTGCTGCTGGCGGCGTTTTCGCGGCCTCCGCTGGCGCGCGGGGAGGATGTGAATTCTTCCATCGTGATTGCGGCGGAGAGTGCGGCGTCGTATCCGGGATTGAAGGAAGCGGTGCAATATCTCGCCGTGCTGGAGGAGTTCCCGAAGTCGCAGGGCTTCACGGTGGACGTTCGAGCCGGAGGAGATTGCGATCGACGCGAAGACGCTGGTGCGCGAAGATTTTCATAAGGACGTGGGATCGCGGGTGATGCAGCAGGCAATGCTCGCGATGCTCGCACGTGGGTATGCGGTGTCGTTCACGTTTATCGGTGGGAGCGAGGATGAGGTGGAGGAATTGGTAGAGGGATTGAGTTTTGCGGGCGCGCGCAAAGCGGCCCCGGGGCATTGAATTCTCTCTAATGCGCTGCCCCGACCAGGTGCGCGATTTCGATCGACATTGTGGGCGGGTGCAGGAGGGTGTTGTGGATCAGGCAATGGTGGACGGCGGTTTCTACACCGGCGCGTTGTTGATCGGTTAATGCTATGGGACTTTCTACGGTGATGCGGAAGTTGTCGAGGCGGGCGGGATCTTTGAGTTTTTCGGCGGTGACGGTGACGCGCGTGCCTTCGGCGGCAAGTTTGAATTTGCGGAGATATTGCGCCGCATAGAACGCCGCGCAGGAGCCGAGCGAAGCGAGGAAGAGTTCGGGCGGGGTCATGCCTTCGTCGTGGCCGGCGTTCTCGAGGGGCTGGTCGCTCAAGATCGTATGCTGCCGGGCTTTAATTTCGAATTGCTGGGCTCCCAGGTGTTCGATGGTGACTTCCATAGTGCCTCCGAATAAGTAATTACCGGGGGGGTAAAAGCCCTCGTGTTGGTTGATCTTTAACGGCGCGGCTGAAGTTGCGCCTGTTCAAAAGTAGATTGTGGCATTGCGGAGCGGTGGTTGGCTGTGCGCAACATCACGGCTGATGGGCGGTCCGTTTTTGTGGCTGAGATTCCCTATCGTGCCAGTGGGGATGGACGCCTAACGAGATCCTTCGGCTGGGCAAGACCTTCCTTCGTCGGTCTTGCTGCGCTCAGGATGACACAAGCTAATGCACTCACTGCCGCTCAGGATGACAGACTTGAAAGAGGATCAGTTTGAAAGAGGATTAGTCGAGGGGTTCGGGTTCGAGGGCGATGTTGGTTTCGCCGGCGGCTTTTTTCTGGGCGTATTTTTTCATCCAGGCTTCCCAGCTTTTGCCGGCGGCGGTGTCGCGTCCGGTGAAGGCGAGGGCGGCGATGTCGGCGTAGGAGAGGGAGATTTTTTCGTTGGCGGTCTTGGGATAGAGGCGGACGATGGAATCTTGCAGGGTGGCGGCAGTGCGGCGGTCGAAGAGATAACCTTCGATTTTAGAGCCGTCTTTTTTTGTGATGGTGACGTCGCCACGGTAGTCGAAGGCTTTTTCCAGGGCCTGGCGAATTTCTTCATCGGTGGCGAGTTGAGGAATCCAACCTTCTAGATTTTCGTGGGCGGTGCCGGGGGCGACTTCGAGGGCGTCGGGATTGATGTGGGGGACGGCGTTGGCGGCTTCGTGGTTGATGTGTCCGGATTCTTTGCCTGTCATTTTAGGATAAAACCAAAAACAAAATCTTTAACACAGAGGACGCAGGGGGTCACAGGGTAACGATATCTTTTCAGACTTCCTGAAGAGGCTTGGTTGTGGTCGCGATTTGCACCAGCGGGTGGACTGGGGCTTGGTGTTCTTCTAACAGGCGCAGCGCCTCTTCGTCGCGATAACTAGTAAAGAGAGTGGCTTTCACGGTGGCTAGGAATCCGCCAATCGAATTGAACGTCGCATGGACGGCAGAGGCTTCGTAGCCGCTGTGCACCATGCAATTGGCGCAGGCGGGGTTGCCGGATTCAGTGCCATAGTTGCTCCAATTGGTGGTGGAGAGAAGTTCGGCGAAAGTTTCGGCGTAGCCGTCTTGCAGCAGGTAGCAGGGTTTTTGCCATCCGAAAATGTTGTAGGTGGGCATGCCCCATGGGGTGCAGGGGTAGGTGCGCTTGCCCATGAGAAATTCGAGGAAGAGCGGGGAGAGATTGAATTTCCAGTTTTTGTTGCGGTTCGACAGGATGGCGCGGAACATGCGGCGGGTGCGGGCGCGGCCGAGAAAATGTTTTTGGTCGGGCGCTTTGTCGTAGGAGTAACCGGGCGAGAGCATCATGCCTTCGAGGCCGAGCTCCATCATGCTGTCGAAGAAGGCGCGGACGGATTTGGGGTCGGCGCCGTCGAAGAGGGTGGTGTTGGTGGTGACCCGGAAGCCGCGGGCGAGGGCTTCTTTGATGGCGTCGACGGCGATGTCGTATCCGCCTTCGCGGCAGACGGCGAGGTCGTGCTCTTCGCGGCCGCCGTCGAGGTGCACGCTGAAGGTGAGATATTTGCTGGGCTGGAAGAGATGCAACTTCTCTTTCAGCAACAGGGCGTTGGTGCAGAGATAAATATATTTCTTTCGCGCGACCAGGCCTTCGACGATCTCGGCGATCTGCGGGTGCATGAGGGGCTCGCCGCCGGGGATGGAAACCATGGGCGCTCCGCATTCGTCGACGGCGCGAAAGCATTCCTCGGGCGAGAGATCTTTTTTCAGGATGTGAGCGGGATACTGAATCTTGCCGCATCCGGCGCAGGCGAGGTTGCAGCGGAACAGAGGCTCGAGCATGAGGACGAGCGGGTACTGCTTGCGGCCGGCGAGCTTCTGGCGAAGCACGTAGGTGGAGACGGTCCACATTTGGGAAACGGGTACGGACATTTGGTGTGGGAACCCCTTCCGATTATTTTAGCAGGATGAGTGGTGGGATGCAGCGGGGAGGGGTCTGGGGCGGGTGCCTCGTATCCCCATGCCGCGCTGAAACAGGCTCCCAACCTCGAGCCGTCATTTGGCTCGGGGGCGGGGTGGTCCACGCAAGACTGGGTTTGGCTTGAGCGGAGCAGTTCTAACGCTGGACAAAGTCTACCCGCGGCTCATTCGCGTTTTCGCGCCGTTTATTCCGATTATTCCGACTCGATCTCCAGCGTCGTTCAACAGCGGGTCCCTCCACTTCGCAGATCATCGCCTTCGGGATGATCTGTTCCGGTCGGGATGACAGAATTGAGGAGATCTGAAGGTCCCCATTCAAGCCAAAAGCGGGCTTGCGTGGGCCACTCGTTCGCTAGTTTGAATCGCAACCCAGAGAGAAGCGGAGGGCGGCGCACACTTCAGTCATTCGTGCGGGACTAAGCTGAGCCACACGTTTGCCCAGGCGCTGTTGCGAGACCGTTACGGCATTGTGCAGGTTCACGGCGCAGGGGGACTTCATGCCGTCCTCTTCATTCAGAATGACCTCCGAGGGCACGCCGCGGATTGTCGAAGCAACGGGCGCAACTGTGACCGTCGAGAGATATGCGATAGCGCTGTTGCGGGTAAGCACGAGGGCCGGACGTTTCTTGTCGGGAGGGGCAAAGTGGTAGAGCCGAATTTCACCTCGGAGTATCCGGCCTCGGGCTGTTCTTTCTTGGGTTATTCCTGCGGCCAAGTAGCCTCCGATTCCCATCCTTGTGCTTCCGTGTCGGCTGACTGTCGCGAGTAGCCTTGCCGGTCGCGTTCTTCGCTGGCTCGGAGTTCCAACCGGCGCAGATGTTCCCGCAGGGCATCGCGCACCAGAGCTGAGCGATTTTGCCGGGTTCGCTTCGCGGCTTGGTCGGCGGCATGCAACAGCTTTTTATCCAGCACGATTTGAACGATTTGCATATGTGGAATCTGTTCCACAGTATACTCCACATGAAAAATATTTTTCGAGGAGGGCTGTTTGTTCCAGAAGTCTGCGGCGGTAGTAGTGGATCAGTTTGGCTTACGCGCCCAGGAGGATAAGCGGGAGATCCTTCACTTCGCCTGAAAAACGACTGCGTTCAGGATGACAATGACGGGGCGGATGCGCGGAATTTTCAAACTGACCACTACCGCGGCGGTCCGTTTACTGGCGCCATTCGGGCTGGACTGGGGTCGAAAACCTGGGGCTTTCGTGGTATACTTACAATAGTCGCGAAACGGACCTAAGTATAAGAAATATCAATCACTTGAAGTCGGTTCTCGGGGCGAACTCAAGCCGGATTTAGAGGTTCTTTCCAAGCGAGTTTTCTGGGCATTATCAAGACGGTTGTGAGAGAGAAGTCGGGGCAATTTCCCGCGGAGCGGAATGGCTACCAAAGAGATCAACACTTCCATCGCAGAAACTAAAAACAAAAACGGAGTCGTGACCCCGATCGCCGGAAATGATGGCGTCGGCAAGAACGACTACAATGCCGACTCGATCAAAGTGCTCGGCGGCATGGAGGCGGTGCGCAAGCGTCCGGCGATGTATATCGGATCGACGGGCGAGCTGGGATTGCATCACCTGGTGTATGAGGTGGTGGACAATTCGGTGGACGAGGCGCTGGCGGGATTTGCGACCAAGATTGAAGTCACGATTCACATCGACAACTCAATCACGGTGACGGATGACGGGCGCGGCATTCCAGTTGACGATATGGACATCGACGGCGAAAGAGTTTCCGCGGCGCAGGTGGTGATGACGACGCTGCACGCGGGCGGGAAGTTTGATTCGTCCACGTATAAGGTGTCCGGGGGATTGCACGGCGTAGGCGTTTCTTGCGTGAACGCGTTGAGCGAAGAGCTGGAGCTGGAAATCTGGCGCGATGGCGCGACCTGGGAGCAGACGTACTCGAAGGGCGAGCCGACCAGCAAGATGAAGAAGGTGGGCGCGGCCAAGCGGCGCGGGACGAAAGTTCACTTTCTGCCGGATCGCAGCATTTTTACGGAGATCGTTTACAACTACGACACGCTGGCGCAACGGCTGCGCGAACTGGCGTTTCTGAATAAAGGGTTGCTGATCACGCTGACCGACGAGCGCACCAGCGATGCGAAGACGGGCGAGGCGAAGCACACGGAGTTCAAGTACAACGGCGGGATCGCGGAGTTCATCAAGCATTTGAATCGCGGCAAGCAGACGCTGCACGACAAGCCGATCTACATGGAAGCGGAGCGCAGCGGCGTGGCCATGGAGATTGGGCTGCAATATAACGATGGGTATTCGGAGACGATTTTCAGTTTCGCGAACAACATCAATACGGTGGATGGAGGCACGCATCTTTCCGGCTTTCGCATGGCGCTGACGCGCACGATTAATTATGCCGGGCAGCAGATGGGGCTGTTCAAAGATGTGAAAGAAAATCTGACGGGCGACGATGTGCGCGAGGGTCTGGTGGCGGTGATCAGCGTGAAGCTGTCGCAGCCGCAGTTTGAAGGGCAGACCAAGGGCAAGCTAAATTCCGATATTGCGGGCGTGGTGCAGGCGTTTGTGAATGAGCGGCTGGGCGCGTTCTTCGAGCAGAATTCGGCGGTCGCGAAAAAGATTATCAACAAGGCGGTGGACGCGGCGCGGGCGCGCGAGGCGGCGCGCAAGGCGCGGGATTTGACGCGGCGCAAAGGAGCGCTGGATTCAGGCGGATTGCCGGGCAAGCTGGCGGATTGTTCGGAGAAAGATCCGAACCGCTGCGAACTGTTTTTGGTCGAGGGCGAGTCGGCAGGCGGGACGGCGAAACAGGGGCGGGACCGGCGCTTCCAGGCGATTCTGCCGCTGAAGGGAAAAATTCTCAACGTAGAAAAAGCGCGTTACGACAAGATGCTGGCGCACGAAGAAATTCGCGCCATGATTACGGCGCTGGGCACGGGGATTGCGAAGGACGATTTCGATCCGGCGAAGGTGCGCTACGCGAAGATCATTCTGATGACGGATGCGGATGTGGATGGATCGCACATTCGGACGCTGCTGCTGACTTTCTTTTTCCGGCACATGCAGGAGTTGATCAAGCGCGGCAATGTTTTTATTGCGCAGCCGCCGCTGTATTCGATCAAGAAGGGCAAGTCGATGCAGTACATCAAAGATGACGATGCCTTTGACAAGGTGATGCTGAAGCGGGCGGCGGACGGGCTGATCGTGCGGTATGGCGAGGGCGCGGCGAAGCTGGAAGGCGCGGCGCTGACCAAGTTCATGAGCGTGCTGAAGGAATATTTAAATTTCTTCGATAAGGTGAACAAGCGTCTGCGCGACGAACAGGTCGCCGAGTTGCTGCCGCGGCTCGATCTTTCGAAGCATGCGGATTTTGAGGGAGACAAGGACAATCCTCCGAAGAAGATTGAGAAGCTGGAACGGGAGTTGAAGCGGCTGCAAAAAGAAAAGAAGTTTAAGAGCGTGGAAGCGGTGTTCGACGAAGAGCACAACCTTTGGGAAGTGCGCTTCGTGAATTCGCAGGGATCGGAACACGTGATCAGCTGGGAGCTGGCGGCGACTCCGGAGTGCCGGCAGTTGATTTCGAAGTTTAAGCAAATTGAGCCGTACATGGAGCCTCCGTTTATTGTGGAGGCGGTGCCGAAGGCGGGCGCAGCGGCCAGCGATGGCGACGAGGCCGCGGACGAGGAAGGCGAAGAGGGTGCGGAGAAGAAGGGTGCGAAAGCTGCGCCGGTGGCGAAGACGCGCGCGGTGATGGAACCGGTGGAGAAGGCTACGGCGCGGGAGTTGTTTGACTATGTTCGCAAAGAGGGCAGCCGCGGGTACGATGTGCAGCGGTATAAGGGACTGGGTGAGATGACGGCTCCGCAGTTGTGGGAGACGACGATGGATCCGGAGCGGCGGACGTTGCTTTCGGTGAAGCTGGAAGATATTGCCGAGTGCGAGACCATCTTTACGACACTGATGGGCGAGGATGTGGAGGCGCGGAGAAAGTTTATTGAAGAGAATGCGCTGGATGTGAAGAACCTGGATATCTAGAGAGTCGAAAAGGCGAGTGTGGCTGCTATTCCCCGGATTTCTTCGATCCAAATATGTATCCGAGGACGGCGGTGAAAGCCGGCAGGAGGGTCGAGGCTACAACGAGTTGGAATAACTGTGTTGCCCTCTCCACTTGGGCCTTCGCCATCTGCTGATAGACATCTGAAGATGCCTTGTAAGCATCTGCGAACAGTTTGTAGTGATCGGGATCCGCCGAGACCGCCGGAGGCAACGGGGACGGAGGAAGTTGGAGCCAGCGGAAGGAAACGAAGAAGATTAGTATCGAAGCACCTACGATGTAGAAGAAAAGGTGGAGTGCCAGCTTATAACCGACCTTCTGAAGCGGAGTCAGTTCCTCCCCGAATTCTTTTCCTGGAGGAGGAACCTCCTTTAAAATATCGTCTCGACTAATCTTTTGAACGCTCTCTTCTTCCGCCATGCCACCTCCGTCGGACTAGGGCACGACGATGTCCTTCACCGCCTTGCCATCACGTGTGATTGAGACCTTGTTGGCCTCGTCCTTCTGTTCTGAATCCAAATACTTGTACAATGCAACCGCCCTTCGTAAAACATCGACCTTCGTGGTTTCTTTTTCGTTAGCCAACTCCTCCAAAATCTCGTTCATCTTGTTGCTGAACTCAACGGTCAATTTCGGCATTGCAGCAGAACCTCCCGATCACTTTTATGCGTCAAATATACACCATTAATACATATTGTCAATGTATTTATTGGGTATTATCGGCGGGTAGCGTTAGTGGAAGCTATAGCACCCTCAGGATCAAGGCCCGCTTTGCTTGGCTCAAGCGTTGTGGCGCCAAAATACTTGGCCCCGCGCTTCGCGTAATAGGGGACCAAACATCGGGTCTGCAGCTGAAAGAAACAAACCTGCCCAATCCTCAGACCAGGGGTAAGTTCAATCGGTAGTCGGCCGGCGTTGCTGAGTTCAAAGGTAAGGACGCCCGCAAATCCCGGGTCAACGAAGCCCGCAGTCGCGTGCACGAGAAGTCCGCGCCTTCCCCAAGAGCTCCTTCCCTCGATTCGCCCTGCGAGGTCGCTAGGCAGCTTGAAATACTCAAGCGTCGACGCGAGAACGAATTCTCCTGGATGCAGGTAGAACTTCCCGCTCGCGGAAAGAATTATTCTCTCTGTGTAAGCTTTGTCCTCGTCCGGGAGCTGCTTGAACTCGAGGTAGGGACGATTGATGTTCTCGAGTCTTTGGAAATCAGTGCTGAGGTGAACGTCCAGGGAGGACGGCCCGAACTGCTGCGCCGCGTTGATGATGGGAGTAATGACGAGTTTTCTGCCTGGTTCCGGGTCGACCAGGCGCTTGGCGATGTCGATATCAGAAAGGAGCATAAAGCGTTCCTATGCCGAGTCAGGCCTCTCGCGAAGTTCAGCGTGAACGGCTGCTAGCTCGAGGGATTTCAACAGCCGGCGATCGGTATTGTCGAGATAGTCCGTGTAGGGGCTCATATCTGCTTTCTGGCCGGCTCCCGGAAAAGCCTCCATCAATTTGGCCTCGAAGCTCGATAACTTGTACAACCAGCCGGCGGTTAGGATCTCGGAACTGGGAACAGGAGTCTCGTCAAATGCCGCAAGGACCTCATACGCTTGCTCACGCGTCGTCGCGCCAACCTTGAGGAGGCTAAGGGCCTGGAATATCTTCTCTTCGGAGCGAGCGCGACGGCTGGAGATCGGCTGACCCCAATTTGCGGTTGCCCGAAGAACCTCGGCTTTCTCCCGAGCATTCTCGGCATTCTCTTTGTCGAACCCTCGTAGTTCAAGACTGTTTACCTTAGCGGCAATCTCGACGGCATTTTTCTTGAGCGCATCCTCGGCCTGTGATGCTAGGGCGTTGAGTTTCTCTTGTTCCCCCTTCGGCATCTTGGAGATCTTCCACGCGTACTCGTAGGCGTAAGCTTGAAAATCCCTCTCGAAGTCGACCGTGTCCACGCCGAAATCCAGCAGGTACTCCCGCACGAGCTGAACCCTGAGTGGGGTCGGCGGGTGCCCTGCGGAATTCTTATCCGGTGGTTTTAGCTGCGGCTGCATCATCTCTAAAAAAAGAATTGGCATCAGAGAGGCTGGGCCAAGAACACGCGCAGCGATGAAATCAGCGACGGTCTCGGCCACAACGCTCACCAACCAGCCCGACTTGGCATCCGCACCAAGCGCTGGCTTTTCATCACCAAACACAATCCGCTCCGAAATGCGGGCCTTTTCGTCCAGCGTGTGCCCATATTCGTGTGCCAGGACGGCCCACGCCAAGGCGTTATCCTTGTCTGCGAATGCCTGGCAGATCACGTTCCCGCCCTGCTTCAGTTGCTTTAGCCGCCCTCTCTCGTCCTGTTCTATATTTATCTTCTTTAAGATGTCTTCAAACCGGTATTCGTACGCACTGTAAGCGTTCGTCAGCACGATGGAAGCTCGGGGGGACTTAGGGCCGAAGCAGTCTCTTAGTACGAATGCGGCCTGCGGCAAAGCTGCCTCTCGGGGAATCAGGAGAAGAAGATCGTGCACCTGCAAAACACCAGCTACGAGGATATTCAGCGCCGCAAGGATGCCACCTCTTGTTGCCTCATTTGAGGGCCCGCCCTGCAAAAAGCTAGCGACCGCGTCAGAGTTTGCTAGAAATGCTTCACGGTGTTTATCCAGAAAGTCGACGAGGGCGTCAACTCCGCTGATGGAATCTTCGCCGGCCCTCACGGTTCCCAGAAAGATCCGCTGGCGCCTGAGAAGCATGTCTACGCGGTATAACTTATCCAGGGTTTCGCCCAGAACACACAGAAGCCTTCGGCGCTCTGGATCCGAACCCGCCGCATGGATTTCGGGCGTATCTGACATCTAAGACGCCGCCTAGCGTTGTGTCGCAGTCTTTCTGAGAAATTCAATGGCCTCGACGAGCTTCGAAATATCGGCTTTCTGTTCCCTCGATAAGAGGCCGGAGAGAAAAGCTTCTATCCTTTTCGATTCGTCGCTGACGTTCTCGGATGGCGGGTTCGCATCGGGAGCGCCATCGACGGCACGCCTTAACGGGCTCCACGTTTCCGAGGGATCGTCGGCGAAGATTTCTGCGCCGAGCGCGCGAACGGCTTGGCAGTACCGAACGCCATCCCGCAGACCGTCCTCGATGCGCTCGCTCCAGGAGGCCGGGTCGCTGGCCAGATTGACGAGGGCTGTGACTGCACGTGCGGCAAGGAGGGAAACATAGACGTCAGTGCGCGGAGCCGTTATCGTAGCCATTAAGCCACCTTCCCGCCGAGAGGGGGATGCTCGAAACTTAAAACGCCAAATCTTACATCGGCAGTGGGCAAATATCCAGTACCGGAATCAGGTGCCTTATCGTGCCGAAGGTTCGGGCATACCCCAACATGGTGTATATGACATTAAGCACATACAACATTTACCTATTGCAGATAATACTTATTAAACTCATATTGTCAATACCTTACTTTGTGCAAAAGATGCACATAATGTATCTAGGAAACGTGACGTACACGATGTAAATTATGTACATGATATAAATCGTTAACGTGGCTAACATAATGTATGCGATACATCGCGTAGGTGATGCCAGTTGAGTCATGATGGGAAATAGCGCTGAACTGAGTCCTAAAACTAGGTTATGGCCGACGATCAATGGTGCATTCTGAGTCTCCAGAAGTTTCCGCGGGAGCTCCGGAAAAAACTCAAGATGAAGGCAGCCGAGCGCGAGGTTGACCTTCACGAACTGTGTGTCAGATACCTCGAAGCAGGTCTCGCCAGGGATGAGTCCAAGTCCCAAAACGTTCCCACAAGGAAATAGACGGCCAACTAGTCCGGCCTTTGCGCCTTCTGTGGAACTCCTGTCAAGATGCAGAAGTTACAGGAGTGGGGCTGACGGGAAGGGAACAATCCAAATATGTTGACTGAAGTATTAAATTTCCCGCAAGGCGTGGTTTCCCAATGCGTTCCTTTTGCGGGGGAACGATATGGCTAGCATGGCTGCGGGAATTAGTCCACGGATGAATGCGTGGTGTATTGGAGGGGCGGGGATTGTTGCTCTGGTTATTGTGGCTATGGTTTCGCCGGGGCTGCGTCGGAGCCGGATGATTGTGGACGAGGCTCGGGAGAACAGGGCGGAGCTTTCGCTTGCGCCTTCGCCTTATGTGGATAAGGTGCGGGGTGGGGCGATGGCGTCGATGGCGGCTGCGCTTCTGCCGGAGGGGAGGGGCTCGAATGATGCGGGGATAGATCGAAAGATGGTTCGCACCAGTGCGGTGGATCTGGTGGTGGCGAAGCCGGCGGAGGCGGCGGAGAAGATTCGCGCGCTGGCGGAGGGAATGGGCGGGTTTCTGGTGAGCTCCGAGGTGAGCGGCGGGACGGCTGCGTCGGGTGCGGTGACGATTCGCGTGCCGGCGGCGCGGTTTGAGGAGGCGCGGGCGGAGATTCGCAGGCTGGGGTTGCGAGTGGAAAGTGAGAAGGTCGAGGCGCAGGATGTGACGCGGCAATATGTGGATCAGGATGCCGGGTTGCGCAATCTGCGGAGCGAAGAGGCACAGTATTTGACGATTCTGAAACAGGCGCGCACGGTGAAGGACACGATGGAAGTGAGCGAGAAGCTGGGCGAAGTGCGCGGGCAGATTGACGCGCAGCAGGCGGAGTTCGATGCGCTCGCGAAACAGATTGAGACGGTGGCGATCACGGTAAGTTTGCGGGCGGAGTCGGAGGCGCAGGTGTGGGGGTTGCACTGGCGTCCGCTGTATCAGGTGAAGCTGGCGCTGCGCGATGGGTTAGAGGCTTTGGCCGGGTACGGGGCGGCGATGGTGGCGATATTGTTTTATCTTCCGGCAGTGATTTTGTGGGCGGGAACGATTTTGGTGTGTGCGGCGGTGGGGTGGAAAGGGTTGAGGTGGGTGGGGCGGGTTCTGTTTGGATGGGGTGGGCGGGTGGACGCGGTGAAGGCGTGAGGGTGGGCAGTAAATCCAGCTTTCATGCGGACATTCGGGCGTCCTCACCCGACTCGCCGCCTTCGGCCTCATTCTCATCATGCTCGGCGCTATCCAGAAAAAACTCTTCGCCTGGCACACTGGCTTCTGGGGAGAAAAACCCTCCGGTTGGCACTGGTGATCGGGATGGAAGGAGCTGAGGTGGCCGCCGTTGGTGGTGGCGATGACGAGGTTCATGACTACGACCTCATGTCGATCCTCACCGCATATTTTTGTAGGGGAGATCCCTCACCCGGCTGAACTGCGCCGGGTTTCGGGAGGACGCCCTCAAACTAGGGATAGATTCAAACTGACCCACTGCCTGCTGCACGCTGGCGGTTCACTTTCAAATTATTTCATGAACACGTAGGTGGGGGAGATCTACCGAGCCCCACTCCGGTTTGCTTTCTCCTGCCCATCCTTGCTAAGCTTCCCCCACCTGTGGGTTCGCCATGCATCGCCTGACTGCCAGACTACTGTTGCTCGCCGCACTGCTGGGCACCTTCGCCCCATCGGTGCTGTTCGCTCTGGCCGCGCCCCCACACGCCTGCTGCGTCCGCAAAGCTCACCGTTGCCACGACTCCATCGATCCGGATACTGAACTCGCTATCCGCGACGCCAGTTGCTGCAACCGCGAAGCCTCCCGCGCCGTCACCACGGCCAAGTGGGCTCGCCCCCAACCGCGCACAGCACAATTTTTCCAGCGCGCCGCAGAACCATTAGCACGCCAGCTTTCCCCCGCAGTCGCCCATTCGCAAGCCATCCCGCTCCATTCACCGCGCGCACCGCCCTCGATCGCGTAAGCGAAAGCTCTCAGTCCACATGGTAGGGATCGCGCCTCTGCGCCCGTTTCACGCGAGCATTTGCATGCGTGAAAGCAAGCGCAATCCGCCCTCCCGCATGTGCACTTCGTTATGTGCACCTCATTCTGAAGTCTTTCTCGAACTCGATTGCAAGGAGAACTCATGCGTTCCATCCGCATCGCTTTATTCGCGGTCCTTCTGTTGTTGCCTCTCGCGGCCCTCGCCACCATTTTTGGATCGGTGCGCGGCATCATTCACGATCCCCAGCACCGCCCCATCAAGGGTGCGCAAGTAACCCTCAAAGCGCAAAATTCCGGCTGGAGTCAATCGAAAGCTTCCAACGATGACGGAGAATTCGAATTCGCCTCCGTCCCCGTCGGCAATTACATCGTCACCGTCGCCTTCCAGGGGTTTCAACCAATGCAGCAGGAGGTGATTGTCCGCTCCGATACTAGTCCCGTAACGCATTTCCAGTTGACGGTCGCGGGCCAGAAAGAAACCGTCATTGTCCCCGAGACTGCTGTTGAGGCGACCACCGAAACCGTTACCCCCACCGTCATGCTCAACCGCATCGACATCGAGCAAACTCCGGGAGCGGATCGCACCAATGGCATGGAAATGATCACCGACTACGTCCCCGGCGCCTACGTCGTGCACGACATGCTCCATATGAGAGGTGGCCATCAGGTCGAGTGGCTTATCGATGGCGTCCCCATTCCCAACACCAACATCGCCAACAATCTGGGGCCGCAGATCGATCCCAAGGACATTGACTATCTCGAAGTCCAGCGCGGCAGCTATGACGCCGACTATGGCGACCGCACTTACGGCATCTTCAACATCGTGCCCCGCACTGGCTTCGAGGGCGATCGTGAATGCGCCTTCGTCATTACCGCCGGAAATTTCTACCAGACCAACGACCAGATCAGTTGCGGAAGCCACACCGCGCGCTCGGCTTACTACGCCAGCCTTAACGGCAACCGCAGCCAATACGGCCTGCAGACACCCATTCCGCAGACCGTAAACGATGCCGCCAATGGTTTCGGCGGATTCACTTCATTCATCTTCAATCCCGATCCCCAAAATCAACTCCGGATCGTCGGTTCCCTTCGCCGCGACTATTACCAGATTCCCATCGACCCCAACCCCAACTCCTTCACCAACGGCCCCAACGGATATCCCAGTTTCGGCCTCCATGACGCCGAGGTTGAGCCCGATGGCTACGCCACCTTCTCTTGGGTTCACACCTTTGACCCAAATACTCTGCTGACCGTTTCTCCCTTCTATCACTACAACGGAGCCGACTATCACGGCGGGCCGAATGACACCCCCGTCATCTCCACCGTGACCCAGACCGCCCAATATGGAGGAGCGCAGGTAGCGCTGAACGCCAACGTCAAGCGCAATGATATTCAGGCCGGCATCTATGGATTCGCCCAGCACCAGTACAACTACTTTTTCAACGATTACACCGACAACACGCCCAACGTCCCGCCTTCTTCGATCGCCGTCAATGGAGGCGTAGCCGCGTTCTTTATCAACGACAAATTCAAAGTCACGCCCTGGCTGACCTTGATCGCGGGCCTGCGCGAAACGGCATTCAGCTCCACCATCTCCGAGAATGCGACCGATCCTCGTGTGGGCGCAGCCATCCGGATTCCCCGCCTGAATTGGGTCTTCCGCGGCTTTTACGGCTACTTCTACCAGGCACCGCCGCTTTCAACCCCAACCACTCAGCTGCAAACTCTGGCCGCCGGTCAGAGCTTTGCCTTTGCTCCGCTGTACGGTGAGCGCGACATCGAGTGGCAATTCGGCGTGACGATCCCACTTCACGGCTGGACTTTGGACGCCGACAACTTCGAAACCCGCGCCCACAATTGGCTCGATCACAACAACATTGGCGAGTCGAACATTTTCTGGCCCATCACCTGGCAGTATGCGCTGATTCAGGGCTGGGAAGTCACGCTGCGCTCGCCCGACATCAAGCACCATGGCCAGTTCCATCTCGCTTATTCGAATCAGATCGCGCAGGCCACTGCGCCCATCACCGGCGGTCTGGTCTGCCCCCAGCCGATCACTCCATCCTGCGGCCTCGATATCGCGCCTGGTCTTTCTCCCGTGGACCACGATCAGCGCAATACGCTGAATGTCGGTTTCAACGGAAGCCTGCCGTGGCATGCCTATGCCTCCACCAACGTGTATTACGGCTCCGGATTCACCAACGGGTTGTACGGATCGCCAAACGCGCAGTATCCCGGTCCGTATCTGCCCAGCCACAGCGCTGTGGATCTTTCGTTGGGGAAGACTTTCGCCGAGAGGTACACAGTTTCGGTGACAGCGGTCAATGTCGCGAACCGCCGCGTGCAGTTAGACAACAGCCTCACCTTCGGCGGATTCCACTGGGACGAACCGCGGCAGATCTATGCGGAATTTCGTTACCGCTTCCACTACTAGGCAAGGCTTTGAAAGGGAGCGGCTTCAGAGGCTGCGGGAAAAAGTTGATGCGCGCCTGGCCGTCTCACCTCAGCGGCTAAAGCCGAAGGTAAAACAAGGCAGATACCGCAGCGCTGAAGCGCTGCGCCACCCAAAACGCGGAGTGAGGCGGCGGAGTGTCGCCGAGTTTTTCCGCAGTTCAGGCGGGCCGCCAAACCCAGGCGCATGGCTTTAAGCCCCTGGGGAGGCCTTCCAACACCGAACCATGCAGCAAGACAATAATCGTTAGATAATCAATATGAATATGATTCTTTCATTCAAGTCCTTCTCCCCGCGCATCGCCATGCTGTGCTTATGCACTCTGCTTGCCGCCTGCCACCACCCAACCGCAAAACGCTACCCCATGAAGGGAAAAGTAATTTCCATCGATCAGCGTGCTGCAATGGCCAACATCGACACCGAAACCATCCCCGGTTTCATGGAAGCCATGGCCATGCCCTACACCATCAAGCCCGCCTCCATGCTCGATCAACTAAAACCCGGAGACACTATCACCGCCGAAGTCGTGGTCGAGCCTGATAAATATTGGCTCGAAAACGTCAAGGTCACCGGACACACCGCCCCGCAACCCACATCCACGATTCATATTCCATCCCCCGGCGACGAAGTCCCCGACTTCAAGCTGGTAAATCAGGATGGAAAAAATATTTCCCTGCGCCAATATCGCGGCCAAACTCTGCTGCTAACGCTCATCTACACTCGCTGCCCCTTCCCCGATTTCTGCCCGCGCGTCAGCCACGAATTCGCCCAGATCGATCGACAACTCCGGGCCGACCCCGCCCGCTACGGCAAGACCCACCTGCTCAGCATCAGCTTCGATCCCGCCCACGACACGCCCAAAGTCCTCCGCACCTACGGATTTTCCTGCGCAGGCAACAAAAATCCCGCCCTCTTTACCCACTGGGAGTTCGCCGCCATCCCGCAAAACGAGCTTGCGGAATTTGCTAATTACTTCGCTCTGTCCTACAAAGAAGAAGGCGGACTGATCACGCATTCCCTGAGCACCGCCGTGATCGGCCCCGACGGAAAAATTCTGACGTGGTACCACGGCGCCGACTGGCAAGCCTCCGACCTGCTGCATGACGTTGCCGCCGCCCACGCCGCCAGTTGAGAAACTATTGTTGGCTGCCGGCCGCGAATTGCTGAATTTTGATGGCTGATTGAAAAGCTGACGCGCTGCGAGTCTTCAATCCACCCTCAAAAATTATCAATTCTCGAGGATAGATAAATGAAATACGTCCTGATCCTTCTCGCCATTTTCGGAATCATAGTTTCCGCCCTCGCCCTCCGCGAACACTACCGCACCGAAGGCGACTCGCCGTGCAGCATCAACGAGCGTTGGGACTGCGGCATCGTCAATCACAGCCCCTACGCCACCCTCGCCGGAATTCCGGTCGCCATCCTCGGCATCGCGGGATATCTCGTCATGGCCGCCCTTGCCTGGCGCCGCGCCTGGCGCCTTCTGCTCGCAGTCGTGCTGATCGGTTTAGGATTTTCTCTTTATTTAGCCCACGTAGAAAAAGACATCCTCGGCGTCTGGTGCATCTACTGCGTCATCTCCCTGGCAGACATTTCGCTGATAACACTCCTAACGATAGGAACCACAGTAGCGACGCTCTTCCGCAAGCCGGCGAGCACACTCGCGTAGGGATGGACGTATTCGTCAGTCTAGCGAGCACTGGGCTCATGTGGGGACCGCAGCCTCGGCGCTACAGTCATCTCGAAGATCCCGCCGCCCGCGCTCAGGGCATCGGAATGCCCAAGTCATTTACCATGTTCCTCGGCATCGCCTTCGGAAACATTTTGGAAGTTGGATCCGGAGCGGTTAAACAGGCTGCTGAAAAACTCATTTCGAGAGATGGAACGGCCCGCAGCGGCTCAAAGCCGCTGTTGAAAGCAGGCCAGTTATCGCAGCGCTGAAGCGCTGCGCCACCCAAAATCGGGAGTGTCGCCGAGCTTTTCCGCAGCCTTGTGAAGCCGTGCCCTTTCAAAGCCGATTCAAACTAGACCAATACCTGATGCCGTCGACTTCGAGAAAGAACTCCCTGCAGCAACGTCGCCAGCAGTCGGCGCTATAGGGATCCCTTCGACTGCGCTCAGGGCAGGCTCTTCGACTGCGTGAGTGCTTCGCTATGCTCACACTCACTGCGCTCAGGATGACAACGGGAAGATTATTTGCACTCACTTCGCTCAGGATGACAACGGGAAAATTATTGCACTCACCTCGCTCAGGGTGACAAGAGTAGCGGGATGCGCCGCGCGGGCGATTGGCTTCCTTTTATACCTGAAATTGCCACTTACCTCGGTAACCTTTTCTGGGCTAGGGCTTGCTCCTAATCTCTTGATGAAGTGCGGGTTTTTGCGGGATGCAGGTTTTCAAGGGAGACGGCGCGTCATGGCAAAGTTGCTTCTTAAGTTTGAGGAGAAGGTGCTACGGGAAGTGGTGTTGACCCGGGGCGTGGTGACGATTGGGCGGCAGCCGGATAATTTGCTGTGCATTGATAATCCGATTGTGTCGGGATATCACGCCAAAATCTATTGGGAGAACAACGGGTACTTTCTGGAAGACCTGGAAAGTTTTAATGGGACTTATCTGAACAATCACCGCATTAAGAAGGCCGCGCTGAACGATAAGGATGCGATTCTGATTGGGAAGCATGGGGTGGAGTTTCAGGGAGCGGTAGCGGCGGTGGATGCAAGGGTGGCGGGAGTTTCTTCTTCGACGGACCGGAGTCCGGGGTGGCAGGCGGAGATGGAGAAGGCGAGGCCTCCGCAACTGCAGGCGACGATGGTGGTGGACACTAAGAAAGCGCGCGAGAGATTTGCGCAGATGGGCGGAGGGGCGGTGGGGGCGACGGCGTATGGGGTCGCGCCGGCGCCGGAGATTCGGCGACGGGAGGTTGGGACGATCACGATTGTCGCAGGGAAGACGGACCAGGCACATTACGTTCTGACGAGCAAGCTGAGCGTGATTGGGAAGTCGGAGATGGCGAGCATCCGGCTGAAGCGGTGGTTCGCGCCGCGGATTGCGGCATCGATTCATCAGCGGGAGGATGGATATTTTCTGGTGGCGGCGGCAAAGAATATCAAGATTCGGGTGAATGGGGCGGAGTTCAATAGCGGGCAGCGCGAGTTGAAGAGCGGGGATCAGTTTGAAGTGGCGGGGATTACGGCGCGATTTGGGTATGAGAAGGGGTAGGGTTTACCGGCGGGCTCCTTTACGCGGCTGTGTCGGCTGCGGCTGCGGCAGCAGAGGTATGGTAGGGGTCCCTTCGGCTCCGCTCAGGGTAGGCTTTTCGCTCCGCCTTAAAAGCTGCGCTCAGGATGACGCCCGCAAAGAAATTCAAACTGAGCCACTACCTCGCGCTTTCCGATTCCTCCCTATCTCCGCCCGTGCATTAGAATGTAAAGTTCCGAATCTGCGGAATCTGGGATGGAGATCCGGTGAACCAATTTGCGGCCCCATGGGTGAGAACGTCGTTCACCGTCCTCGACATTCTGCTCGTGGCCGTGATCATCTACCAGGTGCTGGTCATGATCCGCGGCACCCGCGCCGCCCCCATGCTCGCCGGACTCGCGGCCGTCGCCGCGGCCTTCTATCTGGCACGCATCGGCGAACTCGTTACCCTCAACTGGCTGGTCAGCCATTTGGTCCCCTACGTCGTCTTCGCCCTCATTGTGGTTTTTCAATCGGAGATTCGCCACATGCTCTCCGATGTCGGCCGCCGTGTCAGCTTTCTTCGCGGCTCGGCCGTCGAGGGCGATTCCTACGACGACATCGTTCTCGCCGCAAATTTGTTTTCCCAGCATCAGACTGGCGCTCTGATCGTCATCGGCCGCGAGATCGGCCTGCGCACCTATATCGAAAGCGGCGTCGCCATGGATGCCCGGCTCTCCTACGATCTTCTCGCCACCATTTTCCGTCCCAGCGCTCCACTCCATGATGGCGCCGTGATTATCCAGAAAGATCGTCTCGCCGCCGCTGCCTGTTTCCTTCCGCTTTCGATGAACCCTATCCTCTCCACCCAAATGGGAACCCGGCACCGCGCCGGTATTGGCATCACCGAAGAGACCGACGCCATCGCCGTCATCGTCTCCGAAGAAACCGGAGCCATCAGCATCGCCATCGGTGGCAAGATTGAGCGCGATCTCACCGTCGCGCAACTGCGCGATCGCCTCAGCACCGAACTGCGCCGTTATATGTCTCCCGTCACCTTGCCCACGGTGGTAGCGCAAAACGATGAGTCCGATGGCGCGCTGCCATCCCCGTTCCGCGCCGGCCTTATGGGCGCCGACGACGATTCCACCGGCAATCCCGAGCGCCCACTATGAAGAATTTCCTGCGTCGCTGGGTCCTCCACAATTTCTGGCTCAAAGTTTTATCCCTGCTCCTCGCCACCGGATTGTGGCTCGCCATTTCTCCCGACCAGGAGCCCGCCGAAGTCGCCATTCGCGTCCCCATCGAATTTCAGCACATTCCTGCCCACCTCGAGATCAGTTCCGCCACCATCCCCGACGCGCAGATCCGGGTCAAAGGTCCCGAACGCCTCATTCGCCAGCTCCGCTCCACCGATGTTCACGCCGCGTTGGAGCTCGCCGACGCCAAGCCCGGCGAGCGCACCTTCGATCTGACCTCCCAGCAAGTCCACCTGCAACGCGAGTTGCATGTTGTGCAAGTAGTTCCCGGCCAGGTCCATCTCACTTTCGAAATGCGCCTCACCCGCGACGTCGACGTTCATCCTCGCATCGTGGGAGATCTTCCCCCCGACGAACACATCGCAAAAATCTTAGTGGATCCCGACAAGATCACCATTACCGGACCCCAGCATCACGTGGAAAATGTCCAAGCCGCCACCACCGATCCCATCGACGCCAGCGGGATAACTTCCCTGGCGACTTTTGTGACCAACGTCTACATCGCCGACGCCCTGGTGCAAGTGGTGAACCCCAAGCCCGTGCGCGTAACCCTGATCGTCGAAAAAACTTCCGCGCACGCCAGCGGACATTGATCTGATCATCCTGACTCCTGAAACCACAAACCATACACCCTCGCTCAACCGGCCTGGCGCGTAAGCCAAAACCCATCGCTACCATTTATCATCCTCAGTTGCGCATTACATTCGGCATCCAGGCACTCTATGAATACTCAGCGGCAATTGTTTGGCACCGACGGAATCCGCGGCGTCGCCGGCGAATTTCCCCTCACCGAAGACAGCACCTACCTGATCGGCCGCGCGCTCGGTCATGACTTGCTCTGCGGATCGTGGAAGGCGCAAGCCGTCATCGGCCAGGACACCCGCGAATCCAGCGCGTGGATTGCCGATCGCGTCGCCTCCGGCCTCGCCGCGGTCGGCGTAGAAGTCCATAGCGCAGGCGTAATCACCACCCCCGGTGTCGCTTACCTGGCCCGCACCCGCGGATTCGCCGCCGGAGTCGTGATTTCCGCCTCTCACAATCCCTGGACCGACAACGGCATCAAAGTTTTTTCCGGCGACGGATTCAAGCTCACCGACGAACGCGAACTCACCATCGAAAAAGAAATCTTCGCCCTCCTGACCAAGCCCGGCGCCATGGACGATACCGCCATGAAAGTCGCCAAGCCCTGCCTCCCCGGCGAGCCAGCGCTGCGCAAGGCCTATATCGAATCCCTGGCCAGCGCTGTCTCCTCTGACTTAAGCCCACTGCGCGTCCTGGTAGATTGCGCCAATGGCGCCGCCACCGCCGAGGCGCCCGAATTATTTCGCGAGCTTCGCGTGCAGGCGACCTTCACCCACGTCACCCCCGACGGAAAGAATATTAATGAAGGCTGCGGGGCCCTGCATCCCGAAACTCTGGGAAAAACCGTGGCCGAATCCGCCGGCAAGTTCGATCTCGGCGTAACCTTCGACGGCGATGCCGACCGCGCACTCCTCTGTGATGGTAAGGGACGCGTGGTCAACGGCGACGGCGTGCTGCTGCTAACCGCGCGTGATTTGCAGGCCCGCGGCAAGCTCGCCGCCGCCACCGTAGTCGCCACCACCATGTCCAACATGGGTGTCGAAATTGCCCTCAACAAGTCAGGCATCCGCATGTTGCGCGCCAACGTCGGCGATAAATACGTTCTTGAAGAAATGCTCAAGACCGGCGCAACCCTGGGCGGCGAGCAATCCGGTCACATCATCTTTCGCGATGGCGAGGCCACTACCGGGGACGGCCTGCTCACCGCCCTGCGCGTTATGGATGTCATCGTGCGCAGCGGAAAATCGCTCGCCGACTTAGTCAGCGATCTCAAAGTCTTTCCTCAGAAAATTCAAAACGTGCGGGTCCGCGAAAAAATTCCCTTCGCCCAGGTTCCCGCAGTTCAGCGCGCCATCGCAGCCGCCGAGCTCGAGCTGGACGGCAACGGACGCGTCGTTGTACGCTATTCCGGCACCGAGTCGCTCGCCCGCGTCATGGTCGAAGCCGAGTCCGAAGAAAAAATGCAAACCATCACCGCAGCCATCGCCGGTGAGATTCAGAAAGCATTAGGAGTGTCATCCTGAGCGATGACTGTCATCCCCAGCGGCGATTGTCATCCTGAGCGCAGCGAAGGATCTCCCGCTCGACCGCTGTGTCGCGTAAGCCGCAGCCCGTACCCCCACCCAGGAGTCCCGCGATGAATGCCGAACTCGAAACCCTGATGCAGCGAGCCCTGCAAGCGCGCCAGGAAAATCGCCCGCAAGACGCGAAACGTGATCGCACTGCCGCACTCGAATTATGCCGCCGCGAAAGCTCGCCAACAGAATTAGCCCATGCGCTCACCGGCCTGGCCCAGATCGAGCGCGACCTGCATAACAACCCAACCGCGCTCGCGCATTACGAAGAAGCCATTGCAATCTATCGCAGCGCCAACAATTCCTCAAAGCTGGCTCACGCGATCCGCCACGTCGCCGACATCCATCGCCACGAGCGCCGTTACGACTTAGCCGCAGCCGGCTATCATGAGGCGCTGACCCTATACCGCAACCACGACGAAACCCCCAAACTGGATTTAGCGAACGCGCTGCGCGGATTTGCCATTCTGAAAGAAGAGACTGGCGAGAATGCCCAGGCCCGCGCCTTTTGGTCCGAAGCCAAAGAACTGTATGCCGCCGTAGATGTCGACGCCGGAGTAGCGGAAAGTTCCAGACGCCTCGAAGCGCTCGATTTTTGAGGTGGTCGTTGACTCTTCGAGCCTACCCCCATTCTGCGCCCTGTCATCCTGAGCGCAGCGACTGCAAGCGAAGCACAGCAGCCGCGCAGTCGAAGGATCGTGCAATTTACCAAGATTAAAAACGCAATGGAAGGATAAACCTCGCCTATACGTTAGGATTAAGCATGACCCTGCTGGCGGCTTTGGCCGACAACCAACGACCAACAACGAGAGATTAACCACACCTTCTATGCTCTCCGACGCCGCCATCCTCAAACACATCGCCCGCCAGCCCAAGCGCGCCGCTGGCCTTAAACAATTGATCCGCGAATTGGGACTGCATGGTGATGCCCGCGCCGAACTCGAATCCCAACTCGAAAAGTTGGTCGCCGCCGGCGAGCTGGTTCAACTCAACTCCGACCGCTACGCTCTACCGCAACCCGCCGCCAACAAGCATGACAAAAATCTCGTCGTGGGCCGCCTCACTATGCATCGCGACGGCTTCGGCTTCGTCATCCCCGATGCCAGTTCCCTGAGTCCCTCCCTCAAAGCGCGAATTACCGGTGATATTTTTATTCCTCCTCATGCCATCGGCAATGCCATGCACGGCGATCGCGTGCTCGTCGACATTGTTGCCACTCGTCCCGATGGCCGCACCGAGGGCCGCATTGTGCGCCCGGTGGTGCGCGCTCATCCCACGGTCGTTGGAATTTTCCATTACGGCAGCCGCCATAACACTGTGAAGCCCTTCGACAGCAAAATTACGATGGACGTGGTCATTCCTGCCGGAATGGAGCGTCCCAGCGCGACCGTAGCGCCGCCGTCTCCGGCGGCTGTCGAGAAGGCGTCTCGCCCTCTCCCCCGGCACCAAGAAGACACGCCAGCACCACGCCGCCAAAGCGTCGACCGCGTACTCGGCGACGAAGCCGCCCACACCACCGATTGGGACGATCTCGAAGGCGTCGTGGTTGACGTTGAGATCACTGACTGGCCGACGCCCACGCAAAATCCACGCGGCCGCGTCGTCGAAATTCTCGGCCGCGAAGACGACTTCGGCGTCGATGTCGAAATCACCATCCGCAAATTTCATCTGCCCCATCGTTTCCCCGCTGCCACGCTCGAAGAAGCGCAGAACATTCCCGCCGTCATTCCGGAGCGCGAACTCCGCCACCGGCGCGACTTCCGCAACCTGCCCATCGTTACCATCGACGGCGAAACCGCCCGCGACTTCGACGATGCCGTCACCGTCAGCCATCTCCCCAACGGCAATTTTGCTTTGCAGGTCCATATCGCCGACGTGGCCCAATACGTCACTCCCAACTCTGCGCTCGACCAGGAAGCGCGCCTGCGCGGCACCAGCGTTTATTTTCCGGACCGCGCCGTGCCCATGCTGCCCCTCGAATTGTCCACCGACATTTGCAGCTTGCGTCCCCATCTCGATCGCCTCGTGCTCTCCTGCGTGATGGAGATCGATCCCCATGGCGAAATTGTAGGCTACGAGTTGAGCCAGGGTGTGATTCGCTCCGCCGAGCGCATGACTTACACCGCCGTCAATGCCGTGCTCGAAGGCGACGCCACTCTATGCCAGCGTTACGCGCCGCTGGTGCCCACTTTCGAACTGATGCGCGATCTGGCCTTGATTCTGAATCGCAAGCGCCAGCGCCGCGGATCCATCGACTTCGACCTGCCCGAGCCGGTCATCGAGTTCGACGAATTTGGCCTGATGAAAAGCATCACCCGCTCCGAGCGCAACGTCGCGCATCGCCTGATCGAGGAATTTATGCTCTCGGCCAACGAGTGCGTGGCGCATTATCTGGAGTCGAAACACATCGCCTCGCTCTATCGCGTCCACGAAAAGCCCGACGCCAAGCGCGTCTACGATTTCGAAGTGATCGCGGCGACCTTTGGATATTCCCTAGGCGTAGGCCCGCTGCCCATTCATCGCGTGCAATTCAAAAGCGACCGCCGCGCCGCGCGCGACACGGGCAAGCAGGCCCGCACCATTGAAGTTCCACAAGATGTTCACATCACGCCGCGCATGTATCAAAAGCTGGCGGCGAAAATTGCCGGCAAACCCGAGGAGCGCATTCTCAGTTATCTGATGCTGCGCTCGCTCAAGCAGGCACGCTATTCCGAGGAGAATCTCGGCCACTTCGCGCTCGCCGCGCCCAGCTACACCCACTTCACCTCGCCCATCCGCCGCTATCCCGACTTAATCGTCCACCGCATTCTGAAAGACGTGCTGCGCGAAGCTAGCGTTGGCGTCCCGCCTGATTCGCCGGAAATCCGGCGAGAAGCCGGCGCGACTCCGTGGTCCAAGCGGCGTAGCCCTGACGCTCACGAGTCCGAGGAATTGAGCGGGCCTATCTCGACTGAAGAACTGCACGAAATCGCCGAAGAATCCAGCCAGTCCGAGCGCCGCGCCGACGACGCCGAGCGCGACCTCATGGAATGGAAGAAGGTCAAGTTCATGCAGGACCGCGTCGGCGAAGACTTCGACGGCCTCATCACCAGCGTCACGAAGTTCGGATTCTTCGTCGAACTCACGGATTTGTTTGTTGAAGGATTAGTACCACTGAATTCGCTGGCCGACGATTTCTACACCTATCACGAGAACACGCGCCAGATCATCGGCCAGCGTTCGCGCAAAACCTACAGCATGGGACAAAGAATTCGCGTCCTGATCGACCGCATCGATCCCGTAGAAAAGAAAATCCAGTTCGCGGTTTTGGAAGAAGCGCCGCCCAAGCCCTCAACGCGAAAGTCGAAACGCAAGAAGAAATAAAAGCAAACATGTGGGGACAGCCGCCCTCGCCAGACCTGAGCGAAGCCGAAGGGGTTGTCCGGTCGGGCGAAGCTCGACTCTCTTCGGCCTCCCGCGTGGTAAAATCCTTGAGTCAACCCCATCTGCCGCAGATCGAATCACGCAGATCGATGCAGCAGGTCGATGCAGCAGGTTCCTTCCTAGTCGGGACGTGGCTCAGCCTGGTAGAGCACTCGCTTGGGGTGCGAGGGGTCGGCAGTTCAAATCTGCCCGTCCCGACCATTCGCCTCAAAACCTTTTTGTGTGAAAGCAAGCCCATGTGGAGCGGGCACTCTGCCCGCTTGCCTGCCGCGCCCCAGATTATTTCGCCTTCTCCGCCGGCGCAATCTGCACCTGCACTGCCGCACTGCTCTTCGCATCCGTCGTATCCACCGACACGATTCCCATCTTTCCATTGGCATCGCGCGCCTCAATGGTCCTCGTCCCCCGCGTCCCGGAAGCACCCGCGCTCGATGTGTCGATGGTGACGGTAGTCGTTTGCAGGCCGGCGGCCGGGTCGCCGGGATCGGGCTTCTCGACTCTTTGTTCAGTTACTTGCTTGCCAGTTGACGTCGTGTGCTGCACCGTCGTTTTCCGCTCCACCGGATGCAGCCCACCATCGCGCGGCGTTCCCGGAACATCCACTGAGTCAGTTTCCACCGTCTTCTGGCTATCCCCACGAGCGCCCTTCGTTTCCGTGGCAACAGTTCGCGAAACCTGATCGAGATTGCCGTCAAAGTCCGATCGCGACGTGGTCTGCTCCGTAGTGCTCGTGTTGCCCTGCTTCTGCGTCGTGCTGTGCTGCACCTCGCCCACCTGCCAGTTGCCGTTCCCATCGGGCAGCAGCGTGGTCTTCTGCGACTGCACCGTCCCATTCGACTCTGTCTGGCGTCGCTCTTGCGTCTGCATCGCGGGTGCAAGTTCTCCGCTGCCGCCCTGCATCATTGTCGTCGTCTTCGTCTCTTCTACATCTTTCCCAATCTTCTTTGTCTCTTCAATCTGCCGCTGTACTACTTGAAGATTCCCGTTCGCGTCAGGATTCGAGATCGATCGCACCGCGCTCGAACTGCCATTCCCAAACGTCCGCGTCTCTTCTTCCGTCACCTGCACCAGCGTTTTTGCGCCATCGGCATCGCGTCCGAAAGTGCGCGAGATGGTTCTGGTCGTCGTCGAATTCACTTTGACGGTTTCTGTTTCAACATCCTGGTAAGGCTCGAAATCCCCGTCAGCGTTGCGCCGCTGAATCGATTGCGTATCGAAGCTGCGCCCCCCGCTTTGGGTGTGGGTTGTGACGGTGCGCGTCGGATTGATGTTGCTGCTCTGTGGAGAGGTCGTATCACTTCTCGAAGTGTTCGTATCCTCCGGCGCCGAGTTTTGTGCGCACAGCGGTAGGACGCAGAGGAGAACCGCTGTCACCAGCACTATAGCCCTAGTTCGCATCTTCCCATTTTCTGCTGGTAGAGAGTTGCTGTCCAGCAAGTATGCCGTCTCGTAGTGTCCTAGGCTAGGACACTACCGAAACCTGTCATTTCGACCGGAGCCGGACCCTGAGCGAAGTCGAAGGGGACGGCGGAGCGGAGGAACCTGCTTTTCTGGTCCGTTGTAAACGGTGAGCGCCCACCTTAATTGGGACACTAGCTGTCGTCTAAACCGCAACTGGGAAGGTGCCCTATGACCTTCGCTCTTCAACTATCCCGTGCGGCGCGTCGAAAGCAGGTTGAGAATCTCACGCAGCCCCTGCCGTATGCTCTGGATTTCGACAGGCGACTGCGTGGGAAACGGAATCGCGGCTTGCCCCTTGTCGGGTTTGGCCTCTGCCCGCAGTTGTTGACGCGCTCCCACGATGGTGAATCCCTGCTCGTAAAGCAGTTGCTTGATGCGCAAAACGCTTTCCACGTCGCGCCGTCGGTACATGCGCTGTCCCGTGCTGCTTTTGACCGGCTTGAGTTGCGGAAACTCGCTCTCCCAGAAGCGCAGCACGTAGGCGGGCAAGCGGCAAAGCGTCGCTACTTCGCCGATGCGAAAGTAGAGCTTGTCCGGGATGAACACTTCGTCCGCCTTACCCTTGGCTGCGGACTTTTTTTTACCAGTCATCTTCTCGAGAGCCCGATTTTCTAATTGTGACACACCCAGGCATCGCTCGGGTGAATTTTGCGGATCATCCGCTCGCCCTCCAGAACCGCTTTCGTCTTGCTTTAGCAGGTCGCTGAAAAACTCGATTGGGGTCAGGTTTGGGAAGGGCATGACTTCAGAGGCTGCGGAAAAACTCGAACGCGAACAGAATCGGGAAGGGCACGACGCTCAAGTCGTGCCGTTAGGCACCCCTCACACCAACCGCGCTTCAGCGCCTGCGGGCTGCTTTCGTCCCATCCAAATTGCGCCCCAAACGGAAACGCCTCTCAGAAGGTGCTTCTCCTGAGAGGCTGGTTTAAATTCTCGGCCCTAGTGCGAAGCCTCGGCTTCGCATCATGGTTAGTGCTTTTTCTTTTTTGCCTTCTTCTTCGTTGCCATTGAAGGATCCTCCGTGAACGATTTTCCCTTGAACTACGGGGCCCGAATGCAAAACGCTACCCAAGTCATAGTACGGGCAACGCTCTTATCACAAGATATTGCGGCAGTGTGAACAAAGTGTCAACACAATTTTGCACAAGAACTAACAATTCTTGAGGGGTGGGCATCAAGTTGCTCATTTTTCGCAGACGGAGTTAACGTGTAGCGAGGGCTATCCCGGCTCGCAACCATCCTCCTCGGTCCCTGTATCCTATGAAGCGAGGATTTTTTCGAGCCGATTCGCGGCACTCAAACTGGAGCACTCAAATTGCAAAACATCACTGGCGATCTTGCCTCTCACTATCTCGATGAAGCCCGCCGGCAGTTTCGCGGAAGCAAGCGTCTCGCCGATAACGCCATGGCACAGCTTAAAGATCATGAACTCTTCATCACCATCGATCCGGAAGCCAATTGTGTGGCCGCGATCGTCAAGCATCTGGCGGGAAATATGCGCTCCCGCTTCACTGACTTTCTCACTACCGATGGCGAAAAGCCCGATCGTTATCGCGACCGCGAGTTCGAGATCGACTCGCCAACCACGCGCCCTGAGGTAATGAAATGGTGGGAGGAAGGTTGGGCCCGCGTCTTCGCCACCCTCGAAGGGTTGCAGCCCGAGGATCTGATGCGCACCGTCACCATCCGCGGCGAGCCCCACACCGTATTGCAGGCCATCAACCGCCAGATCGCTCACTACGCCCTGCATACCGGCCAGATTGTATTTTTAGCCAAACACATCCGCTCCGGCGAGTGGAAGACTTTAAGCATCCCCCGTGGCAAGTCCGAGGAATATAAGACTGCCCCGCCCAAAACCTACAAGCCCATGAGCTAAGTCGCGCCGTTGTAGAGCGAATCTCTGGGGCAATGAGGAAACTGCCCAGACGAACGCAATTTGACAATTCATTAGGTCGGCCTCCAAAGGCCCTTGTCATCCCGACCGAAGCTTCCTGACCGAAGGGAGGGAAGCGCAGTGGAGGGACCTGCTGTGAACTTGCCGAGAACAGACGGGCAGTCGGAGCAGACTGACTCTGCACCCAACTCTCCGCCCAGTGCTAGAATCAATCGTTTTGGGTTTGAGTCGGAATTCATAAGGTAGGAACTCATGACATCGACAATGCTTGCTGTGGTAAAGCCCGAGGCCGCCGCCGGGTCAGAAATTCGCGAGGTTAAGATTCCATCCTTTGGGCCGCGCGACGTTCTGGTCAAAGTAAAGGTGGCTTCGATTTGCGGCACCGATCTGCACATTTATAACTGGGACCGCTGGGCCCAGAACCGGATTCATCCTCCCCTGATCCCGGGCCATGAATTTTGCGGCGAGGTCTCCGCCTTCGGCGATGAAGTGACCAGCGTAAAAGAAGGCGACTTCGTTTCCGCCGAGATGCACGTCGCCTGCGGCAAGTGCCTGCAATGCCGCACCGGCGAGGCCCACATCTGCCAGAACGTGAAAATCATCGGCGTCGATGCCGACGGCGCTTTCGCCGAATACGTCGTGATCCCCGAGTCGAATATCTGGAAGCTCGATCCCGCCATTCCGCAGGAGTATGCCTCCATCCTCGATCCCCTGGGCAACGCCGTGCATACCGTGCTCGCGGGCGAGATCGCCGCGAAATCCGTAGCCATCACCGGTTGTGGGCCCATTGGATTATTCGCCATCGCCGTCGCCCGAGCCGTGGGCGCCACCAGCGTCTTTGCCATCGAAGTCAATGAGCACCGTCGCAAGATCGCGCGCGAGATGAAGGCCGATTACGTCCTCGATCCCTCCAAAGAAAATGTAAACGCCATCGTGATGGAAATGACCGGAGGCCAGGGCGTCGACGTGGTGCTCGAAATGGCAGGAGTTCCCGCTTCCATTCGCACCGCCTTCGACATCGTCCGTCGCGGCGGCAGAATTTCGCTGCTCGGCCTCACCTCTAAGCCCATCTCGCTGAATTTTTCCGAGGACATCATTTTCAAAGGCATCACTGTACAAGGCATCAACGGTCGCCGCATGTACCAGACCTGGTATCAGATGACCGCGCTGCTGAAAGCGGGCAAACTCGATCTGCATCCAGTGATCACCGATCGTCTCCCGATGAAAGACTTCAGCAAAGCCATGGAGCGCCTGAAAACCGGTGAAGCCAGCAAAATTTTGGTCTACCCCAACGGAACGAAATAGCGGCGGTTAGTGTGGCGCGGGCACTCCGCCCGCGAGGAAGTCAACCAAGGACTTAAGAGGGCTAACTTTTACACATTTACCTACACAGCCCATTGTGTAATACTCTGTAAATGGCAACCAATCTCGCCCTCGATGACAAACTGATTATCGAGGCGCAGCGCATCGGCAAGCACAAATCGAAAAAGGACGCCGTCAACGCTGCGCTTACCGAATACGTTCGTCACCATAAGCAGCTCCGCATTCTGGATTCGTTCGGAACGATTGATTTCGATCCCGGTTACGATTACAAGGCCGAACGGCGCCGCAAACGCAATCCATGACTGCCCTGGTAGATACTTCGATCTGGTCACTGGCGCTGCGTCGCCGGCCCCATGACTTAAATCTGGAGGAGCGAGCGCTGTTGCAAGACCTGGACGGCATGATCCGTGCTGGAGAGGCACGGATCATCGGCGCTGTACGCCAGGAAGTGCTCTCGGGCATCCGCGATGAGGCCCCATTTGCGCGCATACGCGGTGAGCTTCGTGAATTTCCCGACGCGACACTGAAAACCGACGACTATGAAGAGGCGGCGCGAATGAGCAATGTGTGCCGTCAACGAGGCGTGGCCGCCACTTCGATCGATTTATTGCTTTGCGCCGTTGCCTCGCGGAATCAGTGGTCCGTTTTTACCACCGACCGCGATTTCGAGCGCTATCGCCGCATTCTCGGCGTCAAACTTTTCTCCCAATAGTCTGTGCCCCGCTCGCGTATTAAACTATCCCGTGCCCCATCCCCCGCGGGCCAGTGACACTCCGCGGATCGAGGTTCCTATGACTACAGCAGCCCGCACCAACCCGCTCTCGTATCTCACCGACCAGCTCGACGAACTCAAAGCCAAAGGCACGCATTTCAAGCTGCGCGTGCTCGATGACGAGCAGGCCCCCGTCTGCACCTTCGACGGCAAGAAAGTCATCAACCTGGCCTCGAACAATTATCTGGGACTGACCACGCATCCCAAGTTGCGCGAGGCCGCGCTCGAGGCCACGCGCAAGTTCGGCGTCGGGTCGGGCGCAGTGCGCACCATCGCCGGCACCATGAAAATCCATATGGATCTCGAAGAAAAAATCGCCCGCTTCAAAAATGTCGAGGCCTGCGTGGTCTTTCAATCCGGCTTCGCCGCGAATGCCGGCACGGTTTCAGCCGTGCTCGGCAAGGACGATTTCATCATCTCCGACGCGCTCAACCACGCCTCCATCATCGACGGCGCTCGCCTCTCCAAAGCCAAGATTCTGGTTTTCCGCCACAAAGATGTCGCCCACGCCGAAGAGCAACTGGCTAGCGTCAAAGACGAGCCCGGCAAAAAGCTGCTGATCAGCGACGGCGTCTTTTCCATGGATGGCGATATCGGCCCGCTTCCCGGCCTTTGCGATGTCGCGGAAAAATATGGCGCCATCATGATGGTCGATGACGCCCATGCCTCCGGCGTTCTCGGCCGCAACGGTCGCGGCACCATCGATCACTTCAATGTGCACGACCGCGTCGATATTCAGGTCGGCACGTTATCCAAAGCCATCGGAGCGCTCGGCGGGTACGTCTGCGGCACCCGCGATCTCATCGATTTTCTCTATCACCGCGCCCGTCCATTTTTGTTTTCAACCTCCCATCCGCCTTCGGTCGCGGCGACTTGTATCGCCGCATTCGACGTTCTCGAAAACGAGCCCGAACGCATGGAAAAACTTTGGCAGAACACTCGCTTCTGGAAAAAAGAGCTCGGCTTGCTCGGCTTCGACATCGGCGGCAAGTCAACGCCAGCCAGCGAAACTCCCATCACCCCCATCATCATCGGCGACGGAAAGTTGACCATGGATTTTTCCCGCGAATTATTCTCGGAAGGCGTCCTCGGCACCGGCATCGCCTTCCCCACCGTCCCCGAAGGCAAAGCCCGCATCCGCACCATCATGACCGCGACCCATACCCAGGAAGAGTTACATCAAGCGCTGGAGGTGCTGGGGAGGGTGGGAAAAAGGATGGGGATTTTAGGCTAGATTCGAGGTCAGCGTCCAGCCGCTGCCAACTGTCGCCGCGCGGCCTGCTTGTTGGTGCGAGGAAACCGGGCCTTGGCTTCGATGCCTAGCCGCGCTGCATAGTAGAGCATCTTGTCCAGGCTCTTCCTGGCAATCTTCCCGTTGAGCAACTCGCTCACACGTGGCTGAGGCTCTGCCAAAATAACCTGCAATTGTTTTTGTGAGTACTTTCGTGCGTGCTTGAGTATGGCTTGATACAGGTCCGCCTTGAACTTCAAGACCGTGGCCTGCTCGGGCGAGAATCCCAAGTCATCGAGCACGTTGCCCCGCGTCACGTGAGTTGGTTTACTGCGCGCCATGTCTCTCCTTAATCATTCGCGCCCGCACCGCCTTCAGCCGTTGCCGCGCCGTCTTGATTTCCTTCATCGGTGTCTCGCGACTGCGCTTTTCAAAACAGTGCAGCACATAGATCACACCACGCACCCGCGATAAATAAATCACGCGATACCAAGCTCGCTCGTCCTGATCGCGTAACTCAAAGACTCCCGCGCCAACGGATGTCATCGGACGATAATCGGTTGGTTGCTGTCCCTGCTGCAGCAGACGCAAATCAAATCCCAGGTTGCACTTCACCCCATCCGGAAATGCACTGAGCACCTCTTGGAATCGCCTTCCCAGGCAATTACCGCTTCGCTAGGAACTCCGGGCGCGCCGTTGCCGGAAAACATGGCGTCAACTTTTGACCAATTAGGCTATCCAACGCTAACGGATTTCCCCGGAATCTACGAGCTCCACCGCGACAGACCAAGTAGCTGAATCCATTATCCATCCGTAGCATACATCATAATGTATAAATATTGAGTCCATACCTATCCTGCTCGAATAAACCGTCCGAAATCGGCCCTCTGCACAACGGCTGCCGGCCACCGGCCCCTCCTACCAGGTATCTCCCCCGCCGCGCGGCGGCCAAGCCCCCAGCATCTGCCGCATCATCGCAATCTGCCCCGTGTGATAGCTGTTGTGCGCCACCATCTGCCAGATCACCGCGTCCAGGGTCCCCGCCACGTTCTTATCGCCCTCGTGCACGCTTTCGATTTCCCGCTGCATTTCTTCCGCAGAAGAATTCGCCAGCGCGGAGAACTCGCCCAACAAACTGGCAAATCGATCCCGCAGCCGATCCCATTCCTCTCTGTCGCCAGGCGACGGTGCACCCGGGAAGCTCTCCGCATTGTGTTCTGGATAAATCGGCCGCTCTCCCCGAATGCGGCGCAATTCGTACTCCATCCAGTAATTCATGTGGAAGACCAGTTGCCCGATCGAATGTGGAAATCCCCCGATACAACGCACTGCGGATTCAAAAGAAAGATCCTCGACACACGCCATTGGGTCGACGTGAGCCCCTTTACCGCGGAGCAGTTCTATCAGGCCGCGTTCGCACATGCTTTTTTAAGGTCTTTCACCCCGCAAGCCAATATCGCCTGACTGCCGCTCCGCAAACGAAATATTGATTGCCCTTCTTTTGTCCCTTTGATGCTATCCCTTACGCCGCCCCGCAACTAATCCCGATCTTCCGGGTTCTTACTGGCAACCGACCCTGCTATGAGGTATGCCCCGGTGACTCCCGATGAACGAGAACGCATGGCGATCCTGTGCGAACGGATCGCGACTGAGCAAGATCGACAGAAGTTTACCCAACTGGTTGATGAGTTAAACGAACTGTTGGATCGCAAAGACGAGCGCTTGCGCGTCAATCAGAATTCATCTTCGATCCGGCCTCGAGCCTAAGACCTAACCCTTAAGGGCCCAAACCCCGCGTCTGCACCCGGCTAGGCCGCGTCCCCGCTCTGCGCCCGGCTCTTCGCAAAATATCTCTCTTCCAGAATCCGCCGGTGATGCAACTCATGTCCCGCCATCGTGTAAGCCAGCGCCCGCACCGTCACCTCATTTTTATTCGCGATCCCGCGCCGCAACCACGCCGCCTCATCCAGATTGCGCAGCAAACACAACGTGGCCCGCCGCACCGATATAAAATCTTCCACCAGATCTTCTAGCCGGCGTCCCGCGAACGGCCCGTTGCGCACGTAGTCATCCTGCTCAAAACCCTCCATCGGCGTCGTATCGCCGCGCGCAATGCGCAACCCGCGGTACGCGAAGATGCGCTCCGTATCGCAGATGTGTCCCAGCACCTCTTTCGCACTCCACTTCTCCAGCGCGTAACGAAAGTCGCCATCCTGTTCGTCGCGTCCCGAAAGCAGCAACATCATCTGCCGCCGTTGCTGGTCAAGCGTCTCCAGAATGTCGTTGCCCTTCACCAAAGAAATATAGCGATCGTAATACGGCGCGTACTCTCCACTTTGCGGTCGTCCGATTTTCAAAGCAGTGATCTCGGCTGGTTCAATCATGTTCACTCCTGCGGCGCTGCCTGCGTCGGTAATTCATCTGACGTTTCAAATCGCTTTCTGTTTCAAAGCTGGCTAAAATCTCGAATGCAGAAGCGTACTCCGCTTCCCTGTGGAAGGATTGCCCGCTCCCAACTTTTCCGGGAATCGTTACACGCTCTATTCCCAAAAACGCTCGATCAAGCCCATTCGTTCCGCCCCTCTTCAAAAATTCACAAATGTACCAAGACAGGAAACTTTGTTGAAAAGAAAGGCTTTTCCACAGTGCTCATTGTGAGACAGCGGAGTACAATCGGATTTGGTCACGCAAGTGCGGCACGTGATCCCTAATCCCAACCAGGAAAGGAACTTTTTCATCCATGTGGAAGCCGACGAATCAGCCTCAGACCCCCGGGCGGCCAGCAGAGCCGGAGCGTCCAACTACCTCTACCCCGAGCGCGCCAGCAATGATGGCCAGTGAGCCCCCCGTTGCCCCGCGTCCGGTCGCTGCCACCACCAGTGCGGACCAGGCCACCATCGGCAAGTCGCTCGTCATCAAGGGCGAGGTGACCGGATCGGAATCTCTCTACATCGATGGCCGCGTCGAAGGCTCCATCAGCCTCGCCGGCAATCGCGTCACCATCGGCCGCAATGGCGTCGTCGCGGCCAACATTAACGCCCGCGAAATTGTGGTCCTCGGCAAAGTGCGCGGCAATCTGACCGCCAGCGATCGCGTAGATATCCGCAGCGATGGCTCCCTCACCGGTGACGTAGTCGCAGCCCGCATCTCCATCGAAGACGGCGCCTACTTCAAGGGCGGCATCGACATTCGCAAAGGCGGCCAACCGCAGCAGCAGTCGAGACCCAATGGCAAGGACGAAAGCGTCTCAACCCCCGAGCCCGCGGTCGTGGCAGCCCGAGCCTAAACTTTTTCTGGCCCCGGATGCCTTCTCCGGGGAGTTTTAAGCGCGAAGGCCGAAGAGCGAAGTCAAAAAGATCAGCGGCGGAGTTCGCACTCCCGGCGAGCCTCCGCCGCTTTGTCTTGCAATCTACCTGATTCGCCTAAGCACAATGCCCCGTCCTTGTCGCTGCGTCTTTTGCAGGAACCGGGCAGGGCCTTTGACTTTAGTTCATCTCCAAAAGCCGCTCCCGCGTGAATACAATATTTCTTATCGTTTGGGGCGCGACTATTTCCCCTCGCGCATCATCACACTACTGACCATGGGAACTCGTAATCTGCTCATTTGTCGCGCGCTGCTGACCGCTTTTCTCTTCCTCGCCGCCTACTCCCGCGCCGACACCGCCGCCTTCGACCTCATCGGCCCCAAAGTCAACGTCCGCGTCCAACGCGAGGGCCATACCCTCCCCATCGCCGAAGTCCCCGATCTTCACGCCGGAGACCGCCTTTGGGTCCATCCCGATCTCCCCGAGAGCCAATCCGTCCGCTACATGATGGTCGTCGCCTTCCTGCGGGGCGCAACCAACCCTCCGCCTGACACCTGGTTCACCCGCGTCGATGCTCTCAGCAAGCCCATCCGCGACGAAGGAATCTTCATCAACGTCCCCGACGGGGCCGAAGAAGCTCTCGTCTTCCTCGCCCCCGAAACCGGAGGCGCCTTCAACACCCTCCGCAGCGCCGTCCGCGGCAAGCCCGGAGCCTTCGTGCGCGCCGCCCAGGATCTCGATCAGGCCAGTCTCGATCGCCAGCGCCTGGAAAAATATCTCGACTCCGTTCGCGATATCTCCGCCAATGATCCCGAACAGTTCAAGGCCCGCACCACCCTGCTGGCCCGCAGCCTCAACATTCGCCTCGAAAATCAATGCTTCGACAAACCCACCGCCCAACAGGCCCCATGCCTCACTCAGAATACCGACCAACTCGTCCTCGATGACGCCCACAGCCAAGGCATGGTGGCCGCTCTCACCAACGGCAACCCCAGCGATCTGCTGGCGCAAGTCAGCAACACGCCCAGCGCTCATAGCGGCTACTACAGCGCCTATGTCGGAGCCATCGTTGATGTAGCCCGCATTCTGAGCACCGCGCACACCGCCCAATATCAATACATCCCCGCTCTCTCGCTGCCCAAGCAGGACACGCTCAATCTTCGCCTCAATTACCCTCCGTCATTCCGCAATCCAAAATCCGTGATCGTCATCGGACTTCCTCTGGTCAACCCCGCTCCCGCTCCGCCGTTGCGCCCGGTTGACGCCACTCAGACTCTCTGCATCGACGCGCCCTCTCTGGTTTTGCCCGCCGAAGGTGCTCCGCTCGTTTTCGCGACCGCTCTCGCGCACAATTTCGTGCTTCATGTCGAAACCAAATCGGGCCCCGGAATCGATCTTCCCGCCCAGCCCGATGCCCTCAAAGGCGGTTTTGTCGTCGATACCAAAGCCATGCAGTCGATCGAACTCGAAGGCGAGCTCAGCGGCGTGCTGCGCGGGACCTGGGGATTTCATTCCTTCGAAGGTCCACGCTTCCGCCTGCGCAGCTCCAGCTCTGCTCAGTGGATCGTCGCCTCCAAAGATGCCAGCGCTCTCATCGTCGGCCGCGAAGACACGCTTCATCTCCAGTCCTCCGACGCCTGCTGTGTCAGCGGGGTCACCCTTCGCGATCAAAAGGGCGCCATCGCCAAGGCCACCTGGAAACTCGCCAAGCCCGAAGAAATGGAAGTCCAGGTTCCCTTGCAAACCGCGACCGCCGGAACCCTGACTCTTCTGATCCATCAGCTAGGCAAGCACGACCCGCAGGAAATTCCCCTCCACACCTACGCCGAGGCCGGACGCCTCGACGCCTTCGACATCCACGCCGGAGATTCCGATGGCGTTCTGAAAGGCACGCGCCTCGATCAAGTCACGTCGCTCGAAGTCGATAGCCTGCATTTCACCCCTGACGGCCTTGCCCGCGCCCATCAGGTGGATGAACTCAAGCTGGTCAGCCACGATGCAACCATCGCTACCCAATTGCAGAGCGGAGAAAACATCACCCTTCACGTCGCTCTCAACGATGGCCGCACCCTCGATCTCAAAACCGTAGTCGCAGCCCCGCGCCCACGCGTGGTGATGCTCAACAAAAGCGTGCAGCCCGATGCCGAAGAATCGCCCGCCACCCTTCAACTCGAGAATCAGGACGAACTCCCGCAAGACGCCCGTCTGAATTTCTTTCTCAAAACGCAAGTCCCCGACAACTTTCCGGCCAACGAAAGAATCGAAGTCGCTACCGCCGACGAATCTTTCAAAGTTTTGCTGAGCGAAAAAGACGGTAACCTCACGCCGCAAGATTCCAAAACCATCTTCGGCGTACTCGATCCCATGAAGCTGCTAGGCCCTTCCGCCTTCGGCCCGCTGAAATTCCGTCCCATCAGCCCCGATGGAACAGACGGCGACTGGCAGCCGCTTATCACGCTCGTAAGAATGCCTGTGTTGGAAGGTGTGCGTTGCGCACATGGTTCAGACAAGAAATGCACGCTCAGCGGAGATAAACTTTTCCTGATCGATTCCGTCAGCAGCGATCCCGACTTCGCCGACTCCGTTACCGTTCCCGACGGCTTCGTGGAAGCCCAACTAAGAATCCCCTCGCCCAAAGGTACGACCCTCTACCTGAAACTCCGCGACGACCCCGCCAGCATCGTAACTGCCACAGTCCCCATGCTAACCGCGCAGTAATTCGGCGCGGTCATAACAAGCACAGATCTGTCATCCCGAGCGAAGTGCGTGCGAGCAAAGCGAGCACTCACGCAGTCGAGGAGCCTGCCCTGAGCGAAGTCGAAGGGATCTCCCCCACCGCACGTGCTTTTGTCTACGGGAGATCCCTCACCCGGCTGAACTGCGCCGGGTCTCGGGATGACGCCCCTCAAACAAAAACAGATTCAAACTGACCCACTACTAGCGCGCGAGGTTATGTTGGGGCATCCTCGCCGGTGGTCTTGGTGACGGTGGCGCGAATTTCGCCGCGGGCGACGCGGGCGGAAATTTCATCTTGTGGAGTCACTTGGGCTGCGTCTTTGATCAAGTGGCCCTTGGCATCGAAGACGAGGGCGTAGCCGCGGTCGAGGATGGCGAGCGGGGAGAGCGCGCGGAGGGCGCGGTCCATACGTTCGACGCGGATTTTGTGGAGAAGGAGCAGATTGCGCATCGCGGCGGAGAGCGAGGCGGTGCCGGCGTCGAGTTGGGCGCGAACCCCGGCGAGGACACGGCGGAGATCGTAATGGCGGACGGAGGCGGAGATGGTTTCCAATTTGCGGCGCGTGGCTTCGAGGGTTTGACGTTGGGCGCGTTCGAGGCGGAAGGTGAGGTCATCGAGTTTCTGTTGACGCTGGCGGATGAAATCCATCATGCGGGGGAATGCGCCATGCTGAGCTCGTTCGGTGAGGGCGTGACGGGCTTCGAGCAGGCGGCGCTCGATGGCGCGGATGAGGCGATCGCGAATGGCTTCCGACTGATTTTCAATTTCGATGCGCGAGCGGATGACGAGCTCGGCGGCGGCGGAAGGCGTGGGAGCGCGGAGGTCGGCGACGAAATCGATAATGGTGAAATCGGTTTCGTGGCCGACGGCGGAGATTACGGGAATCTGGGATGCGGCGACGGCGCGGGCGAGGGCTTCGTTGTTGAAGGCGGCGAGATCTTCGGCGGAGCCTCCGCCGCGGGCGACGATCATGACGTTGACGCTGCGAGTTGAATCGGTGCGAACTTCGTTGAAGTAGCGCACGCCGGCAGCGACTTCGGCGGCGGCGAAATCCCCCTGCACCTGCGCGGGATAGATGACTGCATTCACCGAGTGATGACGGCGCTGCAAGATGTTGAGGATATCGCGCAGGGCGGCGGCTTGCGGCGAGGTGACGATGCCGATGCGCGAGGGCAGCGTCGGGATGGGCTTTTTGCGATCGGCGGAAAATAATCCTTCGGCTTCGAGCTTGGCTTTGAGTTGCTCGAAGGCAACCTGCAGGCTGCCGGCGCCTTTGGGCTCGAGGTATTCGGCGGCGATTTGTAGTTCGCCGCGATCTTCGTAAATGGTGACGCGGCCGCGGGCCACGACCTGCATGCCGTCGGTGGGACGGAAGCGCAGGAGGCGGGCTTTGGAGCTGAACATGACTACGCGAATCTGAGCGTTGCCATCTTTCAGGGTGAAATAAAGATGGCCGGAATCGGGGGCGCGAAAATTTGAAATCTCGCCTTCGACCCAGGCGTCGGCGTATTCGCGTTCGACGTGAGCGCGCACGGCGGCGACCAGGGCGCGGACGGTCCAGACGCGACGCTCGGGAGGGGCGAATCTCAGGCCGAGTTGATCGGAGAGGGACACTGAGTGCAGTTTAATCCGCCCGCAGCCGGTTCCCAAAATGAGTGATGCAGTTGGGCTCACGCGCCGGGCTCGAGGAGCGGGAGATCCCTTCGGCTTCGCTTAGCGTTAAGTGTGCGCTTTTGTCTCGCCCTTTCGAAGGTCAAGGAGCGATATCGGGATTTGCAACGGTGATCGGGTACGAAGCGGGCAATGAAAACAATTCGATAGTGTGCAATTTTGAACAGACGCTCGATTGCGAGTGTCGGCATGCTATCGGTAAGCAGACTTCAGGGCAGGCTGTTCAGCGAACATCCCAGTTCAAATTAGCGTGGGGCGTTTTGTTTGAGAAGACGGTCTGCACGGATAAACCAAGTCACTGCGGTGTATATTGCTTGGAGTAACTTGAAGACAGAGGCGCAAAGCTGGCGATGGATAACCGTTAGGGCTTGAGCGTTTGATTGTCCTCTGTAGGCTTGTGATGATCGTTACGTTGATCGAAAAAGAGCGGTACGGCATTATGCCTCGGGCATCTTCCCGCACAAGGGATGCCCGCCGCGGGTTCTTTGCGATTCTCTTCTTGTTGATCTTTTCCGGCTTGACGTGCGCCGCTGCGCTCGCGCAGCAGAGTGCGAGCTCTGACAAAGTGCTCCCGGATGCACCCCAACCTGCAGGGACGGCCAGTTCCTCTGGAGAAGGCGAAACCGATTCCCAGCACTTGGGCGCGGGGAGCATTACCGGCACGGTGATGGATACGAATCGAGACGTGTTCCAGGGTGCGCGAGTGACAGCGGCGGGGCAAGCCGGTTCTGCGATTCGGATTCTGGAATCTGGTAGCAACGGCCAGTTCGCGTTTGCAGGATTACCACCCGATACTTATCAGCTTACGGTGACTGCGACAGGGATGAACAGTTTCACCTCCTCAAACATCTCCTTGCAGGGAGGCGAGACCCGCCTTGTCTCCGTGACGCTGTCCGTTTTCGGCGGGACAAGCACCGTGACTGTGAGTGGAAACAAGGAGCAACTGGCCGAGGAGCAGGTGAAGATCGCGGTACAGCAACGCCTCGGGGGCATCCTCCCGAACTTTTACAGCTCTTATGACTGGAACGCGCCGCCCCTGGGAGCGAAACAGAAATTTCAGCTGAGCTTTCGATCCATCATCGATCCGGTTCCGTTGTTCACGGCGGCAGGAATGGCTGCTGTGCAGCAATATAGAAACACTTTCCCAGCCTATGGTGGTGGAATCGAGGGATACGGAAAGCGATACGGGGCGAATATTGCGGATAACGTAACCGGCATTTTGCTGAGCAGAGGCGTCTACCCTGCAATCTTCCATCAAGATCCTCGCTATTTTTGCAAGGGGACTGGAAGCATCCGATCGCGCATGTTATATGCTATTTCGGCCGCAGTCATTGGCCGGGGTGATGATGGGCGCTGGAAACCAAATTACTCGCAGGTGCTCGGCACCTTCTCAGCTGCAGGCATTTCGAATCTGTACTATCCGGCATCCGATCGCGGAGCTTCGTGGGTCTTATTCAATGGTTTGGCGGGCACGGGTCAGAGCGCTCTCAAGAACCTACTTCGCGAATTCGTTTTTAAAGGGATCACTTCGCGCCTTCCCCGAGAGACAAGCGGCAAACCGTAGCCAGAAGGTCACCCCTTCTCCTGATAATGGCGGCTAATTGCCTGGGGAAGCTTGCATCCCAGAACACTGCAAAAATAGATCCGATACCGATTAGCCATCAACTCATAGAACTCCATCCCTTCGGACATGCTATAGCTCCTGATTTGGGTTGGAAACAAAACGCTTCGGAAGCCGTAACGCACTAATAGCAACTACTGCCCCGCCACCTTCTCAATCTCCGCCTTAAGCTGGTCGTAAGCCAGCGCCCCCGGATGGTACATCGCCACCTTCCCCGAGCGGTCGATCAGCACCAGCGTCGGCGTGGTCGAGGCGCCGTACACGTCGAAATTGTACTTGCTGGTTGGCACCGGCATATCAAGCAGCCCCGAATAAAACCGATGCCGCACCGCGTCCGTGTAAGCCAGTTCATCGGCGGGCGACGCATTCTCCGTCTGCGCCGTGTACCCATACAGCCGGGTTGGACCGATCACCACCAATCCCTTGGGCGCAAATTCGCTCCGCAACTGGGTGATGATCGGCGCTTCGCCTTTGCAATCTCCGCACCAGTGCGCCCAGAAAAATAGCAGCACTGGCGACCCCTTGAGTTGATTTAACAGCGGCGGCTTGTTGGCCAGAAACGGCTCCGCCCGCAGTGCCGGCGCCGGCTTGCCCACCAGCGAAAGCAGGTTCAGATTTTTTTGCAGCCGGGCGCGAATCGACGTGCTGCCGTAGGTTTGGAGCGCTGAATTGAGGACGGCGACGGCTTGGGAGTGCTGGCCTTTCGCGGCCAGGGTTTGGGCCTGGACTTCGATCGCGGCGCCTAAGGCCAACGGCAAGTGCGGTTCGGCGTCCAGCGAGCGGCCCTTCATCAGTTCCAGGGCCAACTCTCGCGTCTGCTTCGCATAGGCCGCCGCCTGATCGTAGTTCTGGGCGCTAAGCGCCGCCCGTGCCATCCACGAGTAAGCCTCCACGAACTCAGGCGTGACCCCCTTCGCAGCCCGATAAGATTTCAGCTCCGATTCCGCCGCGCTGAAATTGTTTTGCGCCAACGCCGTCCGCACATCCTCGACAATTCCCGCCCTCGCCGCGACCCAGCTCACCATCAAAACCCCAGTAAGACCGAGAACCTTAAACAATTTCATATATTTAACCCCTTCGATCGATGATGTATCTTTGGACGCTCTTCTGGCAAATCCGGTATCCCCTCGGTCCACAGCCTTCCCCTAAGTGACTGCGGGCCATGTACTTGGGGGCACACCAACGTAAAATTTGTAGATTTCCGAATCCAATTCGCTTACAATTTAGGCGCGTTTGATCTTTAGAGTTTTTTCGAAGTCCAGTTATCTCCGCTAACCAGCGCGTGACCTGCCTGCCGAAGAAGCCTTCCAAAGTTTCAGCGCTACATCCACACAAAGGAACATAGCAACACATGGAAACAGGAACAGTGAAGTGGTTTAACGATGCCAAGGGATACGGGTTCATCAGCCGTCAGAATGGTGAAGACGTATTCGTTCACTTCTCCGCCATCCAGGCGAGCGGCTTCCGCAGCTTGCAGGAAGGCCAGCAAGTGCAATTCGACGTGGTCAAAGGCCCCAAGGGCTGGCAGGCCGAGAATGTGAAGGGCGCATAAGCCACCTCACCGCTTACAATTCGCAGGTAGTGAAAGAGGGCGGCCCGCAACGGCCGCCTTTTTACTTCTAAGAAGTGGCCAGTGGTCAGCAAGTTCGCTCCGGTTTTACTGACCACCGATCACTGACCACTGCTCTTACTGTCTCGGATTAACACCACATCCGCATCCGTGTGCCCCCGCACCATCGCCAACTGCTTCTTATCGAAGGACCAGTGGAAGTCGTAGATGTGTTCGGAGGTGAAGTTTGTAATCTGCCTTCCCTTGGAACCATCCAAGGGCTGTTCCCACAGATTATCGACGCCGTTTTCGCGAGTGGGGTAGACCACGGCTTTTCCGTCGGGCGCGAAGCGCATGAGGCCAAACGACCCGCGTTCAAAGTCCAACTGGCGGGCTTCGCCCGAGTCGGTCGAGACGACCACTAATTTGAGTTTGTGCTCGGGCGAGTGAATCAAGGTCTCGAAAGCTATAAGTTTCCCGTCCGGAGAAACATCAAACTGGCTTTGAATCACACTGAGAGTTGAAACCGTTTGTGGCGAACCGCCGTCGATGGGAACGCGGGCGACCCTGGTCTCATCTTCCTGCTGCATGTAATAAACCCAATGTCCATCGGGAGAGCAGACGGCGTGGCTATCCTGCCTGCCGGTAGTAAGCTGCTTCAGATTGCCGCCGGAAGAGTCTATGCGCCAGATGTTGTTGTCCGAGCCGCCATTGCGAAATAGAGAATCAAAGACCACATACTGCCCGTTGGCGCAGGCGTTAGGATTGCCGCTGCTCACGCCATCGCCGACCGCAATCTGCGTTTTATTTCCGGTAGCCGGGTCGATGCGGTTGAGCGTCCCTTGTTGATCGCTAAGCAAAGCCCCATTCGGCGTCCAGGTCAGATTGGTGGCGGCTTCCGCGGTGGTAATGGCATGGGCCTGTTCCGGCGCGGACGCTGGCATGACGAAAATATTCCAGCGATCATCGCTCAAAACCGAAGTCAGTACTCCGCGCTTGGCCGCGCTGATGTAGGCGTAAGCATTGGTATCATGCGTCAACTGCGAGAGCTTGCCGCCGGGGTAACTCAGAAATGCGATCTGGGTCTGATTAAAGCTGGCGCCTGGCCCATGAAGCTCTCCCAGTAGACCGCTGCCATCGGGCATCCATGTGGGGTGTTCGAACAATTGGGAGTTGGTGGCGAAGAAAATTTTCTTTGCCCCGCTGGCAACGTCGAACATCACCAGACCCTCTAACGCCGTTCCGACATTCAATTGATTGCAGGCGATGGTCTTTCCGTCAGGCGACCAGGTCGGGAAATATAAACTTTGGCTCTTCGGCCCAGCCGCGAGCACGCGTTCGTCGCTGTCCGCGCCTTCCACCGGGCGAATGATCAACTGGTATTTTCCCCGCTCGGGGTTGTCGTAGCGCATGAAGGCGAATTGTTTTCCGTCGGGTGAAAAAGTCACACCGGAGTCGATATCGGCCGCCAATTTTGACGGAACGCCGCCCAACAGGGGCGCGCGATAAAGGAACTTCAGCACGTCATTTCCGGGGTCACTGCGCACAAAATAAAAATAATTGCCGTCGGGAGAAAAACTCAGCCCGCCGTAATAGGTTTCTTCCGCCGGTTGTACCTGCACATTGCTGTTGGAAGGTATGTTCTTCAGCCAAAGGCTGGCCAGACCATTTCTTCGCACCAGGCTGAGGATGTACTGGCCGTCGGGCGAGATCGCTGCCATGACGACGTCACCCGTATCGGTCAGCTTGGTCACGGAAATGTTCCGGAACGGAATCGCGGGGGTGCGGAAAAAAATTGAATAGGCGAGAAGGGCGGCGAGGATCAGCGCAATTCCAGTCCCAATAAATCTGATCGGAAATCTTTTGCTCTCCTGACCAGTCGGCGCCGCTGCGGCGTCTGGCGTGGAAGCCGTAGCCACGGCGCCTGTGCCGCCCGATCCGGCTGAGCCTCCATAGCCCTGGGCCGCAATTGCCCCAGACGCCGACCCCTGTGCCGGCTTGCGCCCGGATTCGGTATCGCGCTTCAGGCGCTTCAGATCGCCCCGCAGATCGGCTGCAGACTGGTAGCGCAAATCCCGATCTTTCTCCAGCGATTTGGAAATAATCTCATCCAGCCTCGGCGGAAGCGCAGCATTCAACTGCGGCGCCGGAACCGGATCCTGCGAAAGAATCGCATTGAAGACCACCGCCGAAGTGGCCCCGGAGAAGGGCTGCCGTCCCGTCGCCATCTGGTAGATCACCACGCCGGCAGAAAATAAATCGGTGCGCGCGTCCAGTTCTTCCCCCCGCGCCTGCTCGGGCGACATGTAAGAAATCGTGCCCACGGTCGACCCTGGGCTGGTCAACTGCAACCGCGCGGGCGAATCCTGGTTCGTAAAATCCTGAGTTGACCCGATCGTCTCCATCTCCATTTCGCGCCGAGCCAGCTTGGCCAGCCCGAAGTCGAGCACTTTCACCTGCCCGCGTTGCGTGACGAAAATATTCTGCGGCTTGATGTCGCGATGAACAATGCTTTTGGCATGCGCGGCATCGAGCGCGTCGGCTAGCTGGATGCTCCACTCCAGCAGCCGATCGAGCGGCAGCGGTCCGGCCGCGAGCCGCCGATCCAGCGTGTCGCCTTCCAGCAACTCCATGGCAATGAACGACTGCGTCTGTCCATTCTCGGTCTGAACCTTTTCGACGGCGTAAATGGTGCAGATATTGGGATGATTCAGGGCAGAAGCCGTGCGCGCTTCCAGCAGAAATCGGTCCAAAGCATTCTGATCGCGGGAGAGTTGGGGCGGCAGGAATTTCAGAGCTACTTTACGACCGAGATCCAGATCTTGGGCTTCATAGACTATGCCCATTCCGCCACTGCCCAACTGGCCGGTGATGCGGTAATGCGAAATGGTCTGTCCAATCATGTTTTGCTGGCCCAGTCTGGCGGGGTGAGAGATTTATCTTAGGAGGGATGCGTAACCCAGTCAAACGGGAGTCAGCCGGGGTGCCCTGAATTTGTGAAAGCAGCACGAAGTGAGCCGCGCATGTGGGGACAGCCGCCCTCGGCTGTCCAGCGGCCCATCGGCATCGTCGGAGTCGAATGCGGCGTTCTCAATACTGAGGTGCTTCGCGTTAACGCTCCGAAGCGAAAATGCCGATTAAAGTTCGCAATTACAGGAGCAAAAAGTGAAATTCACGCTCGGAAGGAAGCTTGGCCTTGGGTTTGGTGCGATTCTCGCATTGATGGTGGGAAGCACGTTCCTCTCTTATCTGCGGGTCGGCGATGTGGAACGCACGCAGACTGAATTGACTACCATCCAAGTTCCCACTCTGGATAGCATCAGGCAACTGCAAAGGGACCTGTTCCAGACGGGCAGCAAGTGCCGGCAAGCCATCCTGGCAGGGTCACAAAGCGAGAGACGGGAAGACGGGATTCGACGCTTTGATGGCATCTGGACCCAGGTCGAGAAAGACCTTGATACCCTCACAGAACTCTCGCCGAAATGGTCGCGGCAAGAAGATCGAGATCGGCTGGCAGCGATCAAGGAACGAATCCCCCAGCTTCACCAGATCCAACGGGGCACCATAGATGTTGCAGCAACGAAGGGATCGAACGCCGTCGTAAAAGGCGGGAATGAATATGCCGACAAGGCGACGCCGTTGAACGATGCCATCGTGAAGGACTTGGGAGATCTCGCAACATCAGTTGAGGAACTTGTCACGCAAAGCAACCGTACACTGCTTGCGGAGGATGCCTCGCTCACATGGACCATGTCCATAGCCAGCGTGACCGCTTTAGCCGTCGGCATCTTCGTTGCATTCTTCATGAGCCGGCAGATTGCCCTAGCCACAAGCTCAGCACTGGCTCAAGCGGAAGCGATCGCCGCCGGAGACTTGACGCACGACGAACTGATTGTCCACAGCCAGGACGAACTGGGCGACCTGACCACAGCGATGAATAAGATGAGTGGCAATCTGAGCACGATCGTGCGAACCATCGCCGCCACCGCCGAACAGGTGGCCAGCGCTAGCGAAGAAATCTCGTCAGGGGCTACGCAATCGGCCGAAACCGCTCGCAGTCAATCGGACCAGACCCAGCAGGTGGCTACGGCCATGCAGGAAATGTCTTCTACGGTTCAGCAAGTTTCTGAGAATTCACAAAAGGCCTCTGAGGCCTCGCACAGCGCTGCGCAAGCAGCCCGCCAGGGTGGTCAAGTGGTACAGGAAACGCTGGCTACGATGCGCAGCATCGCCGATTCCACCAGAAGTGTTGCGGACCGCATTACCACCCTGGGCAAGAGCTCCGAGCAGATCGGCAAAATCATCACCGTCATCGATGATATAGCCGACCAGACCAATCTACTTGCGTTAAACGCTGCCATTGAAGCTGCGCGCGCTGGTGAACAGGGGCGCGGCTTTGCCGTGGTGGCGGACGAAGTTCGAAAACTTGCGGAGAGGACGACGAAGGCGACCAAAGAAATTGCCGCCATGATCGAAACCATCCAGGTGGAAACCAAGAAAACGGTAGTTGCGATGGAACTAGGAAACCGCGAAGTGGAGAGTGGGGTTACTAAGACATCGGCCTCGGGTGCTGCGCTGGAAAACATCATCAAGTTGGCGGAGGGCGTAGGCGACATGATTGCACAGATCGCCACCGCCGCTACCGAGCAGTCCAGCACCACGGAACAGGTCAACGCCAATGTTGCGCAGATCTCGAGCGCCACTCAGGAATCTTCAGCTGCGGCCGAACAGACGGCAAAGGCTTGCGCGGATCTTTCCGGCCTGGCGTTCGACCTGCAGAAAATCGTGGGCCAATTTAAATTGCAATCCCGCACCTTGAATACGGGGGATCGCACACCAACACATTCTGCTGAAGTTAAAGTTGGCGAGCGGGACCAGAACACGAAGGCGGCGGCAGCGGGATCGAACCGATAGCTCCACTAAGGTTGAGCGGCACAGTTGCCCAGCCCCGGGACAGCGATAAAGGTCGATTGTCGAAACATCGCCATCGACCGACGGACCTCTGCCGCGCTCCTAAATGAGCGCACAACGTGACGGACCCGAGTCCACGCGTAATTGAGACACCGACCGCCTCTCACAGCACGTACACCCGAAGCATCCACCAGACCAGGAATATAGCGACGATGGCCCCCGCGATGTGAACTATCCAGTCACCAACGGTTTTGGGTCTGCCAAAATTGAACATGCCGCAATGGTAGCAGGCCCCCCGCAGGCGGGTTAAAATCTCAGCGCCACCCACCCCGCTACGCCGCCGTCGCTTCTTCCGCCGCGCTCACCGAATCGAAAAATTGGAAAAACTGTTCCACCCGCGTCACCTGTAACGCGTGGTGGATGCGCTCGCTCACTCCCACTAGCGCCAGCTTTCGTCCGCTGTTCTGCCGGTTGACGTAAGCTCCAACCAGCGCTCCAATGCCCGCCGAATCGACGTAGGGCACGTTGCTGAAGTCGATAATCAGCGACCGTGAAGTATCGGCTCGCACGGTAGACTGAAATTGAAACATCGTGGGCATCACCAGCGCGCCATGTAGGCGCAGAACGCGTTGTCCGGGCTGGCTTCCGGCCTGATCGTCAATATGAAGCGTCTCTTGAGGCATTTCGGGATAGTAACTCCTGCGTAATCTGGGATTGTTAAGGTCTTGTAAAATTCATCTAATTTTCACCGAACGCGGCTCGATCGGGATTAAATCGCCGCAGCCTGCTCCCGCCGCTTCGCCTGAATCTCAATAAAAACATTCACCAGCGACACCGCTGCCGGCGTCACTCCCGGTATGCGCGAGGCCTGCGCCAAGGTGCGCGGCTGAACATGCGCCAGCTTTTCCTGCATCTCGCGCGACAACCCGCTGATCGAGTGATAATCGAACCACGCCGGAATCGCCCGCTGCTCCGCCTTCTTCATGCGCTCCATGGCGCGCTGTTGTTGCAACAGGTAGCCTTCGTATTTGATTTCCGTTTCTACCGACTTCAGCTCGTTGCGAATTTCAGAAGAAAGACTGGCCACGGATTCGCACGGATTTTCGCGGATTTCCTTTTTTTCTTTTTCTTGGTCTTCTCTGACGAAGAACGCTGGCTCTAGTTGGCGCAGGATTGGGGCAAGTTGTTCGATGGTAATTTCCGGGCGCTTGAGGAGTTGGGCGCAGGTTTGGCCGATGGCCGGGCTCCAATCCGCCGGCAGCCGATTTTCTTCTAGCATTGTGCCTGTCAGTTTTGTTCTCTCCAGAATGCGCTTTACATTTTCCAGGCGCGCTTGCTTGCCTTGAAAATCCTCCCACGCCGCCTCTGAAATTAATCCCACGCGACGGCCGTGAGGAGTGAGGCGGCGGTCGGCGTTATCGATGCGCAGATGCAGGCGAAATTCGGCCCGCGAAGTAAACATCCGGTACGGTTCGTTGGTTCCCTTCGAAATCAAATCATCGATCAGGATCGCCGTATACGCTTCGGTGCGGTCCAGAATCAGCGGCTCTTCGCCCTTCACCTGCAACGCCGCGTTGATGCCCGCCATCAGTCCCTGGCAAGCCGCTTCTTCATAACCCGACGTCCCGTTGATCTGCCCTCCCAGAAATAATCCCGCAACCTTTTTCGTCTCCAGCGTGCGCTGCAATTCCGTGGGATCGATGGAGTCATACTCGATGGCATATCCCGGCCGCAGCATCTCCGCGTTTTCCAGCCCGGGAATCGATTTCAGAATTTCCATCTGCACTTCCACCGGCAGCGACGTGCTCATGCCGTTCACGTAGATCTCGTGCGTGTTCAGCCCCTCGGGCTCGAGATAAAGCTGGTGCGTCTCCTTCTCGGGGAACTTCACAATCTTGTCTTCAATCGACGGACAATAGCGCGGCCCGATCGACTGAATCTGCCCGCTATACATCGGCGACCGGTGGACGTTTTCCCGAATGATGCGGTGCGTCTCGGGCGTAGTCCACGCAATGTAGCAAGGCTCCTGCGAGTCGTGATGCTTCACCCGCCGCGTGCGAAAACTAAATGGTGTGGGATCCGCGTCTCCGGGCTGCGCCACAAACCGCGCCCAATCAATACTCCGTCCATCGAGCCGCGGCGGAGTTCCCGTCTTAAGCCGGCACCCCCGTAGCCCCAGCTTCTTCAACGCCTCTCCCAGCAGCACAGCATTCGGCTCGCCCGACCGTCCCGCCGGATACTGTTGCTCCCCGCAATGAATCAGCCCGTTGAGAAATGTCCCGGTAGTAACAATGACGGCCGCTGCCCCCACTGTCCGCCCATCGCGCAGCTTGACCCCGACAACGCGCTCCAGCGAGTTGTCAGAACTCTCCAAAATCAGCTCCGCTACCTCCGCCTGCTTGATCTTCAAATTCGCCTGCGACTCCAGCACCTCCCGCATCTTCAGCCGGTAAGCCTGCTTGTCGCACTGCGCGCGCGGCGACCATACCGCCGGCCCGCGCGAGGTATTCAGCAGCCGAAACTGGATGCCCACCGCATCCGTGATCTCGCCCATGATCCCGCCCAGCGCATCCACTTCGCGCACCAGGTGTCCCTTGGCGATGCCCCCAATCGCCGGATTGCACGACATCTGTGCGATCAAATCGACATTCAGCGTATACAGCGCGGTCTTCAACCCGATACGCGCCGCCGCCATCGCGGCCTCGCACCCGGCGTGTCCCGCGCCGACTACAACAATGTCAAATTGCTCCGTGAAACGCATTCTCTCAAACCCCAGATTCGGCGGGCATTGGCTGCAGCTGTGCTTTGATTGTAGCAATTTTGGCTAACTTCCCGGCCGCCAGACCAGCCCGGTGGAGACCCGCACATGGTTCTGATCCGTGCCTTGATTCGTCAGATAATCGGCGGCGACTCGCCATGCCAAATTACGCCGGATCACGTAATCCACTCCCCCGCCCAGCGCCATGGTGAAACCCGTGCTGGTTTCAGAAGGACCTGCCAAAGACGAGATGCCGATGACTTTTCCGTTGCTGGTAACCGTCTCGGATCGGGTCACGTCCATATGATTCCCGCCCACCAGGAAATGCCCGAACGGCCTGAGCTTCGAATGCGAATACGAAAACTGCGGTCCGAAAAGAAAGTTATAGATCCTCGGGTTCGACGCCACGCTAGTGTTTTGCTCGGTCACTGGCGGACAAGCGACGGGTTCACAGGGTGGCGTCTCCGTGATCGTATTGGTGGTTGAAGTCGACGAATTGCTGTAATAGCCGCTCACGTCGGTTGCGAAACTGAACCACGAGTTCAGCCCCACGCCCACCGCAGCGTTCCAACCGTACAGCCCCAATCGCCCGCTGGGATTGCCGGTCACAGTTTCATTCGAGTTCGAAAAGCTCGGGCCGGCGGGGAGCAATTCATAATTGGCATAAGAAAATCCGCCAAAAATTTCCACCTTCGCCGCATCCTGCCCCAACATCGCTACACTGGATAAAGCCATCACCAGCCCACACAAGCACCGACGCATCGTAGAATTCTCCTTATAATTTTGATGAACGAATTAAGAGATCAGTTAAGACCTCTGTTGCCGATACGAATAGCTGTTACGCAGCCTGGGGAAACCGATCCAACACTGATTCGAGCACCGAAACTCCATGCCCTAGCCTGCCCTGAGCGAAGTCGAAGGGCCCCCCACCGCACCTGCCTTTATCTACGGGAGATCCCTCACCCGGCTGAACTGCGCCGGGTTTCGGGACGACGCCCCTACCCGGAAATTGAAATCGTAATGACCGCCGGCGCGTTGTTTTAGATTTTCTTAGGATCGCTGGGCCAGGTTCGCTTTACCAGGATACTCACTGCAATTGTAATCAGCAGATCGGCAATTTCGGGATGCGCCGGCCAGATCTCTTTCGTGATCCCCAGGACCCAGATGCCGATTCCCACCGCCGAGGCAATCAATGTGGCCGCGAGTGTGCTTTTCATCCACGCCTTCCTGTAAGCGCTCCATCCTAATCTTCTTTCTGGCCGTTTGCATCCAGCCCTTGCCGTCCAGGTCATTTCTAATCTCACAAACCGCTAACAACACCAAAGGGCACCCGCAAGCGGTTACTTTCGAGCCACTTGCAGGCACCGCGCGGGGGCTTGCCCAGCCACAGCCGCGCTCGTATAGTAGTGGGTCATGCTCCAATTGGTGTACTCAAAATTCTGGAGGCACTTATGACTACCGCTGAGTTTTTTGAGCGACTTGAGGCTGCGATTTCCCAATACGACCTGCTTTGCCATCCTTTCTATCGCGCTTGGGCTGCTGGCCAGCTGACCCGCGACGACCTGCGCGAGTATGCCCGCCAGTATTACCATCAGGTCGAAGCTTTCCCCTGCTATCTGGCCGAGATCGCCTTGCGCCTGGACGAAGGCGAGCTACGTCGTGCCGTGCTGGCCAACATGTGTGACGAAAAAGGCGCCGGCGCGTCGGGACCGGATTCTGTCCCTCACTCCGAGCTTTGGCTCGATTTTGCCGAAGGCATGGGCGCCCGCCGCGACATGCGCTGGCATCTGCCTGTGGCTGAGGTTCGCGACCTGATCCGGCATTTTCATAACCTCGCCAGCGAAGGCACTCCGGAAGAGGCGTTGGCCGCTTTTTATGTCTACGAATCGCAGGTGCCCCGCATCGCCAAGGATAAAGAGCGCGGTCTACGCCAGCTCTATGGCGCCGACGACAAGGCTTGCGGATACTTTTCCTTGCACGCCACCGCCGATATTTATCACTCGACCGTGTGGCGCAAGCAACTGGAGAAGCGCCTAGCGGCAAATCCAGAAGCCGCCGAAGCCGCCCTGGACGCCGCCGAAGACACAGCTAAGATGTTGTGGAAGGCGCTCGATGGCATTGATGCAGCCCGCATAACTTACGCCGCCTAGGGTAGCGTGCACCTGCAACCGCGGTTGTTATCGTGAACCTAGCCGCTTTCCGGCGGAGCGTAGAGCCTGCGCTTTGCGAAGTCGTAGGCGATCTCCCGCCCAACCGGTTTAGCGTGTAAGCGCGTAAACGAAAGTGCACGATTCTTTTTCTGATTCAACGGCAAAAATGCCCAAACCCATCCCCATCGGCACCCGCGGCGAAGCCCGCGAAACTGTCGAGTTCCAGCAGACTCTCACGGCGCACCATCCCGAGTTGCCGCCGGTTTATTCCACTCCCGACATGATCCGCCTGATGGAGACCGCATCCTTTCATGCCCTCCAGCCTTTTTGTGAAGGCGACGAGATTTCAGTGGGCACCTCGATCAACATTCAGCATCGCGCCGCCAGCGGCGTTGGCGCGCACATCGCAGCCGAAGCCATCCTCGAATCTTTCGATGGCCGTTTCTATACCATGCGCGTCACGGCTCGCGACGACGTACAGGAAATTGGCAATGGAACCGTCGGGCGCGCCGTCGTCAGCATCGGCAAATTTCTTGCGAAGATGAAGAACCAGTGAGAGAATTCCTCGCATAGCCGCGCTTCACCCCGGCCGAGATTCACTATGATCAATGGCGCACACGTCATCCTCTACTCGAAGGACGCGGAGGCCGACCGCGCCTTTTTTCGCGATGTGTTGAAATTTCCCTCGATCGACGCGGGTCACGGATGGCTGATCTTCGCCCTGCCGCCTTCCGAAGCCGCTTTTCACGATGCAGACGCCAAGGCCAACGATAAGCACGAGCTCTATTTCATGTGCGACGACATCGCCGCCACCTTGCAAGAACTAAAGGCGCAAAACGTCCAAGTTTCCGACGTGAAGGACGTAAAGAAAGAACGCTGGGGAAATCTCGCCACCCTAACCCTCCCCGGCGGCGGCAAGGTCGGCATCTACGAGCCCAAACATAAAAGTCCGCTGAAACGGGCGCGTTGAGCAGCTCTGGCTGGGCGAGAGATCTGGGCTGGCCGCTGCTTCGAGGAGACGAAAGACCTATTCGATCCGGCGCAGCACATCGCTATAATCGGGCTCGCTTTGAGTTCGACATTCGGAGACAGATCCCGTGAAATCTCGCGTTGCGTTTTGGCCGTGCAGTCTTATTTTTTGGCTGCTTCTTTTCTCTTATGCCGGCGTTGGTTTCGCACAAGCCGCAACTCCAAGCGACAAGATTATTCACACCTTCACCGGGGGCACGGATGGAGAGCGACCGTATTCGGAGTTGTTGCTCGATAAGAACGGCAATTTGTTCGGTACGACGTTGGCTGGCGGCGGAGTCGGCACCTGCGATGGCTTTCCGGGATGCGGCATTGTTTTCGAACTCTCGCCTGGCGTAAGCGGCTGGACGGAAACCATCCTCTACGTCTTCACTGGATCATCCGACGGAGGAAGTCCCATCGGCGGACTCGTCATGGATAAGTCAGGAAATCTTTACGGCACGACGGCGCTGGCCGGTGGCGATGCCTTTTGCGGCACCGTTTTTGAGCTTTCTCCTGCCGCGGGCGGCGGCTGGACTGAAAGCACCCTCTATCAGTTTAAAGGAGGCGCCGAGAATGACGGCTGCAGTCCGCAGGCAACGCTTACCCTCGACGCGAAGGGAAATTTGTACGGCACCACCTACGCCGGAGGTAGTCCCGACCAGAACGCCGGTATAGTGTTCGAGCTATCCCTTCCGTTCGCGGGCGGAAGTTGGATCGAGACCGTCCTGGTTACATTTGACTACACCAACGGAGGTACCCCAGGCGGAAAGTTAGCACTCGACGCAACCGACCATCTGTATGGCACGACCCTCGACGGCGGCAGCTTTGGGTGGGGGAGCGTCTTCAAACTTACTCCCGGCCCGGGCGGATGGAGCGCAAGCACAATTTTCAGTTTCACTTGCGGCGACAACGGCGGCGTCCCCTACGGCGTGGTCTTCGACAAGACTGGCCACTTATACGGAACCACCAGCCAGTGTGGCGCCGACGATGTAGGAACCGTTTTTCGTCTTTCGCCCACGATTGGGCAGTGGTCCATGACCGTCCTTCACACTTTCACCGGCGCGCTCGATGGCGGAGAGCCTATCGCCGGATTGGCGATTGACTCAGCCGGAAATCTTTACGGAACGACATGGCTGGGAGGTCTGTTTGCCGAAGGCACGGTTTTCAAACTGGAGCTTGAGGGCACTCGCTGGATCGAGGGGGAATACGGATTCAAAGGCGGGAGCGATGGCGCTATGCCGCAAGCGAGTCCGACCTTGGGAAAATCTGTTCTGTACGGCACAACAACCTATGACGGCACCAGCGGCTTGGGTACAGTTTACGAGATCGATTTAAGCGAGCTGTAGGGCGCTCAGAGGCGCTATTTCGATAATCCCGCCAGCGCCTCGCGGAACATCGCATCGAACGAGCGCGCCGCATTTCCCACGCGCATCACACTGGCCAGCGCCTTCTCCGCCGCAGCCCTCTGATAGCCCAAATTCACCAGCGCCGACAAAACATCTTCTTCCATCGGAGACCTGGCAGCCAGGCTCGGCTCCGCAGCCGCCGCTGGCAGTTTGTCGCGCAACTCCAGCACCATGCGCTCCGCCGTCTTTTTCCCGATCCCCGGAATCCGCGTCAGCCGCGCCAGGTCGTTCCCGCGAATCGCTCCCGCCATCTCATCCGCCGCCATCCCGCTCAAAATCGTGATTGCCAGCTTCGCCCCAATCCCGCTCACCGTCATCAGCTTCTCGAACAGTTGCTTCTCCGCAGGACGCATGAATCCATACAGCGCAATCACATCCTCCCGCACATGGGTATGAATGTGCAGCGCAACCTCGGCTCCGGCGGCAGGCAGTTCAGAAAAAGTCGGCACGCTGATGTTCACCTCATAGCCGACACCCGCCGTCTCCACGACAACCTGGTTGGGATGCTTCACCAGCAATTTTCCGCGCAGATGGGCAATCATATTTCGCCATTGTAGCCGCACTTAAAAATCGCGCGCTGGACTCGCATCCATCGCCCACAAAAATAAAACGGCAGGGCCGACCCCCTGCCGTCTCAAAGTCCCGTGGTCTTTTATTCTTGGAATCCCTTACTTCTTGTTGACTGCCTTCTTGAGTTCAGCCCCAGGGGTAAACTTCGCGACTTTGCGGGCAGCAATTTTGATGGTGGCGCCAGTTTGCGGATTGCGCCCGTTCCGCGCCTTCCTCTGTGAGATCGAGAACGTCCCGAATCCAATCAATGCCACTCGATCCCCTTTCTTCAGCGCGCCCGTGATGCTGCTCACTGCGGTGTCAATCGCCGTCGTTGCCTGCGCCTTGCTGATTTCGCAAGCGCCCGCGATCTTATCAACCAGATCGGCCTTGTTCATAGTTTCTCCTAAGCAGGTCTCTTTCATAACCCAGTCCCACCGGGAGGAGATAACCTTGTGACTGGGTCGGGAAACCTGACAGCATGGTATTTTCCTCTCTCCGGGCAGAATGTCAACTGTGAAAATCCGCTAGGGAAGCCTGTTTCACACCCCCCTGGTCCCGAATTGGGCTGGCAGAGCGCCTTTTGCCGCTAAAACCACCCCGCAATGCGCTTTTCCTCCGCCCTCCACAGGCACGCCCCTCCCTGCACAGCTTCTACACAGCCTCGCCACCTTTCACACTTGCGAGAAAGCGGCGGCAAGGTGCAAAGTCAAAGAAGCGCATTTAGAAAGGGTCAGAATTGAGCACGATGGAGCTGAGAGAAACAGGATTGAAGTCGTCGAAGACGCAGGCTGATGCATGTCCGTTATGCGCCGGTACGGGATGGAAGAGCGTATCACCATCGGACAGGCAGGCGGACCGCCGCGTAACTCGTTGCGACTGCCAACTGCGGGCGCGTTCGCAGAGTTTGCTGACGGCGGCGCGCATACCGAAGCGATATGAGCATTGCGAACTGGCCAGCTACACCACGGATTTTCCCGGAGCGCATCGGTCCCTGGCCTACGCCCATCTGGCCGCGACAAAATTCGCGCACGAATATGACCCGCGCGACGGCGCCGGCCTGCTGATCATCGGACAAATCGGCACCGGCAAAACCCATCTGGCCGTCGGCATCACCAAAGAACTCATCCTTAGCAAAGGCATCCCGTGCCTGTTTTATGACTATCGCGAGCTCTTGAAGGAAATTCAGAATTCCTACAACGCCACAGTGCAAAGCACGGAGTTAGACGTGCTGCGGCCGGTCTTTGAAACGGATGTGCTGGTGCTCGACGAACTGGGCGCGGTGAAGCCAACCGAATGGGTCTGGGACACCGTGAGCTTGATTCTGAATACGCGTTACAACAACAACCGCACCACCGTCATCACCACAAATTTTGAGGACCAACCGGCAGCGGGGGTGAATACCCATGGCTCCGCTCTGCGGGCCGCAGCCCGCGCCGAGACTTTAGGCGATCGCATCGGCGAACGCATGCGCTCCCGCCTCCACGAAATGTGCCGTGTGATCAAAATGGAGGGCGAAGACTTCCGCCAGAAGTTTCGCAGCGCTAGCTTCCGCTAGCGGGCTCACCGCCTACAAAAAGTAAATCCGCCGTTGTTTTCTTCGATGGGTAAAGACTTTACTTACAATAAGCTCGTGCTGACTGAGCGCCTGGAATTCGCCCCGGAAAGCGACGCGCAAGTCTTCGCCGCCGTTCCCGCGTCTTCGGCGGTGTTTCTACTGCGAGGTGATGCACAAGCCGAGCCTTACGTCAGCAAAACGGCGAATCTTCGCCGCCGGCTCCAGCGCTTGCTGGGCCCGCCGGAAGAGCGGACCAAGAAACTAAATTTGCGCGACCGCGTACGATTTATCGAATACGCACAGACTGGCTCCGACTTCGAGTCCGGATTTTTGCTCTATAAAACTCTGCGCGAAATTTTTCCGAAAACCTACGGCAAGCGCATGCGCTTCCGCTTCGCTCCGCTGGTCAAGCTGCATCTGGAAAATGAATTTCCCCGCGCCTCCATCACGACGCGCCTTGGACGCCACAACGGCCGCAGTTTTTATTACGGCCCATTCCACTCGCGACTCGCAGCCGAGAAGTTCATGAACGATTCTCTCGATTTCTTCAAGATACGGCGCTGCGTCGACGATCTTCATCCCGACCCAAATTTCCCCGGCTGTATCTATTCCGAAATGAAGATGTGCCTCGCCCCCTGCTTCAAAGGCTGCACTGGGGAAGAATATTCCGCCGAAGTAAATCGCGTGCAGTCTTACTTCGAGTCCGCAGGCGATTCCCTGCTTCGCGAATTTTCCGCCCAGCGCGAGTCAGCCTCCGCCGCTCTAGCCTTCGAAGAGGCGGCCGCCGTTCACCTTCGCATCGAAAAGCTAAGAACGGTGTTAAGCCAGTTCCCCGAAATCGTTCGCCGCCTCGATCATCTTTCCGCGTTGATAGTCCAGCCCTGCCATCTCTCCGAATCGGTCAACTTCTTTCGCATTTCCGCAGGAATCATCACCGGCCCGATCGCCTTCTGCATCCAATCGCCAGAGCACACGAAATCGCAATCCATGGAATCCCGAATCACCGCCGTCCTCGATTCCTTGCCGCCCGCCAAGCCGCGCCCCGCGCTCGAAACCATCGAACACCTCGCCATTCTCAAACGCTGGTACTATCGCGGCACCCGCATTGGAGAAATATTTCTTGCCGGCGAAAGGTACGAACTCCCCATGCGCCGCATCGTCCGCGGCATCGCTCGCGTCCTAAAAGGAGAAGGTCCAGAGGAGGAACGGCAAGACGCTTCCTCACCTCAGAGTCACCCTTCGACTTCGCTCGAGGCTAGCTCGGACGCAGATCGCCCGAAAGATCTAAGAAGACCGTAAGATGTAATTTTCTCTGTGCCTCTGTGGTGAATAGTTCTTATAGAAATTAAGGAGGAAATGTGCCCGCCAAAGACCCAACCGCCAAGCAACTCCGCCAAACTCTAGTTGACCTGCTCAACGGCGGCAGCGCCCACGCCACCTTTGACGCCGCCGTGAGCAACGTCTCAAAAGACCTCCGCGGTGCCAAGCCCAACAACTTTCCCCACTCCCCGTGGATGATTCTCGAGCACCTTCGGATCGCCCAGGCCGACATCCTCGACTTCAGCCGCAACCCAAAATACAAATCCATGAAATGGCCCGACGACTATTGGCCAAAAACCGAAGCCCCGCCCAGCGCCCTCGCCTGGACCAAAAGCATTCAACAATTCCGCCAGGATCTGAAAGCCATGCAGGCCCTCGTCGCCAATCCCAAGACCGATCTCTACGCACCCATCCCGTGGGGCGAGGGACAGACGATCCTGCGCGAAGCCTTGCTGGTAGCCGACCACAACGCCTACCATGTGGCCCAGTTGATCGATGTACGCCGCCTGCTGGGCGACTGGAAGAGCTGACACAGATGAAAAAGCCGGCCCCGTTAAAGAGCCGGCTTCTGCTGCTGGAATTGCGGTACGCGACTACGGTACCAGCGTTAGAGAAATCACGTTCACGTTGTCGTCATTCGGCAACTTGACGCTCTTCACGGTCAGCGTGTTGTTGATGGCGAACGAGTAGCCATACAAATACACGTTCACGTAGTATTTCGTGCCGTTGTACTCATCCACATAGGCCATGGTGACGACTTTGGTTTCGCCCGTGTAGCTTTTCGGAACGGACCAATCGCTCATACTTTGAGTGAAGGTCGTACTGGTGCCGTTCGTGTAATTCACGGTGAACTTCTGCGAAGTCTGGGAGCCATTGGTTCCGGCGCCGAGCATGCGCAAAGTCGAGAACTTGCCCGAGGGCAAGGTGATCGTCTGGCCTGTGCCATAGACCTCATTGTTTACGTTAGGAGCGCCAATCGAGTAGGCAACCCCGTTCCAGGTTTGCGATGTGCCCAGTAGATTGGACGAGTACGCGTCGCCATCCGCATCCAACCCGCCGCCGGAGGAGAACGTGCTTCCGTCGGTGTAAATCCCAGGCCAGTTAAAGTAAGGCGACAGATTGACCTCGGTCGCATTGCTGGCCCCGTTGACCGTAAGCGCCAGCGTGGTCGTCGCATTCAGGCTGCCCGAAGTTCCAGTAATCGTCACCGTGGAGGTTCCGGTAGTCGCGGTGCTGCTCGCCGTCAGCGTGAGCACGCTGGTAGACGTGGTCGGATTCGTGCCAAACGTCGCAGTCACTCCGCTCGGTAAGCCCGAAGCTGCCAGCGTTACGCTGCCCGTGAATCCGTTCTTATCGGTTACCGTGATCGTACTGGTTCCACCACTTCCGCCCTGCGTAATCGACAAGCTGCTCGGCGAATCCGAAAGCGTGAAGCTTGGAGTGCCCGTAGCCGTGATGGTCAGTGCGAGCGTGGTCGTTGCCGTCAAACTGCCGGAAGTTCCGGTGATGGTCACTGTGGAGGTTCCGGTAGTCGCCGTGCTGCTCGCGGTTAGCGTCATCATGCTGGTTGACGTAGTCGGATTGGTGCCAAACGTCGCCGTCACGCCGCTCGGCAACCCAGAAGCCGCCAGCGTCACACTGCCTGTGAAACCACCGGCATCATTTACCGTGATGGTGCTGGTGCCATTGCTTCCCTGCGCAATCGACAGACTGGTGGGCGAATCCGAAAGCGTAAAGCTGGGGCTCGAACCGGAGCCGGCCAGAGCGTTAATCAGGTTCACGCCATTCGGGCTACCCCATCCCGTAACCAGGTCGTAGCCAGTCACCGCCGAATAGCTGCCCGAGGTGCCGCTGGTGATGTCGTGGAAGTCGGTGTCGTAGCTTGAACTCACACCGATCCCATAAATGGTTGGGTTGATAAAGCCAATTTCGGCTTTGCCGTTACTGGCCAGTTGCTGGTTGACCAGGGCAATGTAACCAGCCCACATGGGCGCGGCGAAACTGGTGCCGCCGTACTCGTTCGCCGTGCAAGTTGTCTGATCCGCGCAAACGTAGAAGGTGAAGTTGGCGTTGGCCGAAACATCTGGTCCGTTGCGTAAAGTGGTCGATCCCTTGTTGCTGGAGTTGATCACGCCCGCCTGCGACTGCCACGAAGGAATCGGAATGCTATCCGGCGAAATGCCGCCGCCGCTGTCGGTCCAAGCTGTCTCCGACTTCCAGGGACCGGCCGCGCTCGACGTAGTCAGATCTGTTCCGCCGACCGAGACCACGTTCGCATCGTCCGCCGGCCAGGCCTCATTGCTCGAGGACCACGTCGAACTGTCGCCAGACGCGGCAAAGAAATTCTGGCCTTGCGACGACATTTTTTCAAAGTATGGGTCGAGCGTACTGGGATCCGCCGGCGTCCATCCCCACGAGCAGCCAATCGTCGTCGGAAGCGGGCTGTGCGTTGTCATGGAGCTGATGATGGCCGTGTCGGTCGATCCGATATACATCACCAGAGTTGAGAGATCAGGCGCCATGCCCAGCGCCTGCGTCATGTCGAGAGTTTGTTCCGTATCATCGCAACTTGGCGATACGCAACTCGTGCTGGTTCCGTCGACAGATAGCAGCGTGACCGGCACGTTATTGGTCTGATTCACGTTCTTGTAGTAGGTGGTCAGGTCAGCCAGATCGGTGCCTTCGTACTCAAACAATCCCAGGTTCTGGCCCGAACCGGTCAGCGCCGTTCCTCCGTAATAGGCGGCGCGCATGTCGCTGCCCAAGAACGATGAGGATGGACCGGACCCTGTCGTCGCATTGGAAACGACGTCATTCGGATCGATCCCGTGAGCCTTGGCGTAGTCGCTCTTCTTCACATACATCGGATGTGGAATCGAGTAATTATCTAAACCGGAGATATGCCAGAGCTGGAACGGCAGATCTGTGGTAGGCTCGCGATCCGGCGCATAAAACACGCGGTCCTTCACTGGATCTTCGTAGGTCTGCAAGAGGATATGGAAGGCCGCCTCAATAGCCGAAACCGTTCCTTTCACCTGCACTTCGAAGCCATCGCGGCTGCCACCAACCACCACCAGGCCATGTGCCTTGGCATACGCCACAACGGCGTCGTAATCCTGTTGGCTCGGACCAAATCTTTCGGTGAACTCCGCCGGAGTAAGGAACTGCCGGTACTGCGCGCTCGCTGGATTATAAAGTTCGCTGAGAAACGCCTGCAGCCCCGCCCGGTCGCGCAGGTTCAGCACAATATCCAATTGCAAAACTTTATTTGCGGGAAGCTGCCCAACTAACGGCGATTGCCCGCTCACTGTAACTTCACGCGTGTGGCGGGTTAACAAGGATTGTGATTCAGCACGGCAGAAAGGGCTGGCGAAGATGGTGAACAACAAGAAGGTCGCGCAAACGAGCGCAGCCGGTCTGGATAGCAGGGGAGTGTTTCTTGTCATTTTGTTGATCCTCTCGTTTTTCCTTTGCCATTCTTTACTTTCACACTGTCTACTTTCACTGTTTTCACTGTCTCACTTTCACATTCGAACTCGTGGCGCGAAGCCCATTTGCGAAAACCGCGCCATAGTACTCCACATTCCTGAAGTTGCGACGAGAATTTCTTTTTGTTACGGAATCAGAAAACTGGAAGGTACATCGGGTATTCCCCCTAGCTAAACTGACAGGCTGCTGAAAAACTCCGATTGGTTCAGGTTTTGGGATGGGCCCGACTTCAGTCGCTCCGCTGTAGAGTAGAGCAGCCCTCTAGAAGCCCTTTGTCATCGCGACCGAAGCTTCCTGGCCGAAGGGAGGGAAGCGCAGTGGAGGGACCTGCTCTGAACTCGCCGACGCCTGCGACCCACCAGCCCTGGCCTCACGCGGCTGTACCGGCATTCAACTGCAGATCGCGCTTCGCTTCCGGCCTCTTCCGAAACACAACTCTCACTCCCTCCCGCCAGCGCTCGTCAATCCCAATAAACTCCCACGCAATCTCCGGCGACAAATAGCGCAAGATCGTATCCGTCGCCGGATGCACCCGCAGTGCCGGAGCCACTAAAAACAGCAGCGGCTTCTCCGGCGAAAGCTCGCGTCCCTCAAAATATCCGAATCGCTGAAATTCGCCGCGCGCATGGTGCCACTCCACCCGCGCCCAATAATCCAACCCTTGCATCGGCAAGTGGATGTCTTCCTCCGCCTTCAACTCCACCACCGCCAGCCGCCCATCCTGGGTGATGCTCAGCACATCAATCATGGCCCGATCCGCCGCCGAAAATGCCGGAACCTGCGAATACCGGACCGCAGCCTCCAGCCGCTCGTCGATCACGCTCACATCGCCCACCACCAGCGACTCCAGCCATCGTTCCGGCCGCAGCCGCCACAACGGTTCCTGCCGCGCTCCGTAAGGATGTCGAGTCTCGCGCAAGCTCTTCGCGAGTTCCGCAAACGAAGCCATATTCGCAGCACCCAGAATCCTCTCCTCCGCCCCAACCCCAAACACAATCTCCTCTACATAGTTGAAAGATCCCGGCACCATGCCCAGCCGCGCCCGCGCAAACTCCAACCCGCGCCAGCGGAACCCAATCTCCGCCCCCGACAACACTGCGACTTCGCAATTCGGTAAGATCTCCTCAACTCGAGCGATGGACGAACCAAAGCGTTCCCGCGCCGCAGCCTCGGCCGTGGCGTGCACCAGACGGGTGTCAACGTTTCCCCGATCCCCGCAATCGATTTCCACCAGCGCATCATCCCGCTCCTCCAACTCAAACAGCGCCCACTTCGCCGCCTTCCGATTCAGATTCGCCATCCGCTCCCGCACCAGCCCCGAACTTCCCGCCGCTAGAAACATCTTCAGCCCCTCCACCAGCACATTCGAAGCCTGCCCGCGCCGGCAAACATCCAACCATAAAATTCCAAACGTAAGCGCCGCATCCACCGATGCCTGGGTCTCCTGCCCATTCACCCCTAAGACCGCAAAAAGGCTCCGCCCCTGCTTCATCAACCCGCGCGTGTAAATCGGCCCAAACGATTTCTCCAGATCAACCCCGGTCGTCAGCCGCGTAACTCTGAAGTCAGGAAAATTCCGGTCCAGAGTCCGACGCAGCTTCACCTCATAAGCTGCCCGCGCCAATCGCCGAGCCGTAGGCGTCCGCCGATCCCGCTCCCGGCAAATCTCCAGCCTCGACGGACGCGCCTGCCCCAGCTTCTGTACCGCCAGCCGCAGCGTGCCGTTCTTCACCTCAGCTTCCAGCACCCGCCGCACCGCATTCCGCTCCGGCGACCACAAATGCAGCAAACACCGGTTGTACTCCCCCGAAATCGAATACTTCGACTGCGCGAGGTCAAACGCCACCGCTCCGTTCTCCAGCACCACCGCCCCCGCCGCCTCGCTAAGAAAATCCTGCACAGTCCGCGTCAATGCTTGCGGCGTAACCGTCGACATAACCATCCTCCGCTGTTCTCTGTGGTCTTCTGTGTGAAAGATTTTCCGGCCTGGGAACCCTCCTGGTCTGTGACAAGTGACCACCGTCACTCCAACCCTGTGGATATCGCGCCGCCTGTGGGATAATGAGCGAATCCGCCAACTGAGTCTGGCCCGGCCCGGCGGCATCTAATCTCTGTGACGAAAACTCTGGTGAATCCTTTGCAAAAACTGTCTCCCGCCCAGCGGCAACGTTTCTTCTTCGATAATTACGGCGTAACCGAGAACGATCTCGAGAAATATCTGGCAGCCGCCCTTTCCGCCGGCGGCGACTACGCCGACCTTTATTTCGAATATCTTTCCTCGACCTCGTTAATGGTTGACGAATCCATGGTGAAGTCCGCCTCGCAGGGAATCTCCGCCGGTTGTGGCGTGCGCGTCGTCTCCGGCGAGCGCACCGGCTATGCCTACACCGACGACCTTTCTGCCAGCCGCATCCTGCACGCCGCCCGCACCGCGGCCCTGATCGCCAGCGCCCCGGCCAAAACTCCAGTCGCAGGATTCCAGCAAACCGCCGCCCGCAGCCTCTACCCCGTCACCCTGCCCTCCGTCGATGCCGAAATCACCGCCAAAGTTGAATTGGTCATGCGCGCCGATAAAGCTGCCCGCGCCTACGATCCGAGAATTCAGGAAGTCCGCGCCAGCTATTCCGACGAACTTCGCAACATTCTCGTCGTCGCCTCGGACGGGACCTTCGCCGAAGATTCCCAGCCGCTCGCCCGCATGAACGTGTCTTGTATCGCCAAGACCGAAAACAATTCCGCTCGCGGAGGCTCCGGGGGCGGTGGCCGCGTAGCCCTGGATTTTTTCTTCGGCGACAAAAATCCCGAGTTCTTCGCCAAAGAAGCCGCCCGCCAGGCCATCCTTCAACTCGACGCCCGGGAAGCTCCCGCCGGCGATATGGAAGTCGTCCTCGGCCCCGGCTGGCCCGGCGTTCTTCTGCACGAAGCCGTCGGCCACGGCCTCGAAGCCGATTTCAATCGCAAGAAAACTTCCGCTTTCGCCGGCTTGATCGGCAAGCGCGTCGCCAGCGAAGGCTGCACGGTCATCGACAACGGCACCATGCCCTGGCGTCGCGGTTCGCTCAACGTTGACGATGAAGGTAACTCCACGCAAGAAACGGTTCTGATTGAAAAGGGAATCCTGAAGGGATATCTCAGCGACAAGCTTTCAGCTCGTTTGATGGGAGTGGCCAACACCGGCAACGGACGCCGCGAAAGCTACGAGCACATCCCCATGCCCCGCATGACCAATACCTACATGCTCGCGGGGCAGGACGACCCACTGGACATTATTCGTTCCGTGAAACACGGCATCTACGCTGTAAATTTCGGCGGAGGCCAGGTCGACATTACCAACGGAAAATTTGTCTTCGGAGCCAGCGAAGCCTACATGATTGAAGACGGCCACATTACCGCCCCCATCAAAGGCGCAACCCTGATCGGCAACGGGCCGGACGTGCTGACGCGAGTGTCGATGGTAGGCAATGATCTGAAGTTAGATGAAGGCGTAGGCACCTGCGGCAAAGATGGACAAGCCGTCCCGGTGGGCGTCGGCATTCCGACCATTAAGATCGATCGGCTAACCGTCGGCGGAACGGCGAAGAAAGATCCCGGCGGGTTCATGCAGTAGGACTTTGCCGCGGATTCACACGGATCGCGCGGATACTTTACGATCCTGTCATCCTGAGCGAGGATTGATCTCTGCGCCCCAGCGCTGAGATCAACCGCAGTCGAAGAGCCTGCCCTGAGCGCAGTCGAAGGGATCCCTTGCAGTCCCGCAGCACCGGCGGCCCTTCTAGGAGTCTTCGCCCATGTCCCGACCCCGTCGAACAATGAGGCCCGAAAAGGTAGAAACAATTGTAACGCTCGTATTCGAGAATATGCTGTCAGGCGCGAAAATGGTGTTTCGAAATGAGCAGTCTCACCGCAATCGCAACCATTTCCGCTCCGGCCACGATTCTCATCGCCGCTATCGTCTGCTTCTTGTCATCGCGAACGGCTGCGCGGACCAGGACATTTGTATCAACGTCGACCCTCATTTCTTACCGATCTTAACCAAGCCTGCCCAACCATCGGCCGCTGCCCGGTTGATCTCCTCGATCATGGCCACCTTCTTCGTCTTGCCGGCAAGCATGCCAAAGAAGTCGCGGATGTCGCCGGTCCGCATGGTGTCCATCTTGGAAGCGGACTTGCGTGAGGCCGCCCGAAGATGCTGTGTTCTATTTTTTCCCTTGCCGCCGCCCATGTGAAAGACCGCCGTTTATTAGATAATAGAAGTTTACGCGTACGCTGGGGCGTCAAAGAGCAGAGAAAAGTTAATTCCTTCTTTTCTCTGTGCCTCCGTGCCTCTGTGGTGAAAGGTGTTATGTCCTCAGCTCAAGTAGAAGCTCCGAGTTCGCAAGCAAGCGCCGACCTCCGCGAGCTCGCCCAACACATCGTCCGCCAAGCTATGTCCGGCGGCGCCACCGCCGCCGAATGCGTCGTCCGCGAAGGCGATGAATTCTCCACGCTCGTTCGTCTTGGCCAGGTCGAAACTCTGAAAGAATCCGGCTCCCGCTCCATCGGAGTCCGCGTCTTTCGCGGCCAACGCGCTGCCAGCACTTACTCCAGTGATCTTTCCCCGGCCAGCCTTGACCGCATGGTGAACTCCGCTCTCGAGCTTTCCAAGATCACCTCCGAAGATCCCTTCGGAGGCATCCCAGAGCCCGCCCAACTCGGCCAACTCACCGCCGACCTCGATCTCTACCACGAAGACGTTTATTCGCTGCCCGGCCCCGACCGCATCGACTACGCCCGCCGCGCCGAGAAAGCCGCGCTCGATTTCGACCCGCGCATCAAGAATTCCGAAGGCGGATCGTTCGACGCCGCCACCGGACACAAGGTTCTGGCCAACTCGCACGGATTCGTCGGGGAATACCGCCGGTCTTACTGTTCCGTGTCCGCCGTTCCCATCGCGCAAACCGACGATGGCGCGATGCAGCGCGATTACTGGTTCTCTGTCGCCCGTACGCTTCCCAAACTCGAATCTCCCGAGCACGTCGGCCAGGTCGCCGCCCAACGCACCCTCCGCCGCCTTGGCGCGCGCAAAGCGAAAACCGCACAAGTTCCAATCATCTTCGATCCCATGGTCGCCACCTCGATCCTCGAACACATCTTCGAAGGCATCAACGGCGACTCCGTCTATCGCGGCGCTTCATTCCTTGCCGGCAAGCTCGGACAAAAAGTCGCAGGCCCCAACGTCACCGTCGTCGACGACGGCACCATCCCCGGCGGCTTCGGCTCCAGCCCCTTCGACGGCGAAGGCGTCCCCACCCGCCGCACCATCGTCATCGAAAACGGTGTCCTCACCTCATACCTGATGAACACCTACACCGCGAAAAAGCTGGGACTCCAGACCACGGGCAACGCCTCCCGCGGATTAGCCGGTACTCCCGGCATCGGCCCCGGCAACTATTTCTTGCAGCCCGGGACCCGCACACCAAAAGAATTGATCTCCGAAATAAAGGAAGGGCTCTACGTCACCGAGTTTCTCGGTCATGGCGCAAACCTGGTCACTGGCGATTACTCCCGCGGCGCTTCCGGCCTCTGGATCTCCGGCGGAGAATTCGCCTACCCCGTGGAAGAAATCACGGTCGCCGGAAACCTGAAAGAAATCTTCTTCAACATCTCAGAGATCGCGAACGACCTGGAATTCCGCGGCTCCGTGGCCGCGCCCACGCTCCGCATTGACGGCCTCACAGTCGGCGGCGAATAATCTCGTTCGATGGATTCGCGAAGATGAAATTCGCCAAAATCGTCTTCTGGATCGCCGCCATCTGGGGCATTCTGATCCTCACCCCGCTCTATTTCATGTTCGATCTGATCGGACAAAAAGATCCGCCGCCCATCACCCATCCGGCGTTCTACTACGGATTTATCAGCGTCGCTCTAGCCTTTCAGATCGCTTTCATCGTGATCGCGCGCGACCCTGTACGCCTGCGTCCCATGATGATTCCGTCGATGCTCGAAAAATTCGGCTACGGCGCAACCTTCGTCGTGCTCTACTTGCAGCATCGCCTCACTCCAGGCGACCTTGCCCTGGGCTGCATCGATCTGCTCTTCGGCGCGCTCTTCCTCGCGGCATTTTTCAAGACCGCCAACTAAAGTACAATCGCCTTGTATGGGCGGCCTGATGCAACCCACTCCCGCGACGGAAGAAACCGATTCCAGCCGGCGCATCATCTACATCTCTGTCGCGGTGGTCATCGTCGCCGCCATCGTGTTCGCGTTTCTGCTCCGCAACCCTCCCAAGACAGTCTCCGGCCCGCCGCCCTACGCCGCCAACCTAAAACTCTCCGATTTCAAAATGAGTGCCGCTGAAAATTTCGTCGGAGCCACCGTCAGCTATGTCGACGGAACCATCACCAACACCGGCAACCAATCCGTCACGCACGTCCAGGTCCAGGTCAACTTCAAAGACGATATCGGACAACTCACCCAGCGCGAAGACATCCCCCTGCAAGCGCTAAAAACCGACGGCCCCTATCCCGAAGCCGTCGATTTCGCCTTCTCGCCACTCCCCCCCGGCCAAAGCAAGCCCTTCCGCCTGACCTTCGAATCCATCTCCGCCGCCTGGAATCACCAGGTTCCAGAGATCCAAATCACCGAAGTCACCAGCAAAGACAAAGAGAAGTGACAACTAAGCCTTGTCATCATGAGCGTAGCGTGGATAACAGACGCTCCTACTTCTTCCGCCCGTCTTTTGTTTGCAACAGCCCAAACACCCCCACCCCGGTCGTAGTCCCCACATAAACTTTCCCATTGATAATCATCGGAGTGATGAACTTGTTCCCCGCGCCAAACTGATCGCGTCCTCCCGCCGCCTGGTTGGTGTTGTACAGCTCCACCAGAGTGCTGGCATTGTAAGCGTGCAACACTGCAGGATTGGTATTCTCCGTCGCCCATACGATGGCGTTCGCGCCTTTATTTGACGAAATGCTGGGCGTGGTTCCCGGATATCCGAACGAGATCGAAGTTTTCGCCACCGGAGTCGACTCCAGTACCGCGTCCTTGAATTCAAACGCCATCAGCGGCTGCCCCACGGGTCCGTAATAAAGTTTGTTTCCCGAGAACGCCGGCATAGCCCACTCGCCGCCCGGCAAGGCCCCGGCGAGTTCCTGATAAATATTGTTGCTGCTGGAGCTGTAATGCCCCATCGATTTGCGGTTCACAATATACAAATTCGAGTCCTTGCCCGCTCCGGCCGCCAGCTGCCACGTGTTCCCCGCGGCATCTTTCATGTTGGGCAGCAAGATCGCCGCGCCCGAGCCAAGATCCGTGTCGCTGTCGCTTTCTTGCACCCCGTTATCCATCTCAAAGTAGTCCGCGACTGCCAACTTTCCCGTGGTCGTCAGTCGAATAAAGGCGTTGCCATAATCGCCGCTGTTGGGAAATCCGCTGGAATTCAACGTCGTGTCGAACACCCCGTTGGCGTCGAGAAAAAAAATGCTCCCTTCCCCGTCCGCCGTAAGTCCTCCGCCCGCGCCCCAGATCGCGCCCTCATTTCCGTTGGGCGTGACGTTGATGATCTTTTTCTGCGCCAGCGTGGTCGTGTTGTAACCCATCACCCATCCCGTATAAGGACGAATGTCGCAATGCGACGCCCACGTCAAATAAACCATCCCGCCCGCCAGCAGCAGCCCCGAACGCTCCTTGTACTGCGCCGGATCGAAGTTCACGTACCCGCCCGAGCTGTCATCCCCCGTCCCCGGATAAGTCCCCGTAATCTCCACCGGCCCACCGTAAAGTTCATTTCCCGTGGTCGCATCCAGCGCATGCAGCCGCTGGTGATAATCGCCGGAAGAATCCTTCGACATCGCCACCGTATAGATCACGCCATTCGATCCCGCCGGACGGCTGATCACCGGCGTCGATGTGATCCCAATCTCCGGCGTGACCTGGCCGCATCCACGATCGTCGGAAGGTACTTCACCCGCCAGCAGCGCGCTGATATGCCACAGCAGCGATCCAGTGTCAGCGTCGTAGGCATACACCGAATCGTTCTCCGTAGCTACAATCAGCACATTGTGGGTCACGCCCTGCACCGGCACCTGCGACAGATATAAAGGTTCCGCATCCACCAGCCCGTCGACCGTGAGCACGAAAAGTTTTCCGAACGTGGTGGAATTCACATTGCTAGTCGTAAGCGTAGTTTCGGAGGAGTTCAGTCCGGTGCGGGAATTGTTGTTGTGGTAGGTAAGAACATTTTGCGAGAATGCGGCAGTTGCAGCGGCCAAGAGTAGGGTGATGGCGATTAGGATGGAAATTGGGCGGGCGGGGGATTGCATGGTAAAGCCTCCGAATGCTGGATTGGGCGCGGATCGGAGAATACTGACTGCGGCTGCGGACGGAGTGGCGAGAAGAGTGCACCCACAGCGAGCTCTCCTATAGTCCGCGTTCTTCGGATTATGTCACGCTTCGCGCAGCCCAGCAAAGAGCCTTAAGTATGGCTTGTCTGGACGTTTGTCATTTGACCTCTGTCATCCTGAGCGCAGCGTCTGTGAGCGAAGCGAAGCAGACGCGAAGTCGAAGGATCTCTATGAGCTCAGAGCTGCCAGTCAGACCTCGCGGCGACAAAGGAATCAAGGGATGGACTTAGGCAAACTACTTATCATCTGCGGAGCCGTACTAATCGTGGCGGGCCTCGCCGTGATCCTCCTAACACGCACCCACCTCCCTCTCGGCCGCCTCCCGGGAGATTTCCTCTATCGCGGAAAGAACACAACCGTCTATTTCCCGCTAGCCACCTCGCTGCTCCTGAGTGTATTGCTATCCCTTGTGCTGTTCGTAATCAGCCGATGGCGCAAATAGAAGTTGGAAAGGATTACCCGAGGATGCGATTGCTGACGCGTATTGCGGCTGTAGGCCTTACGCTTTTCTGGTTTTCTCTCGACTCCGCTCCCGCGTGGGCGCAAGAGAACAACGCGGAGCGGATTTTCTTTCATGCGAAAGTATTCACCGGCGATCCTCAAAATCCTTACGCCGAAGCGGTGGCCATTCGCGGGAGCGAGATCGTCGCCGTGGGTAGCCTTTCCCACGTTGAAAACTCTGTGTCAACCAACGCCCAGCGCGTCGATCTCGATGGCAAGAGTCTCTTCCCCGGATTTATCGACTCGCACAGCCATTCCATCGACGGCGGCCTCAATTTGATCTCCGCCGACGCCACCGACAAGGTAAACACCCTCGACGAGCTTCCCGCATTCGTCGCCGATGCCAAAAAGACGGGCAAAGGAATGCGGGGCGATATTCTCGAGATTCTTGGTCTGCCCCTAGAATTCTGGTCCCACCTCGATGTGCTGAATGCTGATTTCGGTACAGGCATTTACGCGAAGCAATGCGTCCTGCTTCGCGGCATGGACGGCCACACTTCATGGGCAAATCGTGCGTTGCTGTCGCGGGCGGGCATCACCGCTGATTTCCTGAAGACGCTCTCCCTCCGCGAGCGAAGCTATTACGGGGTCGACAACCACCAGAAAGACATGCAACCGAACGGGTTTCTGGTCGACGCCGGCGAAGAAAAAATCGAGGCCTTGCTGCCCCCACCCGACCCAGACAGGCTGTTGGCAGCCGGACGTGCTGCCTTGCAGTACAACTACAGCCTCGGCATCACGGCCTGGCTCGATCCCCTGGCCGCTGATTACGTTCTGCAGGCCTATAAACTCCTTGCCGACCATGGCGAACTCACATCGCAAGTAGTGGCGTTTCCTCGCGTGCTGGCCCACGACCCTTCGGCTGAACTCGCTGCCGTGCAGAAGACACGCCAGGCATATCGGGATGTGCCCAATCTTCACGTCACAGGAATCAAAGTTTTTGCCGATGGCGTAGCCGAATTTCCATCGCAGACCGCGAACCTCAGCCGGCCCTACAAAAATACCGGCCGCAATGGCGAGTTGCTCTTTGATCCCGCGAAATTTGCCGAGCTCTGCATCGCGGCCGACAAGCAAGGCTTGATCGTCCACGTGCACGCCATTGGCGACGGCGCCGTCACCGCCGCGCTCAACGGAATTGCCGCGGCCCGCCAGGCCAATGGAAATTCAGGATTGCCTCACACCGTGACTCATGAACAGTTTGTCCGCCCCCAGGATTTTCCCCGCTTTCGCGAGCTGGGCGTGATCAGCGCTCTGCAGCTGTTCTGGGCCGAGGCCAGTAATGACACAATCGAGATCTTGAAACCTTACATTGATGCGGAGATTTACCAGTGGCAGTATCCCGCACGCTCCATCCTCGATAACGGCGGAATCATTTCCGGCGCAAGCGACTGGCCGGTTTCCACCGCGAATGTTTTTCGCGCGATCTATCAGGCTGAAACCCGCAAGGGCGTGGAGGGCGTGCTCGATGCCTCTCAAGCCATGCCCCGCGAAGCGATGTTTTATGCCTACACTCGCAACTCAGCCCACGCCATGAATATGGATTCGATTGGAAGCATCGCGCCCGGGAAGCGCGCGGATTTAATCTTGCTCGACCGTGACGTGCTGACGGTTTCTCCGGAGGAGATGCGCGACACCAACGTGCTGTGGACCATGGTAGCGGGCAAGACCGTTTACCAGAAAAAATAACTCATGCCCGAGCTCCCCGACATCACCGCCTATCTCGCCGCCCTCGAACCCCGCATCGTCGGTCAGCCTTTGGAAAAAATCCGCCTGGCCAGCGCCTTCCTCCTGCGCACCGTCCAACCCGCGCTGGAAACTGCCGAAGGCCGCGTCGTACACGAACTAAGAAGAGTCGGAAAGCGCATCGCCTTCGGCTTGAATGGCGATGGCGATCTCTGGCTCGTTCTCCATCTCATGATCGCCGGACGCCTCCACTGGCGCCCCCGCGATGCCAAGCTCTCGGGCCGCCAAAATCTGGCAGCCTTCGATTTTCCTGATGGCTCTCTAGTCCTCACCGAAGCCGGCTCCAAGCGCCGCGCCTCCTTACACCTCTTCAGCGGCCAGGAATCTCTGCGCTCCATCGACGCCGGCGGCATCGAAATTTTCGAATCCGATCTCGCGTCATTCCGCGACCGACTCTCCTCGGAAAATCACACCCTGAAACGCGCCATGACCGATCCGCGCATGATCAGTGGCGTCGGCAACGCCTACTCCGACGAAATCCTGCACGCCGCCCAACTCTCGCCCATTGCGATGACGCAAAAACTCAAGCCCGAAGAGTGGCAGCGTCTCTACACCGCGACCCGCCAAACCCTAACCCTCTGGATCGACCGCCTCCAAGCCGAAGCGCTGAAAAAGTTCCCTGAAAAGGTAACCGCATTTCGCCCCGGTATGGCCGTCCACGGCCGCTACGGCGAACCCTGCCCCCGCTGCGGAGAAAAAGTCCTGCGCATTCGCTACGCCGACAAAGAAACGGACTATTGCGCCCGCTGCCAAACCGCAGGCAAAGTCCTCGCCGACCGCAGCCTCTCGCGCCTGCTAGGCTCCGACTGGAAGCGCCGCTGACGTCATGCTGAGCGCAGCCGCTTCTCAAGTGAAGCGAAGAGGCTGCCCTGATCAGGGTGACAGCGTACAGCGGCAGCCAGACGCCGCCACAACAGCGCGCCGTTTAAAGGGTGTAACGGGGCCGCGGAGAAATGAGCGCTCTATGCAGCACAGCTGCCCACGAACTTGGGGGTAGAGCTTTGCACCATTGGCTCAGGCTGGCCCGAATAACCTATTTTCCACCGGTGTACTACCTAATTCTTTCGCGGTAATCAATCGACTCACTTCAGGGTAATTTCACCTACGTTTACCGTCGTGGATGAGTCATGTCAATTATTGCCCTAATTTCTATACAACCGGCCAGAAAAGCAGGTTCCTCCACTCCGCCATCCCCTTTGACTTCGCTCAGGGTCCGGCTCCGGTCGGAATGACAGGGCACTTTAATTAGGACACCAACCCTGCGGGGAAAAAAGCAGCCGCGCGCTGCGCTATCTCATCCATCTTCCAGCAAGCGCATGGGGTGGGTCGGCGATCGATTGGAATCGGGCCAGACGGACTTCGTCGCGGGCTTTAAAGGAGACGAGCGGCATGAGGCCGGCGGAGAGGATACAGTCGACGGCGTCGTCGATCAGGAGGACCTCGGCGCAGGGCTTTACTTCGGAGTCGCCGTTGTGCCGGTAAAGGTGAAGCGGCAGGCCCGTTAGACTTGATACCGAGCCGGGACGCATTTTCCATTTTGATTCGGCGAAAGACTGGGCGAGCAGCAGCGCGACCACGAAGGCGGGATTGCCCCATAGATAATCTTCGTGGACAGGCGCGCCGGGAAATTCTTCGAAGTCGAAGGATTCCAGCGGCGAAGTTTGTTTGCCATAAGGCAGACGCAGCAGGAATCGCGGAAGGGCGAGTCCAAGTGCATCGGCTTCGGGAAGGTGACGCAACGCGGTAAATGCGGCGGGCGGTTCCGACAAAGTTCTCCAGCAGTTTTCTGCCACCAGCGAACTGCAGCCGAGCAGGCGCGGGCTGGCCTCGGCCAGGAATGGCGCACCGGCGCGGCGGGCAAGTTGGGCCATGCGGGAGAGGAAGTCCGCGTCTTTATTGTCATTTTTGTTGTCGGCGCCGAAGCTGTAGTTGCCGACGATGATGGCCCAGGGATCTGCGCCGGGAGTTTCGACGGACTGCTGCACCAGCAGGCGGTATGCTCCGGTCTCGCGGAAATCTTTTCTGGACTCGAGATCGGCAGCCAATTCTTCTTTCGAGATGTCGAACAAATAAATCTTTAGAGTCGAGCCGGTTTCGAGCAGACGTACGAGGAGGAACGTAGCGCGCCAGGCCGCTTCGAGCGACTGAAAATCTGAGTTGTGCAGAATGGCACGCATCAGTTGCGCAATGGCACGATCCATAACGCCGAGAACTTCGGGCTGGCGGGGATCGGGGGCGCTGACTAAATGTTCCGCGGCCACGCGGCGGGCGAACTCCTGAACGGCATCGGGCGCGCGCCGGTGCTGATCTTCCAGTCCGCGAGCTTCGGTTTGCTCGACCAGATCGTCGAGCAGGCTGCCCGAAGCGATTTGAGAGACGCGGGGAGGAGCCGGAGACGAGTCAGCCGATTTGGGCTGGGCCGGCTCCGGGGCGGGTGAACGCAGTCCCAAGGCTTCGGCGGCTGCGGGAAAGGTGGAAGCGTCCTGCACGCGGCCGCGCAGTTCGCGGAGCTTGTAGAAGTCCTCGAGCTGCTCGAAAATTCGGTCGGGATGGAAGTCGTCGAGCTCCGAGAAGCGCAATTTTGACGAACCGCCGTCGCCGATGGGCAAGTGAATCTCGGCGCCGGAGTGGGCGAGGACATCATCAAAATTATCGCGATCGACGAGCACGGCGCGGCGCTTGCCGATGGTCGCGGGATCGCAAAGGCCACGGTTCGCGCGACCGCTGAAGTCGCCGAGGATGGCGATGCGAAAAGGAGTTTCGGGATCGACCCGGGCACCTGAGCTATCTTCGCCAGGGTTATCTTCGCCAGCCGTCAGATTGACACCACCGAAGTCGTAGGGTTTCGCCATAGAAGCTTTCCGTTCTGCAAGAGCGCAACGGTAACTGCGTCAGAATTGTGCGCCGCTTTCGAAGACGGAGCAAGTGTAATCCACGCGTCGTGGGCAGGAGTTATTTCGGATCGCAGCGGAGGGTGCGCGGCACACATTCAAATAACCAGGGCTCAGTTCATTCGCTGAATGGCTAGCAGAGACAGGTCATCCAGGGTGGGGCCATCGGCGAAGGCGCGCAGGTCGTCGAGGCAAGCGGCGATCAGCTCGTGCGGACGGCGGGCAGCTTGCTGACGTACCAGGTGAGTGACGCGGTCGGTGCCATATTCGTCGTCCAGGCGCCGAGCTTCGGAGAGACCATCGGTGTAGAGGAACAGCGTGTCGCCGGCTTCCAAGTGCAAGCGGGTGGCGGAGAAATCGAATTCGTGGAACATGCCCAGGGGCAAGCCGGTGGATTCGATGCGCAGAACGCCGCCGCGACCGACGATTATTGCGGGCACATGGCCGGCGTTATGGATTTCGACCTCGCCGCTGGGCTTGGCTTGGCCGCACACGAGAGTGGCGTACTGGCCAGCTAGGGCGCTCTCACAAAAGATGCGATTGGCTTGGGTGACCATCTGGCCGAGGGGAAGGCCCATCGAAGTCAGGCTGCGAAACAAGGCGTGAAGCTGGGCCATCAACATGGAGGCGGCGACTCCCTTTCCGGAGACGTTGCCGAGCACGAAAAATAGATGTCCATCGGAGGGGATCAAGTCGCAGTAGTCGCCACTGACGGGGCCGAGCGGGCAGTAATGGTAGCTGGTTTCCCAGCCACTGGCCTGTAGGTTCACCTGGGGCAATAGGTTGCGCTGCACCTGGGAGGCGAGATCGAGGTCACGCTGGAGCGCGGCCCGTTGTGACGCGCTGAGATGGTCGAGGCAGTAGCAGACCAGCGGGTCGGCGAGCAGACGGTCCTGCTCGACGGTTTCATGGCACTCCTGGCACAGGCCATAGGTGCCCTTGGCCATTCGTTCCAACGCCGAATCTACTTCGCGCAACAAGGAAGCCAAGCCAGCTTTTGGGGGCGCGAGTGCGATCGCGGCTTGCAGGAGGCGCTTCCGCTCCTCCAATTGGTTGTGCAGGAAAGCCATTTCCAGCGTAGCCATGACGACTCCCATGAAGGTCGTTCTATTCGATTACGGATCGCCACATCAAGTCGCAATTTCCATCTCAAGCGGGGTTTCGCAGAAGCAAGAGGTTTGGGGCGACGCGGTGGAGGCGGCCGAGCGTCGCTGCTGGACAGCGGGGGCGGCTGTCCCCACATGAATCACTTGGCTTCATTCACCTCAGTGAGGGCGCCGGTTTTTACGTCGTAAATGAAGCCGCGGACTGGAATGTGGTTGGGAATCCAGGGATGCGATTTCACGCGCCGAATCTGCTGGCGGAGGTTTTCTTCGAGATCGTCGAAGGCATGAAAGTGGGCCGGTGCGCCAAAGTGTGTTCCCATTTTTTCGGCTAGCTTTTTCTTGAGTTCGGGCTCGCGCACTTTGAGCAGGCCGCAATCGGTGTGATTGATGATGATGAACTCCTGAGTGTCGAGCAGGTGATGGGAAACGATCAGAGAGCGCAGCGCGTCTTCGGTGGCGATGCCGCCGGCGTTGCGGATCATGTGCGCGTCTCCGGGATGCAGGCCGAGACAGCGCTCGAAAAGGATTCTGGAATCCATGCAGGCCAGCACGGCGACGCGGCGGCGCGGCTGAACCGCGAGGTCTCCGAGGTTGAAGTTTTTTACGAATTCCTGGTTGGCTTTGAGCAGTTCGTCGGCGACTGACAATTTCTGATCCCCTGCTTTAGTTTAAACCGCTACAATCGGCCCGTGGAAGTTGACGCTACGATTGTCGCAATTGCGACACCTTCCGGGCGCGGAGGGATTGGCGTGGTGCGGCTAGCGGGGCCGCGGGCACGCGAGATTGCCGCGCCGATGCTGCGGCTGAGGAACGAGATGGAAGCCGGGCGGGCGGTGTTTGGAGAACTCATTGACCGAAGTGGTAAGGCTGTCGAGCTGAGCCCGGCTGGAGAGCCGAGGGCGGCCGTTCCCACAAGCGATTTGAGCCAGCGCATCGACGAAGTCGTGGTCATTTATTTCGCGAAGCCGCATTCCTATACCACCGACGATATCGTAGAAATTTCGGCGCATGGTTCTCCCGTCGTGCTGGGGCACATTGTCGAACAGTGCGTGGCAGCGGGAGCGCGCCTGGCCGAGCCGGGAGAGTTCACGATGCGCGCCTTTCTGAACGGACGAATCGACCTGACGCAGGCGGAAGCGGTGCGCGACCTGATCGATTCGCAAACGCTGTACCAGGCGAAGGTGGCGGCGCAGCAGCTCGAAGGGGCTCTGTCGAGGCGGTTGCAGCCGGTCAAACAAAGGCTGGTCCATCTGATTGCCGCGCTGGAGGCGGGAATCGATTTTGCCGAGGATGATGTTTCGGTAATGCAGGATTCGATCATTCTGGAGAGTATTGCCGATGTACGCCAGCCGCTGGAGCAGTTAGCCGCCAGTTTCGGCTACGGAAAATTTGTGCAGGAGGGACTGACGCTGGCGATTGTGGGACGGCCGAACGTGGGGAAATCGAGTCTGTTTAATCGCCTGGTGGAGCGCGAACGCGCAATCGTGACGGCGGCGCCCGGTACGACGCGCGATCTGGTGAGCGAAACCGTCGCCATTGGAGGCATTCCGATCCAACTGGTCGACACGGCGGGCATCCGGCAAGCGCTCGACGAGGCGGAATCCATTGGCATTCGCAAATCCATGGAGGCGCTGGCTGATGCCGATCTGGTGCTGATCGTGCTGGACGCCTCGCAGCCAACGACCGCCGAGGATGAGGAATTGATTCGGCAGGCGCAGGGACGGCCGGGGATGGTGGTGGGGAATAAATGCGACTTGGTGGCCAGTGGTCAAGGGGGGGTGGCCGGTGGCGAGTTTTCGATGGTCCGGGTCTCTGCCTTGACCGGGGAGGGCATCGGCGAACTGCGCAGCGAGATTCTGCGCCACGTGGGCGGCGAAACTGGAGCGCAAGCGGAGAGTGGATTTCTAACCAACGTCCGGCATGAGGGATTGGTGAAAGATGCGCTCGGCGCGCTAGCGGCCGCGGCAGCAGCCGTGAGCGGAAAAGTGCCGCACGAAATGTTGCTGCTCGATCTTTACAACGTACTCCGGCCACTGGACGCCATTACGGGAGCCACTACGACCGATGACATTCTTCACCTGATCTTCAGTACCTTCTGCATTGGAAAGTGAATGGGATTGGCGGCAACCCTGCCGGGTGCGTGGGAACGTGTGTCGTCCTTCTTCGACTTAGCTCAGGGCAGACCCTTGGGGGCTGAATGCGAGAGTTTCCGTTCCGCATCTTTTCTGAATGTTCGTTCTCGCGCACTTTGCGGGCGAATGGTTCAGCGACGCTCAACTCGAGGCATGGGCGGCGCGGGTTTTCGTTTGCCGGTCAGCGGGAATGCTTTTCGATGCAATGGGCTTGACGGTGAACTGCTCGACCAGGCGACGCAGTTCGGCTGCGGTCTCGACCAATTGCCTGGCGGCTTTCTCGGTGTCGCTGGCACCGCGGGAGGTGCTATCGGCAGCCTCGGCGACACCGGCGATGTTGCTGGTAATTTCGCCGCTGCCCTGGGCGGCTTCGGTTACGTTGCGCGCCATCTCGTTGGTGGTGGCGTTCTGCTCTTCGACCGCGGTGGCGATGGTGTTAGAAATGTCGTTGACCTGGGTGATGACGCCGTTAATGGATGCGATGGCATCGACGGCGGCTTGGGTATCGGTCTGAATGGCCTCAATCTTCTGGCCAATATCTTTGGTAGCCTTGGCGGTTGCTTTAGCCAATTCTTTGACTTCACTGGCGACGACGGCGAAGCCTTTGCCGGCTTCACCGGCGCGGGCGGCTTCGATGGTGGCATTGAGAGCGAGCAGGTTGGTCTGCTGGGCGATGGAGGTAATGACTTTGATGACTTGGCCGATCTCGGCCGAGGACTGGCCGAGTTTGGAAACGGTTTCGGTGGCCGTGGCCGCAAGTCTAACGGCACCGGTGGCGACTTTGGAAGCTTCGGTGGCATTCTTGGCAATTTCGCTGATGCTGGCGGCCATCTCTTCAGCGCCGGTGGCCACGGTTTGCAGGTTTTGGCCAACTTTCTGGCTGGCGTCGGAAACAACCTTGGCCTGGGCCGAGGTTTCCTCGGAGTTGGCGCTGATGTGCTGGCTGGTTGTGTTCAGTTCCTCACTGGCGCTAGTAACCTGTATGGAATTTTCCGTGATCGCCAGGATTATGTGCTTCAGACTACCGCTCATCTTGTTGACAGCCGTGGTTAGGTCGCCCAGTTCGTCGTTGCTGCGGACCTTCAGGTCTTCACGGGTCAAATCTCCTGCTGCGATGGCCTCGGCTTGAGCCTGGACGGATTGAGTTGTGCTAGAGATGGAGTGGCTCAGGAAAATGGCCACGAAGATTCCAATGCCTAGTGTCACAAAAGTGGTCAGGGCCATGGCCAGGTTGAGCGCACGGTTCTTCTCATGCAAAACCTGTTTGCTCCCTCTTAGTTGGGCGACGAGCGAATCGACCAGGCCGTCGAGGGATTTCTTGACGGCGATATTCGCCGGTGTAACCAAGTCAGCATTTTCGTTGCCCGCCCGAATGACGGCATCGCGCTCGCCGCTGGCGGCGTGAGTTATCGCAGCCTCTTCTGTGGTGCGAAGTTTGGGAAGGTGCTGTTTGATATCCTCCAGCCGATCACTGTCCTCCTGACGCCATTGGGGCGCCAATTCGTCCAACATGGCAACATCTTTTGCAATGGCGCTCCAGCCGCCGTCGAACGCCGTCTTGGCTTGCTTCCACCGCGCCGGCTGCGTTCCCGCGAGAATGGCTTGACGGCCTTTGACTTGCGTATAGTTCAGATCCCGCTGCAGTTCTCTAGCAGTTTCGACCGCCGGGAAACGCAAGTCGACGGTCGTATCCTGGCTTTTCCTGATGTCGGTCGACCTCAGGTAGTTCATGGCGGCGCTGAAAACCATCAAGGCAAGGATCACCCCAAAGCCCAGCCCCAGCTTCGTTCCCAGTGTTAGTCTCATCCTTTTTCCTGCTTCCCGATTACGAGCCCCCATGGGCTGCCCTGCTCCGCAATGGAATCGCCATCGCGCGGTTTCTACGGCCATCCTCGCTGGCGTCGATCTTGAACTGCTCGACCAGGCGGCGCAGTTCGGCCGCGGTCTCGACCAATTGCCTGGCGGCTTTCTCGGTGTCGCTGGCGCCGCGGGAGGTGCTATCGGCAGCCTCGGCGACACCGGCGATGTTGCTGGTAATTTCGCCGCTGCCCTGGGCGGCTTCGGTTACGTTGCGCGCCATCTCGTTGGTGGTGGCGTTTTGCTCTTCGACCGCGGTGGCGATGGTGTTGGAAATGTCGTTGACCTGGGTGATGACGCCGTTAATGGATGCGATGGCATCGACGGCGGCTTGGGTATCGGTCTGAATGGCTTCAATCTTCTGGCCAATATCTTTGGTGGCCTTGGCGGTTGCTTTAGCCAATTCTTTGACTTCACTGGCGACGACGGCGAAGCCTTTGCCGGCTTCACCGGCGCGGGCGGCTTCGATGGTGGCATTGAGAGCGAGCAGGTTGGTTTGCTGGGCGATGGAGGTGATGACTTTGATGACTTGGCCGATCTCGGCCGAGGACTGGCCGAGTTTGGAAACGGTTTCGGTGGCCGTGGCCGCAAGTCTAACGGCACCGGTGGCGACTTTGGAAGCTTCGGTGGCATTCTTGGCAATTTCGCTGATGCTGGCGGCCATCTCTTCAGCGCCGGTGGCCACGGTTTGCAGGTTTTGGCCAACTTTCTGGCTGGCGTCGGAAACGACCTTGGCCTGGGCCGAGGTTTCCTCGGAGTTGGCGCTGATGTGCTGGCTGGTGTTGGAGAGTTGTTCGCTCGAGGCGGCCACATTGACGGACGCGCCTGAGATGGCCTGGATCACTTCATTCAAATTATTCTTCATGCGGTTGAGGGCCGAGTTGGTTGCTCCAATCTCGTCCTCGGAGTTGACGGGCAGGTCGGACACCGACAAGTCGTTGGCAGCAATTTTATTGGCCAGTTCCACAGATGCCGCAAGCGGCTTGAGGACGAGGCTGCGCATCAGCAGGAAGACCACAGCGGCGGCTACCAGCAAGGTGAGGAAGCTGGCCAGAAACAGGGCCACCATATTGGAACTGGAGGTTTTCAGCAGGCTTTCCGTGGATGCTTTGATGGCAAATGCCCCGCGCAAATCTCCTACTTTCATGCCCTCTTTGGTAAAGCCGAAAGGATCTTTCTCTCCCGCGGGATCGCCATGGCAAAGCAGGCAATCCTGGGTCAGGTGGACGGCTTGCGCATAACGCATGAAATCCTTTCCATTTTCCACCTGACGCTCGGAAAATTCGGTAAGCGCCGGATCTCTTTGAAAGGCCTCGAGGGCACGCCGCTCGAATTCATCGGGTTGGTTTTTAGGATCGCGAGGATTCAGGGACGGCGTGTGAAATTGCATGTTTTGCGCGCTGGCATATTTTTGTGCCACGCTCCAGGCAACGACCACGGGTGCCTGGTTGAGGGTCTTGAAGTTTCCTCCCGGGACCATGGTGTCCAGGTTTTCTGAGAACCAAGCGCGGGTGGCGGCGGCCATGCCGGTGATCTGGCGCACTTTGTCGCGGAAGGCATCTTCGGCCTGCTGGTTGATGCGGCGTTGGGTGACCCAAAAACTGACCGCCGAGGTCACAGCGAGCGTGATCACAACGGATCCTACGATCTTGCCCGTTAAGTTTGTCCGTTTGAACATGTTCATCCTTCCGGTTACATCCCCGCTTGCGCCTGCATGGCCAACTCCGGTGCGGCGTGGCGAGGCGGTGCGTCGATCTTGAACTGCTCGACCAGGCGCCGCAGTTCGGCTGCGGTCTCGACCAATTGCCTGGCGGCTTTCTCGGTGTCGCTGGCACCGCGGGAGGTGCTATCGGCAGCCTCGGCGACACCAGCGATGTTGCTGGTAATTTCGCCGCTGCCCTGGGCGGCTTCGGTTACGTTGCGCGCCATCTCGTTGGTGGTGGCGTTTTGCTCTTCGACCGCGGTGGCGATGGTGTTGGAAATGTCGTTGACCTGGGTGATGACGCCGTTAATGGATGCGATGGCATCGACGGCGGCTTGGGTATCGGTCTGAATGGCTTCAATCTTCTGGCCAATATCTTTGGTAGCCTTGGCGGTTGCTTTAGCCAATTCTTTGACTTCACTGGCGACGACGGCGAAGCCTTTGCCGGCTTCACCGGCGCGGGCGGCTTCGATGGTGGCATTGAGAGCGAGCAGGTTGGTTTGCTGGGCGATGGAGGTGATGACTTTGATGACTTGGCCGATCTCGGCCGAGGACTGGCCGAGTTTGGAAACGGTTTCGGTGGCCGTGGCCGCAAGTCTAACGGCACCGGTGGCGACTTTGGAAGCTTCGGTGGCATTCTTGGCAATTTCGCTGATGCTGGCGGCCATCTCTTCAGCGCCGGTGGCCACGGTTTGCAGGTTTTGGCCAACTTTCTGGCTGGCGTCGGAAACGACCTTGGCCTGGGCCGAGGTTTCCTCGGAGTTGGCGCTGATGTGCTGGCTGGTGCTGGAGAGTTCCGCACTGGCAGCGCCCACTTGGATGGAGGTCTCGGCTATGGACTGGACCGTTCTCCGCAAGTTGTTTTTCATGGTATTCAGGGCGAGGGCCGTCTCTCCAATTTCATCCTGGCTGCGCACCGGCAGGTCGTCCAGCGCCAGGTTGTTAGCGGAAATTGCATTCGCCATGCCCACCGCCGCGGACAATGGCTTGACTACGAGCTTACGCACCAGCGCAGACAAAACGCCTGCAGCCGCCAGCAGGGCGAGGAGGCTGACCAGAAAAATCGCAATCGAATTGGCCCGCGAGGTTGCGGCCAAGGTTTGGGTGGACGCTCGCGTGGCAAAGGCTCCCTTCAAATCGCCGGCTTTCATGCCCTCTTTGGCATAGCCAAACGGATCTTTCTCTCCAGCAGGGTCGCCGTGACAAGACAGGCAATCCGCGCTGAGGCGGACGGGCTGGGCGTAACGCATCACATCCTCGCCGTTCTCCACCCGGCGCTCGGAGTATTCCTTCAGGGATGGATCGTTGCGAAAGTTTTCCAGGGCGCGCAGCTCGAAATCGTCGGGGTGATCTTTGGGGGTGCGGGGGCTTTCCGAGGGAGTGTGGAACGTCATCGCTTGCGACTCCGCGAACTTCTGGCTTTCGCTGTTGTCCGAAGTCCAGGCGTAGGTGGCGCTGGCCATGCCGGTTAACTGGCGAACCTTGTCGCGAAACGCGTCCTCCGCCTGCTGGTTTACGCGGCGTTGGGTAACCCAAAAACTGATTGCCGAGGTCACGACCAACGTGATCACAATGGATCCGACGATCTTGCCAGTTAATTTTATTTCTTTGAACATGTCCATCCTTCGGGTTACATTCCCGCGTGCGCCTGCATGACCAATTCAGGCGGGGCTGAGCGAGGCGCTTTGTCGATTTTGAATTGCTCGACCAGGCGACGCAGTTCGGCCGCGGTCTCGACCAACTGTTTTGCGGCTTTCTGGGTGTCGCTGGCGCCGCGGGAGGTGCTTTCGGCGGCTTGCGCGACGCCGGCGATATTGCTGGTGATCTCGCCGCTGCCGCGCGCGGCTTCGCTGATGTTGCGAACCATTTCGTTGGTAGTGGCGTTCTGCTCTTCGACCGCCGTGGCGATGGTGTTGGAGATGTCGTTGATCTGGTTGATCACGCCGCTGATAGAGGCGATGGCGACGACCGCTTCCTTGGTATCGGTCTGGATGGCTTCGATTTTGAGGCCAATATCTTTGGTGGCCTTGGCGGTTTCCTTGGCCAGTTCCTTGACTTCGTTGGCGACGACGGCAAAGCCTTTGCCGGCTTCACCGGCGCGGGCGGCTTCGATGGTGGCGTTCAGGGCGAGCAGGTTGGTCTGCTGGGCGATGGAGGTGATGACTTTAATGACCTGCCCAATCTCGGTGGAAGATTCGCCCAGCTTGGTCACTGTGGCATTCGCGCTTTCCGCGGCCTTAACTGCGGAAGTGGCTATTTTGGCAGCCTCGGTAGCGTTCTTGGCGATGTCCTTGATGCTGGAACTCATCTCTTCGGCGCCGGTGGCGACGGTCTGCAGGTTTTGACTGACTTGCACGGTGGAATCGGAGACGACCTTGGCCTGGGCTGAGGTTTCCTCGGAGTTGGCGCCGATGTGCTCGCTGGTGCTGGAGAGTTCCTCGCTGGCGCTGGCCACGTGAATGGAATTCTCGGTAATTGCCAGGATCATGCGTTTCAAGCTGCCGCTCATCTTGTTAATGGCGGTAGCCAGGTCACCGAGTTCATCCCGGCTGTGAGTCTTCAGATCCTGCCGGGTCAAATCTCCCGCGGCGATGGCCTCAGCCTGCATCAGCACCGATTGGGTAGCACCGGTGATGCTGCGGCTCAGAAAGGTGGCCACGAAGATGCCGATGCTCAGCGCCGCGAAGGTGGTCAAGGCTATGCTCAGGTTAAGGGAGCGGTTGTCTGCCTTCAGAACTTCCCCGATCTTGGTCAATCGCGTTTCGAATTCCTCTACCATGCTTCCTAGCGATTGCTTGATGGCCTCATTGGCGGGTGTGGCCTGGGCGGCGAATTCGTTACCCCCCGCAAGTACCGCGTCGCGTCCGCCGCCGCTGGCGTGATTCATCGCCGCCTCCTGCGCCGCACGGAGGAGTGGAAGCTGCGTCTTAATCTCTCCTAGACGGTCGCGGTTTGCCTGCATAACCCATTGGGGAGCGAATTCTTCCATTTCGGCCATGTCCTTGCCGATATCGTTCCAAGCAATGTCGAACAGCTTCTTCGCAGCCTCTCGCTTTTCCGTCTCCGTTCCCGCAAGCACGGCTTGGCGACCCTTGCTCTGCGTCTGGTTCAAGTCGGCCTGTAGCTTTCTAGCGGTTACCATCGAGGGGACGCGGACATCGATAATGTCGTCCTGCGCCTTCTTGATGTCGGACGACTTCCAGTAGCTCATGGTAGCGCTGAAGACCATTAAGGCCAGGATCACTCCAAAGCCTAGTCCCAGTTTCTTTCCTAGTGTCAGTTTCATTTCATTCTCCAGTGGAACTTGATGAATCTGGTGTCCAACAAGAACAATCCCTGCGAACCGCGGATGGGTTCACTCGGAGCGCCACAAGGTACGGCACCGCGACCGCGGTTTCCCGCGTCACCGGGCAAGCCCTCTCCGTGTCTCGCGCCAGCATCAGCCGGTTCAGTTTGGGTGAAGTTTGGGCCATGGCTCAGTTCGCAGCCTCCGCCGATCTCGCTGCAGAATTGGGTTGCGCCACGATCCCCTCCGAGGTGCGGAGAATGGCGGGGATGTCGAGCAATTCGGTGACCCGGTCGCCGATGACGACGGAATAGAGGACGGAGGGGCGAGTTGCCGGGGTGCGCACCGCGGCGAGATCCTCGACAATGTCGAGAATCTGATCGACCACTAAGCCAAAGGAGCGTGCGTCGTGGTTCAAGACGAGCACCTGGAGGGGCGCGGAATCGATGGCGGGCAAGGCGCGTAAGAGCTTCAGCCTTTGCCGCCGTTCTTCCAGCGCCGCTTCGAGGCGAATCAAGGGCAGAATCTGGCCGCGGTATTGGGTGACCCATTGCTTGCCGGTCATCTCGACTTGAGCGACGGGGAACTCTTCGAGGCGCGCGAGAGCGTCGAGCGGGACGGCCATGCGCGAGTCGCCGGGGCCGGCAAAAAGCAGGAAGGCTTGCTTGGCGGCGGCCTGGGTATCGGTTGTGGCGGCCTTTCCCGCCAGGGCGCGGTCTCGCGTAGCGGAGATAACGCCGGCATGCTGCGCGAGGCCCACGACATCGAGAATGAGGGCGACTTTGCCATCGCCCATAATGCTGCCTCCGGCGAAGGTCTTGGCCGATTTGATTTGCTTGCTCAAGGGCTTGACGACAATTTCTTCGGTATCGATGATCTCGTCGACGACCAGACCGAACTGGCGGTCCTCGGCTTGGAGCACGACGATGTTGACGGCGCCATCGCCGGCTGGCGCAGCGCCTGGGAGCAGCTTGAGCTCCTGCTGCAAATAAACCAGAGGCAGCAGCCGGCCGCGAAGGCGGCACACGGGAGCTCCATGAACCATCTCAATCCCTCCGATGGCAGCTTCCTGGTCGAAGCGAACCAACTCCAGGAGATTGACCTGGGGGATGGCATAGCGGTCGCCGCTGCAAGTCACGACCAGCGCGGGGATGATGGCGAGGGTCAAAGGAATCTTGACCCGCACGGTGGTGCCGTGCGCGGCGGTCGACTGAATATCGACCACGCCGCCGACGCGCTCGATATTGGTTTTCACTACATCCATGCCGACGCCGCGGCCGGAGACGTTGGTAATTTTTTCCGCCGTAGAGAAGCCGGGGAGGAAAACCAGGTTAAAGAGTTCGCCTTCGGAAAAACGGGTGGCTTGTTCGCCGGTAATGATGCCGCGCTCCAGAGCTTTCATGCGGATGCGGTTGGCATTCAATCCGGCGCCATCGTCGCTGATCTCGATGATGACCTGCCCACCTTCATGAAAGGCGCGTAGCACCAGGCGCCCGGCGCGGGGCTTACCCGCGAGCACGCGATCGTCGGGCAGTTCGATGCCATGGTCGACGGAGTTTCGGACGAGGTGCGTGAGCGGATCTTTGATGGCCTCGATGATGGTCTTGTCGAGTTCGGTTTCTTTGCCCTCCATCTCGATGGCGACTTCTTTACCCAAGGCCAGAGCGACATCGCGGACGGTGCGGGGGAACTGGCCCCAGATATTGCCAATGGGCTGCATGCGAGTCTTCATCACCTGTTCCTGAAGCTCCGTGGCAATGAGGTTCATGCGCTGGGAAACGGCGAGCAGGCTGGCATCTTCGATGGTATTGGAAACTTGCAGCAGTTGGTTGCGAGCCAAGACGAGCTCCCCGGCGAGGGTCATAAGCTTATCGAGGAGATTCACGCCCACGCGAATGCTCTCGGAGACGGCTTCATGTTGCTTGGTTTCCAGCAACTGCTGCGCCGCGGCGATGTCTTCCGGCTTGGCGAAGCCGAGAGAAAGCAGAATTTCGCCGAGCTGGCGGCGATCTCCTTGTTCCTGCAGAGTTAAGGCGATCGCCATATGGGCGGCGTCAACCTGTCCGCGCTCGACCAGAAGGCCGCCGATTGTTCCGGGGGCAGGCTTGTGGTGGGCCTCGGTCTTGCGGCGGGCCGGGGGTTCTTTTGGTGCGGCGGCAGGAGGCGCGGGAGCAAGATCTGGTTTTTGGGGAGGGGACGAGCTCGCTGCCAAGCTCTCCAGCTTCCGAGGAAGAACCATTTCGGTGGGAGAAGGTGGGGTTGAGGAGGATGCAGTTGCAGGGGAGGGCTTAGGCGGCGACAGGCCGGAGGGGTCGCCGGCAACTGGAGTGAGGAGCCGGGCCAGTGTTTCTCGCAGCTCGGGATAATCAACCTCGCCATCCTGGCCGGTGGAGGCAATTTCCTTGAGCATCTGGCGGATGGCATCGACCATGCCGAGAAGGGCGGTGGTGCGCTCCGGATTGAGAGTGAGTTGGCCGTCGCGCAAACGGCTCAGCAGGTTTTCGCCGACGTGCGCAACCTTTTCGAGCTTGGCGAAGCCGAGAAATCCGCAGGTGCCTTTAATGGTGTGGATGGTACGAAACACTCCGGCCAGTGCGGCTCGGTCATGGGGATTTTTCTCCAGCTCGACCAAGTCGCGGTCGAGCCGGTCCAAATTCTCCCGGCTCTCGACTAGAAAATCCTTAACAATATCGTCGTCATTCATGGTGGCGCTAGTTTCCCTCAGTTCTCCATCGTCAGTTGGGGGGAATTGATTAGCGGGGGGACGACCGAAGTGGCGGAGCAAAAAGTTTCCAGTTGCTAGCGGGCAAGGTTCCCACTCCGTAGGGGCACCTGCTTTTTCGCCGGCGGCGTGTAAGTTGCGAGCGTAGCAGGTCCCTCGACTGCGAAGATCGTGCGCTTCGCGCGCGATCTTCTTCGCTCGGGATGACAAAGTTAATTTTGCGTTATCACGGCGGCGGTAAGGGCCCGTTGACGCGAGCAAGACCAAGCGGTCAGAGTGCCCGGTCGACACGAGCAAAACGCAAGACCAAGCGGGCAGGAGTGCCCGCTCCACACGAGCAAAAGCGAGCGGGCAGGAGTGCCCGCTCCACACGGAGGGGCGGCTGCGCATTTACAATCCAAAAATGTCATTGCAGTTTCAGGTTGAAGCTAGCTCGGGGGCAGCGCGGGCTGGGTGGTTGCTGACGGCGCATGGTGTGGTGGAGACGCCGGTGTTCATGCCGGTGGGGACGGTGGCTACGGTCAAAGCCGTGCCCCAGGATGTGCTGGAAGAGCTGGGCGTCAACATTCTGCTGGGCAATACTTATCATCTTTATTTGCGGCCGGGGGTTGAGACGGTTCGGAAGTTTGGGGGACTGCATGGGTTCATGGCCTGGCCGCGGGCGATTCTGACCGATTCGGGCGGATTTCAGGTTTTCAGTCTGAACGAGCTGCGCAAGGTTACGGAAGAAGGGGTGACGTTTCGTTCGCACCTGGATGGGTCGTCGCACTGGTTTACTCCGGAGAGTTCGATGGCGGCGCAGATTGGGCTGGGGGCGGACATCATTATGGCGTTTGATGAGTGCACGGAGTATCCGGCGGAGCGGGGGCGGGTGCAGGCGTCGATGGAGATGACTTTGCGGTGGGCGGAGAGGAGCAAGAGGTATTTTGAGGGGCATAAGCATGAAGTGCCGTGGGGAAGCAGTCAGGTATTAGCCGACGACGGTCGGCAAACCAAGGTCCCTCCCTCCGCACGGGATGACGAAGACAAATCCGACAAAAACAAAGAGGAGACGCAGGCTTTGTTTGGGATTGTGCAAGGTGGGATGGATCCAGGGCTGCGAAAAGAATCGGCGGAACGGACGGTGGAGATTGGGTTTCCTGGGTATGCGATTGGGGGGTTAAGCGTGGGGGAGCCGCGGGAGCGGACGCGGGAGGTGATTGAGGCGACGCTGGAGTATCTTCCGAAGGACAAGCCGCGATATGTGATGGGAGTGGGGACGCCGGAGGAGATTGTGGAGTATGCAAAACTTGGCGTGGATATGATGGATTGCGTGCTGCCGACGCGAGCGGCGCGGCACGGGTTGCTGTTTACTGCGGAGGGAAAAATTTCGATTAAGCAGGCGCGCTATGCGCAGGATGGGGGGCCGCTGGATCCGAATTGTAGCTGCCGGGTGTGCCGGCGCTACTCGCGGGCATATTTGCGACATCTTTATGCATCGAACGAGGTGCTGGCGCAGGTCTTAAATACCATCCACAACCTGAGTTTCTACCTTGACACTATGCGGCGGGTGCGTCATTCTATTCAACTTGGGGAAGAGTCCCGTCCTTTCTAGCGTCCAGTTTCGACCGGAAACCGCGACCTGGCTGGAAAGACCTCCCCGGATTCAAGCCTGAGCGAAGACGATCCGGCCGGAATCGAGCAGAAACCCCGTCGTGAAAGGACAGGCCTGCGGCGTTGCAGGCGCGGGCGCAGGTTCGCGGATTGCGGCTGTTTATTGAAGAGCGTCTAATGTGCAGTGTGGCTCGCCGCGCGCTGGAGCCGGTTCAGCGGAGATCCCCTCGACTTCGCTCGGGGCAGGCTCTTCACTTCGCCTGAAAAGCGGCTACGTTCAGGATGACACAGCGGCAGGGGAAAGAAATCGATGAACATGCAGTTTTTAGTGGCGGTGCAGTTGGCGGGTGGGGGTGGCGCGTCCTTCATCTTCATGATGGTGTTGATGATCGCCATTTTTTATTTTCTGCTGATTCGGCCGCAGCAGACCCGGCAGAAGAAGTGGCAGACGATGCTGGACAGTATTAAGACGGGGGACAAGGTGGTTACAACCGGAGGTCTGCGCGGAACCGTGATCGCGCTGAAGGATGATTGCATTCATCTGAGGGTGCCTCCGGATAACCTGCGGTTGGAAGTGACCAAGGCCTCAGTGGCGTCGTTGACGACTGCCGACGAGGAAGCGAACGCGAAGACAAAGTAGCGTGGGGGGCTAAAGCCCCAACTGGAAGGAATGGGGAAATCGCAGCGTTGAAACGCTGCGCCACCCAAAGTCGAGAGGGTTGTTGGTGGGTTATTGAATTAAGACGAAGAGTAGAGTAAGACGCTGCGGCGCTCGAAAGAAGAGTTGGCGGCGGATGGTGGGTGGGAATTTTTATGAATAAGAATTTGAGTTATCGATTGATCGCAATCATCGCCACTCTGCTGGTATTCCTGTTTGGGATCTTCGGCGTTCCGCAGAGTTTTTCGGGTCAAGGGTTGCTCGCGGCCATTACCAATCGCATTCACCTCGGGCTTGATTTGCGCGGCGGGACGCATTTGATCCTGCAGGTGCAGGTGAACGACGCGGTGAACATTGATTCCGACAACGCCATCGAAATTCTCAAAGAGCAGCTGAACAAGAAGAAGATTGCGTTTGCCGATATTTCGAAGCCCGATCCGGCGAATGCTCCGGACAAGGTGGTGCTGAAGGGGGTGCCGACGGAGGGGCGGAATGATCTTCTGTCGATCGTGAATGAGCGCCTGCCGGAATACAACGCCACCTCGGGAGCGGAGAACACGTGGACTCTGACCATGAAGCCGCAGATGCTCTCGGAGCTGAAGAATAAGGCGGTGACACAGGCGATCGAGACCATTCGCAACCGCATCGATTCGCTGGGCGTGAGCGAGCCTACGATTCAGGAGCATGGCCTTGGGCAATATCAGATTCTGGTGCAGTTGCCGGGCGTGGACGATCCCGAACGGGTGAAGAGCATTATGCAGTCCACTGCAATGCTGGAGATCAAGCAGGTGCAGGGTGGGCCGTATGCGAGTGAGCAGGCGGCGTTGCAGGCGAACGGCGGAATTTTGCCGCCGAATGCGATGCTGATGCCGGGGCATGCGGCGCCGGGGGCGCCTGCGGACCAGGAAGCATGGTATCTGGTCTCGAAGGTGTCGGCGGTTCGGGGTAAAGACTTGCGCGATGCGCAACCGAGCACCGATCAGAATGGTGCGCCGAATGTGCGATTTCAGTTAACCGGCGAGGGCGGCCAACGCTTCTACACCTTTACTTCTTCGCATGTGGGCGAGAGCCTGGGCGTGGTGCTGGACGGCAGGGTGCAGGAAGTTGCCAATATTAAGGAAGCGATTCGGGATACGGGGGAGATCAGCGGCGGCAGCATGAGCCAGCAGCAGGCGAAGGATCTGTCGATGATTCTGCGGTCGGGCGCGCTGCCGGCGGGGATTAAGTATCTGGAAGAGCGGACGGTGGGGCCATCGCTGGGAACGGATTCGATTCGACACGGCGTGAGTGCTGCGATTATCGGCATGCTGGCGGTGCTGGTCTTCATGCTGATCTACTACCGCGCGGCCGGCATCAACGCGGATGTAGCGCTGCTTTTGAATCTGGTGATTCTGCTGGGCTTCATGGGCTACACCGATGCGGTGCTGACCCTGCCGGGAATTGCGGGAGTGATACTTACGGTCGGTATGGGCGTGGATTCGAATGTGCTGATTTTTGAGCGCATTCGAGAAGAGCTGCGCAATGGGAAGACGCCGCCGTCGGCTGTGGATCAGGGTTTCAGTCACGCGTGGATCACGATCGTGGATACGCACGTGACGACGATCGTCTCGGCGGCAATTTTGTTCATCTTTGGAACTGGGCCGGTGAAGGGATTTGCGGTCACGCTGACGTTTGGTTTGCTGGCCAACCTGTTCACGGCGGTATTCGTTTCGCGCACCATCTTTGACTGGGTGTTGAGCCGGAAGCAGCGCGGAGAAGCGTTGAGCATTTAAGGAATTTGGTAATTGGGTAATTTGAAATCGGCGCTTCGCGCTTGATGCTTTTGATTTTCAATTACAAAATTACCAAATTATCCGATTACCAAATCGTTCACGAAGTCATAGATCTTATAAGGGGTCGAACTGGTGGAGTTCTTTCGCAATACAAACATCGATTTTCTGGGCAAGAAGTGGTACTTTCTCGCCTTCTCTCTGGTCTTCAGCGTGGCGGGTGTGTGCTCGATGCTGTTCTGGCACGGCATTCCGTACGGCGTCGACTTCCGCGGCGGGACACTGGTTTATGTCAAGTTCTCGCACACGCCGGATGACAACGCCTTGCGCGCGGCGATGGACCGGGCGGGCCTGCACAATGCCAAGATTCAACGCTACGACGTGCCTTCGAATAACGAAGTGTTGATCGATCTGGACGTGCAGGAAACCAGCGAGCAGTCGCTGGATCAGGGCAAGATGAAAATCATTAATACGCTTGAGACGAACACGCCTCCGGGCAAGCAGGATCTGAATAATGCGAGCGTGCTGACGATCAAGAATTACTTGATGGACAAAGACCCCATGCACCTGGGGTCGGATGCCGACCAGAAATACACGCAGCAGGCGCAGGCGATCGTCGATGACCGCGACAAAGTGCAGGGCGGAGTGCTTAGCTCCTTCGATCAACTCAAAGCCCAGGTCGATCCCTCTGTGGTGGCTTCCCTGCCGGATGGATTTTTTCTATCGGACTTTGGCGTGCGCAACGTTGAAATCGTGGGACCGCAGGTGGGAGCGCAATTGCGCAAGCAGGCGCTGCTGGCCACGGCTTATTCGCTGGCGGGAATGCTGATTTACCTGGGCTTCCGATTTGAATGGATTTATGGCATTGCCGCCGTGGTTACGGTGTTCCACGATACGCTGATTACAGTGGGCTTCTTCTCGCTGCTCAACAAGGACATCTCCCTGACAGTGATCGCCGCCATTCTTACTTTGATTGGTTACTCTAATAACGACACGATCGTGGTATTTGACCGCATCCGGGAAAACATTAAACTCATGCGGCGGGAGAAACTTGCGGACATTGTTAACCGGAGCATTAATCAAACTTTAAGCAGAACGATCTTGACAGCAGGCCTGACTTTCCTTACCGTACTTGCTCTCTATCTGTTCGGCGGCGAGGTGCTTCGGGGATTCAGCCTCGCGCTGGTGATCGGCATTTTAATAGGGACTTATTCCTCGATTGCGATTGCCGCACCGATTCTGGTGGCATACCAGGATTGGAGAATCAGTAAAGGCAAACGGCCCGCCGCGATGCCTGTCCGGACTAGGTAAAAGCCCCGATAGCCTCGGCTGGCGATTCTGGGATAGAGCATTAAAGAATTGAGAGATTGGGTGATTTGGCGATTTTGTGATTATGAATGGCGGCCAAATAAAAGACGGTCAAACCGGCGATAGGGTCTTGGAATCGCTAAATCACAGAATGGCTCGATGGCCCAATCGTCCCGGGAGCAAAGAGGAGTGGGTTGGTGTCTAAGCTTAGGTAGGCTCTAAAGTAGGGAGAAACACTTATGTTTGAAGATAGCCTTCTGGAATCCGGTGGCAGGTTTAAGACGAAGCAGGGATGGACGACCTCAATCGGCCTTCTGATCCAGGTCAGCCTTCTGATCGTGATGGTTCTGATCCCTCTGATCTTCACGGAAGCCCTGCCCAAACAGCAGTTAATGACCTTCCTGGTGGCGCCACCGCCACCGCCGCCACCTCCTCCGCCCCCAGCCGCAGTTGTGCACGTGCAAAAGCAGATTGAGACGAACATCGTGAACGGGCAACTGCGGACGCCGACGAAAATTCCTCAGAAGATTACCAAGATCGTAGAAGACGAAGCGCCTCCGCCGTCGATGGCGTCGTCGGGCGTGGTGGGTGGAGTTCCGGGCGGAGTACCGGGCGGGCAGATGGGCGGCGTAATCGGCGGCATCATTAGTTCCACGCCGGTAGCCGTGCCCAAGGTTGCGACCCCCCAGCGCGTGCGTGTGTCGCAGGGCGTATCGCAAGGCCTGCTGGTGCGAAGAGTGAATCCGGTTTATCCCCCGTTGGCGCGACAAGCGCGCATTCAAGGGACGGTGCTGTTGCGAGCTGTGATCAGCAAGGATGGCTCGATCGAAGGCCTGACGCTGGTCAGCGGACATCCAATGCTGGCGCCCGCAGCTATTGACGCGGTGAAGCAGTGGAAGTATAAGCCCTACCTGCTGAACGGCGAGCCGGTGGAAGTGGATACGGAAGTACAGGTGAACTTCACGCTCTCCGGAGGGTAGACCCCTGGGGCAGTGTGGTGAAGACTTAGAAGGTTTGTAAGGTGTATGCTGAGTGGCCCTCCCCGTTCCCACCAAACCTGGTGGCGGGGAGAGCCCCTTCGCGGGTTCGACCGCCCCTTCCTTTCTTCCTGGGCGGTTGACGAGGCAGAGCGTACCAAGCTCTTGGGTACACGAATGCGGTTTCCAGGACGCACTTTGCGCGACGCACAAATCTCGCATCAAAGTCAGATAGCCGTAAGGGTTTTCGCTGCAAAAGTCTAAGAAGTTCTGAGGAGGGGAAAGCAACTCATGTTAGCCAACATTACAGCCGAAGTAATCAATCACGTACCGCGGGTAGCCACCTGGATTGTGCAAGAGGGTGGCGCAGTGGGATGGGATCCGATTTCGCTATGGCACCAAATGGGCATCATCGCGAAGATCGTGGTCATCATTCTGTTCATCATGTCAGGCTGGTCGATCGGAGTCATGATTGATCGCGCCATGGCGTATAGCGCGGCCCGCAAGCAGTCGCGCGCATTCGCACCGGCGGTTGCCGGAGCGTTGCGCGATGGGCGCATCGACGAGGCCATCAAGGTTGCCGAGCGCAACAAGAAGAGCCATCTGGCGAAGGTTGTGACCGCTGGCCTGATGGAGTTCAAGGCGCACCAGGATAGCCCCGGCGCCATTCCCGGCGAAACGATTGAAGCCTCGAAGCGGGCTCTGGAGCGGACGGAAGCCATTGTCCACGCCGAACTGAAGCGTGGTCTTGGCGGTCTGGCCACCATTGGATCGACGGCGCCATTCGTCGGCCTGTTCGGAACGGTGATGGGCATTCTGAACGCCTTCAAAGGTATTTCGGAGCAGAAGGCGACCGGTCTGGGCGCAGTGGCAGGCGGTATTTCCGAAGCGCTGGTAACCACGGCGTTTGGGTTGCTGGTAGCGATCCCCGCCGTCATGATGTTCAACTACCTCACCGGGCGCGTGGAAGCGTTCGATGTGGAGATGGACAACTCGTCGAGCGAATTGATCGATTACTTCCTGAAGCGCCGAGAAGTACGCCGCACCTAGTTGCTGGGAGGCGAGGATTTTCGGGTCCGCGATGAGTTGCTGACTGGCGCTGGGAAAGTCTCCCAGCGCCGGCCTTCCCAACCCGAGGCGGAGACCGAATCCAGTTCGGCGTAGAGGTTTACGGCAATGGGCCACTGAAAACTGGCCGCTGCCAACGGAGATATCAAGCTATGGCACTGGCAAAGAGAAATGTAGGGGCCAACGTCAACTCCGACATCAACGTCACCCCCATGGTGGACGTGATGTTGGTGCTGTTGATCATCTTTATGGTGATCACGCCCATGTTGCAGAAGGGCATCAGCGTGGACATGGCGAAAGTCAACAATCCGACTCCGATGCAGGATGCGGATAAAGAAGATGCGCTGCTGGTTTCGGTGATGCGCGACGGGACCATTTACTTCGGCTCCGACAAGGTCGCCGTGGACAGCCTAACGGGCAAAGTGAAAGATCGCCTGGCTAATAAGACGAATAAGGAAGTCTACCTGAAAGCGGACGCCCGGGCGCACTACGGCAACGTGGTGGGAGTGGTGGACGCGGTTCGCGCCGCCGGAGTAGACGATGTAGGCCTGCTCACCGAACAGAGAAAAAGCACTCCAACCGCTCCTAGCGCGCCTTCGCCGGCGCCTGGACAATAAGGGAGATCGATTATGAGTATGGCAGTTGGCACGGGCGGGGGCCAAAGCGCAAATATTAACGTCACTCCGCTGATTGACGTACTGCTGGTGTTGCTCATCATCTTCATGGTGATCACGCCTTTGACGCCGAAGGGACTGGATGCACTGGTACCGCAGCCGCCTCCGCCGAACGCGCCCAAGAATCAAGCGCCCGACCGCACCATTGTGGTCCAGTTGATCGATCGCGGGCCAGGGCAAGATCCCGGGCTGAAGATCAATCAGGAAGATGCGACCTGGGATAACCTGCAGGGCCGTCTTTCGGACATCTACAAAACGCGCGCCGAGAAAGTCATGTTCGTGAAGGGTGACGATAATATCCCCTTTGCCGATGTGGCCAATGTGATTGACATCGCGCATGCTGCGGGAGTAGACAAGGTGGGTCTGATTACCGCCAAGATCGAAGCGGGCGGTTAGACGGGCGGGAAGTTGAGCACGCCCTAGATTCAAGACTCCATGTGGTCGCGGGCGCGCGGCCTTGGACAAGGTCAGCTGAGGTTCTGTCCGCGAGGCTCTCCGGTGCCGCGTGCACGGGGGGCGGGAGACCCGCACCACATGGTTCGCCTTTCGCTGGGCCTGGCGCTTGTCAAGGTGCCGTCTCCAGGCCTAGGATGCTGTGTGGCAAGGGAGATTCATACCGCAATGAATAAATATATTCGACTGCTAACAACCGCGGCAGTAGCGTTGGCGCTGTTCTCATCCCTAGGATGCGACAAGCTGCGCGCGCGCGATCAACTGAACAAGGGCGTGACTGCGTATAAAAACGCCAAGTTCGAAGAAGCCATCGATCATTTTCAACAGAGCGTGGCTTTAGACCCCAATTTGATCAATGCCAAGATGTATCTGGCGACGGCTTTTGCGCAGCAATACATTCCGGGCGCCGACACGCCCGACAACAATAAATACGCGGAACAGGCGATTGAGCAATACAAGCACGTGCTCGAGATGAACGCGGCGCGCGACCAAAAAGTGAACGCGGCCAAAGGCATCGCGTCGCTTTACTACAACATGAAGAAGTTCGACGAAGCCAAGAAATACAACCACATGGTGTCGGAGCTCGACCCGAACGACCCCGATCCGTACTACTCGGTGGGCGTGATCGACTGGGCCGAATGCTACCCGCCGCGCATGGAGGAACGCGCCAAGCTGGGGTTGAAGCCGGACGAGAACCTGAATCCCAAGAACAAAGATCAGAAAAAAGTCTGCGAAGAGTTGAAGGAAAAGAATGGTCCTCTGATTCAGGAGGGCATCGACGACCTGCAGAAAGCCATCCAACTTCGGCAAGATTACGACGACGCCATGGCATATTTAAATTTGATGTACCGTGAGCGGGCGGACGTGGAGTGCGATGACCTGGCAGCGCGGCAGGAAGACTTGAAGACGGCCGATCATTGGGTGGATCAGACTCTACTCACGAAGAAGGCCAAGGCGGAGAAACAGCCGGGGGCCAACGGCATCACGATGGACCAGCAGAAGTAGCGGCTTTCGCGAGTCAAGGGGCCTCTCTGCTTATCACGGAGAGGCCTTTTCTGTTGCATGGTCGAGGTTCAGCTAGCGGGGATCAGAGTTGCCGGGCGCGGTTTCGCGGACTGCGAACTGGCAAATAAAAATGTTCTCTCCGAAGTGCTGCGGGGAACATTCATCCGACCGCAATAGTTTTTCCAGGTCGCGCGTGTCGGAATCGGCAATCCAGCCGGTGTCGAACATCCAGAGTTTTTTGCGGGCTTCGATCGGGCCCGCTTCCGCCGGGTAGGACTGGGCGAAGAGCCGGTATTGCTCAAGGAAATCATTTGCCGTGAACTTCCACTCTTCGGGACGGGCAGAGAAAACCTGGTAAGGCCCGCACTGGTTTGGGGCAAACGATTCATACGGCGGAAAGATCTGAACTAATCCGTGCCCGCAGGCGTAGTAGCCGAGCACAAGCGCACTTTCATAATCGGCGACGAAGGTCGATCCGGGAGCAGAGGAAGCACGCAACGCAGCAATCGCATGATCCATCAGAATGCGGCGGTGATTTTTTGCTTTGATGAGCGGCGCGGGAGCCGGGAAAAAGTTGCAAAAGACGAGGCAGGCGGCAACGACCAGGGGCGTTGGCCACCAGCGGGCGGGCTTCCACGCGGTAAGGCCGATGCAGGCTCCGCTTAAGCCGAATAAAGCCAGCAAGGAATTGTGGCGGGTTGCGCCATAGGGATAGGCTCCGGCTAATGCCGCGGCGCAGTTAACCGCGAAGGGGAGCAACAGCAGAAGCGCGAGTTGGCGCGGCGACGGCCGATTTTCAGGGGACACCTTTCTCTGCCTGAGCAGTGAAACGATACCAATCACAAATGCGATGAGCGCCAGGGTGCCACCGACGCCGTGGCTCAGAAGAAAGGTGAAGACGCGCAAAGTCTGGTGCGCGATGAAGAGTGCGGCATGATTTTCGCGGGGGTGAAAAAAAGATTTCCGCAGCCAGGTTTCGGAGATGCCCTGCGCCATGCCGACCGCGCGCAGGTGAGCGACGTGAGTCAGGAGAAAATAGGCGACGAGAGCCAGGGCTGCGATTTGTCCTATGCCCCAAATTATGACCAGCCGCAGGTGTCGGCTATAGGGATAGAGGCGGACGAGCAGGTACATGCCGAGGGTGAAGGCGAAGATGAGCGAGGAGTAGTGGGAGAGCAGCGCTCCGTAGAGCGAGAGCGAAAACAAAATCATGCAAAGCGCGGAATTGCGTTGCAGAGCGCGCTCCGACAAGTAGAGGCAGGCGGAGGCAAAAAACAGAAGCAGCGCGTACTGTCGGATCTCGGCTGACAAGCCGACCAGGGAGGGCGCGAAGGCGAAGAGAAGCAATCCGAGAAATGCGGCGGAGCGGTCGGTGACCAATTTCAGCCATTGATAGGCGAACCAGCAGGCGGCGGTTCCAGCGAGAACCGAAGGCAGGCGCAGCATGAGTTCGGAGTGGCCCAGGGAACGCCAGTAATAAAGAACGAGGATCAACAATGGAGGGTGCGCCTGGGTGAGAGCCGCGCGGTAGGCCATGCTCAGCGAATCTTGGCTGGCGAGCAGATAGTGCAGCGCTTCATCGGGATTGAGGAAGTACGCCCAGGCTTCGTACAGTCTAGCGATCAGGGCGGCTGCGAGAATAAAAGCGGGCAACCAGGGCGGGGGGGGCGGCGGGTCATTCTGGACGAGGCGCGAGGTTGCGGGCAAAGCTGCTGGTCGCTGGTGAGGGGGGATCATTTCAGGTAGATCGTGTCAGGTAGATCGTGCCGCAGCCGGCGCGCGGGTAGTGGCTCAGTTTGAATTTCTTTGCGGGAGTCACCCTGAGCGCAGCCGCTTTTCCGGCGGAGCGAAGAGCCTGCCCTGCGCGAAGTCGAAGGGATCTCCCCCACCTCATATGCCTTTGTCTACGGGAGATCCCTCACCCGGCTGAACTGCGCCGGGTTTCGGGATGACTCCCCTCAAACGGGGACAGATTCAAACTGACCCACTACCGGGGCGCGAGACACGTAGATCATACTATGCCAGAATCGGAAGTGCTCCGATTGCGGGGCGCTGCACGAAACCAGATGCAGACTCAGGCTGCGGCATCCTCAAGTCGATGGTTATCGTTCTCCGCAGCTTCCGCGCTCGGTCTGGTCCTGCTTGCGACTATTTTTTTTGGATTGATTCGGTACCGCGTCCGCGACATGCCTCTGGAGCGCGATGAAGGGGAGTACGCGTATTCCGGGCAACTGATGTTGCAGGGCATACCCGCTTACAAGCTGGCGTACAACATGAAGTTGCCGGGGATTTATCTGGCGTACGCGGCGATGCTGGCGGTTTTCGGGCAGAGTGCGGCGGGCATTCATCTTGGACTTCTGTTGGTGAATGCGGCCGCTGTGTGGTTGGTGTTTTGGTTGACTTCGATTTTGTTCGGCAGACTCGCGGCTGTAGTTGCCGGGTGTAGTTATGCGTTGCTCTCCGCCAGTACATCGGTGATGGGATTCGAGGCGCATGCTACGAACTTTGTAGTGGTTCCGGCATTGGCGGGCATTCTGTTTTTGTTGGCGGCATTGCGATCGAGACGCGGATGGATGTTTTTGCTGAGCGGGTTATGCGCCGGAGTCGCCATCGAGATGAAGCAGCATGGCGTCTGCTTCGCTTTGTTTTGTTTCTTTTATCTGATGGCGAGTGAATGGAAGCGTAGGGGCGGGATGGGAAAAGCTGTTTGCTGTGCCGCGGTCTTTGCCTTTGTCTTTGCGCTGGGAGTTGTATTGCCCTATGCGGTGACTTGTTGGGTTCTTTACCGGGATGGCGTCTTTCGCGAGTTCTGGTTTTGGACCGTGTCGTATGCCGGAGAATACTCGAAAGTGGGCTTGCACCGGGCGATTCGGGCGTTTCTGGAGAATTTTGCGGGGGTGGTGCGGCCGGAGCTTCCGATCTGGATTCTGGCAGCGGTTGGCATGAGCGCGATGGTCTGGAGCGGGAGCGCACGCAAGCATTCCGGATTCATGGTGCTTTTATTTCTGTTTTCGTTTCTCTCACTGTGTCCGGGAGGGTTCTTTCGTCCGCACTATTTTGTTCTGCTGCTTCCCGTGATCGCCATTCTGGTGGGTGTGGGAGTGAGCGCCGCAACCGAACAGTTGGCGGAGCATTCTCAATATTCACAATTTGTGGTGGTCCCGGTGGCGGTCTTTCTTCTCGCCTTGGCATTTGGGATCGTGCAACAGCGGAAGATGTACTTTTCCATGACGCCGGATGAAATCGTGCAGGCTACGTACGGGGAGAATGCCTTCGTTCCGGCGGTGCAGGTGGCGGATTATATCCAGAAGATCTCGGCGGAAGAGGCGCGGATCGCGGTTTTGGGCTCGGAGCCTGAGATCTATTTTTACGCGAACCGGCATTCGGCGACGGGATACATCTATATGTATAGTCTGATCGGTCATCAGAAATACGTCGATCGCATGCGCGAAGAATTTGAGCAGGAGTTGGAGGGGAATCGTCCCGAGTATTTGGTTTACGTGGATATTGTGGATTCCTGGGGAGGGCGAAAGGGAGTTGTCGGGGCGGAGGGTTTTCTGGCGTGGATGGAAGAGTTCAAGAATAAGGATTATGAACGGGTCGGAGTGGTGGATGTTGGGCGGAGCCGGTACGTATGGGGCGATGCGGCGGGGACTTACGTGCCGGAGTCGTCGAGAGTGATTTATGTTTTGAAGAGGAAAGAGTAAGGGGCAGTGGAAAACCGGAGAATTATCGTAACGGTAGAGATCTTGTAACAGTAGAGGTCCTTGTAACAGTAGAGATCCTTCGACTGCGCGGCTGCTGCGCTTCGCTTGCAGCCGCTACGCTCAGGATGACAAGGCACAGAATGGGGGTGGACTCGGATGAAAGAGGCATCAGGTGTGGCGACGCGCTTCGCTTGCAGCCGCTTCGCTCACGATGACAGGACGGCCGATTAATTCCAGTGGTGGGAGTGCCACCAAATTTTCTGGATATCGAATTCGACGCCGCGGCAGAGGTAGATCGGAGTATTTTCTTCTGCCATGCCGAAGCGGTCGTAGTGGTCGAAGGCCTGGAATGAGGTGCAGTTGTCGCGGACATCGTCGAGAGACCACTGGATGACGATGAGATTTTTATAGACCTGCGGCGGAGGGCCCCAGTACCAGTGATTCTGGTGGCGGGAGTAGGCGATGGGCAAGCCGTAGGCGGGGCCGAATAGGTTGACGGCTCCGGCTTCGCCGTAGTTGCCGGCCCAAATGCCGGTCTGGGCGCGCTCCTCGGGCGGGAGCGAGTTGTAGATACCGGCCACCTGTTGGACTAAGTCACGCCATCCAAATTGATCGGCGACTGGCTGCTGCAAGAGCGAGTCGTGACTATTTTCGGCTTTGGCGGGTTTGAATCCGAGCCAATTCTGATAGGCGAGCAGACGGTCGGGGGGAAGCATCCAGGTGGAGAGCGGGATGGCAGGGATGGCTCCGATCACGATGAGGGCGACGATTAAGGCGCGGGTCCAGGCGGCGCGATGGGCGAGCCAATGCTCGATGACGACTGCGCCGCCGGCGAAAGCCATGGGATAGATCGGGTAAACGTAATAATTTTTGCCGTGCGCGACTTCCATCAGGACGAAGAAGACGACGAAGGTCCAGCCCAGCACGCGCCAACGGCGGTCGCGCAGAAACCAGATCACGCCGGCGAGCCACATGGGAAACAGAATCGGCAGAAGGTCGATGATCTGTTCGATGACGAAGGCAAGCGGGCTGAGAATTACGTTCTTGTGCTCGCGGCGGACATTGGCGAGATCCTCGATGGTGGGGAAGTGGTGGCGGATCTGCCAGATTAGGTTGGGGAGAAAGATGGCAAGTGCGATGGCGCCGGCGATCCAGATCCAGGGGCGGGCGAACTCACGGCGGTGTTGGGTGAGGAGGAGTGCGAGGGTGACAGCGAATCCGAAGGAGAGCGTGGAGTGCTTATTTTCGAGGCCGAGTCCGGCGAGGACGCCGAACCAGAGCCAGAGGCGGGAGTGGCCGGTACGCAAAATTTTGATGACGACGAGGATGGCCCCCATCCAGAACAGGGGCTCGAATGCGTTCATGGTGAGCAGGCTACCCATGATGAGATAGGCGGGAGCGACGAGGATGGCGAGGCCGGTGAGGAGTTGGGCGTAGCGGGCGCCACCGAGTTCGCGGGCGATGAGGATGGAGAGAGCAACCAGACCTGTGCCGGCCAGCGCGGGGAGGATGCGGAGAGCGGCGAGCGAGCCTCCCAGCAGGAGCGCGATTTTGGCATAGACGGCGATGAGCGGAGCGGCGTCGACGTAGCCCCAGTCAAGGTGGCGGGCCATATCGAGGTAGTAGAGTTCGTCGCGGAAGTAGTCGTAGTGGCGGACGCTGGTGAAGATGTGGAGGAGGAGTTTGACGGCGCAGAGGGAGAGCAGAATGGGGAAGGATAGGGGCGGGAGAGCGGCGGGACGGGTGGAGGCGGGATGATCGGGCGTGGTGGTGGCGGCCATAACGAAACCTCTCTCAACTGTACGTTAGGAGTTGTGGGGCGGTTCCATGTGGATGTGGGGTTTTCTGTTCTGTTCCCGGTCGCACAGCCAGCGCTGAAGCGTTGGGCTATTTCGGTCGCCGCTTTGGGGCTTTCAAGAGCTTGTCAGAAATAAGATCAACGGCAAATCAAAAAACAGGATCAAGGTCAAAGGCTAGCGGGCTAGCCCGCTCCACACAGGCATTTATTTCTTTTTCCCGGCGGTGGCGGCGGCGCGTTGGGCTCGTTCTTGCAATTGCAACAGGACCACCTGCAGCATGTCGTCCTGGGGGGCGGGTTTGCCGGTCCAGATTTCGAATTGGCGGGCGGCCTGGTGGACGAACATTTCTATGCCCGGGATGATCTGCGCTCCGCGCTGTTTGGCCAGTTGCAGAAGGCGGGTTTCGACAGGGTCGTAGATCATGTCGAAGACGTAGCGGGAGTTGATTTCCTTTTCCTGGAGCGGAGACTCTTTCGTGTTGCCCATGCCGACTGGGGTGGCGTTGATGATCACGTCGAAGGAGTATTTTTTCAGATCGGCGCGCTTGAGGGTGCGGGCGTGGGCGCGGCGGGCGAGCTTTTTGGCGGCTTCGGCGCTGCGGTTGAGGATGTAGACTTCGGCTCCGCGCTCGCGCAGGCCGAAGACGGCGGCGCGGGCTGCGCCTCCAGCGCCTAGAACGAGAATCTTGGCGTCTTGCAGCGTGCTCAGGCGGCGCTCGAGCGGGCGCACGACGCCTGAGGTGTCGGTGTTGAAGCCGTAAAGTTTGCCATCCTGGGCGCGAACGACGGTATTGCAGGCGCCGATTTTTGTGGTGTGGGCGTCGGTGTTATCGAGGTAGGGAAGGATCGCCTCTTTATACGGCATGGTGACGCTGAGGCCGTGGATGGGGATTTCGCGGACGCAAGTTAGAAGGTCCTTGAGGGTTTTGGCGTGCAGGGCGAGAAAAACCGCGTTGACGTTCTCGCGGCGAAAGGCCGCATTCATGATCGCGGGCGAGAGCGAGTGGGAGATGGGATCGCCGACCACACCATAGACGCGGGTGGCGACGTTGACGGACTCGATGCGATAGACGCTGCGCAATTCCTGGGCAGTGACCTGGCCGGGAGCGGTTTCTTCTCCGGGACTGACGGCGGCGAAGGTGAAGACGCTGCCGGCGCGGACTCCGAGGACGCGGCTGATGATGCCTTGTTCGCCCATGCAGACGCCGACGAGCGAATGCTTGTCGGCCTCATGGCCGAGGAATTGAATCATGGTGACGTTGTCGGAGAGAGTTTGCGCGGTGCTGACGACTTTGTAGAAGTCGGCGGGAAAAGCGCGCATTTTCTCCAGGGTTTCGCCGAGCTTTTTGGTTCCGCGGAAGTCGTGAAAAGAAAGGATCAACGAGGACCGGCTGCGAAGTTTTTGCAACTGAGCCGGCTTGCACTGCTGCGCGGTCTGGAGTTCGACATCGATGAGCTGGCAGCCGAGGGCTGAGGCCTTGGCCAGGACTTCCAGTTGAGAGGCGATGGAGCCTCGGAACTTGCCTCCGTTGACGGCGCGGCGGCAGGTGGCGATGATCACGATGCCGGGGTGGTTTTCTACGAAATATTTAAGCTTGGGCAGAGCCTGGAGGGGCTTGGAAACGTAGTCCAAGCGGAGCTCAAGGAAGGAATTATCGCGAACCAGGGTCTCGGCTTTCTCGACCAGTTCGGCGGGGTCGGAGGAGGCGACAGCGACACAGACGCGGGGCAAGCGCAGGGGCAAGCGAGGAGGAAAGATTCTGGCGGCAGAAGTCATCTTAAGTCAGGATCGTGCAAGTCAAATCATCTTAAATCAACGGCTTAAACGGAGCGGATCCAAGGCGTTGGCATGAACTTGTGCGCGAAAGGGTCCGGCGCGAATCTTACAGGGGCTGAATTGCAGATGCAACAGAGTATTCACAAAATGCGCGAAAAAACCTATTTCCGGGTCGTGCGTGACACCCTCGTAACCTTGACCCTCCCCTGCCCGCTTGTTACCGTCGCACTGGAAGCCTAGCTTCGGTGGCAAACGCGGGGAGTGGCGACGCGGTCTCCTCTTTGGGGGTAACATGAAGAAAACAGGACTTTTAGTATTAATTCTGGCGGCTGCGGCATGGGCTCAATCAGGGCCAGACGCGATGGCGCCGGAGGGCAACGTTCCGCAGGGGCCGGTCGCTAACACGGCGAACTTTCCGGTGCAGCGGGTACAGATGCCGACCTACGCGGATATTTACTGCGCTGGTTTCATCAACAAGCAGACCCTGCCCGACGCCAATTTTATTGCCGGCGGGTTGCAGACGCCCACGACCACGAAGTTTGTCCGCGGGGACATAGTGTATTTGCAGGGTTCGGGATACACCGTGGGGGCGCAGTATGAAGTGATACGGGCGCTGCGCGACCTGAACGAGTACGAGATGTTTCCCGGGCAGAAAAAGGTGTTGAAAGCCACGGGACAGCCTTATATGGAAGTCGGGCGGGTGCGGGTGCTGGATACGCGCAGCAAGACGGCGGTGGCGCAAGTGGAATATTCCTGCGATCCGGTGAATCCGGGGGACACGTTGCTTCCTTTCGCGGAGAAGCAGATGGTGCCGTTTCACGCGCCCTTGCGCTTTGACCGCTTTCTGCCCACGGGCAGCAAGGTTTCGGGCCGCATCGTGATGGGCAAAGATTTTGACTCGGAGTTGGGAACCGGCCAGAAGGTTTATTTCAACGTGGGATCGAACCAGGGCGTGAAGGTGGGAGATTATTTCCGCGCGGTGCGTAACTATGAAGCGGACCTGCGCGATCCGGTGGATTCGCTTTCGTTCAAGGCAGCGGTCAGCGAAGATACGCAGAAGAAAGAACCGTCGATCGATCCCAATAGGTTCACTAGGGGGAACGGGCCTATCATTCACGTGCGCGATCTGCCGCGGCGAGCGGTGGGAGAGATCGTGGTGATCGGAGTTACTCCGACAACCGCGACCGGAATGATTGTGTTTGCCATGGAAGATGTGCACGCGGGGGATGGGGTGGAGTTGGACGAACAGCAGTAGGGCAGTGGTTAGTGGGTAGTGGTTCGTCAAAGCCCACTCAGCGCTCGCGAAGTGAGTTTAGCAAGCCGTTCAGCAGGCGGCCGATTTCGGCTGCATCGGTCAGCAAGTGGTCCTCTTCCTCCGCCGGAAGGTAGTTTAATTCTCGAGCTATCATTATCTGCGTTTGAATCTCCATCAGGGAGCCGCGTGCGTGTCCTAAGAACTGCCTGAATTCTCCAGTGGAGATCCTCGCTTGCCCTTTTGCGATATTGCTTGGTATCGAAACCGCGCCGCGACGGAGTTGAGACATGAGGCCATAGATTTCGGACTCGGAAAACTCTCTGTGGCGCGATAAACGGCCAGTACGAGGGACATCGACTTTTTCCAAACCACCAAATCGCGGTACGACTGGACAGGTACTCTCACAGCCGGCATGTTTCCAAATATGCGGCTGGAGAGTCTGCTCGCAATGTGATATCGGTCACGAGCTGTCGTACCTCCC
>CAVQCP010000028.1:0-145859 GCA_963710965.1 uncultured Acidobacteriaceae bacterium | reverse complement strand
TGTCGACGGTGAAAGGGAAGGTGAAGAATTGGGTGGTCACAGTTTTGGGCAACGTGCCGCCCGAGGTGGTCGTGGTGGAATGCACGGTTGAGCCAATGGTGATGTTCTGCTCGTATTTGGTGCTGGTGATGTCGAAATACTGGTCGTTGTGGAAGTTAACCGACTGATAAACTTCGGTGGTGATCTTGCCGGCCGAGGTGTTGGCGTAGCCGGTGATGGTGAAAGTTCGGTTGGAGGTTACGTCCACAGTACCGCTAATGGTTGACCCCGAGTTGATGTTTTCGGTGATGACCGGATTGGGTGCGGCGAGCGTGTTCTTGGTAATGGCCCCCGTCACTTGCGTACTGTTGGGATCGAGATAAACCAGCAGCGATGCGGTGGCGGAGAAATAACTGTCCGCGTTATAGACGCTGAGGGAAACCGTGTGGGGCTGGCCGTTGCTGAGGATTCCGGCGAATGGGGTGAGGTTGACGCGATAGGGAATAAAGTTCAGCGTCTGAATGCCGGGGATGGGGAACCAGAGAAATGGATCGATGCCGCCGGTGTAGATCCACGGGAAGACAGGGGCGACGCCAGCGGCCTGGCCGTCGATGGTGACTTCGGTCTCGCGGAAGCCGGTGTTGCCGCAGCTTTCGAGCTCTCCGGAGACGTCGTTGGGAACGCAGGTGTACCAGAATTCGTCGTCAAACTGGCTCTGGGCATAGACATCCAGATAAGCCGCCTCAACATTGGTGGGCAGAGTAAACGTGCCAGAAAGTGTGTCGGTCGAGGTGTTCAGGGCGACCGTGCCGCCCGAGGGTCCGGCGGAAAGGGCGTAAACATCGTTGGCGGTCACGGGCGCGCTCTGGCCTTCCTCAAGCGGATAGAACTCGAGGGTGGCGGTGGCGTAGATGGTGGAAGTGAGGCCGCAGCACAGAGTGTTGCCGATGCTGGCCACGCCGGATTGCGCGGTGTAGAAGATGGAACTGTAGTCGGTGAGATCGTTTTCGACGTGCCACGAGGGGCCGATGGCGGAAGGCTCGGCGGTGGTTCCGAAATAAATGTTCACAGGACCCAGCCAGAAGTTGGCGGTGCGGTCATACTGGATGCCGGCATTGAGGTTGATATCGGCCTCAAGAATCACTTTGGCCCAGGGACCGGGGCAGGCGGCCGGCGGAGTGTAGTCGAAATCCTCATTGTTGAAATCGTAGAAGGCGGCGCCGGTGAAAAGCGTGACCACGCAAGGCGTGGTGGTGGGACGAACGATGTTGGGATCGGCGGTCACGGTGTTGGCGGAACCGACCGTGTAGGGACCGGAAGCGGAGGCGACTGGAACCAGAGCGGCGATCAGCAGTAAACCGGGAAAAAGATTTCGGGCCAGAGAAAGAGTTCGAGACGAGAGACGGGACATGGGGAATCCTCCTGGAAGACGGTGGCAAAACCCGTGCCAGCCTTGGCGTTAGGGCGGAAGAAGACGGCTGGCGCAGCACAGGAAGTATGTCAATTTCGCCGGAGGGTGTCAACCGGAACGAAAGACTCTAGCGCCCGACCGAGGTGGGAGTTTCTTGGAGTGAAGTGAAGAGTATCGCGCCAGTTTTTCGTGGACATCGATAGGGTATTTGTTGTATCTTCCCGAGAGTTTGTCCTGAGTGCCACAGATGGAAGCCCCCGATCGTGGCATTCCCCTCGTAGATTCGTCCGAAAAATTCACAGTTGAGGATCTCTCCCATGGAAAAAGTTCGCGCCCTCGTCCTTGTTCTGTTCAGCATCGCACTCTTTAGCCAGTTCTCTGGCGCGCAAGCCAACATCAATGAAGGATTGGAGACGCAAACTTTTTACGTATCGCCGACCGGGTCGAACAGCAATCCAGGAACGGAATCCGAGCCTTTTCTGACGATCGGCTACGCCGCGTCGCAGGCGGTCAACAACAATTATGCCGGCCTGGGCACGCATGTCTGGATTGAGAACGGAACTTACCGGGAGACGGTGACGCTTAGCGGCGCCAGCCAGGAGACCAGCCTGCCGATCACGTTCGAGGCCGTGAACCATGGGCAGGTGACGATCAGCGGAGGCGTGCTTTATACGGGATGGTCGACGTACAGCGGGAACTCGAGCATTTATACGAATGCGTGGAACAATACGTGGGGAACGTGCGCGACGGTGACGGGATGCAGCACGGCGACTTATCCTCAGCCGGAGATCATGCTGCGGCAAGAAATGGTGGCGGTGAATGGCACGGTGATGACGGAAGTGCTGTCGCTGACGCAGATGGTGCAAGGGACGTTCTACGTGGACACCACCAACAAGACGATTTATTTGTGGCCGCCGACGGGCACGAACATGAGCACAGCCACGGTGGATGTGGCCACCGAGCCGTCGTTATTCAACATTTCGGGCTGGTCGAATATCGTGGTGCGCGGCATTGTCTTCCAATATGCCAACTCCTGCCGCAGCAATGCCGCCGTGAACGTGACCGGCGGGTCGACCTTCGCGCCGACAAATATCGAGTTCGATACGGACACGTTCCAGTGGAACAACGGACAAGGTTTGGCACTCAATAATCCGATTACGTATTTCACCGTGGAGAACAGTTCATCGATTCATAACGGAGACAGCGGATTTCAGGGATACAACACCGAGTTTGGTTTGTATGACAATATCCTGACCGGTTACAACAACTGGCGTGGCGCACAGGGTTCGTACTACCTGTGCAACGTTTCCGGCTTCCACTCCTGGGAGGCGCATACCGATCAACTCACAAACTTTACCGCCCAATTCAACGAGACCTATGGCATCCACTGGGATACGGACAACGTGAGCATCACGGGCAGCAATGTCATTGCCTCTGAAAACCTGGTGCCCGGCTTGTTCGCAGAAAAGGATCTTGGTCCGATCGCGCTCTCCGGCAGTTATGTTTGCAATCAGACCAACGCCAACTCTCCCGGCGGATTTACCATTCGCAACTCCGAGGGCGTTTCGTTTACCAACGGTGTCTTCTACAACAACAATGCCTCGCAGATCGCGATCACCGGACAGGCGGGAGGCATTGAAATTACCGACTGGCTGACCGGCAAGTCCTACAACCTCATCACGCAAGGACTGGTCAACACTGGCAATGTGATCGAAGGCGTAGGCACCGGGCAAATCCTCTTTAACGATGGCCAGTTGAACGGTTCTGACTGGACGACTTTTCTGATCGGCTTCGATTCCAACAACAACACCTGGTGGAATGCGAGCGGAACCAACGAATGGGTGGTTCCGGTGCCGGTGCTTTCGACGGTGGAAGATTTGCTGGGATGGCAGGGTACGACGCTGCAAGATTTGGAATCAACCTTCGCCGCGCCGACCGGCAGCCCGCAGACGGCATGTAATGTTACCGCCGATGCCAGCGATTACTGGGTCACGGCGAACACTCCCAGCGTGACTTCGAACCCGGCGGGACAAACGATTTTCGAAATTGCCGTAACGCCCTTGTCGACCTTCGCCGGAACCGTGAACTTCACGCTGGATGGAATCTCAGAGGTGAAGGGCCTGTCAGCCACAAATCCCGTATCTGTGAGTGGCTCGGGGACGACCACCCTCACGGTAAACAATACGACTGCTACGACCGCCGGAACTTACCCCGTTACGATCATCGGAAACTCCGGCAGCCAGACTCGCACGGTAACGGTGAACGTGATAATCCCAACCACTCAGGTTCGACTGAATACGGTGGCGCTCACCTTTGCCAGCCAGCAGACCGGCACAACCAGCGCGCCACAAAACGTAACTTTGCAGAACTTCGGCAAAACCGCGCTAGCCATCACCAGCGTGGTGACCAGCACATCGCAGTATGCGGTGAGCAGCAACACATGCGGAACCAGCCTTGCCGCCGGCAAGAGCTGCATTATCTCCGTGACGTTCACGCCCAACGCCGTGGGAACGATCACCGGTAGCCTCACCATCACTGACGGTGACCCGACCAGCCCGCAGGTCGTCAGTCTCACCGGCACGGGAAGTGGTTCGCCGGCAGTCACGCTCTCGCCCGGATCGTTGTCGTTCGGTCAGGTGCTGGTGAAGAGCTCCAGCACTCCGCAGAATGTGACCGTAACCAACACCGGCGGAGGCACGCTGACCTTCACTGGCGGAAATGCCGCGGGCATCAAGATTACCGGTACCGATGTGTCGTCCTACAGCCAAACCAATAACTGCGGCAGTTCGCTGGCCGCAGGCGCATCGTGCACCATCACAGTGACGTTCACGCCGCAAACCAGCGGATCGCTGACCGCTGATGTGACTCTGACCGACAATGCGAACAGCAAGACACAAACCGTTAGCTTGAACGGTACGGGTGCTTATCCGACGGTAAAGCTGACTCCTTCCACGCTCGCCTTTGGAAGCATTGAGGTGGGGTCCACCAGTTCGGCGATGACGTTAACCCTGACCAACAATGGGCAGGTGAATCTCACGATCACGAAGGTCGCGCTGACTGGAACTGATCCGAAGGAATACTCGGAGACCAACAACTGCATTGGCACGTTTGCTCCGAATGCGACGTGCACGATCACGGTAACCTTCTCGCCTACGGCCAGCGGCGCGCAGGATGCGTCGGTGACGATCACCGACAATACGTCTACGGGATCGAGCACGCTGACGTTGACGGGATCGGGCGCGGCTCCGACAGCATCACTGACTCCGAGCACGTACAACTATGGCACCATCAACGAAGGCAGCAACAAGTCCGAGACCTTCACGCTGAAGAACACCAGCACTTCGAGCTACACGTTGAACATCAGCGGCACCACGGTCACGGGAACGAACAAAGCTGATTTCACCATCACGACGAACACCTGCGGCGCTACTCTGGCCAAGGGTGCGACGTGTTCGATCACGGTGAAATTCGCGCCTTCAACAGCGGGTGCGGAGTCCGCAACGCTTTCGGTGACGGACAACACTTCAGCGGGATCGACCACGGCCGCGCTGTCGGGAACCGGCAATGCAGTGACGTTGACTCCCGCCACCCACAACTACGGCACCATTAAAGTGGGCACCAGCAAGTCCCAGGTATACACGCTGGCCAACATCAGCAACCCCGCCTTCACCGTAACCATCAGCAGCATCACGGTCACTGGAACCAATGCGGCTGATTTTGTGATTACCACGAACACTTGCGGCAGCAGTCTGGCGCAGAATGCGTCGTGCTCGATCACGGTTCAGTTCACGCCGTCAATCGTGGGGGCCGAATCCGCTACGCTGACGGTGGACGACAATTCGGGAAGCGGATCGATCACCTCGGCGTTGTCTGGAACGGGCGACTAACGGCGCCGCGTTTGGGCGATTGCGGAGGATGCTAGAAAAATAACAAGGCAAAAGCCACGATGCCAGTCGTGGCTTTTGCTTTATTGCTGCAAATAAGGATTGCCGCGAATAAGAATAACGGCAATGAGAATGGCTCATCGACGTAAGCCGCTCAGAGCAAGCGTCGATGAGCCCCTTGGAGTAAAACAGGTTGGGTTCTGCACTTAGTCTACTAAATCGATTGGGATTGTCAAGTATTATCTTCGGGCCATCTTGAATGCGAAACTCCGACAAGTCTGAGACGGAACTGCTCCAGCTGGGGGCTCACTTCACTACGCTAAATACGGTTCCCGCCCCGCTGGCGCCGCCACTTTCCGTGGTCCCGTAGAGATAGCCGTATTTCCCGATCACCAGGCTCGAGGCCGGCTCCATGCCGTCGGTTCCACCCATGAAACTGTGCAGCACGGCTTGCTTCCAGGTGCCTTTCGAGGTCGGAGCAATCTGGTAGACCACGCCACAGCCGTCGTTGTATCCCTCATTGCAGGAATAATCGCCGCCCACCAGCGTGGTGCCGTAAAGGTCGCCATTTTTGGCGAGGAGCACGGGGCCAAAAGGATTTCCGCCAGGCGTGCTCAAATCGAAAGAATAGAGCACGGACAAAGTCCAGGCGGCGCCTTTCTGGGCTGGAGGAGTGATCTTAAACACACTGCCAAACCCTGCCGGCCCGGCGCCCGACGCGGTTCCATAGAAGACACCGTCGGTGCCGGGAGTGAGAGCCGCCTCCGGGCCTGCGCCGTCGGGCGCGCCGATGAAGGAATAAATTACGGATTCCGTCCAGGTGCCGCCTGTCTTGGCCGGGGGATTCAATGCGAAGATCGCTCCGTTATTGTAGGTGCCCCCGAAGGGCGCGGTGCCATACAGATTGCCGGCCGTATCGAAAACCAGGCCGGCTGCTGGGGCATAGGCGTCGCCATTGGTCGGGCCAACGAACTTGTGCAATACGGACTCCGTCCACGGCTTTCCGGTCTTGGCCGGGGGCGAAAGCTCAAACACGGTTCCGCAGCCATAACCGGCACAATTGGGGCCACCACCGTATTGCGTAGTGCCATAGAGATTCCCCAGGCTGTCGAAGACCAACGTTGACTCGGGATACGAGCCGTCGGAGGTGCCGCCCTGAAAAGTGTAGAGAGTGGTCTTGGTCCAGGGGTCGCCTTTGACTGCTGGAGGGCTGAGTTCGAAGACCGTGCCGCAGCCGTAAGTGCAGGCGCCCCCGCCGCCCAGCGCGGTGGTTCCGTAGAGGTTGCCGTTCTTGTCGAAGACCAGGCTGCCGACCACTTCGTCGCCATCGGCTCCGCCCTGAAAGTTGTATAGAACGGTTTCAGTCCACGCTTCGCCGGTCTTGGACGGGGGCGAAAGCTCATACACCGTGCCACAACCGGCGCCGCCGCCGAAGTCGGAGCAATTTCCCGTGCCACCGATCGAAGTGACGCCATAAAGATTGTCCTTGCTATCGACAACGAAGCCGGAGAGCGGAGTCATGCCATTGGTCTGGTCGAAAGCCAGAACCACGGTTTCGTTGGTAGCGAAGGCGAAACCGGTTAAGGCGATCAAAGTCGCGACCAGCGCGGCGATGGCTGGCAGACGAGTAGTTACACCATGGGAGCGAGCGGAGACGAAGCTAAGCATAGGCGAAGGCTCCTGAGCAGAATGTGCGGCGTTTCCTGGGGACGGCTGGGAGGAAACAGAAAACTTTAGCCCAGGTTGGGGTATCGTGCAAGAAACTAAATCATTGGGTGATGCGCCCCAGAAAAGCTCCGTCCTCTACGGCATCGATCTCTGCCTTGATCCATTGGTTGGGCTGGTGGTGCCCTTGCAAATAGAGTTTCTGGTAATTGTCGGTGAGGGCTTCGGTGGAAGCGGCGCCAGGGCCGGCATTGAGCGTAATAGCCTCGAGTGGTTGACCGATAAAAGACTTCATGAAGGCGAGCTTTTTCTGGGCGGCGAGTTCGCGAAGAATCTTGTTGCGGTCGCGTGCAACTTGCTGGGGAACTTGTTTGGCCATCGCGGCGACGGGAGTGCCGGGGCGCGCCGAGTAGGTGAAGACATGGAGATAGGTGAATGGAAGTTCCGCAATGAAGCGGCGGGTGGCTTCAAATTCGGCGTCGGTCTCGCCGGGAAACCCGGTCATGACGTCGGCGCCGATGGCAGCGGTGGGCATGGCGGCGCGAATCTTTTCAATTTTCTCGCGATAGTGCCAGGGCCGGTATTTGCGATGCATGCGGCGGAGAACCGCATCACTGGCGGATTGCAGCGGCACGTGTGCGTGTTTGGCGATGCGAGGCGACCCGGCCACAAGCGCGATCAACTCATCGGACCAATCCATGGGCTCGACGGACGAAATGCGAAGTTTCTCCAGGTCCGTTTCGGAGAGGATGGAGCGAAGGAGAAAAGCAAAATTCAGCTTCCGGCTTCCAGCGCCCGGCATCGAGGTTACTGCGTCGGAACTCCGGAAGCCGGACACCGGGGGCTGGAAGGCACTTTCCCGTCCCCAGCGGCCGAGATTGATGCCGCTGATCACCAGCTCGCGATAACCGGCGGCGACCAGGGCGTTCACCTCCTGGATGACTTGCGGCAAGGGCAACGAGCGGCTGTGACCGCGCACACTGGGAATCACGCAGAACGAGCAGCGGTTGTCGCATCCATCCTGGACTTTAAGGTTGGGACGAGTGCGGTCGTGAGAGCCGGCGTTTGCAGAATCGAAGACGGGGGCGGCGAGGAGTTCGGTGTGAGCAAAGATGTCAGAGACGAAGAGGCGGGCTTCGGCAGTGAGACTCGAGAGGGGAACGAATGCGGCTCCCTCAGCGGCTGAAGCCGCGACTGGACTGACGAGATCTGTTGCAGCGCTGGAAGCGCTGCGCCACCCAAAATCCGGCAGATTGGGCAGGACGATCTCGGCCAGTTGGTGCTTGTGGGAGTTACCGATCACGGCGGTGACACCAGGCAGGGCGGCAATTTCCTGGGGTGCGCGCTGGGCGTAGCAGCCGGTTACGATAATTCTTGCCTGAGGATTATTCCGCCGGACGCGGCGGATGGCGGCGCGCGCATCCTGATCGGCGGAGTTGGTGACGGTACAGGTATTCAGCACCACAACGTCGGCTTCGGTCGCAGCGGCGGCATTCAGGCCGCGGAGAGCGAACTGGCGCTCGAGCGCGGCACCGTCGGCTTGGGTGGCGCGGCATCCGAAGTTTTCGACATGGTATGTGGGCACAGAGCTATGTTAGCGCATGTGAGGCTGCAAACGGCCGCCATCGGCTCGCAGTTTTCTACCCGAGCAACTTTGGGCCTTAGCTACGCGGCCGAGAGCGCGGAAGCCGGACGGCGCGGTTGGATCTCAGGCGCTTACGCTTCTCTTCTGGGTGAAGCACTCCCGGCAGAAGATCGGGCGATTCTGCGTGGGACGGAAGGGAACCGTAGTTTCCCTGCCGCACTGGGAGCAGGTGGCGCGAGTCTCGACCCGGGCATAGCGAATGCCATTGCCGTTGCCACCGCTAGCCATGGAAGGAGCCGAGAGTATGGCCACGCGCTTGGACTTGCAGGCCTTACAGCGTTTGGGCTCGTTCTTGAATTGCTTGTCGTGGAAAAACAATTGTTCGCCCGCGGTAAAGACGAAGCTGGCACCGCAGTCGACGCAGCTTAGAACTTTGTCCTGAAATTCCATTGAGGATGGCTCCCTTGGTCCCTCGCGACGCCCTAACCACACGCGGGGGCGGTGGCGCGGAGCTAACACGGGTTCTGTACATCCCCCCTCAAACTGCCCCTGGACTCGGCCCGGCCATGCTCCTGGAACGGAGCATGGATACAACTTCGACACTCGTGCCCGAATTAAAGATGGATAAGTATCAGCAATCCCGTCTGCCACTCCACCTGGGGGGAACCAAGTGAAGCAGGGCCGCCCCGGGATGGGGCGTCCCTTCACTGCTATCTGTTTTTTTGCGGTCCTTACTCTACTCTTACCGAATTGCTAGTCCTGCTCCTTGCGAACTTTTTTGCGAGCGCGTTTGCGAGCCAGCGCGGCTTTTACGCGTTTTTTCTCGCCCGGTTTGAGGTAAAAGGAGTGGCGCTTAACCTCCTTGATGATGTCTTCCTGCTGCACTTTGCGCTTGAAGCGACGCAGAGCGTTCTCGAGGGATTCCCCTTCTTGCAGCCGAATTTCCGCCAAACAGACACACCCCCAAACCCGTCCTGTAGGACGCACACAGTTATGCCAAGAATTTTACCCTAAGTCAATAGGGAATAGGTGGAATTCATATGAACTGACGATTTCTCGGCAACCGGGAACTACTTGTATACGCCGTATGTGCAACTGCGGCGAAGGTCTTTTCTTCAGAAGACAAATTTCAGGCCTAGCTGAAGCTGACGCGGGGCGAAGGCCGCATTGGGTTTCAGAAAATCCTGCGGCTGCCGGTAGTAGGCGGGATACGGAACTCCATTCACGTAGGTGGAGTACGGGGTGAAAGTTGTGGCTTCGGCGGTCAAGCCTTCGGAGGTAATTTCGACGCGCTGGTTATCGCGGTTAAAGAGGTTAAACGAGTCGGCGGAGAAATCGATCCGGTAGCCTGGTGCCACGTGAATCTTGCGCACCAGCCGCAGATCCGTGGAAGCGTAGTCCGGGCCAGTGAACGCGTTGCGGCTGTAACCCGGGAGGCGATCATTATCGTAGTTGCCATCCTCATTTGGATCGCCGGAGACGGTGGCGTTGACCGGACGTCCGCTGCCGGCGGTTACGATGCTGGAGATTTTCCAGTCGTTGAAGATACGCCCCAGGAATTCATGTTCGCGATGGAAAGGACGAGGCTCGAGCGAGAAAGCGGCAACGAAGCGCTGGCGCTGGTCGGTGACACTGGGACCTCGTTCCGCGTTGGGCTGGTAGGAATTCTGCACCGTGGCGGGCTCGCCCGCGACCAGTGCGTCCTGGCCGTCGTCGATGGCGTGGGCGTAAGTGTAGGAGAGCCGAAAGTAGGCGCCGTGGGCCAAGCGGCGGTTGAGGGAGAGTGTGGCTCCGTTGTAGACGCTGCCGGCGGCGCTTTGGAATTCGTCGATGGCTCCAAGTTGGGCGATCGGTCGTCCCAGCGGATTGATGCAGGGGGGGAACGGGCAGGTGAGTGACGAGGTGAACTGCCACGTGGCGAAAGAATCGACGGTGTAGTATCCGCCCGCAAAGATGGATCCTGTCGAATTAAAGATGGGATAGCTGAGCGCGACCGGTGGCGGCAGATTCACGTCGAGGGCGCGGATGAGATGTTCACCATGAACATAAAGATAAGACACGGCAAGTGTAGTCTTTCCGGCGATTTCGCGCTCCAGCGAAAGGCTGGCTTGCTGCACGCGCGGGGTAACAAAGTTAGGAGCGAAGGCCGACACATCGTTGGAGACGCCCCGGGTAAATCCCGCCGGCAGGCTGCAGGAAGAAGCTGCCAGCGGGCAATTGACTAGCGGATTGGGATACGTGGGAAAGACAAGATGGCCGTAATAGTCGGAGTTGTTGAGAAAGACTTGCGCGTCGGTGACTCCGTTTTCGGTGGCAATGGCCGAGTTGTAAATCTGGGGAATGCGAACATAAAAAATTCCGTATCCAGCACGGACGACCAGCGGATGATCTTTGCCGATGGAATAGGCCAGTCCGGTGCGCGGACCGAAATTGTGGGGATTGAAGGGAACTTTTCCGGCGGGCGGGAACAGCGGATTGGAAACTAATCCCGCAGTGGTGAAAGTTTGCAGGTCCCAGCGAACTCCGAGATTTAGCGCAAGATGGTCGGTGAGGCGAACTGTGTCCTGGGCGAAGGCGGCGTAATCATTGCTGTTCGGGTTCGAGGAATCTGCCCCGAAGCTTTGCAGATAGTATTTCGGCACCGCGTGGGCATAGGCGCGCAGCGGAGTCAGCGGCAATCCGGCTTCCTGCGGTTCAAAGGTAAAAGGATTCACCTTAATTACGTCGAAAAGATATTCGCCGCTCTGCTGGCTGGGAAAATAGTCGTAGATCCAGGTGCGGAGCGTGTCACCGCCGAACTTAAAGGCGTGTCGCCCGGTGTCAAGGCTGAGGGTTTCGGCAAGCTGGGCGCGGTGCTCGCGAGTGGAGCGCGGCAGTTGATCGGAGCGCCCGATGCCGTCCATGATGTCGTTCACTTTGACCAGAGTGTCGCTCGTATTGGTGAACGACTGGCGCAGATCGCGAGAGAACTGCGCGCGCAGATGGCTGAGCAGGCGCAGAGTCAGGCTTGAAGTGAGGGACGCGGAACCGGTATCGGTGGAAACCATTTCTTCGCCGTTATCGGAGATGGAATCGTAGGTGACGGGGCTGGCAGGATCGAGGAAGACGTTATTCGATCCCCAATAGCGCGAAGAGTTGTAACGCAAGGCAAGCTGATTTCGCGGCGAGATGTTGACATCGAGCTTGGCATAGGCGGCGTTGCCGATCTGCGCGGCAGGATAAGCCCCCGCGAGCGAGGTAAGCTGCGCGGCGGAGGCAAATACCAGCGCCTGATCGGTAGCATCGTAATCACCGGGAGAGTACGGCCCCGTGCCGGCTTGCGGCTGGACCTGCATGCTGCCATTGAGAAATTCGACTACATCCGGCACGTGGAAGTAATGCTGATCGAATCCGGCAAAGAGGAAAATCTTATTTTTCTGGATGGGACCGCCGATGGTGCCTCCGCCCTGCTGTTGGCGGCTGTGTGTGTCCACGTCAACAAAAGGCGCGGCAGCACCGCCGAAGCCGCTGTCGCGGATGTAGTAGAGTCCGGTGCCATGCCAGTGATTCGAACCCGATTTGGTAACAACGTTCACCACGGCCCCGCCGGCGCGGCCCAGCTCGGCGCCATACGCATTGGAAGAAACACGAAACTCGGCCACGACTTCATCGGAAAACTGGTAGGGGGTGCGATACAGGCCGCGGGCCTGGGCAAAGAAGGCATTATTAAAATCGCCGCCGTCCACCAAAAAGCTGTTTTGAAATCCGCGCAGGCCGCCAAAGGATAAATCTCCGTTGGTCGCCGAGGTGAGGCTGCGAGGATCTTGCGTGACGCCGGGGGAGAGCAGCATTAAATCGGAGAATCGGCGGCCATTCACGGGAAGATCGGCGATGGCACGGTCGTCGAGCAGGGTTGAGACTCCGTCCGGTTGCGTATCGACCAGCTTGGGCGCGCCCGAAACTGTGACCTGTTCTTCTTTGACAGCGATCTTGAGGTGAAATTCAATGTCAGCCGCGCCGCCTACATCGACATGCAGTTGCGGAGTTATCTGCGGCGACATGTCCTGCGCCGTCACGCGGGCCGAGTAATCCCCGGGCGGAAGAAGGTCGATCGAGAATCGACCTTCGGAGTCAGAGGTCGCGGTATAGGTGGCGCCGGTGGCGAGGTTGACGGCAACAATGCTGGCATTCGCGATGCGCCCTCCGGTGGGATCGACCACGCTTCCGTTGAAAGCTCCAGTAGCGCCGTCCTGGGCGGCGAGCGCCGGGACCAGCAAAGAGAAAATCAACGCGCAGAGCGAAAAGCGAGCCATAGGGTCCCATCTGCAATCGGGATTCAGGCTCGGAGGGTCAGTCCCGCTCGGTTGGAATCGAGCAGGACGGTTGGGAAACCAATTCCTTTGTAGCATGGAGGAGAGCGATCGGCAGTGATCGCGGGCGTTCTTTTTCGAGACGAGTTCCGGACCGGGAATGGGGGAAGGCCGGGCAAGAACGCACCGAAGTGCGCCCTCACCCGGCTGTTTTGTTTTAGTTAATGGTGACGGTTACGGGAGACGATTGGCTCAGAGAACCGGAAGTCCCCGTGACCATGACCGTGACCTGCTGAGACGCGGGCGCGGTCTGGTTGGTTGAACTGCTTCCGCCACCGCACGCGATAGCGAAGAGTGAGACGAATAGCAGCAGGCCCAGCAGGGTCATCCAGCGGATGCTTTGGCGAGTCAGCGGTTTCCGTTTTCGGGTTGTCAGAAGCGTTCCGAACAGTCCAAGACCGGGCAACAGCATCGCCACGGCAGGCACGCTGTAGCCTCCACCGGAGGGTGCGGTCGAGGCGGCGGCGATGGTGAGGGTGGAGGACGAAGTGCCGGGAGCGATGGTTGTGGGGCTGAAAGAACAGGTTAGGCCAGCGGGCGCCTGGCAAGTCAGTGAGATCTGGCTATTGAATCCCGCGACCGCGGCGGCACTAACCGACAGAGTAGTCGAAGCTCCCGGAGCCACGGTTGCGCTAGAGGCCGAGAGACTCAGAGAGAAACTCGGCGAAGTGACTGCGCTCGCCGGAATCAGGCTGGCGAAGACACTGGTGGCGCTGCCTCCAGGAGGAAAATTGGGTTGGTTGGCGCTGCCTCCGGCCGTGAGATAAAGAGTGCCTGGGGCGCCAGTGCCCCCCGCGCCGAAGACCATATCCCACATGCCAGGATTTACCAGAGTGGCGCCCGAAGAATTGGTGAGCTGGCCCAGGAACTTGCCAGTGGAATCGAACGCGCTGATGGTGCCATCGCCAAAATTTCCCACGAGGATATCGCCGGCGAAAGTTCCGAAGCTGGATGGAGCAGCCACAACGCCCCAAGGGGCGTTGAGATTGTTGTTTGCGCCAGCGGCAACCAGGGTGCTCACAAAGTTGCCGTTGGTGTCGAAGATATCCACCTGACCGGCGCCGGCTCCCGGTACAGCATCGTGCTTGGGAGAGTCCTGCATCGCGTAGGCAACGTAGACCTGGCTGCCGATGACGTGGATGCCGTGCGGAGCCAGGCCCGTAGGAAGATTTGGGTCAGTGAACGAACCGGGCAACGACGTGGGATTGAAGTTGGAATCGTAGACATCGACTTTGCCGGTGTTAAAGTTTGCCGCCAGCAGAGTGGTGCCAAGCGTGGCGAGACCTTTGTAAACCGCGCCGCTCGCGGAGTTGTCGAAGGCTATTGTGGCGGTATTACCGCCGCTCCAACTGATGATGAGGCCATCTTCGGTGTCAAAAACGAAGGCTGCGCCGCCGAAATAAGTGCCGTTGCTGTTGGCGATGGTTCCGGTGGGGCAACCCGGGCTGCAATTTCCGTTGGGATTGCTAGTGGCGCCCGGTATGGTCACGACCAGCGAATTCTTGTTACCCTGCGCGTCGTAGAGTGTAGAGGTGCCGGTGTTGTTGTTGGCGATCCAGAAGGCTTCTCCCGGGACAAACGAGATGCCCCAGGGGTTGGAAAGGTTAGCATCGGTGGTGGTGGCGACGCCGGAAACATTCGAGACCAGATTGGTCTGAGAGTAGCCGGCCTGCTGGGCGAAGGTGAGCGAAGACACGCCCAACAGGATGAGCAATCCGAGCATCAGTTTAGCGAGTGCGTTGAGTTTCATTGTGATTCCTCCTTGTGCGAAGTTGCCCGGATCGACGCCAGAAATCGTAGGGGGTGGGCTGATCTTCATTTTTTTCTGGCTCAGCTTGCGTCCGTAATGCAATCCGCTTACAGGATCAAGATTAGGCAGAGGGGATCGGCGGGGTGTCACAGGGGTGTCGCGACCTTGTAAAAAGAATGAGGCAATGTCACAGGCGCGTCTGTGGCTTGTAAAGAACTGTGTGGAGCGGCTGTGGCAGCGTTTGCCGCAGAAATCGATACTGCCTCAGTTTGAATTGTGCCCCCTAGGGGCCGTCATTCCGAGGGGCAGTCATCCCGAGCGGGGGCGTTTTTCCGCCGGAGAGAGGGATCTCCCCAGGCACAAAGCCATGCGCGGGAGGTCTCTCGTCCCGATGAAAAGCGCGGGACTTCGAGATGACGCCGGGGGCGTGCGAAACTTCAAACTGGGATGTTGCCGCGGAAATCTGATATGTTGAATTTCTTCGGTGCTCATTAATTTTTCGGTCGGTGCGCTTTCGGTGAGGGAATGATTCGATCGTTTAAGGGCATGCGGCCGGTGATTCCGGCGAATTGTTACGTCGATGAGTCGGCGCAGATTATTGGCGATGTGGTTCTGGGCGAGCATGCGTCGGTGTGGATGAACGCCGTGCTGCGCGGTGACGTGCACGAGATTCGCGTCGGGGCACATTCGAACATTCAGGATTGCAGCGTGCTGCACGGCATGAAGCAGCAGTACGGCGTCTACCTGGGCGAATACGTAACCGTGGGCCATTCGGTGACGCTGCACGGATGCGTGATCGAAGACCGCTGCCTGATTGGGATGGGATCGATCATCCTGAATGGTGCGAAGATCGGCGCCGGCTCGATTATCGCGGCGGGCACACTGATTCCGGAGGGCACTGTGGTTGAAGCGGGATCGTTGTGGATGGGCTCTCCGGGAAAATTCCGGCGAAAGCTCGAGGAGAAAGATCAGGAAGCGATCCTGCGGTATGCACGAAATTATTTGGGGTATACGGAAGAGTATTTGCGGGAAAAATAGCGAGCTGTCATCCTGAGCGGAGGAAACCGATTCGCAAAGCGAATCGGTTTTCGGAGTCGAAGAGCCTACCCCGAGCGAAGCCGAGGGGATCCCTATGTTGCAAGCGCGCTAGGTTCGTCCCGTAGGGCGGGTGAGAATAGCCCGGCGTTTCAACGCCGGGGTTTGCGTCGGGGCGGTGACAGCGTCCCGTTAGGGACGCCTGAAACGGATGATTAGAGATGTTTCAGCCGTGCCTGCGGCACGGGCTCCATAAGGGGAACTAACCCGCCGCTGAAGCGGCGGACTACTATCAGAGGTCCCTCCGGGACCAGGAACGGAAGATCGAGAATCGAATGATCAAGGCGGTACGAGGAACGCGTGATTTACTTCCGCCGGAGACGGCGCTGTGGAATTTTGTCGAGTCCGCGGTGCGCGAAGTTTTTCGCGCTTACAACTTCCAGGAAATTCGCACGCCGATTTTCGAATCGACAGAATTGTTCGCGCGCGGCGTGGGCGAAGATACGGATATCGTCGCCAAAGAAATGTACACATGGGAGGATCGCGGGCGGGCCGAAAGTGATCGCGGCCAGTCACTGACTTTGCGGCCGGAAGCCACGGCTGGCATTGTGCGCGCCTACATCGAACACAAACTCGGGGATCGCGGCTTGAACAAGCTTTATTGCATCGGGCCCATGTTCCGGCGTGAGCGTCCGCAGAAGGGACGCTACCGTCAGTTTTATCAGATCGACGCCGAAGTCATTGGCCCGGCATCGGCGGGGAGCGATTCTCCCGCACGCGACGCGGAAGTGTTGGAAATGCTGGCCACGCTGCTCGACCGGCTTGGCATCAAAGAATGGAATCTCGAGCTCAATTCGGTGGGGTGCCCGCAGGATCGCGTCGCGTTCAACGAGGCGCTGCGCAAGGCTTTGGAGCCGGCAAAAGACAAGATGTGCGCCGATTGCCAGCGCAGAGCGGTGACCAATCCGTTGCGCGTCTTCGACTGCAAGGTTCCTGAGGACCAGCCGATCATCGAAACGCTGCCGCGCATCAGTCATTTTCTCGATGAAGGCTGCCGCAAACATTTCGAGGCGGTGCAGGAAATTCTGAAAGCGGTGGGCGTGCCCTTTTTCCTGAATGACCGGCTGGTGCGCGGCCTCGATTACTACACTCGCACCGCGTTTGAATTTACGCATGGCGCGCTGGGAGCGCAGAACGCGATTCTCGGCGGCGGGCGCTATGACGGGCTTTCGGAGGCGCTGGGCGGGCCAGCGGCTCCGGGCATCGGCTTTGCTATTGGCGAAGACCGGCTGGTCATGTCGATCGAGCAATCGACTCCGGCGGAAAGCGTTTTAAAGAAGCCGGATGTGTACGTGGCCCCGCTCGGCGCCGGAATGAACGCTGACGCCGCACGCCTGGCCCGAGAGTTGCGCAGAAGCAATCTGGTGGTCGATTTAGGAGATGAAACCTTCCGCCTGAAGAAATCCTTTGAAGCCGCGACCCGCGCCGGAGCGAAATACATTCTGATCGTGGGGGAGAACGAAGTGACGGCGGACTCGTTTGCGCTGAAGAATCTGGCCACGGGCGAGCAGGTTTCTGTGGTGCGCGGGGAACTGGCTGCCAGGATACGGAGTTGAGCGGTAATGTCTCAGTTTGAAGGTTCGCACGCTCCCGGCTCATCTCGAAGTCCCGCGTTTTTGCGCGGAGGGAAAGATCTCCCGCGCAAATGGGCTTTGTGCATGGGGAGATCCCTCTCTCCGCCTGAAAACGGCTCCACTCGGGATGACGGCCCCCAGATGTCACAATTCAAGCTGCGCCAAGTTGAGCGCTCGCATTGACTCGTTTGCGCCGGGCGACTAGAATCCGGTCGCCGGCGAACCGGCGAATCTTTCTGAGGTGAACCTCCATGAAGAAAGCAGCAATGATGTTGGCGGTCGCAATCATTTCTGCCACCTGCGCGGTGGCACAGATGGCGCCACCAAAACCGGGACCGGAGTTCAAGAAGCTTGACGTCTTCGTCGGGAATTGGACCCTCGACGGAACCATGAAGCCGGCTATGGGCATGCCCGGCGGGTCGATGACCGAAAACGAAAAATGCGAGTGGATGGAAGGCGGCTTCTATCTGGTGTGCCACTCCGACTACAAGGGCACCATGGGCAGCGGCGTGGGCTTGTCGGTCATGAGCTATTCTGCCGACGACAAGGCCTATACCTATCGCGAATTCAACAGCTATGGGGAATTCACGGACTCCAAAGGCCTGCTCGAGGGCGACACCTGGACCTGGACCAGCGACGAGAAGATGGCTGGCATGACGATGAAGGGCAAGTTCACGATTAAGGTGACCTCGCCAACTTCCTACAATTTCACCTTCGATATGTCGGAGGACGGGACAAAGTGGTCGAGCGTAATGGAAGGCAAGGCGAGCAAGAAGTAGAGGGCTTCCGGTCTTTCGGGCTTAGGTCTTGGGCGTGTGGACGTGCCATAGAATTTCTGAGCGCTGAGAGCTTATACATCAGAACCCACCACGGAGACACCGAGTCACGGAGAAAAGCAACCCAAGGCTTTCAGGACAGAAACCCGAGAAGAGGATCTCTTCCCTTTAATCTTTTCCGTATCTCCGTGGTGGGTGTTTCTTATTCGGTCCAAAATCGTCCGAGCTGGCGATCACCAAGGCGCGTGGTCAAGGTCACAGTGCACCTCCCCTGCCAGTTTATAATCTTGGATTCGGCATTCTGCCGGTATCCTCATTATTAATAAGGATCCAACTTGCTCGATTTTTTAGGCGATCTACGACGAACACATATGTGCGGAGCCCTTCGCGCCTCTGACGCCGGCAAAAAAGCCGTGCTCATGGGATGGGTGAACAAGCGGCGCGACCACGGCAACCTGCTGTTTATCGATTTGCGCGACCGAAGCGGCATCAGCCAGGTGGTGATTAATGTGGAGCGCGATAAGGCGATCCACGAAAAAGCGGGAGAGCTGCGCAACGAATACGTGGTCGCCGTTAGCGGCACGGTAAAGCTGCGCGACGTTGAGACCGTGAACCCAAAGATGCCGACGGGCGAGGTTGAACTTCTCGCCGATGAGCTGCGCATACTGAACGAGTCGAAGCTGCCGCCGTTTCTGCCTTCCGATACGGCGCTCACGAATGAAGAGACGCGGCTGAAATATCGCTACATCGATCTGCGGCGCGACGTGATGCAGTTCAATATCGAGCTGCGGCATAAGGTGGCCAAGGCGATCCGCGATTATTTGTCGAGCCAGGGATTTCTTGAGATTGAAACGCCGTTCATGACGCGCTCTACGCCCGAAGGCGCGAGGGATTACCTGGTGCCCAGCCGGGTGCAGCCTGGGACATTTTATGCGCTGCCGCAGTCGCCGCAGATGTTTAAGCAGATTCTGATGATCTCCGGCTTCGATAAATATTTTCAAATCGTGCGCTGCTTCCGCGACGAAGATTTGCGCGCCGACCGCCAGCCGGAGTTCACCCAGATCGATCTGGAAATGACTTACCCGCAGCCCGAGCGCGTGTGGGATGTGGTGGAGGGTTTTCTCATGGCGGCGTTCGCCGCGGCCGGCTACGCGATCAGCACGCCGTTTCCGCGCATGGATTATGACGAAGCCATCCGCCTATATGGCATCGACAAACCTGACTTGCGGCTGCCCGCATTTACCGACGTTCGCGAATGTTTTACGCCAGAAAATTTGCAGGAACTGGCCATCAACCCGAACCTGCCGGTGATTGCGATTCGCATTCCGAAGGTGGGCGAGTTGTCGCGCAAAGAGCGCGACGACATCAAGCCCATGTTCAACTCCAAGGGCGGAGCCAGAGTGTATGAAGACTTCAAGCGCATTGGCAATAAATATCCCGCGGCCGCGGCGGCGATTACGAAAAAATCCGCCAGCGCGGATGGCGATCTGATTGTGCTGGTAGCCGGCTCCGCGCAAAGCGGGGCGCAGACGGTGGTCTCCGAGCATCGCAAGGTTACGCCCCAGGAGCTGTCGATCTATGCGTCTGCCGGGCTGTTGCGGCTTGCACTGGCGCAAAAATATGCCGAGCGCCATGGAATTTTCAAGAAGACCGGAGACGCGGCGAAGGATTACCGATTTTTGTGGGTCACGAATTTTCCCATGTTCGAGTGGGATGAGAGTGAAAAGCAGTGGATGGCGGCGCACCATCCGTTTACTTCGCCGCACGAAGAGGACATGTCGAAGTTGGAATCCGGAGTGGAAGCGTTGAACGATCCGCTGTCGCCGCTGAGCGCGGTACGGGCGCTGGCCTATGACGTGGTGCTGAACGGAACGGAGCTGGGCTCGGGATCGATTCGTATTCACCGTCAGGATGTGCAGAGCCGAATCTTCCGCGCTTTGGGCATGGACGAGGAAGAAGCGCGGGCCCGCTTTGGATTCTTTCTGGAGGCGCTGGAGTATGGCACGCCTCCGCATGGCGGCATCGCTTTGGGCCTCGACCGCATCGTGATGATCCTCGCCGGAGCCGAGAGTCTGCGCGAAGTGATTCCGTTCCCGAAGACGGCGCGGGCCGTGGATTTGATGGTGGATGCTCCTACGCCGGTAAGCGAGGCGCAGTTGAAGGATTTGGGGATTCAGGTGAAGAAGAGCGTGCAGTAACCGCGTGCGAGTTCCCAAACGAAATGTCTTTGGGTGGCGCAGAACTGGAAGCGCTGCTCCACCCCAAAGCAAAAACTTGCGGAGCCCACCCCAGATCTTAACGCTCCCTGGGGCTAGGCAAGAAGAAACCCGACGGCGTGGGCGCTGGGCGGGTAGAAACTCCTTGCGCGGCCAGCGGCGGAGTAGGCCGATAGGGATCCTTCGACTGCGCAAGTGGCTCGCTATCGCGAACCACTTGCTGCGCTCAGGATGACAAGCGGCTACGCTCAGGATGACAGGACGCCCAACTTTTGGTGCGCTAGTTTTTCTACCTGCGCCAACACTTCGTCTTCATTCAGGCTCGTGGAGTCGATCACCACAGCATCTTCCGCCGCTTGCAACGGAGATGCCGCGCGGGTGCGGTCGCGGCGGTCGCGCTCGCGCAGGTCGGAGGCTACATTGGCGGCGACTTGGCCTTTGATTTTTTGCTGCTCCATGCGGCGCTGCTCGCGCACTACCGGATCGGCATCGAGAAAAATTTTTAAGTCGGCGTCGGGAAAAACTTTGGTGCCGATGTCGCGGCCCTCCATCACGATACCGCCGCCCGCGCCCATCTCGCGCTGGCGGGCAACCATCCAGGCGCGCACTCCGGGATGCACCGAAACTCGCGAAGCCGCCTCGGTTACGTCCGCCTCGCGGATGCGAAAGGAAACATCCTGGCCATTCAGCAAGGTGCGATTGCCGTTCCGCGTAGGTTCGAGTTGGATGCGCAACTCTTGCGCCAGGTGCAGCAGGGCGGCTTCGTCGTCGAACGAAATATCTTTTTCAATCGCCTTCAATGCCAGCGCGCGATACATGGCGCCGCTTTCAAGATTGATGTAACCCAGCTTGCGCGCCAGGCGGGAGGCGATGGTGCTCTTGCCGGCCCCGGCAGGGCCGTCGATGGCGATGATTAACCTGCGTGCCGAGTGTGAGGCGTCAGTGGGTTCAGTCATTTCGCAAGTAGACGATTGTACATGGAAACGACCAGTCGGTTCGTCGCAGATTTGGCCACGCGTTGGAAAGCTGCGCCTGGCGGTGTCAGCGCGCGTCTCCCGATCGGACTCTAGCTTTCGGCTTGAGGATCGGCGCGTGGACGATGGGTTCCTTTTCCGGCGTGAGGTGCAGCATCAATCTACCGCTGATGTGAATGAAGCTGAGCTCTCGCGCTGCCAGCAGAGCGTTAATGGCTTCCTTCACGCGCGAGCGTGGGACGAAGTTTCCAAAAAATATTTCCAGTTCCGATTGCTCGGCCGCGATCACGCAGGCGAGATATTTCGACAGCAAGGCGGAGAGAGCCGCAGGAACCGAAAGCTGTATGCCTTGGCGAACCGCGTCCGGCGACCAGCGGTAAAGCAGATCCCAGACCGAGCCTTCACTGGCGTTGTAGTCGACTCGATTAATGCGCAGATGAACAACCAACTCACCCAGAGCTTTGTCCAGCGCGGGGATGGAAACGCTGCCCCCAAGTTTTTCCTGCAACTTCTGTTTGGAGATGGGACCATCGCGCTGAATCAACTCAAAGGCGTCACAAGCCAGGGGAGAATAAGGAGATCGCGCCCCGGATTTCGGAGCGAGCTTGGGATTGCGCTCGCCCACCAGGGCATAGAAATCCGGAAACACCGAGGCCGCGACGAGAAACGCGTTATTTTCCTCAACCAGATTCGCCTCGTAGGCAGCCCGTTCGCGCAGCAGTCGCACCATGAGTTCCGTGGCCGCGAGGGCCCGGGGATCGGAGTAGGCATGCTGCCAGGCAGGCAGGCGATCGTCTGATCCGACGAAGGCGCCGATGAAGGTCGGGACGGGCATGGACGGGCGCACGGGATACATCAGGCAGAAGCCCACGGCCTCGACGAAAGCACGCGCGTCTTCGATGGTGCGGATGGGCTTGCCATCGAGGCGCCACTTTTCGCGGCGAAGCTGCTGGAGATCTTGATCGGTCATAATCAAGCTGCGAGCCACCAGCTTCGAGCCACCAGCGAAAAAGCTCGCAGCTCGAAGCTAGATTCTCTTAAACGCTTTCTGAATGTCCTTTACAGAATACCGCAGAACGACCGGGCGACCGTGCGGACAGGACATGGGATGGTCGGTTTTGGACAACTCGGCCAGGAGCCACTCCATTTTATTTTGTTCGAGGGGCATGTTGACTTTGATAGCGGCGTGGCAGGCAATGGAGGCGGCGATGCGGCTGCGGACTTTTTCCAGGTTCAAGGATTGTTCTTCGCGCGAAATTTGGTCGAGGACTTCGTGAAGCATATGTTCGACGGCGGATGCGTCGACGCCGGCGGGCGCGACTTTGACGGCGACGCTGCGCGCGCCGAAGGGCTCGGCTTCGAATCCATTGTGGTGAAGCTCGTCGGCGATCTCGGTGAAGATGGCCTGCTGCGCCGGAGTGAGTTGCAGCACCATCGGCATCAGCAGGCGCTGGCTCTCGACCTTCTGAGCGGCGCGCTGGCGCAGAATGCGTTCGAAGAGCACGCGCTCGTGGGCGACATGCTGGTCGATGATCCAGAGCCCGTCTTCGTTTACCGCCAGGATGAAGGAGTTGCGGATCTGCCCCAGTGGACGAAGCGTAGAAAGGGCGGCGAGGGTGGAATCTTCGTCGGTGCTTTCTGCGAGGTCAATGGCCGAAGCGCAGCCGTTGTCGGGAATGATTTCAGCTTCGGCGAAACGATGGTCCAGTCCGCGGGCCACGGGAATGGCGGCGTTCGCTTCGACTGCGATTCCGCCTTCGAAGTGGAATCGCCCCGAAATCGGCGGCACTACGGGGGCGTGCAGCGCGAAACCTGCGGAACCGGCGGGATCGTAGAGTGCAGGTCGAGCCGATTCGGCCACGGGCGCCAGATCTGACGGCGGCTCCCATTCGCGCGCGCCTGGGGTCAAACCTGAACTGGCGCTGGCGTGGGCGTGAATCTCGGTGGTGAACTGGGGCGCCGGGCGCGCCTTCATCAACGCCGCGCGGACAGTGTCGCGAACGAAATCGTGCATCACGGTAGATTGCCGGAAGCGCACTTCGGTCTTCGAGGGATGAACATTGACATCCACCTCGCCGGGCGGCATTTCCAGAAACAGCAGGACCACGGGATAAACCGCCGGAGGAATCACGTTGCGGTAAGCTTCGGTAAGAGCGTGCTGCACCAGGCGGTCGCGAATCAGGCGCCCGTTGACGAACACGAAAATTGAGTTGCGATTCAGCTTCTGGATCTCGGGCTTGGAAACGAAGCCATGGAGACGCATCTCGCCGGGTTCGGCGAAGGCGGCGTCCGCTTCCTGGTCAGCGTCTTTTTTGTCAGAGTCTTGGTCAGCGAGCTGGCGACGCCACAGCGGAGGCTGCGGCAGCCCCAGCCGCTCGAGCGCCTGAACTGCAGCCACAGGGATTAACTGGTCGAGCGTTTCCTTGCCGAAGACTTGATAGACGCGCTCGCTGTATCCCGCGACCGGCGGGGCGACCAGCATGGCATTAGTCGCCGAATGCAGCTCGAAATGCTTCTCGGGATGCGCCAGCGCGTAGTGGGTGACCAGAGAAGCAATGTGTGAGAGTTCAGTCGACTCCGCCTTCAGAAATTTTTTTCGCGCCGGAGTATTGAAGAACAAATCGCGAACCGTAATCGAAGTGCCATCGGGCAGGCCGGCCTCTTCGACGCGAGCCAGCTTGCCGCCGTTGATTTCAATTATCGTGCCGGAAGCATTTTTCCCTGCGCTAGAATCGGCGGGCGCGTGCGTCTCCAGCCGCAGGCGCGAGACGGATGCGATGGAAGGCAGCGCTTCGCCGCGAAATCCCAGCGTGGCCACGCTGAGCAGGTCTTCGGCATCTTTGATTTTGGAGGTCGCGTGGCGCTCGAAGGCGAGCATGGCGTCATCGCGGACCATGCCGCATCCGTTGTCGGTGATCTGGATGAGCTTCTTGCCGCCCGCTTCGACGTTGATTTTGATGCGGGTCGCGCCAGCGTCGAGGGCATTTTCGAGCAACTCTTTCACCACCGAAGCAGGACGCTCCACGACCTCGCCGGCGGCGATCTTGTTGGCAACGTGCTCGGGGAGTACGTGGATGCGGCCCATGAGGCAGTTTCAGTGAATCTCGGTGAATAGGAATCAGTTTCGCAGATGGTAGGGGCGGAAGGCAAAGATTGCAACCTGCCGATAGGATGTGTGTTTACTTATAGTGTTGACTCCACCCTGGCGGCAAGGCGCGGGAACGGACGGACTTTCGGGGAGCGCGCTTTCTGAGCGAGCCAAAGGTCTCGCTGAACCTGCATTCTGATCCAGAAGTCGGCAGAGGTTCCCAAGGCAGCCGACAAGCGTAACGACATGGCCGCGGTGATGCCCGCGTGACCGTTGAGAATCCGCGAAAGGTGAGCCCTGGTTATCCCCAAACGAGCGGCAGCTTCGCTCACCGTCATTTCGCCGAGATAGTCGCGCAAGACTTCTCCGGGATGTGCGGGATTAAAAATCATGAGCCTCCGTTCAGTGATAGTCCTGGTAGTCCACCAGAACCGCATCCTCTCCGTCAAAAGCGAACATCATTCGCCAGTTGCCGCTTACCATTACGGCCCAATGGCCTTCCAGGTTTCCCTTCAGCGAATGCAAGCCACTTCCCGGAGCGTTCATATCCTCGGCTCGGCGGGCCACGTCGAGCGCAGTGAGCAAGCGCCTGAGTCTCTCGGCATGTTTTGGCTGGATCCCTGATCTTGAACCAGTCTCGGCGAATCTCTTGAGGCCTTTATGCCGATAGCTGAGTATCACTCGTACAGTGTATGGTTATAGTATACAGAAGGCAACCTGGGATTTGAGCTATTGACTCCAACACTCAATCACCCAACGGCTCAATTCCTTCAGTTCTCCGTAGGCTCGACTTTTGCTTTTGGTGGCGGCAGAGAGCGCGGGGGCTTGCTGGGTGTCGCCGGGGGCGCGGGAGCACTCGCCGCTTTGGCCGAGGCTTTGCGGATCTCGATGCCGTCGTGCTCGTTGTTCAGCACGATGTGAGCGCTGCCGTTGCCCACGCTGCCGCTGGCTTTGGCTTCGTGGTCGCCGTTGTCGATCTTCAACTCCGGAAAGTCTGACTGGATTTCGCCGTCCCGGGTATGGGCATCGACGTGGAATCCCGCTTTGTCGGGCACACTTAGCTGGATATCGCCGTTGCGGCTGTCGATCTGGACATTGCCCAGCGAGCGCATGGAGACTTCAATGCCGCCATTTTCATCCTGCACCCGCACGTCGCCGGAAACGTCTTCCAGCCGGATCTGTTTCGAGCGCGTGCTCAGGTGCACGGGGCCGACGATCTGATCGGCATGGAGGTCGTCGGAATCGAGATCAAGTTCGCCATCGATGCGGGAGAATTCAAGATCGGTGCGCGATGATTTAAAGGCAACATTCTTGGCGATGCGAGCCAGCTTCACACTCTCCTGAAAATCGCCGTCGAGCTGCAGCGAGCCTTTTACGTCGGTCACCGAGATCTCGTTGAGGCGGCCGTCAATGTGAACGTCGCCATTGATCTGCTCGACTTTCGCCGAGCCTTTTTCCAGATTCACTTTGACGTTGCCGTTGATGTCTTCGACCGACACGTCGCCGTGCTGGGTGTTGATATCGACTTCGCCGTCGCGCCCGTTGACCGAAACATCGCCGCGCTTGGAAATGATGTTGAGCTGCAATTTGCGAGGAATGGAAATATCCAGATCGCTTTGCACGCCATGATCGCCGGAGGCCTGAGTTTTGGCGTCGAGAACCAAGGCGCCTCCATTGGTGGTGAAAGTCGCCTTGGTTTCAGAGTTGTATTTATCGGCGTCGCCCTGATTTTCAGCGCCCACACGCTTGCGGACTGACACCGTAATCTTATTATCAAGGGCAACGCTCACCCGCACGGCGCCGTGCTCGTCGTTGACCCGGAGGCTGGTGGTCGAAGCAGGCAAATCCTGTTCGAGGTGATCGTCGAAGTTGTAGGTTTCGCCGAAAAGGTTATCCAAGTCGCCGTCATCGATGTTCAGGTTATCTTTTACCTCGCCCCAGTTGAAACGAGTGGCTTGCGTGGCAATCAGGCCACAGACGACGATGATGATCACCAGGAAAATTCCGCCGACGCCGATGCCGCGCGCTGGAACGCCATCCCGTTGCGCCTGCTGGTATTCGATCAGCTTGATCACGCCCCAGAGAATCAGCAATGCGGGCCAGTAGTGGGCGAAGATCGTTCCCAGTCGCGCCCACGACAGCATGTGCAGATTGCCCAGCAAGAAAACAATTCCCAGGACGATTAACACGACCGGTCCAGCGAAGGATCGGCGCCGCGGCCGCCGCGGTGGAAGCGGCGGCGGCACGTAGGGTGGAACTGGGGGCAGAGGAGCTTGAACGTTAGACATGGCGCACCTCCCCGGAGGAAGACGTAGATCCTGGCTCCGGGCTCGAAGGCGGTGGCATGGGCGGGCTTCCGGCAGCCGGCCCCGGCGGAAGCGGGCCGACATGCCCAACCGAGGACGCACTGCTCTGCACCAGCTTCACTACGCCGACTACAAGGATCCACGCGGGCCAGGTGCGGTCGAGTTCAGCGACACCCGTGCTCTGCATCAGAAAGAGAATGCCGGTGGTGAGCACCATGGCCGGTCCCATCAACCAGCGCGTGCTGCAACGGCCGCAAGTGCAGACGCGGCGGGATCGCTCATAGTGGCGATAGAACATCCAGCCGCCGAGGAAAACAATAATCAGCGGCCAGAAGCGTTCGAAGCCGTACTCCATGATGCCCATGGTATGCAGCAGGAAGAGCACACCGAGGCCGATCAGGACGACGGCGCCTACGGGCACTTTGCCAGCGTCGAACTTCTCCCCCATGCTGAAGGCTTGTCCAAGTCCCATGGGATCGGGCGCGGGCAGTCCCTCTTGCAGAGCTTTCGCAGTGCGCACCGCATCGATGATCTGGTAGACGTAGAAAAATGCGATGCCAATGCCGAATATCCAATCCCAATTTCCGGCATGATCGGTACCGAAAATCAGCAAGGCGAAGATCAGCAGATGAGCCAGTCCCTTGGCGTATTGCGAGCAGTAGACAGCACCCACGCCAAAGGGGAAAAATCCTGCCAGAATGCCAGCCACTGCGGGATTCGGCCCGGAAGAAGGCCGCGGACCCATGGCTGGCGCTGCCATCGGCGGATAGACCGTTTGTCCGGGGTACACGTTCTGCGGCGGCACAAATCCGGCTGCCGGGGCGGTGCCTTCGAGACGGGCTGCGAGACACGGCTCGCAGTAAATGACTCCGCGGACGTTGCGGGTGCAACCGGCACAGAGTGGCTTGCCGCAGGTGCGGCAGAAGGCCACTGCGGCCGTATCCTGATGCGTGGCGCAGTTCATACGAACCTCCTGTACGTGGTCACCGACACTACAGGCGGATCCGGATTCAACGGATCAAAGACAGAGGGACCCAGCAGAGCTGGGCCAGAGAAAGCTGGACCCAGCCGACCGCCCGCCAGAATGATATGACTCTCGTTCTGGCTGTAATTGCGGTCCTGCTTCTGTTCGGGCTGTTGTGTTGTGTCGTTCTTATGGTCTTTCTTATCCGGTGCGGCTTCGCCCGCGGGGCGCTCGGCAGGAGCGACGTTGCGCTTGAGCTCACGCACACGCGATTCCACCTCGTAGACGAACCGGATATTTTCGTAATACCGTACAACGCGGGCTTGCGTGTTGTAATACGTGTGCCGAATGGCCGAAGGCCTCAGGCTGATGCCGCGCAGATCGGCCGGCTTGACGCCAAGCACGCTCAACGCCACCGACAGCGAGAAGAAGGCCATGCCGAATGACATGGCAAACCTCGGCTGCCGGACGGTGCCCCAGACTGGCTGCACTGCGCCTGAGATCCAGGCTTGCACCCGCTCCAGCCACGAAACCTGTGGCTGGGCGGACGGCACGTTCACCCGCAGGCGTTGGGTGTCAACGCCCGTCGTGGATGCCAGAATATTGTTGACCAAGCCGGCTGGAGGCTCCACCTCCGTGAGATCCTTCAGCCAGTTGCGACCTGCCTGGACTTCGGAAAACAGCGGCCCGCACGCCGAGCAACTGCGCGCATGGGCATGGAAGCTCTCGAGTTGAGCCCCACTCAGCAAGCCGTCGATGGCATCGCTGAGCAGGCCGTCAAACTCAAGACACTGCATTCCGTGATTGGTGTGGTCGTTTTTGGTGTGATCTGACATCACATCACCTGCCTATAGGTACGTTGTAGAAGGCGCGCAAGTTCCGCGCGGCCACGATTTATTCGAGATTTCACAGTCCCCTCCGGAACCTTCAAAACGGCAGCAATTTCGCGATAATCAAAATCCTGTAAGTCCCTTAAAATCACAGCTTCGCGCAGCTCTGGCGAGAGCTTTCCCAGGGCCGCGTGAACGGTTTCGCCGACCTCCCGGCTGCGTACGCGGGCGTCGGGAGGCGCAGATTGGTCCTGAATTTGCTCACTGAGCGGCTGAGCGTCTTCGTGGGCGGATGAGACCGCGTCAATCGAGTCGGTTATGCGGTCCTGCTTGGTCTTGCGGAAGTGGTCGACCAGCAGGTTGCGGGTAATGGTCGTCACCCAGGTAACGAATGCCCCTTTGCTGGGATCGTAGCTGGCCAGCGTGCGGTACATCTTGATAAAGACCTCTTGCGCGAGGTCTTCGGCATCGTCGGCCGAGCCGGCGAAGCGATAGCAGATGTTATAGATACGCCGGTTATAGGTCTGGACGATCTCCTCCCAGGCAGCGGCATCGCCGGCAACGCACCGGCGGACCAGCATCGCAACTACCTGGACATCTTCCAAAAGAGATCTCCGTGAGAGCTACAAGCTACGCTGTCGTCCCGAGCAAAAGCGAGGGATCCTGGTTCTTGCCAGAGACAGCGACACCGGGAGTACAGGCAAAAACCATGGTCGCTCGCTTTGCTCGATATGACACACGATGAAATATGCTCAGTCCCTACAAGACAGTACGCCGATGTGAAGCGCGAAGTTCTGATCATTAACTGTTTAGTAAGACACGGAATTGTAACAGCGGCTTTCTCTATCGTGAGTGACGCTGCGAAAGCACGCCGGATTCATACGAACCGTGGCTCCGTCGGCCCATATAGCCTGATCGTGCGATTGACCAAGTAGACGGATTCGGGGTAAAGTCCGTCCAACGCTATTGTCGTACCTGCGTCTGCAAGACGCCACGGAAGAAGCTGTCCCAGGAGAAGTCTGTGGTATTTCGACCCAGCCGAAGCCTAGCCCTGTCGATCCTCGCCCTATGCCTGCTTCTGGCAGTGGCGACGCAGGCGTTCGCAGCCTCGGCATTCGCCCCGCAGCAGCGCGTGGGCTACACCAGCGGAGACCAGTGGGAGCCTGCCTTGGCGGCTGACGGCCACGGACACGTTTACATTCTTTTCCCGCAGTACGGAGCCGTTACGGATTGCCCGGCCTGCAGTTCGCCCACAATGTCGCTGCTGGTCAGCAATGATAACGGAACGACCTGGCAGGCCCCGCATTCGTTAACGCCCTCCTCAATGGGCCAGTTCGACCCGCAAATTGTGGTCGATCCGGTGGATAAGCAGACGGTGTATGCCTCCTGGCTGCAAAACAACAGGCGCGACGTGATGGTCGCGCGGTCGCAGGATTTTGGCGCCAACTGGTATTTCACCATCGCCGAGCACTCTGCCGCGAATGAAGATGCCGACAAGCCGGTATTGGCGGTGCGCGGCGCGGACATCTACGTGGGCTTCAATCACGACGAGAAGTTCATGGTCGCGGCCTCCCACGATTACGCGCAGAATTTTTCGTCGGTGAATGTGAATCCGAACACCGGCCCAGGATGGTCACTGGCCGGCGGCGCCACCGTGGGCGCCAGCGGCGATGTTTATTTCGGATGGACCGCCTACGCGCGGCGAGATCTGAGCACGCGGCCGGTAAACATTTTTGTGAGCCATTCGGCCGACGCAGGACGCACCTGGACAACCGGCGTGCTGGATGTTTCGAGCGCGCCTCCGGGCTGCGCCGCGCAAGGCTGCGAGGCGGAATTTCTGGGAGCGCAAATCGCATTAGCCTCCGACGCGGCGGGAACGGTTTACGCATTGTGGAACGCGGGTACCAGCAACGGCGGTCCGGAGCGAATTTATTTTGCGTCGTCCACGGCCAACGCTGAGAGCTGGTCGCAAAAAGCCGACGTGTCATCGGCTGACCCGCAGGTCGAACATTGCTTCCCGGCAATCACCGCAGGCGCCGCAGGCGATGTGCGCATCGGATGGATGGACACGCGCAATGCTCCGCTATGGAACGTGTTCGAGCGGAGCTCCAGCAACGGTGGAGCGACATGGTCGGCGGAAACGCAACTTTCGGGCGAGGTACGGGGATACGATTACATTCGTGCCGACGGCTTCCGATTCCCCTTCGGCGATTATTTTTCCATGGCGATCGACAATCTAGGGAACACGCAGGTGGTGTGGGGCGAAGGCAGAAATTTTAAGTCTCCGGGGTCGATCTGGTATACGCGGGGAAGATAAGGAGGATCGAACCCCCTCAGCGGCTAAAGCCGTAATCAGAAAGTGGCTCTTATCGCAGCGCTGAAGCGCTGCGCCACCCAAGGAAAGAATCGGCAAGATCGTTCCCTGCTCTAAATTCCCTGCCCAAAATCATTTCTTATTGAAAATTATTTCCTACTCCAAAATCATTCCGCCGGTAAGGTCCGCCAGGCGCGTAAAGCCGCGATCGGAGCACCAGCGGTGAAGCTCGTCCACAATTTTTTCGGTGGCGCAAGGATCCCAATAACTAGCAGTGCCGATCTGGACCGCGGTTGCGCCCGCGAGCATGAACTCGACTACATCGGATGCGGTTGAGATTCCTCCCATGCCGATCACTGGAATGCTTACTGCATGCGCGGCGTCGTAAACCATGCGCAGCGCAATGGGCTTGATTGCCGGACCGGAAAGACCCGCAGTGACATTGGCGATGCGCGGCTTGCGGGTTTCGGGATCGATGGCCATGGCGATGAAAGTGTTGACCAGCGAGATCGCATCAGCGCCGGATTCCTGCGCGATGTGCGCCATCTGCGCGATGCTGGTGACGTTGGGCGAGAGCTTGACGATCAACGGCCGGCGCGCCGCGCGTTTCGCCGTGGTCACGACCTCGTCGAGCGAGCGCGGATCGCAGCCGAACTGTAATCCGCCGTGCGCTGTGTTGGGGCAGGAAACGTTCAGCTCGTAGGCGGCGATGCCTTCCCCATCGTTGAGAATCTCGATGGTGCGTTCGTAATCTTCGCGGGTGTAGCCGAAGACGTTGGCCATGACCACGATGTTCTTGATCTCGCGGAGCTTGGGCAGCTTCTCTTCGAGAAACGCGGCTGCGCCTATATTTTGCAGGCCGATAGCATTGAGCATTCCGGCCGCAGTCTCCCACAAGCGCGGCGGCGGATTGCCAATCATGGGCTCGCGCGAGAGACCTTTGACGACGAAGCCTCCCAGCTTATCGAGATGGACGACATCTTCGAATTCGATGCCATAGCCGAAGGTGCCACTGGCGGCGATGATGGGATTCTTGAGGTCGATGCCAGCGAAGGTAACGCTGAGATCCAGCTTCTTGCCGTTTTCTGGGGAGGGACTCACCAGCGCAGGCCTCCGAAGAGGGGCTTGGATTTTGCGGAAGCTCCGACGACGAGGAGGCGTGGCAAGAGACAATTTTCGCGTGCAGCTATGAGTCGGGGGCAGAATCTCATGGCGAGATTAGTTTACACAGGCCAATGGCGTGGGCGAAATCTGATCGCCGGATTGCCAGAAGATGAAGCCTTCGACCTGCGGTCGATGGACAGCCGAGGGCGGCTGTCCCCAAATGAGCATCCCCACCCGCGCGTGCATTCCCTGCCCGGTTTCCGATAAAGTAGTTAGTTCCCATGCTCGATCTTAATTTTGTTCGCGATAACCTGCCCCAGGTGGAAGAGATGCTGCGCCGGCGCGGAGCCGATCCGGCTGCCGTGCTGAAGGATTTCCGCGAGGTCGACACCCAGCGGCGTTCGGCGATCACCGAAGCTGAGACCATGAAAGCGAGGCGCAACAAGGCTTCCGAGGACATTGCGAAGCTGAAAAAATCCGGCCAGGACGCTTCCGCGGCGATTGCCGAGACCAAAGAGCTGCGGGAACAGATTCAGGTACGGGAGAAGACAGCGGCCGATCTGGACACACGGCTGCATGACATTCTGGCTGGCATTCCGAACCTGCCGCACGCCAGTGTGCCGGTGGGGCACAGCGCCGACGATAATGTTGAAGTACGGCGCTGGGGGCAACCGCCGCAGTTTGACTTCACGCCAAAGGCGCATTGGGACCTGGGTGCGGAGCTGGGCGTGCTCGATCTGGAACGCGCGGTCAAACTGACTGGCGCGCGTTTTGCGGTGTATTGGGACTTGGGTGCAAAGCTGGAGCGGGCGCTGGCGAACTTCATGCTCGATCTGCATACGCGCGAGCATGGATACACGGAAGTGCTGCCGCCGTATCTGGTGAATTCCGATTCGATGTATGGCACGGGGCAGTTGCCGAAGTTTGCCGCCGATTCCTTTCGCGTGCCGCACGGCGAGAGAGACCTGTGGCTGATCCCAACGGCGGAAGTTCCGGTCACGAATCTTTATCGCGACGAAGTACTCGATGCGGCGCGGCTACCGATTTCGCTGACTGCTTATACTCCTTGTTTTCGCAGCGAGGCGGGATCGTACGGAAAAGATGTGCGGGGCATTATCCGGCAGCATCAGTTTCAGAAAGTCGAACTGGTGAAGTTCGCGCGTCCCGAAGATTCGTACGAAGAGCACGAGAAGCTAACGCGCAACGCCGAGACGATTCTGCAAAAGCTTGGATTGCACTATCGCACGGTCGCGCTGTGCACTGGGGATATGGGCGCAGCTTCGGCCAAGACCTATGACATTGAAGTGTGGATGCCGGGACAGCAATCGTTCCGCGAGATTTCTTCCTGCTCGAATTTCGAATCGTATCAGGCGCGGCGGGCGAATATCCGCTATCGGCCCGAGGGCAAGAATAAAACCGAATACGTGCATACCCTGAATGGAAGCGGATTAGCCGTGGGACGGACGTGGGTGGCGATTGTGGAGAACTATCAGCAGGCGGACGGGAGTGTAGTCATTCCGGAAGTGCTGCGAAGCTATATTGGGGCCGAGAAGATCACCGCTAAGAAGTTTTAGTGGGAGCGATGCAGTTGGGCTGACGCGACGCGCTGGTTTAAGCGGGAGATCCTTCACTCCGCCTGACGAACGGCTCCGTTCAGGATGACAGAGCGAAACACTGCATTACGCGAAGAACTGAGGATTGCCAAGATAGGATGAGGTCACTAGACTTGCAGAGTGTGGACATCAGCAAGACGGCATCCGGCGCTGCGGCGCTTTCCGCGCCTGCCCCAGCCATGAGCGGCGTGTGGCCTACAATTCGAAGCTACATTTTCTGGCAGCATGAGCGGGGCACGCTGCACTACGACATCATGGTCACGCTGATTCTGATTTTTGTTTTCTTCTCGCCGAGCGTGATCCATTTCCATGACAAACCTGCACTGCGCAATCCGCATCCCAGTGATGTGGTGGTTACGCCCGATGCACAGGGTGGATTGGTTTACCAGATTTCGGCGGGTGCGATTACGCCGGGAGATGATACTTCGATGAGAAGGCAGTTGCTGCGGATTATCCAGCCCATCTCGGGGAATGTTGCGATCATGAGTTATGAAGTAGTAAATGACGGCAAAGGGCATGCGCAGGGTTACAAGGTCGTTGCGAAGAGAGAGTAAAGGGCGCAATTCTTCATGAAACCAAAGGGTGGACTTCCCGTGTGCCCGCAAAGCGTACCGCAGTGGCTGAAGCCGCATTCAATCCGGACGCTTTGCGGCACGAGTGAAACTCGTGCCCTTCCCGGTCTTCGTCTTCCCGGTCTCCGCCTTCCCGGTCTCCATGCAGCGCTTAGGGTCTCAGCATCCTTAGAGCCAACGCGGGAATCCCACGAATGAAACTTTTCTGCCGCGCGGTTGCGACGCTGTTCTGGTTAAGCTTGACGTGCGGCTTGGGGACAGCGTCCCAACCAAAGCCTGCGGATGCGTGCCCGCTGGATTGTGTGCTGAAGAAGATGGACTCGACTGCGGCTAACTTTCACAGCGCGCGGGCCGAGGTTTCGCGGCAGCAGTTCGAGCGCGTCATTCAGGAGTACGATACGCCGCAGACAGGCGTGGTCTACTACCGGCGCGACAAAGATCAAGCCATTGAGATGAAGCTTGAGCTGAGCAAGCCCGATGTCACGTCGGTACTATTTAGCAATGGTGAGCTTCAGATGTACAAGCCAAAAATCGACCAGCTTACGGTCTACCATACGGGTAAAAATCGCGCTGAATATGAAAGCTACCTGGTGCTGGGCTTTGGAGGCAGCGGGCAGGATTTGGTGAAATCGTTCGAACGTCTCGTATGTGGGTGCGGAGGCTGTCGACGGGGTGAACACGGCCAAACTGCAATTGATTCCCAAATCGGATAAGGTGCGCGGAACGTTTACGCGAATCTTTTTGTGGATCGATCTGGAGCGCGGCATTTCGACGCAACAGGAGTTCGATCAGCCTGACGGGAATAAGTTGCTGGTGAAGTATTCGGCGATTCAACTGAATCCTTCGAAGCTGCCGGATGTCTTCAAAATAAAGACCACGTCGAAGACTCAGGTCATCTCACCCCAAGGCTAAGTAATTGAATCTAAAGAACAAGAATCTATTGTTGGAAAAAGGGGCTTGGGCGATATACTCCCCTAAAGGGTTCTTTCAAATTTACCTTTCGATTTAGACGTTAACGAGAGAGTATTCATGGCCAAGGTTTTTACGATCCCGGTTCCCCCGAAGTTTGGCAGCAAGCGGCGAGAGCGTACCTCTGATCCTCGCTATGTGGATGGGCAACGTGTACTGGTGGAGGCCATGAAATATCTCGCGCAAAGCGACCCAGTCACGAATCGTTCCGCCATCGAGTTGATCTCCGAGCATGTGCGGACCCGCTTTCGCATGAGCGATTCGCCGCTGTCCTAGCATCGCTCAGGGGCTAAAGCCCCATCAAGCCACCTATCCTGAACGCAGGCCTGAAGGCCTGCTCCACCCTGCTCTATCCTCTGTCCTTTGCGGCCTTATTCTCTCTCCTTCTTTGTGCCTGGCTTGCTAGAAATCAAAGCGCAGGCCGAATTCGGTCTCGCTTTGCGCCGCGCCCCTTCAACCGTTGCCACAAAAATCCGTCAGAACGTGTAGCGGGCGCCGAACTCCATTCTGCGCGGGATAGTGAGCGCTCGGCTCAGGAATCCGAAGGCGCTGGCTACATCGGGTGTAATGTTTGCCGACTGCACGTCGAAGCGGATGGTGTTGAAGGCGTTGTAAACCTCCCAACGGAATTGAAGTTTCTGCCGCTCGGTGATATCGAAAACTTTGTGCAAGCCCAGGTCCGTATCGAAATATCCGGGGCCGCGAAGGCTGTTGCGATTGCCAACTTCTCCGGGAAAATCCTGGCGATAGGAATTGACCGCGGTGGTGTAATTCTTAAACATGTTGGGTTCGCCATTGACGATGGTGATGCCGGTTGAGGGCGTGGGGCCGATCTGGGTGGCGTAGCCGCTGAGTTCCCAGTTGGTGGCCCAAGCCGCGCCGTTTTGAACGCTGACTGGGAAGCCGCTCGTCCAGCGGAGAACGCCACTCAGATCCCAACCGCCGATCACGCTGTTGGCGATCCGGTTCCCCGAGCTAAAAGCCTGTCCGTGTCCAAAGGGGAGTTCATAGACCCAGTTGGAATTTAGCTGATGAGTAGTGTCGAAGGTGGAAGTGGCGCGTTGCAGCTCGGGAGCCCACGCGTTATAGATCTGGTCGCCGAGACCGCCTTCCTGCCCGATGCGTTCTGCGTCCGAGCCCTCATCGATCGAATGCGAGTAAGTGTAGTTCAGGTCGAACTGGAGTCCGTGGGACATGGCATGGCGCAAGAGAATCTGGCCCGCGTCGTAGTAGCTGTTGCCGATGGAGCGCCAGGCATACAGCGAAGCAAACTGCGAGGCATAATATTGCGGCGTGGTTTGAGTTACACCGCCCAGAGTGATACAGCCGGGGAAGCACGGTGTGCCGCCGACCCCGTCGATGATTTGCTGGAATGTGGTTTCGTTGTGCACGAAGCCGCAGGACATCAGATCGTACATATTTTGCGTTGCGGTTGGATTTCGGGGAATGCCCGAGGCGCAACCTGCCTCGCCAGCCGATCCGGCGGAGGTCGCTCCGAAGAGATTCTCCCAGTACGGAATCTTCGCAACATCTCTTTCCGAGGTGCCTGCGAGCACGAGATTATCCAGAGCTCGCGTCGCAGTGTAGTAATCGGTGTGGGAAGCAGGATCGACGATATCTCTGGGCTGCGCCAAATCTTCCTGCTGCAACAGTCTGTGTCCGAGGCGGCCGACATAGGCAGTCTCAAGCGTGAAATTGTGTCCGAGTTCCCGCTCGAACGAAAGATTGAAGGCGTAGGAGTATGGAGTTTTGAGCTTATCGTCGAGACCCCACTGCACCGCAAAATTGGTTAAGGGATAGGTGACCGGGAAGCTGGCGCCCGGTGACGGGCTGGTCAAAGATGGCGGCAACGTGTAAAGAGGATTCGTCGGGCCCATGCGAGGAGCATCGTCCACAGTCTGCACGCCACCAGTGTTGGTTAGGAGGGTTGAGAGTCCGAAGGACCCGTTCTGATCAAACGTGTTCACTACGCCTTGGCCGAAATGGTCGTAGTACATACCTGCGCCGAGACGGATCGATGTTTTGCCGGGACCGCCTAAGAATTTGCCGAGCCATCCTGACTGCGCATCGGGCGAGTAGGCAAGAGCAAAACGAGGGGCGAAGTCTTTGTAGTCGTATCCCCAATAGGAGGGCTTGCCGTTGGCATTGCCATCGGGAGCGAAGGTGACGGGATCGTTGAACGGGAGCCCCTGCGCCATGGTCACCGAACGCTGGCTGTACCAGTTGTGCAGGCTGAAAGTCGGTGCGACCTGAACTCCATTTTTTTCATAGGGGGGTTGCAAGAGGGTCCAGCGCAGGCCATACGTGATGGTGAGGTTCGGCCGGGCGCGCCACGAATCCTGCACGTAGGTCTCGAACTCTTTGTTGACGAAGTGACGATCATTGGCGGACCCGGCTGGAAGCGTGGCGCCGGAGGTGGTGAAGTTATAGCGCGCGTCCACCTCGGTGATGATGCCGGTGAGGGCGAGGATGGGATAGTCCCAGGAATTGTTGAAACCAGGGTCGACTGCGGGCAGGCCTAAATTCGGGAAAGCGCCCGGGTCGAGGCTGGTGCCTTTGTTGGCGATGCCGGAGACATTCAGCCAGGAGGCATTGGTGACGGCATCGGAAAACGAACTCAGATAGGAAGACTTGATATTGCCCAGCAAGCGCAAGTTCGCGCCGAAGCCGAGTGTGTGTTTGCTTTTCGTCCAGGAAACATCATCGATGAAGTTGTGCACGGGAACGGAAACGTCGTAGGAGTCGAAGGTCTGATCTCCGGGATTATCCAGCCCACGCAGAATGACGTATGTGACATTGCCCCCGCCCGTCTGATCGACGGCCTGCCGGGTCAGGCCATAGTGGAAGTTATTGATCAGCGTATTCGATAAGACCGCCGTATAACCCACGGCCAGACTCTTGGCGACCGTGACTTGGGCAATACTCGGGAGCTGTCCGGGAAATTCGGAGGCATTGTCCTGGCGGTCGCCGTTCATGATTCCGCGTACAAAGATCCGGTGATTGCCGTTTTCGGTAAGGTTGTAATCCAGTCTTGCGATGTAGGTATTCAGATTCAAAGGAGTAGGCGCGGCGAAGGTGTATCCCTGATAGTTGTAACCATCGGAGGCGAGGCCGCTACTGGAGTCATCGGCGAAGGCTTGATTGGGATTGGGATAGCCTTGCAGAATTGGCAGAACGTTTGGATTCGGGCCTGGGCCTTGCGGGCAAGCTACCGAAGTAGTGTTGGGGACTATCGTGGTGGAACAGTTGGGATCCATCAATGCCAGCGTTCCGGAGTTCATGGTCACGAGCAGGTCGCCGGCGGGTACGCCGACCGCATTGCCGATCGTAAAGGTGGCGCCGGGGGTGCCGGTGTTGCCCGGGTTTCCGGTGTAACAATTCGGATCGCTGGTCTGGCACCAGTAGGAAGCGATGCCGTTGCGCAGGTTTGCGCTGGGCACGATGCGGGTGGTTTGCGTGCTCTCGTGTTGAATCTGTTTTTCCCAATTGGCGAAGAAGAACAACCGATCCTTCTTGATCGGCCCGCCTACGGAAGCGCCGAAAGTATTGCGGCGTAGAAATCCCGGAATGTTTGGCAGACCGGAGGAGACCTGGGCATTCTCGTTGAACCAATCATTGGCCTCGCCGATGTTGGAGCGGTTGAGTTCATAGGCGCTGCCGTGCCAGGAGTTGGTGCCGCTCTTGGTGACCAACTGGACCTGCGCGCCCGAAGAGCGTCCTTCGTCGGCGTTGGCGTTGGTGGTGGTGGTACGGAACTCCTCGATCGAATCGAGCGTCGACCGCACCGCTCCCTGAAAGGCAAAGCCGTTGCTCTGGTCGTTGTTGTCCACGCCATCGAGGGTAATGTTGGTCTGATCGCTGCGGCCTCCGTTGACCGCGCCGCTGCGCGTATCGACCAAGGCGTTGACGGCTGTGCCGTTGGTAGGGCTGGTATAGGTGACGCCCGCTTGCAGGCTCAGCATCTCAACCGGGTTGCGGCCTTCGAATGGTAACGACTGAATCTGGGTGGCATTGAAGGCATTTCCCATGGTGGCGTCGGTGGTATTGACCTGCGCGCCTTCACTGGAAACGTCGACCGTGATGGTCTGCCCCTGCACCTGCATGGTGAAATTCAAGGTGGAGGGAACGGCGACCAGCAGTTGCATTTTTTCTTGTTTGACGGTGGCAAAGCCGGGTGCGTTCGCGCTGACGGTGTAAGTGGATGGGGGCAATTGCAGGAACTGATACTCGCCTTGACCGTTCGTCTTGACGGTTCGCGACAATCCGTTCTGCGGATCGTTAATGGTAACGGTTGCACCGGGCAGCACCGCGCCTTTGGCGTCAGTGACCACGCCGCGCAGTGAAGTGGTGGCCGTCTGCGCCAGCAGCAGCGAAAGCGGCAGCATGAGCATTCCAAGCAACAAAGCAATTCCACGTGAGGCAGAACGCATAAAGCCCCCTTCGCCCGTTTCACGGGCGTTGTCTGCGGAGTTTGTTCCCAGGAATGAAAACGATTTGAGACCCTGGGGTACTGTTGGGCCGATATTGTGCAACCATCGACCGTCAAAGTTCAAGGAGGATTTTTGTCGCTGCGCAGCTGGACCAGGAAAGGGGCTTGGGCTTAGATCCGGCGGAACGCTTCGGGGTCGGAGTTGGATTTGCCGGCAAAGAGCGCAGCGGCCAGCAAAATCACCACGGGATAGCACTCCAGCGTGTAGCGGGGCTCGGGATTCTCCAGAGTTCCGAGGAAGCACGAGCGCAGCGCTAGAAATAAAACAAATAGGCCGATGCCAAGAAATTCGCGCCAGCGCAACAAGCCGGCTGCGGCTGCTCCAAGATAGGCGAGATTGAGGAGACCGAAAACGATGCTCACGGTAAGCCAGATGGGGTCGTCGTCGAACGCCCACCAGCGCGGGTCGGAGGGCAGCAATTCGGTTCGAGGACGCAGCCACATGCCGGCGATGCGCAGTGCCGGAAGCCAGAGATAATAGCGCAACGGGGCGGCGTGAATGCGGACTGCAGCCAGCGCCGCGAAACCGGCATCGATTTCTGGAGTCTCATCGTGGTCGCGATTGTAGTCGGCAACGAGGGCCTGGGTTTCGAGCTTCTGCTGGGAAGAATCAAAGGCGCGGCTGGGCAGCAGCGGGAATTCGATGGGATCACCCGGCACCTTCCAATAGATTTCCTCCACCGAGGTGTAGTCGGCCAACCAGGTTTTGGTCCAACGGTTGAATCCCGGCATGGGGGAGTCGTCGGAATCGGTGGCGTAACGCGGCGCCAACGGCTCAAAGCGGTGCATGGTGTGCAAGTTGCGCAAGGTCCATGGGAGCAGGGGAGCAAAGCTCGCGATGGTGAGAATCACTCCCGCCCGCAGAACGGGATCACGCAGCAGAGTCGCCAAACTGTGGATTGCTTCTCGATCGGAGAAGAATCGTCGCAGCAGAAGCAGGAAGCAATATCCACCGACGGCGGCGAACAAAATGCCGCCGTCGGGGCGCAGCAAGATGCACGCGCCGATGCTGAGGCCGCAGGCTACCCAGATAAGTGATGAAGGGTTAGAGCCGCTTTGTCGGCTGGAGCGAAGGCGACGGAGTCCGCATATGGCGAGATCAAGCGCTAGCGTGGTGAAAAAAATCTCCAGCGTCTCAGTGAGAGCGGCTGCTGCATAGTTTGCCAGAAACGGGCAAAGCACCGCCAGCACGAATGCAGCCTTGGCGGCGCGGGCGGAGAACGAGCGGCCTGCCAGGTCGGCGATCAGAAAGCATGTGCCCAGGTCGAACAGGACCTGAATCAGCAGCACGGCGCGGAAGTTGTTCCATCCGAAGATAGAGAAGACCATCGCCAGAAAGGCCGGATAGCCAGGCAGACGAGAGAGAGTGGGCACCACGAGCCCCGAATTAGTGATGGCGTAAACGCCGTGCCCCAGCCAGTTCATGGCAATATCGGCGTAAAAATGGGAGTCGTCGACTACCGCCGGGAAGTGCAGGACGAAAAGCAGGCGCAACGCCAGCCCGGCCAGGCCCGCTGCTAAAAAGAACCGCGCATTCTTCCGCACCAGCTCGAGCACGGTTGAGACTATAGCAAAATCGCACTCAGCAATCAGCCGCCTGTCCGAGAATTGACCGTGTGCCGCGCCGCGGCATACGATGAACCATTAGCCATCCATGGCAGAACCTGTCTTTTACGACCCCCGACGAGCCCGTTGGAAACGGCTGCGGCGTTTCGTCGACGTGCTGGTCATCACGCTGTCAGCCCTGATTATTTTCTTCGTCTACTCCACGTTGCGGGACGAACGCCTGCCGGAGTTGCTGTTTTCGCCACAAAAGCGCGCTTTTAAGGCACTCAAAGAAAGCGAAAAGGAAAAGGCGCGCGACCGGGCGAAAAAGCTGGCCAGCCGAAGCCACCGAAAATCGAAGCTGCCGGCCTCGGAGGTCACATTAAATCAGGAAGAAGGCATCCGGGCGGCGTTTTATGTGCCGTGGGATGCAGCCAGTTTTTCGTCCTTGCGCGATTTTTCGCGGCAGATCGACCTGCTCTATCCCGACTGGCTGCACGTGTTGACGGCCGATGGCAGGCTGCAGGCGGTGGACGATCAGACTAATAAATTTTTCGACGTGGTGCAAAATAATCGGGCGCGTTCAGTCGATGACCGCGTCATGCCGCTGCTCAAAGCCGAGGATCCCGCTATGGAAGTGTTCCCCATGGTGAATAATTTCGACGGCACGGAATGGGTGGGCGGGATCACCGACTTCTTGAACAATCCAGCGGCCCGAGCACTTTTTCGGCAGCAGGTGGGAACATTCCTTGCCTCGGACCATTTCCGCGGCTTAATGGTTGACTTTGAAGCCTTCCCCGCAGTCGGGCAGCCGGGCTACGTGGCCTTGCTGAACGAACTTTCTGCGGACTTACACGCGCGCGGAATGAAGCTCTACGTCAGCGTGCCCTCACATAATACGGAATTCGACTACGCCGCGATCGCGGCGCCGGCCGATGGCGTTGTGCTCATGAATTATGACGAACACTATCCCGGGGCCGCTTCCGGCCCGGTCGCTTCGGAGGACTGGTTCGTCGACAATCTCAAGTTCGCGGTCAAGGCGATTCCGCGGGAAAAGATCATTTGTGCCATCGCCAATTATGGTTACGACTGGGTGCTGAAGCCGAAAAAGGGCAAGCTGCCAGCCGACGCCAAAGATCATAGCGTCTCGGTGCAAGAGGCGTGGCTGGAAGCGCGCGACTCCGATGTCGATGTTTCGTTTGACGACGATGCGATGAATCCGCATTTCAGTTACCTCGACGAGCGCAGCTTCCGCCATGACGTTTGGTTTCTCGATGCGGTCACGGCGTTGAACCACATGCGGGCGGCGCAGGCACTGGGCATTCAGACCTTCGCACTATGGAAGCTGGGCGGCGAAGATCGATCGCTGTGGCGCGTCTGGGATATGCCGGGCGATCCCGCCGCAGATAGCAAACTGCGCAGCGTGCCTCCCGGGCAGGATGTCGATATGGAGGGCCAGGGCGAGATCCTGCGGATCGAAGATCGACCCACCCCGGGCGTGCGCGACCTTACCATCGATGACCAATCGAAGGAAATTACCGATGAGGTCTTTCAGTCCCTGCCCGAACCTTATCGCGTGGCGCGTTACGGGTACAGTCCCAACAAGGTGGCGCTGACATTTGATGATGGCCCCGATCCGGAGTGGACGCCCAAGATTCTCGATGTGCTCAAGCGCGAGCATGCGCCAGCCACATTTTTTCTGATCGGCATTCAGACGGATAAGTTTTCCAGTCTGGCCGAGCGTATTTACAACGAGGGCCACACCATTGGGAATCACACCTTCACGCATCCTGACGTAAGCAATATTTCGTCCACGCAGATGAGAGTGGAGCTTAACCTGACCGAACGGCTCTTCGCCAGCCTGATGGGAATTCGCGTCATGTTGCTGCGGCCGCCCTATGCCATTGACGAGGAACCGGACACCGCCGATCAGGTCAAGCCGCTCGAATTCGCGCAAGACATGGGCTACACCACGGTAGGCAATCGAATCGACCCCAATGATTGGAGCGACAAACCGAGGCATTCCGCCGAAGAAATTTCCGCCTACGTACTGGCCCATCTTCCGCCCTGCGGTGCGAACGACCTGCGCTGCGGCAACATCATTCTCTTGCACGATGGCGGTGGTAATCGCGCTGAAACTGTGCGCGCCCTACCCATGATCATCGAGGGCATTCGGGCCCGGGGCCTTGAAATTGCACCAGTGTACGACCTGATGGGCAAGACGCGTGCGGATGTGATGGCGCCGCTCGCGCCTGGGGAGCGATGGTTAGCACGGCTGGATCGCCTCAGCTTCTGGCTTTTTGGCGCGGCGAATATCGGGATCGCGTGGATCTTTTTTCTGGGCGATCTATTGATGACTGGCCGGCTGGTGTTCATCGGCACATTTGCCGTCTATGATCGCTTGCACGAAAAGATTTTCGGCAGGCCTGCGGAAATCGCATCCTACAAGCCCAAAGTTGCGGTACTCATTCCCGCTTACAACGAAGAAAAAGTAATTGAGCGCACGGTTCGTGCGGCGCTGAACTCGAACTATCCTAACTTGCGTGTGATCGTGATCGACGACGGCTCGCGCGATCGTACGCTGGAAGTTGCGCGCGCCGCGTTTGCCCGCGAAGAAGCTGCCGGGAAGGTCTTAATTCTGACCAAGCCGAATGCCGGTAAAGCCGAGGCGCTCAACTACGGCATCGAACACATTCAAGATGCCGAGCTTTTTGTCGGCATCGACGCTGACACCATTATTGCCCACGATGCCATCGCGCGCATGGTGCCGCATTTCATCAATCCGAAGATCGGAGCCATCGCGGGCAATGCGAAAGTGGGAAATCGCGTGAATCTTTGGACGCGCTGGCAGGCGCTGGAATATATCACCAGCCAAAATTTCGAGCGCCGCGCGTTGGATGTGCTGGGGGCGGTCAGCGTAGTGCCGGGAGCGATCGGAGCATGGCGCGTTTCTGCCGTGCGCGAGTGTGGCGGCTACCAGATCGATACCGTTGCTGAAGACGCGGACCTGACCATGGCGCTCTTGCGCCGCGGCTATCGTGTGGAATATGAAGACATGGCTCTTGCCTACACGGAGGCGCCAACCAACGCGAATGGCCTGATGCGCCAGCGTTTTCGCTGGTCGTTCGGCATCCTGCAAGCGGTGTATAAACACAGTGGGGTGTTCGCGCGCAAGGGTGCGCTGGGCTTTGTGGCGCTGCCGAATATTGTGATCTTCCAGATTTTGTTGCCGCTGGTCTCGCCGCTGATCGACATCATGTTCGTGGTCGGGTCGATCTGGTACTTCCTGCAAAAACACTTTCACCCAGATTCCACCGACCCTGCCAGCTTTCACAAGCTGGTCTTATTCTTCTTTTTGTTTCTGGTGATTGACTTCTTTGCGTCGGCGATTGCATTTGCGCTGGAGCGCCAGCGTCCTGACGACAAAGAAGATGTCTGGCTGCTCAGCCAGGTATGGCTGCAACGCTTCGCTTATCGCCAGTTATTTTCGGTGGTCTTGTTCAAGACTCTGAAGCGGGCGCTGGAAGGCCGCAAGTTCGCCTGGGATAAACTGGAGCGCACCGCCGCGGTCAAGTATGTGCCTTCGGAGAATCGGGATTCGGTGAATGTGCCCTAACTCCTCTGCCGCTTGACTCGACCCGGAAATGCGGACTATATTTCCTTTGCCCTCCCCGGCCGGATCGGTGAAGTCTCGATTGGAACTTCCTGCTGACGGCCTCCCAAGTTCTGCCGTCCCGTAATTCTGTCACTTTGATCCGGCCAAGTCGCGGATCATTCGAAGCTGGAGTTACTGCAAAAACGGGCTTAGCGCCATGCTTCATCCATTGGCGTGGACGTTTGGTTGCAATCGCAAAGGAGATATTTCCATGTCGCGCTTCACCGTGCTCTCTAAGTTCGTCCTCGCATCAGCTGCGCTGTTCGCTTGCGTGGGGATCTGCGCTCTCTCGGCAGCCGCCCAAACCGAAAACATCCTCTACAACTTCGCCAGTTCCAAGGGCGATGTGCCTGGATATTATCCGTGGAGCGACCTTGTTATCGACTCGGATGGCAACATTTATGGAATGACTTCCGATGGCGGAGTCCATGGCTCGGGCACGGTGTTCGAACTCAGCCCAGCTTCGGGGGGAGGATGGACAACCAAGGTTCTGCACGCGTTCGGCGCCTTTCCTGATGGGGGCGAAGCGCTCTCGGGACCTACTATGGATTCCGCCGGCAATCTCTACGGCGCGACCGCCTATGGAGGCTCAGGAAATTTCGGAATCATCTTTCAATTGGTTCCCAATGAGAACGGCAGTTGGAGCGAAAAGATCCTGCACACGTTCGTCGACAACGGCAAAGACGGGTTGTTGCCGACATCCAACGTCACCCTCGACGCGGCCGGCAATGTCTACGGCACCACCTCGGCGGGCGGCGCGGAGAATGCTGGAATTGTATTCGAACTCAGCCCCCATTCCGGTAGCTGGACGGAAAAGGTCTTATACACCCTGCCCAACCCACAGCACTCATCCAATGCCAGCCAGCCTGTGACCTTCGATTCCGCCGGAAATCTCTACGGCGTAACGCTTGTCGGCGGTTCTGCGAACGAAGGCTTTGTTTTTGAACTGACCCCGACGGCCTCGGGGCCTTGGAAGGCCAGGGAGATTTACACCTTCGGCGATTCAGGCGCAGCCCCAAACACCCCACTTTCCAGTGTGATCTTTGATGCCGCCGGAAATCTCTATGGCAGCACTTACAGGGGAGGAACCGGAAATGTGGGCGTGGTTTACGAGCTGTCTCCCACGGCTGGTGGCGGATGGTCCGAGCAAACGATCTATAGTTTCCCGTCAGCCTGCTCCACGGGCTGCCAGCCCAATGGCAGACTGATTTTCGACCCGTCGGGAAACCTCTACGGAGCGGCGCTACAGGGCGGGCAGTACGAGCGTGGCGGTGTGTTCGAACTTTCGCCGAGCGCGGGCACCTGGACCGAAAATGCGCTCCACCAGTTCGGCGGCGCCGACGACGGAATTTTTCCGAGAGCCGGCCTGCTGCGCGACTCGTTGGGAAATTTATATGGCACAACGAACGAGGGTGGCACCGACGACGGCGGCATACTCTTCGAAATCACTCCGTAATCGGGCAGCATCATGTTCACGTCACCACACTCTCGCCGGGGCCGATGAGGGTTCAACCTATTAGCGTTCAGGCTAGCGAAAAAGCAGCGGCACAAATTCCGCCAGATTTCTTCGCCAGACCATCCAGGTGTGCATACCTGGCGTTTCGATTTCAGTCTCTTTCACGGCTTTGCTCTTAAGCCATTGCCGCAGATTGCGGTTGATCGTCATCAGGCGATCCTCCGTCCCACAGGCGATCCAGAGTAAATGCAGTTTCTGGTTCGCCGACGAATCAAGTGAGGGAAAATCTTTTTCAAAGTTCTCGGGAATTCCGCCGGAACTAAAAGCACCGACCCAGGAAAACTTGTCCAGGTTATTCAAACCCGTGAGCAGAGATTCCGAGCCGCCCATCGATAACCCGGCAATCGCGCGGGCATTGCGGTCTTCGGTGATCCGATATTCGTTTTCGACTCGGGGCATCACTTCGGTAAGCAGAGCTTCGCCAAATTTGTTGAAGTTGCGATCGCGCAACTCGGTATCGTCCCAGGCATTCCACCCGTGGTGAATCATATCCATCGTGCCGTAGCCTAGGGGCATGACCACGATCATGGGCTTGGCTTTGCCTTGTGCCATAAGATTATCGAGGATCACATTGGCGTGGCCGACCGCCGTCCATCCGCTGGCGTCGTCGCTGTAACCGTGCAGCAGATAAAGCACGGGATAAGTTTTCTTCTTCGCCGGATCATAGCCGGGCGGCGTGTAGACGTAGTAATCGCGGCGGTCGCCTGCGACGGTTGACTGGTAAAAGTGATGATGAATTTCGCCGTGCGGCACATCGTTCGATTCCCATGGCAGCGCGGGCGGCCCGGGAACGTGAACGGCATTGCCGGGATCGATCAGGTTGGGCACGAGCGCGGCATTCGACGGATCCATCATGCGGGCGCCATCGGCGGTGAAGGAGTATCCGTAATAGTCGGGAGCGAGCGGGGCGGTGGTAACGGACCAGACGCCTTTCTCGTCCTTCTGCATTGGAACCGGATCTGTGCCCTCGCGCTCAAGCTCGACCGCGCGCGCGTTTGGCGCCTCGAAACGGAAAGTGACGCTTTTATCCGCGTGGACTTCGGGAGAAATTAAGGGAGCCGGCGGCTGCGGATGGGGAGTTGGCGCAGGCTTATCCTGCGCTGCGGATACGGCTGCGAGCATTACGACTATGAAAAGGAGAGAGAAAGAACAGGAATGAATTGCAAGCAGGATCGATCGCATGAGCTTAGCCTCAGTGGGAATGAATCCGCTGGCGCGGCGATAGTATCGGAACGCGTCTGCGACGGTTAGTGGATCTTGCCTTCTGCGACTTCCAAGCGGGCGTCAGCCTTATGCAGCGCGTTCAGCGATCGCTGAACATCGACCTCGGGATCGCCGCTGGTGAGCCGTTGCTCGGCGCGTTCTTTGGCTTTGCGCGCGCGCCCCACGTCGATCTCGTCGGGACGCTCGGCGGTCTCGGCGAGAATCGTGACTTTATCCGGCAGCACTTCGGCGAAGCCCCAGGCCACGGCAAGACGCTGCTCGTTGCCTCCGGCGTGGTAGGAGATGTGGCCGACCGCCAGTTCGGTAATGAGCGGCGCGTGGCCGGGCAGGACGCCCAGATAGCCGTTCTTGCCGGGAATCTGAACTTCTTCCGCCGCCGTGTCCACCACTTTCTTTTCCGGCGTGACGATTTCGAGTTGGAAAGTATCTGACATGAATCAGCTCTCAGCTCTCAGCTCTCAGTGGTTCCAGCAGCAGTCCGAGATGGGACGAGCTGATGGCTGACGGCTGATAGCTGTTCTATGCTGCTTTCTTCATCTTCTCCGCCGCTTCCAGCACTTCTTCGATCGGCCCCTTCATGTAGAACGCCTGCTCGGGGATATCGTCGTACTTGCCCTCCACGATTGCTCGGAAGCCTTTCACCGTGTCGGCGATTTTTACGTAGCGTCCGGGTGCGCCGGTGAACTGCTCGGCCACGTGGAACGGTTGCGAGAGAAAGCGTTGAATCTTGCGGGCGCGGGCCACGCTGAGCTTCTGGTCTTCGCTCAATTCGTCGATACCCAGAATCGCGATGATGTCCTGCAAATCTTTATAGGTTTGCAGCGTCTTCTTCACCATCTGCGCCACGTCATAATGTTCCTGGCCGACGATGCGCGCGTCGAGGATGCGCGAGGTCGAAGCCAGCGGATCGACTGCGGGATAGATGCCGATTTCAGTCAATGCGCGCGAAAGCACGGTGGTTGCGTCGAGGTGGGCGAACGTGGTCGCCGGCGCGGGATCGGTCAAGTCGTCGGCGGGAACGTAAATCGCCTGCACCGATGTGACTGAACCCTTCTTGGTCGAAGTAATGCGCTCCTGCAATTCGCCCATTTCCGTCGCCAGGTTGGGTTGATAACCGACGGCGCTGGGCATGCGGCCGAGCAGCGCGGAGACTTCCGAACCGGCCTGCGTGAAGCGGAAAATGTTGTCGATGAAGAGGAGCGTGTCTGCGCCCTCGGCGTCGCGGAAATATTCTGCAACCGTCAGGCCAGTCAGCGCGACGCGCAGACGTGCGCCAGGAGGCTCCGTCATCTGGCCATAGATGAGAGCGGCTTTTGACTCGGCAGGCTTGCCCGGTTTGATCACGCCGGATTCCGTCATCTCCAGCCACAAGTCGTTACCTTCGCGGGTACGCTCGCCGACGCCCGCAAATACGGAGTAGCCGCCGTGCTGCTTGGCAACGTTATTGATCAACTCCATGATGACGACGGTCTTGCCGACGCCTGCGCCGCCGAACAGACCGATCTTGCCGCCCTTCAAAAAGGGCTGGATGAGATCGATGACCTTGACTCCGGTTTCGAACATCTCGGCGGTGGTGGCTTGCTCGTCGAAGGCGGGAGCGAGGCGGTGAATCGGCAAGCGCTCCTTGTATTCGATCGGGCCGAGTTGATCCACCGGCTCGCCAATCACATTCATCACGCGCCCCAGCGTGCCGCGTCCCACGGGGACAGAGATGGGCCCGCCCTGGTCGATGGCTTTCATGCCGCGCACCATGCCTTCGGTCGCTTCCATGGCGATGCAGCGCACGCGGCCTTCGCCCAGATGTTGCTGGACTTCAAGAATCACGTTGACGGGATTGGGAACGGTAAAACCGTCGCTGACCACGCGCACCGCTTCATAGATGGGCGGCAGATGGCCTTCGGCAAACTGAACGTCGACCGCGGGGCCTGCGATTTGAACTACGTGTCCGATGTTTTCCATATAGCTGCGAGCATCGAGCTAGGAGCGGCGAGCAAACAAAATCATCACTCGACACTCAGCATTCAGCCCCTATACCCCTCATTTTCAATTTCATTACCGAACTGCTCGCTCGAAGCTTCTAGCTCGTAGCTCGCAGCTTCTTCTTACATTGCTGCCGCGCCGCTCACGATCTCGATGATCTCTTTCGTGATCTTCGCCTGGCGCGCCCGGTTCATGGCTAGCGTCAGGGAATCGATCATATCGGTCGCATTGGTGGTCGCGGATTCCATGGCGGTCATGCGCGCGGCATGTTCGGCCGCCACGGACTCCAAGAGCGCGCGGAAAATTTGGATCGCAACATACTTCGGCAGCAAGGCGCGGAACAATTCATCCGGCGGCTGCTCGTAAATGTAATCCACCTGCGCGGTGCCAAACTTTGCCGCAGCCTGATCGGCGGCGGAGTCGGTGCTGCGCATGCCCACGCCAGCGCTGATCGCCGCTTCTTTAGCCTTCTTCTTTTCTTCTTCCGTCATCTCTTCGGCCTGGCGAACTGCTGCTTCGCCGATTTGTTCGATAGGAAGAATTTGCTCCACAATCAGGCGCTGCGCGATCACGGACTTGAATTCGTTGAAGACAATGTAGACCGAATCGATCTCTTCGCGCTCGTAGCGTTCGATTACGCTTTCCGCCAAAGTTCGGGCCTGGGTGAATTCCAATTTACCGAAAACGCCGACGTGATCACCAGTAATTTGTATCGGACCGCGCCGCTCGCCTGAATTGGGGCGCTGCTCCAAGGACTCTTCGGGCTCCGCCAAGCTACGTGTCTGCACCGCGGCGGCAGGATAGCGGCGGCGAAAGAAGTCGCGTCCTTTGCGGCCGATGGCCTCGATGTCGATATTCTTGCCGGATTTCGATTCCAGGAAACGCGTGGCCGCCTTGGTGACGTTCGCGCTGAAAGCGCCTGCCAGTCCTTTGTCTCCGGTGACCACGATCAGCAAAATATTTTGCTCGGGACGTTGGGCGAGCAAAGGATGTTTCGGCTCACCTGTCTCGGGATCGTAGATCTCGGCGCGCGACACCAGGGACTTCAGAATATTGGTCAACATCTGCGCGTAGGGACGCGCGGCCAGAGTGCGATCCTGAGCGCGTCGCAACTTGGCCGCGGAGACCACTTTCATGGCCTTGGTAATCTGCCGCGTGTTGAGCACGCTGCGGATACGGCGCCGAATGTCGAGAATGTTAGCCATAAATCAGTTGCCAGTTGCCAGTACCGAGTTGCCAGTTAAGAGCGTGTCATCCAGAGCGAAGCGAAGGTCCTGTGCATGGTTCGTCCTACTTCGCGACCGCTTCCCTGCTCTCTACAAATTGTTGCTTCGCCTGCTTGATCACGTCAGTGATTTGCGCCTTCAATCCATCGTCGAGGACTTTCTTGTCCATGATCGCTTGCAGCAAGCCGGGATTGGTCGCGTCCACGTATTGATACAGTTCTTTCTCGAAGTCGCGGACTTGATTGACCGGCAGGTCATCGAGGAAGCCTCCGGTGCCGGCGAAGATGATCAAAATCTGCTTCGAGAAGGGCAAGGGTGAAAACTGGTTCTGCTTCAGAAGTTCGACCAGGCGCTGGCCGCGATTCAATTGGGCTTGCGTGGCTTTATCGAGATCGCTGCCGAACTGCGCGAAGGCCGCCAATTCACGGTATTGCGCCAGTTCGAGTTTCAAGCTGCCGGCCACCTGACGCATGGCTTTGATCTGCGCGCTACCGCCAACCCGGCTGACGGACAAGCCAACGTTGACCGCAGGCCGCACGCCCTGATTGAACAGATCGGTTTCCAGATAAATCTGGCCATCGGTAATCGAAATCACGTTGGTCGGAATGTATGCCGAAACGTCACCCGCCTGGGTCTCAATGATGGGCAGAGCGGTCAGCGATCCGCCGCCATTCGCGTCGCTCAATTTCGCCGAGCGCTCCAGGAGCCGGGAGTGAAGATAGAAAACGTCTCCGGGATAAGCCTCGCGACCCGGTGGACGGCGCAGCAACAGCGAAATTTCGCGGTAGGAAGCCGCGTGCTTCGAGAGATCGTCGTAAATCACCAGCGCGTGCCGCTTGGTATCGCGGAAATATTCTCCGATGGCGGTGGCCGCGTAAGGCGAAATGTACTGCATGGGCGCGGGTTCCGACGCCGAGGCCGCGACCACGATGGTGTACTCCATCGCTCCGGCATCTTCGAGAATCTTTACCACCTGCGCAATCGACGAACGCTTTTGACCGATGGCGTTGTAGATGCAGATGAGGTCGTTGCCCTTACTGTTGATAATCGTATCGAGCGCGACGGCGGTCTTTCCGGTCTGGCGATCGCCGATGATCAACTCGCGTTGTCCGCGGCCAATTGGAATCATGCTGTCGATGGCCTTCAATCCGGTTGCCATGGGCTGCCGCACCGGTTGACGAGCAATCACCCCTGGCGCCAGGCGTTCCAAAGCGATGAACTGGTTGGTGGAAATCGGACCCTTGTCGTCAATGGGACGGCCCAGCGAATCGACCACGCGGCCGATCATGCCGTCACCTACGGGCACGCTCATGATGCGCCCGGTGCGCTTTACTTCGTCGCCTTCCTTGATCTCGGTATACTCGCCCAGTAACACCACGCCCACCTGATCTTCTTCCAGGTTCATGGCGATGCCGGCCACGTCGTGGGGAAAGGAAAGAAGTTCGCCGGCCATGACCTTGTCGAGTCCATAGACGCGGGCGATACCGTCGCCCAGGGTGATGACTGTGCCCGTCTCGTCCACGGAGATCTTCGATTCGTAGTTCTCGATCTGCTCGCGGATCAGTTTGCTAATTTCGTCTGCCTTGATTTGTGCCATAGAATCAGCTCTTAAAGCGGCTTCCAGCTTCTCGCTTCTAGCCAGACCAACCGGCTAGAAGCCAGCAGCTAGGAGCTAATAGCTTCTTTCAATCTCTCCAACTGCCCTTTTACTGAACCGTCATAAATCGTGCTGCCTATCCGGACAACGGCACCGCCTAGAAGCGAGGTGTCCTGGCCGTAGCGCGCGCGGACTTTTTTCCCGGTCAGCTTTCCGACCTGCGCCTCGAACTCATTTTTCTCGCTATCCCCCAAGGGCCGGGCGCTCGTAATCTCGGCCTCGGCAAATCCCAGACGCGAATCGAGTTCCTTTACCAGTTGGTCGATAATCGCAGCCAGAAAATGGGTGCGGCGGTGATCAATTAAAACCGCAACCAGGTTGCGCACCTGCTTGGGAAGCTCGTCGCGCTGCGCAATCACGTCGAGCAGGCGCCGCTTCTGCTCGGCCGGAACCGCGGGATTCTCCCACACCCGCCGCAGCTCCGCACTCTCGCTGAGCAAGATTGCGATTGCCCGCAAGTCCGCGATGGAGCGGGCGGGATCGAGATGGCTGCCGAGCACGACATCGGCGAAGGCGCGGGCGTACGTGTTGGCTACGGAAGCCATCTCTAGCGGCCATCCTGTCCGGGCGCTACGGAGCCCTCAGAAGCTAACTCGCCGGCAAAATTCCGCACCAGCACTTGATCGGTCGCGGCGTCGACATGAATTTGCTTCCGCGCGAGGTTCACCGCCAGATCGGCCGCGTAGGCAGTAAGATCGCGGCGCGCCGCCTTCGTGATGGCCACAATTTCCTGCTGCGCCGTTTCCACAATCTTGCGCGCATCTTCGTGCGCCGCAGCCTGGATGCGGGCTTCCTCGATTCCAGCTTCTTTCTCGGCCAAGTCGCGCATGGAGCCGATCTCAACATCCAGCTTTTGCAGCCGGGTCTCGATTTCGGCCAGCTTTCGGCGAGCTTCCTCGCTGGCCTTCTGCGCCTCCTGCATCGCCTTCTGGATGCCAGCAGTTCGGGCGCGGAAGATGCCGGGCAAATGTTTGCCGCTAGCCCAAATAATGACTGCCGCAATCACCACAAAGTTTAGCAGCACGCAAAGCCAGTAGGCGTGCTGCAAACTCATTCCGGTCCACTTCGCAACCAGTCTCACGGAAGCAGACTCTTTGAAGGCCTTGTTCTCGTCAGCCTCTTCTCCGGCAGCCTCACGGGTCTGGTGTACCAACTGCTGGCCCATACCGACAGAGTACTGCGGCGGCGGATTCGACTGCTGCTGCCGCGTCGGCTGCTGCTGCGGAGGAGGATCCGCTTGCTTCGGTGGCGGAGTTCCGTACTGCGCCTGCGCACCTCCCGGTGCAATTAGCCCGCTAAAGGTCAGGACGAGCAACCACAGCCGAGCTGCCCGGACTATGTTCTTCATGGACGTCATTTTCTTCGAAATTAAGTTCTTCGAATTCGGTTTTTCCGAATTCGCGTCCCTCGGGACTGATCGCTGAGTTCCGCAGCCTTTCAAGGCGTTGTTGGTGAGTCTCAATGTCCTGCCCCGGCGGGCTCGAGCACACGCCGCATAATTTCCGTAGCCAATGCCTGGGCCTCGGCCTGCAACCCGCCTATAGCGGCGTCGCGTTCTTTTTGTATTTCGGCTTTCGCCATCAGTATCTGCTGTTGTGCCTTGACGCGAGCGTCGTTCAGCGCCGCGGCGCGAGCATCCATCACCGCCATGCGCCTGGCTTCCTGAGCGCGGAAGACGGTAGCCCGCGCCTCGCGCAGCCGCTGCTCGTACTCGGAGGTGCGCGCCTCAGCGGCGGCAATATCAGCCCGTGATTTCTCGATCGCGCCTTCTGTCTTGCTGTGCCGCTCGTCGAGCACGCGCCGCAAAGGCTTGTGAACAATGGTGGTGTAGAGCGCGTAAAGCAACGCTACCAGAATTACCGTGGGAATCGATCCAAGCAGTAATTCGCCTAGTTGTCGTAGCGTTTCATCCATTGGTTAGGCTGCTATACAGGAAAATGAGGGCTATGAAAACTGTTAAGTCTAACGTTGCAGCGAGCTTATGTCAACGCGAATGGCGGGATTTTTGGCGATTTCCCGGGCAGGCGGGAAGGCTCAAAATGGGCAAAAACCGCACCGGGACGGGACTAGGAACTCCATGCAGAAAGCTGCAACAAAACCTTGACATTCGTTTACAGAGGATTAGCATAGAGGTATCACCTCCGATCCAATTCAGGATCGAATGGGCCGATAGCCAAGGAATGTCACCGCTTCTTGGTTGCCGGCCCATTTAAATTAGTCCAACTGATATAGAATCTCCCCGGATGGGCATCCCCGACTATCAGGCCATCATGGGTCCACTGCTTAGGCAGACGTCCGACCGAAAAGAGCACCCCTTCCCCGACATCGTTGAAGCGCTTGCGGGAGAGTTCAAGCTCTCGGATGCCGAACGCAGAGAGCTTCTTCCGAGTGGTGGCCAATTCGTCTTTAACAATCGGGTGGGCTGGGCCAGGACCTATATGAAAAAGGCCGGGCTACTTTCGGCGCCGAGGCGGGGTGTAGTGCAAATAACGGACCGTGGTGTTCAGGTGTTACAAGAACATTCAACCCGGGTGGATAACAAGATTCTGCGCCAATTTCCCGAGTTTCTCGAATTCCAAGCCGTCAAGGCAACGGAGCCGGACCCATCTGAGTTGAAAGACGGTCACGGAGCCGCTCCTTCTGAGCAACTCGATCCTCAGGAGAACCTCGAAGCTGGCTATCAACGAATTCGAAAACAACTATCGGCTGAACTACTGAAGCAGGTCAAGGAATGCTCACCCCGTTTCTTTGAAAAACTCGTGATGGATCTACTCCTGAAGATGGGGTACGGTGGGTCGAGGCGCGAACTCGGCGAAGTGATCGGGAAGAGTGGTGATGGCGGCTTAGATGTCGAAATCAAAGAGGACAAACTGGGATTAGACGTTGTGTACATTCAAGCTAAGCGGTGGGTCGATGGCCAGGTTGGGAGGCCAGAGGTCCAATCTTTTGTCGGTGCGCTGCATGGGAAAAAGGCCCGAAAGGGTGTATTCATAACTACTAGTGGTTTCTCGCAGCCCGCCGAGGAATACGCGCGGAACATCCAGGACAAGGTGGTTTTAATTGACGGTCCTCGCCTTGCTGATCTGATGATCGAGCACGGAGTAGGAGTGTCTGCGGTCGTTTCCTACGAAATCAAGAAGATCGATTCCGATTACTTCGAGGAGGGATAATCCTATTGCTGGCGCCGCTCACGGATAATAGTCGCCGAAAGCGGCTCTCCCTTGATTCCTACAGGCTTGAAGTCAGGGGTTACAAATTCTCTTACCTTGCGCACCACCGATTCCGGCGCCTCCACTTCCAACTCCACTGCTCCATCTTTGTATGCCCGCGAATAAATGCGCGCCTTGGCTTCCAGCATGGCTAGCGTCTTGCCTTCTTCTTGCGGCACGCGCAGGTGCACTCGACTGACCGGATCTTCTTCGATCATGGCGTCAATGCGCGCCAGCAGGCGATCCAAGCCAATGCCTTCTACGGCTGACACATACACGGTGTTCGATCCCTCACGCGAGGCGTCGTTGATCAAGTTCTCAGCCACTTCAACATCGAGCAGATCGACTTTGTTCATCACCCGCAGACGCGGCTTCTTCTCGGCTTCCAGTTCTTTCAGAACGATTTCCACTTGCGCGTCCTGCTCCGCGGAGAGCCGGTTGCTGGCATCGGATACGTGCAGTATCAGCGATGCGCGCTGCACTTCTTCGAGCGTGGCGCGGAAGGCCGAAACCAGAGTGTGGGGAAGGCTGCGAATAAATCCCACCGTGTCGGAGAGCAGGACCTTGCGTTTGGAGGGAAGCACCACGCCGCGGATCGTAGGATCGAGTGTGGCGAACATGCGCGGAGACGCCAGCACCGCGGCCCGGGTGAGAGCGTTGAATAGCGTTGACTTTCCCGCGTTGGTGTAGCCGACCAGCGCCACGGTGGCGACCGGCGCGGATTCCCGTCGCTGCCGCTGTTGCGCGCGGATGCGGCGGACGTTTTCCAGTTGCTGCTCGACGTGCCGGACGCGCCGGTAAATTTTGCGGCGATCGGTTTCGAGCTGGGTTTCGCCGGGACCGCGCGTGCCGATGCCGCCACCGAGCTGGGACATCTCGACGCCCCGGCCGGCGAGCCGCGGCAGCATGTATCGCAATTGCGCCAACTCGACTTGCAGCTGGCCTTCTCGCGTGCGCGCGTGGCGGGCAAAAATGTCGAGGATCAACTGGGTGCGATCGATCACGCGGCGCTTCACGATTTTTTCAATGTTGCGCTGCTGGGAAGCGCTGAGGTCGTGGTCGAAGAGAAGGAGGTCGGCGCTCACCGAGGCGGCCGCGCCAGCAATTTCCTCGAGCTTCCCGGCGCCAATTAAAGTGGCGGGATCGGGGCGATCGCGGCGCTGCAGAATTTCGCCGACAACTTTCGCGCCAGCGCTGCCCGCCAGCGTGCGCAACTCCGCGAGAGATTCATCGGCGTCGAACTCAGGGATGCTCGGTTTGCCGCTCGCCTTCCCCGGAGCTGGCGCTCCAGACTTCCCGCTCGAAGAAGCTGCGTCCCGGGCGGCTTGCGCCTGGGCGGTAACCGTTCCGCCGGCGCTGCGGCCCCGGGTGCGCACGTCGATGCCGACCAGAAAGGCGCGTTCCTGGGCGTCCTTCGCGTGCACAGGTGCTTGCTCAGTCTCGGCCAGCATCTGGTCCGCTAGGGCCACACGTCCGCTGGGCCCGCGCTCACGAGTCTTCTTGGGATGAGAACTGCGCAAACCGAGATTGCCTTATCCTTCGCTGCCGGAGGCGCTCGCCGCCGAGGCTGTGGGCGCTATGGTCGTCGTGCTCCCTGATGCGACTGCGGCTTTGGTCTCCCCATGCCCCACATGCGCACTGTGCGATACCGTTCGTCCGATCACGACGGTCGAGATCGCGTGTTTGAAGATCAGTTGTTCTTGTCCGTTGGCCTCAAGCACCACGGAATATTTATCGAAAGAACGGATGCGGCCCGTTAACTTCACTCCACTGAGCAGGTAAATGGTGACGTTCAGCCGCTCTTTGCGGGCCGTATTCAGGAAGGAATCCTGGATGTTCTGCGCCGGCTTGCTGCTATCCATAGCCGATCTCCTTAGCTTCTTTTGAACCGCGAGTGCCAACTCGCACTGCCGGCCGCTGCCGCAGCGCAAGGTAAAGCCAACAGCATGTCTCTTGCTTCCGCCAGCAAAAGAGCACGGGGGGATTATCCTGCTTCCTCGCCGCCCGATTTTCAGGCTGCGCCGCCAAGCAGGTAGCTGCCTGTACCATACGGTGTCCGACCAAGCTTTTCAACTTGGAACTTGAAAAAAACCACTCTTTCGCTGGCTCTCGCAGTGATTCCATGTATGCTCCGCCCTGAATGCCGGCGTTGGGTTGTGTACAATCCCCTGGGTAGGCAATTCCCTGGGTTTCGTGGAGGCATCGTGGGCAGCTCCGCTTTGGCGTTTTTGTCCGGTCCGCAAATTAACTTCCCGCAGGATTTCAATACCAACTTCCTGATGCTGATGCGCTGGATCCACTTCCTTGCCGGGATCACGTGGATCGGTCTGCTCTACTTCTTTAATCTGGTCAACGTCCCGCTTATGAAAGAACTGGACGCCACCACCAAGGGAAAAGTCATGCCCGCGCTGATGACGCGCGCGTTGTGGTGGTTTCGTATTTCGGCGGTGGTGACGGTGTTGGCGGGAATCGCTTACTGGGAAAGCATTGTGACCGCCGATGTCCATAATGCTCAACTTGCCGGTTTGAGCCCTTCCCACGGCATGGTATGGCTGACCTTTTTGGGTATTTGGACAATCGTATGGGGCGTGACCTATGCCTGCCTCATTCCCGGTAAAGGAATTTTCGATAATGTCGCATTTATTGTGGTCCTCAATGTGGCGATCGCGGGGATTGCCGGATGGCTCTTTCTGAGCCTGAACAGCCACGGCTGGGAGAGTAACCGCCTGCTGGCGATTGGGATCGGCGGCGGCATTGGCTGGGTCATGATGCTAAACGTTTGGGGAGTGATCTGGCGCATCCAGAAGCGATTGATTCAATGGACGCGGGACAACGCCACCAACGGCACTCCCATGCCCGAGAAGGCCAAATTGATGGCCCGGCAGGCGTTTCTAGCGTCACGGGCGAATGCGGTTCTGTCGGTCATTCTGCTGTTCTTTATGGGAGCGGCCAGCCATTACCCGATGTTTGGAAAGTAGAGGCTGGTTTGCAATTTGACAAGGCGAAAGGCAAGTTTTGGTGAAACTAGCGTTCAAGAGTTGGGTTGGAAAGGGTGTAGAATGCTTTTTCGTCGCGAACGGCCGACGATCTCCCAACGTAAAAACAGGAGTCATTGACATGAAAGCGGTTCCTATTTCGCTTGTACTGGCGGCAGCGTTGGCGGTTGCCGCTCCAACGTTCGCTCAGAACGCAACGTCAAACACGGTTCGGTGGGCCGAGGGCGCGCCCAATGCCACTTCCGACGTGAAAGAGGGCAACAAGATTGAGGGCCTGAAGACCGACGACATACATATCTACGTAAGCCTGACCGATCTCAAGGAGACAGAGTACAACCGGGTCTGGGTGCAGATTTCGAACCATGGCAAAACGCCCATCGACTTCAATCCTCAATCGGCCGTGCTGTTGAAAGGGGACAAGAGCATTCGGGCCGAGGTTCCAGATAAGGCGGCGGGGGCGATTCAGCGTTTTGGCGAGGCCAAGTCACAAGAGCTTTCTTCGGCGCATTGCACCATGATGACGGCGGTTGGTTGCCAGCCGACCAACGCTCAAATGCAGCTCTCGAAGCAAGTGCTGGCATTCTCGGGGCAACAAGCCCAGTGGGTGCGGGACAACGGATGGAAAGAGAAGACGCTGGCTCCAGGTGACGCTGCGCAGGCATTCATTGTTTTCAAGAAGGACAAAAAGGCTGCGGATTACATTTTGCGAATTCCGATTGGCGGCCAGACGTTTGAATTCCCGGTGAGCGCACAGAATAAGATTCCGTCTTACGATTAAAGGTAATGGGCAGGGGTCTGGCCCTGACCCCTGCCCATCGCCGCCCCTTATGCCCTTTCGGATGTTCTACAGACGCTGTCCGCGACCTAATTTTCGGGTAGAGTTTGGCCGCGGATGAAAGAGCCCTGCCCTTGCCCGCGCGCACCCTCCGACCATCACTTAGGCCACACTATTCGGTCCACAGCGAACGTATCGCGGGCCGGACATCGTGATGGAGTTTACGCAGGCATTGACCCCCATCCCCTGTCTTTTCATGCTTGTTAAAGCGGTGGTCTCGGTTCATTCGATCTCATTTTCCGCTTAGTCCGTCGAACCCAAGCCCTGTTTCGAAGCGGCCTCGACCTGGCTTCTTCTGGGAAGGCCGTTATTGTCCGCAAATAGAAAGCGGCCTCGAGAATCGAGGCCGCTTTCCGCCAGAACCGCTGGCCCGGAATAAGACGATTAGAAGTTGATCTTCACCGTCAACTGAATCAACCGGGGTGAAGCATCGCCACCGAGGAACGAGCCCAGAATGCTGGTGGGCGTATTCACGGTGGAAAGCACTTTCCCGAAGTTGCCGTTGTTGATGTCATTCACTGGCGGCTCGAAGTTCGGGTGGTTGAACAGGTTGAAGAATTGTGCTCCCACTCCGACCTTCATCGTCTCGAAGTGCGGCACTTGGGTGTACTTCATGATGGTCATGTCTGTATCGAAGTACTTCGGACCGTAGAACTGGTTACGGCGCTGATTCACATTGTTTGTATTCAACACGTTACCCGGGGCGTCGAAGTTCGCGGCGTTCAGACAGGTGTTGTTGTTGACGCTGCCGGGGCTGCTGCAGCTTGCGGGGGAGCTGAGGAGAGTGGCATATACTTCACCACCATACCCAAATCCACCCAAGGTGTTAGTCGCGCTGCTGTCGACCACGGTGTAGGGCAGGCCGCTACGAGCGAACAGAGTTCCTGAGAGCTGCCATCCCTTCAGCACGGGGGTTGGCCCTTTTGGGATCTCATAGACATAATTCATGCTCAGGTAATGGCGGGTATCGTAGTCAGCGTTGCCATAGTTGAACTGCTTCAGGTTGGCATTGTTCACCGGGTTTAGCAGGCTGCCGACGAATCCCGTTCCCCCGTTACTGGCAATAAAGCCATTGAAACCACCATTGGAGATTTCATCCAGTGCATGGCTGTAGGTGTAATTGGCCTGAATCTGAAGGCCCTGAGAGAAGCGGTGCTGCATCGTGAAGGATAGGCCATTGTAGTTGGAGACCGCCGCGGTTTGGACTTGCGAGACTGTGCCGAAACGGCCGTCCCATCCGCCAACTCCAGCTCCCAATCCCCCGGCGAGCTGAGTGGTAGGCAGGTTCAGAAAACCGTTGGGACAAACTGACGTCGGGCACATTCCATTTACACCATTGAAAAAAGTGGTTTCGTGGTAGCCGTGATTGCCCACGTAGTTAATGGAGAATGAGGTGTTGTTTCCCAGGGCTTTTTGGATTTCAAAGTTCCATTCCTCGTAGATCGGAGCCCTGATGGTTGTGGCATTGGTAAACGAAGGGGGTGCAAATGGCACACCAGTAGCAGCGAGGGTAGCATTGATACTGGCCAGAGTGCCGCCGCTGTTGAATCCGCTTAGCAGCGCTGAATTAGCGGACTGTGCCGTCGTGAATACATTGCCAGAGGCAGTTCCCGCGGCCTCCTGTTGAGGAGAGAGTGCGAGGTATGGGCCGGTGCCACCAAAGAGCGGACCGAGGGCGTTAAATTCGAAGGGATTGAGCAGCGGGCTGTTGCTGGAAAGACTGTCTGCAATCTGTCCTGGGAAGGTATCCATGAACAGACCGAAGCCGCCGCGCAAAACCGTATTCTTCAATCCCGGCGGAGTCCAACTGAAGCCGAACCGCGGCTGGAAGGCGATCTTGGTGAAATCCGGGATTGCCTGGCCACGGCCCACGAGAATGGACTGATTGTAGGGAGTCGTCGCATCGTGGTTCATCGTATACCACGATTGAGGGGTGCTCCCGTTGCCGAACACCGCAAAGCAGTTAGTGCCGCAAACTGGATCAGAGTTATGGTCCGCGCGCAGCGCGAGAGTCAGTTTCAAATTGGGGCGGGGCTTCCATTCATCTTGCGCGTAGAAGCCGAGTTGGTAGATCTTCATGGGCTGATTCAGGGAGGAGGGGAAGAAATTACGCATCTGCACGCCTTCCTGGTCTCCCACTCCATCGTAGAGGTCAGCGATGCTGAAAGGAATGACCAAGGCGCTGGTGTAGAAGCCGTAGTCATGGTCGCTGATGTCGTTGCGGTGGAAGTACACGCCGAACTTGAGGGTGTGCTGGGTGTTCAGGCTGTAGGAATAATCATCCACGATCTGATAGCCGGTGACATTGCGACCTTGTGGCCAAACGAAGTTTTCGCCGCCCATCGCCGCAAAGGTGCTGTCTCCCATAATAATGGTTGTGGGAAAAGCAGCCAGGCTGGCAGCGAGATTTAACGGGGCGAAAATGGCTTGATACCACTGGGCCGAGGCTACGAGGTTATTGGCTGCCTTCAGTCCGAAGGCGCGGTTCCAGCTCACCTGTCCCTGATATTCGGGCTGATCGCTTTCCGCGTTGAAAATGGGATTGATGGGGTCGGTATAGGTCGCCTGTAAGCCTTTATCCTCTTGAAGGCGAATGAAAATCTTGTCATTGTTAGTAACGTTGAAGTCGAAGCGCCCCGAACGTCAAGTATTCGTGAGTGAAGTTACCGGCAGTTGAGCGGAAAGTAAGCGCGCAAGCGCCACCCCCTCCCCCATTGGCTGCCAACCCCAGAGCTCCGAAGGCGAACCCTCCGCAGCCCGTCGCGTCACTCGACGACTGCGGGTTCCCCTGAACCGCGCCCGCGATACCCTTGGCGCCGTTGTACAGACCAAACATCGTGTTGTAGAAGGGGATCGAAGCAGTCAGTCCTTCGCTCGTCAGGTTCGCGATGGTAGCCGCTTCAAATGCCGGACTGGGAACCTGCACTTGTGAACTGGTCGGAATGACGACTCGCAGGCCTTCGTAGTTCCAGAAGAAGAATGCCTTGTTCTTCCAGATGGGTCCACCGAATGAAGCGGCATATTGATTGGCATTCACAAAAGGCCGCGGGGTATCGGTGCCAACGTTGAAGAAGTTGTTGGCATTCATCGTGCGACCATCCCACCAATAGTTGGCATTGCCATGCCAGTTATTGGAACCGGACTTGGTGATGTAGTTGACGTTTGCACCGGCGAAACCGCCGTACTGGCCGGAGTAGCCATTGGTCACAACCGTGGCTTCCTGCACTTCGTTATTACCGAGAAGCAGATTGGTGGCGCCGGAGTTGTTCAGGTTGAGGAACGGATCGTTGTCATACATGCCGTTCAGGGTGAACAAATTGGAGGTCGCTGACACGCCGAAACTGGAGAAGTTTCCGTAACCGCTGCCGGTATTCATGACCGAGCCAGCCGCGGTCTGAGCGACAAAGCTCAAGTCGTTACCGGGGTTTGGCACTTCGGAGATTTCGCGGGCGTTGAAGGTCGTGGAAATTTCAGCGCTTTCCGTTTGCAACAGCGGCGTCTCGCCTGAGACTTCGACCGTGGTCCCGGCCGAGCCGACTTCCAGTTTCGCGTTAATGACCGAATCCTGGCCGACGCTTACAGTCGTGGTAGCCGTGAGACCTTTGAAGCCAGCAGCATTAATCGAAATTGTGTAGCTTCCAGGTTCCAGCAACAGGAACTGGTAGACGCCCTGCCCGTTTGTTTTCGCTTCGGCAGTGTTGCCCCTATCGTTGCTTTTCAGGTGAACAGCGATCCCCGGCATGACAGCGCCGCTAGGATCGGTCACGGTTCCGCTGATCTGGCCGTTGGTCGTACTCTGGGCCAGCAGCACGCTGGGCAGCAGGAGGGCCATAACCGCGATCAGAACGAGCAGTCTGGTGGAAGTGTTAAATCTCATTTGTTTGTCTCCGCGTCTTGAATTTCGCTTGTCGAACGTCATTGAACTCTGGGTGAACTTAAGATCAAGTCTTAAGGAAATACTGCCGGTACAACAACACACACATACAGTGCCAGCAGTACTGCACCGCGATTGCCATGACGCCATCCAAATATAGCTTTTGTTTTCAATGGTTTGAGTGAAAGCGGCCGAAGCGGGTTCTCTGAATTGGAATATTTCTAAGGCGGTTTCTATGAATTTACGTAGAAATAGACGTGGCGAACTTGCCCTAAAGACGAGTTTTGCGTAAGCACCCCCTGTACTCAAGGCCGCCATGACCGACCGCGGCATGTTTGTATGGGCACGAGAAGTGCCTCGAGATGCTATTTGTTGATCCCGTGGGTCGTGCTCCCCTGCTACAATTCCTTTTTCCATGACTATTGCTTCCATGAACACGGGATTGGGCAAGAAATTGCCGGAGGCGAAGTCATCGGGGAGTGCGTCCGCGGAAAACCACTTGGAAGCCGTGCCGATGCTCGATCTGCAGCGGCAGTATGAGCAGATCGGCGAAGAGGTGTTAGGCGCAGTCAGCCGGGTGTGCGCTTCGCAGCACTACATCCTGGGGCCGGAAGTGGAGGCGCTGGAAAGCGAAGTGGCCGCGTATTGCGGCGCGCACGAGGCGATCGGCTGCGCGTCGGGAACCGATGCGCTATGGCTGGCCCTCGCCGCCGCTGGGGTGCAGCCCGGAGACCAGGTCCTCACCACTCCTTTCAGTTTCTTCGCCTCAGCGAGTGCGATTGCGCGTGTCGGAGCTCGTCCGGTATTTGCCGATATCGATCCACACACGTTGAACCTTGATCCTTTGCAGGTGGAAAGCTTTCTGCGCGGCGGGGATCGAGACCGATTGCGGGCGTTGCTGCCGGTGCATCTTTACGGGCAGTGCGCGGACATGGACGCTTTGCAGTGCGTCGCGGACGAATTCCATTTATCGGTGATCGAGGACGCCGCGCAGGCGATTGGCGCGAGTTGGGCCACCGACGGCAAGGTTCGCCGGGCGGGATCGATGGGCGTTGCGGCCGCGTTCAGCTTTTATCCGACCAAGAATCTCAGCGCCTATGGCGATGCCGGCATGGTCACGACGAGCGACCCGGAAATGGCTGCGCACATGCGCCGCCTGCGCAATCATGGAAGTCCGCGCCGTTACGTTCACGAAGAGTTGGGCTGGAACAGCCGCCTCGACGCCATGCAGGCCGCAATTCTGCGCGTGAAGTTGAAATATATCGAGGCATGGAATGAAGCGCGCCGCCAGCGCGCATCCATTTACGATCGACTGTTTGCTGCGGCCGGGATGACCTCAGCCGGAGACCAGGCGGAAAATTCTGCGCCGGTTCGCCTGCCGCTCACCTCGCGGCAGGCGCATCATGTGTTTCACCAATATGTGATTCGCGCCTATCGCCGCGACGAATTGCGTGAGTTCTTAGCAGCCCGCCACATCGGGACGGAAGTTTACTATCCGATCCCACTGCACCTTCAGCCCTGCTTCGTTTACCTCGGCTACCGCGAAGGGGATTTCCCTGAAGCCGAGCGCGCCGCGAAAGATGTGCTCGCCCTGCCCATGTTCCCTGAACTCACGGAAGCGGAACAGCATCGCGTGGTCAGCAGCATCGCCGATTTCTACTGTTAGCAGAATTTCCCTGCTAGTGGGGTCGACGACGATGCTTGCCTGCCGCTTTCGTGCCTGGCTTGGACGCAGGTTTCGGAGGCTGCTTCTGTTCTCCTGGCGCCAGCACACGGCGCACGATCGGCGTGTTCAGCTTGTATTTGCGCTCGCTGAGGTTGCCGCTGTCGTCTTTGACGCGCACGATAAAAACCGGCAGCGTGCCTTCCTTGTCGAAATTTTCGCTGGTCAGAGTGATCGGCAGCACGCCATTCAAGCCGTGCTCGCGGTAGGCCGTTTCGTAGCGATGTTTTCTTACGTTCCACGTGAAAACGCGGATTTGATCGAAGTCGTAGGGTAGACCGTCGTGCGGTTCGGTGATGGCGCACAGATATTGCGCAACGTTCTTGTCGGCACCCTCCTTGGCTTCATCATGCACCTGATCGAGCACAAAGAAAGCAACGAAGCGCTGGCCTTCCGCGTACTGCGCAACTTCTAATGGGATATCGAGGTCTACCATTCGCGCCAGCACCCAGCCCACGCGGTTCTCCGCGTCGCGCACCAGCCACCAGTCTTCTAGCACCGGAGGCGGAGCAGGTTTTCCGCCCGCAGTTTGTCCCGAAGGCGTGGGTGGCGCAAGTGGCGCAGGCGCAGCCGGAGTTGGCGCGGATTGATTTTTTGTGGGCTTCGCCGGCGGGGGCCCGCTCTGCTTGTCGGCGGTTGCGCGTTTCAGCACGGAAACCTTGGCTCCCGCGGAAAGCTGGTACAGATGCTCAGTCTCGCGGCCGGGGGTGAGGTGCAGTTTGGTGTCATTGCGCAGAGTGCCGCTCGCCTGCACCGGGTCTTTCAAATTATCCAGCGTGAGCTTCTGGATCGCGTCATAAACCTGTTGATCGACGAGGTAGCGTTGCTCGATCCATCCCTCAACGCCCTCGGCGGTGCGTACGCGAGAGAACTTCTTCTCATGTTCCAAAACTTCCACGCGATCGCCATTCTTCACCGTGCCGACTTTATTGTTGATCGTGGCCACCTGATCGCGCAGCGTGGCCTGGACCGCAGAGACGTAGTTCACCGCCAGCACGTGTCCGCTCTTACGCTTACAGGCGGAAAACGCGAGCAGGAGAATAAGAGCCCACGCGAAGATTGCCGGAAGCCGGAGAGATCGCAAGCAATGGAGGCGAAACGGTTTCACAATTCTGACAAAGTTAAAATCGAGCCGTTAACATCAGCGAAGGAATTCCGGCGAGGTTAACTTTCTACTATAGCGCGTTCCATCGCGATTTCGCGGCACGAAGGTTTACGCAGGTTGCACCGGGCATCGGGTCATGGGCGAAGGGGATCGGCCTCTTGCCAGATCGCCGATACGACCTGACAGAGCGGAGCGCTTCGGTTAACATAATGAAAACTATGAACAGCATATTCCGCAATCGCTTCTTCTCCTTATTGGTACTGACATTGTTTTCGGCTGTCGGGTTGGGTGCCGCTGCGAATGATGCGGTAAATCCTGTGCTGCGTCCGCCCAAAGGTGCGCAGGTGGCCATCGTCGTGTTCGAGGATCTGCAATGCCCGCAGTGCCGCCGGGTTGCACCGGTGCTCGAGCAGGCATCCAGGACGTACAAGATTCCGCTGGTACGTCACGATTTTCCTTTGCCCATGCACAACTGGTCTTACGACGCGGCCGTGATGGCGCGCTACTTCGACGCCACGTCGAAGGAGTTGGGCAATGAATTCCGCGACTACATCTTCTCCAACCAACTGGAGATCAATCCACAGAACCTGCGGGGATTCGAGGACAAGTTTGCCGCGGCCCACAAGATGAGTTTGCCGTTCGTGATCGATCCGCAAGGCAAGTTCGCCTCCGAGGTGAACGCGGACCGCGATCTCGGCAAGCAGATCAAACTCGATCACACGCCGACCGTCTACGTGGTCAGCAGCCGCAATCCCGATAAGCCCTATGTCGAAATGAAAGACAGCAGCCAGTTGTATTTGCTGATTGACTCGATGATGAAGGACTAGGAAACAGTTCTCAGTTCCCGGTTCTCAGGTGCAATGATAACGATCAGAAATGTTTGTGTTTAGCGCATGCCGTTCAGCGCATTCCGATGACGAGCCTTGCCATCAGCAGGAGCGATAATCCAATCGCCGCCAGGCTGTTGGCGCGCAGGGCGCGATGGCTGGCTGCCCAGGGAAACAACAACACTTCGAACAGCGGCATAAATTTCTCCGGCCAGAATAGCCCGCCCACTCCTAGCGCCAGAAACAGCTGAACCAACAGGCACAGTCCGAAATCAATCATGGAAGATTCCAAATGCGAAGATGCTTCCTATTTCAGCGCAACATTTGGATTCCGGGGAGATCACGAAGGTAATGGATGCGGGCAAATTGATGCGGGCACGATGGAACCAGAGCAAACATCGGAAGGGCGAAAACATGCGTCCCGAACGTATGGCTGATGGCCGCTTCAGTCCCCAAATCCGATGCCAATCGCCCGCGCCGCCCGCACCACCTCACCCTGCGGATCGACGGACTTCAGCAGTCCGATGGCATGGGCGACCTCGACCGAAGTAATCGCGCCGCTGCGTAAAGCGACCATCATACCGAAGCCTCCCGCAGCGATCAGCTCGACGGCGGCCACGCCGAAGCGGGTCGCCAGGATGCGATCAAACGGTGAGGGCGAACCGCCGCGCTGGATGTGACCGAGGACGCTGACGCGCACTTCTTTGCCCGAATGATGCGCGATGGCGTTGCCGATCAGGTTGCCAATGGAGCTGGCGCGGCGATTCTCTTTGAACTCGATGGGAGGCTTCACGCCTTCCGCGACGACCACGATGGTGAAATGCTTGCCGATTTTTTCGCGCTCGGCGATGATGCGGCAAACGTGATCGATGGTGAAGGAGATTTCCGGGATCAGGATCACGTGCGCTCCGCCGGCGATGCCGGCCTCCAGCGCAATCCAGCCGCAGTCGCGCCCCATGACTTCCACCACCATCACGCGGTGATGCGAAGCGGCCGTGGTATGGATCTTGTCGATGGCGTCGGTCACCGTGTGCAGCGCGGTATCGAAACCGAACGTGACTTCGGTCGCGGAGAGATCGTTGTCAATGGTTTTGGGAACGCCAACGATTTTCATTCCCTTTTTATAAAGCTCGTAGCCGATCTTCTGCGATCCGTCGCCGCCGATGGTAATGATGGCGTCGATGCCCAGTTTGGCGGCGTTGGCGATCACATCTCCTGAAATGTCGCGCGTAACTTCTTTTCCATTCTCGACAGTTTTGAAGTGAAACGGATCGCCGCGATTGGTGGTACCGAGAATGGTTCCGCCACGGGGCAGGATGCCGCTGACTTCCTTCAGCGTGAGTTCGAAAGCTTTCTCCGGCCAGATCAGGCCGTCAAAGCCGTCAGGAATGCCGATCACCTTCCATCCATATTTAATGATGGCGGCTTTAGTGGCGGCGCGAATTACCGCGTTGAGGCCGGGAGCGTCGCCGCCCCCGGTACCGATGCCGATACAGCGAATGTCTGACATGATCCGCTCGTTGGTCCTTGGTGGTTCGTCGTTAGTCGGCGGCGCAGATTGGAAGCCGTCCACCTTAATACGATCATACTTGGGTTTGGGAAGATGGCAAATGACGAGTGGGCAAGGAATTGGCTATTTCCAACACACTTCGCGTCGATGCCCGATTTGCAGGACTAGAACTGGGGAAGCATCCCCTGGTTCTGGCGCGAACTGGATCTCGCAGATGGCGCGGAAATCGCCGATGCGATACCGCCATAATGCTCCTAACGAACCTGCTAATGACTTGCCGAGAGAACGCGAGTCATCTTGCTTCGCGATGCGATCCTCGAAAAAATCTAGAACGCGGCGAGCAGCGGGCTTGTCTAGTTTCTTGAGCTTGGGATTTTCAGTGGATACTAAATGCCCTTGACTCCAGCGAATAAGCTAGCTTAAGCTAGACTATATGAAGTTGAGAACGGATCTCGCCGCAGTGGGAGCTTTCGAGGCCAAAAATACTTTCGGCAGTCTGCTGGACCGCGTGGAGCGCGGCGAAGAGATTCTGATCACTCGTCATGGCAGGGCCGTCGCAAGGTTGGTGCCGAATAACAGTGAGCCCCATCAGGGTAGGGTGCAAGCGGCGTTCGACGGGCTCCGCGAGCGGGCGCGGCGGTTGGCTCGCGAGAATCCCCGCCTGCCCGCCTTCGATTGGGAAGAAATGAAGAAGCTGCGCGACGAGGGTCGCCGGTGAAAGAGATTGGCACGCACCGCGGGCCGTGGTCATGAGTCTGATTCTGGACAGTTCGATCGCGCTGGCCTGGACCTATGCCGATGAAGCCACCCATCCGGTCTTGCAGCTATTCGACGCTGTGAAAAAGAATGGCGCCTGGGTGCCGGGACTGTGGCGATGGGAAGTGGCGAATGTTCTGCTCTTGAACGCAAACCGGGGCCGGCACTCCAGAGAATTTAGTATCGCCGCGCTGTCGGCTCTAGCGGTGGCACCGATCCGAGTGGATGCCGACGCCGAGCTTATCGCATGGAGTGATACCTTCGCTCTGGCCGAGCGGCGTCATTTGACAGTGTATGACGCGGCGTACCTGGAGTTGTCGCTGAGGCGTAGGCTGCCGCTGGCTACCTTGGATCGGCAACTTCGGGCGGCAGCGCGCGATGAGAATGTTGAACTGCTCGGCATGTAGATTTTCAATGGACGGCCCAAGGCGTCGAGTCCCGTGGCTGAGTTTGACCCAGAACTTCGATGTGACCGATGAACGTGCGCGGGAGAGTTCGCCGTAACCCACCCGTGAACTGCCACGGGTGGGCCAGCCTGAGCCGTGTAGAGGACGGCTGCGCCAGCCCCTCTACGGCCCCTTATATAATTAGCTCGATCCGGCCGATGAGCCTATGGCAACGATAAAAAGATCAGCACCTTGGGGCGGGTTAGCGATTTTCCTGCTTGCTGTCGTCTCCTGTGGCGGATGTCCGCCCACGCCCTCGATCAGTTCGATCTCGCCGAACACGGCGACCGCTGGAGGAGCTGGGCTTACCCTGACAGTGAACGGCGGCAATTTCCGCAGCAACTCGGTGGTGGTATGGAACGGTACGGCCTTGGGAACAGCGTTCGTCAGTAATCACCAGATTACGGCTACGGTCTCGTCCTCGAACATCGCAGACCCAGACGCGGCAGTGGTTTATGTATACAACCCTGCGAACACGAGCGAATCGGTTACGGTGGGTACGACCGTCACGACGAACAACAATGGCTGCGGCTCGCCGGGGTCAAATTCGCTTTCCTTCACAGTTAGCCCGTAGAGCGAAGTGGGGCACCAGCGAACGCGGTGCCTCATCCAGACATCGATCCGCTCGACGGCAGACAAGGCCCTACGGCACCACGATGTTCAGGGTGGCCGTTAAGCCATTGGAGCCATACGTCACAAGCACGGAATAGGTGCCTGCGGTTGCGGTGCCGTCGTCCGCGCATGTCTCAGGAGATGACGAATCGCTATTTGTACAAGTAATTCCGGCAGCACTCGACGGCACCGTCCAGGTTGAGGAGGCCGTAAGATCAACGGTCTGTCCGTTTGAGATTCCCTGGGCAATAAATGTTTGCGTCGAGCCAGTAGTATTGGGCAGGTTCCAAACCAGTGGTGTGCTGCCGCTGGAGCAGGTACTGGTAGCGCCGAAGGTGCCTTCGCACACTTGGTAGTTGGTAACGTCGTTGAGAACGACGGTTGCGGTTGTTGTACCGGTGATGGCGCCGGAGGCTGCGGAAATGGTTGCCGTACCTGCGCCGACGCCAGTGACCAGTCCTCCGCTACTGATGCTGGCAACGGTGGTATCTGAGCTAGACCAGCAGACAGTATTTCCGCTACAGCTTGTGCCACCCGTCAACGTCGACGTGCTGCCGTCCTGGTAGGTTCCGGTCGCCGTCAACTGCTGGGTTGCGCCCTGAGCGATGCTTGGAGTTGGAGGGTCAACCGTAATGGTGGTTAGCGTTTCATTCTGAAAGAAGCCCTTACAGCTCACGGCCAAAGCCAAGGTTGCGAGCGCAGCGAAGGCACCCGCCAGGCGTAATTTATTTTTCGTGGATGACATTATTATTTCGAACTCCTTGGCACGCCTGCTCAGATTGAAAATCCGTTGCCGCTCGTTCAAGCGTTGCGCTTTTAACTCCGCATCGCTCTCGTTTCGCAAAGCGTACCGCAGCGGCTGAAGCCGCATGATTCTGGAAGCTTTACGGCACGAGTAAACTCGTGCCCTTCCCGGTTGTATCGGGCCGTCTTACCTCTGGGGCTAAAGCCCCGGCCGAAAGTGGAGGCTTTAATGCAGCGCTGAAGCGCTGCTCCACCCAAAGTCAACCACCCGCTGCTCCATCCAAAATTAAGATTGCTTCCTCGCTAATCGCAGCGTTGAAACGCTGCGCCACCTAAAATCGAGTCGCTTCCACCGAAATCCAGTCGCCTGCTGGCCGCGGCTCGCTATGCTCTACGATACGATTTTGTGGCCACGGCGGTTGTAAAAAATTGTAGCAGAGAAGCCGCGAAACAAGCGCAAAAGTACCCTTTGGTGCATCTTCCGTAACCATCGCGGCCACTGCCGCACTGGGATAAGAACGCCGGAGAATCGACCGGCTTGCAAAGAAAAATGGCCAGCGCTGGAAATCGGCACTGGCCATGGGATCACAAACGTAGCGGTTTACCGTCCCTTATGATGCTCTGGTTCTTTCTTCTCCGGAGCAGGCTTCGGCGCCGGAGCGGGCTTTGCGGCTCTTGGAGCGGGCGCAGGTCGGCTGGCTTTCGGCGCGCTCTCGTGCGGAGCACTCTCACGCGGAGCACTGGCCTTCGGAGCAGCTTCCCGCGGAGCGCTCTCACGCTTGGGCTGGGCTGCGGGTCTGGAGCTGGCCATGGGCGCGCTCTCGCGAGCTTTCGGCTCGGAGCGAGGCGCACGTTCTTTAGGTGCGCTCTCTCTGGCCGGAGCGCTCTCCCTAGCGCTCGCCTTGGTCGCGGGCTCGGTTCGTGGCTTGGTTGCGGCTCGAGTGTTCTCGCTGCGAGGCGAAGTTTCCTTGTGCGATTCGCTGGCGCGAGTTGAACTCGGATGAGCCATATTATTTTCTTTCGAAGCAGGACGGCTTGTTTCCTTCGGGGCGGAACGACTTTCCGCAGGACGATTCGCGGCCCGCGCGCCGCCTGCGGTAGCTGGACGATTCTCCGATCGAGTTGGAGCAGGATGATTCTCAGCGGGGCGATTTTCCGCGGGACGGCCCGCCGTTTCGCCATTCCTCGCAGACGCTGAAGCGCGAGCTTCTTTCGGCGACATCGCGGGAGCCTTATAAGTGCCCCCCGCAGCTCTGGCTGCTACCACGCCTTTTCCGCTGAATTCGCCGGGACGAGCCGTGGCCGCAACTGCGGGACGCCCGTGGTTATTCGAGGCGAAGAGCGCACGGTTCTGGCTGGCAGCATGAGCCTGCTGCACCTGCGCCGCGACCGCGGGGGTATGGGTCTGGTGCATATAGGTCTCCTGCTGCGGCGTTGGGCGCGCCTGAATTCCGCCTCGGCCGCCGTTAAAAGCTACGTGCGAATTGTTGTTCACGATGACCGTCTTGTTCACGTAGACGTTTCGAATCACGGTAGTGTTCACGTGCATCACGGCAGTGTTGTAAAAGAATTGGCCGCCGCGCCACTCGCCGCCGCCAAAACCGGTACCGAAATATCCGAAACCGTAATTGATGCCGCCGTAGAAACCGACCTCTGGCCCCCAATAACCTTCGTTCCAAGCGTAGAGTCCGTCGTTCCAGCCCCAGTAGCCAGGGGTCCATAGCAGGCCGGGCTGGGGCGCTTCGACCCATGTGCCGGGAACCCAGTAATAGCCATCATCGTCGTCCCAGGCCCAATAGCCGGGGGTCCACATATAGCCCTCACCGGGACAGAGGGGCATTTCGTAAACCGGCAGCGCAGGCGGTCCAATGCGCACGGAAATGCCAATCCCAAATTGTGCTTGCGACGGGGAAGAGAGAACGGCCGGAATAACGGACAACACCACTCCGAAGGCCAACCAGCGAACTGCACGGGAGAGTTTCATATTTTCCTCAGGACCGGTGGGCTTGCCGCGAGGCAGCGTCAGCCGGTCGAATTCACTGCAATAAATTCCGGACAAAAACTTTGTCAAACTCGAAGTGGGGCGCGAATACGTTTCTTTACAATCGAAGGCCATAACTTGGAGTCCGTTCGGCTCCAAGAAGTTGTTTGCGGGACGTATTTTTCGAATCTTTATTAGCCTTATTCCGCGCTCAGTTGCACCAAATAAATGGCCAGGATCGTGTTTTCCTCAGACCCGCGGCGCTTGCCTGGGAAAGGATTGGCAACGCTTTCGCTGACGAAATGGTCACAAGCATTAACCCGCAGCGGAGAGGAATGTTCTTCGATCCGGGCCGACGGGCGTGCGGAAAGAAGCCATATCTATCGGGAAACTTTCGAGGAGAAGCGGGGGTTGGATTGCCGATTAGTTCGTTCGTTTGCGGGCGATGCGTTCATCGATGGGCTTGCGACCGGCGAAACCTTCGTCGGTGCCGTGCCAGTGCGTGATTGAGTTTTCTCCCATCTTCCAGCAGAGCAGAACAATTCTACCGTCAACGTCACAAGGGAAATCCAGCAGTCCGATGTCGAGATCTTTGACCTGGACTCCGATGGAATCGATTTCGGCAAGCGCGTCTTTGGCGCGTTGCTCGGCCTTGGCGCGCTCGGCTTTGCGGCGAGCGACCGAAACCACATCGACGTGGGTGCCGCCATTCAGAAAGATGCGATGGTTCAGCTCCTGCATCTCGCCTTCTACTTCTTCCATGACTTTTTTTCCCTGGATGGCGGTGCGCAACAGGGACTCCAGCACTGGCAGCAGGGAGTGGGCCTCATCGAGGGTAAAAGTTCGGTCGGACATGGGGACACTTCTATTCTAGCGCACTGCGCAGGCTTTCGTGGCTGGTCATTTGTGGTTGGTGGTTAGAAAATACTTCGGAAGCAACGGCCATCGACAAACGACGAGGGACGGAGGACACTTTTTCACTTCTTCGTCATTTCAATATCCAGCGTGATGTTGATGTCGTCGCCGACAACTCCCTTTGCGCCGGACACGCCGAAATCCATGCGATTAACTTTTGTGGTGGCGGAGGCGCCCATGCGCTGGTTGCCCCAGGGATCTTTCATCGGTGGGGTGGGGCCGTCCACGTCGAGGACCACTTCTTTGGTCACGCCATGAATGGTGAGATCACCGGTGACCTTCAGTTTGCCGGCACCGGCGGATTCTACTTTCTTTGACTGAAAAGTGATGGTGGGATATTTCGCAACGTCGAAGAAGTTGGGGCTGCGCAGATCGTTGTCGCGCATCTCGACGCGGGTGTCCACGGATGAAGCATCGATGGAAGCTTGAATCGAAGTCTTGCTGAGATTCGCGGGATCGAACTGGACCGTGCCGCTCACCTTGGTAAAGGCGCCGCGAACCGTGGAGACGCCCAGATGACGGACGGAAAACTGCGCCGCGGTGTGGTTGGGATCGATGGTCCAGGTGTCTTTATCCTGCGCAGCGGCGGTAAGCGAAAAGAGCACAGCGACGACGAGTGCGGAAAGCGTGCGAGACATAAATTTGCAATCTCCTGGTTTTGCCATTTGAAGTTTGCCGGATTGCGACTGCCTAATAACTTAACAGAAGGAGCGGAATTACGACGAGCCAGTTCGATGCTTCCGAGGCGGAGTGAGATGCAATTTGATCGCTATCAGCGCGGCCTGAAAGCCGCGCCCTTTCAAAGCATCGCCACTTAATCAACGAAGTCCAGAGTCAGGACACCAGGCGAGTCTTACTTCGTTCTCCCGTGAGAGGGGTCGCTGGACGTGGCCGAATTCAGATCCAGATGCAGTTGCTGAGCGGCGGGAATGCCGGGAGCGTAACACTCGCCATCGCTGCTGTAGTTGCTGCATTGCGCGGCCACATCCTTGCGGCGCGGTGATTGGGCAAATTGCCAGATGTCGGCGAAGCGAACCCCACTCTGCGAGGGACTAGGGAGGTGAGTGGGAAAAGTACAGCCCGGCGCGGGCGGACAAGCGTCATTGATCGCCCAGTAAACGATCTTGCGTTTGCCCGCGTCCTTGCGAATGTCTTCGGCAGTCACCACGTTGCCATCGTCATTGGAGGCTATGCCCGAACAATAAATGCCGGCGCGAAATCCGCCATTGGTGATGCCGTCGACCCAGCCGTAGATATACGCTTTCTGCTCGGGCAGCATGCGGCCGCCCTGCTCCTGATCGAGAAAGATGAGGGTTCCGACGGGAAAGCCTTCGCGATGCGCCGCGGCAAGGGCTTCGATGGCATCGGCACGCCCGAGGCGGGTGGCATAGAGAACGGTTTTCAGGTCGGCATAGGGGCGTCCGTTAAAGAGCACGAGAAATCCGAAGCCCGCCTTTTGCACGACAAGCCGGTGCCCGGTCCAGGAATTCTTTGTCTCGCCCGGAGGATTATTGAGCCAGTAGCCGGTATAGGAAAAAGTCTGGCGCAGGGCTTTGAGGTTGGCGTCGCCGGGATACTCGTTGCGGTCGAAGCCCAGGTAGGTCGTCTTCTGCGCCTGTGCCGCGGCGAAAACGGAAAAGAAAAGTAGAGCGGTGGTCGTCAGGATTCTCCGCCAATTCATGGCTTCGATATTAAACGGAGCGGAGGCCGCCGGCAGCAGAACCGAAATCGGAAACGTGTTAACCGAGAAGAGTCGCCATGAGTTGACGGCGTTAGCGTGCGCCTTTGTAGAAAAATTCACCTAGCCCAATGGTAAACATCCAACAGCCGTAGAGCGCGTGCTCGAAAGAGGAGGTGAAGAGCGATTGCGTCTGGGCGTAGCGCCAGGCAAAGATCAAGCCTCCGAGGAGGGTCAAGCTGACGGCGATGGGATTGCGAAAAATAATGTGCGCAAACGAAAACGCCACCGCGCTTACGGCGATCAGAACCATGGGATTGGGAAATAGCGCACGATAACGTTGAAAAAAGAATGCCCGGTAAACCAGCCCCTGCGGGTAAACCGAAAGCACCGGATACAGCGCCATGACAATCGCCCACACGACGGGTGAGCGGCGAACGAAATTGAACAGTAGGCCGGGCGCAAGAAAATAGACTCCGGCGCCGATCAGCAGAGCGCTGATGGAGAACAGCGCAAAAATCTGCGGAGCGGCGGATGAAAGCGCCTCCGGTTTCCACAATTGCTTTCGATCGAAGGTCGCATCCTCGAGCAGCCGATAGGAGCAGTAGGCCGCGAGGAGCCACAAGGCCGGAATGGGCGGCAGCGGAATCAGCTTAAAGCGGAACGCCACGGGAAGAATTACAAATAAAACGACCAACTCGGCGATCAGTGCAAGCGGTTGCGCCTCGGGTCTGGCGACGGGGATGATTCTATCCACCAATGTGCACCATGGTTCTGGAAGCCGGCACGAAATCGGGCTCGCCAATGTGATGCCGCTCCTCTTTCTTGAGCACGACGCCGCGGATAAACTCCGCCAACTCTTCGTCGCTGGCGCCGCGGCGCATCTGGGCGTGCAGATCGCGGTCCCAAACCGAAAACAAGCAGGTCCTGATTTTGCCGTCGCTGGTGATGCGGATGCGGCTGCAATGACCGCAGAAAGGATGCGAAACCGGGGCAATAATTCCGATTTCTCCGACGCCGTCATCGAAACGATAGCGGCGAGCCGTTTCCGAACGGGCGTGCGGAATTTCAACCAGGCGGCGATATTCGCTCATGCGCGCAAGGATTTCTTCCAGCGTCACCACGGTTGAGGGCGACCAGGTGCGATCTTCTTCCAAAGGCATAAATTCGATGAAGCGAACGGTGACGCCCTCTTCGCGGGCGAACATGCCAAATGGAATGATCTGATCTTCGTTGAAGCCGCGCATCAGTACGCAATTCACTTTGAGCGGCCAGAGCCCGGCGCGGCGCGCGGCGCGAATTCCGCTGAGCACGTGGTCGTATCCGTTCGCCACGCGCGTGATACGGGCAAAGCGGTCGGGATCGACCGCGTCCATGGAAACGGTGACGCGATTCAGCCCGGCATTTTTCAGCGGCTGCGCCATTTCGGCGAGAAGGTGCCCATTGGTGGTGAGGGCAATGTCGAGGGCTTCTTCGATTTCAAACTCTGGGTTCTCAGACGCCGTGTCACGGGAGGGCTTTGGGAAGGGCGTGGCTTCAGCCGTGCCGTTAGCGCTGGAAAAAAATGAGGGCTTTAGCCCCTGAGGGCGCAGCTTCGCCAACTCTCGCACGAAATCCACCACGCCATTGCGCAGCAAGGGCTCGCCGCCGGTGAGCCGAATTTTGGTGACCCCCATTCCGACCAGCACCCGCGCCATGCGCAGATAGTCTTCAAAAGGGAGATCGCCATACAGCGCGCCTTCATTTCCGGTGCGGCAATAGACGCACTTATAGTTGCAGCGATCGGTGATGGAGATGCGCAGGTCGGTAATGCGGCGGCCGAATTTGTCGGTGAGAGTAGCCATCAGAAGCCAGCGACTGGCAGGAAAGCGGTTCCGAAGTCGCCTCCTAATAGAGTCGGCGGGTAAAGAAAAGGTTTCACATCAAGGCGCGGAGACCGACAGAGCTTTGGCAATCGCCGCCTCTGCCATCGGCGCCATGATCTTATAACCCGCCGCGTTGGGATGCAGGCCATCGTCGGCCAGCTCCTTCTTTAACAGCCCTTTGTCGTCAACCATGGCGCTGAAGTAGTCAAGATAGAAGCATTCTCCAGACACACAATAATGATTCAGCCAGCGGTTCAGTTCCAGAATCTTTTCCGGCGGCCGTTGGGCAAAGAGATCCTGCGACCGCGGCGTGTAGTTGTTTACCGGCAGCACCGAAGAGTAAATCACCTTGATGTCATGCGCCCGCGCCAGTTCGGCCAGAGAAGCGTAGTTCGCCTCGATGTCTTCGACGCGCATGGGACCAGTGTTGCCCGCAATATCGTTCGTGCCCGCGAGAATGATCACGACTTTAGGATGAAGATCGATTACATCCTGGCGGAAGCGGATGAGCATCTGGGGCGTGGTCTGGCCGCTGATGCCGCGGTTGATGTAAGGCTTCCGGGGAAAGTAATCGTCGAGCTGCCATTTGTCGGTGATCGAATCGCCGAAGAAAATGACCCGGTTCTCGCCCGGAGTGGGCGGCTTGAGCGCGGCATTGGCGTCGCGATAGCGCGACAACTGTCCGAAGTCGTCCATGAACATGGCCATGCGCGAGGCGCGGTATTGATCGAGGCCGGCATGGCCGGTGGAGGGGATGGTGGGTGCCGGCTGTTGAGCGGCGGCGGAGAGTGACAGAAGCAGGACTGAAATGAATTGCATTCTTCTGCTCGGTTGTCCCGAGTGCATGATTATCCTCGCGGAGACATGATAGCGCGGCTGGATCGCAGGGAGAAGCGGCGCGGCCCCATGTGTTCGGAAGATCTCCGGCTTGGGCCGACTTTTACATTCGCCGGGTCCATAAAAAGGGGTTATATTGAAACCCAACACAATCCGAGGAAGGTTCTACCGGGCCCCATCTTTTTTCGAGAGAGGCAGATTATGACAACCGGGAATGCATCTCCAGTTCTTGAACCTTTGAAAGACTACGCCAGCCTGCTCCAGTCAATCAAAAACTTGCCCGAGCCGGAGCCCGGGAAAGTACGCGTGTTCCGGGGGCAAAACGGAAACTACCCGCAGATGTTGGCCACGGGTTCGCGGCCCCAAAAACTCATCAACTCTTCGCTGTTCGGTATGGCGACGAGGGTATTAGTGCAAAGCTTGCTGAGCGAGATCGACATCAACCTCGAGCTGGACATGATGTTGTTCTGGACGCAGGCTGTTGCCCAACATTATGGTCCTGGTTCTTCCTATCTGGATGTAACTTATTCCCTTGATGTAGCCCTGTGGTTTGCCCTGCACGAATACAAGCCCGTCGGCGTGACCCTGGTATTCGGCGAGGGAGACCAACCGGACCCCGCCAACGATATTTACCGCAAGGAACATTGGGTGACTTACCCAGATTGGACTAAGACGGCCTATCTGTACGTTTTCGACGCGCCCAAGTGGAAGCCGGGCTTAGGGTCGACGCATGGACAGCTGATCGACTTGGCGGACGCGCCACCTATATTTTCATCGAGCGCGCGCATGCGAGCCCAATCCGGTTGTTTGTTAGATGCCGGGGTAGATCGCGCAAAGGCCGACCTCTCCGATTGCTTTAAAGTTGCGCCGATTCCGATCGCGTGGCCGATGACAGGCGCACCAAAACTAAATTGGACTTCGGAAGACTTGTTTCCGGGCCCGGAGATCGACGAGTGGTATAAGCGCTTCCTGGCGATTCCGCTGGTACCGCAGCCGGATCGCTCGACTCCGCCGCAAATCACAATGGCACATCCGGTGCCGGTCACGGTCTATATGCCCCGTGAAAAGGAACGCGCCCTGGCGGTGATGAATTGTGAAGTCGGGATTTCTCCCGCTCTGATGTACTCCACCCTGGGCAATCCTACGCTCGAGCCCTACGATCCGGTATCGCAAAAATCCGAAAAGCTTGCCTTAAGTGATGCGACCGTCATTGTCGTGGAGAGTCCGCTGCGTTTTATAACTCCACCCATCGATTATGACGGATGGAACCAGGCTCTGTTGTGGGGCGACATCAGCGAGAGCGTTCCAGTATTCGAATCCCTTCCCAATCCGGCGGGATCGGCGTCCCTGCAAAATGTCTTTGTGGAATTCAGCCCGCTGGACGCACCCTCGGCCGAAGGTGCCGCCGCTTCGGGACAAGACGCGCAAATATTGCGCGGAGCATGGGTGGCGCGCAACGGCTCCGGATTGAGCGCCAGCCTTTTCTTTCAGAGCTTCCCTGGCGGCCAAACCATGCAGGCTGCGCTCGGTAAAATCGTCCTGGACGCTTCGACGAACACGATTCGATATGAGTTTCATGGCGACCATTCGAGCGCTGGCGCAACGGTGGAGTGGCGGGAACTGACCGCGATTCCGATATTCGCCAAGCCGGTGTTCACGGTGCTTTTCATTCTGCGCGAACTTTCTCCGACGCTGAAAGCATTGCCTTTTCCGTCCGTCGTGACAGACGCCGGAACCGAGTCGCAGAAGATGTGGGTCGACGTTTCGAAGGACGCGGCGCGTCTGTTACGCGTCCGGGATTCGCGCAATTCGCGCCCCGTCCACTTTCTGCGCGGAGTCGAGTTGGACGAATCGTTCGTGAGCCCGCGCCCTGTAGGCGGGCTTGCACTTAGCCTAAATATGCCGTATGCAAAGATAGACGCGGCGGCGATTCGCAGCGCCATAGCCGCAAAGTTCGAGGCCTCGGATGCAACTCATCCCGAGCAGATCAAGGAAGCCTAGCCGCAATCCTCTACGCTGGATGATTACGATCGACGACGATGATTACGATGGATGATCGTCGTTAGATTCTGTTGAGCCCGCAAAGTCCCTGGCCAGGAACTTCCGCTCCGGTCACATCCCGTCGTAATTCGGCCCGCCGCCACCTTCTGGAGGAACCCAGGTGATGATCTGGTAGGGATCGGCGATGTCGCAGGTTTTGCAGTGGACGCAGTTCGAAGGATTCAGGCTGATGCGCTTACCATTGGGCTGGCTGGGGTCCTCGACCATTTCGTAAACGTTGGCGGGACAGAAATTCTGGCACGGGCTGCCAAACTCTTTTACGCAGCGCGCATTGCAGATGTTGGTGTCGTGAATGACCAGGTGCGCGGGCTGGTCTTCTTCATGTTTGGTGCCGGAGTGGTAAAGATCGGTGAGCTTGTCGAAGGTGAGCTTGCCATCCCCTTTGGCGGGACCGAGCAGGTGAGCTTCAGCGCCGCCGTCGGCGGGCAGATCAGCTAGTGGGCGCATGTGCTCGTGGCCAGCCTTCGCGGGATAGCGGTTGCGCAGACCGCGTCCGCCGGTAAACATTTGGAGGCCGGTGTGGAACATGCCCGCGTAGAAACCGCCCTCAAAGCCCTGATGCATGTTTCGGACTTTCCAGAGTTCATCTTTGATCCAACTGGAATCGACTTTTTTCTGATACTCGCCCAGTGAGGCAGCGGACGAATCATCCTTCTGCAAAGCTTCGAAAGCGGTCTCGGCGGCCAGCATGCCGCTCTTGATGGCGAGATGAATTCCCTTGAGCCGCGCCGAGTTCAGGAAGCCGGCGGAGTCGCCGAGAATCATCCAGCCATTTCCCGCCACCGGCGGAATCGCCCACCAACCGCCATACGGCATGGACTTCGCACCGTAGCGAATCATCTTTCCGCCCTCGAGCAGTTTCGCGACCATGGGATGCTTTTTGAAATCCTGAAGCACGTGCTGCGGGTCGAGGCGGGGGTCGGGATAATCGAGTCCGGTTACGAAGCCGAGGGAGACGACGTTGTCTTTCGAGCCGTAGATCCAGGCGCCGCCATACTCTTTCGTGGTGAGCGGCCAGCCCATGGTGTAAATGACTTCGCCGGGAGCGATGCGGCCTGCGGGAACTTCCCACAGTTCCTTCACGCCCACGCCGTAGGTTTGCGGATTGGCGTCTTTTGCGAGATCGAATTTCGAGATCAGCTGTTTGGTGAGCGATCCGCGCGGGCCTTCGGCGAGGATGACAACCTTCGCGGTAATGTCATAGCCGGGTTCGAAGTTCGATTTCTGGTTTCCCTCTTTATCGACGCCTTTGTCGTCGGTGCGGACGCCGGTGACGCGATCAGTATCGAATAAGAGTTCCGAGCCGGCGAACCCGGTGAAGATGGTGATGCCAGTCTCTTCGACCTTGCCGCCCATCCACTTCACAAAACGGTTGAGGGAGATTACATAGTTGCCGTGATCGCGCAGGGGCGGCGGAGTGATGGGCAACTTGAACTTGCCCTTCTCCGTGAGAAAGTAGACGGCCTCTTTCGTGACTTCAGCGTCCAATGGAGCTTCTTTCTCGAAGCCGGGAAGCAGTTCACGCATGGACCGGGGATCGAGCAGCGCGCCGGAAAGGCAGTGCTGGCCGACCTCGCGGGCCTTTTCGAGCACGTAGATATTTTCCTTGCTGAGTTGCTGATCGGGATGGGCGGCGTTGTGGGCGTCGATCAGTTGCGACAAGCGCAGCGCGCAGGCCATGCCGGCGGGACCTCCGCCCACGATCACGACGTTGGCGGGCATCTGCGGGCGCTCGATACCTTCGATGGGTTTGCGGAAAATGAGCATTTTGGAAATGACTAGATATGATAAACGTTTTGCGGAATTTCAGCGCAGCGGATCGGGTACGCCTAGTTGTTTGCAAATGCGGATCGCCGTAGGATTTTTGACTTCGCGATGTCTGGGGACGGTGCTCGTCCGCTGAGTGGCAGGATTGAAGTAGACGCTGTGGCTGCCGCCTTCTCGCACGAATACACAGCCATTCGCTTCCAAGTGACGAGTTAGGTCTGTTCGCCTCATCACAGATATTAGAACTGGAATGGAGCGGCGGTTTGGAGATTATTTTTCGGGGCCTTCCCGATGGGGACTATAGCGACCCCTCTATGCCACCGAAAGGGCGCGGAACACTATACATATCGCTGACAAATTAAGAGTTGTAGAAGTCGCACTTTATGCGCGAACGCGGAGATCAGCCGAGCGATACGGCTATCGTCTCACGGGTAACTTTCTTTCCGACCTTGGAGGCGGCGGACATCTGGCGATTAGCCTCCAGTAGCTGCGCGATAGCGTCGCGCAGGTTTTCCCGTGCTTCCTCCAGAGTGTCGCCTTCGGAAATAGCGCCCGGAAGCTCCTCCGTGTACGCGACGTAGCCGCCGCCCTCAGCTTCGGGGACCTCTTCGTAGATCGCTGTGAGAACCATGTCCATTGCACACATTGTAAACCCAACGTCCAGCCGGGACCTTCAACTCCCCGCCTTCACTTTCTTCACTTCTTCAGTCAGCGGCGGAACGATGTCAAACAAATTCCCAACAATCGCGTAGTCCGCGATTTCAAAAATTGGCGCTTCGGAATCTTTATTGACGGCGATGATGGTGCGCGAGCCTTTCATGCCCACGATGTGTTGAATGGCGCCGCTGATGCCGAGCGCAAGGTAAACCTTCGGCGCGACGGTCTGGCCGGAGGAGCCGATCTGGCGGTCCATGGGCAACCAGCCGTTGTCGCAGATAGGGCGCGAGGCCGCCAGGTCGGCACCCAGAGCGTCGGCGAGTTGTTTGGCGATCTCGATGTTTTTCTGTTCCTTAATGCCGCGGCCAACCGCGACAATGACTTCCGCCTGAGTAAGATCTACTGCCTGCTTCGCCTCTTTGAATACTTCCTGCGGCTGGTTACGGATGACTCCATCGGCAATTTCGACGTTCATGGTTTCGACCGGCGCCGGGCTCGCGCCCGGTTCCGCTTTGTCTCCGCGAAATGCGCCATTCTGGAAAGTCGCGAACCAGGGCGCATCGGAGTTGAAGCTGACATCGGCGGCGAATTTTCCTTGAAACATCTGGCGGGTGAACACGAGCTTGCCATTTTCGAATTTGAAGCCGATGCAGTCACTGATGACCGCGCGCCCCATTGCGGTGGCTAGTTTCGGCACGAAATCGCGCACCTGGTACGTGTGCGGCATCAGAACGAGTTTGGGCTGTTTGGCGGCGATGAGTTGCTGGAGTGCGGCGGCAAAGGCATCGGGCGTATACGGTTCGAGCTTGGGCGACGCGACCGCGTTGACCTTCGCGACCTTTTTGGCCGCGACCTCCGCGGCCAAGGCAGATGCATTCCCGCCAACGACTGCGGCTTCAAGAGTCCAACCCGTCGCAGCGGCGATGGATTGACCTGCGGTGATGGTCTCCCAGGAGACGCGGTTGAGTTTGCCTTCGCGTTGTTCGACGACTACTAAGACGGTATTGGGCATAAGGTCTCGGTTTCTCAGTTCTCAGCTTTACGGCCTCAGCTTTCAGCTCTCGGCTTTCAGCTGTACGGCCTCGCTTCGCTCGGCGGACAGCCGAGGCGGCTGTCCCCACACGGGTATAGCGACTACAGCACGCGCAGTTCGTTGCGCAGTTTGTCGACCAGCTTTTTGGCGATTTCGGCTGGCGAGCCTTCGATGTGTTCGGTCTTTTTGGTTTTCTGCGGCACGTAGAGGCGTTCGATCTTTTGTAAATTCTCGCCAATCGCGGATTGCACCTCCGCCATGGTCACTTTGCGGATGGGTTTGTTTTTTGCATTCTTGATGCCGATCAGAGTGGCATAGCGCAGCTTGTTGATGCCGGATTGAATCGTCAGCACGGCGGGCAGCGGCATATCGACGAACTGAAAAAATCCAGCTTCGAGCTCGCGTTTGACGCGGATACCGCTGTCGGTTTTTTCAATCTGCATGATGATGGTGGCGTGCGGCCAGCCCAGCAACTCGGCAAGGATGACGCCGGTCTGCGCGTAGCCGTAGTCATCGGATTGCAGGCCGGTGAAGATGAGATCGAACTGCTCCTCTTTGATGGCGGCGGCGAAAGCCTTCGCGGTGTTGAAGGCGTCGAGACCCACAAAAGCATTGTCTTCGAGATGAATGGCGCGGTCGGCGCCTTTGGCCAGGGCTTCGCGCAAAACCTGCTGGGCGCGGGCGGGGCCGGAAGTGATGACTACCACTTCGCCCTTATGTTTTTCTCTTTGGCGCAGTGCCTCTTCGAGGGCAAAGGCGTCGGGCTCGTTGACTTCGTAAGAGACGTCTTCGCGAATCCAGGCACCGCTTTCGTTGAGTTTGAGCGGGGCGTCTTTCTGTGGCACCTGCTTCATACAAACCAGGATTTTCAAGCGTCACTCCTTACCAGTGGCTCTGTCGGCGAAAGCCAAACTCGTAAGTATAAATGACGGCGGGCCGGGCGGGGACGACAAATTCCTTACTCGGGCTGGCTCATAATTCTTGCGGATGAGCCTTCTTAAAGCCCTTCTTCTTGAGCCTCCGCTACAAGGCGCTCTGGCGCTCGGGCTCGATGGGCTGGACGAAAACCCAGACGCTTTTATCGCGTTCGCTGTAAAAGAGAGTGACGGTTACATCCCGGGGGTTGTGTTTGAACGAGAAGTGGTAACGGAACTTGACATGAAGCCTACCCGCAGCCACCCCTTTCTGAAAGAGCCCATAGAAGTCCTCTACATCGGTACAGGGCGCGACGTCCTTAAAGAAGTTCTTGCCCACCACATTTTCCTTCGCGAGGCCAGCAAGGCGACCTTCGTAGGCGTTGTATTGCAGGATCACGCCTCGATCGTCGAGGTGGATAACTCCATGAGGAAGCGCGTCCAATTCCCCCTCATTCATGGAGTCGACGGTTTGAAAAATAGTCAGCGAGGGTGAAGACATTGCGTAATCTCCGGAGGCGATGATTCTAGCGCGCTGAACCTCGATCTTGCGGCCACCAAGCCTCCTAGGCAAGCCAAAATTCACGGGGGGAGACAACCTTACCGTAAGGCCAATTCCCTTCTTGAACCTATTTTGAACCCTGGTCTATTAAACCCAGGTCTTTTGAACTCAGGTCCGCACCGGCGAAGGGAATTGAAGCCGAAGTCAAATAGAACTACTCGGTGATGACGGTCGATTGGCCGGAAATTTCGAAGCGCTTGCGGCAGCGCATGTTCTTGCAGGCCATCATGTCATCTTTGCGCACCATGTAGGAGCGGGCCTTGGCGAAGCGGGCGCGGTCGCGCTCGTCGGCGCGTCCGGCGAGCTGGCGCTTCTTGGTGCGCACCACCCAGGTGATCTCATACTCGCCGGGCTGGCGGCAGTGGGGACAGGTGAGCGTGGCCGGTTTCTTCTCGCTGCGTTCGTCGAAAAAATCTCGTTCTTCCATGAGGCCGTTGTCAATCGCTGGTCGCGGCCGTTCGCTAATCAAACATTTCCTGAGCCCGACCGGAACTGCGAAATTCGATTATTGCATGTTCCACAGGGTGGAAGCTATGGCAAGATCTAATGACAGGAAAAACAAGCGATGGCGGGCAAGAAAAAATTGAAGCGATTTGGCGCAGTGCAGGCGGTGAAGGAACTGGCACGTGAGCGCGTGGGCGCTCCTCCGACGGCGAAAGTGGTTCCGCACAAGAACAAGAAGGCGGAGAAGCATAAGCCTACGCTGGGTAAGCTGCTGGAGGATGGGCAGTAAAGCACACTAGCCCGGTGATTATTGGAACGTCGCGGTGATCGTCTGATTGGTATCCAAGATGACCGTGCACGAAGTTGTCTCGACGGTATTGCAGCCTGCCGTACCCACGGGCCAAGTCCAGGTCACGGTTTTTGCCCCCGTTCCTGGGGTAGCACTCAGTCCGACTGTGCTGTCGAGCGGAAAGCCTGCACTGCAAGTGGTGGGACAAGTTATCCCGGTGGGAGAGCTGGTTACGGTACCGCTTCCCGATACAACGACTGTCAAGGCAGCCGAGGTACAAGCCGATGTACCGACGCCCGCTGCGCTTACAAACGCGTATCCGACGACGTTGTTCGGGCTGTCATAAAAGCTGGCGGTTACATTCCCGGTACCGCAGTCGTTGATTGCGGTGATCAAACCAGGCGTCGTCGTGCTAAAAGTTGCCAGATATTGCGAATCGATTGCCCATGCAACGCTATTGGTAATGTCTTTCGTTTCCGGAGGGTGGTCATACGTGCCATTGGCGGTAAATTGGAGCGCCGCGCCGACACCGCCGAAAGTCACAGTGGCAGGTACCACTTGGATCGACACCAAATGCTGATTGAAGCCGCAGCTGGACAGGCTGAGGAAAATTGTTGCCACGGCGATAAGGGCGGCTATGCTGAACCACTTCCGGCTCATCCACGACTCCTGGGATCAATCCCTCTGAATCTTAATCGGAACAATCATCCGGTCGAAGCTGACATATATAGGGGAACGCTAAATTTAGTCAAAAGCACCTGAAAAAGCAATTGGCAAGCAAGCGACCGGAAGCGGCTTTTATTCCTTCACCGCTTGGGCGACGACCTCGGCAAACTGGCGAATATCTTCTTCGGTGGTGTCGAAGGAGCACATCCAGCGTACGATGGATTCCTCCTCCATCCACATATAGAAGAAGTAATGCTCTTTGATTTTGGCAATGGCGTGGCGCGGAATCTGGGCGAAGACGCCGTTGGCTTCGACCTTCCAGACAACTCTGACTTCGGGGATGCGGCTGATTTCTTTTTCCAGCAGCCGGGCCATGTGGTTGGCATGTTCGGCGCTGCGACGCCAGAGGTCGTTGGTCAGCAGGGCTTCGAATTGCGCGGCGATGAAACGCATCTTCGAGGCAAGCTGCATGGATTGTTTGCGGAGGAAAAGAAAGTCGTGGCTGAGTTCGGGGCGAAAAAACACCACCGCTTCGCCGCCCATGATTCCGTTCTTGGTGCCGCCAAAAGAAAGCACGTCGACCCCGAGATCGCGCGTGGCCTGACGCAAAGTCTGGCCGAGTGAGGCGGCGGCATTAGCGAGGCGAGCGCCATCCACATGCAGAAACATGTCGTGCTCGTGGGCGAAGCGGGCCAGCGATTGAATCTCTTCCGGGCGGTAGACCGTCCCCATTTCGGTGGACTGAGTAATCGAGATTACGCGGGGCTGAGAGTGGTGTTCGTCGCCGATGCCATGGTAGGCATGGCGCACCGAATCGAGCGAGATTTTGCCATCCTGTTGCGGCAGAGGAATCAATTTACAGCCCGTGTGCTTCTCGGGCGCGCCACATTCGTCGGTGTAAATGTGGGCATGAGCGCTGCAAAGAACTGAATGGAACGGGCGGGTTAGAGCTTGCAGGCTCAAGACATTCGCGCCGGTGCCGTTAAAAGTAAAGAAGACCTCAATATCGGGTCCAAAATGTTCTTTGAACTCCTGGATGGCGGAGCGGGTAAAGTGGTCGTCCCCGTAGGCGACGACGTGGCCTTGGTTCGCCCAGGCGATGGCCTCGAGAATTTCGGGGTGCACCCCGGCATTGTTGTCGCTGGCAAAGTTGCGCGAGGGCGGGATAGGAATCTGCGGCATAGGGGAATAATCTAACAGAGGGAAGAGGCGGGATGTCTGAATCCTTTCTGGACTTGCGAAATCAAAACGGGCAGCAGCTGCCTTGGCCGTGCCCACGTCGGCCGTTCCAACGTCGCAAGACAAACAAAAATAGAGTGTTTTGTTTCTAGTTCGGAGAGTACATGGCGAAACGATTTATTTTGATGTTAGTGATTGTGGCCGCTCTTTTGGGCGGGCTGGGCTTCATCAAGTACCGCCAGGTCGAGGCGGCGATTGCCATGGGGTCGAGCTTCACACCACCACCTACCGCCGTAAGTACGGTGATCGCCAAGCGGGAAAGCTGGCCCTCTACGCTTGAGGTCATCGGCACGGCGGCTGCGATCCAGGGCGTGACCGTGAGTGCGGACCTGCCGGGCACCGTCGACAAGATTCATTTCGAATCCGGGCAATCGGTGCAGGAGGGCGACATTTTGGTGGAGCTCGATACCCGTCAGGAACGGGCACAGCTGGCCAACCTGGAGGCGCAGCGCGATCTCGCCAGAATTCAATATGGGCGTTCGCAGCAACTGGTGCAGGCGGGGGTGATTTCGAAATCGGAGTTTGACAATGCCGCCGCGCAGCAGAAAGCCACCGAGGCGCAGGTAGGCGACATTAAAGCCGCCATCGCCCGCAAAACGATTCATGCTCCCTTCTCGGGCATTCTTGGGCTTCGGCAGATCAGCCTGGGACAGTATCTGGGGGCGGGTCAGGCGATTGTTACGCTGGAGGCGCTGAATCCGATCTACGTGAACTTCGGCGTGCCGCAGCAGGATGCCGGCAAGATGGCAATCGGACGCAGTCTGAAGCTGAGCAATGCCGATTTGCCGGGCATGGACTTCGAGGGAAAAATTACTGCGCTGGATTCCATCGTCAACGAACAAACCCGCAATATCCAAGTGCAGGCGACGGTGCCCAATCAATCCAGCAAACTGCGCCCCGGCATGTTCGTGCAAGTCGAAGTGCCGGTGGGCAAGGCGCGCGACGTTATTCCCCTGCCCGCATCCGCGATCAATTACGCGCCGTATGGCGATTCCGTGTACGTCGTAACGGAGATGAAGGACCAGAAAGGCAACAGCTACCGCGGGGTGAAGCAGCAGGTGGTGAAGATCGAAGGCAGCCGAGGCGATCAGGTGGCCGTCACTGCGGGAATCAATCCTGGCGATGAAGTGGTCAGCGCCGGAGTCTTTCGGCTTCGCAATGCCGCTCCGGTCCAGGTCAACAACAGCGTAAAACCCGAGAATAGTCCGAACCCTAATCCAGACGAGAGCTAAGCGATCTTTGAAGTATCAGCAGCGTATAGGAGATTCTTCGCTCCGCTGAGATGACAAATTGCGGGCGCTGTGTGAGGGATATGCATGAAGTTCACTGATTTATTCGTTAAGCGTCCGGTACTGGCGATGGTGGTCAACCTGGTCATCATCATCGCCGGGTTGCAGGCGGTGCGTTCTTTAAGTGTCCGGCAATATCCCCGTAGCGACATCGCCGTGATTCAGGTCTCCACCGTGTACGTGGGGGCCAACGCCGACCTGGTGCGGGGTTTCATCACTACGCCGCTGGAGCGGGTAATCGCCAGCGCCGACGGCATCGACTACATGGAGTCGACCAGCGCCCAGGGCTTGAGCACAATCACAGTTCACCTGAAGTTGAACTACGACACCAACGCCGCCCTCACGCAGATTCAGGCCAAGGTCCAGCAGGTGAAAAATGACCTGCCTCCCGAAGCGCAGGTACCGGTGATCGACCTGGAAACGGCAGACACCGAGTTTGCCTCCATGTATATCGGGTTTTCGTCCAAGGACATGGACGAAAACCAGATTACGGATTATCTGACTCGCGTCGTGCAACCCAAATTGAGTGCGATCAGCGGCGTGCAGCGTGCCGACATTCAGGGCAATCGTACGTTTGCCATGCGTCTTTGGCTGAAGCCGGAGCAAATGGCTGCGCGCGGAGTTTCTCCCTCTGACGTGAGGGATGCGTTATCGAAGAACAATTATTTGTCGGCGCTCGGCAGCACCAAGGGTTCGATGGTATCGGTGAACCTGGTGGCCAACACCGATCTGCGAACGCCGGACGATTTCCGGCAGATGATCGTAAAGCAGGACAACGGCGTAGTGGTTCGCATGGGTGAAATTGCGGACGTGCAACTGGGCGCCGAGAATTACGATCAGGATGTTCGTTTCAACGGCGAAACCGCGACCTTCTTCGGCATCTGGGTTCTGCCCACGGCGAACTCGCTCCAGGTGATTCAGGAAGTGCGCAAGGCGCTGCCCGGCATTCAGGAGCAACTGCCGGCAGGAATGAAGCTGGGGATCCCGTACGACTCGACGGAATACATTCAAGACTCGATCAATGAAGTTCTGCACACGCTGACGGAAACGCTGCTGATCGTGGTGATCGTGATCTTCTTGTTCCTGGGTTCGTTCCGCTCCGTGCTGATTCCGGTCATCGCCATCCCGGTGTCATTGATTGGCGCCTTCTTCCTGATGCTGATCGCGGGTTTCACCATTAACCTGCTGACCTTGCTGGCGATTGTGCTCTCCGTGGGATTGGTGGTGGATGACGCGATTGTGATGGTGGAAAATGTCGAGCGGCACCTGCATATGGGCAAGAGCCCCTACGAAGCCGCGCGCGACGCCGCCCGGGAATTAGTTGGGCCCATCATCTCGATGACCATCACTTTGGCGGCGGTGTACGCGCCCATCGGAATCCAGGGCGGCCTGACGGGCGCTCTGTTCCGGGAGTTCGCCTTCACGCTAGCGGGCGCGGTGGTGGTCTCGGGCATCGTGGCGCTGACTTTGTCGCCCATGATGAGTTCGAAGTTGCTGCGTGCCGGTGACACCGAAAAGGGTTTTCCCGGCATGGTGAACCGCCATTTCGAGGCGGTTCGCAGATTCTATACTCGGCTGCTGACGGGGACTTTGCAGTATCGCCCGGTGGTGCTCACGTTGTGGGTGATTGTGGCCCTGCTGATGGTCCCGTTTTACATGTTCTCGCAGCACGAACTTGCGCCAGCGGAGGATCAGGGGGTGGTTTTCGGCGTGATCCAGGCGTCGCCCAACTCCACGCTCGATCAGACGGATCTTTTCGCGCAACAGGTTTACGACGTCTACCACTCGTTCCCTGAGACCGCGAGTACATTTCAGATCACGACTCCCAGCGGCGGTTTCGCCGGCATGGTTACCAAACCCTGGAGCCAGCGAAAAAAGACCACGCAACAATTGCTGGTGGAATCGTCGGCGAAGCTGAACCAGATTGCCGGCGTCAGGGTGATTCCGTTGACTCCTCCACCGCTTCCCGGAGGCGGGAATTTCCCGGTGGATTTTGTGATCGTGTCGGCCGCCGAGCCGCAACAAGTCAGCCAACTGGCCGAGAAGATCGTGCAAAAAGCGATGGCCAGCGGCAAATTCATCTTTCTCGATACCGACGTAAAGTTCGATCAGCCGCAAACTGAAGTGGTCTTTGACCGCGATAAGCTGCGCTCGCAAGGCGTGGACCTCAGCCAGGCTGGGCAGGACCTTTCGACCATGCTGGGCGGCAACTATGTGAATCGCTTCAGCATTCAGGGCCGCAGTTACAAAGTAATTCCCCAGGTGGAGCGCGCGGAACGCCTGACTGCGGACCAGCTTTCCCAAATTTATGTGAAGGGTTCGGCCGATAAGTTAGTGCCGCTTTCCACCTTCGCCACGCTAAGAACGACTACCGAACCGAGATCGTTGAATAAGTTTCAGCAGCTGAATGCGGTGCGGATTCAGGGCGTAATTCCGCCCAATATTCCCCTGGATCAGGCGCTGACGTTTTTAGAGGATACGGCGAAAGAGGTTTTGCCGCAGGGTTTCACAGTCGATTATGCGGGTGAATCGCGGCAGTTGCGCGTGGAAGGCAGCAAGTTCCTGGGAACGTTTCTGCTGTCGGCAATTCTGATTTATCTGGTACTGGCAGCACAGTTCGAGAGCTTCCGCGATCCCTTCATCATTCTCGCGGGATCTGTGCCCCTGGCCATGTCGGGCGCGCTGTTATTTTCATTCCTCGGCTTCACTACTTTGAACATTTACAGTGAGGTGGGTTTGATCACGCTGGTCGGCCTGATCGCGAAGAATGGAATTCTGATTGTGGAATTCGCCAACCAATTGCAGGAAACCGGCCTGAGCAAGCTGCAGGCGATCATCGGCGCAGCCGGCACTCGCTTGCGCCCCATCTTGATGACCACGGCCGCCACCGTTTTCGGACACTTCCCCCTGGTTTTCGCGAAGGGTCCGGGCGCCGGAGCCCGAAACAGTATCGGAATCATGCTGGTCAGCGGCATGATCATCGGCACTGCATTTACTTTGTTCGTCGTGCCTTCAATTTACATGCTGGTGGCGAAGACCCACACCGCGATCAAGGAAGACGAGGTCGAGCGAATCAACCTGCGCGGGCAGAAAGCGGATGAATTGGTGACGGCAAGGTAGAGGACGCTATCGACGGGGCCTGACCTCAGCGGCTAAAGTCGACTATGAGAGGGAAAATCTTAACGCAGCGCTGAAGCGCTGCTCCACCCGGCGCTGCTGCACCTCGGCGCTGACTGCCGCTCACTTTGCGCTTGAGCTGGCGCGGCCTGAAGCCGTGCTCTTCGCATTCTTAGCCGATTCCAGCTTCGCAGATTCCAGCTTCGTCGATTCCCGTTTCTTCTTTTTTCGCGCCTCGCGGCGGCGCAGCTTGGCCATCCACTCGCGCGAATACATCGTACCGCGGCATCGGGGCGAACCGCAGTGGCAGGGCGCTGGATCGTCGTCGTCGTAAAGGTTGTAGTCCCAGAGAAGTTCTTCGCCGGCGGCAATGTCGCGAATGGCGAAGATCCACACCCGGCCTTTCACTTCGTCAATCTCACAGTTCGGGTCGCAGGAATGGTTCAGGTAAGCGGCAATTCCTTCGCCATCGATGACGGTCTTGCCGTCCTCCAGACCATAGAGATACGTGCGAGGTGCACCGTCGTAGAGTTCGTTGGCTTTTTCCGGGCTGATGCGAGGGCCCTTGTATTCGAGGAGGCGCGAGCCTTTCCGGATGGCGGTATTGGTGAACACTCCGACGGAATGAATTTTTGAGGGACGAACGACCAAGGGCATGTACTAATTTCGCATGCCCAAGCACTGGGATGGAAGAGTCAGCGAAAGAAAATTGCAATCCGGTATCTAGACGGCAAAAGCTTCGCTGGTCAGATTCGCTGGCTCGACATTTGCTGCAGCCAGAGCTTGCGGCCCGCTGACGCTTGCTAACCTGCTACCGGTTACGTCGGGCACCAGCTGAATCTGTATAAGGCGTGCGGGCGCGGGCATCGTCTTGGCCAACTCTTTTTTCGCCAGCAAGTTGACTGACGGAATTCCGGTGCGCGCAAAAGATTTCTCGCAGTCCGCGGTCGACGGCCCGCGCATATTGCCTTCCAGAAAGGCCAGCCCGGGACAGCGCGAGCAGGTCGAGCCGTGAGCGCACGAGGAACAACTGGAAAGATCGCGCAGGCGAATGGAGCGGACTTCCTGCAATCGCTCCGAGTTGCGCCAGATATCGATGAAGCGCTGCTGGCGCACATTGCCGCATGATAGAGGGAACTGCACGCAGGGATAAAACTCGCCGTAAGGCGAAACGTAGCACGCGGTATGCCCCGCGCTGCACGGCAGGGACGCCATACTCTCTTCGTTTGGAGCGGTCGGAGTCGCGCAGAATTCATCGGCATCGCTCACAAAGTTTTCATCGCGGAAAAGATTGTGCAGAGCCCCCTCGCCCGCATTCAATTTCAGAATGGAGCGGTCGCCATCCATCATGGGCGTCACCGTGGGATCGAGCGTGTAGTCCGCTCCCAATTCTTCGGCCAGAGCACGCGCGCCATGAATGTCCTGCAGGTTTTCGGTCATCAGCACATTGGCCATGATGACTTTCAGGCCTTGCGATTTCAGGAAGCGAATGGCGTTGATGGATCGCCGCAGCGAGCCGGGCAGCTTGGTAATGGCGTCGTGAACCTCGGGACGATGGGAATAAATACTGACTTGAATCGACTCTACGCCAAGGTCGCGCAGGCGCGCTGCCTGCGCTTCGCGAATCATCACGGCATTGGTCTTCAGCTTGATGCAGAAGGTCAGGGCGCGGGCGCACTCGAGGATCTCGAAGAAATCTTTGCGCAGGAAAATCTCGCCGCCGCTCAAGGTCAGAATAAATACACCGGCCTCGGCCATTTCCTTAAGCAGATGCTTGATTTCGGCGGTAGTCATTTCACCGTGATCATCGTGATCGAGATAGCAGTGAACGCACTGCTCGTTGCAGCGATAAGTAAGATCAAGCTGGACGCTGAGAGGAACGCCCAGGCGCAACGCCCGTTCGCTCATCTCCTGCAACAGCGCGCTCATCGAGTCACCGGCGCGGATGAGTTGACTTGGGCAATCGGTTCTGGCGAGAGCAGCAAAATGCCGTGCTTCGCGAGGTCCGCGGCCAGCGCTTCAGCATCGCGGATCGCTTCCTCGGGCTGCACTTCAAACTCAGAGCAGATTCGGCTCTCAACGATCTGATCGAGCGGGGTGACGCCATCGGCCGCTTGCCATAGGATGGTTGCCGTCGGGTTCAGCGTAAACAGCGTGGACCCCTGGCCGGCCATGACCAGCATTTCTTCTCCCAGCATGCGGCCTGCGATGCGCGGGCTGCGCGCGACATAAAGTTTTTTGCTCATCAAGTTAATCCCTCGGTGAAGGATTTCTGCCGTGAGATCCTTCGCTTCGCTCAGGATGACGCCCTGCTCATTTAGCCAATCATCTCCCAGACCCGCGCATCCGGCACAAAAGTCAGCCGGTAAACGGGCACGCGATCGACGAAGTCGCAAGCCGCCTGAAAAGCGAGGTGAACGAACTCCTCGTCTTCGGCAAAAAAAAGCATGTTGGCCAGAAGCTCGCGTCCGGCGTCGGACGCCCCGACCGGGTCGATGCGGTTCTCCGGACCTTGGGCCAGTAAGTAAAGCGCGGCGACCGGTGCCGACGTGTTTTCACCCAGTTTTGCCAACTCGCCGGTGAAGGGCGTGCCAAACGCCACGTAATTCTCACCCTGCTTGCGCACGTAAGAAATTTCATCGGTAAGAAGCGTGGCGTCGGGCGGGGCAAGGCGCGAGATGGTGGTTTTGCCCGCCCCCGAAACTCCAGCGAACAAGAACGCCTTGCGGTTACGAATTGCGCTGGCCGAGTGCAGAAGAAATCCGCCTTGCCGGGCCAGCATCAGAGTGTGCACAATGCGTAGAACGGCGTCGATGGAATACGGATTCGCGGTCTGCCAAATCCGACCTTTCCCCGTCGAAGGCTCCCACTCGGCGCGGAAATCGCCGCGCTGCAGCAGCCAACTGCCGGAGCGCTGCGTCACGCTTACATCAGCGTGGGGATTGGCGAAATGAGTTGGCCCCAGATCCACTTCGAACTCGAATTCAGAGTGCGCCTCCGGGCTCACGAAACCGGCATAGCGCTTTTCCAGCATTTCGAGAAAACTCGCATCGGTGGTGTTTACCTGGACGGGAAGTCCGCCGATGGCGATAACCACGCTGTAATGCTCGACTTGTGCGGCTAGCCCTGGCACGGAGTAATCGACTCCTTGGAAGTGTGAACCGCGCTCGCGAGATATTCGTTGGGATCAATTTTGTGCCAATAAATTTTGTGCGAATAAACCTTGTGCAAGTAAACAAGGACTCGTGCCGCGAAAAAAGAGCGACGAATTAAGCTGGCGATCAGACTCTCGATCACACTCAATTTCGCCGGCAAGGCAATTCTCTTCCCTCTTCGTGTCACGTACGCGACGCGGCCGAGCAATTCACTCGGTTGGACTGGGCGATCCGGAATGGCCATGGCGTCGCCCTGGGTAAGCCAGCAGCGATGACCGCCATCCTCCGACTTGCCAACCACGCGATGGGTACAGAACCAACCATCCCGGCTGGCAAGAATGATATCGCCGAGATTGACTTGATTTTCGTCAGTGCGCTCGAGGTCAATGCGCTCGACCGCCAGAACGTCGCCCGGGAAAATAGTCGGAAGCATGCTCCAGCCTTTCTCCGCGAAGCTGAGAGTTCCGAAAGAGCGCAAAACTTCCCGCGCGAGATCGCGTTTCACAGCGTCGGAAATGTTCGCGGGTGCGCTCGCGGGTTGGCTCATGACACCTTAGTGAGCTGAGAGCATCCCAGCTGCGTGGGATTGATCTTGCCGCAGGAAAGGGCCGAGGTTACGAATACATTCTCGAAGCGAAAGGCTGGCTTCTCGTACGTTTTCTTAGCGCTGGCCGCCAGACGCGGATCTTCGCTGGATGACTGATTCACTGGCATGACGTTCTCCCCTCGCGCTGCCGATGCGATGCCTGCGCCGTGCCCGACGGCCGCACGGCGACAGTCACGGTGCGAAACATCCAAGGCTTTTTCCAGGTTATTGGAAAATAATCATACACCCGCGAGTTTTGGGGGAAGACCCAAAATTCGGCACGAGGAATCAGATTTGCACAGAGATTTCCACTTCTAAAGCTGGAGTTGATGCTGGCGCAAAAAGCTTTCCCGATATTCGCGATCGCGGAATGCTTCCGTGCCTCCGGCGCGGGTGGCGCAAAGAGCACCTGCCGCATTGCCGGCGGCCAGACACCCGGTTATGCTTTCGCCCTTCAAGTAGGCGTGCAGGAATCCGGCGTCGAAGCTGTCACCAGCGCCAACCGCATCGACAATTTCTACGGCCAGGGGCGGTCCGGCAATTCTTTCATGATTGCGAAGGGCCACTGCGCCTTCCGATCCCAGTTTAACGACGACGAGAGGAACCAGTTCTGAGAGCTTCTTCATGGCAAGTTCCACATTGTCGGTGGCAGCGATGCGGCAGGCCTCGCGCCGGTTGGGCAGGAAGATGTCGACCTGGCGTAGAACTTCGCAGACATCGTCGCCGAAAAGATCTTCGGGATCGTCGTTGGTATCGAGTGAAATGGTCAGTCCGGCACTCTTCAGGCGGTGAAAGAGCTCCGGAACCTGGGGGCGAAGGTTGGCTTGCAAGTAATAGGAAGACAGGTGGAAGTGGCGGGAATCGCAGAGATAGTCGAGATCGAGATCAGCCAGGCTGAGTTTCGCGATGGCGCCGGAGTAGGTCAAGATGTTGCGCCATCCATCCCGCTGCAAAATGACGCTCAAGCCGGTGTTCACCGATGTCGTTTTCCGGAGGCGGGAGATGTCAACGCCGCTTTGCGCCAATTTTTCAAGTGCGATCTTGCCTAAGGGATCTTCGCCAATGAGCGACTGAAAGCCCACGCGACTGCCCAGACTGGCTAGATTGTGGGCGACGATGGCCGAGGAAGAGCCTAAGGTCAACGCCATGTCATCGGCCAGCAGTTCGCGTTCAGGAGGAAGTTCGGCGGGAAGGCCGTACAGAATCAGATCGAGATTCAATTCCCCGGCAAGGGTGACGTTAAAACGCGGCATATTCCGGCCTGTTGGAAGCGTCATCGTTAAGAATAACGGAGCGGGTCAGGTTGCGAGGGGAATCGGGATTCAATCCCTTTTTCAGTCCAGTGTACAGGCCGAGCAACTGTCCCGGAACCAGAGATGGTGCCAGGCGCGCGAGTTCGGGGAGCCTGAGCGGCAACTCCAACAGCAGATCTGCCGCAGCCCGCACCCGGGAGCTCGCCTGATGGGCAACGACCAGGGTGGTTCCTCCGAGAGTCTTCACCTCTTCGAGCAGATCGCTTTCCGCCTGGTAACCTTTTTCCGAAAGCAGGAAGACCAGCAGCGTCTGCGGCGTAACCACTGACTTGGGGCCGTGACGAAACTCCAAAGAATGGAAAACCTGCGCCGGGGAGACGGACATTTCCATCACCTTGAGCGCATACTCGCAGGCCAGACCATAGAAGGGGCCGTGCCCCAGACAAACGTAATCTTTGAAGGTGTGGCCATTTACGAATTCGAGAACCCTCGCCTGCACGGGCTTCAGTTCATCGGCAGCCAGGGCAGGCATGGCGATGAGAGCTTCGCGGTAATCGCTATTTCCCGCAATTTCGCCGGCCAGAAACTGCAGAGCCAGGAGCATGGAAGTAAACGAACGGGTCATCACCGTGCTTTGTTCGTCGGCGGGAAGGACGATGGTGATGGTGGCCAGCTTCTCCAGCGCTTTGCCTTGGACGCAGGTGACTGCGACGCTCGGGATGTTGCGTTGGTTGAGCACCTCGGCGGCCTTGAGCACCTCCGAGGTTTGACCGGAGCGGGAGATGAGAACGGCCACGCAGGCTCCGGAAAAAACCAACTCGGGATAGAGCAAAACCTCCGAGGCGGGGATCGCCCGGGCCATCCTGCCGGCAAGAGATTTCATGGTGGCGGCTGCAGCCAGCGCGACGTAGTAACTGGAACCGCAACCGATAAAGAGCCACTCCGGAGTGGAATGGAAGCGCGTCACCACTTCCTTTACCGCCTCACTTTTTGCCAGCTCGGCCAGACAGGTTGCCCAGCATCGAGGCTGCGACAAAATTTCGGAAAGACTGTGGGCGCCTGGTTCGGCGGAAACGCGCGAACTTTTTACTTCTTCGGAATCAGACAATCGTCACCTCAATCCCCGCCTTCTTCAGCCCGCGCAAATCCGATTGCGCGATTCCGCGATCGGTGATGACCTCGCGTATGGCCGCAGTGGGCGCAATCAGAGACAGGCTTCTTCGTCCAAACTTGGTGGCATCGCACACCGCGATGGTCCGCTTCGCCACCTCGACCATGACGCGGTTGACCTTGGACTCCAGCAGGTTCGGAGTCGTCAGACCATACTGCACATCGAATCCATCGACGCCGAGAAAAAGCAGATCGGCGTTCAAGTGCCGCAACGCGTCCTCCGCCATCGGGCCTACCAGGGAAAAAGAATTTTTTCGCAGCGTGCCCCCGGTCAGAATGACCTCAATGGAACTTCCCGACAACTCGGCAGCAATGTTCACGGCATTCGTGACAATCGTAAGATCGGTTATCTCTCGCAGGGCCCGGGCAATCGCCGTTGTGGTTGTGCCGGAATCGAGGATGATGACCTGGCCGCTACTCACCATCTGCGCGGCGGCTTCGGCGATACGAAGCTTTTCCCCGCGGTGAAGCTGTTCTTTTTCGCGCAAGCTGGGATCGTCCAGCGCGCGGTCGCCGGCGGGCAACGCTCCCCCGTGCGTGCGATGCAACTGGCGAAGATTGTGCAGGACCTCCAGATCCTTCCGGATCGTCACCTGGGAAGTTTCGAAACGGCGTGCCAGATCGGGGACGAGAACCCTTCCGTCGCGATTCAGGAGTTTTAGAATAGCCCGCCGTCGCTCTTCATTGAGCACGTTCAATCCGCTTTCCGCCCCAGCAAGAGTATTCTCGTTTGCCGCGGGACGCCTTTTGTTTTAAGTTTCTTTTTATAACGTTACCTTTCGTTTGTCAAACTTGCCCCTTCATTCCACAGGCGTACGCGTAGTGGTCGACGACCTCCAGAATCTTATGACGAATCAGATCAACGGGAAGATTCGTGATGATTTCAGCGCGTACCGCCGCGGCCTGGCCCGGCATGTATTGGCTGAGCAGCGCGGCCGGGGGAGGGTAAAGAGTCAGGTTCGCGATCAGCCGTTGCAGCGCGGCGGCAACCTCCGGCTGAGGCCAGTAGTAGCGGACGCGATCGCTGAAGCTGTATTTGCGGGCAAAGCGCAACTCCGCGTCATCGCCTCGGTAATAGCTCTTCCAATGTTCGGGATTGGCGAGCATCGCCGCTTCCAATGATTCGCGCACGCGCGACGGCACGACTCCGTTGCGATTCCCCAGCCACTCTTCTTCGATTGCCGCGAGCGCAAATACGGCTTCGCGGAATGCGAACGTCAACCAAGGGCCCACCTTCAAAATGGCGAAGTGATCGCGAACCATCTGCCGTAAAGCGGCTGGGGTCTGATAATCCGTGGAGTGCGCTTCGTAAACTCCCTGCCACTGATCTTCGGCAAAGAAAGCCAGGTCACGGGTCTTTTCCGGAACATAAGGGAAAACAGCCGAGTCACCGAATTCGACGCCGGGCTGCACTACGATCGCAATCACTCTCTCCCATGCGGATTGCAGGCCGCGTGCTTCGAAGGCATCCTTGGTCATTGGAATGGTCCAAGCAACGTCCTCCGGCTGCGTGGTGGCCGGAGGCTCGGAGTCGTTCAACTCGCCGCCGGGAACCGGCACCTCGCTTCCAATGACGTACAACGGAGCGGGCGAACCGGGAGCAAGCTGCGCGTGGGCGTCTTCGGCAACCTTGCACAAATCCGCGGCCCGGGCACTGACGATTTCTTCCGCCAGCGGCTTCGAGGGTTCGCAAGGATCGCCCGCGAGAGCCATGCTGGCGTCGAGGTGAATTTTTGTATAGCCCGCCAGCACGCAGGCGCGGATCAACTCCTTCGCCTTTTGCATGGCGAAAGATGCGCCTTCTTTGCGCCAAACGTGCGGCCCTAAATGATCGCCGCCGAACACGATGCGCTCCAGCGGAAAATTCATGTTGGCTGCAATGTCATTCACAAAAGTAATGAACTGCGTGGGAGTTTGACCGGTATACCCGCCGAATTGATTGACCTGGTTGGACGTTGATTCGATCAGGAGCAGGCTGTTGTCGCGCTGCGCCTGTAACATCCCGGCTTCCATCACGAAACGATTGGCTGAGCAGATCGCGTAGACTCCAACGGCTTGCCCCCGATGATTCTGGTCGAGGGCATGCGCCAGCCGCTGGGTCGCGCCAGCGCTTTGTGCTTTGTGTTGTGGCCTCTGAATCACTTTATCCGTTTGTGCCTTTGCAGAGTCACCGTAATCGGTGTCGAAGTTGCAGCGCCGTAAACCGAGTTTCCTGAATACACAGCTGTTAGCGCGTTGGCACCCTGCGCAAGCTGCGATGCGCTAAGAGGCATGCTCGCTGACGACTCCGTCGCGCTGGCGGGCAAAAGCGTTTCCGTGCCCAGCAAACTCGATCCGCGCATGAAGTTGACGGTACCGCTGGGCACACCTCCATCGCCGGGAGTCGCGGAAACTACGGCAGTCAGCGTGGTCGACTGACCCGATTGCAGGGTATACGTGCCCGAGGTTAGCGTCGCGGATATTGAGTTCGAGAGCCCCGTGGATTCGTAGGCGCCAATGTCGATGCTCAAACCGTTTTCCCGAGGATTGCCAAGAAAGTCGGTTGCGCCGTAGATCGAATCAGGCGAACTGCTGTTGCACCATCCCACGCTGCAGGGCAGGCTTTCACTGCCAGCGTTGATGGCCGGCGAACCGGCGGCGATGTCAAAGTCTGGAGGCGTGGCGCCAAGATTCACGAACAGCGGATTGGCATCCGGCGAATCTGCGTCTTCTCCCGTGGTGCTTTGATAGGCGGAATAAGTTTTGTAGTTGCTGACATCGCCCCAATCAATCGAAGTTCCCTTCACGTAACCGGCCGCCGAATAGTACAAGTTCCAGTTAAGCGTGGCGGGCGGCGCAGGATATTTCGTGGTGGGTTTGACGAAGCTGTTGATCCAGACGTTCTGCGTGCCGGCGTAGACGATGTTGTTTTCGAAGATGTTCCCTTGCGCGCTGCCGGAGTGATATTGAATCTGGAACTCGGCAGCCTGATTCTTCGTGTTGTTGTTGTACAGAGTGTTATTGACGATGACCGCGTTGGCGGTGCCGCCGACCGCGTTCGAATAACCGCCAATGGACACGCCGCAGGCATTCGAATCGTAGACTACATTGTTCCGCACTGTGACATACCTGCCGTTGCAAGGGTCGGTGCCCTTACCGGGCGTTCCGGTGTCATTTGGTCCGGACCATTCAGTGCCGTTGGCCTAGCAAGTCTTATGTTCGCTGGCGACTTCAATGCCATAGTCGACGTTGTGAACCAGGTTGTTTTCGATGGTTACGTAGGCGCAGCCATCGCAATAGATGCCATCGGCGTCGTAGGAATTGCCCTCGCCCGCGTTGTTAATTCCGCTGATGTTGTAGACGGTGTTTCCGCTGATCTCGCCGTACATGGCTTCGTCGTAGCCGACCGGTCCAACGCCCTCGTAGCCGATCGCGTCGATGCCGATATTGTCGTTGTCGTGAACCAGATTGTTCGTGATGGCAAAATTGGTAACATTGCCGTCTACGTTCACTGACTCGCTGTTGCCGGTCTTGAGGCTGTAAACCTCGTTTCCATTGAGGACGAGATTGCTGATGGGAGTCTGCGATGTGGCGTAAACGGCGATGCCAAACGCGTTGCCGTTTTTCTCCGATGAGGTCGTGATGTTGTGTACCAGATTGTTCAGAAGCTGTACTCCGGTGCCAGAGCCAGTGATCCACACGCCGGCCGGAGTGTTCGTGGACTTGCTGGTAGAGAAATTGCGGATTTCGAATCCGCTGATGACCAGATAGCTCTGATTCACGATCGTCACCAGACCCTCGGTCTCGTTGCCACTGGAGGGCGGATTCGACGTGCAGCAGGTGAGACTCGTGCCATCGATTACCGCCGTCTGGCCGGGATAGCTTTCGAATGTAATCAGCGCGGAAGCTGTTCCAGACGCGGGAAAGTTCACTGCTTCGCCGTAGACTCCGCCGAAGACGTATACCGTAGCGCCGGCTGAAACCGTGTTCGCCGCATGCTGGATGGTCAGCCATGGAGAACTGAGGGTTCCTGCATTGCCATCGTTCCCGCTGGTCGACACATAATACGTCGAGCCCACTTGAGCGCGGAGCAAGGGCGCGCAAATCGTGAACATCAGGAAGGTTGCAAGCAGCGAAACTACGAATCTCACGTTGAATCTCACGTTGCTTTTCGTCGAGACATTGCGATCCATCACTCCTCCTTGGATATCGACCGACGAAGATCGGCGGCAAGCTTTCCCATCAGAAGTAGAACTTCAGCGCGAATTGAATGAAGCGGGGATCGCGCGCGGCGACCGCCTGTCCGAACTGCGGCGTTCCGAACTCGACTGCCTGCGGTTCCTCACTGATCGCGCCGGGAGGACCCAGTAGAGGATTCACGTGGTTCCAGATGTTGAAGAACTCGGCGCGAAACTCCAGATGCTTTTCCTCGCGAACGGGGAAAAGTTTGAACACTGAAAAATCCCAGTTCTGCAATCCCGGCCCCCGGACAATGTTCCGGCCCGCATCCCCGAAGGTGAAGAAGGTCGTGTTGTCAACGAAGGCGCAGGTATTAAAGAGAGTTCCCGGCACACAGGGATGGGCATTGGGATCGCCTGCAACATTCGGCCGCACTTCGTAATATCCAACGGTGCCGCCGCCGTCGGCGGTGGAAACGTTGGTGATGGCATCGGTGATGGTGAACCAGTTTCCCGTCTGCGCCGTGGTGATGCCAGCTATCTGCCAGTTGCCGATGACCTGATTGAGAGCCCCGGTGGCGTTTCCGCCGAACTTTTTGCCGTGGCCGAAAGGCAATTCGTAGGCATAGTTAACGACAAAGCGCTGGCGCACGTCGAAATCAGAATTGCCGTATTCCAGGTAGGGATACAGCTCATTGCGGAAGTCTCCGTTGTTGAGCGAGCCCAGGCTGGCGCTGGAGGCGTCATCCAGAGCGTGCGAGTAGGTGTAAGAAACGCCGAACTCCAACCCATGGGATGCGCGCTTCTGAAGATGCACTTGCAGGGAGCTGTAGTTGGAATAGTCGTTGGCGCGAAGCGTGTCGATGGGACCATCGATGGAGGGGAACGGACGCCTGGGCGCCGTGGGACAGTTTTCCGGAGTGTTGCCGTTGGTCGTGCAGAAAGCGGGATCGGGCTGCGCCTGATTGCCGTTATACATGCCGTAAAGATGGGAGCCGCGCGAACCGCCGTAAGACAATTCGAGTAACATTTGAGAGGGCAGTTGATATTCGAATCCAAAATGCCATTGTTGCGCGTAGGGAGTTTGCAGTTTGGAACTCTCGGAAAACAGAGTGGGAGAATTGGGATCGGTGAGCGAATTTGCGGGAAAGCCCTGCGATAAGTGGCTCAAGGGCACATTTCCAGGGCCGAGGATGGCGCAGTTGGGCTGGTTGGGATTGGGATTCACTGCTGACAAGCCGCAGGGCTGGGTAAACTGCTCGGTAACAAAGAACGGAGGATTGAAACCCGGGCTGGGGTTGGAATACGGCCCATTCTCTTCGCCGCCGTAGAAGATTCCGTAGCCCGCGCGCATCACCAACTTGTTGTTGATCTGGTAGGCGAGACCAAGCCGCGGCGCAAAATCGGTCAAGTCGGGCGAAATTAGTCCTGGAGAACCGGTGCGCAGAATGGGAATGTAACTGGCAATTGTCGGAGTTAATGTCGCTTGCTGGCCTTTGGGGACGATGAGCGAATCGTTGGCAAAGTCGAAATTCGCCGCTTGGTTATCTTTCGCCTTGATGACGGTGAAGAGTTCGTAACGCAGACCCAGGTTCAAAGTCAGCTTGGGACTGAATTTGAAGTCATCCTGGGCGAACCAGGAATAGTCCCCGTGATGGTAGTCGACACCGTGCTGGTTGGTAATGGTCGCGCCATCAGGAACACCAAGCATGAACGTGGCGAAGGCTTCGCCTCCGGTGGTGGGGGCGGCCGCATTGTCGGTCAGACCGCTGGCGAAGTCCATGGTGCCGCGCGACGCTGCCGGCTGAAAAATAGTGAACTCGACAAAGCGGAGCTCGGTGCCGAACTTCAGCAAATGCCGGCCGTAAACCTTGGTGATGTTCTCGCCCAGCACATAGGCATTCTGTTTTTCGATCGAGGGCAAGAAGCCGGAGCTTCCAATCGTCGCGGTGCCGTCGTCGATGGTGATATTGGGAAGGCCGCCATTGTTCGGTCCGTACGGAACTCCCGGAAAACCTAGTTGCGAGGCGACGTTCTGGTTGGCATTGAGTTGGTAACGATGGGCGTTGATGCGGTTGTAGCCCAGGCGCAGTTCGTTCACCGTGGATGGAGAGAAAGCATGGGTTTCGCTGATGGCCAGGCTGCGGTAAGAATTGTCCTGATTGCCGTCCTGGAACGAGCCACCATCGAGTGCGTTGTTAAAAGGAGACGGAATGAAACTCGGCGCATCCTCGTAGCTGAAGCGTCCGAAGATGGAATCTTTGTCACTTATTTTGTGGTCGATGCGAAGATCGGCATTGTTTTGATTGGTGCTCTGCTTCGGTTCCGCCAGGAAATTAGAGCCGCTGGTGCTCACGTTTGGTGCGGGAAACAGGGCTGAGAGGCGCGCGGCAAGAGGATCGATTAAGCCCGCCGGGAATATATTGGTCGGATTTCCTGACGCGTCGACGCCGATGGGGACGCTGCAATAGCCGTCGGGATTCAGAGTCGAAACCTGTGTCATGTAGCTGTTGAAAATTTCGCCCTGATAGGTAGGGTTCCCATTGCAATCGAGTGCCGTGACGCCAATCACGGGATTGCCGTTCGTATCGACGGCTGTGGCCTGAGAGGTGGTCAAAAATGACGAAAAATTGCCGGCGATTTCCGCCGGCGTCGGCACCAGGATCAGTTGCGGCAGAGCCTGACGTCTGCGCAGTCCCTCATAGTCCACGAAGAAGAATGTTCGGCTTTTGATAATGGGTCCGCCAAAGGTTGCGCCAAATTGGTTCTGCTGGTAGCCCTGGCGGCCGAACTCGTCGAAAGCATTGCGGGCATCAAAAACGTTGTTGCGCAGGAATTCATAAACATCGCCGTGGAATTGATTGGTGCCGGATTTGATAACGGCGTTCATGACCGCCCCATTGCCGCGTCCAAATTCCGCGCTGTAGGCGTTCGTCTGCACCTTGAACTCGGCGAGGGCGTCGACCGATGGCTGAATCACATAGGCGCTGCCGTTTAGCACGTCACCTAAATCGGAATTATTGTCGACACCATCGAGCTGAAAATTATTCTGCAGGGATCGTGATCCGTTCGAGCTGAAACCGAACGACTGCTCCACCCGCGAACCCGGCTCAGCCGGGCCGACGCCGGCGCTCAGCAGAGCAAGCTGCGCGTAATTTCGACCATTCAGCGGAAGGGTTTCGATGCTATGGCTGTCCTGCACCTGGCCCAGCGAAGACGTGTCGGTCTCGAGTTGCGGACCCTCGGTCGTTACCGTCATGGTTTCGGAGATGCTGCCGACCTGGAGAGTGAAGTCGAGCTCGGGGCGGGCCTGCACATCGATTTGTACCGGGCCGGCGGTCGATTTTTTAAATCCCTGCTTCTCGACGACGATCTGGTAGCGGCCGACTTTCAGGGGGCCGGCGACATATTCGCCTTGCTCGTTGCTGCGAGTGACCATGTCGGTGCCGCGATCCACGTCGGTCACGGTCACTTTCGCACCGGAGACGACCGCGCCGCTGGGGTCTTTCACAATTCCGGTAATGCTTCCAGTGTCCTTCTGCGCCCAAAGGGGCGTGACCAGTAATAGTAGAAGAGCAAGCGAGAGCACGGTGCGAAGCTGCGGGGGAAGGCAGGAAGAGGTCGGCATTGGGCGAAGCTCCTGGGCCCGCAAACCGTAAGGATCCACGAAATGCGGAACTTCCGGTACGGGACTCACGCCGGTGTTTGGCGTTTTCTTTCGAACGATTACTTATACTTTCATTTCAAGTTAGTTGTCAATGAAATTTCTGCGCCCATTTTTACGGCTGCTGCGGACTGACTTGCAATAGAAGATGGTCTTTGAATTCCACGGGAAGGTGAGGATGTGAGCCGGAAACCGTCCCAAGACTGGTGCCGTCGACGTAGTCGAGCACGCTATAGTTGCGGTCCTCCAGGCCGCGGAGTTCGACTTGCCCCTTCCATTCTTTCGCATAAAAGGCGTAGTACATGGTCTGATCTTTACGGATCACATGGGTTTCGGGGAGGTCGAAGCCGATGTCATAAAGCTGGCCAAGGTACTGGCCTCTGGAAAGCATCTTTTCGCGATAGATGGCCAGCCACTTCGCATAATGCTTCTCGCGGGCGGGTGTGAGAACAGAATCCGGATCGCCCTTCTTTCTTTTCTCGGTCACCAACGATGGCAGAACAAACTGTGTGCCCACCACGCCGCCCACGCCGACCGTCGATGCGAAATCATTTCCGCCCGTGCTTTCTTCCACGTGATCGCCAAAGAACGGAATGCTGTCTCCCATCAAAGCCTTCAGGGTTTTCGCCTTGGAGCGAATCTGGAAAGAACTCTCCGGATCGGAAGCCACGGACATATTGAAATGCGGCATGGTGAAGAAGGAATAGGCAGTGCCGCACGGGCAGAACTCGACCAAAGAGCCGGGCTTCGCAGCTTGCGCGGTGTCGTAGATTGCCTGAAAGAAATCCGGCATGGCCTCGACCGAATCCTCCGGGCGCGCGTGATGATGGGCGGGGTTATAGCAGGCCGGCACCGCGTTCATATGCTGACCGTCGAGTTTCAGGCCGTCAAATCCCCAATCCAGCAAAATCTTTCGCACCAAGGCTTTGTGGTATTCGACCACTGCTTTATCCGCAGGACACAGGTAATCCGCGTTCCACCAGGATATTTTCCGTCTCGAACCATCGCGGTTCAGCAAAGCGTAGTCCGGATGTTCCTGCAACAAATCCGATTTCGGCACGGCGCCAAGAGGAGACCACCACAATTGAGCTTTGAAACCTTCCTGGTGGATTCGATCCACCAGCGCTTTCATATCGGCGTCTCCGTTGGGAAATTTCTTGGGATCGAGGGCCCAATCTCCGACGTTGTTCTGCCATCCATCGTCGATCGTGACCCAGGCGAAACCCAGCCGTTTCACGGTGGGCAGCGTGTCGTAGACCTGCTGCGGGGTGACCGACCGGCCGTATCCCCAGGCGCACCAGATTGTGCCGTAGGCATCGTCCGGCGCGGCGGCCATTTTGAAGCCTTGTTTCATCATGAAGCGCCGGTAGTCGGTCAGCGTTCGGAAATAATCTTTCTGGTGAACCGAAACGAAGGTTCGGAAGGTGTGCAGACTTTCTCCAGGCGCCAGTGAGACCGCGTGGCGGAACTCGACGGCGACCTTGGCATGGGTAGCATCCGGCATGGACACGGGCAGCGAAACCAGCCGTGGGCGTGGCTCAACGTGTCCCACGGCTAGTCCGACGTCGCGCCGCCAGACATCGACCACCGGCGTTCCACCGCCGTAATCGCTGGCGTTCATGCCCAGATAATTCTGCTGCTGAAAGTTGGCATGGAGCGGCAGCACCCAGTTGGGCCGCTTCTCGTAAGAGCCGCTTTGATACGACCAGAACGCGGGTGTGCCGTGATTTGGCTGCGCATTGAGCATGTAAGCGTTGTTCCTCCAGGACTGGACGACAAGCTTGCTGGTACTCGAGTTCGTGTATTGGACATCGAAAAATGCCATGGTAGGAAATTCGTCATACACGGTTACTGTAACGGCCTTCGTGAGTGCTCCGGATTTGCCGGTGAGGATGAGCCGCTCGCCGGCGCCGAAGGTGTCGCTGACGCGTTCGTGCTTCTGCGAGAGCAGAGGAAATTCACCCCAGGTTTGGTTCACTCCCGCCACACTTTCAGAAGAGCTGAACGGCCCCAGCACCGTCTCTTGATTGTCGAAGCGCGCGATTACACGGCTGCGCAAGGTACGATCGAACTCGATTCTGAGGTTTGCGCCTTGAATTTTAGGGTTCTCGGAGGAAGGGTTGGCAATTCCGGCACGCACACCCGATGCAAGCAGGAGTGCGACTGTGGCAGCGATGGTACAGAATTTGAACCTCATGTTCAGCCTCCGAAATCTGAGATTCGAGCGCAATTCTATTTCGTTTTGTTATATATCATATTTCTATCTATTTCGTAATGCTTCATTTGCGATAAAGTAGAGCAAGACAGGTGTTCCTTGCGCCTTTCCAACTTTACTCATAGAGTGCCACTTATGCTCGCTCGCGTTCAGCTTGGCTGCTTCTTCCTGCTGGCCACCAGCACCATTCTTGCCTGGGGCCAGTCGAGAACCCTCTACGGAGTCGACCCGGGCGAAGCTCACGCCGGCATTCGCGACGGACGAGTTGTATTAGAAAACAGCATATTCTCGGCGCGATGGTCCCTCGCGCCGGGCGCGAGAGAGCGCTCCGAGCTGATCGTCCGCTCCCTCGATCCCCATGCACCTGGGAAAAGCGTTCCACTATCGCAAGATTTTTTTGTTCTCAAATTGAAGGATGGGAAAATCCTGCGATCCTCGAAAATGATAGTCAAGGATGGTCCGCGGATTGAGAACCTGACCGTGGAACGAGAAGCATCCCGGTCGGCAAAACATTTTCCCGGCGAGCAGGTGATTTTGCGTTTCGAAGACTCCGCAGGAAATCTTTCTGTTACGTGGCGCGGGATCTTGCGGGACGGGTCGAACTACGTGAGGCAAGAGGTCTCCATCGAAGCCGTTCACCGGGATGCGCCGATACGCGAGGTCGAGCTATTCGACTTCAATGCGCCCGCAGCGCGTGTTGCTGGTACGGTCAAGGGATCACCGGTGATTGTGGGTGATGTTTTCTTCGGCTTCGAACACCCGCTTTCGTCCTGCGAGGTTAGGAGCGAGACCGTCAGTTGTTTCATCGGGCGCGAATTATCATTGCGAACTGGGCAGACGGTAACTTACTCCTCGGTCATCGGTGTGTCGCCGGTGGGCCAGATGCGGCGGGCGTTTTTGAATTACATCGAGCGCGAACGCGCGCGTCCTTATCGCCCTTTTTTACATTACAACTCGTGGTACGACATTGGATTTAACAACTCCTACGACGAAGCGGCGGCGCTCGACGCGATTCGCTCCTTCGGAAAGGAAGTCGTCGAGCAGCGCGGAGTCAAGCTGGATTCCTTTCTCTTCGATGACGGCTGGGACGATCCGCACACGCTCTGGAGTTTCGGCCCAGGATTTCCCAACGGTTTCACTCCGCTGCGCACGGCCGCCGAGAAATACGGAGCCGAGCCCGGCGTGTGGCTCTCTCCGTGGGGAGGGTACGACCAGGCGAAAGCAGAGCGCCTCAAATATGGCCGCGAAAACGGGCTGGAAACAAACCCAGGAGGCTTCGCCCTTTCCGGGCCAAAGTATTTTGCACGCTTCGAGGACGTGACCTTGAAGTTTATTCGCGACTATGGCGTGAACCAGTTCAAAATCGATGGCACGGGAAATGTGAATAGCGTGTTGCCCGGAAGTCGTTTTGACAGCGATTTTCAGGCAGCGATTAGCCTGATGGGCGAATGGCGTTCGGTGAACCCATCGATCTTTATCAACCTCACGACTGGAACTTATCCGTCGCCGTTCTGGCTTCAATATGCCGATTCGATCTGGAGAGGCGACGATGACCACAGCTTTGCGGGCGTTGGCTCGTGGCGCGAGCGCTGGATTACCTTTCGCGACGGCGCAACCTATCGCGGAGTTGTGCAACCGGGTCCGCTGTATCCTTTAAATTCTCTGATGCTGCACGGGATTATCTACGCGCGGCACGCGCAGAATCTGGATACTGATCCAGGCAGTGATTTTGGCCATGAGGTCCACTCCTATTTCGGTAGCGGCACTCAGTTGCAGGAGATGTACATCACGCATTCGCTATTGTCTAAAGACAACTGGGATACGCTCGCGGAGGCTGCCAAATGGTCTCGCAGCGATGCGGACGTCCTCATCGATACTCATTGGATCGGGGGCGATCCAAACCAACTGGAAGTGTATGGCTGGGCGGCATGGTCGCCACGAATGGGAATTATCACCCTGCGAAATCCAAGTGATAAGGCGCAGAGCTACTCCCTCGATATCGCAAGAGCCTTTGAATTGCCCACCGGTGCGCAGCGCGATTTTCAGGCGCACAGCCCTTGGCTTGAGGATCGCGAGATTCAACCGATCAGTTTGACCGCAGGCGAGCCGAAGACAATTACGTTAAGGCCTTTCGAGGTTCTCACTCTGGAAGCATTGCCCAAGCAGTAGAGATGGGAGCATCCAGCATCCCTTAGGAAAGCGAACCTCGGCGGCTAAAAGCCGCACTCATTCTGCAACCTGCACCGGCACGAGCGGAACTCGTGCCCTTCCCAACCCCAACGCTTTCTATTCGTCGGGTGGCAAATCGAAATTCACCAGGCTGCCTTGGAAGCCGCGTGTCTTCCATGCGCCGTAGCCGATACCGGCGGCCATCCAGATCGAGCCGGCGATCAGCGCGAGATTCGACAAATGAATCCAAATGAAAAGGCAGATAAAAAATCCCAGCACCGGCGGAATCAATTGACCCACGCTGCGATCTGCACCCCGAACGTAGTAGTGCGTCAGCGATGCCAGATTCACACCCATGAATGCGATGAGCGCGCCGAAGTTGAGAAGTTCAGCGCCGTTGTCGTAGGTGATAAGAAAGGCTCCGATCAGTGCGATTACTCCCACGAAGAGCACGTTGTTGGCGGGAATCCTGGTTTTGGGATGAATTGCTCCAAAGAATTTTTTTGGAATAGCATCGCTGCGCCCCATGCCGTAAAGCAGCCGGGCGGCGCCCAGTTGCGATCCCATGCCGGAGCCCACGGTGGCAATCAGCAGAGTGAGGCTAATCGCTTTCGTCATGAGAAAACCGCCCGCGATGCCAGCGACATGGCTGAATACGTTTTCGTCGCCAAACTGTGAGAAGACGTCGAAGTCCCTGCCGAAATGGGCGTAGCTCAACAATTGCGCCCCGTAAACTTCCGCAGAAGCCAGGAACCCGGTGATCACGCAGACCAGCACGGTTGCCAGAAAGATGTTGCGCTTGGGATTTTCCACTTCTTCCGACAGCGTCGAAATGCCATCGAAGCCAATATAGGTGAGCACCGCGACCGAGGTGCCGTGAAAGACGCGGTTGATGGTGAAAGTTTGCGGGTTATAAAACGGGTGCAGAAAAAACGCCTCGGGATATTGCGGCAAATGAAAGATGTAGCGGATGGTGTACCAGAAAAATGCCAGGATCACCGCGCCCATAATGGCGCAGAGAGTTTTGTTGATGCGAGCGGAAGTCTGCACCCCGCGCAGGTTCAGGGCGGTGAACAATGAGGCGAAGATGATCGGCCAAAGCAAGCCGGGATAAGGAATCTGATATCGCGTTCCCGCCAGCAGATCGGCCATCGCTTTGGCGCACCAGATGGTGCAGATCAAGGGATTGAGAATGTAATCCATGGTCATGCTCCAGCCGGTCACGTAGCCGAGGGCGGGATGCAGCTCGCGCCCCACGTAGGTATACGCCGACCCCGCGCTGGGATAGACCCGTGCCATGCGGCCGTAGCTCATCGCGGTGAAAACCATGGCGATCATGGCGATCAGGATCGAGGTGACTACATGGCCTTGGCCGGCGTTGCTGAAAACCCCATACGCCGGCATGGGCGCAGTGGGCTGAATCACGATGATGCCGTAGAGGATGAGATCCCAAAGAGTGAGAGTACGGCGCAAGCGCGGAGCGGAGACAACAACGGCGGGCGTATTTTCCATGAGTCCGCCTATTGAATTATGCGCAGGGCACAATTGTCAATTAAGCGGGAACCGGTGCGAGGATAATCGGTGGGTGCATCGCTGGCAGATTTCGTAATTGAATTGGACTATTGACCGCGAACAATGATCGTGCATCGCCGCATTTTTGCGGCGTTTTTTTGATCTTTCGCATATCTCGGTGTGACCCTCATCACTGCCCGCCGCAAGCCCAGCACAGATACTTTCGTGGCAGATGAACCTGCGCTCCCAGTGGAACAGTGAATTCTCGCGTTACGACCTCGTCGCCAAGACCCGCGATACGGGTCGCAGCGTCGTGCGCGTTGGTGAAATCGAAATCGGCGGCGGCGAATTTGTGGTCATGGCCGGCCCTTGTTCGGTGGAGTCCGAGCGGCAACTGCTTCAGACTGCCGAAGCCGTCGCTGCGGCGGGAGCTCGAATTTTGCGCGGAGGAGCGTTCAAACCGCGATCCTCTCCATATTCGTTTCAGGGATTGGGGATCGAAGGCCTGAAACTTCTCCGCAAGGCTCGCGCCGCGACCGGTCTCGCCATCGTCACGGAAGTCATGAGCGAGTCTGACGTAGACCTGGTCGCCGAGTACGCCGACATTATGCAGGTCGGATCCAGAAGCATGGAGAACTTCGCGCTGCTGGAGGCGCTGGGCCGCTGTCAGAGGCCGATCCTTCTGAAACGTGGAATGACTGCGACGCTTGCCGAACTGATGAAATCGGCGCAAGTGATCGCGATGAATGGCAATCCCAACATTATTTTGTGCGAGCGCGGCATCCGCACCTTTGAAACCGCAACGCGGAACACACTGGACATTGCGGCGGTACCGGTGCTTAAAACTGTTTCGCACCTGCCCGTTATCGTGGACCCAAGCCATGCGGCGGGCGTGCGCTGCCTGGTTCCTGTGCTGGCGCAAGCCGCGGCAGCGGTTGGGGCGGACGGATTAATCGTCGAGGTGCATCCCTGCCCGGATGAGGCTTGGAGTGACGGCGAGCAGTCGCTGCCATTTGATGAATTCCGCAAAATGATGGAGGAATTGCAAGCCTACCTGGACTTCCGTGAAAACGCGCGGGAAAAGACTTCCACTTCGCGGCCGCACTTGGTAAACGCGGGAGGCGGGCGTTGATGCGCTCGTTAGCCATTGGCATTCTGTCGTTCATCGTGATGGGACAGGCGTCTCAGCCTGTCGCTTCTTCTTCGCGAGCCATGTCGCTTCCCTCGTCGCAGAAAATCCTGTACACGGTTGCCAAGCGCTACGAACCGCTCGCGTGGATGGATGGAGGCGAGCGATTCAGCGCTGGGGCAACTATTTTTCTTCAGGACGCCGCCGGCCGGCATGCTCTCGTTCCTGAATTTGCAGCAACTGCGGATGCAACTGTCTCGTTCGACGGAACGAGAGTAATGTTCGCCGGAAAGCGCACTCCCGCAGATCACTGGCAGATCTGGGAGGTTCTGATAGAAGGTGGCACTCCCAGGCGCGTTGCAAATTGCGCCGAGGATTGCATCCAACCGTTCTATCTTCCGGAAGATCGCTTGGTTTATGCGCAGCGGCTCGGGAACCGATTCGTCATTCAAGCCGCGCCTCTTTCTTGGAACGCCCTGGGCGGCGACAATGCAGTGCCGCTGACGTACGGTCCGGGAAGTTCTTTGCCAACCGACGTTCTCCGCGATGGCCGAGTCTTGTTCGACTCGAGCTTCCCGCTGGGAGAAAAAGGTCCGCCGGAAATTTACACCGTTTACTCGGACGGCAGCGGAATCGAAGCCTATCGCTGCGATCATCTACCAGCCCGGTATGCGGGCAAACAAGTTGGCTCTGGAGATATCGTATTCGCGGTGCAACGCGGGCTGGCGCGGTTCAGCTCCGCGCTCGCGGCGCAAACACAACTCACCGTGCCTAAGGGGGACTATGCGGGCGAACTGGCTGAGGCTGCCGCCGGCGACTGGCTACTTCCGTGGCGAGCGGATGCACGAAGCGATTTCCAGTTGATTTGGTGGAAGCCGGGTCAAACCACTGTGCGCACCGCCGTGCAAGAAGCGGGGTTGAATGTGGTGCAGCCGGTATTTGTTGCGGAGCGTAGCGTACCCAAACGTCACCCTTCGGGGTTGCATGATTGGTCATTTGGAAATTTGCTTTGCCTCAATTCCTACACGTCGAAGTACAAGTTCGCGGCGGCATCCATCGCGTCGGTGCGGCTCTATACAAAAACCAGTAATGGCAGAGAAGTTTTGGGCACGGCACCGGTCGAAGCGGATGGATCGTTCTTCGTGCAAGTGGCGGGAGACCAGCCATTGCAAATCGAGTTACTCGACAACAAGGGGAAAATCTTGAAACGCGAAACCGGATGGTTCTGGCTGCGGCGCGGCGAGCAGCGGGCTTGCGTGGGCTGCCACGCTGGTCCGGAGACGGCCCCGGAGAATGCGGTCCCGTTGATCCTTTTGAAATCGACGACTCCCGCCGACATGAGTCACCCGGTCCGACATAGTTCCGCAGGAGGAAATTGATTTGATCAAGAGAATTCTAGGATTTCTAACGATTGCGACTTCACTGATGGCCCAAGCACCGCAAACGGGCGCGCCCAGCACCATCCGTTTCGAGGACGCTACGAAAAAGGCCGGCATTCAATTCACGCACAGTTTCGGCGCGCGGGAGTTGGGTTCGTTGCTGGAGAGCACGGGCGCGGGCTGCGTCTGGTTCGACTTTAATAATGATGGGCTGCCCGATCTGTATGTAGTGAGCGGCAAGCCGCTCGGGGGAAATATCCATCCTTATCCTCTGAAGCAGCCGCCCGCGATTCCTCCGCATAACCATCTTTATAAGAACAATGGCGATGGCACGTTCACAGATGTCACCGATTCGGCAGGGGTGGCGGGCAACATTTTCGGCATGGCGGCAATCGCTGCCGATTTCGATAACGACGGCTTTGTCGACCTTTTCGTCACTGGATTTGGACAGGCGATCCTTTATCACAACAAGGGAGACGGGACCTTCGAGGACGTGACAGCAAAGGCGGGCATCAAGGTGGATGGCTGGTCGATCGGCGCCGCGTGGCTCGACTATGACCGCGACGGATGCATTGACCTTTTCGTGGGACGGTATGTCAAGTTCGACCCGACCTATCGTAACTATTATCCGGCCGATAACTATCCCGGGCCGCTCGACTACGCGCCCGAGAGCAATCGTCTATATCACAACAATTGCAACGGAACCTTCACCGATGTGACGGAGAAGTCTGGCATCGGCGCATTCAAGGGCCGGACCATGGGCGTGACCGCGGCGGACTTCGATGGGGATGGTTATCCTGACATTTATGTGGCGAACGATAAGACGGAGAATTTTCTCTTCCACAACAAGCACGATGGAACCTTTGAAGAAATCGCTGCCGAGCAAGGCGTGGCCTACGGACAGAATGGAGAGAACACTTCGGCGATGGGCCCGGTATTTGCCGATATCGAGGGCAGCGGCCGCCTTGATCTGTGGGTAACGGACTCCAAGTACAACCGCCTGATGCGAAACACCGGAGCCAAAGGCTTTGAGGATATAGGCCCGAGTTCGGGAGTGTCGCAAGCGACCGCGCAATACGTGAGTTGGGGTACGGGCGTATACGATTTCGACAATGATGGGTGGCTGGACATTCTCATCTTCCATGGCGGACTGATCCACTTAGTTCCGCAGGAACAGTCCCTGTTTCGCGGATTAGGTGCAGGTAAGTTTGCCGACGTATCGCGCGAAGCCGGGCCGGCGCTTGATGTCAAGACAGTTTCGCGCGGGGCTTGCTTCGCGGACTACGACAACGACGGCAAGGTCGATGCCTTTGTGGTTAATCTCGGCGCCCCCGGAACTCTGCTGCACAACGTAAGTCAAAACAGCAATCACTGGATCGCGATCAAGCTAAAGGGGAAGAAAAGCGATCGCGATGGCATTGGCGCACGCCTGGAACTGCTCGCGGGCGGGCGTAAGCAGGTCGCCGAGCGCTTCGCAGGTTCGGGATATCTTTCGCAGGACGACGGCAGGGTGCATTTCGGACTGGGCTCGGCCACGAAGGCGGATAAGCTGACGATTCACTGGCCCAGCGGTAAAGATCAGGTTATAGAAAATCAGCCGGTGGATCGGGTGCTCACCGTGGAGGAGCCCTAGGTGCGGCTGACCTTCACCATCGCGCGGAGAATAAAGTTCGCGGTAACGGTCGCAATCGTGATTCTCTCTCTCTCTGCGGCGATTGCCAGACCCGCTTCCAGTTCTACGGATAGTGAATCCGAACGTTATTTGTCTCCGATTGAAATGATGTTTTCAGCCGATGGATTGCGGCTGTTCGTCGTGTGTGAAGGCAGCGACGAAGTTCGCGTGGTAGATGCAAAAGCTGAGCGGGTGATCAACCGCATTCCAGTTGGAAGGAAGCCTCGCGGAATTGCGCTGTCGCCCGATGGGCGCCGGCTGTATGTCACAAATTCCTGGTCGGACACGGTGTCGATCATCGACACAGCTAGCTTGAAGCTGGCAGGAACTTTGCCTACCGGTTCAGAACCCAACGGAATCGTTGTCGATCGAAGCGGACAGACTTTGTATGTCGCCAATCGCCTCAGCAATGACATCTCTGTAATCGACCTCGCAACCGGTAAAGAGACGAAGCGTTTGATCGCCGGCCGGGGCGCCAGTTACCTCACGATATCGCCGGATGGCAAATGGATTTACTGCACGCACATTTACCCCAATCTCGGAGCGTTCCGAACGGCACCGAATTCAGAAATTACCGTGATCGATACCGCCCGGCAAATGGTCGTCGAGCGGAAGCCGTTGCATAATGTTGCGGGCGTGTTTCATGTTGCGCTGTCGGCAGATGGCAGGCTGGGAGTCGCGGCGCAACTTCGTCCAAAGAATTTAGTCCCGCTGGCGCACGTCGAGCATGGCTGGGTGTTTGGCGATTCCCTCACCCTATTCGGCGCGGACGTGCCGGGAACCGCGCAGATTCCGCTCGACGAATTGGACCGGTACTACGCGATGCCGTGGGGCGTCGCCATCGCAGCGGACAAGTCGAAGATTTTCGTGACCAATGCGGGATCGCAAAGCGTGACCGTGATCAGCGTGTCGAAACTGATGCGCGCTGTTCGCTCGCGGCGTCAACCCTTCGTCAACGATCTCTCGGCTTCGGCAGAGTACGTGGTCGCGAGAGTTCCAACCGGCCGCAATCCTCGCGGAGTGTTTTTGTCCGCCGATGGAAAACGCCTCTACGTAGCCAACCGGCTGGATGACAACATATCCGTGATCGATAGCGCGACGAATCAGGTGGTTTCAACCATCGACCTTGGCGGCCCAAAGACAGTGAATGCCCTGCGCCGCGGAGAGCGTTTATTCTTCACCGCTGAGTTCGCTTTCCAGGGGCAATTCGGCTGCTCCAACTGTCACATCGATGCCACCATCGACGGCCTGCAATGGGACCTCGAACCGGATGGCTTCGGCAAAGATATTGTCGATAACCGGTCGCTGGAAAATCTAGCCGGGACGGAGCCTTTCAAGTGGAACGGCGGAAACCCCGACATGCCGACCGAGTGCGGGCCACGCACCGAGAAGTATTTTTTCCGCTCGCAAAGTTTCACGCCGCAGGAACTGACCGACCTCGTGTCATTCGTTTACTCCCTTCCCTACCGGCCCAATCGAAATCGCCTGCCGAATGACGAACTCACGCCGGCGCAAGAGCGCGGCAAGGCCATCTTCGAACGGACCGCCAACCAAAGCGGGCAGCCGATTCCAGAATCAAACCAATGCGCGTACTGCCACAGCGGTCCGAAGTACACAAACCAACGCCAACTGGATGTGGGCACTGGCAAAGCCACGGACCGCTCTCCCGTGATCGACGTGCCGCAACTTCCGAACATCGTGTACTCGGCACCGTATTTGCATGACGGGTCGGCGCGTTCCATGGAGGAAATTTGGACGGTGTTTAATCCCAAAGATACGCATGGCGTAACCAACGACTTAACCAAAGATCAATTGAACGACTTGATTGAATACTTGAAAACGTTATGAAACTGAAACGCTGGTTCTTGAGGCTGATCTGCCTATTATTTGCGCACGCGGCGATGTCGCAGGTCATGCCCATGTTTCGCTGGGACAACTTCACCACTGCGAATGGGCTGCCGGACAATCATGTTTTTTGCGTGCTGGTGGACGGCAACCGCATCTGGGCCGGAACCGAAAACGGGCTTGGGCTTTACGAAAGCGGAGTGTGGAAGATTTTTCGTCCGCAAGATGGATTGGCTCATCAAGCCGTGCTCTCGCTTGCCCTGGACCATCGCACGGGCGATGTCTGGGCGGGCACCATGGGCGGACTGAGCCGTATTTCCGCTGGCCGCATCGACAGCTTCACCCAACTCAACTCTGGCCTGAGCAATGACATCGTCTACGGCGTTGGCGTGCAAGGGGACTTCGTCTGGACCGCGACCGCGGCTGGCGCCAGCCGCCTCAACACCCGCACCGGGCAGTGGTCCCTGTTCAACAATCGCAACACGCCCATGTACGAGATCTGGACCTACTCCGTCAGTACCGCGGAAGACAAGGTTTATTACGCGGTTTGGGGCGGCGGCGTCCTCGAATACGACCAGAAGACGGAACGCTGGAAGAACTACGACGATCCTGACGGCGAGACAGAAATGGTCGTGATGAAAGATCAGGGCCTGATTCACGAGATTACTACGTCGGTCAGCTACGTCGACAAAATCGTCTGGATCGCAACTTACTTCGGCGCCAGCCGCTACGATGGCCGCTACTGGCACAACTTTTTGACAAAAGACAGCGGCCTGCCCAGCAACTTCATCAACCAGATCAAAGGCGTTGACGCGAATCGCGCCTGGTTTTCCACCGATAAAGGCCTGGCCTACTACGACGGCACGAACTGGGCGGTGTATCGGCCTGCACTCGATACTCACAAACCCGAAATGCTGGTCCGAGACGCCGCGGGGCAGGTTGCCGCGGTCGCCGTGACATCGGCGCCAGCCCATAATTACATTCTCGGTGTCGATTTTCAGGACGACGACATCTGGGTCGCGACTGCCAGAGGATTGAGTCACGGCATTCGCCAGAAAAATTCGGTTGAAACTGGACGAGTTCTTAATACACGCAACCACACAGGTAGGACGGCAACCAAGGCACCAAGCAACAAGTGATAATCGGAAAACGGTCAGGGAGTCATCTTATGAACCTTCAGGAACTAATCGCGGAAGTGGGCAACGCGCCCGTCACTAAGCGGGCAATCACCAACCTCTCGACGCTGAATGAAGCTTACGACTATGGCAGCGCTTTCTCTCGCGGCCTGCGCATCGATCTCAACGGCCTAAGCGTTCTGTTGATCTCGGGCACCGCCAGCATCGATGAACAGGGTCAAACCGTTCACGTGGGCGAACTGCGCGCGCAAGTTCGCCGCACCTTCGACAACATCACCAAGTTGCTCGCCTCCGAGCGCGCAACCTGGCACGACATCGTTCGCACCACATGCTATCTGCGCGATATCGAGCGCGATTACCAGGCGTTTAACGAAGAGCGCACCAACTTCTACAAAGCTCAGCAATTGGACCCACTTCCCGCGTCGACCGGCATCCAAGCCATCCTTTGCCGGCCGGACCTGTTGATTGAAATCGAAGCGATCGCCATGTTCCGCCGGGAGTCGTCTTCTGAGTAATGCACAAAGAGAAAAGGTTCACTATGCGTAGAGTGGTCGCCGTTCTGGTCGTTGCTATGGTCGCCGCGGCTGGCTGGAGTCAGACGGCTACCACGCCGTGTTCCTGCGGCAAGAATCCTCCCGGTCCTCCGCCCAATCGCACGCTCAAGCCCTACACCGGTGCGCCGGAAGACCTGCGTCCGTTTTCCAAGTTCACCCAGCCGTACTACGAGTATTACCAGGACTTGGTCGAATACAACGGCGCAGCGCGCGATATTCCCGACCCCGACCTCAGAACTCTCGACGAGATTCGCATCGGCGTACTCGCACCTCTCTACGACCATCCCGAGCAAGCGTTCGGCAATCGCATGCTCAACGGCGCGCAGATGGCAGTCGACGAGGCCAATGCGGCCGGAGGTTATGGCGGAAAGCCGTTTCGGCTCATCACCCATAACGACTACGACAACTGGCAAAACAGCAACTTCTCCTCCGCCGGTGTGGCAAGAGAGTCCGCGATATGGGGTGCGGCCTCGAACGATGCCGTCCGCATGATCTATGACGACAAAGTCTGGGCCATGTTCGGCTCCATCAGTTCCGAATCCACGCATATCGCGCTTCGTCTTACACTCAAAGCAGAAACTCCGCTGGTCAGCAGCGCCTCCACCGATCCCACCGTTCCTGAGACGGCCATTCCGTGGTATCACTCCGTCCTGCAGGATGATCGCCAGCAAGGCTACACTCTCGCGCGCCACATCTACACTGAACTCGGCATTAAACGTGTGGCGATCTTGCGGGTCAACGACCGCTATGGCCGCTTCGGCGTATTGAAATTCCGCGATGCCGCCAGGCGGCTGGGGCATCCTGTGGTGATCGAACAGAAATTCAAGCCTGGCGACACCGACATGCGACATCAGTTACAGGTCATTCTGGACTCCCGCGTCGATGCCATCGTGCTCTGGACCGGCATTGGTCCGACAGCGATGATCCTGCAACAAATGCAGGAACTGGGAATGAAGCAGCGCGTGTTCGGCAGCCATCGCACCATGGGCGACGAATTGATCAAGTTGGCAGGTCCGGCGGCCGAAGGTTTTGAAGCCGTCTTCCCCTACGATCCCACGCGAACCGACGCTCGCTGGCTCGATTTCGTCGCCCGCTACGAGGCGCGCTATCACGAAAAGCCCGATCAGTTCGCCGCCCTCGCCTACGACCAGATGCAGATTCTGCTGGAGGCAATCTGCCGCGCCGGCCTGAACAAAGGCCGCATCCGTGACGCCCTGACCGGACTCAGCTCATATCAAGGGGTGACGGGCGATATGATTTTCGACCCGAACTGCAAGAACATCGCCCCGCTGTTCCTCGCCCGCGTGCATAACGGAGCGATCGAATACCGCCGTGCCTCGATGGAGAAACCGTATGCTCGGGTAAGCGAAAGCGGAACGGAATTCCACGGGCCCTCGCCGCCGGATCAGCAACTTGGTGCGATCAGCATCGGCGTCTTCGGACCGCATGCCGACGAACTCATACGCTCTGCTGAAATCGTGCGCCTGCTGCAGCAGATCAACAAAACCCAATCTCTTACTCTGCTCGCGATCCCTTCGGAACAGTCCTGGGGAAAGGCTTCCGACGATCTGGTCAAAGCGGTATATCAGAACCGGACGGTGGCTCTGCTTGCCCTCGATCGGCCGTCGAGTCATCTGGCGGAGCAGATAGCGGTGAAATCTTTCATCCCGGTGATGGCTATTTCTTCCGACCGCGCCCTCACCTCGACAAACATTCCCTGGATTTTTCGACTGCAGGAAGGGACTTCCATCTATCAAGCCCTACAGGGCCTTGCCGAAGCGATCAACCGCGCCGGTCCCAATCGCGGGAGAGTTCGAGAGCTGCTGTCGTCGGGAGCAGTGGTCGCTGGCCTCAGCTTTGATCCAAGCGGCGAGCCACGATTCTAAAAAGAAGCAACACGAAGACTCTTCATTGACTTGCCGGATTAGAATATCTCCCCTAGGAACAGCCTGAATTTGCGAATTGCGCCCTTTGCTTTCTTGCCCTTATCTGTCATGACACAATTGTCCATACCATGCTGTCATGACGATATGTTCCGGCTGGAACATTGTACGTACAACCGATCGGCCAAGTGACGGTCGCTCCGCCACCGGGCTGACGGCGGAGCGCTCGCTTTCCCACTTTCACTTTGCTTTGTAAGTGAAATCAGTAGCGGCTGGCTTGCCCGCGGCCACCGTCACTTTTTGGGTCTGCGTGCCGTAAGTTTCCTGCCAGGCCGTAACCGTGTAGTTGCCGGGCGGCACATTGTTGATGGTGTAGTTCCCCTTGTCATCAGTGGTCGCATACGGCCCCTTTACGACTGCGAACCAGGCGTGCATCCAGGGATGGATGTTGCATTGCACCGGGATGAATTCCGCCGCTTTCCAACTCTTCTCGAAGGGCGCCGCACCCGGCGGCTGGGACTGGTTAAACGGGATGTTGCCGGTCATGGCGTTGGGGTTCGGGTGGACGTTATGCCCCGTCTGGTCGTCGGTGACCACCTTGAATGTCTGACCCACCTCCACGGCTAACACATGCGGCACGTAGATACAGTTCTTCTGATCGAACACGGGCTCTGGCGTGGTCTGAGTGACTGGACCGCTCCAGCCCTCGGAAATGTAAAGCACGACATTCTGCAGGCCACCGTTCGCGCCGACTACAACCGTTTCACCGTGCGCGGGAGCGTTGGCCGTGGCCTTGGCGCAGTAGGGATCTTTCGACATATCGATCCCTTTCATATGCGGAACTTGACCGTCGAATTTGACCGTTCCAGTGATTTGGCCGGTTGCGGCAGCATTTACGCCGGAAGCCGGACGGAACAATCCGATGGCGACAAGCAATAGAAAGAAAGTCATGATCGCAATTCTGTAATGGGTCTTCATGAAGCAGTTTCCTCCATCCACGTGGATTTATCTCTGCGCTGAGATTTGTGAGTAAGCCAAGACACAGCACCCCAAGATCGCAGAATTGTGCGCCAAAGAGCGCCCAGATGTCTGTGCGTTTTATTACCTATCAATGTGATGAATGTCACGAAGGTGTAGTTTTGGCCTGTCTTCCAGGTCTTAAATCGGGATGGGATTCGGGGGATGAAAGGCCGGATCAGAGACGCGAAGGATTGGCTGCGATTGCAAATCGTGGCGGATAAGGGATTCGAACCCTCGGCACAGTTTTGTCGCGCTAAGGCTCGACGTGTCATTTAGGAGCAAGTCTGCGTCGAGATCGACATCGCCGAACACGCGCCATGCTGCTCCGGGTGAAGTACGACACCGGAGGCTTCGGCCGGCGGGTTCGTCAGCCCGAAGCTGAACTGCGCAGCGCCAGCCCTGACCGGCCGCAAAATTCCGCGCTCCCATCCCACACATGAATTTCAAAATGCATAACAATTTATTGGCGCGGTCGGGGTTGCTGAGGACTCGGAAAGCACCGGCATCCCAATCAAGCGGCTGCAGACTCGATGAACCGCCTTCGCTCCGCGCATCCCCCCTCACTTCCCCTGAAACAGCGGCGCGCGCTTTTCCAGAAATGCCTTGATACCTTCCTGATAGTCGTCGCTGTCATAAACTTCTCGCCGCAGCGACTGGATGCGCTCGTATCCCTCTGGACTCAACGGCCGGGCATTGCCTAACACCCGCAGTTCTTCTTTCAAAATGCGCTGCACCAGCGGCGACGTTTTACAAATCTCTCTGGCCAGCCTCATGGTTATCGGCTGCAATAGTTCGCGCGGCACCACGTGGTTGATCACGCCGCATGCCGCCATGCGCTGCGCCGCTACCGGCTGCGCTGTAAACAGCATCTCTTTGATGAGGTGCATCTCGGATACTTTCATGAAGTTCAATGCGCCGGCAAGATTGTAGGGTACGCCCAGCTTCGCCGGAGTCAGGGCAAAGGTGGAGTCTTCGGCCGCCGTAACCAGATCGCAACTGAATACCAGTTCGCAGCCACCTCCCCACACCGACCCCTCCACCATCGCCATCACCGGTACGGGGTGCGTTTCAATCGCGCGCACCACCATGCGCAAGGGATCGTTGTAGGTAAGCGGATCGCGGCCATTGGTGGGCAGTTCGCGCACGTCGTGGCCTGCCGAAAACACCTTGGCGCCCGGCGCCGCGCGTAGGATGACCACCCTCACCTCCGGCGGCTGCATCTTGGCCAGTGCGGTCGAAAGGTCATCGATCAGGGCTCGGCTGAGCGCGTTTACTTTCCCATTATTCAGGCAGATTGTTGCGATTGCATCGTGCACTTCTGTCAGGACAAGTGACATCGCTGTTCCTCATTCCACTGGCATCGAATTCTGCAACAATTCTAAAGAAGGGCTTCTCCCGCTTCCGTGAACTAGCTCAGCCTGCGATGGCTGATCGACACGCGCGCCAGCGCCAGCTTTGCACTTTCGGAAAGCTGGGCACCACCGCTTCTTGCAACTCAGGCCGTGCAGAGTTGAGCCGTAGTGGAACGGAAACACCACCTGCCCGCCAGATGCCTCACTGAACTGCAATCCACGGGAGCCCCGGTGTCACCAGGAACGCCACTCGCTCACCTGGAAGGTCGTTGCGGCCAGCCAGCAGAGCGCTCGCCCGCGCAATGACACACCCAGCAACTCGTTGTAGGTGAAAGACCCCCGCGAATCGACGAATGCGATGCGCTCGCCATGCCGCAGGGCGCGAGCAATCAGCGCAAGAGGATTGGTGCGGCCGATCACATCCCGACTCTACGTCGTCTCCGCAGCGTTGTCCACTTATCGGGACAGATTCTCGAGTAAGATTCCATGCTTCGCATGGTCTCCTATTCTCGCCGCCTGCAAAGCGGACATATCATGTGCTATCTCAACCGGACATCTCATGTGCTAACGTCAGGCGAGATAATAGTTCTTGGCGTCGCGAACCGCTTGCGCTAGGCTTATTTCGACTTTGCAGACGAGGGAGGTACCTATTTGAGCCCAGAAGCTCCGGTTCAAACGGTTTTGTATTGTTCGCAATGCGGACGGGCGCTCGGCCAGTCTGACTTGGTCCAGATCGCCGGGACTTGGGTGTGCGGCGATTGCAAACCCGCATTTCTGAGCCGTGTAATGGCGAGCGGCGCTGCTGGGTCGTCGCCACTGGCCTGGCGTTATGGGGGATTTTGGATTCGCTTCGGCGCACGCTTCATCGACGGACTGATTTTCACCATCCCCGCCATCCTCTTTGCCGTTTTGTTCGTGCCAAGCATGATACGCCTGCCGAATCAACCGGGAAGCCTGGCGGGCCGACCCAATCCGGCGTTTGCAATGTTTGGGATTCTGGGTTACTTTGTCATCATTTTTCTGGTGGGAGGCTGCTACGAGATAGTGATGCTGAAATACCGCAGCGCCACTCTCGGAAAGATGGCGTGCGGGCTGAAAGTTATCCGACCTGACGGCCGCACTTTAAGCTGGGGCGTATGCTTTGGACGCTTCTTTATGTGGAATGTCGTTACCAGCGGCATTCCCTACATCAATTCCGTCCTCATGCTGGTCAGTTCAATCATGTTGGGAGTGGATGACGAGAAGCGAGCCTTGCATGACCGGGTGTGCGACACGAGAGTGATATACAAATAAGGTGTGGTGTGAATCTTAGTATCAATCCTTTCGCTAGTCCCTCTCAGCTACCGGCTTTCGCAAGCGATGAGCGCGCCTTATCGCCTGTTGGAACTGCTGCAATAACTTGTCCTCACTGTTTACTGGACATACCGAGTGACTCAGAATGGGCAAGTTGTCCTTACTGCCAGAAGCGCCTGCAGCTTCGCGTGTGGCCGATTGTTCGCCAGAATGCGAATGCCGCGTCGGCGATTTCAGAGCAGGCAACCTGCTTTTTTCATCCGGACAAGGCGTTCCAGGCCTGCTGCCAGCGCTGTGGCCGATTCGTATGCGGGCTCTGTGATTTGCAGTTGGGAGTGGATCATGTTTGTCCGACATGCTTCGAGCGCGGGCGCGGCGATTCCGCCACGGGTGGCGGCAGTGCGGAATGGCGGTATCGCGATGTGCTCTATGATTCGATCGCGGCGACCGTGGGGTGGGCATGGATAATTTTTTGGCCGACAATTGTTGTCGCGATTCCATCTGTTATTTTCTTGCACGTGAAGTATCGCAAGGCTCCACGGTCGTACCTGATTCCGCGGTCTGGGTGGCGCTTCTGGAGCGCATATGTGGGACTCGTTTGGCTCCCTCTGTTGCTTGGTAGCACGATTTTCTTGCGATGGTTGGCGAGGAGGCACTGATTGAAAAGTGCATTCCGCAAAATATCGCGCGTAGGCAGCCTAACTTGCCGCACGAAGTGGTATTTGAGCGTGGACTGTTTGCTGGCCGCAAAGCGAACGATGTATGTCGTCGAGTACCGGCGATTTTATCTGCGCGATTTAGAGCACGTTATGGTGTGGCCCAGCGGGCTGTGGCTGTGGCGAGTGATCATTCCCGGTGTGCTGTTTGCCGCTCTTGGAGCTTCGCTTTGGCTGTTGGCGAATCCCATCGCTGGCGAGATTTTCACTGGCATTGGTGTCGCGTGGGTGGGGCTGGAACTAGTCCTCGGGCCGACGGCCAGGTCGCGCATCCGCACGACGGGAGCCACGGTTGACTTGCCGCTGGTGAAAAGAACGCGTCGCGCACAAAAAGTCCTCGCCAGAATTGATCAGGCGGTTCGCGCCGCTCGCGGCGTTGTTGAGCAGCCGGCCACTCCCGCAGGCGTCACCTTACCCGCGGAATTCCCTGCTCAACCCGGATCCGCGGCGCCGGATGCCAGTTCTATCGCGACTGTAACCCAGACAAATGGCTCCTGAGAAACCAGCCGCGCTCCTCCGGCGACCCACCACAATAGGCTTACGCCATGCCCGCTGCTTGTTCCATCCACTGCGCGAAGCGTCGGCACGGTGCCCACACTGCGGAGGAACGTTTTGCCGCGAGTGCGTAACCGATGAGGAGGGACAGCTTGCCTGCCCACCGTGTTTGCGTCGGTTAGCGCGCCCGCCAGCACCGAAGGCATCTCTTGCGCGTTCGTTTCGAGACGTTCTTGCAGGGCTCGCTGCTCTTGCCTGTCTGGCGGCGCTCCTGTTTGGCCTGCTGCTTTGGCGAATGAACACACCCGAACAGCACCTTAACTTCGGCCTTGCTGTCGATAGCCGCGCATCAACCCAAAACGAATGAGTGAAGCTATTACGGCGCATTCCCACCGGTTGACACATATAGCGCCTTCGCGCGCCCGCAGAAATCGCCTTGGCTCGCTGGAGGCACTGGAACGCGGGTTCGCCCTGTTTCGATCAACCTTCACGCGCCAGGCGTGGCGTTATTACCTCGGCACAGCACCGATCGTGCTGGCTTTCATTCCGATGTGGGTGGTCAACGGACAGATTCGGATATCTGAGGGAGCACTACTGATGGAGGCTGCGCTACTCGCCGCTGCGTACCTTTTGCGCGTGCGCATGGTCGGCAGATACATGCAACATGTTCGCGAGCGAGCATTCGGCACTCCGATATCGAGACCTGCAGGCGCGGTCGCGCAAGCGGCGGCTGTGGGACGTATGCTTGCGTGGAAAATCATGTTGAATGCCGGCGCGTTGATCACACTACCCAGCATTGCCGGGGCATCGTGCTTCTACAGCGCGGGCCAATTCGCCAGCCTTGAGGCGCAGGAGGATGGCACCGAGAGGCATTCGTTTACTGGCTGCCTGGCACTCTCGAGTCAATGGTTTGGCGGTGGCTTGCTCCTGTTCGTAATGCTCTTTCCTCTTTGGATCACCGTGTGGCTGAATTGCCTGATCCTGGCCATCATTGTGCCGCAGCTTCTGCACTCCATCTTTGGAGTGGATACGCTCCTCTCTACACAAATGGGTGTCTTTGCGCTGGTGCAAAGTTCTGCGTTCTGGCTTTCGTTGTTCGCGGGCGCATGGTTGGCGCTCGACCCAATCGTTAAATGCACGTTCGTTGTTGTTTATCAACATTTGCGGTCAAGGCGCGAAGGGGACGACCTGCGTGGACTGCTGGCGAGCCTGCCCCGCGAACATCAAAAGAAGGAGCAGATGATTGCATGCAACGCGACTGGCGGCACCGTGGCATCGGGTGCGCTATTCATACTGGCTGCAATTCTGTCTGCTGTTTGCCTGACCGCGACCGCGCGCGCATCCCAGGTTCCGGTAGTGCAAAGCGCGCCGGAGGTGCTGGACGATTCCGCTCGCGAGGCGCGGATTCAAAGATTGCGCCAAGCCCTGGATCAAGAATCACAACGCGCAATTTATCGCTGGCACGATGCCTCGCACCCGAGTCCTCCCACCTGGTTTGACAGGCTGCTCGCCAAGATTGGGCATGCGATCAAGGGCGCCTGGGATGCGTTGTTGAATTTTCTTCGCAAACTGTGGCCTCGCGGATTGAACTTGTCGCTCGGAAACGAAAAGAGCGGCACCTGGCAACTCAAGGACCTGCGATTATGGGTGGCGCTCATCGTAGTTTTGACTCTGGCGGTGGCAGGGGTGCTGGTTTGGTTTCGGCGACGCACAGAGACGGCATCGCTTTCTATCCCAGTGCCAGTCGCGCCCATTCCCGATCTAAGCGACAGTGCGGCGGCAAGTGAACGATCGGAAGATGAATGGTTCGCACTGGCAAGCCGGTTGGAAGGGGAGGGCGAACTGCGCTTCGCGCTGCGCGCGGCGTACTTCGGTTTGCTGGCGGGGTTGGCCCAGCGTGAATGGGTGACGATTCGCCGCGATCGTACGAATCGCGAATATCTCAATGAATTTAAACGTCGCTGGCTGCGGCGTCCGCGAGCGGCGATCGAGGCGCGGGCGGAAGTGACGGAGCAGCTGCGCGGCAGTTTGCGGCAATTCGATCAAGTGTGGTACGGATCATATGCTGTGACGCGCGAGACGGTCGCCGCGTATCTCCAGAATCAGCGGGAATTGCTCAACCATGTTTGACAATCGGGCGGGCGAAGGCGTGATCCTGAACTGGCGAGGTCCGCTGCTGACGGCGGCGATTTTCGCGGTTGTATTTGCGACCCTGCTGCTGATGGCGCGTCAGAACGAGTCCAATACAAGCGATATGGGATCGAGCCTGCGTGAGGATCCCTACGGCGCAAGCCTGTTATTCGATTCGTATCGGCGCGCTGGGTATCGAGTCAAACGCAGCCAGGATGAGGACTCCCTCGCCGATGAAAACGCGTTGAACACAACAGCATTTTTTATTGGCGGCGGATCCGTTGACTGGATCAGGGTAAGAAGAAATTCGCCGAACGGCCTGAACTTTAGCAAACGCGTGGCCGATTTTCTCGCGCGTGGCGGCCGCGTCGTGCTGGTCGCTCCCGCTTCGAAATTAAAATCCAAGTCTCAGGGATGGGAAGTCGAAAACCAGTGGGACGAAACTCCGCATGGGTCCGGACCCACTTGGCTTTCCCCCGATCCCGGCGCGGCCCCGGCGGGCAGCGAGAAGATGTATGTCGCGGGCGATGCTCCGTGGCTGCAAACTGATGCGCAGTGGACCGCGCTGTACAAAGGCGACAAGGCCGATACGGCCACCCACGTCTATATGGCAGTGCGGCAAGTTGGTAAGGGTGAACTCATTGCGGCAAGTCAAGAGCCTTTCTTGCTGAACGAGGTGATCAAGACACATCCCACCCCGGTACTGTTGGATTCTCTTGCGGGCGGCCGGCCTGTCATCTGGGTCGATGAAACTTTGCACGGGCTGCACCAGGAGCAGGGTGTGCTTTGGCTCGTGCAGCGATATCGGCTGCAAGCGGCTCTGCTGCTGTTCTGGGCGACGTTGCTGACAATGCTCTGGAGTTTGAGCGGCGATTTAGTTCGACGCCCCGCTTCTGAATCTCGCGAGCAAATGGTGCGTCAGGGTGAGGTCGCAGGCGTGGCGGCGCGACGCCTTCTTCAGCGAAGCATCGCGAGAGAACATGTAGTGACAGAGTGCTGGGAACAGTTTCGCCGCTGCTGGCCGCAGGATGCGCAGGCCATTTCCTCAGATGCAGTTTGGGGCCCCCGCCTGCGTACCGCACTCGAGCAGACTCCGGTACCAGGTTATAAGGAACTAAGCCAATTGATAGCTGAACGCCACGCATCGGCGAAGATTCATGTCCACGCCGATGCGACTGAGAGCTCCACACTTCACCAATGATGATTTTCCTGGAGGCAGAGATTGCATGAACGATAAGCCTGTACTCGGTTTAGAAGGGCAGGAACAGTCCGGGGGTGAGGCGGTGCAGCCGTCCGAGGCGGCCGCGATGATTACGAGTGGAGTGCGTCGCGTCCGGGAGGCTCTGAGCCGGATCATCATCGGACAAAACGAAGCCGTCGACCTCGCGCTGGTCACGCTGCTTGCCGGCGGACACGCGCTCATCGAAGGCGTGCCGGGCGTGGGGAAAACGCTGCTGGTGAAAGCGCTCGCGCGCGCCGTCGCTGGCGATTTTCAGCGCATTCAATTCACACCGGATCTCATGCCGGCAGATGTCACGGGGACAAGCGTTTTCGACCTGAGGGCGCAGGAATTCCGGCTGGTGCGCGGTCCTATTTTTACGAATTTTCTGTTGGCGGACGAAATCAATCGCGCACCTGCGAAAACGCAATCGGCTCTGCTGGAAGCTATGCAGGAGCGCCAGGTGACGATCGATCGCCAAACCTGCGCATTGTCTCCAGTCTTTGTCGTTTTTGCCACTCAAAACCCAATCGAGCACCAGGGCACATATCCGCTTCCGGAGGCGCAGAAGGATCGTTTTCTCGTAAAGATTCATATGAATTATCCGGCGGCGGAAGAGGAAAACGAACTGGCGAGACTCGTCGCGGGAGGCGATGCGCCGGAGCGACGCTTAGCGGAAGAGTTGCGCACGCCGGTTTTGCAATCCGGTGAGCTCGAACAGCTGCTTGCGGCTACAGCCCAGGTGCGCGTCAGCGACGCCATCAGCGGCTACATCGTCAACCTGGCGCGACAAACCCGGCAACACCCGGCAGTGTGGGTGGGCGCGGGTCCGCGGGCGACACTCGCGCTGTTGTCGGCATCGCGGGCGCTCGCGGCGCTGGAGGAGCGCGAGTTCGTGTTGCCGGAGGACGTGAAAACCCTGGCTGCGCCTGTACTGGAACACCGCATGCTGCTGCGGCCGGAGTTCGAGATGGAAGGTCTCCAGCTGCGCGAGGTAATCGACGCTGTACTGGAAATGGTCGAGGTACCGCGATAATCCGCACGGGTGGCGCGCGGAATAGAGGATCATCATCGAAACCAGCGAAACCATGATGGAAGTTAGCAAAAGCTCAGAGGTGCTCGGTGAACAGGGCGCGGCTGTGATGGCGACGGTCGCAGCCACTGGTCAGACGGCGCGCTCCAACGCGCTTCTGAATGGTAAGAGTTGGCAGAGAATCGCGCTTCGCCCAACTGGAGGGCTGTTCAGTCCGCAAGCGTCGCTGGTGTGGATCATGGGAGTGCTGGCTGTGGGGGCCTGCATTGTGCCGTGGTTGACGCGGGGATGGCTGTGGTTCGGCCTGATCGCCGCGACTGTAGCGGTCCTGGCGTGTTATGACGCGATCACCCTGTTGGGTACTCGCGAAGACTATGCACCATTTCTTCTGCAGCCGGAGAAAGGCCTGCGAGGAACCGAAGGACAGACCATCCAGATTCAATTTGCCCTCGCGCGGTCCAGGCCGCGCCGGATGGGCGGCGATATCCGCGTGGCGATGATGCCGGCAACGCAGGATAGCGAAACTGCAATCGGGATCGAAACGAATCCACAGTGGTTAGAACTTACACACGCGAATTCCACCACAGCTGGCTCAAGCCCGGAAAGCTGCGCAAATATTCAGCTCTGGCCATGGTCAACGGAAATCGCCTTGCTTAGGCGCGGATTGTGGCCTGGTCCGCGAGTGGGCACCGAGCGGCATTCGAGTTTCCGAATCTGGCGTTTGCGGCGATGGTTCGATGTGCCCACGCCTTTGCGGATCGATGCGGATTTACGGCGTGGACGACAGGAGATTCTTCGTAGCCAGGTTTATCGCATGTTTGTGGCCTCCCAAGCCGCGCCCTGGACCGGGCACGGGCGCGACTTCGAGCGCCTGCGCGAGTATCAGCCGGGCGACACGTATTCGGAGATCGCATGGAAGTCTACGGCGCGCCGTGGCACGCCAGTCACACGGCTCTTCCAGTGGGAACAAAAGCAGGAAGTATATTTTGTGGTGGATCGGTCGCGGGCATCCGCGCTGGCGGTCTCCCCGGACACAGACCGCGTTCGCTCCGCTCCGCAACGGCGCGCACCACGGCGGATGCTGGACCTGGCGGTGGAAACAGCGCTCGTAGGAGCGACCGTTGCGCTAGAGCTGGGCGATGAGTTTGGTCTGGTCACTTATGCGGATGGAGCGAAGTCCTGGCTGCGCGCGGGAAGTGGCCAATCGCAGTTTCACCAATTTCGCAATCAGCTGCTGAACATCGAGCCCTTGCCCACGACTGCAGATTACGAGGCATTGTTCGCCGAAATTCGGGTGCGGCTGCGCCGGCGCGCCTACCTGGTATTGCTCGCCGACCTGACGGAACGTTCGATTTCAGATTCTTTGCGCCGGGGAATCGGCCTGGTCCGCTCCTCCCATGCTCTCTTGATGACAAGCATCTTGCCAGCTCACGTGCGCCCGGCATTTTCGCCAAGAAAAGATATGAACACGGATCAAGATGTGTATGCGGCGCTGGCGGGCGATCGAGAAAACCAGCGGCTCGCCGCATTGGCGCGGCAGTTGCGCCAGTTCGACGTGCAACTCCGGTATGTTCCTGCGGAGAAGTTCCTGCGCACCGCGGTGGAAGGATATCTGGAGAACAAACGGGAGCAACGGCTGTGATCCTGGATCTCGAGCGATTTCAGGCGCAGGCGGTGCCACGCTGGCGTGACCTCGAATCGCTGCTCGCGGTGTTGGAAAGCCGGCCGGAACGGCGCGTAGATCCTACGGAGGCGGAACAACTGCAGGAGCTTTACGCGCAGGTTGCCACGGATTTGAATCGGGTCACTCACGGGGCGTTGGCTCCCGAGTTAAGGCAATATCTCGAGCGACTGGTGGCGCGAGCTTATGGGGAGCTATATTACGCGCCGCCGACGCGCTCTGAACTCTGGCAGCCGCGCCGCTGGCTGCGGCTCTTCACCGTGTTTCCCGAAGCGTTCCGGCGCAACGCGCGCTATTTCGCGCTGGCCGTGCTGATCACGCTGTTAGGTTGTGCCTTCGGCGGGCTGGCGGTGCACTACGATCCCGCCTCGGTGGACGTGTTGCTTCCGGCCGATTATCTGCGCGACCCGGCCCAACGCGTTCATGACGAAGAGCAAGAACAGGGCCGGCACCTGGACTCCGCACAAACCGAAGCAGCATTTTCAGCCCAGCTAATCAAGCACAACATCCAGGTCGCGCTGCTCGCAGCGGCACTAGGCGTGACGTTCGGCATTGGAACAGCACTGCTCCTTTTCGAAAATGGCGTATTGCTCGGGGCCGTAGCGGTTCATTACACGCAGCAGGGCTTCGGGCTTTTCGTGACGGCATGGCTGTTGCCCCACGGCGCATTTGAGATTCCCTCGATCTTAATTGCCGGGCAGGCTGGGTTTTACCTGGCGCGCCTGCTCTTACGGCGGCGAGAAGATCGCAACAGTCGACAGTCGATGCGGGAATGGCTAGTACTGGTCGCCGGGCTGGCGTTAATGCTGGTCTGGGCCGGACTGATGGAAGCATTTTTCTCGCAGCATCACGCGCCCCTTCTACCCTATGGCTTCAAGATTGCGGTCGCGGTGGCGGAACTCGTGTTGCTGACGATTTATTTACTAATGATTGGACGAACAGAAAGCGGTGCAAAATCGCTCTCCTCTGTTCCTTCGGAGAACAGATGACCGACACTCATTTAACCCGCGCGTCGACAGTTGCTGAATTGACCATTGCGACACCGGAGGGTGTGCTCTTTCGATTGCCCTTGGGCAGTCCCGCATCCCGCCTTTATGCCATGTTGCTCGATCTCGTGATCGTGCTGGGAACGGTGAACGGTATAGGACTAATCGTCTACTGGATCTTCGCGAAAGCGCCAGGCTTTGGAGTCATGGTGATCACGCTCGCGGAGTTCGCAATTGGATTTGTCTATGGCGCAGTGCTGGAAGGTTTTTGGAACGGGCAAACGATTGGGAAACGCCTGTTCCATTTGCGCGTGATCGATCAGGCCGGACTTCCGTTGCAAATCGAGCAGGCGTGGGTGCGGAATCTGATGCGCGTTTTTGATGCACTGCCGTTCGCCTATTTAGTCGGAGGAATTTCCGTGCTGAGTAGTCCTATAATGCAACGCTTCGGCGACCGCGTTGCGGGGACGCTCGTTGTGCGTGAGACACCCTTGGCCTTGCCGGGGGAGGAATTGTGGACGCGGCAGAAGTACAACTCTTTCATGGAGTACCCCACGATCGCGATGCGCCTTCGTCGAGCCGGAACGCCGGAACTGGCTAGTCTGATTCAAGATGCGCTGCGCCGTCGCAACGAACTAGCGCCCTACGCACGGCGGGAGATCTATCGCGAACTGGCCAAGTACCTGCAACGCGAAATCTCTCCATTCCCCGACGAATTAGTTGAGAGGCTGAGCGATGAGCAATATTTGATTAATGCTTCTGGAGTCCTGTTCGGAGATCAACGCCGGTCGCGAGGCAAAGGTTAAGAATTGGCGGTTGCAAACTCAGTCCTTCGCTTCCCCTTGTATGGATGTCCGTGCCCGCAGCGGCCCGACCCGAAGTAAGTTCGAAGGCGGAACCTTGGCGATTCTGTGGCTGAATGGGCATCTTTGTGCGCACGAGTCAAACGGATTTTTTTTCGACCGGTTCACGCCATCACTTGCAAAACGAAATGCGACTGATGCATAGTTGGGGACCGCACAGGTTTCATTCGGACAGGACTGTGTTCATTTCGGACAGGGGTTCTTCATCGTGGAATTGCCTCTTTGGAACGAAAAACGGTACTCGCCCTACAAACTCATAGCCTTGGTGGAAGTTCTCAATGAGCAAGGGATTGCGCCGAAGGCAAGCCTGTCGGGCACCGGGCTATCACCGCAGAGCCTGGCCGACCCCGATACGCTCACCTCGGTTCGCCAGTACATTACCGTGGTCCGCAATGCACTGGAACTTTGTAAGAATCCGGAAACCCCATTTCTCACCGGTAGTCGAATTCCATTATCCGCGTATGGAATGTACGGATTCGCAGTGGTGTGCAGTCCTACGATTCGCGAGTACTTTCAAGTGGCCGTCAAGTACCACCGTCTGGCGACGCCGCTGCTTTCCATGTCGTGGCGGGAAGAGGGCAGCTACGCATCGTGGATTTTCCCTATGAATTCGGGGGTCACCTACCCGGACTCCTTGGCACGCTTTCTGATGGAGCAGCAGCTCACTCAACTCTCGACTCATCTGCGAGATGTTGTCGAACAAGATAACTGCTTGCCGGTTCGCGCTGCGCTGTCGTATCCGGCTCCGGTCCACGCCCATCTTTACAAGCGTTATCTCGGTTGCCAGGTTCGTTTCAATCAGGCGATGTCGGAGCTCGTCTATCCGAAAGCCATTCTTTCGGCCAAGCCGCGCATGGCTCACGGCCTCACTTCGAAAATCATGCGAGATACCTGTGATCGCATTCTCGGCGAGGTGAAGACCTCGACCGGGGTCTCCGGTGAGGTCTATCAGATCATCGCCTCGACCCCGGGACACTCACCTACGATGGAAGATGTGGCCAAACAATTCGCCACAACCGTGCGCACCCTGAATCGCAAGCTGCGCTCCGAAGGCACTTCGTTTACTCAAATTCTTGATGATGTCCGCTGCAACCTGGCCAAGGAGTATCTCCGCTCTACGAAACTCAGTATCGAGGACATCTCAGATCTGGTGGGATTTAGCGATGCTGCGAACTTTCGCCATGCCTTCCGCCGATGGACAGGCAGCACCCCGGCTTACTATAGGCAGTGAACGCGAGCCTTCGTTCAACTCTGGATCAGCGGGGAAAATCTTGTACCGCGCCGCCAATGTGGATGACTGATTTCGATGTTCCGGGGCGCTAAACTGCCTGGCCAAATACCCACAAAACCACACGGTTGGGCCTGCCGTGTCGAAAACTGACACCAAGATGTCCGCTCCGAACCTGTCGCGTACGGCGCTTCCACTTCATTATCTGTCGATCATTGCCTGAAAGCGTGGCTGAAAACGCGACCGACGATGGCACAGAAGAATCGCAAGATCATCCTTAGCTGCGCGATAACGGGGTCGGTTCACACTCCGACCATGTCGGAGTATCTTCCGATCACCCCTTCCCAGATTGTGGACAGTGCGGTTGAGGCCGCCCAAGCTGGGGCAGCAGTCCTCCATCTCCATGCCAGAGACCCGAAGGATGGCAGGCCTTCTGCCGATCCGGCGCACTTCCAGATGATCTGCGCTGCGCTCGCCGAACGCACGGACGCCGTCCTCAACATCACGACGGGCGGCAGCGCCCGGATGAGAATCGAAGAGCGGCTCGCCTACGCACTGAAGGTCAAACCTGAGATCTGTTCGCTGAATCTGGGCTCGATGAATTTTTCCTTTCATCCCGTCGCCGAGCGGATCACGAGCTGGCGTTACAACTGGGAGCAGGAATACGTCGCCGGCAGTAAGGACGTTGTGTTTCGGAATACGTTCGCCGATATCGAATACATTTTGCGCAACATGGGAGACGCAGGCACTCGTTTTGAACTGGAGTGCTATGACGTCGGCCACCTCCATAACCTCGCGTACTTCGTCGACCGCAAAGTTATCAAGCCACCACTCTTCGTTCAGATGGTCTTCGGAATTCTCGGAGGAATCGGAGCCGATCCGGAAAATCTTTTCCTGATGCGAACGACAGCCGACCGGCTCTTTGGACGGGAAAATTATCAATTTTCGGTGTTAGGTGCAGGACGTCACCAAATGTCGCTGGTCACCATGGGCGCCATCATGGGCGCAAACGTTCGTGTTGGCCTCGAAGACAGCCTGTACATCGATGCTGGGATGAAAGCCACAAGTAACGCCGAACAGGTCAGAAAGATTCGCCGCATTCTCAGTGAACTTTCGTTTGAAATTGCGACGCCCTCGGAAGCCCGCGAGATGCTGCAACTGAAGGGTGCGGAGAGGGTGAATTATTCGAGATCGACCTCGGCGGAATCACGCCATGGAGCTGAATCCAGTGGAAGCTAAGACAACGCCGACGTACAAAGATCGACTCTACCCTCCCGCGGGGCTGCGGGTGTTGGTGACGGCCGGAGCGTCGGGCATTGGCGCTGCCATCGCGACCGCCTTCGAGGAAACCGGCGGCAAAATTCATATCTGCGATATCGACGATTCCGCCCTTGCTGCATTCCGCAACTCGCATCCTTCCGGCGTAGCGACCAAAGCCGACGTGGCCGATGCCAAGCAAGTCGTCTCGCTTTTCGAGACGCAACGGGCGCGATTCGGGGGCCTCGATGTTCTGGTGAATTGCGCCGGCATCGCGGGCCCGACCGCAGGAGTGGATGACATCTCGGAGCAGGATTGGGACCGCGCGATCAACGTCAACCTGAACGGACAGTACCGTTGCCTGCACCATGCCGTGCCCATGCTGCGCGAATCCATGCACCCCAACATCATTTGTATTTCTTCGATTGCCGGCCGTATGGGCGTGCCATGGCGCACTCCGTATGTCGCAACCAAGTGGGCGATCGTAGGCGTGGTCAAGGCGTTGGCGATTGAACTCGGTCCGAAGGACATCCGCGTGAACGCAATTCTGCCGGGCATTGTCGAAGGGCCAAGAATGGATGGGGTCATCCGTGCCCGCGCAAAACTCGAGGGCGTCGAAGAGGCCAAAATGCGCGAGGAGTACCTGAGCAAAATATCGCTGCGCCGCATGGTGAGCGCCGACGACGTGGCACTCACCTGTCTCTTCCTTTGTTCTTCAGCGGGACGGAATATCACGGGGCAAGCCATCTCTGTGGATGGCAACGTAGAAGCGACGTAAATCGCATTCCAAGACGAGTTGCGAGGGGAAGCTCTGATGTTCAAAGCGACTTTCAACCCCAGGGTTCGGGGCCAGTCCAATCTGCGCTCTCAGCCGGGATCGCGCATTGCTGGGCAGCACTCGCCCTCGTTGCGGCTTACTCGAGTCTCAACATCTTCGCCCGCCGAAGGACCCCAGTTTGGATTCATTCCCATTTCCGCAGGGAGGTCTGCTTTTGTCGCTAACGACAGAAGCCTGTTCGTCGAAGCGTGTCGGGATTGAGCCCGCGCAGTAAGGACAAGAACTTTACCGAAAGCGCTCACAGGAGGCAGCATGACAATCAATTCGGTCCGAAAATGGCATGGCGGGTTGCTGTGTACGTTGATCGCAATCGCGTTGTCGACCGTATCCGTGTTTACCGCCCACGGGCTGCTATGGGCGCAGGCTGCTGGAACAGGCGCCATCAGCGGAACCATCACCGACCCCACTGCGGCAGTGTTGGTGGGCGCAAAGGTCAAAGTTACCGACGTGGCCACAGGCTTCACGCGAACTTCGCAATCGAACGACCGCGGGCTCTATCTTGTCTCGCTGCTTCCGCCGGGGCACTACACGCTCGCAGTCACGAAGCAAGGATTTAAGGTCGCCACCTCGTCGGATGTGCAGGTGATTGTGGCGGAGACCACGGTACTCAACATCCACATGGAGACGGGCATGGCGACTGAAAATATCACAGTGGCTGCCTCCAGCGTGGACTTGGAGACTGAATCCAGTGAACTCGGCCGCGTGACGGATTCCGAGATGATTGAGAACCTGCCCCTGGTTACGCGGAACTTCACGCAGGTCATTGGCCTGAACCCAGGAGTCTCTCAAGAGGTGAACAACGCGAGCCAGATCGGAAGAGGTGGTGGCAGCCAGGAAGCCAATCCTGCGGGCGGCAGCATCATGAGCCAGGGAGCCACTTCGACCGATAACAACTTTCAAATGAACGGTCTCACCATCAACGACATCCAGGGTTCCTGGATTTACTCGTCGGGAATTCCAGCTCCCAACCCCGATACTATCCAGGAATTCAAAGTGCAGACGGCCATGTTTGATGCGACGACGGGACGCAATGCCGGGGCCAACGTCGATGTCATCACCAAAGGCGGCACCAACGATTACCACCTAACCTTGTTCGAGTATTTTCGCAATGAGGATCTTAACGCCAATGATTGGTTTGCCAATCGCGACGGCCAGCCGCGCGGCATTCTGCGGCAGAATCAATATGGTTTTGCCGCAGGTGGTCCGGTGATCAAGAACAAGTTTCTGCTCTTCGGTTCCTGGCAAGGCACCAAGCAGTTCAATTCCACCGACCCATCGAACCATAAATTCGTCTTACTCCCTCCCCTGACCAACGACCGCTCGGCGGCGGGATTGGGAGCGGCTTTCGCCGGGGATTACGGCTACCTTGGCCCGCTCTTTGGCACGATCGCCCCGGATGGCTCAAACATCGCTCCACAGGCGTTAGCGCTGTTCCAGGCGAAGCTGCCCAACGGACAATATGTAATTCCGACGCCGCAAACCATCGACACCTCCCGCCCGCTCGAAACCCAGGGCAGTGCATATATCAGTTCGCCCGGCTTTTTCAATGAAAACCAATGGATGGTAAACGGCGACTACTTTGTCTCCGACCGCCAAAAGGTTTCAGCTCGCTATTTTGGAGCGAGCAGCAACGTGGAGTGGACCAGCTTGTACGAGACGGAAGGCTTTCCACTCTTTCAGCCGGAGCAGTTCGATGTCGCTTCTGTCGCAGACACCTACACCATCAGTCCTACCCTGGTGAATCAAGCAGTGATTGGCTTTCATCGGTCGACTTCGAACCAGACTTACGGCAATGCGTTTACCTTTTCCAGTCTGGGCATGAACGTTCCGGCGGAAGACAATGCGTATCCCAATCTCTGGATCATCGATGATGGCTTTCAGACGGGCACAACTTCGGCCTTGCGATTTTTGCAGAACGAATATCAATTTGCCGACACATTGTCCTGGGTCAAGGAAAAGCATCAGCTCACCTTCGGTGGCGGCTTCACCGCCGGCCGGGACAACATGTCGAAATTCGACTTCGAGGCCTATGTACTTCCGCTTACCTGGGCGGATTTTCTATTAGGGCAAAGTTTCTTGCCCTATGGAGTTCCCTACAGCAATATTTACGAGACGTACGAGGGCATCGGAGATTTCCAACGCGACTGGCGATACAAGGATGGCAACGCCTTCGTTCAAGACAACTACAGAATCACGAAGCGTCTCACGCTCAATCTGGGTTTGCGCTACGAGCGCATTGGCGACCTCGGGTCCGCCAATGGCGGCGGCAATGTGGATGTTTCGAAGATCAATCCCAACCCACCAGCGACGGGCAGTTTCGACGGCTACCTCGTGAACTCCAACTACCAGGGTCCTACACCCCCCGCCGGAGTGATTCAGGGGAAGAACAAATTCGGGTTCAATGGCGACGGCCAGAATACATGGAATCCGCGTTTCGGATTTTCCTGGCTGCTGCCCGGTTCGGATCGCTTCGTTCTCCGGGGAGGGGTCGGCATCTATCACACCACGACCGAAGGCCAGATGAATCTGCTGCTGTGCGCGGAAGCCCCCACGGGTTTATGGAGCGTCCTGTTGGGAACGTATAACGCGGCTTCCACCGATGCTAACCCTTTCCCGGCGGCTCCAGCCTTCCCCGTATTTACGCCTTACTCCCCTTCCACCGATTTCACCCTGGCCGCGCTGGCGATGAATTGGCGTCCGCCGACGATCTATCACTATGACCTTGACGTGCAGTCCAGACTGCCGGGCGGCGCCATCTTGGACGTTGCATATTCCGGAGCGCGCGATCTGCACACAATCCTAGGCCGCACGATCAATCAGGCGGCTCTGGCCTCTCCCCAAAATCCGATTCGCGGCCAGACCACGAATACCGTCGCCAATATCCCCCTTCGCGCACCTTATCTCGGGTGGACAGCGAACACGATGTATTACTTTGGCACCGATGGCGAGGCCTGGTACAGCTCCCTGCAAGCATCGCTCACGCAGAAATTCAGCCACGGCTTTCAATACCAGGCTGCCTACACCTGGCAGCGATTGCTGAGCCCCGTACCGGGCTTTACCACGGGGTCGAACGAATTCGGGCCGACTGGCGATCAGACCGCGCTGCGCGCGCACGAATCTGGCTACGGACCGGATTACAACATTCGGCCGCAGCGGTTTGTATTGTCTGGCTACTATGCGATTCCGACTCCGATGAAATCGAATCCTTTCGTGGCCAACACGCTGGGTGGGTGGGGTCTTGCAACCGCGACGGTGGTGCAGGCCGGCCAGGAGAGCAGCATTACATTCAACAACATCTACAACGTCTACGGCATTACCTCGGACCGGGCCAGCTATGCGCCGGGTTGCACCGCGAAGAATGTATCGACCCACGGATCGATGAGCCAAAGAGTCAACAACTACATCAACACAGCTTGCTTTACTACGCCGCCAGTGATCGGCGACGATGGAATTGCCACAGGTTTTGGGGACACACCCAACGGCATCTTGCATGACCCCGACCAGGCCGTTATCGATCTCGCACTCAGTAAGAACCAGAAGGTGCATTGGCCGAACGAGGGCGCCAATGTACAGCTCCGTGCGGACTTCTTCAATGCTCTCAATCACCCGAATTTTGCCGCTCCGGACAATGCTTACACGACGACGCCCTCAGCCTTTGGGACCATAACTTCGATGAGCACGAATCCCAGAGTGATTCAGCTCGCGTTGAGGTTGTCGTTCTGATGAATGCAGTTTTCGCTACTCGCGCAGGGAAGTGCAGCAAAAAGCGATGGCCGCCTGCCGAGAAAAACCTCGGCGGAACGCCAGCTTGAGCGACTATCCGCAAACGGGCGCGCCGATGGAACAGCTCGGTCCAGTGTCGAAAGCCGCTCCCCCCACACAGCATGCCTGGGTCGCCCTGGGCATGCTGTGCTTTGTTTATGTCCTGAATTTTCTCTCCCGCCAGCTTCCTGGGATACTTGCCAAGCCGATCCAAGATAGCTTGCACGTCTCAGACGGAAAACTTGGATTGGTGAGCGGCCTGTACTTTGCACTCTTTTATTGCTTTATTTCGATTCCGGTCGGCTGGATGGCTGATAAAACGAACCGGTCTCTAGTTCTCACGGCGGCGTGTGCCATTTGGAGTGCCGCAACTATGTGTTGCGGCCTCGCCAACACTTATCCGCAGCTGGTCGTGGCGTATATGGCGGTCGGCTTCGGCGAAGCCGGCGGCGTTCCACCCTCCTACTCAATCATTTCCGATTACTTTCCGCCCGGCCGTCGCGGAACAGCGCTTGGTCTCTTCAATGTTGGGCCAGCGCTCGGCGCAACCTTCGGGATCGCCTTCGGTGCTTCCATCGCCGCCGCCTTCAGTTGGCGTTATGCATTTATATTTCTCGGAGGCGTCGGCCTGTTAACAGCGATTGGAGTTCCGCTACTGGTGCGCGAGCCGCGGCGCGGCGGGTTGGATCCCATCGCGGATCAAGTGGCAACCCCTAACAGTTTCTGGCAGACCCTCGGGATGTTCTTTGCTCGCCCGTCCCTCCGGCTTGCCGCCTTCGCGGCTGGGGCCAATCAGTTCATCACCTACGGCCTGAGTAACTTTGTTGTCCTCTTTCTCATGCGTGAGAAAGGGATGGTGCTTAAACAAATCGCCATCTACTATGCGGTGGTTGTGTTCCTGGGAATCGGCGGGGCGATGTTCGCCTCCGGCAGGGTGATCGATCGATTCACGCGAACTTCGAAAGAAGCCTATGCCTTGGTGCCTGCGGTCTCGCTCGCGTGCGCTATTCCCTTCTTTTTGGCTTTTGTATGGGCCCCCTCCTGGCGTCTGGCCCTGCTTTTCCTTGTCGCCACAATGTTCTTGAACTACTTTTATCTTTCGTCGGTGGTGACTCTCATCCAGGAAGAAGTTCGTCCGGACCAGCGTGTCATGTCGGGTGCATTGCTGCTGATGGTAATGAACTTCATCGGCCTCGGTCTGGGCCCCACTTACGTCGGCGCAGTCAGCGACTTTTTTCATGCATCGCATCCTGGCCACTCCCTGCAAATGGCTCTTTATGCGCTCGCACCGTTTTACATTCTGGCAATTTTGCTCTTCTTGTGGTTAGCGCGCGTGTTACAACAAAAATCAAACCGTGGGAGCTAGTCCAATGAGTTTGCATCGTCACTTGCTTGTCTGGGTCGTCGTGGGCGTATACCTAGCTCTGTCCCCTCTTTTGTATTGCACCGACGCGAAAGCGAACGAGACCAAACCTTCGCGCGTGAATGCTCCCGCCGGCAAAATGGAGGGCCGTCTCGAAGGGAAAGTGCGCGTCTTCAAAGGCATTCCTTTTGCCTTACCCCCCGTAGGAGCGGCGCGATGGAAACCTCCGGCTCCCATGCCGAAGTGGTCAGGTGTCAAAAAAACGCTCGACTTCGGAGCGGCATGCTGGCAGCCCAAGCCAACCCTCTCAAACATCTACACTCGCGATCCTATGCCGATGAGCGAGGACTGCCTGACGTTAAATATCTGGACGCCCGTCGGAGCTCATAACGCACCAGTTTTCTTTTGGATCTACGGGGGCGCGCTCGTTGGGGGAGCGAGCCGCGAGCCAACTTACGACGGAACACACTTCGCCGATCAGGGCGTGATCGTTGTCTCCGTCAACTATCGCTTGGGCGTTCTGGGTTGGCTCGCGCATCCCGAGCTCAGCACGGAGTCGCCGGACGGGGTCTCCGGCAATTACGGTCTGCTCGATCAGATCGAAGCGCTGCACTGGGTCAAGCGCAATATTGGTGCTTTTGGGGGCGACGCTTCCAACGTCACCATCGCCGGCGAATCTTCTGGCGCACTAAGTGTGATGTATCTCATGGCAGCGCCTGCGGCTCGCGGCATGTTTGCCAAGGCCATCGCGGAAAGCGCCTACATGATCGCTGTCCCCGAGTTGAAACAGAAAAGTTTCGGCCAGCCTTCCGCCGAGGAAAGCGGCATCAAAGTTGCCGCGGCCCTGAACGCGCCGAATCTCGTGGCCTTGCGGGCACTGGATGCCGAAACTCTGAGCATGGCCGCGCCGAAAACTGGATACGCCCCATGGCCCACCATCGACGAACACGTGTTGCCGCGTCAACTGGTTGACATTTTCGATAAGGGCGAACAAGCGCCGGTTCCAATTCTTGCCGGCTTCAACAGCGGTGAAATCCGCTCGCTCAGAATTCTCGGCCCGCCGCCTCCCGCAACCTCGGCCGAGTATGAATCCATCATTCGCGACCGGTACAGCGATCTCGCCAACGAGTTTCTGCGTCTCTATCCTAGCAGCAATATGCAGGAAAGTATTTGGGCCACCGTGCGCGACTCCCTTTACGGATGGACGGCGGAGCGACTGGTGAAGAAGCAGGCCAAGTTAGGCCAGCCGTCTTTCCTCTACTTTTGGGATCATGGCTATCCAGCGGAAGAAACTGCCGGGCTACACGCCTTCCACGCCAGCGAGTTGCCCTACATCTTCGGGACGCTCGATTCCACGCCGCCGCTTTGGCCGAAGATTCCAGACACCCTCGGAGAGAAAAAGCTCTCCGAAGCAATGAACGACTATTGGGCGTCGTTTGCTCGTACCGGCCGGCCGCAAGCCGCGAATCAACCCGATTGGCCCCCTTTCAAGTCAACCGGCGACTACATGGCAATCACAGATGCCCCGCATGTTGCGAGCAATCTTTTACCCGGCATGTATGAGTTCAACGAGGAAGTCGTTTGCCGGCGTCACGCCAGCGGCGCGATGCCGTGGAATTGGAACGTCGGAATCATCTCGCCGAAACTTCCCGATCCGACGCCGCAGTGTAAACCGTGAGCAAGGATGTCAACAACCATGCCGAAATTTCAACTTTGCGGCTGCGGAGGCCGCCATCGTGACGTTTAGCTCGGAGGGCCATGGTCAGGCCACGGGTCAGAGCTCCGGTCGTGTCCGTGCTTACCATGCGTCGATGGATAACGTCGGTTGAATGGGCTCGAGGAAAAGGACGGCGGACTTTCTCTGCCGTTAAGACTGCGTGGCGGAGAGTGAGGGATTCGAACCCCCGATACGGTTTCCCGTATGCCGGTTTTCAAGACCGGTGCCATCAACCACTCGGCCAACTCTCCGCAGTTATTGCGTTGCCTGCTCTCTAGTTTATAACAGGCCTTCCAAGAATGAAGCCGCTGCTCGTGTGGGCGGCGGCGGCTGGTAGCGGGCAGTCTCAGGATTGAGGGAAAATGCCTGGCAGCGCCCTGCTTATTTCAAACCAAACTCATGAGAATGAAACTCCATCACCTCGGTGAAATGCGCCAGGAAATAGGAGAAGCTGTGATCACCGGGATAGGGGTGATACTCGTGCTGGATGCCTTCCTGCTGAAGTACCCTGGGGCACCCGAGCGACCAAGCGCAGATCATAGACTCGCAGGCGGCCGGCTCGCCACTACAAGACCCCTACGGCCCCAAGAGCAAGCTATCGGCAGAGGCGATGGCGGTCCGGCTGTCTTGACCGAACATCCCGACTGGACCAACGCGCAAATTGCGGCACAAGTGCCGTGTCACCCAAGAGCATGTACCGGTTCAAATTGGTGGCGGCCCGAGAACTACTTGAAAAGACCCGACACGATCGCGTCCGCGGATCGAAAGGTCGAGATCGGTAAATCGAGGCGTGGAAAGAGTAGCCAAAACCCCATCGGCACCGATGCCTTCCAAGTGCTTCACGCCATCGATTCGGTGTATAGCGAAGACGGCGTGCTGGTTCTCATGGACCTCGGCAGCGCCGTACTGAGCGCCGCCACCGCGCTCGATCTCATGGGAGAGCCGCGGCAATCGCGCGTGCTGCTGTGCGCCGCTCCGCTGGTGGAAGGCGCCGTGGCGGCAGCCAGCCTGGCCTCGGCGGGCGCCAGTCTCGCGGAAATTGCGCTGGAGGCGCGCCACGCGCTGGCCGGCAAGTTGGCGCAGTTGGGCGGCGGTGACGAGCCCCCGCAGCTTCCTACCACCGCCGCGAATGATATCGGGCCATCCGAAGAGGTGCTGGTCGAGAT
>CAVQCP010000027.1:0-90941 GCA_963710965.1 uncultured Acidobacteriaceae bacterium | reverse complement strand
TTATCGTGAGGGGCAACGTCCTCAGCGGTTTTTTTTCCGGACGCAAAAGAGGAAACAGGATTACGTCGCGGATGGTGTGCGAATCCGTGAGCAGCATGCATAGGCGGTCGACGCCGACGCCCACGCCGCCCGCCGGCGGCATGCCATAGGAAAGCGCGCGGATGTAATCTTCATCCATCTGGTGCGCTTCTTCGTCGCCCCGCTCGCGTTCTTTCAATTGCGCCTCGAAGCGTCGCCGCTGATCTTCGGGATCGTTGAGTTCGCTGAACCATTGGAAATTTCCATCTGCCCGCGAAAATTTCGAACGCTTGTCCTCTCCGGTTCATCCGGTTTCTGTTTCGAGAGCGGCGACACCGCGGTGGGGAACGCATAGATGATCGTCGGCTGCGTAAGATGCTCTTCCGCGACCGCTTCAAACAAACCGGCAATTGTCTTGCCCAGCGGCTGGTTAGCATCGTAAGCCATGTGCGCATGCGCTCGATTGAAACGCTCGACCAGTCCTTCGACTCCTTCGTGGGAAGCGAAGTCGTTCATCGTGGGTTTCGCGCCAGCCGGCTCCGGCCAGTAGTGAATGATGGCCTCGCGCATAGTCATACGCGTCCAGTTCGACCAGTCGATTTCCTTGTCGCCCCACTTCGATTTCGTTCCGCCGTAACATCTTTCGCCGCCTGCGTGATCAACTCCTGCGTCACATCCATGATGCCGCGATAGTCGGTGTAAGCCTGATAGGCCTCGAGCATGGTGAATTCGGGATTCCACCGCCAGCCCAGGCCTTCATTGCGGAAGTTGCGATTGATCTCGTACACGCGATCGAATCTGCCGACCACCAGCCGCTTCAAATAAAGTTCCGGAGCAATGCGCAAATACAAATCCATGTCGAGCGTATTGTGGTGGGTCACAAAAGGACGCGCCACCGCGCCGCCCGCAATGGGCTGCATCATGGTCGTTTCGACTTCGATAAATCCGTGGGCTTCGAGCGTGCGCCGCAGCGACTGCACCAGCTTGCTGCGCTTGATAAAAACTTCGCGCACTTCCGGATTCGCGATGAGATCGACGTAGCGTTGGCGGTAACGCATCTCTACGTCAGTCAGCTCATTCCATCGCTGCGGGCCACTGGGAGAGGCAGGATCTGCCTCGATAGCTTTGCCGACCGGCAGCGGCAACAGATCTTTGCTGAGAAAAGTAATTTCCTCCACGTGCACAGTCAGCTCGCCGGTGCGCGTGCGGAACAAATATCCGCTGACTCCGATGTGATCTCCAACGTCCAGCAGTTTGTAAAGCTCGAAACCCTGGTCGCCGACCGCGTCTTTCTTCACGTAGATCTGGAGCCGCTTTCCGTTTTGTTGCAGGTGGCAGAAGCCGGCTTTGCCCATCAGGCGAATTGCCATGATGCGTCCCGCGACGCGGACGTTCACGCGCGGATTTTCTAGTTGCTCGGCGGTCTGGTCGGAGTACTCCGCGAGTATTTGCGGAATGTCGTGCGTGAGTTCGAACTCGCTGCGGTAGGCGATCTGGCCCAGCGCCTCGATCTGTTTCAGCTTCTGGCGCCGCAGCTGTAAACGTTGTCGTCGAATGCCAAGGGAGTCCTTTAACCGGGAATTGCGCCTGGTCTCGCAAAGTATCGCAGGCGCGAAATCGATTGATTGAAAGAGCGATTATAAACAAATTGCAGCGCCAGTTGACGGTAACTATACACCGTGGTACATTGGTACACATGATCGACGACAAAAAGCTGCTGGTGGAGCGGGTGCAAACCGGGGTGCGCATGGAAAAGCGGCTGCTCAAAGTTCTCAAAGCGTTTGCCGAGTATCACGACATGACGCTCGGCGATTTACTGGAGGGCATCGTGCTGCATGCTTTCGATGGCAAGACTCCGTTCAGCCCGGCTTCGCTGGAACGCATTCAGGAGTTGAAACGCTTCTACGACTTTGACCTGGATTCAAGTGCAAGCCATCGCCTGAAAGAGATCAAAGCACGTCCAGCCCGCAAACGCGCGGGCGAGAAATCGTGAGGGTTGCGTGATGAGCGAGCGACGCATGAAAACAGCGATTACCGTGTTGCGGTGGACTCTGGGAATCGTAATTCTCATTGAAGCGGTCTTGTTTGTGATGCCCGCCGCCGCGCACGACTTTGCGCGGACCCACATGCCCGATCTAGTGCGACAAATGCTCGGGTGGGGCGAAATCCTGGGCTGCATTCTGTTGTTGATTCCTCGAACGTCGATTCGCGGGGCGTTGGTTCTGTTCGCGGTGTTTATCCTCGCAATCGTCCTACATCTTCTTCACGGAATGTACAACGTGGGGAATCTGGCAATTTATACGGCGGCGGCTTGGGCGGTTGCCGCGGGGCAGACTAAACCTCCACCACAGAGGATTCAGAGGATCACACGTAGATCGGGCTCTGGTCTGGCGTCTCGGACATGACAAACGTGGCCTTTAAACCGCTGCTGGTGGAAGGAACCTCAGGCGTAGGGAAGTCGACTCTGATCGATGCGCTGATGCGGCGGCACGTCGCAGCGGCGCCCCCGCGAAAAATTCGCACTCTGGTTCATCTGGCGCAATCGCACACGTACGGTCCCCTGGCCGTGCCGGAAGATGAAAGCTCGCTCACGATCGCCCAAAATGTCGAGCATCTGGAGAATATCGTGGGCATGTTGGAGTGGCTACATGCGGGCGTGCGAGAACACACGAAACCGTGGTGTTTTGCGGTGCTCGACACGCTGCATTTGACACAGTGCTGCCGGCCGGGCGTGGTGAAGTGGACCGATGTGTCGCTCTTGGATGAACGATTGGCCAGGCTGGGATGCAAGCTGTTGTTTGTGCAGGCCTCGCGAGAGGCGCTTTGGGAGCGGGGAATCATGCCGCGTCTGGGCGAACAGTTCATTCTCGAATACGCGAAGAAGTTTGGCCGCACCCCGGAAGAGATCCACCAGTACTTTGTCAATGAGCAAGAGAGTCTTCTTGAGCTCTATGCCCAGTCGGCGATGCCGAAGCTTTCTGTGCAGAATGTTAACGAACTGGAAGAGATGGTTAACCCCGCCTACGAATTCTGGAATTCGTAATGTCAAGAAATCACCGCGGCGTTGGCGGAGAAGCCGCTAAGAATGCAGAGAAGCATCTCGAGTGAGTTCATTTATGGCGACCAGCGGCGAAGAGATCATTGAAAGTTTTGAGCGGAACCTGGTTTCCGCAAATTCGTTCCACCATGCCAACCATGTGCGGTTGGCCTTTGAATACCTTCGGCGATACCCCGTTCTCGAGGCGTTAGGCAGATTTTCCGACGCTCTCAAGCGATTTGCCGATGCGCGCGGAAAGACTCAGCTTTATAACGAGACCATCACCTGCGCTTACTTTTTTCTGATTCATGAGCGCATGTCCCGCTGCGAAGGTTCGGATGGGATGAGTTCTCGGCGCTGAATCCAGACCTGCTGATTTGGAAGGACGGTGTTTTGAGCCGCTACTACTGCGAGGCCACACTCAAGTAGATTTTGCGCGCCGGGTGTTTATTCTTCCGGACAAGAGCTGGGAAAAACAGAATCGGTAGTGGGTCAGTTTGACAAGGAAGCGAGCCAAACGCGCGATTATTGTGTCGCAAACGACGCGACACAACGCGCAGCTCGCCCGGATCCTTCACTGCGCAAAAACGCTTGTTCAGGATGACAACAAACTGACCTACTACACATAGAATCTATCTTCTTGATCTCGCCCACAGTTGGCGTTACTATGCTAGCTCGACTCATTCTGATGCGGCAGAGACACGCAACCCTACGCCCTGAAATTACGATCCATTTTCCTCTTCACAGCAGCGTCAACGGCAGAAACACTGCGACCACTGCTATGAAGAGGAAAATGGGAACGTAATTTTGCGGCATAGGGTTGCGCGTCTCGCCCGCATCAGAATGAATCGAGCTAGCAATAGTAACGCCGACTGTGGGCGAGATCAAGAAGATAGATTCTATGTGTAGTGGGTCAGTTTGTTTGTCATCCTGAACAAGCGTTTTTTTGCGCAGTGAAGGATCCGGGCGAGCCGCGCGTTGTGTCGCGTCGTTTGCGACACAATAATCGCGCGTTTGGCTCGCTTCCTTGTCAAACTGACCCACTACCGATTCTGTTTTTCCCAGCTCTTGTCCGGAAGAATAAACACCCGGCGCGCAAAATCTGACTTGAGTGTGGCCTCGCAGTAGTAGCGGCTCAAAACACCGTCCTTCCAAATCAGCAGGTCTGGATTCAGCGCCGAGAACTCATCCCATCCCGAACCTTCGCAGCGGGACATGCGCTCATGAATCAGAAAAAAGTAAGCGCAGGTGATGGTCTCGTTATAAAGCTGAGTCTTTCCGCGCGCATCGGCAAATCGCTTGAGAGCGTCGGAAAATCTGCCTAACGCCTCGAGAACGGGGTATCGCCGAAGGTATTCAAAGGCCAACCGCACATGGTCGGCATGGTGGAACGAATTTGCGGAAACCAGGTTCCGCTCAAAACTTTCAATGATCTCTTCGCCGCTGGTCGCCATAAATGAACTCACTCGAGATGCTTCTCTGCATTCTTAGCGGCTTCTCCGCCAACGCCGCGGTGATTTCTTGACATTACGAATTCCAGAATTCGTAGGCGGGGTTAACCATCTCTTCCAGTTCGTTAACATTCTGCACAGAAAGCTTCGGCATCGCCGACTGGGCATAGAGCTCAAGAAGACTCTCTTGCTCATTGACAAAGTACTGGTGGATCTCTTCCGGGGTGCGGCCAAACTTCTTCGCGTATTCGAGAATGAACTGTTCGCCCAGACGCGGCATGATTCCCCGCTCCCAAAGCGCCTCTCGCGAGGCCTGCACAAACAACAGCTTGCATCCCAGCCTGGCCAATCGTTCATCCAAGAGCGACACATCGGTCCACTTCACCACGCCCGGCCGGCAGCACTGTGTCAAATGCAGCGTGTCGAGCACCGCAAAACACCACGGTTTCGTGTGTTCTCGCACGCCCGCATGTAGCCACTCCAACATGCCCACGATATTCTCCAGATGCTCGACATTTTGGGCGATCGTGAGCGAGCTTTCATCTTCCGGCACGGCCAGGGGACCGTACGTGTGCGATTGCGCCAGATGAACCAGAGTGCGAATTTTTCGCGGGGGCGCCGCTGCGACGTGCCGCCGCATCAGCGCATCGATCAGAGTCGACTTCCCTACGCCTGAGGTTCCTTCCACCAGCAGCGGTTTAAAGGCCACGTTTGTCATGTCCGAGACGCCAGACCAGAGCCCGATCTACCGTGTGATCCTCTGAATCCTCTGTGGTGGAGGTTTTAGTTTGCCCCCGCGGCAACCGCCCAAGCCGCCGCCGTATAAATTGCCAGATTCCCCACGTTGTACATTCCGTGAAGAAGATGTAGGACGATTGCGAGGATAAACACCGCGAACAGAACCCACGCCCCGCGAATCGACGTTCGAGGAATCAACAACAGAATGCAGCCCAGGATTTCGCCCCACCCGAGCATTTGTCGCACTAGATCGGGCATGTGGGTCCGCGCAAAGTCGTGCGCGGCGGCGGGCATCACAAACAAGACCGCTTCAATGAGAATTACGATTCCCAGAGTCCACCGCAACACGGTAATCGCTGTTTTCATGCGTCGCTCGCTCATCACGCAACCCTCACGATTTCTCGCCCGCGCGTTTGCGGGCTGGACGTGCTTTGATCTCTTTCAGGCGATGGCTTGCACTTGAATCCAGGTCAAAGTCGTAGAAGCGTTTCAACTCCTGAATGCGTTCCAGCGAAGCCGGGCTGAACGGAGTCTTGCCATCGAAAGCATGCAGCACGATGCCCTCCAGTAAATCGCCGAGCGTCATGTCGTGATACTCGGCAAACGCTTTGAGAACTTTGAGCAGCCGCTTTTCCATGCGCACCCCGGTTTGCACCCGCTCCACCAGCAGCTTTTTGTCGTCGATCATGTGTACCAATGTACCACGGTGTATAGTTACCGTCAACTGGCGCTGCAATTTGTTTATAATCGCTCTTTCAATCAATCGATTTCGCGCCTGCGATACTTTGCGAGACCAGGCGCAATTCCCGGTTAAAGGACTCCCTTGGCATTCGACGACAACGTTTACGAGCTGCGGCGCCAGAAGCTGAAACAGATCGAGGCGCTGGGCCAGATCGCCTACCGCAGCAAGTTCGAACTCACGCACGACATTCCGCAAATACTCGCGGAGTACTCCGACCAGACCGCCGAGCAACTAGAAAATCCGCGCGTGAACGTCCGCGTCGCGGGACGCATCATGGCAATTCGCCTGATGGGCAAAGCCGGCTTCTGCCACCTGCAACAAAACGGAAAGCGGCTCCAGATCTACGTGAAGAAAGACGCGGTCGGCGACCAGGGTTTCGAGCTTTACAAACTGCTGGACGTTGGAGATCACATCGGAGTCAGCGGATATTTGTTCCGCACGCGCACCGGCGAGCTGACTGTGCACGTGGAGGAAATTACTTTTCTCAGCAAAGATCTGTTGCCGCTGCCGGTCGGCAAAGCTATCGAGGCAGATCCTGCCTCTCCCAGTGGCCCGCAGCGATGGAATGAGCTGACTGACGTAGAGATGCGTTACCGCCAACGCTACGTCGATCTCATCGCGAATCCGGAAGTGCGCGAAGTTTTTATCAAGCGCAGCAAGCTGGTGCAGTCGCTGCGGCGCACGCTCGAAGCCCACGGATTTATCGAAGTCGAAACGCCCATGATGCAGCCCATTGCGGGCGGCGCGGTGGCGCGTCCTTTTGTGACCCACCACAATACGCTCGACATGGATTTGTATTTGCGCATTGCTCCGGAACTTTATTTGAAGCGGCTGGTGGTCGGCGGATTCGATCGCGTGTACGAGATCAATCGCAACTTCCGCAATGAAGGCCTGGGCTGGCGGTGGAATCCCGAATTCACCATGCTCGAGGCCTATCAGGCTTACACCGACTATCGCGGCATCATGGATGTGACGCAGGAGTTGATCACGCAGGCGGCGAAAGATGTTACGGGCGGAACGAAATCGAAGTGGGGCGACAAAGAAATCGACTGGTCGAACTGGACGCGTATGACTATGCGCGAGGCCATCATTCACTACTGGCCGGAGCCGGCTGGCGCGAAACCCACGATGAACGACTTCGCTTCCCACGAAGGAGTCGAAGGACTGGTCGAGCGTTTCAATCGAGCGCATGCGCACATGGCTTACGATCCGAACCAGCCGCTGGGCAAGACAATTGCCGGTTTGTTTGAAGCGGTCGCGGAAGAGCATCTTACGCAGCCGACAATCATCTATGAGTTCCCCACCGCGGTGTCGCCGCTCTCGAAACAGAAACCGGATGAACCGGAGTGGACGGAGCGTTTCGAAATTTTCGCGGGGCAGATGGAAATTTCCAATGGATTCAGCGAACTCAACGATCCCGAAGATCAGCGGCGACGCTTCGAGGCGCAATTGAAAGAACGCGAGCGGGGCGACGAAGAAGCGCACCAGATGGATGAAGATTACATCCGCGCGCTTTCCTATGGCATGCCGCCGGCGGGCGGCGTGGGCGTCGGCGTGGATCGCTTGTGCATGCTGCTCACGGATTCGCACACCATCCGCGACGTAATCCTGTTTCCTCTTTTGCGTCCGGAAAAAACTCAACCGCTGAGGACGTTGCCGAAAAGCCTTGAGTCTTAGCCAACGCGTTCCGGTGGGATAATTCGTCAAAATGTTCCGATCGGAACATTGCCAATACATAAACGTATGCCTAAAATGTACGTACGTTCGGCTTAATCGACTGCAACGAATCTTGTTGCGAGGAAAACTGCTAAGGGCCGCATTCCTCTGTTCCAGCAAGATATTTGCATTTCCACCGGAACATTTGTCTTACACATTCGTAGGCGACAAACGTACGTACATCGCCGTCAATCCCATGAAACTGAGCCGGATATGGGCTGAGATCCAAACAGTTTGATCAACTGGCCTTCGGAGGCACGTAATAAAGGCCGTAAACCTTTTTCCCACTTCTGCTCACTAAACATGCTGCTGCTGATGCCGAAGGGAGCCTGCAGGCGCTGAAGCGCGGCAGTCGCGAATCCCACCCTTGCGTTTTGTGCAAGGGGTTGGGGTTGAAGGGCTCAACGGCACGACTGAAGTCGTGCCCTTCCCAAACCCTGACCCAATCGGAGTTTTTCCGCGGCCTGCTATCCAACTGAACCAACCTAGCTGAACCCTGGGATGCACTAGAATCAGGGCAGCGAGGTTCCTATACTTTCTGTATAGCATTTGGGCTCAGTCGTGGCAGCGCTATCGTAGTGTCCTACGGGACATTGGGTCGATAGCGCTTTGCTTTTTTGTGGTGTGGAACTGCTGGCAGTCAGCCCGACAGACTGAACCGCTCCGCGCTTACGCGCCAAGGGCTGATGCCCATCGGGCAGGCCGGCGAGACGCCGGCGCTACTTGTTGGATTTTCCCGCTTTTTCCGTCGTGTGGGGCGGGTCGTAGGGCGACTTCTCGGGACTGAAGTTGGAGCTCAGGTAATCGATCAACGCGTCGCGATCGGCGGGATCGACGACCGCTCCCCACTTGGTCATTTTGTCGACCTCTTTTGTCCACGCGGCTTTGCTCAGCCGCTGCTGCAAAATGATGCGGGCTTCGTGGCACTCCATGCAGGCGGTGGTGGCTTTCGCTTGCATGGGGCCGGGGGGAAGGTCGGCGGTGACGGCGGCGTTTTGGGCGAGGGCCAAGCTGGAGACAACCGCTAGCCAAGCCAGCGCCGAGATCATGAGGCAGGGTGAGTAAAGCAGGTCCCTCCGCTGCGGTGTCACTTCCCTTTGGGAAGCGAAGCCTCCGGTCGGGATGACACTATTTTTCGGTGACATGGTCTTATGCGACATGGATCTTCACCTGGTCGATGGCATTGTTGAGATAGCCGCTGGGATTCCACAGCGGAGTTGCAGGCTGGGTGCGTCCCTGGTTGTCGGTGGCGCGAGAGAGGATGGTGTAGTCGCCGCTATGGGGCGGTTTCCAGTCGTAGGTCCAGAGGCGCCAGGCATAGTGAGCTTGCTCGTGGCCTAGCTTGGCGGGAGCCCACGTGGAGCCGCCGTCGGTCGAGATTTCGACTTTTGCGATGTCGGCTTCACCGGCCCAGGCTGCGCCATTCACGGCGACTCTGCCGGCTTTCAGCGTGGCGCCTTCAGTTGGTCCGGAGATCACAGACTTCACGGTCAGCGCGGTGAGTGGATGCGTATCTTCCGGCTTGACCGCATCGCCCGGCTTGACCGGCTGATTCGGAAAGCGGTAGCCGGGGTTCATAAAGTTGCCGACAAATTCGGATTCGAGCACTTTGATTTCCGTAAGCCATTTGCAGGAAGCAGCGCCGACCCAGCCGGGAACCAGGGCGCGAGCGGGAAAGCCGTGGTGTTTCGTAAGCGGCGATCCATTCATGTGGGTCGCGATGATGGTATCGGCATCGACGGCTTTGTCGAGGGGAATGCTGCGGATAAAGGGCGGAACTTTGCCGGGAACTTCGTCGAGGCCGCGAAACATGGCGTGCTTGCCGGTGGGCTTCACTCCAGCGCGCTGTAAGACATCGGCCATACGGGGACCGGAAAAACGCGCGGTACTTACTGCGCCTTTGCCCCACTGAATGCCCGGCACCTGCGGGCGTTGCAGGTTGCGACCGTTGCCGGCGCATTCGAGCGTGTTCACGACCGAATGGGTTTCCAGTTTCGAGAGCTCCGCCAAGGTGAAGGTGATGGGCTTTTCTACTTCGCCACCAATCTGCAGACGCCATTCTTTGGCATCGAGTTCGACCGGCTCGTACATGTGATTGCGCACGAAAAAGTGCGGGACGGGAGTGAGCCAGGTGTTGAAGTATTGGACCGGAGTTTCAAGGTCGATGAAGCGGTAGGAGCGCAGGATCATGCCGTCTTCACCGGCGAATGGGACGGCCTGGGATTGCGCCCACAACAAAACAGGAGCGCTTCCGGCGAGCAGGGTTGCGCTGGATATCTGTTTGAGGAAATCGCGTCGAGAGTTCATAGGGTCAAGATCGGTAGTAATTCTATCGTATAAGTCGGGTTGGCAAACAGATTTTCTTGCGCGTCTGGCCCCAGAAGCTGCAAAGTGGGCTCGCGGTGATATTCGCGGAAGCTCAGCCAATCACCAGCCGGGCAAGAAGGGTACGGTGCGAGTGGAGCGAATTGCCAAATTGTTCCAGTCGGAACATAACGTCATGACGAAAATGTACTCATTCGGCGTGCGTTATCTTATTGCTATTGTGTTGTCAAATAGCTAATGCGTAAAGGATTACAGAGCGCGGCATCGAGGTCAAGGAGATTCTTAAGTCGTGCAACGCGGATGACGATCGAGGGCTAGGGCTGGCTGTGGCGTGTGCGTCATCCCGTATGAGGCTGCCCCGTCCTTGTCCCTGCGTCTTCTGCAGGGACAGGGCGGGGACTTTGATCTTGAATTCTCAATTGCGGCGTGACACCCGTCAGTTCTCTTTTCCGTGCAGTCCACTGCGATTCAATCTCCACCACGCCTTCGGCTCCCGAGGCATAATGGCGGAAGCTACTCCACGCCCACAGTTCGGGACTGGCAACGAGTCCGCGAACAACCGGGTTGCGGTGAATATAGCGCAGTTTTTCAATGCGCTTGGCTTCAGTCCAGACATTGAAGTCGTAATACCGAGACTGCCAGAACGATCCACCCTCGATCTCACGCAACTGGCGGGCGACATTTTGCTTCAACATTTGCAGCGCTAGCGAAAGCTTCGCCCGCTCCGGTTCGGTGACCAGGAGATGGACGTGTTCCGGCAGCACCACATATCCGGCAACGTAGAATCCATACCACTGTCGGGCGCGCTCCAGAGTTTGCTCGAAGATGTCGCGGGCTCGCGCCGCACCCAGACGCGGCGCACGCTGGTAGCAGCTGAACGTAAGAAAGAGCAGACACCGCGCTTCTTGAAATCGTTTGAGGCCCCACGGAATATGCCATCTTATGCCGAAGCAAAAGACGAAGCACTGGATTAGAGGAGTACTTGTTGAGGCTTTCCGGGAATAGGAAATCAGGATAGGAGATCAAAGTCCCCGCCCTGTCCCTGCAAAGAACGCAGGGACAAGGACGGGGCAACCGCGTTGGACTAATTATGAAAGGCTGGGCCAGCCCCCAGTCTGTTAAATAGGGAGCATCTCCTGGTTTTTCCGGACGTACGAATCAGAAGGTGAAACGGCCGCCGACGGTCGGAGCACAATTGTTGTTGTAGTTATAGGGAACGCCGGGGCCATGTGGAATGGCGATCGCCAGGCCGCCGTTCACCCAGGAGTAGGCAATTCCGATAAAACCGTCGAAACGCGGGGTGAAGTGATGGTCGGCAAAGAGCGAACCCTCGTTGAGGGTGCCGGCGCAGGAACTGCGGAAACCGGCGGAAGCGGAGCAGGTCTGGGGAACCCGGAAGTCGTTCTGACGCTGTTGATACCAGGAGAGAGTGATGTCGGTTTTGCTGTCGACGGCGTACTTCCCACCCGCCCACCAGATATTCACCAACTTTTCAGAATCAAGATTGTTGTCTTCGACTCCGCTCATGAAATAACCGCCCTGGTCGGAGGCGCCCACGCCCAACGGATCGTGCGGGTTGTTCTGCCAGATGTATTCGTAGCCGGCAAAAAACTTGACTGGCTTCCCGGTGTACTTGGCGGCGAGCATTACTGCGTTGTTGTCGGTCACGATGCCATACACGGTGTTGTTGGTGTCGATGAGATTGGGTCCCAAGCCGGGTCCCCCGTTGATGGGGTTGGTATTGATGCTGTCGGTGGTGGACTGATATTGCCCCGCAGAACTCAGGCTCTGCGGCCCCAGCAAAGGATTCAACACACTGATGGCCTGGTTGTAATGCTGGTAGACGAGGTCGGCGGCGAACTTGCCCTGCTTGCCGCCGAAGTTTCCGCCGAGGTCGAATCCAAAGGCGTTGTTGTGGGCTGATTCCGGCGTGCAGGTGGAGGCAGTCCAGCCGGCGGAGGGCGAGTAACATCCACCAGAACCATCGGCGAATTTATACATCGCGCCGAAGTGGACGGGGCCATAGGTGAGGCGATACTTCACGGCGTCGTCCCAACGGGAGTCCTCGGTGTCGCCGCCGCCGGCCATGGTGCCGTTGTAGCCGATGTAGGAAAAGGCATAGCTGCCGCCAGCCGGATCGTAGAGGATCATGGCATCGGTCCCGAGAGAGCGCTGACGACCGAAGGTCAGTTCGCCGAAATGGGTGGACGATATCCCGCCATAGTATTGGTCATTGAAGGGCTGGCCGGCGCGCGCGCCGTCGATGGCTATCGAATAGCTGCCGCGGGGCAGGCCGTTATTGATGGTGTCGGTGGCGGAGGCGTTGGCGAGCAGGCCCGATTGCGGATTGATGCCGGTGGAAGCGTTGAACACCACGTACCAGTCATGCGCAAACTGTTCTTTGCCCCGGATGCCGAATCCGGTCTGCGACAGGTTGTTGGGGGCGACGAGGAATCGATGTTGATAGCCGTTTCGATTCACCAGCGCTTCGCCTTCATAGTTGTAGCCATTTTCCGGCAAGCCGTGGCTGACCCAGCCCAGGCCGACGTCATAAGCACCGTAAACCGTGATGCCGTGCCAGGTGAGCGCGCAATCGGTGGCAAGGATTTCGTGTCCGCTGGCGCAGGGGTCGGGAGTGCGCTGGTTCGCTCCGGATTGAGCCCACGCTGGGCATCCTCCGATCGCCAGCAACAAAAGCAGCAAGCAGGTTTGGACCAGCCGGTCAGAGCGTTTCATCATGAATTGCCTCTCCTAAGAATTCGTACGGACGTAGTGCGGCCGAAAAACCTGCGCCTATCCAATCTTCATCTGTCTAGAAGGCGGGAAAGACCCGCAGGTTTGATTACACCCACAAAGGATTGGAGTGTACATGAAATACGGTTTTTAGTGCAAAGAGTATACGAATATAAATGCTTTGAGCTTATCCGCATACCGCGATTGCAGGAACGCGGCGGCTTGAACAGGGGGAGCGGCGGATTGTAGGATCGAAGCCGTGAAACGAAGCGCAGAGTCGAGACAGAAGAATGAATCGCTGCTGCAACTGCGGGACGCCGCGGTGCAGCTCGGGATCAGTTTTCCCACCATCAAGCAGTGGATCTACAAGAAAAAGATACGCAGCGTAAAGACCGCGGGAGGACATCACCGGATTCCGCAGGGAGAAATCGACCGGCTGCTTTTCCGGACGCGGGAGAAGGCAGAGGTGGGCATGATCCGGCGAGTGAGCGGAAGGAACCAGTTGGTGGGACGAGTGGATGCGGTGCGGATCAGCGGATTGATGGCGGAGGTGGTGATTTCAATTGGCGGGCAACAGATCACGTCGATTATTACGGCGCGGTCGGCGAGGGAGATGCAGTTGAAAGCAGGGCAGACGGCGGCGGCGCTGATTAAGGCAACGGAAGTGATGATATTAAGGATTTGAGCGAGACGGCGGTTCAGCAGCGTTCGGCGTGCGGTTGGTGAGACGAGGCGATGCCGGGATGCCATCGCGACAGCCGGCGGGATGCCGGCGCTACGGGCGCAAGAAGGTTAACGCCACCGGCCGGAAAAGGAGAGTAGCCAAAACCGGACCGGTGGCATTTCCGAAGGGAAGGCGCCCCTCAGAAAGTTGCGTGAAAAAAAGCCTTCGGAGATTTTGGTCCCGCGGCATGGCTGGCCGCGGGACCAAAATTTCTTACGGCAAGTAATAACGGAACGAGGTTAGGACCATGCCGTCGAGTCCCTCGGGCGAGACGTAGGTTCCGGAGACCGGGCCGACGCCAGACCAGGTTTGACGGGTTACATAGGAGTACTGCGTGCCGAACTGGAACCGGCCATGGGGACCGTTGTAGAAGCGGTACCAGAAACCGGCCGTGCCTTCGATGAGGGCGCGAGTGTCGGCATTGCAATTGGAGAGGCTGCCCGCGTTGAAGCCATTGGTGAGGCCCAATGACGGCGCAGTTTCCGTGTAGCAACCTTTGTTGGAGAAGTTGGGGTTGCCGTAACCGACGTACTTGGCAAGGTTGGGATCGTAGCTGGACTGACGACCCGCGTACTCGGCGCCGGTGTACATGTAGACGTCGAGTTTCTTGCCGTGCCATTCGAGGCTGGCAAGACCCTGGCCATTGCGGAGGATAGCAGGCGAACCGTTGGCATTGATGGCGAGATCGGAGAGACCGCCTACGCCGTAGCGACCCACACCGCTGCCGCCAAAGGCATGCAAGCCGAACGTGATGTGCTTATTGTAGAAATTCCAGCGGGCATTCGCACCGAGGCCACCTCCGTTTTTGGAGACGTTATAAGCCCCGAGCCCGGCATTCGTTGGGTAGACGCCGGGCACACCGTTGGGACAGGGCGTGCCCGAGGGCGTAGTCAGAGGAAGATCGGCGCAGGGGAAGACGCGGTCGCGGAAGCGATCGAAAAGTCCGAAGACCTCGTAGTGACCGAAGCCCGGATCAAAGGCCACCTTGGCCACGAGATCCGGCGAGGGGTTGAAAGAATACGTGCCCGCCGGACTGCAACTGACGTAATAGGTTGGCGAGGTTGCGCCGGTAACGGTGTAGTTGCTCAACGAGCAACTGGTGATGGCGTCGTTGTAGCTGTTGCTGGCGCCTTCTGAACCAATGAGGAAGTTGTCGGCATTGCTGTGAGTGGTGACGGTCGCCTGGGCGTTTTCCATGGCAAAGGCAACGGCGACCTTGTGGTTGAAGACTTTGGTGACGCGAATGCCGTATTGGCGGGCGAAGGTGAAGCCCACGGTATAGTTCGGGTCTATGGTGGCAGGGCGAGTATCGTTGGTGCGGCCGAGATCGTCGGCAGGAGCGATCCCCTGTTTGTCTTCGGTGACCAGAGACCACATCTGGCCTCCGACGAAACTAAAGCCATTGTCAAACTTCACCTGACCCCAAGCTTGCCGAAGGCGGAGAGTATAGCTATTGGTTTGCGTGGCGGTGGAGGTGTCGCCGGAAGAAAGGAAGTCACCCGACATATAGCCAGAAAGTTGCGTCTTCCCTATGTGGCCATCCAGGTAAACCGTAGCTTTGGACTGACGAGCCGAACCGAAGAACTCGGAGAGTTGGCTTTGCGAAGCGCCAGGCATGGTCAGATTATTAAAGGGAGTACTGATGTCGGCTCCCAGCGCTCGCGACCGCCGAACGAACGCAGCTTCTATATATCCGCCGGGGGTAATGGTGATGCCTTTGAAATAGATGGAGGTAACACCGTGCATGGGATTGGGAGGTTCGCTGGCCGGAGCCTGCACCAGCGACTGTTGACTCTGCTGAGTCAGGACCGCATTGGTCAGAGTCGCCCCCGACGCCTGGGTGGTGGAGACATTCTTCACTTCGGCGGCAGCCTGGTCGGGCTGCGATTGCTGCTGCTTCTCGAGCAGGCGGGTAAGACGATCGATCTGTAGTTGTTGGGCGGCCAGAGCGTCTTTGAGAGCCTGGACGTCGGCTGCGGTAACGGTCGACGAGGCCGGAGCGGCGGCCGCCGAGGTTTGAGCCCACGCGCCGGCAGAAAGAGCCGCCAGCATCAGAGCCGAGAGAAACAAGTTCTTGCTTGCTTTCATGGAATTTAAATCCTCTCCTTTTTATTTTTTAGTAAAAACTAGTGTCCCGGGAAACAACGGACAAACATCCGCTATCGAGGGCCGCTGCCTGGCGGCCTCCTGGTTGGGTCACCGGAACTTCGGAGCGGAAAGACGGGGTTCCGGCGGTCGCAATCATCGACATCGACTTACTGGTGATTGGAACAGTCAAGGTTACAGCCTCCAGCGTTAAAGTCACATTAAGGGAGCGTTAAAGGAGTGTGAATAACGAACGGCAGCCCTTAATTTCTTAAATGGATTGCGTCAAGCCCCATTTCTGCTGCAAATGTCGCTCCATGGATTTGAACACGAGACCGTCGATGACATAGCCAATAGCGATGATCAAGACCATCACAGCAATGACGGCGCTCATATCGTTGAGATCCCGGCCCATCATTAAAACCTGCCCGAGGCCGAGGCTCAGGAAGAGCATTTCGGCCGTGATCAAGGAGCGCCAGGCGAAGGCCCAACCTTGCTTCAGGCCGGAAACGATAAAGGGGAGACTTGCGGGCAGGAGAACGTACCAAAAAAGTTGGAAGCCGCTGGCGCCGAGGTTGCGGCCGGCCATGCCGAAGATCTTGGGCATCTGCTTGCGGCCGTCTTCCATGGCGAGGGTGACGGAGAGCAGCGATCCCATGACGACGACGAAAAGAATGGCATTCTGGCTGAGGCCAAACCAGAGCAGGGCCAGGGGCCACCAGCAGATGCTAGGGAGGCTCTGAAGGCTGACCAGCAGGCCCCCCATGGTCTCTTCGAGAAATTGGCTGCTGGCGACGCCGAGACCGAGAACCATGCCGAGAACGACGGAGATGGCGTAGCCGATCAGAACGCGGCGCATGCTGACGGCGATGGCGATCCAGTAGGTGTGATCTTTAAATCCGGCGTAGAGAGCTTCGCCGACGCCTTGCGGGGTCGGGAATAAATAGGGTGGCCAGATGTGCAACTTGGCCAGCAAGGTCCAGAGGCCGAAAAGCGAGGCGTAGAACACGATTAGACGGAGTGCGCGTTTCATTTACACCTCCGCTCCGGTTTTCACGTGGGGCTTGAGGCCCTCGCTGTATTCGACTTCGAGGGAGCGGTTAATTTCTTCGCGCAACTCGCCGAGAATTTCGCGCGCGGCGAGGGCGACATGGGTGTCTTCCAGCGCACGGGGACGGGGCAAGTCGATAGAGAATTCGCGCTTGACGCGGCCGGGGCGGAAGGTGAGCAAGGCGACGCGGTCGCCGAGGCGGATGGCTTCGCGGACGTTGTGCGTGACGAAAATGATGGTGCGTCCGGTTTCGGCCCAGATGCGTTCCAGTTCATCATGCAGCAGGTCGCGAGTCTGGGCGTCGAGGGCGGCGAAGGGTTCGTCCATGAGGAGGACGTTGGGCTCGGTGGCGAGAGCGCGGGCCAGCGCCACACGCTGACGCATGCCGCCAGAGAGCTGATGGGTGTAGCAGTCTTTGAACTGCAAAAGGTGGACAAGGCGCAGGTAATGACGGGTCTTCTCTCCCCTCTCGGCTTTGGCGATGCGCTTCATCTTCATGCCGAACTCGACGTTCTCGCCGACGGTGAGCCAGGGGAAGAGGCCGAGCTCCTGGAAAATCAGAATACGGTCGGTTCCTGGACCTTGGACGCGTTTGCCATCGATGAGGACCCGGCCGGACGTCTGCTGGTGGAGGCCGGCGATGAGATGGAGGAGAGTCGATTTGCCGCAACCGGAGGGGCCGACGATGCAGAGGAATTCGCCGGCTTTGACCTGCAAGTTAATGTGGTCGAGGGCGAGCAGGCGTTCGCCGCTCTGGGTGCGGTAACTCAAGCAGATATCGCTTAGGCCTACCTTGGGGACTGCGGACAAAGTGGGGCGAAGCGGGCGCAGTACCGTGGTTCCTGACCTGCCTCGGGGGCTGCCGCTGCGAGTGGGGGCAGAGGGGCTGATGGGCACGGGAGCCGGGGATGGAAAATTGTATGCATTCGTACTCATTGAAACGCCTTTCTGCCTTTTTCTGCCATAACCTGATTCAGCAGCGACAAGTCGTAAAGGCGGGAAAGATCGGGCATCTGGCGGCCGAGGAATCCGTCGTCAAAAGCTTGTTGAGCTGCGGCTGAAAGAGCGCCGTGCAGCGGATCGTAAGTGACCTGCATGCGGTCGAATGCCTCATCGAGAACGGCAGGGGGGAAGGCCTTGCCAGTCTCGGCTTGAATCTGCTGGTTCAAGAGCTTCTTGGCCTCGGCGGGATGGGCATTGATCCAGTCGGTGAGTTCGACTTCGGCGCGAATCCAGTTCTTGACTAAATCGGAATGCTCTTTCAGAAACCTGGGGTTGACAACCAGCAATCCGATGACGAACTGGCCGTTGGGCCAGAGAGTGCGTTCGTCGAGGAAGAGGCGGCCGTTGCCCTCGTGGATGAGGCGCGTAGCCCAAGGTTCGGGAGCCCAAGCGGCGTCAAGTTGCTTCTTTAGAAAGAGGGTGAGCTGATCGGAATTGGCCATGGGAATGACTTGAACGTCGCCGCCCTTATCGTTGGTTTTCATCCCATGACTTTTCAACCAGTTACGCAAGGCGACGTCCTGGGTATTGCCGAACTGAGGCGAGGCCACGCGCTTGCCGTGAAAATCCTCAGCTTTCTGAATGCCGCTGTCATTGCGGACGATGAGCGAAGCTCCGCCGCTGGCGGCACCGGCAACAACGCGGACGGCCTCGCCGTTGGAACGGACATAGCCGTTGATGGCGGGGTTGGGGCCGACGTAGGTCATATCGATGGCGCCGCCGAAAAGGGCTTCGATGGCCGCCGGACCTGCGTTGAAGCTGGTCCACTGCACCTTGACCTGCGCACCCATGGCTTTGTCGAACCAGCCATTGGCCTTGCCCACCATGGCCTGGGCGTGAGTGATGTTGGGAAAGGCGCCGACCCGAATCACGGTCTGGGCGCGAACAAGCGAACTGGCGGAGAGGAGAACAAGTGCAGCTATGAGAAAACGCCTAGTCACCCCTTTGTCCTCCTACGACCATAGGCAGAACGCTGGCTGGTGCTTTCTTTTTGGCACGCCTAGCCTTGTCACCGCGCGGCGAAGTGCCGGAAACCAAGTCGGCGAGGGTGGTATTGTCGAGAACATTGGCCACGGCATCGCGGACGTCGAGAAAAACCTGATACAAGGCCCGATGGGGCAGATCGCGGCCGATGAGCACGCGCAATTGTTCGGCGTCGGCGAAGGGGGCCAAAGGTCCGTCGATGAGGCGCATGATCTCGCTCAAGCGAATGTCGGCGGGATCGCGGCGCAATCGATAGCCGCCCTTGGCGCCGCGGACGCTCTCGACCATGCGCGCGTTCTTCAATTCGAGGAGAATCAGTTCGAGAAATTTCTCGGGAAGATCCTCTTCGTAAGCGACCTCGCGGATCTTGATGGCGCCCTGGTTGTAATGGCGGGCGAGCATCATCATGGCCTGGAGAGCGTAGAGTCCCTTTTGCGATATTTTCATAGCCAGCGATTATGCCATAAAGTCCATGGTGGTACTAGACTTTATTCACATGGACGACACAGCAAGTGGACTTCCCTTCCCAGCTGGCGACTAGCGTGTGTGTTTGCATCACTTAGAGCTTGTAAGGAGCACGGCCGGTACAAAGGTGTGCAGGTTGTTGCGGTTTCAGGATGGAATTATGCAGAGGCGGAGGGCGGAATCGGAGAAGAGAGCGGGCCTAAGCGGTTTGCTGAAAAAACTCGACTTTGGTTAATTGAGGGCTAACAAGTTTGGTGAAAAACTCATTATCTACGTCGCCAGCGTCCCTCGGCGGCTAAAGAGAGTGCGTGAGAACTCCTCTTTCGCCCCTCTGGGGCTTGTTCATTTCCCACTTTTCACCCACGGCTTTGCGCCGTGGGCTGTATTCTTTTGCCGCTTCGCGGCTGTGACCAGGAACACATATATCCGTGTGCGGGCAGGCAGCTCGCGCAGAAGCGGAATGCTTTGACGCGGATGCTAGGGTGGGGAATCGGGGCCGACGCGAAGGATCTGCAGGGTAATGTTATCGGGGCCTCCGCGTTGGCGGGCCAGCGTGACCAGGGCCGCACAGCATTGGGCTGGAGGGTTGGCGCGGACGGCGCTTTCGAGTTCTTCTTCGGTCACAACGCTCCACAAGCCGTCGGTGCAGAGCAGAAGGTCGTCACCCGGCCGCAAGACGACACCCGGTTCGGCGCCATCCACCGCCACGTCCCGGCCCGCACCCAAGGCGGCGGTGAGGATATGGCGCTGGGGGTGCTTCTCGGCATCTTCGGCGCGGACGATCCCGCTTTCGACCAGCCGGCCCACGTAGGAGTGATCGCGGGTCAGTCGCCGGATACTCGCACCACGAACCAGATACAGGCGGCTGTCTCCGACGTGGGCAAAATAAAGCTCGCGACCGCGCACGACCAGGGCAGTGCAGGTGGTCCCCATGCCATGAAAGGCGGGATGCTGCTCGGCAAATTCTTGAATGCGGGAATGAGCGGCTGCAAAGGATTCGACTAATGCAGCCTGCGGATCTTCGCCAACGATCTGGTCATAGACCTGGCGAACGGTTTCGACAGCCAGGCGACTGGCTTCCTGCCCCCCTTCGTGGCCGCCCATGCCGTCGGCAATAATGGCGAGGCGGCCCTTGCGCTGGAATTCGGCGTCGTCGGCTGGTTCCCAGTAGAGGTAGGAGTCCTCGTTGTTTTCGCGCTGGCAGCCGACATCGCTGAGGCCGGCTACATCGATTCCGGGTTTCACGTTCATGCAATCGACAGACACTTGTTCAGCCCCTCACCACCCAGCCATGTGGACCAGCAAGCATGCGGAGGCGATCAGAGCTGGGAAGAGGAGCAGATCCCCCCGGAAAGACCGAGGCCGCGATATGCCTCGCCATTATAGACAGGAGTGAGACGAAAAGCAGCAAGCGGCGAAGGGAAATCCGGTAACGGCAACCAGACGGGGCAAGCGGGATGAAATTGACAAGTCTAAGAAGAAAAAAGCCGCAACCACCGGCGGCTTTGTTCTCCACTTATGCGACGGGTTGCAAATGCTTAGTAACTTTCCTTCTCTCGACTAACTCAACGGCACGATTGAACGTTGTGCCCTTCCCTGCGCTGCTCGCGTTTGAGTTTTTCCGCAGCCGCTGAAGTCGTGTCCCTCCCAAAACCTGCGGAGTTTTTCAGCAGCCTGGCTAAGTCTGAACCTGGAAGTTAGAGATTCAAGTTACTTCCCGGAATGCTTGTCCTTGTAAATCTGCTTACTGGTTTTGTTCTGTTCTTTGTTGAGCTGCTTCTGCTCGGCTTTAGTCAGATGACCATTGTGAGCGGCCACGTCGGCCTTCTCCTGGTTCTCAATGTGCTGCTCACGGTTTTCCAGATGAGAAGCCTGGCCCGGCGTCAAGGTACCGTTCTTTTCGCCATTCGCGATACGATCCTGCTGGTTTTGCTCGCGGCCGTTCACTTCATTGACGCGAGGATGTCCGGGATCAACTTGTCCCGGACCTGCGCCGGCTGTGTTGCTGTCTTGGGCTTGAGCAGAAGCGGCGCCAACAAACATAAGGCCAGCCACTGCAAGGACTAAGAGCGAGTTCTTAATTTGGTTGATCATGTGGAATCTAAACCCTCGCGTCGGAGTTTAGTTGTGTGTGGTTTCGGTCGCGAATTACAAAGGTGCATGAACGAGTTGATGAACTGCGAGGTTGGAACGAGCAGGATCGAGGCTGATTACTAAGGTCACCCGTTGTAGAGAGCCGGTAGTGGGATCGATGTTGGCAGCGGAAGTTCTCTGGGATGGGAACCGCGGGCGGCGTGCCCGCAAGGAGTCTTAGTTGCGTGGCAAGGCGTATAATTCTGGCCGGTTCAAGAGGAGCCCCTCATGAAACTCACCGATACGATTGCCATGGTCCTGAAGAGTAAGGAAAACAGCAGGGTTCTTTCCGTCACGCCTGAGGAATCGGTGTACCACGCCATTGAAAAGATGGCGGTGGAAGGCGTAGGAGCATTGCTGGTGATTTCAGCAGGCAAGTTGGTGGGCATATTGTCGGAGCGGGATTATGCCCGCAAGGTGATTCTGAAGGGACACTCGTCGAAGGAAACTCCGGTTCGCGACATCATGACCTCGCCGGTCGTGTTTGTGACTCCGCGCGAGGCGGTCGATGAATGTATGGCGATCATGACGAGGCACCGCTTTCGGCATCTCCCGGTGATAAGCGAGAACGAGACAATTGTTGGCGTAGTGTCGCTGGGCGATCTGGTGAAGTGGATTGTGTCGGATCAGGCGCGCACCATTCAGGAGTTGGAAGGCTACATCACGGGACGATATCCGGGATAGAGTGGTTCGTGGATAGGAGTAAACCTAAATGTTCTGTCCCGGTTTGACCTTCTTTGTACTAAATTCACATTCCATTTTCTTCGAAAAGTTACCCCTGTAACCTGTTGCGCAATCGCGGTCGGGTGGAGAATGTAACCACGGCTTCGTCCTGATCCGGGACGGCACACCGCTCTGTGCCATGAGGCCTTGCGCGCGGACCACGTAACAGGGGAAAAGGGATGGATGATCTAAAGCGCGATTGTTTTGGCCGTTACGAAATCCTCGGGGAGTTGGGCCGAGGAGCGATGGGCGTGGTTTATAAAGCACGCGACCCCAAGATCAACCGCGTGGTCGCGGTAAAAACAATTTCGCTGGCCGGCCAGCTACCCGAAGATGAGCGGGAATTTCGCGAACGCTTCTATCGCGAGGCGGAAGCGGCGGGACGGCTGTCGCATCCGGGAATCGTAACCATCTTCGATGTCGGCGAGGAGCCGGAGACGCATGCTCCGTATATCGTCATGGAGTTGGTAGACGGCCCGACGCTGGCCAAACTGCTGGCGGAGGGCGAACACGCCCTGCCGCTCGACAAAGCCCTGCCATTGGCTCTGGAACTGGCGGAAGCGCTGGATTGTGCGCACAGTTTAGGAGTGGTGCATCGCGACCTGAAGCCGGCGAACATTCTGATTACGCAGGACGGCCATGCGAAGATCGCGGACTTCGGCGTGGCCAAGCTCAACCTCGCCAACCTCACTCTGACAGGCCGAACGGTGGGTACACCCGCTTACATGTCGCCCGAACAACTGAGTGGAGGAACGGTGGACGGGCGCTCGGATTTATTTTCTCTGGGCGTAATGCTTTACACGATGTTGACCGGTTACAGACCGTTTCAAGGCAATAGCGCGTTCACCGTCTCGTTCAAAGTGGTGAATCGGGAACCGATACCGGTCACTGTTCTGGATGCCGATTTGCCGCCGGGGCTGGACATCATCCTCGAGCGAGCCATGGCGAAAGACCCGGCGAAGCGCTACCAGCGCGGGTCGGAAATGGCGTACGACATTCGCGAACTGCTACAAGGACGAACAGTTAAGGAAGTAGTTTCGCAGGTGGCAGAGATTGCGGCCCAAACCGCCGGCATCCGGGGAAGCAGGTCCGCAGGCGGCCCAGGCACAAAGGCAGTGCAATCGAACGCCAAGCCCACGCCGGCGGCAGCAAGTAAGGCGGCGCAGAAGAAGCGGACGAAAACAATGGATATGTCGCTGGTCGCCGCAGTGATTTTGAGCGGCGTTCTACTGGCTGGAATCGGCCTGAGCTATGCTCTCCGACACAAAACAACGTCATCCGTGGCAGCGCCTGCGGCAATAACGCCAGCGACGATCCCGGCGGGTACGGCCATTACTGAAGCCGCACCGCCGGCGACTGCGGAACATGCAACGCTGCCGGCCACAACGGCCGCCATGCCTTCGACTGACTCAAGCGCAACGCCGCCGACAGCGGGCGCGCCAGCAATGGTTGCCGAGGAGACAAAGCCAGCCGTTCACATTACGCGCCGCGCCGTCGCGACCCTCAAAACCATGTCGCTGCAGCATGCCCACGTCACCGCCACAGCGGCGCCGAAGGCTGCGGTTGCGAGCGCGCCAGCGCCGCCGCCTGCGCCACCGGCCACGCTGGAGATCGAAGTCAACCACAAATTCAGTCAGGCACATCTTTCGATTTGGGTGGATGATCAGCTGACCTACACGCACGAATTGGAAGGAACTGATAAGAAGCAGCTGGTCGTCTTTCATCACGTGCAAGGGCATGAATTCCACGCCATGCAAATCGCAGCGGGAAAACATCAGGTCAAAGTGCAGGTGGCGTCTGAAGCGGAGTCCTACGACCAATCGGGGACGATTGAGGGCGAGTTTGCCAGCGGCAAAGAAGCTCTGCTGCAAATCAACTTCAGCAAGAAAAACGAGATCCAACTCAGCCTGCAATAGCTAAGCTGGTGGAGACGCAGCTTTGGCTCGCGCGCCACCCTGGTTGAGCGGGAGATCCCTTCGACGTAGCTCAGGGCAGACTCTTCACTCCGCCTGAAAAACGGCTACGTTCAGGATGACAGTATTGCTGAGGATGCCGAAGCATCCTTACAAAGAATAGGCAACGGCGGGCTTGGGCTCGAGGGTGTAGCCGGAGCGCGCCGCGTCGTCGTGGAACATTTGCACGGTCTCGAGGGAAAAATCGTGCAAGTCTTTTCCGATGAGATTAATCTTCTTCAGCAGGTCGGAGGTCACGGTAATGATGTGGCAGCCGATTTCGTCGGCCTGAAAAATATTCAGAAGTTCGCGCGGGCTGGCCCAGACGAGTTCGCAGTTGGCCTGCGGAGCCATGATTTCGAGCGCGGCTTTCATGATGGGAACGGGATCGCGGCCAGTATCAGCCACTCGTCCAGCAAAGATTGAGATGGACGATGCAGCGCCGCCGCGCAGGGCTTGCGCGACGTGGCGAACCTGATCGGGAGCGAGCAGCGCGGTGGCATTGACCTGAATACCCCCGGCGCTCAAGCGCTGGATCAGCTTATACATGGGCTCGCGGCGGGTATTGGTTACCGGAATCTTTACATAGACGTTGGGGGCCCAGCTGGCGATCTTGTGGGCCTGGCGCTGCATTTCGGCTTCGTCGTCGGCAAAGACTTCGAAGGAGATGGGGCGGTCGGTGATGTGCTGCAGAACATCGCGGGCGAACTCTTCGTAATCCTTCACGCCCGCCTTGCGCATGAGCGTGGGATTGGTGGTGAAACCCTTGATGTAGGGCTGCCGCGAGAGCTCGAGCATGCTGGCTTTGTCGGCGCCATCGGCGAACACCTTGACCTTCAAGTCAGACACGGACTTCATCAGTTGTCCCCTTCAGAGTCGAGCAAACGATCCAATCGGCAGCTTCGCGCAAGGATTTTACGACGGCATCCGGGGGCTGCGCGGACTTGCGCTCGTCGTAGCCGTAGTCGATCAAAATTGTTTTGCAACCCGCCGCGTGGCCGGCATCGATGTCGCGCCAGCGATCCCCCACAAAAAAACTGCGTCCCAGATCGATGTTGTGCTTGCGCTGAGCTTCGAGGATAAGACCCGGCCTGGGTTTTCTGCAATCGCAATCATCCTTATCATCATGATAACAGACGAAGATCGCGTCGATGGGCAGAGCAGAGGCAAGCTGGCGATGAATGGCTTCAATGGCTTCGCGGGTTGACGCGCCGCGGGCGACATCGGGCTGGTTCGTAATCACGTAGAGATCGAAGCCGTGGGACTTCAGATCATGCAACGCCGAGGCTGTTTCGGGAAGGATTTCTAATTGGTCGAGGCTGGCGGGGGGAAGCGGCTTGCCATGGCGCACTACGGCGCGGTTCAGAACGCCATCGCGATCGAGGAAGACGGCTGGACGGCCACCGGCTGCGGTGGATTCCCATTTCGTCTGCTGCTGCTTGACGGCGGGATGTGAAACCAGCAGATGCCAGACGACGGCCTGGAAGGCTTCAGTATGGGGAGTGACGTGGGCGGGATTGACGGTGGGAATCACGATGCAGACGTTGGCGACTTTAGCGGTGAAGCCGCCGTCGCGGCCGACGATGCCCAGGATTTTTGCGCCCACTGTTCTTGCATATTGCAGAGCGGCGACGAGATTGGGGCTGACATTTTTTTCCAGATCGCCGCCACCGACGGAGAACACGAGTACAAGATCGTTGGGGCGCAAGCGGCTGACGCGCAGCCAGCTTTCGAAAACGGTGGACCAGCCTTCGTCATTGACTCGCGCGGTGAGTTCCGAAACATTATCGGTGGGGGCGTAGGCTTCGATGCCGGCGATTTTGCGGAAGTCGTTGACGGCGTGGGAAGCGTTGGCGGCGCTGCCTCCAACGCCAAGAATGAACAAGCGTCCTCCCAGGGCTCGCGTGCTGGAGAGCAAGGAAGCCGAGGCTTCAATGCGGGAAGCATCCAGACGGTCGATCACTTCTTTGGCTTCGGCCAGAAAGCTTTGCGCGAATGTGTTCTCGCTGTTCATTGTGCTTGATTTACTTTCTTCGCGGCTGGATTTTGCATGGTGAGATATTCGGCGGTTTCGCGCAATCCCGTGGGCGAACCGATTTCATAGAAGCGCTCGCGGACCTGGAATGCCGCCAGTTGATTGCGTTGTAACAGATCGGCGTAGAGTTCGGCCAGATCAAAGGCTTTTCCCGTGGGTACGAGGTCGAAGGCCTGAGCGCGAAATATTCCGAGGCCGTAGTCGATGTAGCGCATACGGGGAGTTCGGTTGGTTTTGCTGTAGGCGAGAATTTTTCCTCCGGACTGGTCTGAGAGCTCCCCCGCTTCGAACTCGACGTTGCTGGTGTCCCACTTCCCTTCGTTGCGGAAGACGGTCATCATTCCTAATGCGTTTGCGGAGTCGAAGCGTTTGGCGATGGCGGCATAGTCGCACGGAAGATAGGAATCGCCGTACATGACGAAAAAAGATTCGCCCAGCTTAGGTAAACCATTTTTGATGGCGCCTGCGGTGCCCAATAAGAGTGGACCGTCAAACGAGTAGTCTACCTGAAGGCCAAGGCTGGCGCCGGTGCCGATGACATGCTGAATCATCTGGCCAAGATGACCCACGCACAGCACGACGCGCCGGATTCCGTTGGAACGCAAGAGGCGGAGCTGATGCACGGCGAAAGGCTCGCCATTTAATTCAAGCAGCGACTTGGGGACGGTCTCGGTCAGAGGACGCAAACGGGTGGCTTGGCCTCCGGCAAGAATAGCTACAGTTGGCATACGTGTGTCGATTGGAGTTCCCCTAAGAGTGCGCCACCACTGAGGTTCCGGCAAAATCAAATTGCATGCGGACTTCGCGCAGACCGGCGCCGCGCATGACTCCACGCAGGCGGCTCTTCTCTTCCGTATAAAACATAAGAAAGCCACCGCCGCCGGCGCCGATGAGCTTGCCACCGAGAGCGCCGTTGGCGCGGGCGAGTTCGTAGAGCCGATCGATCTCGCCGCTGCTCATGCCGGGAGAGCGCTTTTTTTTGTGGTCCCAGTGGACGTTCATCAAGTCGGCGAACTTTTTCAAATCACCGGCCAGCAGCGCATCACGGCTTTGGATGCCCAGTTGCTTGGTGAAGTGAAGGTTGTCGATCATCTCCGAGTTATGTTGTTTCGTTCGCGAATCCTGGTCGCGCAAAATGTCAGATGCGTTGCGCGAACTTCCGGTAAAGAATAAAAGAAGGCCATCTTCGAGATTGGCCAGAGCCTCGGCGGGAATCTTCAACGGCTCGACGATCACGCGATCATCGGGAAGAAATTCGAAGCAGGTGATGCCGCCAAATGCGGCGATGTATTGATCCTGCTTGCCGATGGGCTCGTTGAGTAATTTTAATTCGATGTGGCAAGCCTGCTCGGCCAGTTCACGCGGTGGAATGAAATCACGCTTCAGTGTGTGGAGAGCGGAGAGCAGCGCGGTGGTGAAACTGCCGGAGGAACCCATTCCGGTTCCGGCGGGAATGTCGGAGAGGCTGACGATCTCGAGGTAGGGGCCGGTGACGCCGGTCAATTTCAAGGCTTCACGAATGATGGGATGCTGGATTTCTTCAACGCGGTCCACTTCTTCGAACTTGGAATACTTCACAATAATGCGAGGACGAAACGCTTCGTTGATGGTGATGTATACATAGCGCTGAATCGCGCCGGATATAACAAAGCCGGTATGCTGCCGGTAATAGGAAGGAAGGTCGGTCCCACCGCCGCCGAGACAGATTCTCAGCGGGCTTCGAGTGATGATCATCGAGGGGGCCCCGCGAACAGGCCGATGACTGCGACTCCCTTCGTGAGATGCATGGTTCAATGATATGCGAATCGCCGCTTTGGGGTCGAGTGGCGAAATCGCCGGTAGCGCGCCTTATTTCACGGCAAAATCACCACGACAAAATCCGGCGTGCGTTTTCAGTACCAGCCGATGGGTTGCTCGTTGAGATTGATATAGACCTGTTTGGTTTCGAGATATTCTTCGATGCCCCAGGGACCGAGTTCGCGGCCGAAGCCGGATTGTTTGTAGCCTCCCCAGGGAGCTTCGACGTAGGTGGGCTGCATGTGATTCACCCAGACGATGCCGGAGCGCAGGGCTTTGACTGCTCGCAGGGCCTTGAAAATATCGCGGGTCCAGACAGCTGCGGCCAGACCGTAGGGGGAATCGTTGGCAATCTTGAGCGCGTCTTTTTCGTCGTCGAATGGAATGACGGCGGCGACGGGACCGAAGATTTCTTCGCGGGCGATGCGAGCGGAGTTGCTGACGTCAGAAAAAATCGTGGGCTGGACGTAATAGCCTTTGCCGATTTTTTCGGGGCGTCTGCCGCCGGACGCGAGTCTGGCTTCTTTCTTGCCGATCTCGATGTACTGGTTGACGCGGTCGTACTGTTCTTTACTGACCAGCGGGCCCATCTTGGTTTCACGATCGAGCGGAGGTCCGAGCTTAATCTTTTTGGCCTTCTCGGTCATGGCTTCGACGAAGTTTTTGTAGATGGATTTTTGGACGAGGATGCGGCTTCCGGCGGAGCAGACTTCGCCTTGATTAATGAATACGCCAAAGAGAGCGCCGTCGATGGCGGCTTCGAAGTCGGCGTCGGCGAAGAAAATATTGGGCGATTTGCCGCCGAGTTCAAGAGTGACACGCTTCACGGTGTCAGCGGCTTGTTTGACGATAATTTTTCCTACGGCGGCGCTGCCGGTGAAGGCGATTTTGTTCACGTCAGGATGCTGGACGATGGGAGCGCCGCAAGTTTCTCCGAAGCCGGTGACGATGTTGACGACGCCGGGAGGCAGGCCGCAGTCGGCGAAATAGTTGGCGAGTTCGAGAGCGGTGAGGGGAGTTTGTTCAGCGGGTTTGAGGATGCACGTGCATCCGGCGGCGATGGCGGGAGCCAGCTTCCACGCGGCCATTAGAAGTGGATAATTCCACGGGATGATTTGTCCCGCGATGCCTACCGGTTCTTTGAGCGAGAGCGACATGGCGTTGTCGGGAACAGGATTTACGTAGCCGACGACTTTGGTAGCGAGGCCGCCGTAGTATTCGAAACAAGTGGCGGCATCGTTGATGTCGAATTCGGCTTCGACGATGGGTTTGCCGGTATTGCGGCATTCGAGCTCGGCGAGGGCAGAGAGATTGGCGCGGATTTTTTCGGAGAGCCGAAAGAGGACGCGGCCACGCTCTTGCGCGGTGGTGGTTGACCACGGGCCTTCTTCAAACGCGGCTTTGGCGGCGGCTACGGCGCGGTTGACATCGTCGGGGCCGGCCTCGGGGACTTGGGCGATTATCTCTTCCGTGGAGGGATCGTAAACCGGAAAAGTTTTCGCCGACTTGCTGTTTACCCATTCGCCGTTGATGTACATCTGGTAGGTCTTGGCTTCGGTGATGATTCCGCTGGCCATTGGTTCCTCCTGCTTGGGGCTAAAGCCCCCATTCTTCGATTGCGTTTCTGGCGGCACGGATGAAGCCGCGCCTGATACAAATCTCTCAAATCTTAGCGGCTAGAGCCGCGTCCACATTGCGATCTTTGATCGCATTGCTGAAGCGCTAACCCGCAAAATCCTCAGGGGCTAAAGCCCCTTCAGGCCGGGTTCCGGTGTGGCGCGGCTCAAGCCGCGCCCTTTCAAAACTTTGAGCCGGCCGTAAACGAAAAAGAAAAAGGCGGCGAGGCCGACGAAAAACAGTGTGCCGCCGAACATCCATAATTCATAGGACCACAGCGAGGTAATCTGCTGGGCCGGGAAAAATACGAGCGCGATGCCGAGAACCGTGGTGAGCAAGCCGCTGACGCCTGCCAGAAACAAGGTAGTACGGCCGTATTGGCCTCGCGGCGCGGGTTCTCGCACGGCAAAGCGAACGAGTGCGCCGAACATATAAAGGAACGGAACTAGCTGCAAGACGACGGCCAGCGATAAAAGTTTCTGAAACGTCTCCTGCACGCCAGCACCGAGAAAATTCATGATGACTAAAAGGGCTGAAACGATTGCCTGCACGACGAGTGCTGCATACGGAGTGGCGTAGCGCGGGTGAACTTTCCCGAGCCAGGATGGCATGTAGGAATCGAGCCCGGCCACGAATGGGATGCGGGCCGAGCCACCCATCCAAGCGGAACCGATGCCGGCAATGGAAAGGCTGAGCATGAGCGCGAACGGGACGGTGATCCAGGCAACGCCAACGCGGCCAGCCATGTGGTTGACGGCTTGCACGATGCCCTGAAGAACGTTGACGTTCTTACCGACGGCGATGAGAAGAGTGAGGGTGGCTCCGACGTAGAGAGCGCCGGAGAGAATTCCGCCCCAGGCCACCGCGCCGGGGAGCGTGCGGGCTGGATCTTTGATTTCATCGCCCATAACAGAAGCGAGTTCGAGTCCGACCAGACCGAAACAGATCACTCCGAAGGAATTGAGAACGAAGCGCGGATTGGCGGGAATCTTGAAATCGGCAGGAGTGATGGTAGTGCCGAAGCGCGACCAGATCACGATGCCGAGGCCGATCAACACGGCGGCGGCAATGAAGGTTCCGATCGCGCCGAGATTGTTGATCCACTTACCGACGCCGAGGCCGACAATGTTCACTGCGGTGAGCACGGTGAGCAAGAGCAGCGAAGTGGTGGCGGCGAAGACTTTATTATCGGCGAGGCCAAGATGGCTGGGACCTAGCACGTAGACCGAGACGCCGACGAAGTAGAGCATGACGGTCGGCACGTAGAGCATGTTGTTGGTCCAGTAGCACCAGCCGGAGAGAAATCCGTGGAAGTCGCCGAAGACTTCTTTGGCCCAGAGATAGACGCCGCCTTCGCCGGGATAGCGGTGGGCGAGCTCGATGACGGCGATGCCTTGGGGAAAGAAAAAAAGCAGGAGGGAGATGATCCACAGCCAGACGGTGACACCGCCGTTGGCGGCGATGGAGGGGACGACGTTCAGGTTGAAGACGGCGACGACAAAGAGGAGGACCAGATCGCGGCGGCCGAGGGCGCGAATGAGGTGGGGCTTGGGTTCGGATTGGACGGTGGTGGACAAGGGTCAGTGTCCGGTGGCCAGTAATCAGTGGCCAGTTTCTGAGACTGACCACTGGCCACTGAACACACGGCTGGTTTTAGTGCGCGGCCAGGACTGGCTGGCCTATGCGCTCTTGCTGGGCTTTGGCCAGCGAGGCGGCGATGTCATCGAAAGCAGATAGATGCTTATCGATGTCGGCTTCGGTGTGCTGGACGGAAATCGTCCACTGTTCATCCCACCAGTAAGGTTGTGGCATCACGCCGCGGTTGACCATGGCGAACCAGTAGTGACGCCAGAGGTCGATGTCGATGGTGGTCCAGTCGCGATAGTTGACGATTTCTTTCGGATAGAACATCAGAGCGCCGTTTGCGCCAGCGTCGGCGATATAGGCTTGCAGGCCGACTTTGGCGATAGTCTTGCGATATCCGGCGGCTAGTTTCTTACCGAGCTTATCAACCTTGGCATAGTTATCGCGGGTGAGGACTTCGCGGAAAGTTGCGAGGCCCGCAGCCATTGAAACAGGATTGGTGTTGTAGGTTCCGCCGTGGAAAACTTTGTGCTGCGAGATGAGATCCATGACGGACGCGCTGGCGCCGAAGGCGGCTAGCGGAAGGCCGCCGCCGATGGACTTGGCGAGGCAGATCATGTCGGGTTTCACGTTAAAGTATTCGCTGGCCCCGCCCCAGCCCAGTTTTGCGCCGGTCTTGACTTCATCGAAGATCAAGAGCGCGCCGTATTTGTCGCAGAGGTCGCGTAAGCCTTGCAGGAAGCCGGGTTGCGGCAGGCAGAGGCCGACATTCATCAGAATGGGTTCGAGAATGATGGCGGCAATCTCGCCGGGATTTTCTTTGAAACGGCGTTCGACGGAACCGAGATTGTTGAAGGTAGCAATCTTCACGTTGTCGATTGCGGATTTTGGGACACCCAGGCCGCCGGTGACGGCCGTCGGGTTTTCGATGTCGCCGTATTCGGGAGCGTGCGGCTTGACGCTGACCAGAGCGGAGTCATGCAGGCCGTGATATGCGCCTTCGAATTTAATGATCTTGTCGCGGCCAGTAGCGGCGCGGGCGAGGCGGATGGAATGCATGGTGGCTTCGGTGCCGCTGTTGCCGAAGCGGCACATCTCGATGGGAAAGCGGTTGCAGATCTCTTCGGCGAGTTCCCACTCCATGTCATGGGGCATGCCGAACATGGTTCCGGTGGAGAGGCGTTTTTCGACGGCCTTCATGACCGCGGGATGGCAGTGTCCGGCCATAAGCGCGCCGAAGGTGAGGTTGTGGTCGATGTATTCGTTGCCGTCGAGATCGCGGAATTTGCTGCCGCTGGCGTCTTTCACGAAGATGGGCCAGGGCTCGTAATGGCGATAGTTGCTGGCTACGCCGAGAGGAATGCGCTTGAGATTTTTCTTGTGAGCTTCGGCGGATTTGGGAGTGCGGCGCTCGAAGGTCGTGAGCTCTTTCTGTAAATCGGGGTACATCGGGGTCTCCGGGTGACTCAAGCCCGCGCTTTCTGGGAGGCGGGCCATTAGAATGCCGCGCGGCGAACCGCGCGGGTACTCGAACAGTTTAAACCTTGGCGCAAATTCTTCGCGCTAATAGAAGAACTTTAAAGCGAACTGCAACAGGCGCGGATCGCCGGCCGAGGTGATCTTGCCGAAGGCGGTTGGACCATCCTGAAAGTGGCCATCCGGATTCGAGTAGTTGGTATGGTTGAAGAGATTGAAGATTTCTGCGCGGAACTGTACATACTTCGTCTCGCTCAGAGGAATCTTTTTGTGCACCGAGAAGTCCCAATCGTCGAGTCCGGGGCCGCAGCAGATGGTGCGCTGGGTGCCGTTGTTGAATGACCCGAGCGGAGGATCGGCAAAGTCGTTCGGGTTAAACCAAAAGCCGCCGTTTTTCTTAGGATTTAGCTTTTGGAATGGCGCAACCAAACTTGGAGCCTCCGTGCCAAGGAAGAAGAGGCTGCTGATCAGTTCGTAATCATCTTCTGTATCGAGGCGGATGGGAAACCCGCTCTGGAATTGAGTGATGCCGGAAATCTCCCAATCATCCAGCACCTTGCCGGTGAAGCCGGAGTAGCGTCGAATGGGGAGTTCCCAATCGTAGCTGATTACGAAGCGCTGTTTCGAATTGAAAATGGAAAGGGCGCGGCTGGCGCCGTAATTAAAAGGATTCAGCGTTTCTTCGAAGGTCGAACCGTCGTCAATCGACTTGCTGAAGGTGTAGGCAGCCTGGAACTGCAAACCCTTCGAGAAGCGCTTCTGCAACATCATCTCGAGGGCGTTGTAGGCGGAGTTGGCGATCGTGTCTTCGGCGAAAATATCGGTGAAGACAGGGATGCCATCGACGGGGCAACCGGCGCCGGTGTAGGGATTGCAATTCGGGGACGAGTAAGGACGCAAGCCGACGAGATCCAGGCCGTTAGGTGCGACCGAACCAATCGATGTGCCGGGCGGAATAAAGGTGGGGCCGTTCGGCCCGTAGGGGACGTGGATCCCACCCTGCGGAGCTAAGGCGGAGGGTAGCGGAGCCGTTGAAGTCGGCGAGACGATGAACTGAGTGTCCTCCACGGTTGGCCCACAGGAAAGATTCTCGCCGAATGACGTTACAGAGGAGGAGTTTTGGTTCGAGGCGTTCAGAAGATCCAAACACGTTTGCGGCGTGGAAGGATTGATGTCGTGAGATGCCAACAAACGATGTCCCTGCGATCCGACATAGCCGATCTGCAACATCATATTGCTGCCGAGATCGCGCTGGATGGTGAGATTGTACTGGCTGGTAACCTGCGAACGTAGGTGAGGCTGGAAGTCACCGTAAAGATCGATCGGGCGAAACAGAGATAGATCGGTCGGCTGGCCTTTGGTCGGCGTGATGATGCCGTTGAACGGATTGGGCGCAGTATAGTCGCCCTGGTTTACGAAAGGCGTGTTGAAGAAAACATCATAGACTTCGGTGCTACCGCCAAAGGGTGGTTCGGCGCCGAATTGAGCATTAACTAATTCCTCGATGGGGTTGTAGAAAAGTCCCCAGCCCGCATGGATGCTGGTTTTGCCATTGCTGCCAAAGAGCCAACCCAGCGCGCCATTGGAGAAGTTGGGGCTGTAGGCGATTCCAAAGCGGGGTGCAAAAGCCTTGTAGTAAGTCGAGGTCAAACCAGCGGGAACGCCGGGATCACCGGGAACGACCAAGCCGGTCGGCTCAGCGCCCGTATTGGCGCAGGTTGGATTCGCGATGCCATAGCTCTGCCAGTAAGACGTGCCGGTCGTGATTCCGCAAGGGTAAACCGTGGAATTTTGTCCGGGACGAAAAGTCTCGACGTGCCCTGCGATATCGATTGCCGGGGGCGTGAACTCCCAGCGCAAGCCGTAATTCAACGTCAGGTTCGGCCGAACCTTCCAACTGTCCTGAACAAACGGAAAGAAGGACTTGCTGCGCAGGTCTTCGCGTTGACCCGATCCTTGAAGATAACTGTCGGCCAAGCCCAGCAGCATCTCGGCGTAGTTATCGCCGTCGCCGGGGACGATCGCATTCGGACCGGAGTTGTCGAAGGTGTAATCGCCGTTTACGTCGAAGTAGTAATACTGATCGAAGCGGGTGCGACGAATATCGACACCGAACTTGTAGGTGTGCGCGCCCTTGACCCAAGTAAGGCCATCCGACCATTGGAAGCTGTTACCGACCTGGGGAAGAAAGCCTTCCCAGTTGTTTCCGAACTCCGCGCCGCCGGCGACGCTAACGTAGGGAACGCCGGTAATGTTTGCAGGCAGGCCCGGCGTAATTCCCAACTGCGGGGTAGTACCAAACGCGCTTTGGATCGCCGATGAGTCGGAAAGGCCGGTAAAACAATAGGCAGAGGCAGCGCCAGTACAAGTTCCGGTGACAGAACCGGTGCTTTGCGGTTGCAGAAAACCTAATTGTCCCTCGCGCATGTAGACAAAGTGCGCTTCATTTACAACCGCATTGGTAATGGTCCAGGTGTGGGCGAAGTTGTACTGCTGGTAGCGAAGATTGTTGTAGTTGCCGAAGCCGGGCACGTTGGCTCCGGCTTCCTCGAACTGGTTATAGGGCTGGAGTTGGCGGCCATCATTGAAGTAGTAATATGCCGTAAAATTCTGCCGGTCGCTGATGCGGTGATCGAGGCGGAAGGTGAACTGATCGGCGTTGTCGGTGCCGACGGGAACAGCTTGATACAAACCGGTCGAAGTCGTGGGCACGAATTGCTGGAGCAGGTTCCCGGCGACCGGATCCTGGCATGCGACCGGGATCACGCCGTTGGGGAAGACGCTCTGAGCGCCTGCAGTGCTGACGCCCGGTACTATCGTCCAGTCGATTGTAGCGGTTTCTGAAGCCATGTCCGGCGTCAGGCTGGCGATACCTCCCGACCCAAGTCCCAGGGCTTGGTCGCAACCGGACCGTCCGTCGAGGACCTGAGCCACGAAGGGACTGGTGATGCCATAAGGAGCGTTGGTTGCGGGATTGAGTACGCCAAAGCCTCCAGCTGCGGAAAAGTCCCCGTTATTTTTTTCGTTCGGTGTAGGCACATTCAGCAACTGGCCGGGCTGGCCGGCGCGGATGCGGCGTCCTTCATAAGAGAGAAAGAAAAATGTGCGGTCTTTTTTTATAGGACCGCCGAAGGTGGCACCGAACTGGTTCTGATTGAGTTGAGGTGTAACCGGATCGGGGTAGCCGCGGGCATCGAGAATGGTGTTGCGGAAATATTCGTACACATTTCCGTGGAAGGTGTTGCTGCCCGACTTGGTAATTACGTTGACGACTGATCCTGAGTTACGTCCGTATTCGGCGTCGAAGGTATTGGTGATTACGCGGAACTCATCGACTGCATCGGGCACGGGCTGAATGGTGGGAGTGTTGACGAACTGGTCGTTGGCGTCGCCGCCGTTCACGCTGAAATTGTTGGCGCGGGTGCGGCCGCCATTCACGGATACGGAGCCAGCATCGCTGGATCCGAAAAACAAGCTGCCGCTGGAGCCGAGCTGGGCCTGCACTCCGGGTTGCAATTGCAGGAACTGATAGGTGTCGCGGGTATTGAGGGGAAGTTCGTTGACCGAGCGGTCATTGATCACGGCGCCGAGCTGGGTACTGGTGGTATCGACTTGAGGAGCTTCGGAGGTAACTTCGACGGTCTCTTGCGATCCGCCGATCTGAAGCGTGGAGTTGAGCGTGACCACCTGGTTGACGTCGACAATGACGCCCTTCTGAACATTCTTCTTAAAGCCTTTGAGCTCAAACTCGACCGTGTAGGTGCCGGGAACCACATTGACGAAGCTGTAGTCGCCGCTCTCGTTGGTAAGAGTATCGTGGGCGATGGAGGTCGCTTCATTGGTCAGCGTGACCTTGGCTCCGGCAAGAACGGCGCCGCTGGAATCGGCGATGCGACCCAGAAGGCGGCCGCTGGCGCCTTGAGCGGAAAGCAAAGTTGGCAAAGAAAAGCAAACAGCGACGGCGAGGCAAATGGCGGTCCAGCGGGCTCGCATTGACGGCATGGAACCTCCAGGCATCTGGCGGATAGGTTGAATTTTTGACAACTTTTGTGAAAACGTTCCTAGAAACTTTCTCAAAACGACCGGTTGTGTCCAGCAACAACCTTGCTATAATCCCGCAAGGTTAGAGAAGCGGGTAGCGTGCTGTCAAGGACAAAAAAAGCTCTGCTTCCCATAGAAAATTCTTATCGCGGCGAAGCTTCTCAGCCGACCATATTTTTTGAATGTGCTTCTCTGGACGCAGCCATGAAGGCGAGCAGCGCGGAATCCTACTTGAAGATCGGAGATGTAGCGCGGCGGGTGGGAGTGTCGCCATCGGTGATCCGGTCCTGGGAAAGTTTGGGGCTGACGCGGCCACGGCGCACCAAGAGCAAATATCGTCTGTACACGGCAGAGGACGTGAAACTGCTGAAGCGGGCGCGATTTCTGCGCAAGGTGCGCGGACTGAACGCGGCGGCGATTGTGGAATTGCTGCGACGGGAAGGGCGCGCGCGTCCGGCGGCCAATGGAAGCGCGGGAATGATTGGGGCGCACTTGCGGCAACTGCGCGCGAAACGGCGGCTTTCATTGGCGCAGGTGGCGCGGGAGGTGGGCATCTCCGTGGGATTTCTGAGCGCGCTGGAGCGGTCGCAGATGAGCGCGTCGGTGGGAACGCTGCGCAAACTGGCACGATTCTATAAAACGAACATTCTGGATTTTTTTGACGCGACGGGCGCGACCATGCGGCGGGTGCAACCGAAGCAAAGAAAAGTGTTGGAAGCAGGTCCTGGGGTGCGCATGGAGTTGCTAGCCTGGGGCAACACGGTGATGGAGCCGCATTTGTTTCGCGTGGCGCCGCGCGCGGGCAGCGGCGATTCTTACTCGCATGCGGGAGAAGAGTTCCTTTACGTATTGCGCGGGGAACTGGCGATTACGCTGGAGGAAGCCGAGTACCGGCTCAAGGCCGGCGACAGTTTTTATTTTGAGAGCGCGACGCCGCATCACTGGAATAATCCTGGGCGGGCAGAAACCTGGGTGCTATGGGTGAATACCCCGCCGACGTTTTGAGTTGAGGAGGAATCATGAGACTGCGACAAGCCGTGATGGGGCTGGCGATGCTCGCGGTGATCTTATCTTCCACTTCGTGCAAGAAGAGGACGCCCACGCTGAATCTTCTGGTGTGGGAGGGCTACGCCGATCCTGCGTTCGTCAAAGCTTTTGAGGAACAGCATCACTGCAAGGTGTCGGCGTCGTACATGGGATCGAGCGACGAACTGGTGGCCAAACTGCGCGGCGGGAGCGCGGGAAACTATGACGTGATCTCGCCGTCGAGCGATGTGGCGACTTCGATCGCAATGGGGGGATTGGCGGCGCCGCTGGATCTGGCGAAGATTCCGAGCTATGGACAATTATCTCCGCAGCTTACTTCCCTGCCCCTGGTGCGGGTGAAAGATCAGGTCTATGGTGTGCCTTTTATGTGGGGGCCGGACCCGCTGATTTACGACACGACTGTATTCGCGCAGCCTCCTGATAGTTGGAACGTTTTGTGGGAGTCGAAATACAAAGGAAAGATTTCGGTGTGGGACGATTTGTCGACGGTGTACATGGCTGCGCAGGTGCTGGGGTACGATAAGCCGGAACCATCGCAGCTTTTTAACTTGTCTGACGAACAACTGGAAGCTGTGAAAAAGAAATTGTTGGAGTTGAAACCGAATATTCGAAAGATGTGGTCGACCGGCGGTGAGTTGACCAATCTTTTTCAGAATCATGAAGTCGTCGCGGCCATGGGCTGGCCACTGATGACGAACCAACTAAGAAAAGTTAACTTCCCGGTGGGAGAGACGATTCCGAAAGAAAACACGACTGGGTGGATCGATCATTTGATGATCACTGCGGGCAGCGAGAATAAAGAGTTGGCCTATGAATTTCTCGAATACATGATCGAGGCGCAGACGCAGAAGAAGGTTACGGATGTGACGGGATACACGCCGGCGAATCCGCAGGCGGGGCAACTCATGACAGCGCAGGAGGTGAAGAGCCTGCATCTGGATGACGTGGACAATTACCAGAAGCGGCTTTACTTCTGGCAGAACGTACCACGGCGGGCGAAGTACAACGAGATTTGGAATGAAGTGAAGGCGGCGCAGTAGTCATCGGCTTTCGGCTTCCGGTTTTCGACTTTCGGCTTCCGGCTCTGGGTAAAACCAAGAATGATTACTTCGGACATTGCGATTGCTTCTGCTGCTGACGGCTTGGATCGCGGGACTCTGCTCTCGGTCCGCAAAGTAGCTAAGACGTTCGGCAAGAACATCGTGTTGCGGGACATTTCCCTCGAGGTGGCGGAGGGAGAATTCCTGACGATTTTGGGCGAGAGCGGATCGGGCAAGACTACGCTATTGCGAATCATCGCGGGCTTTGAAATGGCGAGCGCCGGCGAAGTCTGGATGGGGGATGAGCGACTGGACCGGCAACCGCCTTACCGGCGGCGCGTGAATACGGTATTCCAGCATTACGCGCTGTTTCCCCATCTCACGGTCGAACAAAATGTTGCTTACGGACTGCGGGTAGCGAGAACGTCCGGAGGCGGAGATACAGTCGCGCGTGGGGGAAGCGCTGGAGAAAGTGAGAATGTCCGCATACGCGAAGTCGAAACCTTCGAAGATCAGCGGCGGACAGCAACAGCGGATTGCGTTGGCGCGGGCGCTGGTGAATCGTCCCCGGCTACTTTTGCTGGACGAACCGCTTTCGGCGCTGGACGCGAATCTGCGGCGGCAGATGCAGGTGGAGTTGAAGTCCTTGCAGCGCGAGGTTGGAATTTCCTTTATTTTCGTGACCCACGATCAGGAAGAAGCGATGGTGATGTCGGACCGGATTGCGCTGCTGCGCTCTGGCGAACTGGAGCAAGTGGCAACCCCGCGCGAGATTTATGGCCGGCCGGCGACAGCCTATGCAGCGCAGTTTATAGGGCATACGAATTTATTGAAAGGCGAGGTACGCGGAGGAGTGGTGCGCTGCAACGGTTTGACCTGGGCGGCAAAACTTCCCGATGGGCCAGTACTGTTTTCACTGCGGCCGGAGAACATCCGTTTGGTGGGCGAGAGTACATCGACGAGCGGCGATGTACGAGTGCGTGGAAAGGTACGCCACCAAGCCTTTCATGGCGCGACGGAATTGATTCGCGTGGAATGCGGTGATGGCTTGGTACTCACGGTGCGGACTTCGGGGAGTGGTGGCGTACTCGGCGAAGTCGAGTTGGAGTTTCCGTCCAAAGATGCCGTGCTAGTGCGCGAGTCTCCAGAAAGAAACTGACTCTTCATGTTTTCGCGGGCTTACAAAGCGGCGGTCACTCTGCCTCCATTGATTTGGGTGACGGTGTTTCTCCTGACTCCGTATTTGCTCATGTTCTGCTACAGCTTCTGGTCGGTATCGCCGGCGCAGAACATTGTGCATTCGTGGTCTCTGGAAAACTACATCCAACTGCTACGGGTTGATGTGTACTGGCAGACGCTGCTGCGCTCGATGTGGATTGCGGCGCGGGTGACCGTCTTCTCGCTGCTGTTAGGTTATCCGCTGGCTTATTTTCTGTCCTTCTATGCGGGCAAGAAGAAAGACTTGCTCTATCAACTGGTGATCATTCCGTTGTGGGTGAGCTATCTGGTTCGAGCTTATGCGTGGAAGACGATTTTGGGTTCCGATGGCGTGTTGAACACTTTGTTGCAATACGTGCATTTGACGAAACATCCGCTGGAGTTCCTACTGTACAGCCCGTTTGCTGTTGTGCTTACATTGACGCACATCTATACGCCGTTCGCATTCTTGCCGATTTATGCGGCGCTGGAGCATATTCCGCGCAATCTGGTGGAAGCGTCGCATGATCTCGGGGCGAGTCCCGGACAAACGTTCTGGAAGGTAATTTTTCCGTTGTCGATACCCGGAGTGGTTGCGGGAGCGACATTCGCGTTCGTGCTGAGCCTGGGAGATTTTCTTGCGCCGCTGCTGCTGGGCGGGCCGAGCGGCATCATGATTTCGAACATTGTGGTCAGCTTGTTTGGCGCGGCCTACAACTGGCCGCTGGGCGCGGCAATTTCGTTCTGCATGCTGCTGCTGGTGGTAAGCCTGCTGTTTTTCTCGGAACGGCTGGAAAAGAGATGGAGCTTCTCGTGAGTGAAACGAAATTGATCTCGGGCTCACGCTGGTTGCTGGCGCACACGCTGCTGGTGTTTGGATTTCTTTATCTGCCGATTGTCATTCTGATTCTTTATTCGTTTAACGGCGAAGGCGTGGGAGGGTTTCCTCCGCGTCATCTGACTCTGGATTGGTACCGCACGTTATTTGCGGATGGGCCGATCTGGGATTCCGTGCTCAACAGTTTGCAGGTCGCTTTGGCGGCGATGGTGATTGCGCTGGCATTCGGAGTGCCCGCAGCGCTGGCGCTGGAGCGGGCGAATTTTCCGGGTAAAGCATTGTTCCGGCGATTGGTGCTCTTACCATTGATCCTGCCAGGAATTATCACGGGCCTGTCTCTGCTGATGCTCTTCAATGTGATGGGGACTAGGCTCAGCTTGCTTACGATTGTCCTGGGACACGGCACGGCCCTCATTTCCGTGGCGACAACCGAGGTGTTTGCAGGGCTGCAAAAACTCGATCGCGGGCAGGAAGAAGCTTCGCTCGATCTGGGCGCAAATTACTGGCAGACATTCTGGCGGGTCACATTGCCGAATTTGAAACTACCCATTATCGGGGCCGCGCTGCTCATTTTTACTCTTTCCATGGATGAGATTGCGGTGAGCTTTTTTCTGATTGGACGCGAGAACACGCTGCCGCTGGAAATCTGGGGACGACTGCGGCGAGGAATTACGCCGGAGATTAACGCAGTATCAACCATCATCTTTTTGTTTTCGCTAATAGCCATTGTCTTTTGGTACCGGTTGCGAGTGTGGAGCGAAGCGGGGGTCAACGTCGGGTCAGAAATTGTAGCGGCCGCGGAGACGGAAACCGTATGAAGGACAAAGAACGCGATCGTGAATTGGGAATGGGGCGTGAAATTACGCGCCGCGATTTCCTAAATGGAATGAGCATCGCTGTCGGATCGTCTCTTGTGGCAAATTCCACCTGGGTGCGCGCGTTTGGTCTCCAACAATCCCGATTCGCTCCGGAAAGAGATCCCGGGTATTACCCTCCGGCTAAGACCGGCATGCGAGGCAGCCACGACGGATCATGGGAAGTGGCGCACGGTCTGGCGCGCGATGGCAAGAACCCTGACAAAGATTGGGGAGTGCCCATCGATGACGGGGAGTCTTACGATCTGGTCATTGTCGGCGCCGGTATAAGCGGCCTGGCGGCGGCGTACTTCTACCGCAAGTTTGCCGGGAAGCAATCCAGGATTCTGCTGCTCAACAACACAGACGATTTCGGTGGCCACGCCGTCAGAAACGAATTTGAGGCCGGCAAGCGATTGCTCCTGGGATACGGTGGCACGCAGTCGATCGAGGCGCCGGGCAATTACAGCAAGGAATCCATTGGGCTGTTGAAAGAACTGGGAATCGACGTTCACCGTTTCTACAAGTACTACGATCAGAACTTTTTCGAGTCGAAGCACCTGCAAGAAGCCATTTTTTTCGACAAAGAAACCTTTGGCACCGACCGCCTGATCATTGAGAAGAGCCTGCATTATGTGCGTCTCGACTTCACTTTTGAGAACGTGTCCCAGTTCCCCATCGCAGAAGCCGCGCGCCAGGACCTGCTCCGTCTGCAGCAAGCCCGCGTCGATTACATGCCAGACCTTACGCCAGAGCAGAAAAAAGCCAAGCTGCTGAAGACCAGCTACAAAGATTTCCTGCTGCAATACGCCAAAGTCCATCCCGACGTGGTTAAGGTCTTCCAGACCTCAACCCACGATGCGCTATCTATTGGTATCGACGCAATTTCCGCCTATGAATGCTCGCGCGAAAACTTCCCCGGGTTCCAGGGAATGAGGCTGCCCAAGAGCAACGAGCCGAATGCGGAGCTGGATGAGCCTTACAATTTTCATTTTCCCGACGGCAACGCTTCCATCGCCAGAATGCTGGTGCGGTCGCTGGTGCCGGGTGCCATACCCGGTCACACGATGGAAGACATCGTCACTGCCCGCGCCAACTACGCCCGCCTGGACACGCCTTCGACGCCAATTCGCATTCGACTGAACAGCACCGCGGTGAAAGTCAAGCACGTGGGAGACCCGGCCCAAGCCAAGGAGGTGGAGGTCACCTATGTTCGCGGCGGGGAGGCGCGCCGCGTACGTGGCGCAAATTGCATCCTCGCCTGCTACAACATGGTCATTCCCTACTTGTGTCCGGAGATGTCGGCAAAGCAAAAAGACGCGCTGGCTTACTGCGTGAAGAGTCCTCTGGTCTACACCAACGTGCAACTTAGTAATTGGAAGGCTTTTCGGAAACTCGGTGTCAGCTGTATTTATGCTCCGGGATCGTACTTCAACAACGTCACACTGGATTTCCCGGTCTCTATGGGCGACTACTACTTTCCGAGTTCTCCGGATGAATCCTGTGTGCTCCACCTTCTGCGCGTGCCGTGCGCGCCGGGCTTGGATTGCAAAGATCAGTACCGAGCGGGACGGTACGAGCTTACCAGCACAAGTTTCAAAACTTTCGAACGCAACGTGCGGGACGAACTGGGCCGCATGCTTGCGGCGGGGGGCTTCGATCCCGCGCGCGATATTCAGGCAATTACGGTCAACCGCTGGCCACATGGCTATGCCTACGAGTACAACCCGTTGTTCGAGAAGGTTGACTTACCGGAGTCCGAGCGTCCATGTGTGGTTGGCCGCCAGCCCTTCGGAAGAATCAAGATCGCGAACTCGGACGCCGGCGGCCGAGCGTACACCGATGCGGCCATCGACCAGGGCTTACGCGCGGTGCGAGAAATTACCGGAGTGAAAGGCTAGGCCGAGTCAGAATTCTTGGCGCGGTGCGTTGGATCGGCCCGAACGTCGATCCGGTGGCAGTTTCTCACGCGGCACAAAGCCGAAGCGGAGTTAACATTGACTCCGCTTCGGTTTCATTCCGTCTACTGTCCTCGTGCGACGGTCGAGGTCCGAATTTCGGAAGCCATCTCCTTCCCGTTACTCAGCGGCGGCGCGAAGTGCAGTGTGACTTCAAACCTAGGAAGATCCATCTCGCTGACGTAGCTCGATCCCGAGGCGGAGCCGAGCACGATACGGTCGATCTTCAGCGCCGTGTTTTCCTCGACATCTTGCGCCCAGAGAATGAAAGTGGTGGGTGTACCCGATAGTTTAGTCAACTTCAGCATCTTCGATGGCCCCCGCGAATCAAGCGAGAATCTGTAGTTTCCAGGCGGCACGATTACGTTTTGCCATCGGACCGTCTGAGAGAGCGTGAACCTTCCTCCCTCATCTTAAGCGAAAGCGACCGTCGACGCGCTGAAGGCGAAGAACGCCGCGCAAACATACAGGCCAATCCATCTGATCATCGTCATTTTCATGTGAATCTCCATTCTTGATTTGTCTTAAACACGCGCTCCGATTCCCTGGCAGGCGCGGGCTTCAGTTTCGATTGAGCACAAAGCGGCAGTGCTGAGCTGACTTGCTTTCTGCAACCTGAGCGAGCCAGATCAGCTACCCTGCTCGGACGTTGTGCTGATCCATGCGTCATGAGCGCACTTTAGATCTCGCAGCGAAGAGGACACCTTAAGAATTGTTAAGCGCCTTATTCTTGCTTTGAGGCATGCGCAGGAGTAGCGGAGAATGTTAGGGGAAGGACTATGGAAGCCTGGGCAGGCGAGATGGACAATTTCGAAAAACGTGCGGGGCTATCGCTGCTGCTGATCGATGACGACGCCGAATTGTGCAGCATGATGAAAGAGTTTTTTTCGGAAATGCACTGTTTCCTGGACTGTGCTTACAACGGGCGCGACGGCCTGACCAAGGCTCTGCAGCATACATACGACCTGGTAATCCTGGACGTCATGTTGCCGGGCATGGGCGGTTTCACGCTGCTGCAACAATTGCGCAGACGGAAGGAGGTGCCAGTCATCATGTTGACCGCGCGTATTCATCGACACGACCGAATTCTGGGCTTGAACGCCGGGGCCGACGATTATTTGCCGAAGCCGTTCGATCCCGACGAACTGCTGGCCAGAATTCGAGCCGTGCTTCGCCGCGCAGGCAGGCTGGAGTACGGTGCTGACGCGGTAAAAACGTTTGGAGAAATCCAGGTCAATCTCCAGACTCGCGAAGTGTGGAGGGGGAAACAGATAGTTGACCTAACGGCGCTGGAGTTTGATCTGCTCAACCTTCTAATCCGTTGCGCAGGACGCATCGTGCCGCGAGATGAGATTACGGCAGCCCTGCTGGAGCGTGAGGCAAGCCCCTATGATCGCGCCCTGGACGTGCATATCAGTCACTTGCGGCGGAAGCTGGAAAGCGGACAGACCCTGATTCGCACGGTGCGCGGCGTGGGATATGTCTTCACCGCGCAGGCAGGATAGAAAGCATGAAATCTCTTTATATCGGAGTTCTGCTGGCTTTCCTGGGGGTACACGTCACAATCGGCGAGAATGTGAACCTGGCTACGATCACGATCCGCGACTACGGCCCCGGCGTTCCCGCAGAATTGCTGACCCAGATCTTCGAACCTTTCTTTCGAGTTGACGGAGCACGCGGAAGTGAGAGCGGAGGGGTAGGGCTGGGGTTGTCGATCGCCAAACGAGCGGTACATTTACACCATGGAACGATCAGCGCTCAAAATGTGTCTCCAGGTCTGGAAGTGCGTATGACTTTTCCCGTGTAATGGGCTTCAGAAAAGCTAGAGGCCAAGTTTGGATTCTGTTCCCTCCTGATGAGCTGTCAAACCACCCGGAAGCGGCCCTGATTCAGCCCCTCAGCGATACGCTGGGCCAGGGAAGCTGGGTCAGCATGGTCATCGCAAATAGGCTCTATGCTTCCCTCTTCGAAGCGAGCGTAGAAATCCTTTAACATCGCATAATCTGTAATCGCGCCCTTCTCTCGCGAGGACGCCCGTCCTACGCAAACCTGCAAGCTGGGCCGCAGCAGCACAAAGTCAAAGGGCACCTCTTTCAGGATCTTGCGTGCCGTATCTACGTAGGTCGGCGGTATGGAAAAATCAATCAGGACCCGAAAGCCCGAACGCGCTAACGGAATTGCCGCCGCGGTCATGGAGCGCACCAGCACGGGAAAGGTGTCGTGTATCCCGCGTTCGCCTTCTTTCTTGATGAACGACCAAAACGTATCGCCCTCAATGTAAGAGAGCGGCGCGGGGAGCAACGGGAGTAACTCCTGCGCTACTGCCGTCTTCCCAGCTCCGATCGGACCCGATAGGAAGATCACGTTCATGCGGCCATTATCGCACGTGGCGGCATGGCTAGCCGAATGCCTAAATTTGACGACAAGATTCGGATAGCAGAAGCCGCGGAACGTCCGATATCGTCCGTTCATGCATAGGACCATTGAACCGACCATCCTTTATTTCGGAACCCCCGTAGCTCTCCTCAGCACGTTGAACCCAGACGGATCGCCGAACCTGGCGCCGATGTCCTCAGCCTGGTGGTTGGGATGGAGTTGCATGCTCGGCTTGGGCCAAATGAGCCAGACTTCTGACAACCTCATTCGCACCCGCGAGTGTGTGATCAATCTGCCTTCGCAAGACTTGGTCACCCAGGTTGATCGCCTTGCGCTCACTACTGGAAAGAATCCCGTGCCAGCAAAGAAATGCCAGTGGGGATATCGCTACGAACCGAACAAATTCGGGACTGCCGAGTTCACCACGATGGACTCGGAAGTGGTTAGCCCACCCCGTGTGCGCGAGTGCCCGGTGCAGATGGAGGGCGTGGTGCATGAGGTGCGTCCCTTCGGTAAGAACGTGAATGCCAATGTGTTCGAGGTACATATCATGAAATTGCACGTCGACGACAGTCTTCTGGTGGAGAACGGCCCACGCCCCTATATAGACCCTCTGCGTTGGCGTCCGCTAATCATGAGCTTCTGCCGCTTTTTCGGACTTGGAGGCGAGGTGCACTCGTCGCGTCTGGCCGAATCAGATTTCATGAAGACTGTAGCGCGAGGGCTGCCATCGCAATCGCCGGTCTCATCCGGCGTGCAGAAATAGAAATACTCCCCGATCTAATGATTGTAGGCGGTGCGCCGTGCTGCGATGGCTAGCGGATGACGGACTCTGGGTTTTGCTGGCGATGCCCTTCCTCCGATCTGCGAGTTTCTGATCGCGCAAACCGACTCAGTGAGCGAAGCGGCTCTGTTCAAACCAGTTTCTGGCAATCCGCGTTGTTCCTGGTGAGTAACCGCTACTCGGATCTCAAATTCAACTGGCCTTGATCTCTTGGTCGGATTCCCTTGCCTCCATAGTAAAGTGGTAGTAGACAACATTTGAGGAAGGATTCCCTTTGAGTTTGAGCATTCGCAATATCGCAATCATCGCCCACGTGGACCACGGCAAGACCACGCTGGTGGACGCCATGCTGCAACAGAGTGGGACGTTTCGGTCCAATGAGGCGCACGTCGAGCGGATTATGGATTCGAACGAACTGGAGCGCGAGCGCGGCATCACAATTCTGGCGAAAAACACCGCCATTTTTTATCACGACGTAAAGATCAACATTGTCGACACCCCCGGCCACAGCGACTTTGGGGGCGAGGTGGAGCGGGCGCTGAAGATGGTGGATGGGGTGATGCTGCTGGTGGATGCCAGCGAAGGTCCGCTGCCGCAGACGCGCTACGTATTGAGCAAGGCTCTGGAGGCGAAGCTGCCTCCGATTGTGGTGATCAATAAGATCGATCGTCCGGATGCGCGGGCGCAGGAAGTGCTGAACGAAATCTACGATTTGTTCATAGATCTGGATGCCAAGGAAGATCAACTCGACTTCCCGGTTCTGTATACGAACGCCAAGGCGGGCACGGCCTCTACCGATACTAAAATTGCGGGTGAGAATTTGCGGCCTCTGTTCGATGCGATTCTGAAGACCACTCCGCCGCCTCAGGGTGATCCGGCCGGGCCGTTGCAAATCCTGGTGGCGAATCTCGATTACAGCGATTATCTGGGACGGCTGGCCATTGCGCGGGTTTTTAACGGAACGATGTATACGGGTGAAGATGTCGCCATCGCCAAGCGCGATGGGTCGATGCAAAAGACGAAGATCACGAAGCTATTTTCGTTCTCCGGGCTAAAGCGCACGGACATCACGGAGACGGTGCTGGGCGACATTGTTGCGGTCGCGGGGGTGGAAGGAATCACGATTGGCGAGACGATTACGAATGTGGAGAATCCGGCGCCGCTGCCGCCCATCGTGATCGACGAGCCCACGATCGCGATGGTGTTTACGGTGAACAATTCGCCATTTGCCGGGCGTGAAGGGACCTACGTCACGTCACGAAATTTGCGCGAGCGTCTGGAGAAGGAACTGCTCACCAACGTTTCTCTGCGGGTCGAAGAAATGGGAACGACCGATTCGTTCAAGGTTTTAGGGCGCGGAGAATTGCAGCTTTCGATCACCATCGAGATGATGCGGCGCGAAGGTTACGAGTTGATGGTAGGCAAGCCGGAGATTGTGACCAAGCGTGACGCTGAAACTGGCAAGTTGATGGAACCGGTGGAGTATCTCACGGTGGATGTGCCGGAAGGATTTGTGGGCGTGGTGATGGAACAACTGGGATCGCGCAAGGCCGAAGTGAAGAACATGCACAATCACGGCTACGGGCGCGTACGCATCGAGTTCCGCGTGCCCAGCCGCGGGCTGATCGGCCTGCGCAGCCAGTTGCTGACGGATACGCGTGGCACCATTGTGATGAATTCTCTGTTCGATGGATATACCGAATGGCAGGGAGAGATTCCTCACCGGCTCACGGGCGCCTTGATCGCGGATCGTGGGGGTACTTCTACGGCGTACGCGCTCTGGGGCTTGCAGGAGCGAGGCGAGCTTTTTGTCGGGCCGGGCGTGGAACTGTATGAAGGCATGATCATCGGCGAGAACGCGAAGGACGACGATCTGGATGTAAACGCGGTACGGGAAAAAAAACTGACCAACATGCGGGCATCGACGGCGGATGAGGCGATCCGGCTGGTGCCGTTCCGCTCGTTGAATCTGGAGCAGGCAATCGAATTCATCGCCGAGGATGAGTTTGTGGAGATCACCCCGAAATCGCTGCGGCTGCGGAAAAAAATTCTGCAATCGAATGGGCGGAAGAAGCGGGCCAAGGACGTAGTCGAAGAACATGAAGTATCGGGCTGAATCGCGAAAGGCGCAAGCGGACGAAGCGCTATGCATGTTCCTGGTACCGTGCAGTTGCGGTACGACCTTCGCGGTTGCGGAAAACTATGATCACTGCGGCACGGCGTGGAGCCGGTATCTGATTTGCTCGAAGTGCGGCAAGCGACATGATCCCAAAAACCGGCTCTTGCGGATGGGGTATCACGGTGCGTCGGCGAGCGCCGGGTTCTGGCAGGTGGACGGGTGCTAGGGCTTGATTCCATTGGTCCACTGACTTCGCGTGGACTGTAAAAACGAAGCCGGGGGCTGCGGTGCTCGATTTCACATGCCTGATTTGACAAACCTGCTATACTTCTCGCCGCATATTGTCTGTCACCGGCTCCGGTTTCGATTTCCAGGTAAGATGCACTGACCTGCCAGTCCGCCGCATCGAGCTTGAGTTCGACAGCTCAATGCAGAGGCTGACGCTTGAAGAATATTTTCGTAGGCAATTTGAGCTTTAACACATCGGAAGACGAACTGCGGCAGATGTTTGAACCGTTCGGGCAAGTGGACCGGGTGAGCATCATGACCGACCGCGATACGGGACGCTCCCGCGGATTCGGCTTCGTGGAGATGGCCAGCAACGAGGATGGCGACAAAGCCATCACCGCATTGAATGGCCAGCAGGTGGGGGGGCGCACGCTGAATGTGAACGAGGCGCGGCCCAAGACCGAGCACGGCGGCGGCGGTGGGCGCGACCGCGGCGGACGCGGGGGAGATCGCGGCGGAGGCGGCGGACGCGGTGGCGACCGCGGTGGTGGTGGCGGCGGGCGCGGACGCTGGTAGCTAAAAGCGAAATTAAATACGCCGGCGACTTGGCGGCTGCGGGTTGGTAGCATACCCGCAGTTCAGCTATTGCTGGACGGGTTTCATTGATGCCTGGGATCACTCCCATGTAAACTGAAATGACCGGTGTGCGCCCGTAGCTCAGATGGATAGAGCGATTGCCTCCGGAGCCTACGTTGAATGTCACACACATCATGTGGTTCATGTTTGTACCGTAACAACTGCATCATGTGTGAGTTGCAGCGATTTTGCCGCCTTTCTTAGCCTTCCGTATTCAAATTAGGCAACAGGTTGCAAGCACTCGGCGTGTGTTTGTAATGAACAGTTTGCGATTTTGACCTCCGGGGCAACGTGTTGCTAGCCAAGATGTGACCGGGGCAACCACTCCGAGCTAACGTCCTGACGAGGGAAGTGTGACACTCACATCACAATTCATGTGTGTCTGCATCCACTTATAGTCTGTAGACTCATAGCCATCTTCCTCCTAGCATCCGGCTCGTGACTTCAACACAGCAAGGCAACCCGCAACTCGCGTTCGGACAGGCTGTTCGGAAGTTTCGCTTGAAGCGTGCCATTTCCCAAGAGAGGCTCGCGGAACTAGCAGACATTCACCGCACTTACATCGGTGATGTCGAACGGGGCACGCGAAACATTAGCCTTCGCAACATGACTCGTATCGCCAAGGCCCTGCAAGTTCCGCTTAGTCGCCTCGTTCAGGAAATGGAGATGTAAAAAGGGAATTGTTGGCGAGAACCATACCACACTTGGTGGTGGTTAGGGGTTCATCACATTTTCCCGCATGGTGCTGGAACCATGCTTATTGACATTCGATGAGGTATGGCCGACCGTGGTCAATGAGTGTAACGGCGATTTTTCGTCAACCAAGGGTTATCAATGCACGGTCCGTTATTTCCTTAGTGCATCCTGCTCCGTCTTATACAGCTCAGCCCACGCAATGGTTCGTACCTCAGTCAACTCTAAATGGTCACGGCTCTGCACGTTTTCAACGAGCGGCTTCGCGACATTCACGGATAGCGGCAACTTCGACATCGGAAACAGGCTACATCCTGTATGCCTAGTCGCAAGTATCACGATGCTTGTATTGCTTTCCTTTGATGTCGATGCCGCAATGGGAGGGTCGATCTCGGCAAGGAGAGCGTCATCGCGCTTGCCTATGGCAATGCGCTTAATTCCCCTTACCCGCCGTGGGGTTTCAAGCCCGTAGGTGTCAGTTGAACTCAAATAGAAATCCGGCGAAGCTGTCGCCGACTCGTGAGGATTCATGGCTGCAATGTACACCTTCAGAGGCGGCGGGGCGTGAGTCAACTGTTCAAATCAACTGTTCAAAACAGGCGTTAACACTCAAATTTCGACTTCTTTCGATTCAGTTCACATCTAAGGAGTATGAAAGCAGTCGGAAGATGAGTGTAATGGCGATTTTCCGCCAATCATCTCCCATTGGCAGCCTTCAAAAACGAATCCCAACCCTATTCCAACACATCAAGAGTGCATGGTCCAGAAATTGAACAGGGATAATTACGAAGACTTTGTCCGCCAGAAACGAGCGGCGGCAGTGCATTTCGACGCTGATTGGGATGTCGGTCACAGGCCGAATGTTCGTCGCAGGATGAGTGAAGCGTCTGATCTGTTAGGGAAAGAAGTTAATTTTGGTGAAGTTGACTGGGATCGCGAAGTCGAACTCGTGAAGTCGCTTCGAGTCATCACCGTGCCGACAGTGGCGTATTACTTAGATGGCAATCTCGTGAGTGTCTTACCCGGTGCGCGACAGAACATTGTCGGGCGCTTAGAGCGCCTACTGTTAGGTCAGAAAATCGGTCGGGACGACGGGTTGGGTCACGAGGCCTCGGTACCGCACTTCGGTCAACTCTGAGGCCAATTGTCGAACAGGCCTTAGCGCTCAAAACCCCGGCAACAATCAAGTGACTATAATCGAAACCCCGAACGGAATCTCCAATTCGATGAACATCTCAAGCGACGTGTGCGGCACTTCGATTCCGGCGGTATCGCAATTCGAGCGATACCCGCAGAACACATCTACGTTCAGGGATTTCTTGAGTTCAAGCAAATAGTGCCTGTGCGGCTTCAGTTTTGACCACAGGGCATCAATGTGTCTGTGCGGCGGTTCAGATTTCTCAACAGGCGGGCTGTATGACCACATGTCCTGACGATACGGCACAGCCTTTGCGCCACGTTTTTCCCCCTTTCGGTGGGAATGCGTAGGCGAAAGACCAAGGGTTGCAGAAATCTTGTCCATGTCTGATATCTCACCTGCAATGCGGAGGCTTGCGGAATACGCGAAGTACGTATCTTCTTCACGTTCTTTTCCTGCCAGAAACCCGCGAAGAGTTCTGAACGATTTCTCCATAGACCCCGATATTAGTTCAGGTTGGGGCGGCAATCCAAACGGCAACTCGGGGATGGTTTCCGAAATCAGGCGATTACACTCATTGACCCGGGCTACCCGATCTGAGCCATTACGGCAGCCAGCCTGCTTGGCCCAAGTATGCTGTCGCCGCGCGCTAAGCAAGCACAGAAGAATTTAATTGCCTGCTAGCTCGTTGTCCGGAAATGGAAGTTCCAGAGTGTTCCCACGCTTCGGCAGGACACGATCAACCATTTTCACAAACCTATGCCATCCGAAGCCGCTATTGATCGCTAGCCGTTGGAACATCATTAGCGAATACAGATGTTGCGCCAACATTGGATTGCCTACGTCCTCGGAAAGCCACTGATGCAGCTTATTTGGCCTCTGGCCCTTTTCATTCGGAGGACTTTTTGTTTCCAGTTCTTCTAGAAGACCGGGAGCAATGCGTTCATAGACAAGATCGCGTGTGTAATGGGCCACTACGCTATACCGATTCTTCCGCATGCCCGGCCATCGCCAACCCTTCAACTTGTAAATGTTCTCGTAGAACTCATCGGGGAATCGCTTGACCCATGCGGCCAACTCTTTGCGAATTAATTTTTGAAGATAGACGTGCAGAGCATCTTGAGGACGAACCCCTTGGTATCCAGTCACTTCGTCAATGACGGCGATGATGCCAACCTTTGCGAAGGAGCGAATCACAATATCAGCAGCAACCGCATATCTGGTTTGGGTGGGCGTCAATACCTTGCCCCGATCTCTGGCCTTTAGGAGCAGTTCGCAAAGGTCGATCAGATTCGTGGCCTCGTTGCCATATGCCGGGTTTCCGCCTCGAAGAGGCATAAACAGTACTGGCGATTTCATGCGCGCCGATAAGTCGTTGGAAATAGCTAGTTTGTCCTCTATTCTCTGTACAAATCTAGCAATTCTGTGCGCGCCAGTGGTTCCTCCTCCAGTTCCCATCCCAATCGTAGTTTGAAGCCCTCGTTGACTGATTAGCCGCGTTCCGTCTTCCAGAACAAACACCGGGATTTTCAGTTTGCCAATGTCAACGAATCCCGCATGGGTAGCTTTAGGCATTTTGTCTCCCCATCGAGCCAGCGCAGCCTTCCGAGCAATGTCAGTCCTCTCTTGTGGACTAAGAGCGTCTGCCCTCGCAAATCCGCCTTTCGCTTTTCCCGAAATATCATCTGCCATGCTTGCTCCTCTTTATAAAAATAATGCTTGCATTATATCATGCAAGCATTAACTGTCAATATGCTTGCATGAGACATTCATTGACAAAGGGGCGGGCCTCCCAAGTGTTGACGACTATAAGTGGACATGGTATAAGTGTCATTGCGGAATAGGAATGGAACGGCGAGGGTCAGCATGGAAAGGCTTGGGTTTTTCTCCGAGAAATTGATGGATGGCATGGCAAGGTCTGGCTTGTCCCAGAAGATGACTGCCGTTCGGTTGGGATGTTCCTACGAGTATGTTCGGAGGATGATCCGATGCGAGAGCTTGCCTTCGCCAATTCTCTTGGACAGGCTTTGTTCGGTGTTCCAGTGGGACAGGAGGAAAATTGAAAAGCTCGTATTCTTGGACAGATGCCGGAGGAGATATGGACCGACCTTCTGGACAGTTCTGGGCAGGAATCCGCGTTTCGAGCCGCTTTATATACTTTGGCCGTACCTGACGACCAGCGAGCAGCAAATGGTCGTCCACCTGATGCGGAGTTGCATATTGGAGAAAGGAAGGTCAGCCGCATAAAACCTAATGCTTGGGGCAACGTGTTGCGGAGGTTGTGAGACTTGGTGGTTGGGTGTATGTTACTGAGAGTATAGGCTTTGGCTTGTTCCGGATAGACCTGTTGCTCCGGCGGCAACCGCTCTATCCACCAGCCCAAATAAGTCTATTATAATCAAAGGTTTGCGCCCGTAGCTCAGATGGATAGAGCGATTGCCTCCGGAGCAATAGGTCGGGAGTTCGAATCTCTCCGGGCGCACCATCGATTCAGATCCTTCGCCTAAAAAGCCAGGCTCAGGATTTTGGCTGCGGGCTCCCGCTCCGCTCACGCCCGCAAAACGCCTCAAGTTCGAATCTCTCCGGGCGCACCAGTTGTCGCTGGCGATTATTTCTGCGCTGTCGCGGATCGCTTGAAGTCGGCGACGCCGACTTTCACCACGGTTCCCCGCTTGCGCCTTTCATCCTCCGGTTTTTCTGCTGGCTTATTGTCCGTTTTATTTTCTGATTTATTCTCTGGCTTCGCGTTCTCGGTTTTTTCTTTTTCTGGGGCGGGCTTCTCGGTCCAGACTCCGTAGACGCGTCCGCCATAGGCGGCAATGCCGCTGTAGTCTCCGAAGAAAACTCCGCCGGCCTGGAAGGGTTCCGTCGTCCAGGCATAGTTTTGAAAATTTGAGCCGCCATCTGTGGAACGAGCCAAGGTTACGGTTTGCGTTCGGCCTGTAGGATCGGAGCGGCGGTCGTAGAAAATCACATTGGCAGAACTGTCGACGGGATCGACGGCGAGCCACTGGAAAAACTGGTCGGCGCCGTCGTGCACGGGATCGTTGTTGACGCGGACAGGCTCGCTCCATTTCTTGCCGTGGTCGGCCGAGGTCGAACAGAAGATATCGAGGTCACCGTTGCGGTAGTCGCTCCAGGTCACGTAGAGGCGCTGGGTGCGAGGTTCGATGGCGATTTGGGGAAAACCGTTGGCCCGGTCGAGGGTTTCGATGGCGAACATAATGGGTGCAGTGTGGATGATGGGGCGGGCGTGAGAAAAAGTCTTGCCGCCATCGCGCGAGGTAACGAAAAAGATGTCATTGTCTTGACTCCAAATGGCGTAGAGGCGGCCATCGGGGCCAACGGTGCCATCAAAGCCTTCGGCGGCGCCGTTGTCGTCGCGGGGCAGGCCGGGGTGGGCGTCGATCTCGACCGGCTCCGACCAGGTTTTGCCGTCATCGGTGGAACGCGACAAAACCATTTGCGAGTCGGTGAGCCGCCAGCGCGTCCATCCCACATAGAGATTTCCGGCATAGGGGCCTGTGCTGCTGGTGTCGGAGACGATGTAGGGCTTGTCTTCAAAGGGAATGCCGGGCTTGGTGGGCTGCTCGGCGACTGGAATGTGGTTGGCCTCCCAGGTTTTGCCGCCATCGAGCGAGCGGCGCACAAAAATTCCGTTGCGCGAGGCATTGTGTCCCCAGTAGTTGAAGGAGCCTAATTTGTCGAAGGCGATGTAGCAGATGAAGGCGTGGCCATGGTTGTCGAAGGCGGTGGAGACATCGCCAGAAATTTTGTAGTTGGCCGGAGCGACGCCCTCGGCGGGCTTCCAGCTATGGCCGGCGTCTTCGGAGTAGGAGGCGTGGGCGTTGTCCTGAAAAACAGCAACCACCTGCTGGGGATTGGTCGGGTTAACGGCGATGGATGGTTCCGTAAAAAATCCAGGACCTGGGCTTAATAAAGATACTTCTGCGCCGGGAGCCTTAGAGAGAATGGGCGTCTGGGCCGCAGCGATATTAGGCATCAGAACCATGGCGGCGAGTAGGGCTGGGATCATGCGGGCTGGGTTTATGCGGAAAAGATGCGGAGAGAATCGCGCCGGCAGTCGGGAGCGCATGGATTAAGGTGATCTCCTATATCGATGATATGGAAGCAAACCTTATTGTCATACGCCGATCATGGAATGGTGGCAAGCGTGGGCCTACTCAGTAATGGGGGAACGGAGAATTACGCTTTAGCTGGCACTGGCCGAATCCGAAACCCGAATCGAGAAGTTGACCGTGATGCGAGCTTTGGTTTCGACGGGGCGGCCATTCTGAAGATACGGCTTGAAGTGCCACTCGCGCACGGCTTGCTGCGCGGCCGTGATCAGGATGGCCGGACCGCTCACTACGTGGAGATTTTCGATGGTGCCATCGGCGCCCACAATTGCCTGCAACACGACTGAACCCTGCACCTTGGAGTGATCACCCAGCGTGGGATATACGGCATTCACACTCTGCTGGAGTTCCGCGGCGGCAGGCGCGAGACTCTCGCGCTCGGCGGCGCTGGCGGGCAGGCTGGCCATCTGCGTGGCGCGATTGGAATCGTTTAGAATCTCAACTTTTTTTACGTTGCTTCCGGGATGAACGGTGCGGTGAGAGTCACCGGCTACTACTTCGACATCCATCGGAGGAAGAGCAACCCGGTTGGTCGCGATGACCGGCGCGGTTGTGGAAGCCGCATCCTGAGTCGGCGCCGCTTTCAGGTTCGAGGGCAGATTCGAGGGCGAGAGAGACTTTGGAGCCGGATGATGCTGGGCGGCTGCGACCTGGATGGCAGACATCTGGACGGCGGGCGTCTGGACGGCTTTGCTGGTTACTGCGGAAGGATCTGCTTTTGCAATGTTTTCCGAGGCTGAAACATTCGTGGCAAAGACTGCGTCCGAGCCGAACCAGAAATTGCGGTCTTCGATGAGGATCACGGCCAAGGTCACGAGAAGAAGAGAAAGAGCGATCAGCAGCCGGACATTCTGTTTGCTGGCGTGTTTATTGGCAAGACTGGCTTGCGGTTCGGCTGGCTCCGTTCTCGGATTCAACTGAAACATTTCGCTTCCTCGCGGCCGCCGGTGAAGAGCAATTAATTAAGGATGCCGTTCACCAGGCACCTGTATTTTGCCGCTGCTCAGGTGGGATCACAATGGCACGAAGTGGGAGACTAATGGCCCATGAGTGCTACAGGGGAAAGTATGATCGGGGGACCCCAAAACCTTTACCACAGGGGACACAGGGTTCGTCGCTTCCGAAGTTCAATGTTCTTGGGTCAATCCGATACAATCTAGCTTCATTTCATCCGACAAATCTATGAACTATGACGCCATTCTTGTGGTTTCTTTTGGTGGGCCGGAATCGAAGGAAGACGTGATTCCTTTTCTTGAGACCGTGCTGCGGGGGAAGAATATCCCGCGTGAACGGTTGCTGACGGTGGCCGAGCACTATTACCACTTCGAGGGCAAGAGCCCGATCAACCAGCAGACGCGCGAGCTGATTGCCGCGCTGGCAGCGGAATTGGAGCGGAGCGGGCCGAAGCTGCCGATCTATTGGGGGAATCGAAACTGGCATCCTTTTCTGGCCGAAACGCTGCGCGAGATGAAGGAGCATGGTATCCGGAGGGCCATTGGCTTTGTGACTTCGGCTTACAGCTCGTATTCGGGATGCCGGCAGTATCGCGAGGACATTGCTCGGGCGCAGGCAGAGGTGGGGCCGGGTGCGCCGGAAGTGGACAAGCTGCGAGCGTTTTTTAATCATCCGGCATTCGTGGATGCCGTGGTGGAGCGGGTGGGGGATGCGGTGCACGCCGTTCCCGTCGATGCGCGGCGTAATGTGCAGATCGTATACACGGCGCATAGCATTCCGATGGCGATGGCGGACACCAGCGATTATGTGAAGCAACTCGAGGAGGTGCGGCGGCTGGTCTCGGGAAGGCTCGGGCATACGAACGATGTGCTGGTGTATCAGAGCCGCAGCGGAGCTCCGGGACAGCCATGGCTGGAGCCGGACATTCTCGATTACCTGCGCAGGATCAAGGCGGAAAACCAGATTTCGGCAGTGGTGCTGGCGCCGATCAGTTTCATCTCCGATCACATGGAAGTGTTGTACGACCTGGACATCGAAGCGCAGCAGCTTTGCGAAAAACTCGGATTGCCCATGACAAGGGCGAAGACTGTGGGGGTGCATCCGAAATTTATTGGCATGGTTCGAGAGTTGATTCTGGAGCGGATGAATCCTGGTGTAGAACGGCGGGCTTTGGGGATGATGGGGGCGCGGGCGGATGTCTGTGCAGAGGATTGTTGCCCTGCGCCCCAGATGCGGCCGGGGGGGGGCAGCGTAGCGCCGCGCTACTTGCCGCCCTCGTCGTCCGCGCGGAAACCAAGGTCCCTCGCTTCGCTCGGGAAGACAACCAAAGAGTGATGACAATCAAGAATGATGACAACTACTAGTGATGACAACCAAGAGTATGGATAGCAACAAAGTCTACACAGAGCTGGCTACTTTTGGCTGTTCGTAATCGGTGGCCCTGGGCTGACCTTCAACGAGATGCATGGTGTGGAGGATCGTCTCGATGACCGCTTCGTTCCCTACGGCAGTATTGACCATGACATGGTAGAGGGAGCGCGTGGGCCAGTCGGCGCCGAAGTAGTGTTTCACGTAGGCTACGCGCTCGCGATCGACGGCATCGACAAGTTCTTCGGCTTGGGACTTGGAAGCGCCATCCTGCAAGAGGCGGCGTATTTTTTCGGCGCGGGGAGCGTAGAGAAAAACGTGGAAGGCATGGGGCTGCTCGCGCAAGAAGAATGGTGCGCCGCGCCCGACGACTACGGCGTTGCCTTCCGCCGCGATTCTTGGAGCAACCTGCTCCATCAGCGAAACCATGCGATCGGCATCGAACATCTGATCGGTCAAAGTGGTACCGCGCTCGTAGCTGCCGCGCCAGAAAGTCTTGGCAAAACGGTGAAAGCGGCTATCCACGCGCTCGGCGCAACGTTTGACAGCAGCACAATCCACGTTGGCCAAGCGGGCAATTTCTTCGGTAAGCAAATCGTCCCACAGCTTCCAGCCCAGGCGGGCGGCTAATTCTGCGGCGATGGCGCCGCCCCCACAGCCGTACTCTCGCTCAATAGTGATGAGGCGAAACATGGCCATTTCCCCCTACCGCGAATTAGTGTACCGCGACTGCTCCAGGTTTGCCTTTCTTTATTAAAAACACCAGAGGGATCAGGACAAGGATGGCTACGCCGAGAAGCCGAAAATCGTCGATGTAGGCGAGCATGGCGGCTTGGCGCTGCACCGTACCTTGAATCAAGGCGTAGGCCTGCTGCGTGGCGAAGGCGGCGCTGGAACCGTGAGCCCGCATGGCCTGGGTAGCACCCTGCATCATCGACCGGAAGGCGGGATTGGAGGCGCTCAGATTGTGCGATAAATCATTGATGTGGACCTGCGTGCGGCGATCGAGCATGGTGGTGACGAGAGAAATTCCGACACTACCCCCGATATTGCGAGCAAGGTTCATCAAACCGGAGGCTGCGTTGTTTTTATCCCGGGGAAGAAATGCATAAGCGGCGGTATTGATGGGCACGAAGAGGAAAGCCATGCCCACGGCCTGGAAAACCCGGGCCAAGGCCGCGGTGCGGAAGTCGATACCGAGGTCGAAACCGGCCATATGGAACAACGAGAACGAAAGCATGGTTAAGCCGAAGAGGAGCAACCAGCGCGGGGTGTAGCGGGACAAAAGAAATCCCACAAGGGGCAGCAACAGCATGATGGTGAATCCGCCGGGCATTAACGCCAGGCCGGAATTCTCTGCCGTATAGCCGAGCAAGGTCTGCATGAAAAGCGGGAGTAAGAGCGTGCTGCCGAGCAGGGCGAAGCCAAGCATGAACATCAGCGTGTTGGAAACCGCGAAGGTACGGTCGCGAAACAAATGAAGATCGACGATGGGGTCCTTGTGATGCCACTCCCAGAAGATCACGAAAATCAATGAGGCCGCGGCGATTATGGAGAATATGACGATGAAGTGGGATTCGAACCAATCGTCGCGCTGGCCTTTGTCGAGGACGACCTGCAAGGTTCCCAGTCCTAGCGCGACAAAACCCAAGCCGATGTAGTCGATTTTGGTTTCGCGGAGTTTGCGGCGATGCAGGTAAGGCGGGTCTTCGATCAGCCGCGAGGTAAGCAGGAGAGAGAGAATGCCGACGGGAATGTTGATGAAAAAAATCCAGCGCCAGGTGAAATTGTCGGTGATCCATCCCCCCAGAGTTGGGCCGATGGCCGGCGCGGTGACGACGGCAACGCCATAAATGGCGAAGGCCATGCCCCGCTTGGCAGGGGCAAAGGTGTCGGCGAGGATGGCTTGCTCGCTGGGTTGCAGCCCGCCTCCACCGGCGCCTTGCAGCACGCGGCAAACAATGAGTATCCCCAGGTTGGGCGCCAGCCCGCACAAACATGAGCTGATGGTGAACAGGGCGACGCAGCCCATATAGAAATTCTTGCGGCCAACGATCGAGGAAAGCCAGCCGCTCAGCGGAAGCACAATGGCGTTAGAAACCAGGTAGGAGGTAAGCACCCACGTGCTTTCATCTTGTCCGGCAGAAAGACTTCCGGCGATATGAGGCAGGGCGACGTTGGCTATGGAGGTGTCGAGCACTTCCATGAAAGTTGCCAGCGTAACGGTGATAGCAATAATCCAGGGATTAACTGCGGGACGCCAGGTGTCGGCATTCGCGTCGTAGGCGACTGCGCCAGCACTCATTGACGAATCCAGACTTTGGGCGTGACCGACATGCCGGGACGAAGATAATGCTCTTGGTCTTCTCCGGCATCGAGTACGATTTTTACCGGGATGCGTTGCACGACTTTTACGTAATTCCCGGTGGCATTTTCCGGAGGAAGCAAGCTAAAGCGCGCGCCGCTGGCGCCGGCGACGCTGTTGACTTTACCCTTGTAGCTTTTTCCGTTGGCATCGACTTCAATGGTGACCGGCTGGCCGACCTTCATATCGCGAAGCTGGGTTTCTTTGAAGTTGGCGGTAATCCAGATATCGTTGAGCGGAATAACTTTGAGAAGTTCCTGGCCGGGAGAAACATTTTGTCCGACTTCAACGGTGCGATCGCTGACGACACCGGCGACGGGAGCGACGATTTTGGTGTAGCTCAAATTCAGCTGGGCTTGATCGAGCGCGGCTTTCTTTTGCATCACGTCGGCCTCGGCGGATGCAGCCCGGGAGCGGCTCACCTGAAGCTGCCGGGGGCCGGTTTGCGCGTTGCGATAGTTGGCGTCGGCCTGAAGAAGTTTGTCCTGGGCTTGCGTAACCTGCGCCTGGACGGCATCGACTGTCGCGCGCGCGCCCTGAACGGCGGCGGCCTCAGAAGCGGCGGCAGCCACGGCCTGATCGTACTGCTGTTGTGAGATCTCCTGTTTATCCACCAGTTGCTTGTAGCGGATCAGGTCACTCTGGGCTTTGACGTTGTTGGCAACGGCAGAATCTAGCTGCGCCTTGGCGGCATCGAGTTGCTGCTTCGCGGCTGCGATTCCGGCGCGCGCGCTGGCCACGTCGGCCTCGGCCGCGGAAACTTGCGTGGTGGTACTGACCGACGTGATGGGCACATTTACGCCCGCGGCGGCAGCGGTGGCCTGGGCATTTTCGTAGTCAGCCTGAGCCTTAGCGACAGCTACCTGATAGTCCGAGGGATCGATTTCCACCAGGACCGCGCCGGCTTCGACGTACTGGTTGTCCTGGAAATCCAACTTGGTGACGTGGCCCGTAATCCGGGTGCTGATGGAATTAATGTGGCCGTCGACCTGGGCATCGTCGGTATCTTCGTAACTGGTGACGTAGCGATAAACAAAGAATCCAACCACCAGGAGAATTACGATGCCGATAATGATGGCGATGCGAAAGGCAGGACTGCTGGTGCGCGAGGGGCGATTGCGAAAATCTCGTTCCGTGGAGGGCAAGGGCTGAGTGCTGCGGCTCTCAGGCTGCTCGGCCTTATCCGTCTTATCCTTATCGGGAGGAGCTGCGGGCGGATTTTGCGTCGTCGTGTCCATAAGAATAGTTAGTGTTCGCCTTTCAGATATCGTTTGACACCCTGTTCGGCATCCCCGATGGCGTAGGCCAGTTCCACTTTTGCCAGGTTGTGGGCATAGAGACTCTGAATATAACTCTGGTGGGCGGCGGCGACGGACTCCTGCGCCTGCACGACTTCCAGATTATCGGTGACACCGGCAGTGAAGCGATCGCGTGACTGGACGAGGGACTGTTCCGCCAGATCCACGGAACTGCGTGCGACTTCAACCTGCTGCGCGGCGGAATTTAAGTCGAGCAGTGCGGCGCGAACATCATAGTCGATGCGCCCCCGCAGATCGCCGAGTTGGGAGCGAGCCTGCTTCAACTGCGCGTCGGCCTCCAGTTCGTCGCTGTGAACTTTGCCTCCAGCAAAGATGGGAATGTTGAGGCCGCCATTCACCTGCCAGGTTCCGTTGGACTGGCCGGGAGTGGTTCCGATATCGCCGAGATTGGCGGCGAGATCCAGGGTGGGATAACGGCCGGCTGCGGCGGCGCGATGGGAGAGTTCCGCAGCCTTCACTTGCGCCTGCGCGGCCTGATAGTCCAGGCGCGAGGTGTAGGCGCGCTGCAAATATACTTCAAGCGGCAACGGAGTCAGTTCCTGATAGGGCGCCTTCTCGGTGAGGATGAACTCCTGGCCCGGCGGGAGGCCGATGATGCGACCCAAAGTCAATTTTTGCTTAGCATAATCATTGCGAGCGGCGATCAGTTCCTGCTGGCGGGTTTGCAACTCGACCTGGGCGCGCAAGGTATCGATGTTTGGACTGAGGCCAGCCTTCTGTTGATCGACCGCTTTGTTGAACAAGGCTTGGGCATTGGTAACCTGAGCCTCCGTGGCTTCAATGCGGGCGCCGGTCGCAATGGCTAACAGATAAGCATTGCCAACGGCCAGAACCACCACCTCACGCGCATCTTTATTGGTAGATTGCGCCGACTTGAGGCGCTGGTTTGCCGCCCGCTCGCGTTCGAGATTGGCGAAACTAAAAACGTTCTGACTGAGGGAGGCGCGCGCGTCGAAATAATTAAAGGGCCCAATCACGCGCGGCACCGGAAAGGGAAAAACATTGCTCTTGAAACCAAGCGCTGCCAGGCTCGTGGTCTGCGCGTCTTCTTGAATTCGGGCGGTCAGATCGGGCAGAAGACTGCTGAGTTCCTTCCAGCGTTCGCCGCGCGCATTGATGACCTGGTCACCAGAGAGCAAAAGGCCGAGATTGTTACGGAGCCCGCGCTCGATTGCCTCTTGAAAATTCAATTGCAGGACTTCAGAGGTGGCCTTGCCCTCCGGTTCACTGCCGGTAAAGGGACTTTGCGACCCGGGAAGAGAGATGGATGGTTGCGAGCCGGAATCCTGCGCTGCCAAGCTGGCGGCCGCGAAGACCACGAATAGTAGGAGCGGAATCAGCCTGCAATATAAGTAAGATGACGATTGGGGCATTTCTCGTTCTAGAAAAGTCCCATTACCAAGAAAGCTCTCGGGACGGCCTTTCCTTTCATAGCATAACTTGTTTCCTATTGATTCCACTAAAGCCCGCTTTGATGCAAAAAGCGGCGAAAGAGGTGGAAGAGAAAGTCTAATTTGGATCGCGGGGAAATGCTTGCATTCATCATGGCTTTTCCATTGAGTTGCAGGGCAGGGCAAGCACTCTCGCGATGCCCGGAACCCAACCTGCAAGCGCTATTTGCTGCGCTATGTAACTTCGGTCATCTTGTGAACTGGTAACCTCTAGCCCAATCTGAAAGCGAGATTCGTGCGCGGGGACTCGTGCGCGGACCTTCGCCCGTGGAGACTGGTTTGACAACAAAGGAAGAGTATTTCATGAGTGAGTCCAAGCCCGATGGCGCAGTGGGGACAGACTGGACGGGACTGCTGGCGGATCCCGATCTGGCGCGAAACTTTGGAAAGCTCTTGCAGACGTATCGCGATGCGCCGCCCGAGCACCGCGAAGAAGCGCTGCTAGCCGCGATGCGTGCAATCAAGGCAGCGGCCAAGAACTCATCGGGTTCGGCAAAGACCGGAGAGTTTTCTCTGCAACGTCAGCCCACCGCAAGCTCAACCACTCCACCGTTTGAGCCGGACATCTTCACTCCGAATTCAGCCCAGGATCGCCGGCGGCATACCAGGATTAAATGTTTTGTGGCAGTCGAGCTGCGCGTGGACAACGCGACCGTTCCGGTCTGGGGCAATCTCTCAAACACTGGCCTGGGAGGATGCCAGGTAGAAACGGCGGCCTACGTCGCAGGAGGAGCCAAGGTTGAAATCGGACTGTGGGTGGCCAGCGGAAAAATCTGGGTTAAGGGTCTGGCACTTAACGGAATCGTCACGCGCAGCGGAGCCAGTGGCGGCGTGCGCGTACGTTTTGAAGGGATGGACGCAGCCGAAAAAGAAAATCTCAGACAATTCTTGAAATATATTCAGGAAACGACCCGCGCCTCCAAAAATGAGAACAGCTACCTGCAGCTATTGAAATAGGGAAGATTCCTTAGCTTCCAAATGAGAACGGCGGATTTTCGCCGCTTCCTGGCGAATTTTCACACTCCTTTGACAACCCCAGACCAATCCGACAAACTGCTGAAAACTCGCTGCTGATGCCGAAAGCAGCCCGCAGGCGCTGAAGCGCGATTGGTGTTGAGGAACTTAACGGCACGACTGAAGTCGTGCCCTTCCCGATTCTGCTCGCGGTTTAGTTTTTCCTCAGCCTGCCAGACACTGCCCGCAAAGAAATTGATACACTCGATGCGTATTTGAAACCCTTTGTGCCCTCGGGACTCTAAACAAGAGTAAACGGAGGGCACAATCTCCGCCCTATCCGGAAGGAGCAAGCATCGCATGGCAGTCAGCGAACAGGCGGTAGTCACCGGCAAGCAACTGGATACGCTGTGTATCAATACCATCCGCACCCTCGCGATTGACGCGGTGCAGCAGGCCAACAGTGGACATCCCGGCGCGCCCATGGGCTTGGCGCCCGTGGCCTACTGCCTGTGGCAGGAGTTTTTACGGTACGACCCGGAAGATCCGACGTGGTTGAACCGTGACCGGTTTGTGCTCTCGAATGGGCACGCCTCCATGCTGCTTTACGCCATGCTTTATCTGGCGGGAGTTCGCGAGGTGGACAAGAACGGAAATATTCTAAAGAATTTGTCGGTTTCTTTGGAGGAGATTAAACGCTTCCGGCAGTTGGGGAGCCGGACTCCGGGGCATCCTGAATCGCACATCACGACGGGCGTGGAAACCACGACTGGGCCGCTCGGCCAAGGCGTGGGAAACAGCTTGGGCATGGCGATGGCGAGCCGTTGGCTGGCGGCAAATTACAACCGGCCCGACTTCGAAGTTTTTGATTTCAACGTTTATGCCATATGCTCCGATGGCGATTTGATGGAAGGGATTGGCGGCGAAGCGGCCTCATTGGCTGGGCATCTAAAGCTTTCGAATCTTTGCTGGATCTACGACCACAACAGCATCACGCTGGATGGTCCCGCCAATTGGTCGTTCAGCGAGGATGTGGCCACGCGCTTTGTGGGCTACGGCTGGAATGTGACGCGGGTGGTGGATGCCAACGATCTGGAGATGCTGGCGCGAGCCTTTGAAGTTTTCCAGAAGACGAGCGATCGTCCGACCCTGATCATCGTGGACAGCCACATCGGCTATGGGTCGCCGCACAAGCACGATACGAATGCGGCTCACGGAGAGCCTCTGGGGGAAGAAGAAGTTCGCCTGACGAAAAAATTTTACGGCTGGCCCGAAGATGCGAAGTTCCTGGTGCCGGAGGGCGTGCGGGAGCATTTCAAAGAGGGCGTTGGAAAACATGGGCACGATGCGCGCGCTCAGTGGTCGAAGATGTTTGACGCGTATACCCGGAAGTATCCGGAGCTGGCGGAGCAGTTGCACCGCATGCAACGCCGCGAACTTCCGGATGGCTGGGACAAGAACCTGCCTGTATTTCCCGCTGACGCAAAAGGTGTGGCCACGCGCGAGAGTTCGGGGAAGGTATTGAATGTTCTGGCGCAGAATATTCCGTGGTTGATTGGCGGCTCGGCGGACCTGCAAACGTCCAACAAGACAAATCTGAAAGGCGCGGGCGATTTTCAAGCGGGCAGCTATGGCGGACGCAATTTGCACTTCGGCGTGCGTGAGCATGTGATGGGCGCGAGTGTGAACGGGCTGACGCTATCGGGGATTCGCGCGTTCGGCGCCACTTTCTTCAATTTCAGCGATTACATGCGCGCCAGCATCCGCCTGGCGGCGTTGGAGGAGTGTCCGTCGATTTTTATTTTTACGCACGATTCGATTGGCGTGGGAGAAGACGGACCGACACATCAGCCGATCGAGCAGTTGGCATCTTTGCGAGCGATGCCGAATCTGATTGTGCTGCGTCCGGGCGACGCCAATGAAGTGGTGGAATCCTGGAAGATCATTGCGCGGTTAACCGAAGAACCCGTGGCCCTGGTGCTGACGCGGCAGAATATCCCGACCTTCGATCGCACAAAGTATGCGGCCGCCTCCGGCACAGCAAAAGGCGGTTACGTTCTGGCCGACGCCGACAGTGGCAAGCCCCAGGTGATTTTGATCGGCACCGGCAGTGAAGTCTCGCTGTGCGTCGACGCGTATGAAAAGCTCAAGGATGAGGGGATTCAGGCGCGAGTGGTGAGTTTGCCTTCCTGGGAGCTTTTCGATCAGCAGGATGACGCCTATAAGGAGAGCGTGCTGCCTTCGTCGGTGACGGCGCGAGTTTCGGTGGAAATGGCGGCCACTTTTGGCTGGGAGCGCTTTGTCGGACTGAAAGGTCGCATGATTGGCATGCATCGCTTCGGCGCCTCGGCGCCGTTGAAAGATTTGCTGAAATATTTCGGCTTCACCGTCGACGCCGTGGTGGCGGAGGCGCGCAAAGCGATCGCGGAAAAATAGCAACATCTGACCGGCGCGGGTCGTCGAAGAAGTATGCCATGGTAAGTGGGGATTCTGACTAAGAAAGGCTAAAGGAAAACTCTTAGCGCACAGGCCACGGAGAATTACAGGGTCTTAGTCAGCTTCTTCTGAGTCAAAAGAATTCGATCAGAGTGTGAGCCTGACAACATCCGCATCGCTTTATCAGGGAGAAAACCATGATGAATCCAACTGGAGTTCTGGAGAGCACGAAAACTACCAACCCTTTGAAAGAGCTGCTCAGCTACGGACAATCGATGTGGCTGGACTACATCCGGCGCGACCTGCTGACGGAGGGAAAGCTCAAGAAAATGATTGCGGATGACGGGTTGCGTGGCATGACCTCGAATCCGTCTATTTTCGAGAAGGCGATCGCCGATAGCTCGCTGTATGACGACATGTTGAAATCGCTGGCATCGCGCGCTGACCTGGACACGACTGCGCGCTATGAACAGATCGCCATCCGCGACATTCAAGACGCGGCCGATATTCTGCGCCCGGTGTATGACTCGTCGAACTTCCGCGACGGATACGTCAGCCTTGAGGTTTCTCCGCTGCTGGCACTGGAAAGGGAGAAGACGCTGGTCGAAGCGCGCCGCTTGTGGAAGGCGGTGAACCGCGAGAATGTGATGATCAAAGTTCCGGGTACGGCGGAGGGGATTCCGGCGATCCGCCAATTGATCGGTGAAGGCATCAACATCAATGTAACGTTGTTGTTTGCGCAGGAAGTGTATGAGAAAGTCGCCGAGGCCTACGTTGCGGGCTTGGAAGACTTGGCGAAGCGTGGCGGCAATCTGAAAAAAATGGCGGGAGTCGCCAGCTTTTTCATTAGCCGCATCGACACACTGGTCGACTCGATGATCGACGATAAGTTGAAAGCGGCAACCGACCAGCAGCAACAATCATTGCTCAGCAGCCTGAAAGGCAAAGTTGCCATCGCGAACGGCAAGCTGACCTACCAGGCGTACCAGCGTATTTTCAGCGGGCCGCGATGGCAAGCGCTGGCTGCGCAAGGAGGGCAAACACAGCGCGTACTGTGGGCCAGCACCAGCACCAAGAATCCGGCATATCGCGATGTGATGTATGTCGAAGAACTGATCGGGCCGGATACGGTGGATACGATGCCTCCGGCGACGATCGATGCTTTTCGGGATCACGGAAAGCTGAGGAACAGCCTGACCGAGGACGTGCCGGCGGCGCAGAAAGTCATGGATGACCTGGCGAAGGCCGGGATCTCTATGAAAGAAGTGACCGACAAGCTGACCAGCGATGGCGTTAAGCTGTTTGCGGATGCGTTCCACAAGTTGCTGGCCGCAGTCGAGAAAAACACGCAGCAAAAAGGAAAGAACGCGTGAGCCGATTGAAATCGAGTTTGCCGGAAAGTCTCGCAACGTCGGTAAAAGCGGCCATCGCCGATTGGCAGGCTGGCAAAAAGATGGAGCGGTTGTGGCGGGGCGATGCCACGCTGTGGACGGGCGACGACGAGGCGAAGTGGCTGGGTTGGCTGGATATTACGGACTATCAGATCGCGCATCCGGTTGAATTGCGCAATTTGTCGAAAGAAGTGTGGAGCGCGGGCTTCCGGGACATTCTGCTGCTGGGCATGGGCGGATCCAGTTTGTGTCCGGAGGTGCTGCGTAAGACGTTTGGAAAAATTGCCGGATATCCCGACCTGCACGTCCTCGATTCCACCGATCCCGCACAGGTGAAGGCGTTCGAAGAAAAGATCGATATTGAGCGAACGCTGTTCATTGTTTCCAGTAAATCGGGCAGCACGCTCGAGCCCAACATTTTCAAGCAGTATTTTTACGAGCTTACCAAGCAGGCGGTGGGCGCGGACAAAGCGGGCAGCCATTTCATGGCGATTACCGATCCCGGATCGAAGATGCAGCATGTGGCCGAGTCGGATCGCTTCCGCCATATTTTTTACGGGCGGCCTTCGATCGGGGGGCGTTATTCGGCGCTCTCCAATTTCGGCATGGCGCCCGCGGCTGCCCTGGGAGTGGACGTCAAGAAGTTCCTCGACCGCACGCAGGAAATGGTGCGGGCTTGCGGAGCGGCGGCGCCGGTGGAAGAAAATCCGGGCGCGGTGCTGGGAATTATTCTGGGCTGCGCGGCGGTCAGCGGCCGCGACAAAGTTACCATCATCACTTCGCCGGATATCTCCGATCTCGGGGCGTGGCTCGAGCAGTTGCTGGCGGAGTCGACCGGGAAAGTGGGCAAGGGTATTATTCCAGTCGATCAGGAAGCCTTGGCCACGCCGGAAGTTTACGGGCATGATCGCGTGTTTGCCTATATCCACACAAAACATGCCACCGATGTCGGCGTGGATGCGAAAGTGGCTGCGTTGGAGCAGGCGGGTCACCCCGTGGTGCGCATTGCCATGGCTGATATCTACGACCTGGGTGCGGAATTTTTCAGGTGGGAGATCGCGACTGCGGTGGCCGGCTCCATCATAGGCATCAACGCTTTCAACCAGCCCGATGTTGAGGCCAGCAAGATCGAAACCAAGAAATTAACCACCGAGTACGAGCAGACCGGTTCCCTGCCCGCGGAAAAGCCTGTGCTGGAAGAGGGCGGCATCCAACTTTTCACTGACGAGAAGAACGCTGCCGATCTGGCGCAAGCGGCGGGAGACAAATCTCTCGCAGGATATTTGCAGGCTCATCTGGGCCGTATCACGACCGGAGATTACTTTGCTCTGCTGGGATTCATTCAGATGAATGCCGCGCACGAGGAAAAACTGCAGGCGATGCGGACTGCAGTCCGCGATAAGAAGCAGGTTGCGACCTGTCTTGGATTCGGACCTCGGTTTCTGCATTCCACAGGACAGGCTTATAAAGGCGGCCCGAATACTGGAGTGTTTCTGCAAGTGACCTGCGACGATACTGTGAAATTGCCGGTGCCGGAGCAGAAATATACCTTTGGCGTGGTGAAAGCGGCGCAGGCTCGCGGCGACTTCCAGGTTCTGGTGGAGCGCGGAAGGCGTGCGCTGCGCGTACATCTGCACGATGTGGAGTCGGGTCTGCATACGCTGTCGGGAGCGATTCGAACGGGGTTGGGTTAAGGTCCGTTGTTGACGATGCCGGCGAGAGGCCGGCGTTACTTTCGAGGAGCAATCAATGCAATTGGGAATGGTGGGACTGGGCCGCATGGGCGCGAACATGACGCGTCGGCTGATGCGGGGCGGACATCAACTTGTGGTCTCGGATTTGAGTCCAGATACCGTGAAGGAACTGGCGGGCGAAGGAGCTGGCGGTTCGTCCTCGCTGGAAGACCTGGTGAGCAAACTCAATGCTCCGCGGGCGGTTTGGGTGATGGTGCCGTCGGGCGATGCTACGGAACAGACCGTGCAGAAACTCGCGCAACACCTGCAGGCGGGCGATACGATTATCGACGGCGGCAATTCTTATTTCAAAGATGACGTGCGGCGCGCGGAACAATTGACGCCGAAAAAAATTAACTACATCGATGTGGGAACCAGCGGTGGCGTTTGGGGTCTGGAGCGCGGCTACTGCATGATGATTGGCGGGCCGAAAGAAGCCGTGCAGCGGCTGGACCCGATCTTCAAGACGCTGGCTCCGGGAAGAGGTGACATCCCGCGCACGCCGGGACGCGAAAAACTCGGCGGCTCAGCGGAAGAGGGATACATTCACTGCGGGCCGTCGGGCGCGGGCCACTTCGTAAAGATGGTGCATAACGGCATCGAGTACGGCATGATGCAGGCGTATGCCGAGGGCTTCGACATCTTCAAGAATGCCACCAGCAAGGAATTGCCGGAGAATATCCGCTACGATCTGAATTTGCCGGATATTGCCGAGGTCTGGCGGCGCGGAAGCGTCGTCAGTTCATGGCTGCTGGATCTTACGGCGATGGCGTTGACGGAAAATCCCACGCTCTCGGAGTACGAAGGTTACGTGCAGGATTCCGGCGAGGGCCGTTGGACGATTCAAGCGGCGGTGGAGGAAGCGGTGCCCGCCGATGTGCTGACGGCGGCTTTGTATGTGCGTTTCCGCTCGCGGCAGCAGCATACCTTTGCGGAGAAGATGCTTTCGGCGATGCGGCAAAAGTTTGGCGGCCATATCGAGGCGGGCATACCCAAGAAGAAGACCGCTTAGCCAGAGCAGTGAACAAGTTCGCTGACCGCAAAGTTTTTCGAGCGAAGATTTTGAGGACGAGACCATGCCTGAATTGGCCGTAAAGCCCACGGCAGCCGCGCCCCGCGTGGGCAAACAAGGGGACCCTTGCATCATGGTGATCTTCGGCGCTGCCGGCGATCTGACGGCGCGCCTGCTCATCCCCGCGCTGTATAACCTGGCGCGAGCCGATCTGTTGTCGAAAGAATTCGCCGTGCTGGGCGTGGCTCGCAGCCAGATGACGGATGAGGACTTCCGCAAGCGGCTCGCCGATGACATCAAGGACTATTGCGGAGAGTGCGTCCAAGACGATCTGTGGGAGAGCTTTGCCCGCCGCTTCCATTATCTTGCCGGCGATTTCAACGACGATAATCTTTATGAGCGCGTGAAGGATCGCCTGGCCAAGATCGACCAGGGGCATGTGACCCAGCAGAATTTCTTTTACTACCTGGCCACCGCACCCAGTTATTTCGGGCCCATTGTAGAAAAATTAGCCGCCCACGGCTTGATGGAGCAGGGCAACGACCACTGGCGGCGCGTCATCATCGAGAAGCCTTTCGGTCACGATTTGGAATCAGCCAAGGCGCTGAATCAGCAACTGCTCAAGCTGGCCGATGAAAAACAGATTTACCGCATCGATCACTACCTAGGCAAGGAGACGGTGCAGAACATCATGGCTTTCCGTTTTGCCAACGGAATTTTTGAGCCAATCTGGAACCGCCGCTACATCGATCACGTACAGATTTCCGTCGCCGAGACCGTGGGAGTGGAGGGCCGCGGCAGCTATTTCGATCACGCCGGATCGTTGCGCGACATGGTGCCGAACCACATGATGCAGCTCATCAGCCTGACCGCGATGGAGCCCCCGATTTCTTTCGACGCCAATGCGGTCCGCGATGAGCAAGCCAAGATTCTGCATGCCATCCAGCCCATTAGCGATGAGGAGGTCCTCAGCCGTTCGGTGCGCGGGCAATACGGGGAAGGCAAAGAGGACGGCAAGAACGTTCCCGCCTATCGCGCGGAACCGGATGTGGCTCCGGACTCCCGCACAGAGACCTTCGTCGCTATGAAGTTGCTGATCGACAATTGGCGGTGGGCCGACGTTCCCTTCTATCTGCGCACGGGTAAGCGCATGCCGGCGCGCAACACGCATATCGTGATCCAGTTCCGGCGGGCGCCATTCGTGCTGTTCCGCGATACCTCGGTCGAGCACTTGATGCCCAACCAGTTGGTGCTGCACATTCAGCCCGAGGAAGGAATCTCGCTGCAATTCGCGGCAAAAGTTCCCGGCCCGGTCATGCGCCTGGGAAGCGTGGACATGAACTTTGAATATCAGCAATACTTCGGTAAGCAGCCCAGCACCGGCTACGAGAGGCTGCTGCACGATTGCATGATCGGCGACCAGACGTTGTTCCAGCGAGCGGATATGGTGGAGGCGGGATGGACCGTGGTCAATCCCATGCTTGATCTGTGGAAGGCGCTGCCGCCGCGAAACTTTCCCAATTACGCGTCGGGCACCTGGGGGCCGAAGGAAGCCGACGAATTGCTGGAGCGCGACGGGCGGCGCTGGAGGAACTTCGAACAATGATCCTGGCTGGAGATATTGGTGGAACCAACGCTCGACTGGCCTGCTTCCAGCCACACCATGGCCGTCTTCAATTGATTGCAGAGCGCGTCTTTCCCAGCCGCGAGTATGGTGGCCTGGGCGAGATCGTTGCCAGGTTTTTGCAGGACGAAGGCTCGCGCCCCGAAGTTGCCTGCTTCGGAATTGCCGGGCCGATCATGAATGGGCGAGTCGAAACCTCGAACTTGCCGTGGATCATCGAAGCCTCCGCTCTCGCAAAACAAACCCAAACCCCGGCAACCTTTTTGATCAACGATCTGGAAGCCAGCGCCTGGGGTCTTGGCGCCATGGGCGCGCAGGATCTGGTTGCTCTTAATCAGGCAACGCCGACCCAGGGCAATCAGGCAGTAATCGCGCCGGGAACCGGTTTGGGAGAAGCGGGATTGTTCTGGAACGGCAGCGCCCACGAAATTTTTGCCTGCGAGGGGGGACATGCCGACTTCGCGCCACAAGGCGATCTGCAGATTGAACTTCTGCGCTTTCTGGCCAAGCGCTACGGTCACGTGAGTTATGAGCGGATTTTGTCCGGTCCGGGACTGGTCAATGTTTACGAATTTCTGCGGGGAAAAGACTGCGCTGGTGAGCCTGCCGCATTTGCCGCGCAACTGGTTCGAGACGATGCGGCTGCGGTCATTTCTCGCGCAGCATCGGAGGGCACGAACCCGTTAGCCAAACAGGCGCTCGATCTGTGGATATCTGTTTACGGTGCGGAGGCCGGCAATCTGGCACTGAAAGCGATGGCGACCGGGGGAATTTTTCTCGCGGGAGGAATCTCCCCGAAGATTCTTCCAGAGCTGACGGGCCCGATCTTCATGCGAGCCTTCCTCGCTAAAGGCCGGCTGCGGCCATTGCTGGAAAGCATCGTGGTGCAGGTGGTTACCAACGATAAAGCCGGTCTGCTGGGTGCGGCGCAATGCGCGCTGGCGAAATCCAGCAATCAAGTGGGGATCCGGTGAGTGCCATGATCGAAGTTCGCCGGCTGGCTACGCCGCAGGAGTTATTTCATGCGGCCGCAGACGAAGTTCTTCGAGCCACCACCGAGGCGGTGGAACAACGCGGACGCTTCACCATCGCGCTCTCCGGCGGATCGACGCCCCGAACCCTGTACACGCTGCTGGCGGCCAACGCGAGCCACAACCTGCCCTGGGACGAGATGTTTTTTTTCTTTGGAGACGAACGCCACGTCCCGTCCAACGATCCCGAGAGCAACTACCGCATGGCGAACGAGAGCCTGCTGTCGAAGGTAGCTATTCCACCATCAAACATTTTTCGCATGCCCACGGAAAACCGGGACGCGGAGGTGGTGGCCGAAACTTACGAGCAGACGCTGCGAAAGTTTTTTGACGTGCATCCGGGTGAATTTCCGCGCTTCGATCTGATCCTGTTGGGGCTGGGGGGAGATGGGCACACGGCTTCGCTGTTTCCAGAAACCAGAGCGTTGCAGGAGAAATCGCGGCTGGTCGTGGCCAATTGGGTGGAGAAGCTTAAAACTCACCGCATCACGTTTACGCTGCCGCTATTGAATGCTGCGCGGACAGTGGCATTTCTGGTGAGCGGAACCGATAAAGCCGCGATCCTGCACGAGGTGCTCGAAGGCAATGCACCGGGTGAGAAATATCCGTCGCGATTGGTGAAGCCGACCGACGGCAAGCTCATCTGGTTCGTCGATCGAGCTGCGGCCAGCCAACTGTCAAAGGTCAGCGATTAGTGGCTGGCCATGCCTCGGGCTCGGCGCTCGGGGCTAACCAGGTCTGACTAGCCTCGCCAATCGCTCACTTCCTTGAGACCCTGGCCACGGGCGTGTTCGAAGAGGCGCACGAAGTGGCGCGTGTGTTCAAACTCGTGGATGTCGGCCCAAACTTCCGCCTGCCAGGGCTTGTCGTGGCTGGCCGACTCGCCACAGGTGGCGCAGCGGGTGTGCAGGCTGATATTGATGCCTTGCGAGGAAGATTCCGTGGCTACGGCGCCGGGCAACTCGACAAAGATGCAACGGACCTCTTGAATCTCCTCGTTTTCGTCGAGCAGATGCTCGTAGCGGAGGAGATAGTGAAAACCTAGTTTGCGGGCTTCGGCTTCGGCCTCGGCGCGGTTGTGGAAGGGACCATACTCGGCCCGCAGGGACTCGGTAGAATCGCACGCCATCCAAAAAGTTTCTTTATAAGCCATGATGCGCTCCGCCCAGGGGATTGCGGAGCCGGCTCGAAACTGCTGGCGAGCCCGCTCGTATTGGGTCGAGCTTTCCGGTGCAATTTGCGGGCCGACGGCGAACCCACCCAAGTGATTGTTTTTCCAGCCAAAAAGCGAAACATTCGAGCCTTTACCCGGCGGCGGAGTGCAAAGCTTTTGCAGCAATTGTGCGGGCGCCAGCACACGCGCAAAAATTTGCAAGGTGGTTGCTCGCAGTATCGCCTCGGTGAGATCGCATTCCAACCGGCAATGAAGTTCATTCGGCTAGCCCGTCGCAGCGCGCGGGATGCCGCAAACCGGCGCGGTCAACTCTTCGGCCCAGCTCTTGCCGCCGTGGCTGGCCACGTACATGGCCAATTCGAGCCGGCTCCAAACCCCGATTTTGTCAAAGATGCTGCGCAAGTGGTTTTTGATGACCTGCTCGGTGGTTCCCATGAGCTTGCTGATTTCGCGGTTGGTGAGGCCTTCCCAGACCAGTGTCGCAACCTGAATTTCCTTCGGGGTTAAGTGTTCGCGCGGGGTCATGATTGCATCTCCGAGTTTTCGAAGGCCGCGGTAGCCAGCCGGACGCGTTTGCGGCCATCGCGGATACCGGCGCGCAGAAACAGCGTACGCAGATGCTGCTTCACGGTGCGCGGGCTGATGCTTAACTGGCCGGCAATTTCCTTGTTGCTGCAACCTTGCACCAGCAAATCCAGCACTTGCCGGTCGCGGGGGGTCACTTTCATTTTCTCCATGTCCATCTTCTGCATGTCCATCATGGCGTTTTTCTCCTTCGGTACTGGACGTCACGAGCTTGGCGGGCCACGCTCGTCTCAATGGCGTTCCGCCATTTCCTATTGCACGGCTTTCGCCAACCTTTCTCCGGCACCTGGGCAAAATCTAAAGACCGTGAGTGCTTGCACTTAGGGACAAGAACCAACGCGGTCCGGAGAAGGCGCGGGAATTCTGCGGCGGAGTGCACTCCCAAAATGGGAGGCAAGGCAACGCGCTCGGCCCTGCAGCGCAAGCTTCGAGGCTCCTAGAAAAAAACCAAAGGATCGAAGCTCGTCGCTGGAGTTGCACAATTACCGCCCGATGATTGAAGATAAAACCTTTCCTCACACTAGTTTTCTTGGGCCTTTTGTAATGGACGGAATGAAAAGATGGGGTCACAGCGCGGCCACAATCCACCCCCCGGTAAGGAAAAGCAGCACTTTCCGATTTGGGAAGAATGGGGCGGCGAAACGTTTCTTTTTGGTGCTCACCCTCCGGCGAGCATCTTTTTTTGCACAGGCTCGGCGAAGATCCGGGGCGAAGCGATTTGTCCGCCGCCCTGCGAGCCTACTAAGGCAGACCGGGCTTACGCTATTGTTGGTTTGCCTGACTGGGGCATACGCGAGGGCTCAAGGCGGGCCGCCTTACTATACGAACGACCCGGGCACTCCGGGCCATCTTAACTGGGAGATCAATCTCGGCTACATGCCGTTTCTCTTCAACGGCCAGTCGGTCTCCCACACGCCTGACGTTGATATCAACTTTGGGGTGGGCGAGCGCCTTCAACTCACCTACGAGAGTGCGTGGTTGCGAGTAAAAAATCCTGGATCGCCAGTGGAATACGGAATGAACCAGTCGAACCCTGGAGTCAAGTGGCGCTTCTACGACGCGGGCGAAGACGGGCTCTCCATCTCCGTCTTTCCGCAAATGTTTCTCAACAATCCGAATGATGCGGTTCACCGCAACATCGTTCCCGCCAGCGAATCCTTTCTTTTGCCGGTGGAGTTTTCGCGGAAGTTTGGACCGCTCGATGTGGACTTCGAGGCCGGGTATCAGTTCACGCACAAGGGGCCGGACGGCTGGTTGACCGGCCTGGTGGTCGGCCACGAATTCACCAAGAAGTTCGAATTGGACATGGAACTCTACGCCCAAGGGGCGTTTCATCCCTCCTTCAACCAGCCTACGATCGATTTTGGTGGCCGCTACAAGATTCATCGCCCGATGATTCTTCTCTTTATGGCGGGACGCAGCCTGGAAGCGGCGCGCAACAATCAAAGCTATTTTCTGGGATATTTCGGGGTGCAATTTCTGTTGCCGCCGAAGTCGTACAAAGTTGATACGGAGACGGATCTGACGCAAGAACGTTAAAAGACTACTGGCGCATACCTTCGACTCTTACGAAAGTAACCTGCGCCAGGGCGAGAACGTTCTTAAATCATTTATGGAAATCCGTCTCTCGTCCTGGCGAGAACCCTGAACTGGCGGGCTTTCCCGCTGGGGTGCGAGCTATGGACAAGTTCCCGTTTTTGCCTGCGGGCCTTAGGCGCCCCAATGGACACACTTCACAAGTTTGGTTTCGTGGTAGAAGAATTGCACTAGAATAGGTTTAATTTCCGGCCGGGCCGTCCATCCTTCGCCGGCAGCGCACCGGGGCGAAAAGATTGTGACCGATCACAAGCAAAAACCGGTTCTTGACGAGGAGAACTTCGAGAAGTTGCTGCAAGCGGCGCACGTGCTGCAGGAGCACAATCGCAAGAAGCAGGAGCTGGAAGTAAGGATGGCGCTGCATAACGAGCGCCTGCGCGAGCAGGAATCGGCCAGTCAAGCTCCCTTGCCAGAGGCCGTGAAGGAACCCACGCGTCCCAGCGATTACACGCTCACGCTGGCGCAAATTGTCGAAGCGCAGCGGCAGATCCAGATGAAAAACCTGGGCTTGGAGAGCGCCCTGGCGGTGGTGGCGGAGCGAGTGGCTCAAATCACGGGTGCGAGCGGGGCCGGCATTGGCATCCTGGAAGGCAAGCGGGTGCGCTATCTGGCGGGATCGGGCACGCCGGCGTTGCCGCTGAAAACTGAAGTGCCGCTGACCACGGCCATCTGCGCGGCCAGCGTACGCACCGGACAAGTCATTCGCAGCGAGGATGTGAACATCGAAGTGCTGTTCGACCCGGAACCGTGCCGCCAGCGCGGCATTCTGTCGCTGCTCGCGGTACCGGTCTACCACGACGGCAATATTGTAGGAGCACTGGAACTGTATTTCGATCGAATCCATGGTTTCGCCGAACAGGATGTCCACACCTGCCAACTTCTGGCCGGATTGGTGACCGAAGCGATTGGCCGCGAGGCGGAGACAGCGTTAAAGAAATCGATGGCGGCGGAGCGCTCGACCATGCTCGCCACCATCGAAAAGCTGCAACCGAAGCTGGAAGCTTTGGCTGCAGACCAATCGGCTGCGGAACATTCTGCGATCCATTCTCTGGAAATCCCCGCCCCGGAACATGGGACCGGCCCGAATGGAACTGGCGGGGGGGCCATCGGGGCGGGATACACATGCTGGCGGTGCGGAGGCAAGTTGCTGGCGGAGGAGCAATTCTGCGGGAAATGCGGATCTCCGCGAGCCAGTGACTATGAATCCAACAGCATGCAAAGCAAGCTGGCCTCGGCCTGGCAGAGGCAACAAGGCGAGCCCGAAAGCGGAAGCGTACCCAGTAATGGGCACTCGCACGATTCTGTCTCCCAGGACTTGATTGCCAACCCTTCGACCGCGCGGTCGAAGAACGAAACCGAAAATCAGGGCGATTTCGCGGAGCCTTCCTTGCAGGACGCCTTGGCACGATTGGAGTCGCAGGATTTGGAATCGAGAAAGCTGAACTCAAGTCTCGATGCAACCAATCCCCAAGCGCGCGAGCCAGAAGACTGGCGGGAAGAAGAAGGAAACCCAGAAGCAAACGAAGAGCAGGAGATCGTTCCTGCGTCAGCCCGCGCCCTCAGCGCAGATTCGAAACGCCCGGCAATATCGCCGGTGCAATCGCAAACGCATGCCAACCAAGCTGCGGAGGATAGCAAAACGCCCGCCGCGCTGGCACCGAAGCAAGGCAATGATCTGGTTTGGACTTCGGCGGCGAAGACACGAGAGTTTCTCGAATCGTTGGCGGCGGCGCGCACTACCAATCCTCTGCTGCTGTTCTGGCGCTCCCGGCGCGGCGATTTTTACCTCGGGATCGCCCTGGTTCTGCTGGTGGCGGTAATGCGCTGGGGAATCGGCTCAAACCATTCGGTGAGTGCGACCAATCACAAAACGGCGGTTTCCTCGAATGCCGATTCCAGCAACCGGCAATCAACTCCTGCTCCCGATCTCTCTGCCTTCGACAAGTTCTTGATTGCCGTGGGTCTGGCCGAAGCTCCCGAGCCTCCGGAGTACAAAGGCAATCCCGACATTCAGGTTTGGGTCGACCTGCACACCGCTCTGTACTATTGCCCCGGTTCCGACCTCTACAACAAAACGGCGAAGGGCAAACTCACCCGTCAGCGCGATGCGCAGTTAGATCACTTCGAGGCGGCCAACCGCAAGCCCTGCGAGTAGAGACATTTGTAATTGGATAATTTCGTAATCTTGAAAATTCTTATCGGGGCAAATTTTCTCCGCTTCTGAAATTACGAATAGCGCGATTAAGAAATTACACTTTCCCGATTTGACAACCTTCCTTTCCGGTAGTGCAATCATATGGACCGCTGCTTGCTCGGAGAATGCCAGTGACCGCCTCCACGGACGAATCCAAAACCAATACGTTGCCGGATCCGGAATTAAATCCTCTGCTGAATCCGCTGCTGGCGCAGCATATGGGGCGGTGGGCGGAAGTGTATTTCACCAACCCTCCGGAGAAGCGCGGAGAGGCGATCGCCCAACTGCTGCGCGAATTGGAAAAAACCTCGACGCCAGCTTCAGATTCCCAGCCTGCGAGCGAAACCCAGCGAGCACCGGCGGAAACTAACTCCGGGAGACAGGAGCAGGTTTCAACCACAGCGAGCGCTACCTGGAAGAATGATTCTGGATTTGACACATCTGCAATGCAGCCGACCCAGCTTAAGACATCGACGGTGGAAGCATCGACCTGCGAAACCTCAACGTCGGAAGCACCAGGGTTCGAAGCCCCTGTGTTTCTGCCCGAGGCGCCGCAGGCGCTGGGCTTTCACCACACCTGCGCCGGATGCGGTTACGTAAATCCCCCGGGACAATTTTATTGCGGAATGTGCGGCACGCGACTGGAAGCTGCCACGGGCTTGGCGCTGCCCATCACCGCGGCTGCACCTATTTTCGCGCAGGGTGAAAATGAAGCCGAGCGGGTTGTCGGGCACGATTCCGTCGAAAAGAATTCTTCGGATTACGAGATTGCATCCGCATCGGCTTTGGGTAGCGAAGGGACTCACTTGCCAGGCCCATCTTCGCTGCCAAGGGAAGATTACTTTCCTACGTTTGGCGCGGGATCCGAGCCGAGCCCCAAGAATTACCGGCTTTATACGGGCATCGCTGTGGCTGTTCTTTTCGTTTTGCTGATCTACATGGCATGGAGGGGAACGAGAGTTTTTACCACGTCGACCAACCCGGTGACACCGGCTGCCACCCCATCTGCGGCTGCGCCACAGACGCCACCCGAGCCAGTCAGCGCCGGGCAACCATTGGCGCCGACTTCGGAAAACTCGAAGACCGAAGCTCCCCTTCCTACTGATGCGGGCTCATCGAGACCAGTCCCTACCGTCGCAGCTCCTGCGGCGGCCGCCACTACAGCTGTTAAAAATCAGGCGACGGACGGTACTTCAAAAAATAATGTTAGCGATTCGCGTCGCCCGCCCGCAGTTGCGGCCCACACCGCAGGCTCCCCGTCGGTCGCGGTTGAAGCGAGCGGCGCGGCAGATTTCGCAACCGCGCAAAAATACTTGAATGGCGAGTCAGGCACGAGCCGCAATGCTTCCGTGGCCGTACCCTTGCTGTGGAATGCCGTGGGCAAGGGAAACGTACAAGCAGCGCTGACTCTCTCCGATCTATATTTGCGCGGAGATGGAGTGGCCAAAAACTGCGACCAGGCTCGAGTCTTACTGGATTCGGCGGCACAAAAGGGCGCAAGAGCCGCCGCTGACCGGCTGCGCAACTTGCAGGCTTTCGGATGTCGATGATGTACCGACAACGATGTGCTGGCAATGATGCTGGGCCGAGGTCCCGGCCCAGCTTCCTTACTGGATGCGAAACGCGTGGTTGATACGCGAGTACAGCGAATGCAGGTCAGGCTTGGAATTGCGACTCATGGCGGCGGGACTCGTACCATAAAGCCAGCTCCACCCGGTTCCACAGTCCCAGTTTGTCGTAGATCACGCGCAGATAATTCTTCACCACGTGTTCGGTGGTGCCGATTTGACTGGCGACGTTGCAGTTCCTCAGGCCCTGGGCGACAAGTTCAATGACTCGGTTTTCGCGCTCACTTGGAGTACGGGATCCATAGCGTTCGTTTGGGAACATAATTGCCTCCGATATAGAAGAGTTGCGAGTTTGACTCGCTTGATACCACCGGTAATGCCAAAACGCAGGAATAGCCGGTTGAAGTGAGCTTTTACAGTTCTGCGCGCCATCTTCAACTGGTCAGCGATCTCGGCGTTGTCGCAGCCTTGCAACAACAACTCAACGATCTGCTTTTCGCGCGGTCCCAGTCGAACGGACTGCTCCGTCATCGCTACCCCCTTTGGGTGTGGTTTTTCCCTGCCTAAGACGACCGTAGCTGGGATGTTTCCAAAATACATAGCATCCAGCATGCCATTTTGGCCGCAGCTTGGCTGTGACTGTAGAACATGTTTTTGCACAGGCACTTAGCGGGAGCACCACTGTCTTCCAGAAAGAGGAATTCGCCCCAAAGGCGCGACTGGCATGTCATTTCGCCCCACTCGCAGGGAACTTATGCAAGCCGGAAGCCTATGTAAAGCCGTGTAAAGACTGCATATTTCGCGTGGCAGTTCACCTGTCACTTCAGATCGATGGCGCGCAGGCCTGCCGGAGTGGCCGCAGGTAGCCGGCCGTGGTTCACCACCGGTGCTGCGGACATACGATTGATGCAGAGGGGAGGTAAGGTTGCTCGGGTAAATCCTGTAGGGAGAAAATTTCCCGGTCTACGGCTGATGCCCTGCACAATTTACACGATTTGCCGTATAACCGACGGGAGACACTCCGCTCCATTGCATGTGCAAGGCCATTTTCCACAGGTTGAGTGAGATGGCTGAGCGTAGCCGTTCTTGCGGCGGGGTAAAGAAATTCAAACGACCCACTACAACAAGATGTGCTCTACACTGGGGCTACTTCTTAATCCCACTTATGAAACGGTTGTACGGAAACGACTGGAGCACGCCATGAAGCTTCTCAGCGTGGTTGGAGCGCGACCGAACTTCATGAAGATCGCTCCTATTCTGGCTGAGTTGAAAAAGCTTGGCTCCCAGGCTGATGGGGAACAGAGTATTGATGGGGAACAGAGTCTGGTTCGGCATGGTCCGATTCGGCATTGTCTGGTCCATTCCGGACAGCACTACGATGACCTTCTTTCCACTAATTTTTTCTCCGATCTCGGCCTGCCGCTGCCGGAGGTGAATCTGGCGGTGGGTTCCGGCAGCCATGCCCAGCAGACTGCGGAAGTGATGAAGCGCCTTGAACCCATTCTGCTGGACTACCAGCCGCAGATGGTTCTGGTGGTGGGCGATGTGAATTCCACGCTGGCAGCGGCGGTGACGGCGGTCAAGCTGGGTATTCCTGTTGCCCATATCGAGGCGGGATTGCGCAGCTTCGATATGACGATGCCGGAGGAGATCAATCGCAAGCTGACAGATGCGATTTCCAGCCTGCTTTTTGTGACCGAGCAGAGTGGCGTGGAGAATCTGAAGCGCGAAGGCGTGGCCACCGAAAAAATATTTCTGGTGGGCAATGTGATGATCGATTGCCTGCTGCAGCATCGCGATTTAGCCGCGAGGTCGCCGATTCTCGAGCGGCTCGGAGTGCGGCGGAATGGTTCCGGCTGCCGGCCCTACGGCGTTCTCACGCTGCACCGGCCATCCAATGTGGACGATCCAGAAACGCTGCGCGGCATTCTGAGCGCGGTAAGCGCGGTCGCGACTGAGCTTCCCGTCTTCTTCCCGGTCCATCCTCGAACCCGGAAAAATATTCAGACATTCGATCTCGATCGATATTTGGCCGATGCGACCGCGAGCGAAGGCGCGGGAATCGTTCCTCTCGATCCCCTGGGATATCTTGATTTTCTTGCGCTCAACGATCAGGCGCGTCTCGTCCTAACGGACTCGGGCGGCGTGCAGGAGGAAACCACCGTGCTGGGCGTGCCCTGCCTGACGCTGCGCGAGAACACGGAACGTCCCGTCACGGTTGAGCATGGCTCGAATCAAATTGTTGGAGTGGATCCGGATTGCATCCTGGCGGCGGCTCGCGGGATTTTAAGAAATCCCGCACGATCGTCGCGACGGCCTCCACTGTGGGACGGTCTAGCGGCCAGTCGGATCGTGAACGTGCTCCGCCAACACCTGGTGCAATAAAGAAATCCGCAGCAGTAGAAAGATCTACCTCAGTCTATTGCAAACCGGCCTGCGACGCCTGCACGGCACAGCCACCGGTTCCCGAGGTTCCACAGGTCTCGCTCCCCAAGGTTGAGAAGTAGACTTGAGACGCTCCCGCCAAGGTTCCAGAACCCACGGTGTTGTCGATAATGATTCCGCTGGTGCCTCCGTCTACGGCCAGAGAGGCAGTTGCGATCGCGCCTACGTTCGTCCAGGTCACGCTGCCGTCGGACGTGGTAAGGCCCGCGGTCGCGTTAAAAGAGGGAGCAGTCGCGCCTGAAGTGCCGGCTTTGGTTACGAGTTGGATGTTGTTGTTGCCATCCAGAATTTTGCTGCCTTTGCTGTAGAGATGGTTTTTCAGCCACGCCGCTGGGGTGAAGGCGGATTGCAAGCCTTGATCGATCCAGGTAACAGTACCGTCGGTCGTGGTCTTGCCTGCAATCGTCTGCCAGCCGGGAGCGGACGCGCCGGAGGTGCCGGCTTTGGTTACGACCTGAATCTGGAAATGAGTGTCCAATATTTCCTGGCCCACGGTGTAAGCGGTTGAGGCTAGCCATGGAGTGTCGACGAAATTGAAAATACATCCGCCGGAGGAACAGCCCGAAGCAGCTCCGCCGTTTTCCGTGCTCGCGAATATCCACTCGGTTGGAGCTGCGGCTGCATTGGGATTCGCAATATCGGTGACGGGAGAACAGGGTGTACTGCTGCTAGTCGAAATCACTGGCCCGGCATCGACGGCGCCGAAAGCTCCCGCGGAGAGATGAATCTGATAGAGGATGGGAGGGCCGCCGGTGTTTCCGCAAACATACATATTGCCGGAACCACTCGTCGAATTTTCGTAGGTGCTGTCGAAAGTGCCAATATATAAGGGATTGGGCGCGGTACCGGAGAGCGTGCTGGAGCCGACGATGGCCTCGCTTCCGGTATCGTTCTGAGGAAAATCGACGAGGAGCTCGTAAACTGCAGTGCAATCCGCACCACCGCTGCAGCCGCCGCTACCGTCGCTGGAGGCGAAAACGTAAACCACTTCGGCGGTGGCATCGACGATGGGACCTTGCACAATGCCGGCGCCACCCTCCGCGCTGGAGTAATCCAGCGGGCCGGAAGAGGCAGTAACGAAGGCGGTATTGGGGCCGACTCGATAGGCATAGCCACCGACGTCCGCCACGAATACCCGTCCCGAGTTGTAATCGTAGACCGCGCTGGTCAGAGCCGTGGGAGTCGTGGGATTTAACAGCACCGGCCAACCCGCGGTTAGCACTTCCGCGGGGACGCCACCGAAGACCGGATTGAACTGGTGCAGATAGCCGGAAGCGTCGCCGACATAAGCCGTATCGTCGCTGTAATCGTAAAAGACGGATGAATTGGTGTCGGCGTCGAGCTGGGTGCCTCCTGCATTCTTCAGCAGCGCGGTGGTCATGCAGGGCGCATTGCAGGTGGGGTAATTGGAATTGCGTACCCGGGTCAGGCTGAGCGGAGAGCCGATGGTCTCGCTTGTGGAAGCGAGCCATTTCAGCAGAACCAGTTCCGCATTTCCACCGGAAGTGGTTTGTACAAAAGCAATTTGCTTTCCGTCTTTTGAGATTACAGGGGAGGTTGTGATGGTCCCGTCAAAGGTGTTGTACGCCCAATAGACAGAGGGCACGGTACCGCTGCAGCCGGAGTAAAGATTATCGAAAGCCACAATGCTGGCTTGTGTGGCGGAGCCCGTGAGGCCTGTGGCATAGACGACAAAATCGGGCTGGGTTGCGCTCCCGCAATTGGCGGTGGTTGCCAGGAACCCGTACTTTGCCGGATAGTTAATGGCGCCAATGGTTGCGCCGCTGCCCAAGTCTTCCGACCAGTCGCCGCCGATTTTCTGATTTCCGAGGAGGTGTGCGGCGGCGACGTTAAGTTGCAACTCACGGTCCAACGCATTTTCATTGGCCGCGTCAGACAACCTCGCTGGCGATTGCCGTCGCAATTGCTGCCAGTAGCGGAAGTCCTTTTTCACTCGTTCGGCCCGCGCCGCAGTCGCGGGCTTGGAGAAAACAATATGACGACTACTCCAGTCAGTAATCACCGGGCCATCCGCCTGCAAGTCTGGGGATGATTGGCGGGAATTCCCAGAGGAGTAGGCCTGACCCAATAGAGCTGGAGACAGGGTCAGCAGTGCGAGAACCGACACACCCAACCACACGAGGCGTTGCTGGTTGTTTTTCACTCTCATGGTTTCTCCTGATCTTGTGTCTACCAGGCGCGAGGGCGGACCGCCAGAACCGCGGCGGTTGGTCCCGAAACCCTCGGCGCGTCTGCACTAGGATGATTGTCTGGTTGCTGAAAAACGATCATACACCGGAGGTTTTTTGTGGAAAGCTGTAATTTGAGGGGGCACACTTCCAATCAACAGTGGGAGCCGATTACTGCGATTGAGGCGCAGTTCATGCAACTCGCAGCGCCTGGTGGACAAGCGAACCGAGCTAGTGAATGGAGCCGGAGGGAGCTTTTCCGCCTGCCGGTTTCTGATACTTGTAATCGATTTTCGGAGTCGGTTTAGACGATGGGGCGGATTTATACGGCGCGACCTTCGCGGTGCTGGAACTTTTCGAGCCGGCCGTTGCCTGCCCGCGCTCGAGGTGGGCAAGTTCGGCGTTAGTGTTCTGCGTCGTCCGATTCGGCACCACCGGAGCGCTCTTGTGTTGAGCGGCGGCGCCAGGCATGACGGATTTAGGCGTCAGCGGTTTAGTTGCCGTTTTGACGGGATCTGCGCCGGACTTACCGGACTTAGTCGAGGATGCCAGCGGCTTGGAATTCTGCGCCGCCAGGCCAATTGCGGATATAAGAGTTACGAGCAAACCGGCGACTCGGCACCGCGATAAGGTCTTCGACAAGAGATTCGTCATGGGAAGCCTTCCTGAAAAAATGACCGATTCTTTCAGCGGCCTTTACTATTAGAACACGTTTGGGGCCGGGAAACTCTCGCCAGAAAGTAACATGGGTTAAGTTACTACGAACAAGCATGAGCCAAAGCAGGAACATCAGCGAAGCCAGCTTCCAGATAGAAGCGCCGCGCGCGCTGCTCGAGGATGAAGTGCAACTCTGGCGCGTCGACCTGGATGCCATCGGAGGCGAAGAAGATCGTTGGCAGAAGCTGCTCTCTGGCGACGAGCGGACGCGCGCCGCCCGCTTTCATTTCGGTCGCGACCGGCAGCGCTTCGCAGCGGGACGGGCATGGCTGCGGATTATTTTGGCGAGCTATCTGGCGGCTGATCCGACCGCACTGAGCTTCGCCTATTCTGCAAAAGAAAAACCTTCCCTCGATCCGCCACATGCGCAGGACAGCCTGATGTTCAATGTCAGTCATTCCGGCGGAATCGCACTGATGGCGTTTGCGCGCGGGCGTGAGATCGGCATCGACGTGGAGCAGGTTCGCAACGACTTCGATCTGGAGGCCATTGCGCGCCGATTCTTCTCCGCGCATGAGCAAAGCCAGCTGTTTGCCTTGGTGCCCGAAGCCAGAATTGAAGCGTTCTTCCGCTGCTGGACGCGAAAAGAGGCGTACATCAAGGCGACCGGGGATGGCTTGTCATTGCCTCTTAGCCAGTTCGATGTAGGGTTGGCCGCCGGCGAGAATAATGCGCTGTTGGCGACGCGTCCGGATGCTTCCGAAGCGGAGCGGTGGGTGCTCCGCGAAGTGCCCGCGGGGGCGGGGTTCGTGGCGGCGCTGTGTGTTCGGGGACAGGGATGGAAATTGAGCGACTGGGCATAGAGCTTGCACCCTCGGGTTTTGCCCAAAACCGAGCTTTTCCACTTGCGATCATGAAGTATCCCCGCATATAAACTTCTAACCGTCCGTCGAGTGTCCTTCGTGTCGAAGAACTTCTGCGTTGGGATAAACGCCATGATCGGATCTTCAGCGAGAGCTTGCGTTAGATGGCAATCCTTAGGCCTATTCGCTCTGGCGATGTTCATTCTTTTGGCCAGGGCGCCGGCTCAGGATGGCTGCCTGAGTGGCAATGTGTTGATGGCGTTTGGGGTGAACGGAACCATTGAGTTGTGTCCCAAGTACGCCGTCAAGGTCCCGGACCTGCAAAAGCAATTGAATGAGTTGCAAAAAACCCTGAACGGGAACCAGGAACTGCTGCGCGAGGTCGCGCGCAGCGCGCGGGGTGTAAACACTCTGGGCCGCGATGTGGATGGAGAGCGGCAAGTGTTGCTGCTTCGTTCCTTTGACACGGAACTGCGGAAGCTCATGGCGGCGGACCAGGAGAAGGTCCAGCGCCAATTCGCCGACCTGGCGGACAAGTTGGATACGCTTGCCGACATAATTGCGCAGGACAAAGAAGATCAGAGAACGGCGCGCCAGACGATGGATGCCCTGAATAGCAAATTGGGAGATGCTCTCGCGGCCTTGGACATAGCCGGGGCGCAACAACAATTGAAGTCGATTCAGGCGAAGCTTGACGAGATTAACGGGAAAGTAAACGACGTCGACCAACGCACTCAGGACATTCAGTCGACCTTGAATCGCCAAGGCGCCGACCTCGCCAACAGGATCGATTGCGCCGCGGCCACCCCGGATGCGTTGGCTCTCGCAATCAAGGCTCTCGCGCTGGATCGCACAATAAGCATTTGGCGATGTCGCAAGGAAGACATGCAGGACGCGAAAGTCCAGTCAGCTATGCTGGAGCTGTTTGGATACGGATCCTTCCAATCGAAGTGGGCTTTCCTGAACGGCCTAAAGGCGGCAAAGGTGAATATCTTGCCTGGTCTGCTTTGGCCCTCGAGCCGGTACACCGTTACTGTTCGTAATGTTGTGTATCAGACTTTAAAGAGCGGCAATCTCGACGGACTGGAGTGGCTGACGGAGAATGTACCGCGGCCCGCCTGGAGTCAGCTTTGGCCGCTCCTCGGCATCATTGCGAATGGCGCCGATGTTTCAGAAGCCGCGACGAACGCCCAGGTACGCGCAATCTCCCTCTTATTTCAAGCTGGAGTTCCGCGCGACCAGGATAATTATGCCCAATTCCGGTGGCTGTACGAGAAATGGTTGGAAACGCAATATCCCCGAAGTAAGGTCATGATTCCGGACCCGCCTGGGACTCCGAGCCCCGCCCCGGTAGATCCTGCTAACTCCAATAACCCGGCCCTTGCCTGGGCCGCTCAGTATCAACAACAACATGCAGTTCGAGGGGAGTTCGACCAGTTTCAGCCGCCCGAGCGAGCCGCACATTGGAAGGCCTTAAGCGATGCGTTAGCCCCGCAGGATGCGGCACAACTGCGAAGCGCCCAATCGGTTGTGATTTCGCGCTTCGCTGAGGCTGAGCTGGAGGGGGTCGAGAAGCGCCTTACCTATATAAACGCATGGCTGAGCCAGCCCAATTGGTATCGCAAGACGTCACAGGATGGGCTTGCCCGAAATCCCAGGCAACCTGCATACCAGAAGATCCCCGTGGCCAATCTAAAAGACGATGACGTAACTCCCGCCCTGGGTAGGCCATTGACTTGTCAGCCCGCTTTATATAAACCCGAGCAGGATCCGTGTTTCACATCTAATACCTTTTGGATTGATGACAGTCCGGCGCCGGACAAGCCGTTTGCCGGTTGCCAGCCCGATTTGAATAAGCCCGATTATCATCCATGCTTCGCAGCCAGATACTTTCGCGACGAACTGGCATCCGAAACTCAGCACAAGGCGAGACTTCTTCAGCTTCGAGCGAGCGACTGATAGATGGCCCTGCCAATGGCCCGGTAGATCCTGGGAATCTTCCCCGCCGGCGGCCAAAAGTCTCCCCGTAGCCAAACTTTCGTTTTTCCCGGGGAGAAATTAATCTACCTTTCATCGCGCTGGCCGGGATGGTACTCTGTAAGGTAAGTTTTTGGGTTTCTCTCCCTATACAACCTGCAATCGGTCCCAACCCCCAGCCCGATACAGTTTGGGAAGCAATCCAGGCAAATACAATAAACGTAGTAGACTACTCAGTCGTCAAAATCTGACATAGAAAATCAGACATTCGATACCGACATACAAACTCAGGAGGCTTCGCACTTGACAGCTTCAGCCAGTCATCTCATCGCGCCGCACGGCGGCGAACTCATCAACCTTATCGCTCAACCCGACCGCATCGCCGAACGCAAGGCCCACTCCAAAGATTACCCCTCGTGGGATCTCACGGCGCGGCAACTCTGCGATCTCGAACTGCTGATTACCGGCGGTTTTTCTCCGCTGCGGGGGTTTATGACGCGCGCCGACTATGAAGGCGTCTGCCACAACATGCGACTGGCCAACGGAACGCTGTGGCCGATGCCGATCACGCTGGACGTGAGCGAAGAGTTCGCCAAAAAGCTGACCGCGGGAAGCAGCAAAGTCGCGTTGCGCGATCCGGAAGGCGTAATGCTGGCGGTATTGCACGTGGAAGACATTTGGCAGCCCGACCGCAAGGCCGAAGCGCAGGCGGTTTTCGGGAGCACCAGCGCGGCCCATCCGGGTGCGGATTATGCCATCAATAAAGCGAATCCCTGGTATATCGGAGGGAAGCTGGAAGGAATGCAAGTTCCTTCGCACTACGATTTTCGCAGCATCCGGTTGACGCCGGCGGAAGTGCGCGCCGAGTTTGCCCGCGTCGGCTGGCGGAAGGTGGTGGCCTTTCAGACGCGGAATCCTATGCACCGGGCGCATGTGGAACTGGCGTTCCGAGCGGCCAAGCAGGTGGAAGCGAATCTGCTGATTCATCCCGTGGTCGGAATGACCAAGCCGGGCGACGTGGATTACTACACGCGCGTGCGCTGCTATCAACTTCTGCTGCCCAAGTTCCCGGCCGGGACGGCGAAACTTTCGTTGCTGCCGCTGGCCATGCGCATGGGCGGACCGCGGGAGGCGATCTGGCACGCGCTGATCCGCAAGAATCATGGCGCGAGCCATTTCATTGTGGGCCGCGATCACGCAGGGCCGGGCAAAGATACCGACGGCAAGCCGTTCTATGGACCCTACGAGGCGCAGGAAGTTTTCAAAAAACACGAAGCCGATATCGGCGTGACCATGGTCCCGTTCAACATGATGGTCTACCTCGAGGATCAGGATAAGTACGTTCCCGATGACGAGGTGAAGAAGGGCGACCGCGTGCTGAACATTTCCGGCACAGAACTGCGCGAGCGCTTGAATGAAGGGCGCGAGATTCCGGCATGGTTTACTTATCCGGAGGTGGTGGCGGAGTTGCGGCGCAGCTTTCCGCCGCGCAACAAGCAGGGCGTGACCATTTTCTTTACGGGACTTTCGGGTTCGGGTAAATCGACGATCGCGAATGTATTGCTGACAAAGTTTTTGGAAACGGGCGGCCGTCCGGTGACTCTGCTGGATGGCGATCTGGTCCGCAAGCATTTATCGTCGGAGCTGGGATTCTCGAAGGAGCATCGCGACATTAACATCCGGCGCATTGGGTACGTGGCGTCGGAGATCACCAAGAACGGCGGCATTGCCATCTGCGCGCCCATCGCGCCCTACGACGCGACGCGTAAACATGTACGGCAGATCATCGAGCCTTACGGTGGATTCATTCTGGTGCACATCGCAACCAGCGTGGATGTCTGCGAGCAGCGCGACCGCAAGGGCCTGTACGCCAAGGCGCGGGCGGGAATTCTCAAGGAATTCACCGGCATCTCCGATCCTTATGAAGCTCCGGCGGATGCCGAAGTCACCATTAACACGGGTGAACTTTCGGCAGAAGAAGCGGCGCAGGAGATCATCCTGCATTTGGAGAAGGAAGGATTTCTAGGAACCGCTGGCGAGTCGGCGTAACCAATCTGCTTGGGATCATCCCGGGTTGTAGCGCGGGCGAAAAGCGAGGTCCCTCGCTGCGCTCGGGATGACAATCCGTGTTGTTTCGTATTCTTTAGTTTCGTATTCTTCTTTAGTTTCGTGTTCTATGGATCTGTTGCTCAAGAGCCTGGTGGGGTTTTTTGTCGGAACTCTCATCGGAATGACGGGAGTCGGGGGCGGCGTGCTGCTGCTTCCGATTCTGATCTTTGGCTTGCATGTGCCGGCGATGCGCGCGGTGGGTTCGGACGCGCTGTTTAATTTCATCACCAAAATCGGCGCCAGCATTGTGCACCTGCGCCGAGGAACGGTGCGACGCAAGGTGGTACTGGCGCTGATTTGCGGCAGCGCACCCGGCTCGTATGCGGGTGTAAGCCTGCTCGTCCACCTGCGAAAAGTTCACGGCAACGGGGTGAATCACTTCATCACCGTGGCGGTTGGGGCCCTCCTGATTTGCATCCCAACTTTCCTGTTCTTTCAAAAGAAGATTGAAGACCGGGCGGCGGTGAAAC
>CAVQCP010000026.1:0-71483 GCA_963710965.1 uncultured Acidobacteriaceae bacterium | reverse complement strand
TAGATGCTCCAAGATAATGTCACCCCCTAACTGCAACGAGATTCTGTCACCTTGGCAGGATGGTGACGATGAGTCAGAAAGAGTTGAAGCGAGTGAGAGTGGTGGAGAATGCAGCGGAGGGAAGGCTGAGCGTACGCGAAGCCTCCCGTCTGCTGCAACTGAGTGAACGGCAGGTGCAGCGCCTCAAGCGCCGCTATCGGCCCGATTCCATCGACTGGGTGCGGCACGGCAATCGCGGACGGGCTATGCCCTGGGCGGTTTCACCTCCCCAGAAGCAGTGGATCTTGACCTTGGCCCGCGGCAAGTATCAGGGCTTCAACGATTCGCATCTGGCGGAAAAGCTGCGCGAGGAAGAAAACCTTGCCCTCAGTCGCGAAACCGTGCGGCGCATTTTGCGGGGCGCAAAACTGCTTTCTCCCCAGCAGCGCCGGCCGCGCAAGTATCGCTCCCGGCGCCCGCCCCGCCCGCGTTTCGGCATGATGGCGCTCACCGACGCCAGCCGCCATGACTGGCTCGAAGGCCGCGGCCCCGCGCTCACCCTCTTCGGTTTTCAGGACGACGCCACCGGCCAGATCCTCGCCGCTCACTTCCAACTCGAAGCCGAAAATACCCTCGGCTATCTGCGCGCTCTGCACGCCATGATCGCCACTCATGGCGTTCCTCTCAGCCTCTACCGCGACCGCCATTCCATCTTCCAACGCAATGATTCCCACTGGACGCTCGCCGAACAACTCAACGGAAAACAAGCCCCCACCCAGCTGGGCCGCGCTCTGGAAGAACTCGGCATCGAACAAATCCCGGCCTACTCTCCCCAGGCCAAGGGCCGCATCGAACGCGCTTGGCGCACTTGCCAGGATCGCCTAGTCAGCGAACTCCGACTCGCGCAGGCCGCCACGGTCGAGCAAGCCAACACTGTGCTCGACCAGTTCTGCGCCGACTACAATCGACGCTTCGCCCGACCCGCCGCCGAGGCGACCTCCGACTTTCGCCGTTTGCCCCGCCGCTTCGATCTGGCGCGCTGCCTCAGCTTGCACTATCGGCGCGTGGTCGCCGCCGATCACACCGTAACTTTAGGCGCCCAGTCCATCGCGCTTCCACCTTTGCCGGCCGCTCGCGGCTATGCCGGAGAAACCGTCGAACTCTCCCATCAACTCGATGGCCGGCTGCACGTCTATCGCGGAGACCAGCTTCTTCTGGCTTTGGCGCTGCCGCTCGAAGAACACGCCGAGCGCCGTCCCCAGCTTCTTACCTCGGCGCAGAAAAGAAAAAAACCGACCCCGCGTATCTACAATCTCTCCGGCCGCCCCGCTTTGGCGGCCGTTACTTAATCGATAGGGGGTGACAGAGTCTCGTTGCAGTTAATACGACATTTTCTCGTTGCAACAACAGGCGAATGTCGTCGAAAGCCGCGTCGCAAGGGATGTTTCAAGGGAATGAGCATGCGAGGAAGGGTCATACAAGGTTCGCGCAAATGTCTTAGTCTTTCCGCGTAACCCGAATCCACTCCTCCATCTGATCCAGATAGTGGGCTAGGGCACGCCGCCCCGTAGCGGTAAGGCGGTATTCGGTGCGCGGCACGCGACCCTCAAAATATTTCAGGCATGAAATGTACTCCGCCTCCTCCAATTTCCGTGCATGAACGCTTAAATTACCATCCGTGGTCTTGAGAATGCGCTTCAGATCGTTAAAACTAAGGCTCGCATTCGTGGCGAGTGCGCTCACGATTCCCAGACGAATACGTTCATGAATCAGGCGGTCGAGTTCCGGTAGCTCCAAGGCAGATGCGGGTGCGTGCTCCCGCTCCGGCGCCGTGGCTTTCGCGAGCTTTCTGCGTTGCGCCAGAGCTTTAGCCACCATGCCTCCGCGCGATCAGAATTCCAAAAACGATGTGCAGGCCGCCAAACCCGGCAGCGAGGAACCAATTCGACCACTCCGCCGGAGCCGCAATTGCCGCTCCGCCAGTCGCCATAAAACACAGTCCCATCACCGGGACGATCGATACCGAATACGCTCCGCCCGTAATGATTCCCGCCCCATATAACAGCAGCCATGCCGGCGCCAGCGCGGATTGCAAACCAGCCCGCACAAACACGAACGTGAGCAGCGCACCCGCAAGCAACGGAGGAAATAATCCCAGCGCCACCTTCTGCCCCGGCCCGGAGAATAGCGGCAGCCCGCGCCGGTTGGCTTTCGCGTGCATCGAAATGATGGCGATCAGCGCTGCCAGAAAAGCCTCGAACAACCAAACCTTCAGCCACGCTGCTGCGTTGGATTGCCTGGCCGCAATGGTTGCAGCCGCCAGAGCGGTGGCGCCCAGAACCACTTGTCCCCACCCAGGCACCGCTGTGAACGACGCGGACCGCTCCATGGTGTCGCGGATAAAGCGCAGGTCATCGGCGGGACTGGCGGACACTGCGGTGGGTTGGATGGTCGAGCGCAGAAGCCGGCGAGGGCGGCGAAGGCGATGGTGGCGCGATTCCGGCATTACGGGATAGGGTAGCGGGAGGGGCAGATAGATGTCAAGTACTTTATGAAGCAAAGCTACAACTCGCTTTCACCGAGCGACAGTTCGGATTTATTCGGGCGGGCGCGCGCAGCACCAGCGTCACCGCCTCCCTGGGCAACCGTTCGAGCCGGATCCACAGGTGCTCACCGCAATGTGCCAGGCGTACCTCCTCAGCTCGGACCGTTGAAGTGTAGTTGCCGATGATGTGGGCGCATTCGGCAACATCCTGAAGACCATCGAAGACTACGTCGTTGACTCCGTGATGCTGAGCGATGGATAGCAGACTCTTCCGCAGAATGCTGGGGAGCACCAGGCAGGGTTGTGTGTGATACCCCAGCATCTGCTCAATGGCATAAAGGATGCTGTAATCGATGCTCCCACCGAAGGCCATGAGGAGCGATCCGGTGGCCTCAACCAGTTCGACAGGCATCACTTGGAAGTGCTCCAGCAACAGCGTTGGGATGGCAAGCGGAAAGCTTGCCGCCATGCGGGCGGGGAGATTACGCAGCACGGGACAGGACCATTGTCGCGCCAACGCAGCTGTGACCTGCTGTTCCGTAGCGAAACCAAAATCCTGAAGCCACTCGCCAATTTTCTTTGGCGTGGGAACGTCACTCCCGACCTTCCGTTGCGCCTCCAATGCGGAGCGCAGTTGGTCCGCGGTGAGTTGTTGGCGGGAAAGCAGAATCAGACCCAAAGGGATACGATGCGGCGTGAGCGCAGCCCCCTGGGAGCGTGAATGCTCCGCCCGCAAAACTTCGAGCAGCGCCTGTTCCAAACATGCCGCACTGCAATAAAGCAGCCCTTGCATGCGCACGCTCCCCGATCGGCCGCGCATGCGACGCCAGCGGTTTCCGGACTGAAGGCAACCGCGGTACCCACACCGGGGTACGAGTTCTCCCAAGCAACGGCTTCCCACAGACTTCCAGAACCGCAGCGCTGCGCTTATTCTGCTCATACCTGTGCTCTTTCTTCTCTCGCGGCCTTCTCTCGCGGCATCGTGTTGTTTAGGTTTCCAGCCTGGCGGACGCGAGCGCCGAGAGGTCAGTGACCCGTAAGCCATAATTGCCTTCGATCACGACGAGTTCGCCGCGCGCGACCAGCTTGCCGTCCAGTAGTAAATCGACCGGCTCTTTTACCTTTCGGTCCAGTTCGACCACAGCTCCCGGACTGAGGTCGAGGATTTCGCGCAACAGCAAAGTTCTAGTGCCGAAGCGAAGGGTCATGGCGAGATGCACGTCCATGAGAGCATCGAGCGCCCCCGTGCCCACGGTCGAATCGGAGGGTGGGGGCACGGCAGCCGATCCGGTCGTGGTCGCGTCATCGCCGGACACCACTTTGGCTTCGCCGCTATGCGCCGGTTTCTCTTTCTCGGCTCGCAGCCCAGCCACCAGGGCAGCGCTCAATGCGAATTCCAGCGTGCCCTGGGCAGTTCCTGATGCTCCCGCCTGCAGCCAGAAAGTCGATGCCGGAGACCACGATGGTGCGGCCGGAGATTGTTCTACTGCCAGTTGAATTTCACCCCAGTGCGCTCGGGCGCTGGTGGAAGCGATTCCGCCAACCTGGCGCAGAAGCTCGATCACAGCCTCGCGATGATCCGCGGTAGGCTGCGCTTCCGGCGCCGCCGGTTCGCTCATGAACGTCTGGGCCAGACTCAGCACCGTCGGCGGCGCAATACGCAGAGTCATCTCTCCCCGCAAGACTCCTGACGAGGTGACCAAGACCCAGAGATCATTTTCGCCAGCCAGGCCGAGGTCGGAAGGCGCTTCCGCCACCACTGTGCAAGCGACCGCCGAGCTTGTGATCTGCCCCAGGACCTGCGAAAAACTGTCACTCCAAATTTGCAGGAATTCGGAAGGCTCGGGCGCTGCCGTGGAAGCGGTTTCTTCCGTCATTTCTTGGTCTCCTTGCGGTTCTCCATCTTCCCGGCACGCTGGCTTACTTCACTTTCCACGTCAAGCTCGACCGGCGTCAGCACTTGCGCCGCCAGCGAGCCTGCGCAAGTTGCAGGCGCGGCGCGAAACATTTCCACCCCGGCCACCCACAGGGACGCGGGGAGGGCGGCGCTGCGCTGCAGGGAGAGCAGTTGGCCAGCTTCCAGTTGCGACAATTCGCTTACTTTAGCTCGCACCTGGTCGACTTCCAGTTGCACCGGGAAGGGGCACTCGAGCAAGCGGCGCTTCAATTGTTCGCGCCAGTCGCTGCGGCCGTGGGGCCGCTGGTCGTTTTGCTCAAGCGAAATTTTGCGCAGCAAATCGTGGGAGACAGAAACTGGAATGGCAAAATTCAAACCTCCACGCACGTCAAGCATGGCGATTTCAAAGCTCAGGGAAAGCATTTTCTCATCGGCCAGCAGCAGCCGTTGCGCCTCCACCAGTTCGATGCGTTGCTCATATCCCACCTCCAGATTCACCGCCTGCCAGGCGGTGCCCAGTTCGCGGCACACGATGCGGGCAACGGTTTCCACGATTTGCTCTTCAATCTCCGTAATCTCGCGGCTGGCCGCAAGTCCTTTGCCTTCGCCGCCGAGCAACAGATCGAGGATGGGAAAGATCACCTTCAAGTCGAGTTGCAGCGCGCCGTTCACTCCCATAGGCTCCAATTTGCAGGCGGCAAGATAAGTCGTCTCCGGAATGCGCTGAAGAAATTCACGGTAGGTCAAGTGCTCTGCCGATACCAGAGTGGCGTTGAACACGATGCGTAGATAGGAACCGAGCGCATGGGTGAGGCTGCGGGCAAAGCCTTCGTGCAGCAGGGTGATGGCACGCAGTTGCTCGCGGCCGATCTGCCCCGCGCGCCGCGGATCCCAGGGCTCGACCCGTGGTTCTCTGGCTGCACCAGTCTCACCCCCCGCTCCGACGCGGGCTGCCCGTACCATGGCATCGATTTCCGCCTGGTTCAGCTCGTTTTGCATGGGCTTGCTCACTTGCGCCTCAAATTCCACCGGCTTGCGCCGCTCGCGCCGCTGGCTTAGTGGCGGTCATCATCTCGTCCAGACGCGCGCGCAAACGCACCACCGCAAGGGAATGAATCTGCGAAACCCGCGACTCGCCAATGCCCAGCACCGCGCCGACCTCCTTCATCGTGAGCTCCTCGAAGTAATACAACGAAAGAACCTTCTGCTCCTTTTCCGGCAGGTCGGCGACCGCCTTGGCCAGCAACTCCTTCATCTCGGAGCGCATGCAACGGAAGAACGGGGTATCCTCGGGCGCGTTGGGCAAGTAATCGCACAGGTCTTCATCTTTGCCGTCCCAGGGGGATTCTAGGTGAAGGCTGCCTATTTCAAGGCCATCGAGTTGGGTCAGCAATTGCTGAAACTCCCGCAATTCAAGTTTCAGCTCCGCCGCCACCTCGGCCTCGGTGGGAGCGCGGCTGAGATTCAGGCTGAGGGTGCGCTCCGCTTCTTCGATGCGCCGCGCCTTGCGCCGCAACTCCCGCGGCCCCCAATCCATCTCGCGCAGGCTGTCGAGAATCGCGCCGCGAATGCGGAACTTGGCATACGAGCCAAACTGCACGTGCTTGGAGTGGTCAAATTTATTGAGCGCGTCGATCAATCCGATCACCCCGGCGTGAATCATGTCCTCCAGAGGAACGTGGCGCGGAAGTCTCTCGTGAATGCGGCGCGCCAGATAGCGCACCTGGGGCAACTGCTCGAGCAGGATGCGGTCGCGCTCTTCTTGATCCTGCCAACTGGTGTAGGCTTGCGCCGTATTTTTGTTCATAAAGCCTTTCTCGATTCAAGTTCCACTCATTTCAAACTTCGCCGTTTCAATGCAGCACTCCCAGCGATTGCACTTCGACCACCGGCGGCACTTCCAGCGGAGAGAGGACTACCACTTTGGGCAAGAAAGGTTCAAGCAGCCGCTTCAGGTGATAGCGCGCTGGGGTGGAGCACAAAAGCACGGGAGCGACCATCGCGACTTGGTCTCCAGCCAGGCGGCGCAGTCCATCCGTAATGCGGCGCGCGAATGGGGGCTGTAAGGTGGTCGATCCCGCAGCAACATTTCCCGAAAACGCCCGGCCCAGTTCGTCCTCTAAAGAGCGGTCGAGCGTGACCACCCGCAAGCCTCCGTTTTCCGAGAGCAGCGGCTGCACCAGGGCGCGCGCTAGGGCCTGGCGCGCGGCTTCCACCAGCAACACCAGGTTCTTGCTGGCGGGCGCGAGGTCGAGCAGAGTCTCGAGAATCGTGGAGAGATCGCGGATGGAAACCTGCTCGCGCAAAAGCTGCTGCAAAGTTTTTTGCACTTCGCCCAGGCTCAGAACTTTCGGGACCAGCTCTTCCACCAGCTTGGGATGGCTTTCGGCTAAACGGTCGAGCAGTCGCTTCGTCTCCTGCCGGGTAAGCAATTCGTGAGCATGCTGCTTCACCACTTCCGCAAGGTGCGTCGCCAGCACCGAGGTCTGATCCACCACCGCATAACCGGTGGCCAGAGCTTGGTTTTGCAGGGCTGGAACAATCCATACCGCAGCCACGCCAAAAGCCGGCTCTTTGGTGGCGACCCCCGCGAGCGGCCGCGGAGTGCCCTCCGAGCTGATCGCCAGCAGATTGTCCTGATAGAGTTCCCAGCGGGCGACCTCGCAGCCGCGCAACGCGATGGCATACTCCTTCGGTTTGAGGCGGACGTTATCCGTGATGTGAATGGGTGGAACGATGAAGCCGAGCTGCTGCGCCAGGTTTTGCCGCAGCGCCTTTACCCGCGCCAGAAGCTGCCCTCCCTGATTCTTGTCGACCAGCGGCACCAAACCGTAACCAACTTCCAGGCTGAGTTCGTCGAGCTTCAGCAAATCTTCGACCGAATCTTGCGCCGGCTTTTTCTCGCCTGCGGCCGCGGCGGCAGCCCCCGCAGCGGCCGCGGGTTCTTCGATAAGTTTGGGCGCGCGCCAGGCCAGGAGTGCGGCACCCGCGGCCAAGAGCAAGAAGGAAAATTTGGGCAAGCCGGGAATCGCCGCCAGGGTCAGCATGACTCCCGCAGCGATGAGCAGCGGTCGCCGCCGGGACAGAATCTGCCGCCCGACGTCCACCGAAAGAGTCGCGTCGGAAGAGGCTCGCGTGACCACAATGCCTCCCGCCATCGAGACCAGCAACGACGGGATCATTGTCACCAAGCCGTCGCCTACGGTCAGGACAGTGTAGGTCTTCAATGCTTCCCGGAAGGGGATGTCGAGCTGAAAAACGCCAATCAGAAATCCGGCGATGATATTGATCGCGGTGATCAGGATGGTTGCCACCGCATCCCGCTGGTTAAATCTGGCCGCGCCATCCATGGCGCCGTAAAATTCGGCGTCGTGGGCGACCTGCTCGCGGCGGGCGCGCGCCTGCGTCTCGTTAATGAGGCCGGCGTTCAGGTCGGCGTCGATCGCCATCTGCTTGCCGGGCATGGCGTCGAGGGTGAAGCGCGCCGTAACCTCGGCAGTGCGTACCGCGCCGTGGGCGACGACGAGATATTGAATCGCGATCAAGGCGACGAAGAGCACGAATCCTACGACGTAGTTGCCGCCCACAACAAACTGGCCGAAGGCTTCAATGACATGCCCGGCAGCGCCTGCGCCCTCATTGCCGTGCAGCAGAATACGGCGGCTGGAAGCCAGGTTCAGGGATAACCGGAACAGCGTCAGAAGCAGCAGCAGACTGGGAAAAACCGAGAACTGCGAGGGGCGCAGAATCTGAATGGCCGATAGCAGCACCAGCACGCTGACGGTTAAGCTGAGTGCGAGGAACACGTCGAGCAAAATGCCGGGCAGCGGCACCAGCATGACAAAGATCAGGCCCACGGCCGCTACCGGCAGGATCCATTCTGCAGCGGTGTTCTTCGGTTTGGCTGGAGCGGAGATCGTGATGGTCGGACTCGGGGGCATAATTTAGCTTCTTCGCGCCGCTGCTGCTCGTTCTGCCTGCGCCGTGGCCTGGGCCTGCGCCCGCCAGATGGCTGCCAGAATTTCGGCCACCACGGCATAAAGTTTGGCAGGAATGGACTGCCCTACTTCCACCGCGCGATACAAGGCATGCGCTAGTGGCGGATTTTCAATCAGCGGGATGCCATTCCAGCGCGCGATCTCTTTAATTTGCGCGGCCAGCAGGTTACGCCCCTTCGCCACTACAATGGGTGCATCCATGTCCAAACGGTATTCGAGCGCGATGGCGAACTCGGTGGGGTTGGTGATGACAACCGCCGCCCGCTGCACGTCTTTCAACATGCGACGGCGGCGAGCCTGGCGCTGCAAACGGCGGATGCGCTGCTTGGTCGCGGGACTGCCTTCCATTTCTTTGAATTCGTCTTTTTGATCCTGACGGCTCATCTTCAAGTCGTTTTCGTGGCGCTGGCGCTCCAAAAAATAGTCCGCCGCCGACCAAATCAGCAGAACCAGCGAGCCTTTCCACGCCACTTCATACATCCGCGCGGTGGTGAAGACTGCGATTGTGGTGCGGCTGGCATGGAGCAATGCCGGCAAGCGCGGCCAGTCCCGCACCAGCGCCGCCACGGCAAAATACACCACCACTGCGGTGGGCATCAGGGACTTCAGCAACCGGCTCAAGGCGGCCAAGGAAAATAGCTGCTCGACGTGACTCACCGGATCGAGGCGCTTCCAGTTCGGCGCCAGCGCCGAAGGAGCGAACACCAACCCCCCTTGCATGAATCCACCGATCGTCGCCACCAGCCAACTCATGCCCGCGGCCAGAGCCACGCCGCTGAATACCGGCCATGCATTTCGCCAGACCGGTGCGCTTTGTTCGGGATGAGTCGCAGCCAGCTCCAATCCCTCGCGCAGCAATCCTTTCCATAGTCCAGCGAAGGCGGGGATCTGCCAGGCGCAGATCACGACGGCCGTCATGGCACTCAAGCCGGCGGTAAGGTCGCGGCTGCGCGCCACTTGCCCTTGCTCGCGCGCCTTCTGGCGGCGTCGCGGGGAGGCTTTCTCGGTTTTGCTCTGGTCGGCCATAAAAAACCGCTAGCTGTTGGCTCCTGCCTCGTGCGGCTGGAGCCCTGACGTTGGACCCCTACCCTCGGCCTCTGACTTTTGTTCTCACCGCATCAAATGCAGCAGCCGCTCGGCGGCTTGAATTCCGTGTTCAAACTGCTCGCCGAACATTCGCGGCCAATATGCAATGGCCGCGATCATCACTCCCAGGCCCACCAGGTTTTTCACCGCCAGGCCAATGAACATGACCGGCAACTGTGGCGAAGCTTTGCCCAGAAAACCCAGCGCCATATCCACTACCAGGGTGGCTACCAGAGAAGGCGCGGCGATCTGCACCCCCACCAGAAAAATTCCTCCGGCGGCATGTAGCAGGCTGCTGAGTGCCGGCAGGCTGATCGACACGCCGCCCGGAGGCAGGTAGGCGAAGCTGTGCACCAGCGAACGTAAGAGCCAGTGATGCACATCCATTTGCAGAAAAATCAGCAGCGCCGCCATGCGATGGAACTCCGAAAGCACCGGCGTGTCCGCGTTGGTTTGCGGATCGAAGGTGCTGGCCAGCGAATAGCCGATCTGCACTCCCAACACTTGTCCCGCCACAAGCACGGCTTCGAAAAGAAAGTTCGCGACTAACCCCATCATTAATCCGATCGCCATTTCCCCGAGTGCCACCTGCGCCCATTGCCACGAGCCCAGAGCCAGAACCACCGGCCCGTGCAGCGGGTGCAGCATGATCGTGAGCAGCAGGGTCAGTCCGGCTTTCACGGGCACCGGCACCGCGTCGCTTCCCAGCACCGGGCAGAACACCATTAATCCGGAGATTCGCGCCCCGGTGAATACCGCGGCCGCCAGCAGTTCCTCGATATGGAATGCGCTCGTCATCTTTAGAAACTCGAAAGCTGGAACTCGAAACCGGAACTCGAAAAGAAACTCAAAAACGGAAACTCACCGCACAAAGGGATGGAAGTCGGAAAATAATTCCAGGGTGAACATGGAAATGCGCCGTACCATCCACGGCATCAGCACCAGCACAGCCGCCGCCACCGCCGCCAGCCGGGGCACGGTCGAAATGGTCATGTCCTGCAACGAGGTCAGCACCTGCACCACGTTGATCAGCAACCCTACGAGCACCGCCGCGAGCAGCAGCGGAGCGCCCATCCACAGTGCGGTTTCGATGGTGTGGCGCAGCAGCGCGACTACCTGGTCCGATCCCATGCGACCCTTCCGGAGAATTCTTCCCACTCCTCAAGCGAAGCTCTTCATCAGCGAACCCACCAGCAGGTCCCAGCCATCCACCATGACAAACAGCAGGATTTTCAGCGGAGTCGAAATGATGACTGGCGGCAACTGCATCATGCCGATCGAAGTGGTTACCGCCGCCACCACCAGATCGATCACCAGAAATGGCAGAAACAGCGCCACGCCAATCTGAAAGCCGGTCTTCAACTCGGACAAAATGTATGCCGGCACCACTACCCGCATGGGGACGTCTTCCGGGCGTGCCGGACGCGGCGCTTGTGCCAGTTCGAGGAACAGCGCCAGGTCTTTTTCCCGCGCGTATTTCAGCATGAAGTGGCGCAGCGGAGGCGCCCCGAGTTCGACGGCCGCGAGCGCGTCGACCTGTCCGCGCTGAAATGGCACCACCGCGACCTGGTAGATTGAGCTGCCCACGGGCTGCATCAGAAAATAAGTCAGCACCAGCGACAGCCCGATCAGCGTCTGATTGCTGGGCGCAGTTTGCGTTCCCAGTGCCTGCCGCAGGAAGTGAAACACGATCAGCAGCCGGGTAAATGGAGTGACTGCCACTAAAAGCGCGGGCAGCAAGGTCAACAGGCTCAGGAGGACGACAATGTTCCAGGGCACCGAACCGCTCGTGCCCCCCGGCGCGGCCCATTTCAAGCTGGGAGAGCCGTGGTGCGGTCGTAATACCCAGGCCGCGCAGGATGTGAGCCGAGGAAAGAAAATCCAGGCTTGAGTCAACCCGTCTGCCGGCATGCTTGTGGTCAACATGCTTGGCCCCGCCGTGGGCGATCTGGTTCTGCGAAAGTGCCGGACGACGCCATGTTGGACCCGCCTGGCTGCCCCCGGTCGCTCTGCTCTTCGGCATCCGCCAGCTGCGACAGGAGAACCAGCGACGATGGCGTTCCACCGACCAGAAAGCGGGCACAGTCAAACTCGACCACCGCGACGAAACGGCGGTCGCCGAGCGCCAGGCTTTCACACAAACGGAGGCGCTTGGGACTGCGCCGGCCGAAGCGCAGCAGGCGTTCCCACCACCCGCTCCACCCTCCGCGAAATGACCCTGCCGAAATTTCCACTGCTGTCGCCCTCATAAGCCAGTCCCCACTGTGATCCCATGCCGTTGGCTCAGGCCAACTCGGTGAAACGCACGGCAAGCCGGTCGCCCAATACCTCGAGTTCGCTCCAGCCAATCAGCGTGCCATTCAAGCGCAAGGGAACGTCGTGTCCCACGCGCCAATGCGAGTCAATGAGCGATCCTGCCCGCAATTGCAACAAATCGCCGATTGTAAAATCGGGCAGCGGAAGGGCTACCAGCACTTCGCAGGACAGATCCAACACCGGTTTCCAACGCGTTTCTTCCTCGCTCTGGTTGGCGGCGGCTTCGCCTCCACTGGGCGCTTGCGGGACCGCCGGCGGCAATTCGGCTGGCGGCTTTTCCAGAACCCGCGCCGGACTGGCTTGCACCGCCATCGCTCTCTTCTTCCTTATCGCTGCTTGATTGCTTCTTGCTTTCTGCTTTTTCTGCCGCTTCTCGTCGCTGTGTTCGGTTTAGCGCTGAATCAGAAATTCGGTGAAATACACCTCTTCCACCTGAAGTCCTGGCATGCGTTCCTGCAACGCGTGCAACAAGTCCTGCTTCAACTTTTCCTTGCCCGCCGCAGTCAGAAGCTCGTCTACCCGGGACTGCGCCAGCACTCCGAGGATGGTGTCGCGCACTTGGCCGACGGGCGGGGCGCTTGCTCCTCGGTCGATTTCCTGTCCCAAGCCGAGATCAATACCCACGCGCAAATACGACTTCTGCTCCCGGTCCGAGAGGTTGATTACGAAGGTCTCCAAATGAAGCGACGCCTTCACACCATGGCTGGTCTCTGGGATGTCACTCTTGCGGCTATTCCAGAGCCATGCACCCAACCCCATGAGCAAGACAACTAAACCCAACGACACCCAGCCGGCTCGACTCGATGGCGACGCTTGCGCTTTGGTTGTGGTGGGCACTCGTCAAGGAAAAAGCAATCTTGAGTCCGCAGTGGAGCACGAAAGGGAGGGGTGGCGAAACTCAGGCTCTTCTGCGCAACTGTCCGCAGGTCAACAGATAGCCGATTCGCCATGGCGGCGTTGTGTCACGCAGAGATGTCCCTTAAGAGGCTCCTCAGCTACGTAAGAGCAACCTCATGATGGTTTCCTTATAAGGAAAGAATGTGGTGCCCGGCGGCGAGATTCGCCGCCGGACCCGAAGTCGTTTGCGGATACGCAAGTCACTTACTGTTTCAACGCGATCGTGTCTTGCAGAATCTGATCGAAGGTGGTTACCGCTTTCGCGTCGGCTTCGAAGCCGCGTTGCGACACGATGAGGTTGGCAAATTCTGTGGCAATGTCTACGTTCGACAACTCCAGCGACCCTCCCGAAAGCGTTCCCAACTCTCCCGAGCCCGGCACTCCAATCACCGCCGGTCCGGAAGCCAGCGTGGGAGTGTAGTCGGTGCTGCCGTTGAGTTGCAGTCCGTTCACGTTGGCGAAGTTGGCCAGCGCGATCTGCCCCAGCGCTAGAGTTTCCTCGTTGCTGAACGTCCCCGTAATGACCCCATTCGACCCGATGCTGAAATTCACCAGCGTGCCGCTGCTGCTGCCATCCTGGTTGTCGGCGGTCGCGCTGCTGGCCGCAGCCACCTGCGTGATCGTCGAAGCTCCCGCAGTGAGCACATTCCAGTTGAAGGTCTGGTCCGTGGCCCCGTCGGTGAAGCCGGTGATGGGGATCGCCTTCATGTCGCCGAGAGTCGCGGGGGCGTTGGTGGGCACAGTGATCGTATCTCCGGTGGCGAACGCTGTCCCTCCCGCCACAATTTTGAAGTTGAGCTGACCCGAAGTGAACGCGGTCCCCACCGTCGCCGTCCCCAGGCTGCCGGAGACGGAGCCGACGACGGAAAACGTCGTCGCGGTGATTGCAGTCATGGTGATGGTTTGGGCCTCGGCGCCGGGCGGCTCCGTGATGGCGGAGACGGTCCCGTTGCCCGTGTTGGATCCTCCGTAGACCGGCGCGCCAGCGATTCCTGTGCCATCGCCGACCAACACCCCGTTGCCGTTGAAGCTCAGCGTGCCCGAAGCTAGAACTCCAGTTTGCGGGACGTTGCCTAACGGATTGAGATCCGCAGGTGGAATGCTCAAGCTGTAACTCCAGGTGTTGGGGCCGGTGTTGGTAAAGTTATAGGTCAGCGTATGCGCGGCACCCAGAGAATCGTAGATGGTGACCGGCGTCGAATAGGTGGCGCCAATGGCGGAGGCCGCGTCCAGGTTCGCGGTCAATTCGACATTCCCGGTTGCCGTCGGCGGACTGATGGTTCCCGCGCCCAGTTGCACCGGCACCACCCCGGCTCCCGTGTTGATCACCCCGTTGTTGGCAGGATAGCCCAACACCTGCTGGCCGCCGGGGGTCACCAGGTAATTGGTTGAGTCCACGGAAAAATCGCCGGCTCGCGTGTACTCGATGTTCCCGCTCGAATCCTTCACCTGGAAAAATCCGTTCCCCTGAATGGCCACATCGGTCGGCACTCCGGTGGAGCTGATGCTGCCTTGCGTGAACAACGACGGCATCCCGCTGATTTGCGTACCCGCGCCCACCTGGATCGGATCGCCCGAACCGGTCGTTCCCAGCTGCTGGTAAAACAAGTCGCTGAACAGCACGCTGGTATCTTTGTAGCCGGTTGTGTTCTGGTTGGAAAGGTTGTTGGCAATGGCCGAAAGCGCTGTGGATTCGGCCGTGAGTCCAGAGAGTGGAATGGAAAAATCAGGCATTAGAATGCTCCTTGAATCTTGCTGGTGAGTGCGGAAATGGAGGGTGCATTGAAGATCGGCGAAGCCACTGCGCCTGGGTTCGCGCCGGGCGCGGCCGCGGCCCGCGCAGCGGCCACCACTGGATCGGATGGATTCGCGGCCGCCGGGATAGCGTTTCCCGGGGCTGGCGACCTTGCGTCTGTGCTTCCGGTGCTGCTCGAAGCCGGGACCAATCCTTGTATTAAGGTGTAAATCGATGTGACCTCGCTGAGCTCGCTGAACTGCGCCAACTGGGTCACGAACTGAGTCGGATCCACCGGGTTGGTCGGATCCTGATTCTGCAATTGCGCCACCAGCAATTGCAGAAACATCGTGTTCAGGCTTTGTCCGCTGGGCAGGCCGCTGGCGGTGGAAGTTGTGGAAGTTGTCGGAGTGTTTGCAGTGACCGGATTCGTGCTCATAGAACTTTCTCCTTCAAGCCAAAATGCTGAGACTTCCGCCACTGAAATCTGCCATCGGCGAAAGCTCTGGGGATGGGTTCGCTGCCGCTTCCGATCGGACAGAATCGGGAGAGGCGCGCCCCGGGACAAAAGAACGCGGCTGAGAATCGCCGCTTCCGCCTCCGGAAGCGTCATTGGAGAAGGCAAATCCCTGCATGAAATTCACCGTATGCAAGCGCAGGTTCTGCTCCTGCAGAGTGTTGGCGATGGCCGGCATGTCGCTTTGCAGAAGCCCGCGCAAATCTCCCTTATCGCTGCCAATCACCAGTCCAACGTCATTCGACCGCACTACGGTACGCACCTCGACGTTGCCGAAGGCGGAAGTGTTGATCCCGATCCGCATCTCGGAAATGTCGGGACGGCTCATCAACTGAGCCATTTGCACCGGGGCCGCAGCCGTCGCAGCAATCGTCTCCGCGCTCGGCGCAGCAGGTTTTTCCGCGGCGGCGGCAACGTCCGGTAGCGGCGCGCTCTTCGCCGTCGTGTCGGCGACCATTGCGGCGGCCGCGGCGGGTGAAGCAGTCACGGCAACGGGTGTGGTCGGCACCGGTGCAACCCCACTTTGAGGGACAGCAGCATCGATCACGGCTTGGTTCGGATCGGCGTCGTGGCGCGGAGACGGGGAAGTCGAAGCATTTCCACTCTCACTTGCGCTGGCCGAGTCTCGGGACGCCGCGTTGTGCCCAGGGCCGCCCGGCGATGCAGTTTGCGGGTGCGCACTGGGGGTGTCTGACCCGAGGGCATGGCTGCCCCGAAGCGCGATGCCGCTTCCCGGCAAAATCATTTTTGGAAGGGTCGACGCGGCGGATTCTGCGCCCGGTCCTGGACTTGAGAAGAAAACCGCAAACGGGGTTTGGCTCGCGAGCGATGACGGATCGGCTTCGCCAGTGGTGCCGGACAAAACCGCAGCGGACGTTGCGTGCGGATCTGTGGGGCTCGGCGCTTGGCCTTTGGAAGTCGTCCCGCGGTCGGTTCTCACCGGCGCAACATCCGAAGCAACATGCGGTGCTGCTGGCGCCGTGATCGCCGCGGCCCAGGGATTCGAAATCGCTGGCGAAGAGGTTGGAGCGCTGGCAGAAAGGATTGCGGAAAGCGGATTCGCTGGGTCGGGCAGAGCCGAAGGTTGCTCCGGCACAGCCGTAACCGGTGTCGTGGCGGTCACAGCGCTGACTTCAAGGATTGCCGGATTCGCCGGAGAGAGTTCGGTCGGGTCAGTGGTGGAAGCGGATGTCACCAAAACCGCGGGCGTCTCTCCGCTTGCGCTCGGCGCGAAAACCGGAGAGGGCTCCGTAACTTCGGCTCCAGCCGTCGACGGCACCGCGGACGGAAAGTGAAACCCTGGGTCGGAAGTGGCAGATGTGGAAGCGGCCGCGGCCACGGCGGCCGCCATCACTCTGCTTGTGCTCGTCTTGAAAACCGGAGAGGGCGTCGTAAATTCGGCTCCAGCCGTCGACGGCATCGCGGAGGGAAAGTGAAACCTTGAGTCGTGAGTGGCCGATGGGGAAGCGGACGCGACCAAAGCTGCCGCCATCTCTCTGCTTGTGCTCGGCGTGAAAACCGGAGAGGGCTCCGCAACTTCGGCTCCAGTCGTCGACGGCACCGCGGAGGGAAAGTGAAACCCTGAGTCGTGAGTGGCCGATGGGGAAGCGGACGCGACCAAAGCTGCCGCCATCTCTCTGCTTGTGCTCGGCGTGAAAACCGGAGAGGGCTCCGCAACTTCGGCTCCAGTCGTCGACGGCACCGCGGAGGGAAAGTGAAACCCTGAGTTGGAAGTGGCAGATTCGGACGATGTCGAAATGTTAGGCGGCACGGGAGGTGGCGCCTCAGTGTTCTCCGCCAGCATCTCCACTTGGGGCGGCACAGTTGCGGCTCCGACCGCGGGGACAATTACGGTGTTGCTTGGGGGAGCCTGCGTGTACAAGGGAGCCTGCGTGTACAAGGGAGCGGCCGCCAGGCTCAAGCGCGCATTCGCGGAATTACCGGACGGCACCAGAGTTCGTGCGGTTAGAGGCAGCATCGAATTTCCCGCCGGCGGGATCGAGTCGATCTCCTCCCTAGTCATCGCGGGTGCGCCTGGGATCGTTCCCGTGGCCCAGGTTGGAATCTGCGGCGAAGGATCCGGCAGCGCTGCCGGAATACTAAGTCGCGGACCGGCAGGCTGATTCACCCCGGCCAGCAATGACGGGAGCTGGATTGACGTCGGAGCCGGGGAAATGAAGATTCCAGCGGCATTGGAGGAATTTGCCGCTGCAGGGTTCGCACTAGAAATTTTCTTGGGCGCTAGATTCGCCGACGCTGGGATCTGTCCTGTCCCGTTCGGCGACAGGCTGGGAGGCGCGGCTCGCGAGCTGCCGCCGTTGCATTCGCCGGACGCAGTTTGCGACGCAACTGAAAGCGTTTGGGCTGCGGCCAGGGCCGCCCCGAATCCACCGGGGCCGCGCGCACCCGGCGTTGGCGTCCCGGCTGCGGTGGCCGATATCGCCGAGGCACTTTCCGAGATGGAGAAAACGATCGCGTTCATGGCGGCGGCCTTCGATCAATCGCGTGCTGCTCGCTGAACTGGGATGCATTCCAGTCACCAGTGCGAACTCCGCCCGCTGCGGTGCGGCGCAAATCCGCCAACTGTCATGGCTTCAAGGAAATACCGCACGTGCCGAAGTAGAAGAGAGAGTTCGAAGAAAGCTCAGGAAGAATTCCAAAGCCCTGCACTGGGCAACGAGGGACCACTGTGCCCGGCAAACTTTAGCCATGGCGCAGGTGTTCCCGCCGCAGAAGAAACATGTCATCCAGGCGGCGCTGTTCGCGCCGCCGAGCTTCCTTTTCGTAGATGTGGATTTTTTGATCGCGCACGCTGGCCAGCATCTCGCGCGCCTGCTTGGCCTGCTGAAAGAGTTCTCGCTGTTTCTCGCAGGCGCGTTGGGCTACGGCCAGGTGCTGCTCGAGTTCGTGGCGGTAGCGCTCAAGCTCGGTTTCGCATTGCAGTCCGAAGCGCACTTCCGCGGCTGTCGTGCCCGCTCCCAGTTCTCTAAGCCGGGAAGAGTGCTGCTCCTGCCGTCGCTGTTCCGCGACATCAATTAGATGCCGCACCCGCGCCACTTGCTGGTTCGCCGCGAGCAGCCGCAATTCCTGCTGGTGCTCCAGGCTTTCGCGGAGATGCAGCACCGGTTGCAATGAAAAATGGAAAGGCATGGGTTTAGCTTGGCAACGCCAGCAACTTTGCAACCGTATCCGCCAAGGGGGCCGACTCTCCCGGCTTCTGCATCAGGAACTGATCCAATTGCGGCAGCAGCGCAAGCGCTTTGTCGAGCGTCGCGTCACTGCCTTTTTGATACGCCCCGATGCGCACCAAATCTTCCGCGGCGGCATACGCCGCCAGCAGCCGCCGCAGCCCCTGGGTTTTCTGCAAATGCGGCGCCGATGCCACCGTCGACATCAACCGGCTCACGCTGTCGAGTACGGCAATCGGCGGATAGTGGCTGCGCACCGCCAGCCGCCGGTCGAGCATGACGTGGCCATCGAGCAACGCGCGGGCTCCATCGACCAGAGGGTCCTGCTCGTCGTCGCCTTCCATCAGCACCGTATAAAAAGCAGTGATGCTGCCCGCACCGAAGCGTCCCGCACGTTCGATCAGGCGCGCCAGCATAGTGAAGCAGGAGGGCGTATAACCTTTTGCGGTTGGAGGTTCGCCCGCCGCCAAGCCGATTTCGCGCTGCGCCATGGCCAAGCGGGTGAGCGAGTCCACCACCAGCAAAACCTGTTTGCCCTGCCGGCAAAAATATTCCGCCACTGCCGTCGCCGCCAGCGCGGCACGAATGCGCTGCAGCGGAGATTGATCCGAGGTCGAGACCACCACGCAAGCCCGTTTGCATCCTTCTTCGCCCAAAGCATTTTCGAGGAAATCGCGCACCTCGCGTCCACGCTCGCCGACCAGTCCCAGCACCGTGAGGTCGGCGCTAGTATTGCGCGCCATCATCCCGATCAGTGTGCTTTTTCCCACGCCGCTGCCTCCGAAGATGCCCACCCGCTGGCCGCGCCCGCAAGTCACAAATGCGTCGACCGCCCGGATGCCGCAACCGATGGGCTCGCGAATTGGGACTCGCTCCAGCGGCAGAGGAGGCGCCGCATCCAGGGCCTGATTTTCCGATCCGCGATAGGCTCCCAGGGAATCGAGCGCCTGGCCGCATCCGTCTATCACCCGTCCCAGCAAACCCTCGCCTACACGAATGGTCGGACGCTCTCCCCAGGTCGATACCCGATCACCGTGGCGCACTCCGCGCGGCGACTCGACCGGCATCGATAGCACGGTCGTGCCGCGGAATCCAATCACCTCTCCCTGCAAAATTCGCCCTTCGCAGTCGATGATCTCGCACACCTCTCCCACCGAACAGAAAGGTCCGCGCGATTCCACCAGCGGCCCCACCACTTGCGTCACGCGGCCTTGCCAGCGCAACTGAGGCAGGGATTCGACACGCGCCAGATAAGGAGCCAGCAAATCATCGGGTTTACTTTCGTGGCGGCAAGAATTGCTCACGGCTTCGCCCCCGGCCGCGCCGCCAGCAGATCCATCAAGCCGTGCTCAATCTCTTTCAACTGAACTTCCAGGCCCAGGTCTGCGGTCCCCATCGAGGTCCGCAACTGACACTGTTCGGGCGCCATGGTGGGATCCTCGACGACTTCCGGCAACTCGCCGGCATCCATGCAGGTGGTGAGATAGGTCCGCCAAACCCCGCCCTGCTGCGGGGGGACTGCCAGCACCACGGACGTCGCGCCTGCGATGCGGTCGAGCGCCACGCGCAGGACGCCCATCAGGAGCAAGGGATCGATCTGGGCCTCGCGGTGCAATACCTTGCGCGCGATGTTCAGCGCCAGGCGGACCGCTTCCTCTTCGATCTTGCGATAGTAAGCCGCGCGCTCCCGGGCAAAATCTTTCACCGCCTGGACGATTGCGCTTCGTTCGCGAACCAGCTGCTCTTCCAGCTTGGCCCGCGCCTGCAATTCGGATTGCAGCCGTCCCGCTTCGCGAGCTTGAGCCTCGCGTTCCACCGCCGGTGCAGGATTGTTTCCTGTAATCCTGGGTGTTGGCGGAAATTGCGTGAGCGCAAACCGCGAACCCCCGGGCGCGGCGACTTCGGGGTAAGGAAAGGGCAACGCTGTCAAGCGCTCTTTCGCGGGATCTGCCGGGGCAGGGCGAGCCGGTCGGGCGGAATCCGCAGGCGCCTGCGCCGGTCTAGCTGACGAACTCATCTTCTCCCGTATCCGGAGCCAGGCTGAGCTTGCCTTCGGCCTCCAGTTTGCGCGCCACCGCTACGGCTTCGAGTTGGGCTTTGTTAATTTCCTTCGTCTTCACCGGGCCAAGCACTTCCATATCCTCTTTCAACATCTCCACCGCGCGCGAGGACATCGATTTGAAAATGTAATTCTTCAATTCTTCCGAAGCCCCACGCAATGCGGTGGCTAGGGTCTTTTTATCCATCTGGCCAAGGATCTCGCGGATGCCGGCTTCGGGCACCGTCCGGAAATCTTCAAAGGTAAACATCAGGTTGCGAATGGAGAGCGCCAGCTTGGGATCCTCGCCTTCAATCGACTCCAGGATGGTTTTGCCGACGGACACATCGAGACAGTTCATCAGGTCGGCCACGCCTCGCAAGCCTTGGAAGCTGCGCCGGCTCTGCTCTCCCAGAGCTTCCAGGCGCTTGTGCAACACCAGCGCAACCCGCTGCGCCATTTCCGGAGAAAACTGCCGCAACTGGGCCAGCCGTTTGATCGGTTCGGCGCGTAGTTCCACCGGTAATTTCATGAGTACGGTCGAGGCCTGCTTGGCTTCAAGATGGGCCAGCACCAGCGCAATGGTTTGCGGATGCTCGCCTTCAATGAACTTCGCCAGCTGCTGAGGATCGGCCTTGCGCAGCGAATCGAGTTTGGTTCCGCTGAGCTCCTGGGTCTGCGTGACCTGCCGCAAGAGCTCGCTCGCCCCCTCTTTTCCAAAAGCCTTCACCAATATTTTGTTGGCATACTCCGTCCCGCCCTGGCTTACGTAGTCGCCGGTGAGAACCAGGCGATGAAACTCCTCAAGCACTCCGAGCGCGGTTGCGGGATCGAAATGATCCAGCGCTGCAATCTCCTGGGTGATCTCCTCCACTTCCGTCTGGGGCAGATGCCGATAGATGCCGCTGGCTGCATCCTCCCCCAACAGCACCATCAGGATGGCCGCTTTATGCAGGCCGGTCACGGGGGCGGCCGCGGTCACTTGTCCTCCCGCACCCAGGACTCAACCAAACGGCTGGCCGCCGCCGGCTCCGCCTTGACTTTGTCGGTAAGCATTTTCTTAAGTTGATTGGCGCGCTGTCCCTCCCCGGGCTGTCCTGTAGCTTCGAGCAGGGCCGGATTGCCAGACGCGGACGTACCCTGCGCCTGATTACGCTGCGCGGCTTTTCCCGGCAATTCCTTGAATGCGGTGACGGCTTGTTTCTTGATGGGATTCAGCAGCAGGAAATAAACCACCACAAACAGCGCTCCCAGGGCCGCGTAGCGCAGCAGCCATAACCAGGGTTGAATCAGACCTCGCCAATGCTCCACTTTCGTGGGCGGTAGAGGAGTTTCGCTAGGCAACTCCTGAAACGACAAATTCTCCACGGCGAGAACGTCCCCTCGCGTAGAGTCGACTCCGATTGCCGCCTTGGCCAGTTCTTCGATTTGTTTCATCTCATCCGCCGTACGCTTGCGCCGGGTCGAGGTGCGCTTGCCCGCCACTTCCGTGACGTCGACCGCATCGTCCACCAAAACGGCAGCGGCAATACGCCGCACTCTTCCTGCCGGTTCGACGCTGCGGTGCAGGCTCTTGCTGATGGCGTAGGTCGTCGAATCGGTTTTCGACATGGAATGTTCGGCGGAACTAGAGTTGAGACTCGCCGCGGCAGCGGGAGGATTTGCCCCTGGAGTGACCGGAGACGGAGTGACCGGAGGCGGAGGCGCTGTGGCGGCCGGGACATTACTCGCGGTCCCCGGCACCCCCGCCGGAGCTTCCCCGGTGGAACTTTCCTCGGAATGTTCCTGGGTGAGAGCGGTGGGAGTCTTGGGATCGTAGGTTTCCAGCGTCTCTTCGCTGGTTCCAAGGTCATACTCCACATGCACGCTGGCTCGCACGTGATCCACTCCCACCACCGGTTCGAGCGTCCGAACCAAAGCCTTGGCCAGATCTTCATCCGGAGCTAGGGCGCTGCCCCCTGCGCCCCCGTGACCGTGGATCAGCGGCGTGTTGCTGTCGGCATCGACGACGGTTACGTTCTCGGGACGCAGCCGGTCGACGGCGCTCGCCACCAGTTGCGGGATCGCTTGCTGCGCCTGCTCCGACAAGTGGCCGCCGCGGGTCTTCAAAATCACCGCCGCCTTGGCCTCGTGCTCCTGCTCGGTGAACAGCGACTCCTGCGGCATGACCAGATGCACCCGGACCGCTTCCACTTCGCTCAACGTCGCTAACGTGCGCTCTAACTCGCCTTCGAGGGCGCGCTGGTAGTTCACCTTTTCGGTGAAATCCGATCCCGCCCAGTTGGGCGTGTCGAAGAGTTCAAATCCCAGGCGGGCACTGCGTGGCAGCCCGGCGGCGGCGGTTTCGAGCCGACTGGTATCCAGCTTGTCCTCCGGTACCAGCAGGCTGCCACCGTCGGGCGAAATCTGGTGCGGAATGTTTTTCGCCGCCAGCTTCGCGCCCAGCGCCTGCGCATCCTCGGGACGCAGGCCAGAGTAGAGGGTCACAAACTTCGGCTGCCCCAGCAGCGCCGCAAATACCCACACCGTCCCGCCCACTAGCGCCGCCCCGGCCAGCATCAGCAGTTGCTGCTGGAAGCTGAGCCCTTTGAAAAACTCCCCCATGCGGTGCAGGAAGTCTTCGAAGGATTGTGGCTTGTTGTCGGCCATGGCTGGGTTCCGTCACGAAAAACGCTGGCTCAGAACTGCATCCGCGAAATCTCCTGATAGGCGCTGACGATTTTGTTGCGCACCTGCATCATGAGTTGGAAGGAGAGATCGGCCTTCTCGACCGCAATCAGGGCGCTGTGCACGTCGGTGCCCGTGCCGGTCAGCACCCCCGCCACTTTGCCGTCCGCCTGCGCACCCAACTCTCCCATCCCATCCATGGCGCCGCGTAGCGTCTCCGCGAAGCTGCCGCCCGATTCAGTAGGCAACTCCGGGGTCGCGCTCTCGAGGTCAGCCGGCAAAATACGCAACGAAGAAATTGGACTAGCCATGGTTTTTGCCTTTGTCTTCTATCTCTGGTCATTAATTCTGGCAGTTGATATTAATTGCTGATTGCAAGGCCAAATCTTCACCCGGGCCAATCGACAATCAGAAATCAACCACCCGCAATGGTGCCCTAGGTCAAAATCTGCAACGACTGCTGGATCATGCTCTTGGCCGCCTGCACCGCCGCCGCATTCAGCTGATAGGCGCGCACCGCGCCCAATAAATCCGCCATCTCCATCACGGGATTCACATTGGGATACGTCACATATCCTTGGGAATCGGCGTCGGGATGCCCCGGCTCGTAGCGCGTGGGGAAGGGCGAAGCATCCCCGACTACGCGCTCCACGCGCACTCCGCCGTCCGGGATGTGCTTGGCCAGGCGCGCCAACTGGATGGCAAAGCGGGGCATCGGCTGCGCCCGGAAAACCAGCAGTTGCCGCCGGTATGCGCCCCCATGCACGGTGTGCGTGGTCTCAGCGTTCGCCATATTGGCGGCCACGAGCTCGGCGCGCCAGCGTTCGGCGGTAAGCGCGGTGCCGCTGACTTCGAGCATGCCAAACAGGTTCATGAGGTGCCTCCCGAGTTGATGGCTTGCGAAATATTGTGAAATTCTTCTTTTAGGAGCTGCACTCCCAGGTTGTATTTCATTTGGGTGTCAGCCAGCAGCATGCTCTCGCGTTCCACGCTCACGTTGTTGCCATCGGGACGCTCCAGCAATCCGCGCACCGGCCGCGCTACCGGCGAGTAGGAGGCGTACGATAAGCTTTCGGAATCATCGCCGAAAGCTGCTTCGCCAAAGGCTGGTGCGCCGGCCCGCGCCAGTTCGGCGCGGAAGTCGAGATCGCGCGTGCGGTATCCCGGCGTATCGATGTTGGCCAGGTTGGCTGTGATCAATTTCATACGGCCGACATCGACATCGAGAAAGCGGCTGAGCGCCTCGGTCCGTGCGCTGTCAATCATGCTTGGATTCATCCCGCTGGGATTAATCATGCTGGGATTAATCATGGACATAACTGCTCCAGCTCGGCAGGCCGTAGTCGCGAATCTTATTTCGCACCGTGCGCAGGCTGACGCCGAGCAGGCCTGCGGCCCGCGAGCGGTTTCCGCCCGTAGCCTCAAGCGTCACCTCGACCAGCCGGCGCTCCATCTCTTCCAGCGAGACCCCGGCGCGCACGCGGTCTGGGTTGACTCCATCGTCGTGCATCTGGTCGCCGTTCGCGGGATCGATGGCGCACGGCAAATCTGCGAGCGCTTCGAGCCCGATCTCGCTCGCGGTGGCCAGCGCCACCGCCCGGCGCAAGCAGTTGGCCAGCTCGCGCACATTCCCGGGCCAGGCATAGCCCTCGAGCCTCTCCACAAATTCCAGGGATAGGTGCAAGCTCCGGCCGGGCGGCGTGTAGAGCCGCAGGAAATGCTCCGCCAGCTCTCGAATATCTTCTCCGCGCTCGCGCAACGGAGGCAAGGTTAGGGGAATCACGTTCAGGCGGTAATACAGGTCGGCGCGGAATTTTCCCTCGCGCACCAAATTCAAGAGGGTGCGGTTGGTGGTGGCGATTACCCGCACATCCACGTGGACGCTGCGCGTGTCTCCCAGGCGGTCGAATTCGCGCTCCTGCAACACCCGCAGTAGCTTGGGCTGCAGCCCCAACGGCATCTCGCCCACTTCGTCCAATAAGAGCGTACCGTGATGGGCCAGCTCGAACCTGCCTGGCTTCGCCGCTATCGCTCCGGTAAAAGCTCCGCGGGCATAGCCGAACAACTCGCTTTCGAGCAAGGTCTCGGGAAAGGCGGCGCAATTGACCGCGATGAAGGCATGGCCGCGACGCGAACTCAGGCGATGAATCAAGCGAGCCACTAATTCTTTTCCCGTCCCGCTCTCGGCTTCGATCAGCACGTCGGCGCCGCTGGCCGCGGCTTGCCGCGCCCGGTCGAGGGCGCGCAGCCACGCCGGAGCGTGCCCGGCCAGCCCTTCGCCCTCGGTGGCTTCGGCCTGGGCGCGCGCCTGTGCCAGGATGCGCTCGGCTGCCTGCTCCAGTTGTTCAAAGCACACCGGCTTCACCAGATAGTCACAGGCGCCGCCCTTGATCGCGCTCACCGCATCGGGGACGTTGGCGAACGCGGTCAACAAAATCACCGCCGTATGCGGAGCCAGCAGCCGCGCCTCGCGCATCACGGCAAAGCCGTCGGCGGCTCCGGAATTGCGCGGATCAGGATTGCGAGGATCGGGCATGCGAATATCGGTTACGATCAGCGGGTGCAAGCCGCGGCGGAACTTTTCAAGGGCCTCGGCCGCATTGGCCGCCGTATCGACGCGCCAGTCCCGCCGCAGGAAATGCGCCTGCAGCGCCGCCCGCATTCCGGCTTCGTCATCTACCACCAAGACTCGATTCATCGTGTTATCTCCCTAACGGCAGCGTTAGCGTGAAACTGGCCCCCGCCCCGAGGCGGTTGCCAGCGTCGAGTCTGCCTCCATGCTGCTCAACAATTTTGCGGCACACGGCCAGCCCCAGCCCCGGGCTGCCGGGACAGGTGCTGAAGCCGGGCTCAAATATTTTCGCCACATCGCCGGACTGCACCCCTGGCCCGGTATCGCTGACCGAAATGGTTGCGGCATGGGCGTCGACCTGCCCGGCAATTTCGACCCAACCTCCACCCGGCATGGCGCGCAGTGCATTCAAGACGAGATTCAAGAGGACTTGTTCCAGGCGATGCCGGTCCCCCGCGAACCAGACTCCCTGCAGGCGATTGCGCAGGCATAATTCCACCCGCGCCTGGCGCGCCATGGGAAGCAGAAATCCCCCGGCCCAATCGAGCAACTGCCCCAGGTCTGTGGGCGCGCGCCGCGGCGCGGGAAGGCTGTGAAAGTGCAAAACGTTATTCACCGTGGCCGCCAGGGTTCGCAGCCCGGCTTGCAGGTGCTCCACCCACTGCTGGCACTCGGGCGAAAGCCCGGCGCCGGCCAGCAGTCCCGCAAACAGCTCGAGGCTGCCCAGAGGATTGCGGACTTCGTGCGCGAGAACCGCAGAGATTTCCGCCAGCGCCTGCTCGCGGCGCAATTGGTCGCGTTCGAAGATGAGACGCTTGGCCTGGCTTACGTCCTCGAGAATGAAGATCGAGACCGAGTCTGCCTCCAACGTCGTTCCCTCGGCATCTGCATCCGAGACCGCCGCATGCCGCACCGCCAGCCAGCGCTCCTCGCCGCGCTCATCACGAAAGCACTGCTCCTGCTCCGTGGTCTCATATCGTGCGCGCTGCAGAAGATCGCGCAACTCCGCCGGCACGGACGATAAAGATCCGGGAAGGGAATCGTTTGCTCCAGCGGTACCCAGCAAACGCCGCCCGGCGGGATTCAGCAGCGAAATTTCTCCGTCCGCACTCGCCACCAGCACGCCGCACGGAAGTCCCCTCAGAATGCGATCCAAATGTTGCCGCATTTGGACATTGTCTTCCAGGCTGCGTTTCAGATCTGCATTGCTTTCCTCTAATTTTTCGCGTAACCGCGCCACTTCCGATCGTAGCGTGGCATAAGAATGCTCGAGCGATTCTGCCGCTTCGGCAAACGAGCGAAAGGCGCGCAGCAGGAACTCTTCGCCCTCGACTCGGGAAATCTCCGAGCCCATGGATGGTCCGGCCGCGAACGGCATCACTGCGGCGGGTGGCGGTGCGCATTCCGGCATGGGCAAAGAAGTCATGGACGCAGGCAATATCTGCACGGTGGCTGCCAAGAATGAGGGCGAGTTGCTAAAAATCTTCTTAGCTGGCTCGCGAGGCACACGAAAGGGGTTGGGATGCGCTCGGCACGGAAGATTGAAAGGGAAAATAAAGATGCTCGCGCAACACCGTGTCGCCATTTTCGACGAGAATCGAGGCCCGCTCCATCACGTGCTGCAACTCGCGCACGTTGCCCCGCCAGGGATGTTCTTCGAGTAGACGCATGGCTCCTGCGCTCAGCCGCGGACAAGGCCCGTTCATTGCCGTAGCCATGCAGGCCAGGAAATGCTCGGCCAGGGGAATAATGTCTCCCCGCCGTTCGGTAAGCGGCGGCAGCTCCAATGGAAATGCGGCGAGGCGATAGAAAAGATCTTCGCGAAATTCGCCCCGGCCGGCACGGCCGGCGAGATCCACATTGCTGGCGGCCACCACGCGCACGTCCACCCGGATCAGTTCGGAGGCGCCCAGGCGCTGCACTTCCTTCTCCTCCAGAAAGCGCAAGAGCTTGGCCTGCATGCCCAACGGCAATTCGCTCACCTCGTCGAGAAATAACGTGCCCCCATGCGCCGCCGGAATCCGCCCCATCTGGGCCTGCACCGCGCCGGTAAATGCGCCTCGCGCATAGCCGAACAACTCGGACTCCACCAGCGCCTCGGGAATGGCGGCGCAATTCACCGCCACAAATGCTTTCGCGCCCCGCGGACTCAACTGGTGTAGCGCCCGTGCGACCAACTCCTTCCCGCTGCCCGTCGGACCCAGGATCAGCACCGTGGTGGTGCGCGGAGACACCAGACGCGCCAACCGGTAGACGCCCTGCATGGCTGCGCTCCTCCCAATCATGCCGGGCAGTGGCTCGTACTGGTGGCCTGGAGTTTCGTTTCTTGCCAGCGCACCGGTCGCAGGATGTGCTCTCATGGAACTGGCGAGCGCCTCGCATTTGATCCCTTCCTCCGAACTCGCATTTTCTCCACCGTCCGCTTCGAATGCGGAGGCAGAGTCGATTAATACCGTCTGAATTCGAGGAAACCGGCGCGCGATGATCGCCATCAGTTCGTCGCTATCGAGATCAGGCAGCGAGCGGTCAAGAAAGAGAGTCTGCCATTCTCCACTCTCCAGCTTTCCCAACGCTTCGGCGCCACTGCCGGCGTGCATTACGGGCCGCCAGCGTCCGTTCAGGTTCTGCGCAACCTGTTCGCGCAGGGTGCGGCTGGGACTTGCAATCAGCGCCCCACCCACGAATTTAGCGACGGCGGACGGCGCCCTCAGGGCGTGGTCGACCAAGGGAAAGTCTGGCATGGCGCTCATGGCTTGCATCTCCTGAATCACACAGTTAGGTGGAAATCACAGTGGAAAGCGGCTCTTCCGAATCTGCTTTGAGCTTGCCGCTGGGGCTGCGTACGCTCACCACCACCGTTTCGTATTCGCCCGCACTTCGCCGCTCCCATTCCGCTCCCAGCCGCTCCCAGCCTGCTTGCGCCACCAGCAGTCCAATCCCGGCTCGTGACAGCGGTGCGGAGCTCGGTTCTCCCTGCCACTGCAACCGAAGCCACCCTCTGGCGCACACCGAACCGGTCTCGACCTTTAGCTCGGTTCCCTCCCGCGCTTGAGTCATCACGGATTCAAGCAGGCGAAAAGTCAGCGCCTGCAGCTGGCGGGGAGCAGCCTGGATCTTCGGCTTACACAACGCAGAGAACTCCATAACGATGCCAAGCCGTTTCTCTTCCGCGATCGGGATCAGATCCTCCATCGCTCCCCGCAGCACACCGTGCAAATCCGACCGACCGGATTCGCCCTCGTTTTGGTTTTGCAGTTCCGTCGCTTCCTGGATGGCCTGCACCAGTTCTCGCATCCGTTCGGTCAATTTCAGCCCATCGCGCAATCCTTGCGCATACTGCTCATTGGTCCGCGGACTTGCCAATGCCACTTCCATCGAGCATTGCAACCCCGTCACCGGCTGGTTCAGGGCATGGATCAATTGCGCCAGCGGACACCGCGCCGGATCGGGAATGGATTCGCACCTGGTCAATTGGCTACGCGCACGACCGTGCCCTAAGCCACTCAAGGCCGGGCCTCCGCGTTTTCGCCGCTCACTTCATAGCCCACGCCGCGTACCGTGTGAATCAGCTTTCGCGGATGCCCGTCGTCTACCTTGCGGCGCAGGTAATTGATATAAACGTCGACCACATTCGTGGTCGTATCGAAGGTCAGGTTCCAAACGTGTTCGATGATCATGGCCCGCGATACCTCCCGCCCCGCGTTGCGCATCAGATATTCCAGCAACGTAAATTCTTTCGAGGTCAGCTCAATCCGGCGCCCCGCACGCTCGGCGCGGTGTTCCACGCGGTCGAGTTTGAGGTCGTCGACCACCAGCACCGACTCGGACGGCAGATGACTCCGGCGCAGCAGCGCCCGGATGCGCGCGGAAAGCTCACTAAAGGAAAACGGCTTGGGCAAATAGTCATCGGCTCCGGTGTCAAGGCATTGCACCCGGTCTTCAACCTTCGCCCGCTGCGTCAGCACCAACACCGGCAAGGTCGGACGCTTCAAGCGCAAATGCCGCAACACGCTTACCCCATCGAGCTTGGGCAGGCCAAGGTCGAGGATTACAAGGTCATAATCAAACTCGCTGCCCTTGGCTCGCGCCTGCTCTCCATCCTCCACCACATCCACCGAGTAGTGCTCGCTTTGCAGCCCCTGACGCACAAATCCAGCCAATGCCGCATCATCTTCCGCAATCAGAATTCTCATAAGTGAGCCTTAATCACGAATCGATTCTAGTTAGAAAAACCTCAAACGCAGCCGAAACCCACTCCGCACGAAAGTGCCGGTTTACGGAAACGGGGCGAGGTTTCAAAACGGAAATGCGCGAAGTTAGAAGTAAGAAGGTAAAATGCGGAAAAAATCCGCGCGCCCAGGGTTTTTTCTTCGACGTTCTCCCCTCTGACTTCTGCAATTTGTTGGTCTACGGCAGCTCGATTCCCCGCGAGACACCCCCGAAGGTACAGGGCCGCTGGCCTCATGCAAACACCAGATTCCCGTTTTGGGAACTCGAAAGAACTACGGTATGCGCTCTATGGCTTTTGTCGTCGCGTCGAACTTAAGTAAGGACCAGGAGCGCTCCATGGCTTTTTTTGACCCGCCCCCAGGATGGTACTGTCTGCAAGCGTTGGCGCAAACAACCGCTGATTCAGAGAGTGTTTCGCAGATCGTCGCCGAGATGAATCGCGTCCTGGGTCAGCAAGAAGATCGGCAAGAAGGTTGGGCCGAGCCGATCGAAACCGAAGCCGCGTAGAAGATTTGCGCTATCTTTCCCTTGCAGAAGAACTGAAAATCGCGGCTCGGGTGCCGGAGTACCCGCTGCATTGGCCGCTCACGTTCCCTTCCCATGCCGTAAAATCAAGTCTTGCTCCTTACCATCGAAAAGCTGATCTATGGCGGCGACGGTCTCGCCCGCCTTCCTGGCGCGTTGGCCGACGACCGCAGACAAGGCAAAGCCGTATTCGTTCCTTTCGTTCTCGGTGGAGAAAAAATCGAAGCCAGCCTCACTGACGAGAAGCCCGGTTTCGTCCGCGCCCGTGCCGTCGAAATCGTGCAGCCTGCGCCCGATCGAACATCGCCACTGTGCCCCTATTTTGCGAGCTGTGGCGGATGCCACTATCAGCACGCCAACTACGATCACCAACTCGAAATCAAGCGCGAAATTCTACGCGAGAACCTGCGCCGCATCGCCAAGGTCGAGTTGCAATCTGAAATTCAGGTTCATGCTTCGCCGCCCTGGCATTACCGCAATCGCTCGCGGCTGCAAGTGCGCACCCGCCCCGAATTCGCCGCCGGATACTTCAAGCTGGCTTCGCATGAAGTTTTGCCCGTGGAGCAATGTCCAATCAGCTCTCCGCTGATTAATCGCGGCATCGCCACTTTATGGCAAGCGGGACGCGCGGGCAAAGTAGTCGAGGGCGTTCGCGAGGTCGAGTTCTTCGCCATTAGCGACGCGGCTGGAAATGAAAAGCAATTACTCATCGAGATTTATTGCGAACCCGAGGCTCGCCGCGCCGCCGTGCGATCCTGGGGCGAAGAGTGGTGCGCATCCATGCCGGAAATTACGGGCGTGGTGGCTTTCCGTGAGCCACAAAAAGGCGTGTACGAACCCCTGGTCGCGGTCGGTGGCTCCGAAGTGATTTACCACTCCAAGACGGATTCATGGCGCGTGAGCGCGGGCTCATTCTTCCAAACCAACCGATTTCTCACCGATGAACTGATTGAGATCGTCACCGCGGGCCGATCCGGCGATCTCGCTCTCGATCTCTATGCCGGGGTGGGTCTGTTTTCGACGTTGCTCGCCCGAGGCTTCAGTCATGTAGTTTCAGTCGAGTCTTCAGCAACGGCCGCCCGCGACCTCGGACACAATCTTCCCGTAAATGCGCGGGCAGTCCAAATCGAAACCGAGCAATATCTGACCAGGAAAACAGCCGCCAGAGTTGGCGCGGCGGGAGCGGCCGATTCGACCCAGATCCCAAGCGACGGGAAGGCGCCCGACCTGATCGTAGTCGATCCGCCCAGAAGCGGGTCAGGGGATCGCGTGGCTGCGGCGCTGGCAACCAGCCAGGCAGCACGCATCACTTATGTATCATGTGACCCCGCAACCCTGGCCCGCGATTTGGGCCCGCTGCAGGCCGCAGGCTATCGCGTCGAGCAAATCCATCTGATCGATTTGTTCCCCCAGACTTACCACCTGGAAAGCGTGACGCAGTTAGTGCGTTGATAGCACGTTAGCGGCGCAGGGTTTTGAATACGGTTCTGTTATCGCCGGGATCGAAGGCCGCCAATGCCACCCTTGGCCGAAGTCGAAAAGCCTTATAAGCCGCCAGGCTTGCAACTCAAGCCCACGCGCCAACCGATGTTCTGGGCGGCACTCGCCTACTCTTCAGGAATCATCGCCGGTATTCACGCGTGGCGCCCAGCGTCCTGGTGGTTGGTTGCCGGGATTTCATTTCTCGCCGCCGGTCTTTTCTTCCGACGCCGGCGCACCTGGCTCGGCGCAGCCCTGGCCCTGGGCGCGATCTTCCTCGCCGGCGCGCTTCACATTCAGCTGCGTGGCAAAGTCCCGGCCGCCGACACCGATCTCCAGCCCTTCGCCAATGGCCAGCAAGTTGAGATAACAGCTCACGTCGCACGCGAAGGCCATATACGCGCGGAACTACCCCGCGAAGGACTTCCCGATGAAGTTAGCCAAAGCCTCGAACGTCCAGACCGAAGAAATCGTCACCGAAAACGGCACGCGCATTCCCATTCACTCGGGTGTGCGCCTCGGCGTCTATAGCGCAACCACTACAGCAACTCATCTTTTCCGCTACGGCGAACGCCTCCGCCTTCCCGTCAAGCTGAAGCTTCCCCGAAACTTTCGCAATCCCGGAGCTTTCGACTACCAGTCTTATCTTGCCAGCAACGGCATCGCCGCTCTCGCCTCGGTTAAAGCCGAAGATGCGCAGCTTCTTCCCGGTTTCGCTGGAAGCCGCCTCGAGCTCTACCGCACTCGCATCCACTCCAGCATCGTCGCCAAAGTGCACGAGCTCTGGCCCCCACCGCAAGCCGCCCTGATCGACGCCATGGTCATCGGCGAATCGGCATTCATCGAGCGTGACACGCGCGCCGATTTCCAGCGCTCCGGCACTTATCACATCCTGGTTGTCTCGGGAATGAACGTCACCATCCTCGCCTTCGTCGTATTTTGGACCTCGCGCCGCCTTGGTGTGAGCGACATCCCCGCGACCATCCTTACCATTCTGTTCTGCGTCGCCTACGCCTTTCTCACCGAAGTGGGAGCTCCTGTCTGGCGCGCTACGCTGATGTGTGCCATCTACCTCGGCACTCGGCTGCTGTATCGTGAACGCGCCATGGTCAACGCGCTCGGGGCCGCCGCTCTCGGCGTTCTGTTGTTCGACCCTCGCCAGCTTTTCGGGGCCGGCTTTCAGATGACGTTTCTCTGTGTTCTCATCGTCGCTGCCATCGGACTGCCGCTTCTCGAACGCTCTTCACGCTTTTACTCGCAGGCACTAGCTCACTGGGATGCTGACGATCTTGGCCCGTCATTGCCTCTTCAGGTCGCGCAATTTCGCTTGGATATGCGCTTGATCGCCGATCGACTTGCATCTTTCCTCGGCCGAACATGGGCCCTGCGTCTGATGCGCGGCTCGGCCATCATCTTTCTGCGCGCATTCGAACTGTTGCTGGTCTCCGCCGTCATGCAGATGGGACTCGCGCTTCCCATGGCGTACTATTTTCATCGCGCCACCACCATCGGCCTTCCCGCCAACATCGCTGTAGTCCCGTTGACGCAGTTGCTCATGCCCGCGGCTGTCGTCACTCTCGCACTGGGATATGTATCTGCGTTCCTCGCAAAATTCCCCGCACTGCTTACCGCCTTCGTTTTGCAGGCAATCACCGGTACCGTCCATGGGCTGGGCGGCATGCGTCTGGCAGATCTTCGCGTGGCTACGCCGTCGCTCGCGATGATTTTGCTGGCGGCGACGGCACTGGTCGCGGCCATCCTATTAGTTCGCCGCCGTGCATTGTTTGCCTTTGCCGGCTTGCTGGCGCTGCTGCTGGCCTCTCTGGCCTTAGCGTTCATCGCTCCGCAACCCCAAATGCGCGCCGGATCGCTCGAGGTGACCTCCATCGACGTAGGCGAGGGCGATTCCATTCTCTTAGTGATGCCGCAAGGCCGCACTCTGCTGATCGATGCCGGCGGTCCCACCTGGGGCGCGGGCTCGCACCTTGATTTCGGCGAAGACGTGGTTGCGCCTTATCTCTGGACTCGCGGCATCTCCCACCTCGACGCGGTGGCAATTTCTCACGGTCACTCCGACCACATCGGAGGCATGCCCGCCATTCTCAAAGATTTTCGCCCGCACGAGTTGTGGATCGGGTTGATTCCACCCAGCCGAGCTCTCGACAATCTGATCGCCGAGGCCCATGCTCTGGGAATCAAAGTCGTCCGCCATTGGGAGGGAGACGAATTCGACCTCGGGGGCGCGAGAGTCGATGTTCTTTTTCCGCCGCAAAACTGGCCCGTCGCCCTCGAGCCCAAAAATAACGACTCCATGGTGCTGCATGTCGCCTACGGCAAGACTTCAGTGCTGTTAGAGGGAGACGCCGAGAAGGCCGTAGAACGCCGCATTGCCGCCCTTCAACATCCTCGGGCCGACTTGTTGAAAGTTGGTCATCACGGCAGTGCCACCTCCACCACCTCAGAAATTCTGCAATCCGTACGACCAACCTTCGCCGTCATCTCGGTCGGCTTCAGAAATTCCTTCGGTATTCCCAAACCTGATGTTTTGGAGCGCCTGCAAGATGCGGGAGTTCACGTCTACCGCACCGATCTGAATGGCGCAGTTACGTTTTACCTTAACGGGCACACCGTCAGCCCCTACCTGCCGGCGATTCATTAAGCTGCGACGATCGAGCATCTTGAGGGAGGAAATCAGGGGAATCCGCAGTGGCACTTTTTTATCGTCGACCTCCATCCCATCATTCGGGGAAGGCATTCGCTTCAATTGCATGGGTGAAAATCTGGGATTTCTTCCGGAGCGGCGGCGGTGTCTGCGGCAGCGCATGCACGCACCGGCGTTCGCCAGCTTTGACGGCGTGAGCGGTGGGATGATTCTGGACTTGAGCGAGGGAGGATTGTCGATGCAGATGGGTGGAGGCTTCGACGGTTTTTTACCGGGCGAATTGGCTTTGGATCGACGTTCATCCAGCGGTCGTTCTTTAGAGGATCATTCCGCCAGTTTGGGCGACGACCATCCTCTGGCGCCGGGAAGGCGAGTGCGGATGGAGTTGGAATTGGCCGGCAGAGCCGCGCGCGTTACCGAATCGCGGCTGGAGACTACCGGGTACATCGCGTGGGCGGACGCGCTGGGGCGCGCGGGCGTGCGCTTCTCGGAACTGCCGGAGGAATCGCGCCAGCGCTTGAATGAATGGATGACGGTGCATGGTGGCGAGCCGAGCCATACGGCGCCGAAGGTAGCGCTCGACTGGCAGCAACCTGGCATGGCGGGAGCGAGATTCACTGGCCAGCGGTTCACCATTGATTTAGAACCGGCCGCGGAAGGCTCCCAAACCGCAAGCACCTCAGCCACGCTGCAGTATGAAATCACTTCGCTGGGGACCGATTTGACATCGGCTCTGCGGTTGATTGGAGAGCGGGCGCGAGCCCTGACGCGAGGCACGAGCGCCGCTATCGCGTTGGCATCGAAAGGCGCGGTGATGTGCCGGGCCAGCGTGGGTGAGAGCGCTCCCGCATTGGGCTCGCGGCTGGATGTGAATTCCGGCCTGGCAGGCGAGTGCTTTCGCGCTGGCAAGGCCTTGCGCTGTGACGATGCCGAGCACGATCCACGCGTCGATTTGGCAAGCTGCCGCCGCCTCGGCATTCGCTCGATTGTGGCCGCCCCGTTGCGCTACGAGCGCGATACGGTTGGACTGCTGATGGTGTTAGCCAAAGATCCCTTCAACTTTGATGAAGGCGACGTCGCGGTGGTGGAGAGCCTGGCGCACACGGTGGTGCGCAGCATGCGCCAAGCGGAGCTGGAGCGCGGGCTCGCGGCTGGGTAGCCGCTTCCATGGCCAGCGTTCAGGAATTCAACTGTATTCGGGCTCGTCTTTAACAATTAAATCCGGATCTGTAACAATTTCGATCGGCTCTTGCGTCTTGGGCTTCATCTCCAAGAGCGGGTCCACGGCGATGGCGGCGTTTCCCGCGTCGTCTTTTCCCTCCTCAGCTTCTTTCTGCGCAGCTTCGAGAAAGGCGCGTAACGTTTCGACATCTTCCGGAAGCATTTTTTCGAAGTGCAGTCCGTTGCCGACTTGGGGATCTTTGGTGGCGACCGTGGCCAGGATGAGAAGCATCTCGCTAAGGTGAATTTTAACTTCGAGCGACGCGCCTACTGGAAAAGGATAGATGGTCTCGATGTAACAGCCATGCAAACTGAGATCGGATGTAGCCGTGCGAAACGGCGCCGGGTTATCCTCGAACCGGATTTCGACCGGCACTCTCAGTTTAAGGCGCGGTTCGGCTCGTCGCTCTGGAGGCGGAGGCACGGAAAACATCTCCTGCAGCGGAGTTAACTCAGCGACAGAGCAGTATAGCAAAGGGCGGCTGCAGCGATAAGTGAAAGGCGCGTTCAATAGTAAAACGGTTTGCCTGTTCACTGACCACAGCACGCTGAAAGCTCCTCTGCTATCTTGGTGAGCGCGGAGGCACTGACGATGGAAACGCTTTTTGCTGCGAGAACCGAGTCGGCGGTGGGGCCATTATTTCTGGCCGCGTCGGAGGACGGTTTGATGGCGCTTGAATTCGATGCCCGATTGCCGGGCCAGCAAACCGTTCGTCCAAACCCGCGGAATTTACGAGATGAAAGACTAGGCTTTCAGTTCGAGGACTCTGCGGGCAAGATGCGGCGCTACGTCAAGGAACTGGAAGAATATTTTTCCGGCAGGCGGCGCGAGTTTAGTTTTCCGCTCGACTTGCGGGGCACGGATTTTCAGGTCGCGTGCTGGCGCGCGCTGCTGGCGATTCCTTATGGGGAAACGCGATGCTATGCGGACATCGCGCGGGCTGTCGGTAACCCGAGTGCATTTCGAGCTGTGGGAATGGCAAACAACCGAAATCCGATCGCGATTGTGGTGCCGTGCCACCGCGTGATTGCCTCGGATGGAACGCTCTGCGGATACGGCGGAGGCCTTGCGGTGAAGCGGCGGTTGCTGGAGTTGGAGGGAGCGTTGAGCGGGAGGCTGGTGGCGTAGGGCGCGGAACAGGATTGTTGCACCCACTTCCCTCTGGATATACACTTTAGTATGTATATCCATGGAGGATTTATGCAAGTTTCTAAGTGGGGAAATAGCCTTGCGATTCGCCTACCCGCTACAGTCGTCAAAGCGCTTGAACTTAAAGAAGGCGACAACATCGAGATTCGAGTCGCAGGCAGCCGCGACTTAGAAGTCAGCCGCGATGAGAGCCGGCAACGAGCTTTGGAGACCTTGCGCAAGCTGAGTCGTCCTTTGCCTCCCGGGTTTGTCTTCGATCGCGAAGAAGCTCATGCGCGAGGAAGCAAGGACGATGAGCGATAGGGCGTTCTTCGACTCGAACGTGCTGATCTACGCGATGGTTAGCGGAGATTCCCGCAGAGAGCGGGCTCAGCAGTTAATAGCGCAAGGCGGAGTGATCAGCGTTCAAGTTCTGAATGAATTCGTCTCGGTCGCGCGCCGCAAGATGCGTATGTCTTGGGAGGGCGTGTTCGAAGCGCTCGACGAAGTTCGAATCTTATTCCCTTCGCCCGTTTCAATCACGCTGGATACGCACGAAACGGCGTTAAAGATCGCACACCAGCACGGGTTCGGTATCTACGACGCGCAGATCGCCGCCTCTGCGCTCGAAGCGAACTGCTCTACGCTCTATTCGGAAGACTTGCAGGATGGACAAGTGATCGCCAACACCCTGACGATTCGGAACCCGTTCCGCTTACTCGCCTAGATTGAATCCTCTTGCTGCCAGATGTGGAAGGTGCCGAAAACCGTGTCGGCTATCTGACGCGCGGCGGTCTCCCGCATAGTTATCAACTCCTCGGGATAGTCTTCCTTGCTCATTCTGGCTTCCAGGAGTTGAATCTGTTCAAGTTGGACCAGAATACAGTCCATTCCTTCTGAGTGCCTCTTTACGCGCTCCTCAAAAGCCGCTCGGGATTCAACGCAAGCGACGACGTTCACGTATGCACCCTTCCCTTTGCCGAATCGGCGAAACCCTTTGACCTTGGGATTTGCTTTTAAACACGCGAGGCCGGTCCAGATATCCATGTGGCTATGTAGCTTCTTTCAAGTCACCCAATCCAACACCTTGTACCACACTCCCGCAAACGGCAGAAACCAGGGCCTGCCGTTATACAGCCCCAGGGGTGCGCCTGGGAACTCGATGCCGATAAAAGGATTCTCTGGCTTCTCTCCAGCTATTAACTCAGCCATTTTCTTGCCTTGATACGTTGCCATGGCTACGCCGTGGCCGGCGTAGCCTACGGCGTAGTACAGGCCGTCGAGCTGGCCGGCATGGGGCATGATGTCGAAGGTGAAATCGAGCGTGCCTCCCCAGACGTAATCTATTTTCGTGTGGCGCAGTTGCGGGTAAACGTCGATCATGCCGTGGCGCAGGATTTCGGCGCTGCGGGTGATGGTCTGAGCGCTCTCGGGAAAGAACGCAGCACGGCCTCCGAACAGCATGCGCCGGTCAGGCGTGAGGCGATAGTAGTAAAGATAATTTTTCGAATCGTAGATCATGCGGTTGCGCGGGCTTAATTCACGAGCCAAGGCTTCCGGCAGAATCTCCGTGGTAATGATGAACGACCCGATGGGAATGATTTTCTTTTGCAGCGCCGGCGTGGCTTTGCCGGTATATCCGCTGGTGGCTACGAAGACTTCGCGCGCCCAAAGCAGGCCTCGCGATGTGGTGATTTTCCAGCCGGATTCGCCTTTATTTACCTCGCGTTTAAGAGCTTCGACGCGCGTGTGCTCGAAAATCTCCGCGCCTGATTTCATTGCTGCCTGAGCCAGTCCCGCAATATAGCGCGCAGGATTCAGCCCCGCGCTGATTTCATCGACCATTCCGCCGTGGTAAATAGTCGATCCAATTTCCGCCGGCAGGTCATTTTTCTGCACAACGCGCAGGCGATGGTTGAACTCCGTTGCGATCACCTCGGCCTGGCGGGCGTAATCCTCGAAATGCTTTTGCTTGCAGGCGACCTCGAGATGGCCGCAGCGCGCAAAGTCGCAGTCGATATTTTCCTCGCGAACGATCTGCTCGACGCAATCGATGGTTTCAAGCGAGGCGGCGTACATGCGGCGGGTGATGTCGCGTCCATATTTCGAAATCAGCTGGTTAACCCCGAGTTTGAGTCCGGTGAGAACCATGCCGCCGTTGCGCGAACTGGCTCCCCAGCCGATGGTTTCCGATTCGAGAACCGCTACCGTCGCGCCGCGTTTGGCAAGCGTGCGCGCGGCCGAGAGGCCGGTAAATCCGGCTCCGATGATGGCCACATCGGCGCGCCCAGGGAGCGGACGCGGAGTGGGGACAGGCACTTCGGTGGTGGTGAGCCAGTAGTTGTGCTCTTGCGGGGGCATGTTGGGGGTCTGCCCTACAATACTGCAGTTTCGTGGATCAACCGGTTTTCGGCAAAGCGATCTAGATTCAGCGACGTTGCGTCAATGAGCTCCGTCTTTCCTGTCAGGATCAGATCCGCAAGAATTTTTCCCGTCGCCGGGGCGTGCATCACGCCGTGGCCGCTGAATCCGTTGGCCAGAAAAAATCCCGGTACGCCGGGGACTTCGCCCAGGATCGGATGATGATCCGGTGTCATTTCGTAGAGCCCTGCCCAGGCGCGTTTGGGATTCACCGGAAGATTGGCGAAGCAAGGCACGCGATCAGCGGCGCGGATCAGGATTTTCTCGATGAAGGCAGGATCGAAATTTGTATTGAAGCCGATAGTTTCTTCGGGGTCGTTCCAGGCGAGGAGAAATCCGCGAGCTTCCGGGCGGAAGTGAAATCCGTTGGACATATCGACAATCATGGGCGCGGTATGGGGGAATTCGTCGAAGGGCTCGGTGGGGACTAACATGCGGCGCAACGGTTGAACCGGCAAATCGACTCCGGCCAGCGCGGCCACACTGGCGGCCCAGGGGCCGGCGCAGTTCACTACCTTTCTGGTCGATACCGGTCCGCGCGTGGTCTCGACGGATGCTATGCCGGTTTCATTTCGCGCGATACCGGTGACTTCAGTATTCTTCCACAGCGTTGCGCCGTGGTCGGCGGCCCAGGACATGAATCCGTTCATCGCGCTGTAGGGGTCGACGAAGCCGTCGGTAGAGCAGAAACTTCCGCCAAGGATGTCGTCGGCGCGCAGTTGCGGAAACATGCTGCGAATTTCGTCGCCCGAGACGAGCCGCACGTTTTCCAATCCCATTCTTACTTGTTGGGCATAATTGGTGCGCAAGTAGTCAAGCTGTTTTTCGGTGGTGGCGCAGAACAAATATCCTTGTGGGCGATAATCGCAGGGGAAGCCGAGGCGTTCTTCGAAGCTGGCGTAAAAAGGGATGGAATAGAGCGACATCTGGATGCTGACTGGCGTCGAGAATTGGGCGCGGACTCCGCCCATACTTTTGCCGGTGGATCCTTTACCGGGGGAGGATTCGCGTTCGATGACCAGAACGTTGGGGCATCCGTTGGCCGTGAGGTGATAGGCAATGCTCGAGCCAACGATGCCGGCTCCAATAATCACGACATCCGCGCTTTGCATGACGGGTTCCGGGGCGACTGAGCATTCTAGCGCAAAGCTCCCGCAGCGGCTAAGAATGCGTTTCTTCAAGAACAAACCTGTCGTCCTGGAAGGTCATTGTCCTTCCGAGGACGGCGCGCCAAAGCAACTCCCACCACGGTAACTTGCGGCGGTTACCGAGGCTGCTTAGGCTGATTAGCATGGCCTTGCGCTCTCTCTTATTCTCAACGGACGAAGAGATTGTCAAACCAATTTGGGAGGTTCTCGCCGAATTGGAGATCGAGGGAGAGTACTGCGAAAGCGCGATCTCGGCAGTCGAGCGGGTGAGCACGCAACAATTTCAGATTGCGATCATTAATTGGGACGACCAGCCGGACGCGCTGTCGCTGCTGAAGACGCTGCGGGATTTGAAGGCGGCGCAGCGGCCGCTGACATTGGCCATCGTTAGCGAAGAGGCGTTGCCGGCGGCTTTGCAGGCAGGGGCAAATTCAGTCCTGGTGAAGCCGATTCGTGCGGCGCAGGTGTTGGAAACCCTGAGCACCGCCTGCGAATTATTGCGGTCAAAGCAGCAGCCGGCGCGGCCGGCGACGAACGTTACGGACGCAGGAGAAGCAACCATGAGTTCGGCTGCTTCGGCGGGGGCGACCGGGCCGGCCCCCGGACCAGCTTCGGTACCGCTGTTTGTAATCCAGCCTGCGGAGAAGCCCTTTCGGGCGGGGGAATTCCTGCAATCCCCGAATTCAGCTCCCAGTGAGCAATTCGACACGGAATGTGTGGATGAAGTGCAGAAGTCGCTCGATCAGGCTGCCATCTCTGAAGTGGATGCCCTCACCGAACTCGAGCCTATGGCTGCCGAGGTACAAAAAGAAGGCGCCCCGGTTGAGCCAGTCTCCTCCACCGAACCATCCGAGCCACAGGAGCCTTTGACCGGATGGGCTTCATTGCAGGCCCGCATCACGCGAAATGCGCCGCAACCGGTGCAGAATGCTTCGGCGAAAAGCGAATTGCTGGGATACGGGGAGACTCCCTCTTACGGAGGGGCAACCGTTGCCCCCGCAGAATCAGGCACTCCGGATTTTGGCGCGGGCCGACAAATCGAGTGCGCTGTAACCAATTCAGCAACACTTCCGAAGGTGGAACCGGCGTCGGATTCCACAATTTCGCATGAGTCCGCTTCCGAAACGCAGGAAGAAAGCCCCAAGCCTGCGCCGCGTTCTAAGCAGGGTCGGCTGATGTTCTTAGTCGCCATGGCGGCGTGCGCGATTCTGGCGGCCGTGCCCAGCACGCGTCGAAAATCCGTCGTGCTCGGGCACTCGGCCCTGACAATCGTGCAGGCGTGGTTGAATCCTCCGCCGCCAGCTTTGCCGCAGCCCGAGCCTTTGCACGACAGTTTTGGCCAGGCCGGGGACGAGTTCAAGCTTCCAGCTTCGGCAAATATTCCAGATGCGACGACCGACCCTTCGCAAATCCGAGTAGAGCCGGTGATCGATCCCACCGCGAAACCAGAAAAGAGCGCGGACGCGAACGGTGCAGCGAACACCGGAACAAACGAAGTTAGCCCACGGAAAGAGACGACAGCGGATAGCACGCCGGTGGCGCCGGCGCCGAATTCCCCAGTAACAACTGCTCCGGCGGCCCCGATTCCAGTGCCTCAAATTGTGCCGCAGCCGGCAAGAACCGCGCCTCCGGCCCTAGTGGCACCCGCTGTATTCGTTCCGGTACGCAGTGTTTCAGCTGGGGTTAACGCCGGAATTCCTTCCAGTCTCAAGTCGCAGATTGCGTCATCGACTCCTGATGCAAGCGGGCCGATGCCGCCAGAGGCGGCAATGTCATCCATCGAGCCCGTCGTATTACCGGAAGCCATGGTGCTCAATCTGCTGGCGCAGCAGCCGGTCCAGGCGGAATATCCGGCGAGGGCCAACGGACAACGGGGAAGCGTAGTTCTACAGGTGCTGATTGGGCGCGATGGCACGGTGCATGACGCGAAGTTTCTGCAAGGATCGCTGGTTTTTGCGCGGGCGGCCATTGACACGGTAAAGCAATGGCAATTCAAGCCTTACTCGTTGAACGGAAGGCCGGTGTCGGTGCAGAGCTCGGTTACGCTGAATTTTAAGCCGCCGGCTTAATGGGTAACGAAGGTTGGAGCGGGGCGTCTAAAGTTAGGATGCGGGTAATCCCGGCGCCTGAAGCGAGTTCCTCCCGAGCGATCGTCGATGGTATGCCTGAAGGCATACCCTGATATGCACCTGAACAAGAGCAGCCCAGGGCTAGGGCGCAGCATCAGATATAATTAGACAAAGTCCGCAGGGAATTACGCCTTCCCGGAAAACGAAGAATTTAATGTCCATGAAGATTAAAGCTGGAGTTCTGATTTCGTCATTCGCTGTGTTGCTCTTTATTGTGGCCGGCTCGCTAGGCGGGGTGCACGCTTCATCGAACGACGGGTCGTACCGCCAGATGCAGGTTTACAGCGAGGTCTTGTCGCGGGTACAGAGCGAGTACGTGGAAGACCCGAACATACCCAAGGTGACGGACGGAGCTTTGCACGGGCTGGTGGAGTCGCTCGATCCGAACTCGAGCTACATGACGGCGGCTGCGTACAAGGCCTTCAAGGCGCACAAGGCCGAGGGCAAGGGCTCGATTGGCGCGACCGTCTCAAAGCGCTTTGGATATGCGGACGTGGTTTCGGTGCTGCCGGGCTCTCCCGCTGACAAAGCGGGAATTGAAGCGACCGATATTTTTGAATCAATCGAAGGCAAGAGCACGCGCGACATGTCATTGCCGGAGATTCACGACGCCTTGGCTGGCGCTCCGGGTACCACGGTAAATGTTGAGGTCGTGCGGGCGCGGCGGGCTGAACCGCAGAAGATGTCGATTCAGCGCGATGTGGTGAGCATTCCTCCGGTGTCGGACAAGATGCTGGAAGATAGCATCGGCTACATTAAGGTGGACGCGCTGACCAAGGGTAAGGCCCAGGAGATCGCGGCTAAGGTCAAGTCGCTGGAAAAAGCCGGGGCTAAGAAGTTGGTTCTTGACTTGCGCAACACGGCGGATGGCGAAGAGAGCGAAGGCGTGGCGACCGCGAATCTTTTCCTGAATCATGGAACGATCACCTATCTGCAAGGCCAGAAGTTCCCCCGGGAAGCGTTTAATGCCGATCCGGCAAAGGCGATCACCGCGCTCCCGGTCGCGGTGCTGGTCAATAAGGGAACCGCGGGAGCGGCTGAGATTGTCGCGGCTGCGCTGCTGGAGAATGCGCGCGCCGACGTGGTGGGCGACAAGACTTTCGGGGATGGGTCGGTGCAAAAAACGATCGATCTTCCCGATGGTGGCGCATTGATTCTTTCGGTGGCGAAATATTATTCGCCGAGCGGCAAGGCCATTCAGGATGCGGCGGTAACTCCTAATGTGCTGGTCGCAGACGAGACTGACAATGTGATCCCAGACGATGACGATTCGGAACCACCTCCCGCGGACACTGAGGCCAAGCCAAAGAATACGCAGGACGACCAGTTGAAGAAGGCAGTGGAAGTTCTGAAAAGCCGGGCCAGCTAGTCTGTTGATCGCATCGAGTGAATTCATCGCGCACCGCAAGGTGCGCGATTTTGTTTCCGGGACAGGCCGACGTTTAAAGGCCGGTGCGGGTTGTCATCCCGAGAGCGTAGCGAGGGTCCTTGCTCTCTACCTGTAGCGGCGACCCAGTCAGCGTAAGCAAGAACCAGGATCCCTCGCTGCGGGCGGAACGCAAATGGTATGTTATGGCTCCGCTACTGACGCCCTGCTATTCTGAATTCATCTCGCAATGAAACCGCTCTATGAAGATCTTCCGCCGGTGGAGATTGCCGGCCGGAAGTTGGTAGGCCGTGTTTTATTTGGCCTGCTGGTGCTGGTCTCCGCTCTGGTAGGCGCGGTCGCCGGCCTTCTGCTGGTTTATACCACCGACTTGCCCCAGGTAGAGGCGCTCGAAGCCTATCGTCCCAGTTCGATCACCGAGTTATACGACGATCACGGCCGCGTGATTGGCTCCTTCGCCCTGCAACGCCGCGTGGTGACCGGCTATGACGATTTCGCTCCGGTGCTGCGTGACGCGCTGGTCTCGATTGAAGATAAGGATTTCTACAAGCATTCCGGCATCAACTTCTGGCGCATCGTGGGCGCTGCCTACCGCGATATCCAATCTGGCGGCCGCGTGCAGGGGGCATCCACGCTGACCATGCAACTGGCGCGCAATCTTTTCTTATCACCCGATCGATCCTTTCACCGCAAAGTGCAAGAAGCGATGCTGGCGATCCAGATCGAGCGGCGATTCACCAAGCGTCAAATCTTCGAGCTTTATGCCAATCAGATTTTTCTGGGACATGGCGCGTACGGCTTCGAGGCGGCCTCGGAATACTATTTCGGCAAACCGGCGAAGCAGCTCACCCTGCCGGAAGCCGCCATGCTGGCTGGACTTCCCAAGGGGCCAGGGATTTATTCGCCGATTAACCATCCCGAGCGGGCCATCAAACGTCGCAACCTCGTAATCAATGCCATGCTCGAGGATGGAAAAATCACCGCGTCGCAGGCGGCAGATGCGCGCTCCGCGCCGCTGATTCTGCATCTGCAACATGACCCCAACTCCCTCGCGCCATATTTCGTCGAAGAGATTCGGCGCTATCTGGAGAATAAATATGGAGCGGACCAGGTCCACGAGGGCGGGTTGAAGGTTTATACATCGCTGGACGTCGATCTGCAAAAGGCCGCGAACCAGGCGGTGCTCGATGGCCTGGCGGCGTATGAGCGCCGTCACGGATGGAAGGGCCATCTGGAGAACGTGGTCGCGGAAGGAAATTCGAATTCGATTGATTCGACTTCAATCGATAAGTACGAGCATCCCGATTGGGAGGATGAGCCCGAGGTCAATGGATACGTTCACGCGCTGGTGACGTTGGCGGGAATTGGGATTGCTACGGTGAGGTTCGGGCGCTACTCGGCCGCTTTAGTGCAGTCCGATGTGGCATGGACGCAAGGCAAGATTCAAGACCTCCTGCGCGAGGGGGATATTTGCTACGTAAAGATTCTGTCGTTGAGCGCGAACGGCGCGGCCCGCGTGAGCCTCGAGCAGGATTCGGGGGCGCAGGGGGCTCTGGTCGCGATTGACAATGCCACCGGCGGAATCAAGGCCATGGTTGGAGGGCGAGACTTCAGCGAATCAAAGTTCGATCGCGCCACGCAAGCTCTGCGGCAGGTGGGGTCGTCATTTAAACCTTACGTTTACACGACTGTCATTGATAAGGGTGGCAGCCCGGACGACACGATTCTCGATGAGCCGGTGACGTTTGAGACGGGCTCGGGTCCGTACTCGCCGCACAACTACGATGAGAAATTCGAAGGCATCATCACGCTTCGCCGGGCACTGGCGCAGTCACGGAATATACCAGCATTGAAATTAGCCGCCAAGGTCGGCATTAAGACTGTGATCGAATATGCGGAGCGCTTCGGAATAACCGCCAAACTGCCGCCCTATCTGCCCGTAGCGCTGGGCGCGGCGGAAATCACGTTGATGGAGCAGACTTCAGCGTACAGCGTTTTCCCAGATGACGGCGTTCGGGTCACGCCGCGCTATATCACGAAAGTGACCGACTATGAGGGGCGCGTGCTCGAGGAAGACTATCCCGAAGCGAAGGATGTAGTCAGCCAGCGGACAGCGCGCGTAATGACCGGCATGCTGCGCGAAGTGGTGCTGCATGGAACGGGCGTGGCCGCCGCGAAGATGAGCTTTCCGGTCGCAGGGAAGACCGGAACCACAAATGATTTCACCGACGCCTGGTTTGTGGGATTTTCTCCGACGATGACTTGCGGCGTATGGGTCGGCTATGACGAGAAAAAATCACTGGGCGCAAGAGAGACTGGCGCTCATGCGGCGCTTCCAATCTGGATAGACTTTATGAATACAGCGATGGCTGGAAAAGATCCGGGGCAATTTCAGCTGGCTCCGGAAATGCCCGTGGTGGCTGTACAAAAGGTGGATACGCCGGATACGGCGACAGGAGAGGATGAAACTCACTGATGGGTAGCGCGGGCGCCCTCGTCCGCGTCTCGCCAATACCATGAAATCTTTCTTTCGATTTGCGTTGCTGGCGCTCGTGCTCGTGTTGGTAGCACTGCTATCGGCGGTCACTGCCATGCGCTTTGCCATCCACGGGCAGGAAGTGCAAGTTCCTGCGATGGTTGGACTCACGCTTGCCGACGCAGAGCGCACCGCCGCCGGGCTCGGATTGCAGATTGCAGTAGAACGGCAATATTACAGTCCGCAAATTCCCGAGGGCCGCATCATGACCCAGTTGCCCCTTGCCGGAAGCAAGGTTAGACGCGGCTGGCAAGTGCGTGTGGCGCAGAGCATGGGGCCGCAGCGGGTGGCGATTCCGGATGTGACCAAGGAGAGTGAGCGTGCCGCGGAGTGGAACATTCGCCGGCGCGGATTGGATGTCGGCTCAACCGCGGAGATCCAGCTGCCGGGAACTCCCGCGGACGACGTACTGGCGCAGAGTCCGCCGGCAAATGCAAATCAGGTGGCGGCGCCAAGAACCAGTCTGCTGGTCAGCGTGGCCGCTGATCCGCCAGCTTATGTGATGCCAAGTTTTGTTGGACAGCCGTTGGGCACGGCGAGCCACGCCGTTCAGGATGCAGGTTTTAAGTTGGGGAATGCGAGCATGGCAACCGCCCCTGCGCCGGCCGCCGGCGTTCCGCCGCCTCAGCCTTCGCCGGCGAGTGTGGTCGTTGCGCAGACTCCAGCGGCAGGACAGAAAGTGCTAGCAGGAGCCACAGTCAGCTTCACAGTGCGATGATTCTCGGCTGCGCAAAAACTCCGTTTCCAGCAGTTCCGGGGGGGCCCGAGTTCCACTCGGGCCGCTATGTCGCTGGACTTCCAGCGCCTGAGGTACTCTTTTCGCTGGCGCGTCGATTCTTTCCGCAGCGCCTAGACTCGTTTCAAGATGGCGGCGAAGAAGCCGTCGCAGGGATGGATGCCGGGGAGCGTGCGCAGGTACTGGGCAATAGTGAGCGACGGAAAATCCGGCCAGATCAGTGTACCTTCCTGTGTCACTCGCTCGAGTTCGATGCGGCAATCGACGATCCGGAATGATTGATTTTCTTCCAGACAACGAGCGATGACGTCTTCGTTCTCTTCTCTTTCCAGCGAGCAAGTGGAGTAAATCACACGTCCTCCGGAGGCAACTTGAGCCATCGCCGAGCGCAGGATGGCCATTTGGAGCGTTTGCAAATCCGTCAGATTTTCGGAAACCAGCCGCCACTTGATTTCTGGATTACGCGCCAGAGTGCCCGTGCCCGAGCAGGGCACGTCGGCGAGGACTCGGTCGAACTTTCCAGCCAAGGACAAATTGCGAGCATCAGCAACAAGCACAGAAACATTTCTCGACGTACCTCGTGCAGCTGAATGATCCAGACCGAGTAACCTTTTCAGCAGCCGCGCGCGGTGCGGGTGAAGATCGACAGCGACGATGTCAGCTTGCGGATTGGCATCGGAAATCGCAGCGGTTTTGCCGCCGGGTGCGGCGCAACAGTCCAGAATATGTGTGCCGTGGCCGACGAGAGAGGCAACCAGCTGTGAAGCTTCATCTTGAATCATGCAGAGGCCCGCACGGAACGCGGCTGTTTTAGTGATGTCTCCGTGCCGAACCTGCCGGGCCGAAGACAGCAAAGCACCGGGGGCGAGTTCGACGCCCTCTGCCCCGATCTCATCTTCAACTTTGGCTTGCTCGTCCGCATTACGAAAACGGATGGCCGTTACCGGAATCGACTGATTGTGCCGGCAGATGCCAACCGTGGCGTCGAGGCCGTAGGCCTGAACCCAGCGTTCAACCAGCCATAACGGGTGGGCGCTGCTTAGAGCCAGAGTTTCGGCCGAGGCGGCGTTGATCGTTGGGATTGTCTCGGGAGTGAGAGAAAGTTTGCGCAGAACCGCATTCACGAATGGAGCGGCGGAACGCTTGCGGGCGCGCTTGACCAGTTCGACGCTTTCGTTAATCGCGGCGCGAGGCGGAACCCGCAGCCAGCGCAGTTGATACAGCGCGAGTCGGAGTGCGGTGAGAACTTCCAGGTCAAGCTTGGCCAGTGGTTGCGCAGCACTTCCGGCAATTTCAGTGTCAAGCAAAGATCGCCAGCGCAAGACCCCCATCACGAGTTCAGTGGCGAGGGCGTGATCGATCGTGGTTAGACGGTCGTAGGTGCGAGAGTGCAGCAGTTCGGAAGCGTACGAGGACTCGCGTTCGATACGGATCAGGATGTCGAATGCGGCGGCGCGGGCGGGGGAGACTGTTGGACGCGTGGATTTCACTCTCCTCAGTATGCCGGATGCGGTGAAGGATTTGTGATCTTCTCACGCCTGGGAAGAGTTCGATGATCTGTTCAGTAAAAATCCTTCAACATAATTGACACTGAGTGAAGCGCGGCCTGGTCCACTTCTCAGAAGCTGCTTAGGAGGCTAGCTTCTCACCGGGTTGAGGACGGTAACCGCGAACGAAATCCGCAGCGGATGTGCGCTTCTTGCCTTCCACTTGTAGTTCGAAGAGTTCGAGTGAGGTGTTTTGGCCGCAGCCGACGAGTAGCCGATCGCGTTCCACCGTCAACTCCGATGCTGGGAGGTTGCGATCCAGCGCTGCCGCCTTGAACACTTGCAGGGTCTTCGCGCGGAATTTTGTGTACGCCCCGGGCCACGGTTGAAAACCGCGCAGACGATTCAGGATTTGCATCGCTGTACGAGAAAAATCGATCAGACCATCCTCCTTCTTCAGGATCGGTGCGAGCGTGGTCAGACCATGATCCTGTGGCCGTGGATGAATGGTGCCGGCTTGTATTCCGCGCAAAGTTTCAACGGTTAAATCCGCCCCGATCGCCGCTAGTTTCGGCGCCAGCGTTTCCGCAGTGTCCTCGGGATCGATTGCGAGTTCCTTTTGCAGAAGAATGTCTCCGGTATCAAGTCCGGCGTCGATTTTCATCGTGGTAACTCCGGTGACGGTTTCGCCACTGGCAATCGCCCACTGAATCGGCGCCGCCCCGCGATATTTGGGCAACAGCGAGGCATGCAGATTGATGTTGCCGTGAGGGGGAAGGTCGAGCATCCACTGGGGAACGATGCGGCCGTAGCCGACGATGATGATTGCATCCGGGCTGAGAGCCGTGAGTTGGGCGCGAAAGTCTTCGTTGTTCTTGATGCGTTCGGGCTGCGCGATCGGCAATCCTAACTGTACTCCGCGTTGTTTGACGGGAGACGAAACCAGTTCGAGGCCGCGTCCACGCGGACGATCCGGCTGGGTGACGACCAGATGCACGGGAAATCCGGCCTCGACTAATTTTTCGAGCGTGGGCACCGCGAATTGGGGCGTGCCGCAGAAAACCAGAGAGAGGGAAGAAGACATTGGATAATTTTGTAATCGCGCAATTGCGCAATTTGAGTGCACTCCACTGCGGCAAACAATTACCCGATTGCCAAATTACCTAATACAAGTTCTTACCATTCCCCGGCTTTGACCAGCTTTTTGATTTTGCGCTTGATCAGGTCACGTTTTATCGCGCTGATGTGACTGATGTAAAGTTTGCCATTCAGGTGATCGGTTTCGTGCTGGAAGGCGCGGGCCAGAAGATCCTCCCCAGTGTGTTCGAAAAAGGTTCCATTCACATCCTGAGCGCGAATGGTGACCATCTTGGCGCGGGAAACATTCTCGCGGAAGTCCGGGATGCTGAGGCATCCCTCGCTCTGCGCGTGGCGGCCTTCTTTATGAATTATCTCGGGATTGATGAGGACGATCTTGGCGTCGGGATCTTCTTTGAAAGTAACATCGACGACGGCGATGCGGCGCGGGATGCCGATTTGCGGCGCAGCCAAGCCTACACCGCGCGCCGCGTACATGGACTCGAACATGTCGTCGATCAGCGTCTTCAGCTCTTCGTCAAAGACAGTGACTTTCTCGGAAGGTTTTTCGAGTACTGGGTTCCCGAATTTTACGATAGGATAAATCATTCCTGAAGTTGATCTTCTAGTTTAGATCATCATTTCAATCATCAGAAGTTTTTCAGTTGCAGGCGGTAGCCCTCAAAGTTACGCAACGTCTCTGCCATGGAGTCCCCGCCAAATTTTTCCAGGGCGCAACGAGCGAGAGTGAGAGCTACCATGGCTTCGGCCGCAACCCCGGCGGCGGGAACGACGCAGACGTCGGAGCGCTCGTAGGCGGCACTGACGGGCTGGCGCGTGGCAAAATCTACCGATTGCAGAGGGCGGCGCAGGGTGGAGATGGGCTTTAGATAGCCCCGCACACGAATCTCTTCTCCGTTGGAAACGCCGCCTTCAATTCCTCCAGCATTGTTGCGTGTGCGGGTGAATCCGCTGAGGCTTGCCGGTTTGTCATAGCCGATTTCGTCGTGCACGGCAGAGCCCGGCAACGCAGCGGCGCTGATGCCCGAACCGATCTCGACTCCCTTCACGGCTTGCAACGACATAACAGCCGCGGCCAGCAAGGCGTCGAGACGTTCATCCCATTGCGCGTAAGTGCCCAGGCCAGGCGGAACGCCGTGGCCTACTACTTCGAAAACTCCTCCCAAGGAATCGCCGTTCTTGAAGACTTTGTCAACTTCGGTTTTCATGCGCTGTTCCACTTCGCGGTCGGCGCAGTTCAAAAGAATCTCTTGCTGGGGATACAGCGCCTGAATTTGCTCCCACCCAATTTCTTGCGACATGGACACACTACCCACTCCAATCACGTGGCTGAGAACCTCAATGCCGAGTTCGCGCAGGAACGCTTTGGCGAGGGCCCCGATCGCTACGCGCGCCGCTGACTCGCGGGCGGAGGCGCGTTCGAGAACATAGCGAGCCTCGGGAAAGTTGTATTTCAAAGCTCCAGCAAGATCGGCGTGTCCCGGACGGGGCGAGGCTACGCGCTTGTGGCGCGCGGGATCGCCTTCTTCTACGGGAAGAGATTCCTTCCAGTTTTTCCAATCGCGATTTTCCAGTTGGATAGAAATCGGCGATCCGATGGTAAGCCCGTGACGAACGCCGGAGAGAATGTGAGCCGTGTCGTGCTCGATCTTCATGCGCCCGCCGCGTCCGTAGCCCTGCTGGCGGCGCCACAGTTCGCGGTCGAGCAATGCCTGGTCTATTTTCAGGCCTGCGGGCAGACCTGAGAGAAAAGCGACCAGGGCCTCGCCATGTGATTCTCCGGCGGTGAAGTAGCGCAGCATAAGTGGTCGATTTTACCTGATGCGGCTCATATGCGGCAGACAAAGGCTTAAATACAGAGGAGCTCGGAGCATCACAGTGTTGAGCTTTCGGCTTTGTCTGCTAGTTCTTTCAGATTGTTTACCTGCAGATCCGGACTTCCTTCCGCTGCTTTCACCGCGCCTACACCTGTGCGCGGTGACGGCCGATTCACCCAAACTGTCGCGAGGCTCAGCGATTGGACTGGGATTACGTCGTGGTAGATGCTCTGGCCCACGTGCAAGATGCGGTCGCGAGGAACGTTGATCCGGCTGAGCGCGAGCTCGAAGATTTTGAGAGAGGGCTTGTAGGCGTTCGCTTGTTGCGCGGTGATGATCGGATCGAATTCCACTTCCAACTTGGGGCGCGTCGCGGCGAATAGATTATCGTCGATGTTCGAAATGATGGCGAGCCGGAAACGGCGGCGCAGTTGGTGGAGTGCGGCGACTGTGTCGGGCCAGGGCTTCCAAGTCGCCAGTGATTCCGGAAGCGAGCTCACCTCAGCAGTGCTTGGAGAGAATCCTAGCTCATCTCCAAATTGCTGGACTACGGACTGCAGGACTTCGCGATAAGGCCGATATTTCCCCTGTTCGGCGCTGGCTTCGAACTCTCCGTAGAGTCGGAGCAACTCGACCTCGTCGACGTGTTTGTTGTGAGTAGCCAGGATCTTGTGCAGGCAGTCTAGAATTCCATCTTCCCAGTTGATCAGGGTGCCGTAGCAATCGAAGGTGAGAATTTCGAAGCGATTAAGGTCGAGCATGGCGATTATTTTCTCACTACGGAGGCTGAAGTCCGACACCTCTGAACGGCTTACGCCGCCGTCAAGGGACGGCTCTTTCCCGTGATGGCTGAATTCGTGGGTTTTTCCGCAGCCTGGGAAGCCTCGATTCTAAGCGGCGAGATTTACCCTTCAAATCCTGGCAGGGTTGGGGCCGCTTCTCGAGAAACGCTGGCAGGCTCCGGCTCTGGTTCGGGTTCGGCGACAGCGGCAGAATCCTCGGGCGGCCCAGGCTTCGTCGCCAGGAACTTCGCGCTGTTCAGCAGCGGTCGACCTAACGAGGCGTTGTAGCTGGTCCAGGGGCTTTCCATTTCGGCCTCGCGTTCGAATTGGGCGCGCATCGCTTCCATCTTGGAATCGAGGTCGTCCATGTAGTGCAACAGGAGCGCCTCCGGAAACATGGGCAGCTTGGGCGATCCGAATTCGTACTCTCCGTGATGGCTAATGATGAGGTGCTCGAGCAGCGTCTTGAGCTCTGGCGGAAAGTCCGGGAACAGAGCCAGTTTGGCCTGCAGCATCTCGAGTTCGATGATCATGTGGCCGAGAAGCTGGCCTCGCGTGCTGTAAGAAAATGATCGGTTGTACGTAAGCTCATGGATCTTGCCTATATCGTGCAGGAAAGCGCCGGTTAGCAACAAGTCGCGATTGACCTGGGGATAATTTCTACAAACCAGGTCGCAGGAGCGAAATAGGGAAACTACGTGATCAAGCAGGCCGCCAATGTAGGCGTGGTGCAGCGTCTTTGCGGCAGGCGCGTTACGATACGCGGCGGCGATCTGGGGATCCAGCATGAATGCCTGCAACAGGCATTTGAGCTGAGGGTTCTGGAAGGACGCCACAAAATCGGTGAGCGTCTGCCAGAGCTCGTCTATATTTTTGGTGGTCTTTGGCAGGTAGTCGGAGAATTCGATTTCGCTTTCGGCGAGCTTGCGGAGCTTGTGAATGGTGAGCTGGAAACGGTTCTTGTATTTGTTGATCAGGCCTTTGATCTTGAGAAAATCATCCTGCTCGAAGGCGTTGAGCACTTCGTCCACGTTGTCCCACATTTTGGCTTCGAGCTGGCCGCTGCGGTCGCCGAGAGTAAGAGCCAAGTAAGGCTCGCCAGTTTTCTTAGGCTTGATTTGTTTGGCAACCACCACGAAATTGGAGGTGATGATTTTGTTTTCGTGGCGGGTGCAATCGCAGATAAAAAATTCCTTCATTGGGTAGGTTCAGTGTAAATCAGAAAGGATTGGCGGAGTTGGGAACCGTTGGCTTTTTGCAGTTGCACTCGGTTCGCTCGCGGGACGGCCGAAGGCGGCCATCCCCACACGAGTTCATTTCCCCCACGAGTTCATTAGCCAGGCCATCTTCACATCAGCCAAAAAAGATTACAGGACGCCCAGCTTTTTCTTCTTCTTTAGCTTCTTCGCGTCGGTCGCCTTGGCGCTGGCGGTCTCCACCGGTTTGGTCTGGTTCGGACTGGCTCCGGTATCGATGTAGCCGGGCTTGTAATCGATGTAGGCTTCTTCCCGCAGTTTGGTTAAATAAGCGCGGAGCGCGGGCTGGAGCTTCTGGTAATACAGGGCGTCCATAACCTTGGGCTCGACTTCTTTCAGGGGCGGAATACCCGCTTGCGTATGGGTCGTGACCTTCAGGATGACATAGCCCTGCTTGGTGCGGATCGCATCGGTGACCTCGCCGGCTTTCATGGCGAAGGTTCTGTCTTCCAGTTCCTTGGCCAGCGTGCCGCGCCTGAAAACTCCGAGATCCCCGCCTTGCGCGGCGGAGGGACCGTCAGAATATTTTTTCGCGATATCGTCAAAGTTGGCACCGCCGCGAATCTGCTTGAGCAGATCGTTGGCCTTAGCTTCGGCCGCGGCCAGGGCCGCGTCATCCGGCTTGGCCGCATCGGCGGAAGCATCCGCGGCGGCGTTCTGGGCGGGCTGGCCCGCAGCCGCTGTCTTCTGCGGCGCAACCAGGATCTCGCTCAGCTTGATCATTTCCGGTTGCTCCATCTCCGACTTGTGTTCGTCGTAGAACTGTTGCTCTTCTTCTTTGCTGATGTTGAGATGAGAGCCGACCTCTTCGCCGATCACCTTCTGCGTGATGATCTGGTTTCGCATGTTCTGCTTAAAGTCTTCATAGGAGATTCCCTGGGCGGTCGCGGCCTTCTCCAAGTCTTCCATCGAATCCAGTTTCATTTCCTTGCGCATCTGGTCGAGACGCTTGATCAAGTCGGTATCGCCGGTGATCCCAAGGTCTTTACCCTTTTCAATCAGAAGTTGCTGGTCGACTAGGTCGCGCAATACATCCTTTTCGCGCTCGGCGTAGAGCTTGTCCGCATTCGCCGGGTCCTGCTGTTTGACGTTGTCTTTGAGCTGATCTTTGCTGCGCTCGAATTCAGAGAGCGTGATGATCTGGCCGTTAACGCGGGTGATAATCTCTTCGACGATCTGGCCCGAGCCGGGAGGCAAATTAGAGGTCGACGGCTGAAGCTTGGCCGATTGCACCGGGGACGCCTGGCCTACTGCGATCAACCTCAGACATGCCAAGCCAGCAACTATCAGGAATGATTTATTCATAGGGTTTCGGTGGGCCACACAGCCTGGGCTTGCGGGCGACGGCCTTTCGGGTATTTTACTACGTCAGACCGGGCGCGTGCGCCCTGATCTTATCGTAGGATGCGCCACTCGTAGGATGCGCCACCGCAGCAGGCGCGTTGTTAGGCGTTTCGCTTAAGGCAAAGGGCGGTCATGTCCTCGGGCACCGGGGGATCGCAAGTAAACTCCCCGACCACGCTCAAAATGGATGCGCAAATCGCCTCGGCATTGGGGGCGGAATCGGCGGTTAGGCGGTCCTTGACCCGCTCCAGGCCGAATTCCAGATCTTCGGCCTGGTCGTCTTTGCAGTGGCCCTCCACCACTCCGCGCGACACCAGCAGAACAATCGCACCTTTCTCGATGCCTACCGTCGGCGCATCGCATGTGGCGTGGGAGAAAAGGCCGAGCGGCAGGCCGGTGGACGCAAGCTCCGTGATTCCAGCGGCGTCGCGCAAAAGCGCCGGCGTATGACCAGCGTTGGTATAGCATAGCGTGCCGAACAACTCGTGATAGCAGCCGATAAATGCGGGACAGGAGTGAACGCCCGCGGCCGCTTCCATGAGCCCGCGATTGAGGCGGAGGCAGAGTGTGGTCATCGCTTCAGACTCGTTGATATCGGGCGGAGAAAATAACTCTGTTCCCACGGTTCGGAAGATATTTTGTGCGGCGGAGAGGATGACTTGGTTGTTCTCACGTCGTCCGGCAACATCCAGCAGGCCGAACAAAATTCGCTGAGGCCCGACGCGCACTGAATCGTAGAAATCTCCGGCAACGCGCAATCCTAGAGTGGTGGCGGCGATCTCGGCACCAACCATCTTCGGAAAACCGCCAGCCACGGGCTCGACGGCCGGGGTGGGCTCAGACGTGCGGGAGTGGAACAGGAAGGACATTTAGCGAAGCTAGCATAGGGGCGAGGCGGGGGACAATCAGAGAAAAGTTCAAGTGCGAAACCCTCTCCCTGATTGGCTCCTGGCTGGGCTGAACAGGGCAGTTGGCTGAGTTCAGGCCTCGGACCTGAGACCCAGACCCGAGCCGGTCGGGCATTACCGGTCCTCAGCCCTAATCCCCATACTTGTCGCTCAAGTACTTGGCGAGCTCGGCCTCGAATTGGCCGTAATCGGAGTGGATACTAGCGCGCATCGCCGCTTCGGTGGAGCTGCCTTCGCTGAGGCGCTGCAAAATGCGCTGGATGTCTCCCCCGCCGTAAGAATCGTTGATATAGGTGACGGCGGCCAGCGATTCGGCGTAAGCGACGTAAGCTTCGGAGCCGGAGAAACGCATGAAGCTGCTCTCCAGTACATTTAAGGGGATGTTTCGCTGCGCTTTGAATAGTTGAGCAAGTTGGCGCCCATCGCTGCCAAGGGATTTTGGTTCCATAAGCTGGGCGATGCCTTCGTTCAGCCAGGTAGGGCAACGTCCTGCGGCAATGTTGTTGACGAAAGTGTGCGTGAGTTCATGCTTCAACACTCGCGCCAGTTCCGGCGTCATCGAACTGAGCCCGCTGATGGGGATGCGAAGTTTGCCGTCGTTGAGCGCTCCCGTCCAGGACGGCGCGCGGGTGACGTCAAAAAAAGCCTGCTCGGTGTAAAGAGTAACTACAACATTGTCGCGCGGCGGCGTTCCTAGACTGCCGGTCAGGTCGTCGTAATCGGATTCGAGCGCGGCGAGAATTTGCCCGCGAAAAACCTCGGAAGTCTGCTTGCCTTCATAGTGCAGCACGAAATGGCTGCTCTCGCGCTGGGTAAAATCTGCCTCGGCGGTTTGTTCGCGCTGGGCCTTATCCAGATATTGCTGGACTGCCGGGTCGGGGCGCAACTCGAGAGAATGCTTCCACGCCGCAACCGCTTCTTTGGTGTGATCGGAGGCTTGCTGCGCGTAGCCGAGAACCGTGTAGGCATCAGGCGACTGCGGCGCGGCGCTCACCGCGCGTTGCGCATAAGGAACCGCCTGCGACGCGTGTCCGGTTCGCACCAGCAATGCCGCGTAATAGATAAGCACCGTTGCATTGTCGGGCTGAAAGCGCAATGCGCTCTCAAAATAGCGCCGTCCTTGATCCACATTGCCATGTTCGAATTCGAATTTGCCGGCGATGAAGTCCACGGTCGCGCTCAGTTCGGGATTTCCTTTGCCTTCGAGTTTGGCGAGTTCGTCTGAATCGACTTTGCCCTCTTTGATGACCGTTTTCAGAAGGTCGCCTTCGTTGGCCAGACTATCGGTCGGAGTGAACGCCGGAAGATTCCCCACTTTCGACGTGCTCGACGAAGAAATCACAGGTGACCCGCCGGCTTCGACCCGGTCCACCGACGCTTTCGGAATGGCGTAACTGTCGTCGCCAATATCGTATTCGTAACGGTTTCCCACCTCACGGACGTGGTCGGCGAGGATGGTCCGGCCATTCTTAAGATGGATCGTATCCGCCCATGCCGTCACGGCGGCCAGCATCAAAAAGGCGAGCAGCGTAGAAATAAGCGAAGTGGTGACACGAAGTCGCATTCCAGTGCATCCTAGCAACTGTGGGCACCCCAACCTACGTAACCAAAGTACCGAGGATGCTGGGTCTGGTGGCGGTGATGCTGGCCGGACTCGCTTCTGTGCCTGTGGAGGGACAGAACTCTTCGCCGGCAGCCGCCTTGGAGCTTCCCTCCGGACCGGCAGAAGCCCTCTATTTACAACTCGGCAATGTAGGTTTGGATCCGGCTCGGGTCTTCAAGGTGCGAGGCGCAAGTTTGGATCGCGCTGCCATCCACATCACCCTGGAAGATGGCACCATCGCCTTCACCAAAGATGTGATGGGCCGGATTACCGGAGCCTTCTTCGCAGGCTACGGCGAAGTGCTGCTGGCGCCGCCTTCCGATGTGGAGCGCAGGTCCATGACCCTATTCACGGGCATGGCGATCCTCGAAGATCGGTTCGAGACTGCCTACTTTCGCTTCAACGACGATTCCGCGTCCGAGTTGCAGTCTGGCCTTAGAGCTCCCGAGGATGCCGAAGCATTTGTGAAACGCTGGGACGACACTGCCCGCACTCTGGCGCAAGTCGATGCCATGCGATTGCTGGCCACTTTCAGCGAAAGGCTTCCGTTCGCAAACGGAGGCGGAGCGCGAGAATCGGATGCCAAGGCCGTAGACCGCGACGATCGCATGTTGCACATCCGACTGCAGAGCGAAAAGCTCGGCATTTTCGATCTCTTCTTCGATTCGACTGCGGGAGAACAAGTTGGGGCCGGTCAAAGCAAGACGGCAGAAAACGGAAACGTATATTACGACGTTTGGACCTCGTTTTCGACCGAAGATGGACGGCATCCCCGGGCTACCCAGAAAGAAGTTTCTTCCACTTTGCCTTCGGAGACGCAGTCTCGCGAGGATCCGATTCTGCTTCGCCAGTATGTGATCGATGCCCATGTGAAACCTCCCAAAAGCATGGACGCGGACGTCGATATGCAGCTTGAGGTGGTACGAGGCGGCTCGCGCTTCCTGGCCTTCGAGTTGTCGCGATCGTTAGCGATCAAGACCGTCCTCGCCGACGGCAAGGCGGTGGAATTTATCCACAACCCTCCGGTGGAGGGAAGCCGTTTGGCGCGAAGCGGCAACGATCTGGTCGCGGTGATTCTGCCCCAGCCCGCCCGAAAGGGGCAGACGATTCGCCTTCATTTCGTTTACAGCGGGGATGTTCTAGCGGAGGCGGGCAACGGACTTTTGTACGTGGGGGACCGGGGCACGTGGTATCCGAATCGCGGTCTGGTGATGTCCAATTTCGATCTTACCTTTCATTACCCGCAGGGTTGGACTTTGCTCGCGACAGGTAAGCCGGCACCAGTGTCTGAGGCGCAGAACGCAGGAGCAGAACAGGTATCCCGCTGGGTGTCGGAACGCCCTATCCCGGTGGCCGGATTCGACTTGGGCAAATATGTTCGAGCGGAAGCTCGTGCGGGCAACGTCCGTGTGGAAACCTACGCTACCGCTAGCGTGGAAAAAGACTTTCCTCAGGCTCCTCCGCCCACCATTCAGGTCGAATCGAATCTACCCTCGCTGAAGAATCAACAATCGCCCATGGCTCCGCCACCAAGTCCTCCGCCTATTCCTTCGCCCGCCCGGAACGCCACCGCTGTGGCTGCGATTGCGGCCAACGCTATTCAGTATTATGCCCAGCGCTTCGGCCCGTTCCCCTACAGCCAACTCGCCTTGACGCAGTTGCCGGGTCGCGAGAGCCAGGGATTTCCGGGGCTGATCTTTCTTTCTTCAATTGCCTTCCTAACGCGCGACGAGGAGGCCAATCTCCACATGAATCCAGCAGTCGCAGCCATGAACCAATTGGTCCCAGCGCACGAGACGGCGCACCAATGGTGGGGCGACCTGATTACCTGGAGCACTTACCGCGATCAGTGGTTTTCCGAAGGCCTGGCGAATTATTCCGCATTGATGATGCTGGAAGAAAAAGATCCGGCAGCATTCCGCACGGTCATGGAGAAATATCGCCATCAATTGGCAGAGAAGAACAAAGACGGCAACTATCCCAAAGATGCTGGCCCTGTAACTCTGGGAGCACGCCTGCTCTCGTCGCACTTTCCGGAAGGTTACGAAGCCATCAGTTACGGCAGGGGAGCGTGGCTCTTTCACATGCTTCGCAGCATGATGCAGGATGAAGCCGCAGCCGGAGAGAGTAAGGGAAAGAGCGCAGGAACCGGAGCTGACGATCCCTTTGTTCGATCTTTGCGCAAAGTTCGCGAACGCTACGAAGGAAAAGCCATCACCACTCGCGAACTGATGAACGTTTTTGCCGAAGACCTCCCGTCCTCGATGCGCTATGAAGGCAAAGCCTCTCTCAACTGGTTTATGGATTCCTGGGTCAACGGAACTTCATTACCCAAGCTCGAGTTGTCGGGCGTGAAACTTACGCCTAAGGAAAAGACAATTCAGGTAACCGGGATCATACGGCAAAAAGATACGCCCGAGGATTTTGTGACCTCGGTTCCCATTTATGCGGTGGCGGGTGGCAAAGCGGCGCCCACGTACATGGGCCGGGTGTTTGCCGATTCACCGGAGACTTCGTTTCGGTTATCCGCGCCGTTGGGAACGCGTAAGATTTTGCTGGACCCAAATGAGACAATTCTGACCGCTCCTAAGTAGCGTCCCCACAAAGACGATGGCAAGATTTCTCCCACTTCGGGAACTCGATCTCGGTTCTCGTCCCGAAACGAGCATCAAGCTTGCGCAAAGCCCTTCCCGCGCATTGACTCTGCTGAGCTAAGTACCGGCGCTTCTATTGCTTGCAAACCTTTCAAAGATGGTATTCGAGCTGCTGGGGAGTAAATAAGCTTACTTAAAGTGCCGAGCGAAGTTTGCGCAAGGGGTGAAAATTGAATTCCACCGCTATCGATGAGAACGCACCTTGGGCCAGCCATATTGAGCCTTCCGCAGAGGTCGGTCCTCTACTGGCAATCAGTTGGCTTAAGTGGTGCGGTCCAGAAACCATTCTTCTGGTAGAAGACGAAGCATTTGTACGGGAAGTCGCGGCGGAGATTCTGGAATCGGCGGGGTACCGGCTGCTCGTGGCCCCCGATGCCACAAGCGCGATGGAGCTTTACCGCAAACAGTGCGGGCCAGTCGATCTACTCCTGGCCGATATCATTCTGCCTGGGATGAGCGGTCGCGAGTTAGCCCGCGAATTGGAAGGCCTCGGTCCGCGCCGCCGGGTGCTGCTGATGAGTGGCCACGCAGAACAACTTGCGGGAGGGCCATCTTGCCAGGGAGAAGCTCACCTCGCCAAACCTTTCACGATGCCCACTCTCTTACGCAGAGTACGGGAGATTTTAGACACGGACCCGTTCAGTATCATGCCGAGTGGAGCGAGGGATCTTGGTCTAAGCCGCCAGCTGTGACATTGCTAGGGCAGGCAGATGCCGAAAAGCCAGTGAAACGCGCATGAAGGCGCTATCGTCCACGATCAGGACACGATTTGCGCCGAGTTTGCGGAGCTGCTCATGTGCGGTAAATGAAGCGAACCAGGGTATGCACCTGATCGAGGTAGGTGTCCAATTCGAAAGTGAGGCGAGCCCAGTCAAATTGAGTCAAGGCAGGAAAGTGTTGGGCGAGCAAAGAGAATCCGGGGTCCTCGAAGAGGTTCACTTGGCGATGTTCCAGATAGCCGTGATTCAGTCCGCTCATGCGGCAAAGCAAGTCGGCCACGTGCACCAGCGCTACCAGTTCGCTTTCCGAGGAGGATTCTTCCAGTGAATGATGATGGCTCACAACCTCAACCAGGAAGGGAGCGAGGTTCCAGCGTTCGGCGAGTATTCTTCCACTCTCAGGGTGTGTGAATCCCAATATTCTCTGCTCCGCTTCGTGCAGAGGAATGCCTTCCTCCACGGCAATCGTGAATGCCGCACGAAATTCTTTCGGGAGGATCCAGAGATTAACAATGATTCCCAGGTCATGCAGAAGCCCGGCCAGATATGCTTTTTGAGGATCGGCGAGGTTCAGGTTACGGGCCAAGTGGCGGCACAGCAGCGCGCATCCCAAAGAATGCTCCCAAAAAACCGCGGGCTTCATGCCGCTCGGATCCTCCGGCAAGAGGTTCAAGACGCCGCAGGACATGGCAATTTCGGTGACTCGATGAATGCCGAGGCTGAAAACCGCAGTGTGCAGGGATTCCAGCTTTTGCGGGGGACCAAAAAGCGGCGAGTTTGCCATGTGCAAGCACTGCGCCGCGAGAGACTCGTCTTGCGCCAGATAGTCTGTAACTTTACGCACGTCCAGCTCTTCGACGGGTTGATCCAGGTAACGCAATAACTGGGTGAGAACGGCCGGGATGGTGGGAATCTGGCGCAGTTCTTCGATGCGATCCATTAACAGCTCTTTGCCGATGAGCGCAGTGGTCATGCCTCGCCTCCCTTGGGCACGGTCTTCATATAGGCGGTTGCGCCGGGCAAGTGGATCAGCCGGAATTCGTCACTCACGCCATAGAGAGACTCGGAATGCCCGAGGAATAAATATCCATGCGGCGAAAGATTGTTGTAGAAGTGCTCCAGGACACGGCGTTTAGAAGTCAGATCGAAGTAGATGAGCACATTGCAGCAGAAAATCGCATCGACGTTGCGGATAAAATTCATGCCCGGATCGTCCGATAAATTGAGCCGGCTGAAGCTGACGCTCATGCGCGCCAGCGGACTTACCTGCAGCTCCTCGCCCAAAGGAAAAAAATACTTCTGGCGGTAGTAGGGCGTGACGTGGCGTGTGCTCTGTTCCCCGTAGACCGCGGCGCGGGCGTGAACTAGCGAGCGCTGGTTAATGTCGGTGGCAATGATTTCGATGGGCCAATTCCCCAGCAGGCCGTCGGCCTCTTCAAGTAGCAACATCCGCAGTGTGTACGGTTCTTCTCCCGTGGAGCAGCCAGCGCTCCATATGCGTAGACGGCGCCGCGGACCGTTGAGCTTGGCCTTCAGAATGTTTGGAATCACGATGCGCCGCAAGGCGTCGAGTTGCGCTTGATCGCGAAAAAAACAAGTTTCGCCAATCGTGATTTCGTTGAGCAGGACGATGAGTTCCACCTGACGATCGGTGCCCACCGTCAGGCACTCAACATACTCACTCAGAGTCTGCAACTGCCGCTCTTTCATGCGCCGGGTGCAGCCTTGTTGCAACAAACCAAGCTTGTTATCGGGATAAAATATTCCCGCCACCCGATAGACCAATTCGCGAACATGCATCAGGCAGGGATCGGGCGGAGTTGACACGGAAGCCGCTGCCAACGATGGCGCAGTGGTCACGCGGAGGCCTTTCGGTTTGCACTGGATTCCACCAGAGTCATCGGCAGACGACGCACCTCCTTGAGTGGAACGAGCGCCACGCGTCAACCGGCTGCATTTGGCCATTGGCAATTCCTAACTACCCACCGCGAACCACTAGTCGCCTCCAGGTCTCCCGGCAAGAGAGTTCAAGACGACAATGTCGACGCGGCGGTTCTGCGCTCTTCCCTGAGCGGTGAGATTGCTGGCGATGGGATGAAACTCGGCGTAACCGGCGGCGGAAAGGCGCTCGGGTGCAAACCGGTGATCGACGATCAGAACGCGGACCAGCTCCGTGGCGCGGCCTGTCGAGAGTTCCCAGTTGGATGGCATTGCGGCAGTGTGGATGGGGACGTTATCAGTGTGCCCTTCGATGCGCAGTTTATAGGTGCGGACAGCGAGGATGGAAGCAATGCGATTCAGGGCGGACAGCGATTCGGGCTTGATGCTGGCCGATCCACTGCCGAAGAAGCCGAATTCGCGCAGGCTGATGACCAGGCCTTCGGTTTCGCGGTGCATTGCGACCGCATGCATTGCAATCTCCTTGTGCAAGGCCTGTTGTAATTCGACTTGCAACGTAGAGAGGTCTGTGTCGTTCGACCGGGTGCCCAGCGGGCCATCTGTAGCCGGCGCCACGCGACTCAGGTCGGTGTTCCGGCTGACGTTTTGAATGGCTTGAACTGTGCTGAAGGGCATCGGCTCTTCATTGTCGAGAGGAATCGCGGTAGTGGATGCAGGAAACACCCCCAACTCCTGAAAGGCAACCTGAATGGCCAGAGCGAGCTTTCCGACCTTGCGCTGGTCGACCTGCGAGGACGCATACAAAACCACGAAGAAAGCAAAAAGCAGAGTAATAAAATCCGCATAGGAGACCAACCAGCGGTCATGATTGGCGGGTACGCGCAACCTCCTCCGGCGGCTCATGTGCCATTCTCCGTTTCATTCGGGGCGGTTTTGGCCTCGACCAGAAAACCCAGAAGCTTGGTTTCCAGCATGCGGGGATTCATGCCTTCGAGAATGGAGGCTACGCCCTCCAGCTTCATCTCCCGCATAATCTGTTCTTCGCGAATGCGAAGCTTCATCTTTCCCGCAATCGGAAGATAAAGAAGGTTGGCCGAGGCTACACCGTAGATCGTGGCCACGAAGGCGACGGCAATACCGCGGCCCACTTCGTCGATCTTATCCAGATGCTGCATCACTTGAATCAGCCCTAATACCGCCCCAATGATGCCCACGGTCGGTGCGAAACCGCCGGCAGACTCGAATACTTGCGGAATCTGCTCCTCGTACTCGGCCTGATTGTCCAGTTCGAGTTCCATCATCTTGCGAAGCTCCTGCGGTTCCGTGCCGTCAACCGCCAGCATTAAGGATCTCTTGAGAAAAGGGTCTTCGAGGTTCGGCAACTCGGCGTCCAGCGCCACGATTCCCTCGCGGCGCGCCTTCTGCGCATATCCGACAAGCTGCTCAATCGCTGCCAGGGCGTTCTTCTCAGGACTGATGAAAACCGAACCGAGTTGGCGCGCCGCCAGCAGAATCGTGGACAAGGGAAATTGGAGCATCACGGCGCCGAGCGTCCCTCCAAACACAATCATGGCGGCGGTGGGCTGAAGAATTTGTCCCAGGTTTCCGCCTTCGAGAAGAAGTCCGGCAAGAATTCCCCCCAGAGCTAAAACAATGCCGCCGAAACTGGCTTTGTCCAGCTTCACTTTTGGGGACCCCGTTTCGTGGGCTCGGAGGACTCAGCGACATGCGGACCGGAGGGGTCCCACGGGTAAGCGATCCCCTGCAGAACGGAACGGCGAAACGCAACGATTCTATCGAGCACCTCCTCCACTGTCTCCCGAACGACAATTTTCTCTCCGGTGACCAAAGTGATCAGTGTGTCCGGAGACTGCTCCACAAACTTGATCAGGTCAGAATTTACGGTCAGAGGTTGATTATTGAGTCGCGTCAGCCGGATCATCGCTTCCCCGCTCTTGCCGCCGTCTTCGCCATTGCCGAGAGAGACATAGGCCCCTAGGTCAAGTTATCGGCGAACTGGGTTTTCGGTTGATGAGCGCGGACTCACGATGGCTGTTACTTTCGGACTACTCCAACTAGGTAGTACCAAGGCCGCGAATTACTAAAGGCAAAAAGGGCATCGCCGATGGACACAACAGACATTCGGGTTCCGTGAACTAAAAAGTAGTGGGACGAGAACTCCGCAGAGATCCAACGCGGAGACGGTTCCAGAGATGGCGGGACCAACTCAAATAAAAGGAGAACTACAATGGCTCTTGGAGTCCTGAATAACATTTCGTCCCTGACAGCGGAAAACGAACTCACTTTAACCAGCAACGCCCTGAGTAACACTTTGCAACAGTTGTCCTCAGGGTCCCGCATCAACAGCGGAGCCGATGATCCCGCGGGTTTGTCGATTGCCAACGGCTTGGAAGCGAACATCAGCGCTCTAACCCAATCCGTATCCAACGCGAACGATGGCGTCGGCGAATTGCAGCTTGCCGATGGCGCTCTGGCCCAGGTGACCAACCTGCTGAATACGGCGGTTACGCTGGCTACGGAATCGGCCACGGGCACGGTTTCCAATGGGCAACGCACCGCCATTCAGGCGCAATATGCCTCGATCCTGGCGGAAATCAACCAGATCGGCACCGCCACAACTTATAACGGACAGTCGGTGTTTCAAAGCGGCGCATCGACCAACCTCAACGCGGTAGACAGCGGCAATAACGGCACCACCAATCCTTTGACGACGGGCACTCCGCTGACGATTGGGGATTTAACTTCCGTGTCCGCGGGTGGGGTTACCTTCAGCTATACAGCTACAACAGCCGGCGCTACGAACCTCAACGAAGTGACCGGCAACACCACGGGGCTTACCGCCGGTACCGTACTGAACAGTGGCACTGCCCTGACCCTGACCCGAGGAGCGGGCGGTTTAACCTCAATTTACACGGTGGGTGCTGGTGGGGCTACCGTGGCTCAACTAATAGCTGCCGTCAATACCAATAGCACCCAGGGTGCTGTTACCGTAAGTGGCACAGATCTGGCGCACACCGGTTACAACGCCGCCTTAACCTCGGCGGGCGGCCTGCAGATCACCGATCTGAACGGGAACAACGATCTGGCTGCGGCCGTGACGGGTTCCTCCGTTGCAAACCAAGTCGCTACAACTGGCCAGAACTTTACCGCGAATACCAATCTGATCGCCAGCGGACAATTCGCCGTAACCCGCGGCACCGACGTCGCCTGGTATACAGTGGGCAGCGCCGGAGCCACGGCGCAGCAATTGTTGACCGCCATCAACACCGGTGTGAGCCAGACTACCGGAGCGGCCAACCAGGGCATCACCGTAGCCCAGCATGCCGGAGGCGCTGCCTCTACCGCCAATCTGACCGCCACTCTCAATGGCGGAAACCTCGTCGTCACGGATTTAACCGCCGGAGGCGATGGCGCTTTAACCGCCGCCGAGACCGGTGCCACCAACACCAACAACGTGCTAGGCAGCGTAGCCACCCTTAACGTCACCCCCGGCTCGGTCACTACCCTGGGCGCGGGCGATGTCTTTACCGCTACCAGAAACGGAACCCAGCTGACCACCTACACCGTCGGAGCTGCGGGCGCGAACATCAACCAATTGGTCGCGGCCATCAACACCGGCATCTCGATTCCCGGCGCCAATGGAGCCGCAAATCTCATTACGGTCGGCACCAGCGGCGGCGGCAGCGCCACTGGGCTCGCGGCAACACTGTCGGGCGGGACATTAACCACTCAAGCCTTGAGCGTCACCGATCTCAACAACTCCGGAGACCTGGCGTTTACTGAGTCGGGCACGCCCAATGTGAGCCAGCTGACTACCAACGCCAATGACGCAGGCACCCCCGGCACCGGCAACATCACTGGTATAGGAGCAACGGTTGGCAGCGCGGCTGTCTTCACCGCCGGCGAAGTATTCACTATCAATAGGAACGCAGGCACGGCGGCCGCGGAAACGATCACGTATACGGCCATCGCCGCGGCAACGGTAGCTAACTTACAAACCGACATAGCTGCAGGCTTTGACACCGGCAGCGTTTACTTCACGATTAAGGCCAACGGTACCGCGGTTACCAGTGCCGCGCTTGCAGCCGCAAACGGCACGCTTGGGCTGACAGCCGGCGGCGCTATCGGCACTGGCGGCCAACTCGTTGTCACCGACACCACTGGCGGCACGATCTCGGCAACGGATAGTGTCGGCGGGATCCTGGGCAGTACCGTTGCTGCTACCGCGCCCGGCCAAGTACATGCGACTGCGACAACCGGCACGTATGCCGACAACGGCCAGCAGTTGATCCTTACCGGTAGTGTCAACACCAATCCCGCGACGGGCACATTCACCGACAACGCCGCTACGGCACCCACGGTGCAGAATCTGCTCAACGCGATCAACAATGACACGACGGTAGGCGCGAAAGCGCAGCTCATCAACGGACTGCTGCAAATCAGCGATCCGCAGGACCGCAACGACTTAACCGTAACCACCACTGACCCGGTGCTGGGTGCGGCTGTTTCCGGCTCTCCCACGACCTTGGTCAATGCCACCACGACTGCGGCCGCTACCCCCAACCTTAATGAACTCGCCGGCAACGCCGGAACCACCGGTGTGCCGATTACGACGCAAACCACCCTGAGCGGGGTCACCCAGTTCACGGCCGGAGGCAAGACCTTCACCTTCACCGCCAACACGACCAACGGTACGACCGTGGGAGCACTGCTCAACGCCATCAATGGTCCCGGCGACGCCGCTGGCCTGCATGCCTATCTTGGCACCGCGGGAAGCGGCACTACAACCCAGCTGATTGTGAGCGACCCCAACAACAACAACAACGTTGCGGTGGGTGCGGGCAACACCGAAACCGCTCTGGGAACCTACAGCAACCCGAGTACCGCCGGATCAACCACCACCAACATTTTCCTAAGTGACTCGACGGCCATTGGGTCCGCCCAGATTGCAGTCACCATTGGTGGCTTGTCGACGGCGTCCATCACCAACGGCAGCGGTGGCAGTGGTGTGAATCTGGCCATTACGGACCTGACCACCCAGGGTGACTCGCAAAACGCTCTGACCCTGATCAACGCTGCCATCACGAATGTAGCCAGCGTACGCGGCACCTTGGGCGCAAGCGTCAACCGGCTGACCGCGGCCAGCAACGTCCTCAACAGTCAGATTCAAAACCTGACCTCGGCGGAAAACACCATCACGGCCGCCGACATTCCGACGGTGGTCGCGAACCTGACCAAATACTCCATCCTGGAACAGACCGGCATCTCCGCTCTGGCCCAGGCCAACCAACAACAGCAACTTGTACTGAAACTGTTGCAGTAAGTGCGTCTGCAGCAGCTTTGTCGGAATATGTTTGGCAAAGCAAGTCTGGCCCAGTAAGTCCCGTTCGGAAGGAGGCAGTCAATCCTGCCTCCTTTCCGGCTTTTTAGCCTGAGGCAGCTCGATATGACCACCCATCCCGTACTAGTATTTCCACCGTCGACATTACCTCAGGTCGAATCGGGCAGAGTGCGCACGGGGCGGCTTCTGTTTTTTCCCGCTTCAGGAAGCGCTTCAACCGGGGAAATTAGTCCAGTGGAAATGCGCCCGCCGACGGCTGCCGATCCGGAAGATGAACCAGAAGTGCTGCAGAACCACCCGGATCGAAGGAGGACAACCCCATGGGCGTCAGTTTAAATCCATCTACCATCCTCTCCGGACAGGGTATTGATGTCAGTTCCGTAGTGTCTCAGATTATCGGCGAACAGAGTGGCCAGCTGACGGTCTGGGAGGGGCAACAGACAAATTTTGCGACCGAGGACGGTCTGCTCGAGGGAGAAGAAAATAATCTGGTCAACCTGCAAACCGCCGTCGCCGCGCTGGCCAGTCCAACGGGCGCGCTCAGCGCCCAGGCGGCAACCTCGTCGGACACGGCAATAGTGACCGCCACCGCGACGAGCTCAGCCGTAGCTGGAACTCACAACATCGAAGTGACCAGCCTGGCCACGGCGGGAACGCTCTATACCAATCCCATCGCAGCCGGCGCTGCTGCATCTTTCCTGCCCAGTGGAGCAACCGGTGGAGACCTTCAGTTGCAGGTGGGAGGCGGAAGCGGCACAACCTACGACATTCCCATCACTCCTGGCATCAACAATACGCTCACCACGCTAGCCAGCTACATTAACACCCAGAGCACCGCGAACAACTGGGAAGTAACCGCCAGCGTAGCGACCGATGCCAGCGGCGCGCGGCTGGTCCTGCAAAGCCAAAACACGGGCAGCACCGGAGCGTTGGCGATCACCAGCAACACGCTCACGGGAACCCTCAATACGGCGGATTTGGCCAGCGCAGATACAACCATTTTGCCCAGCGGTTCCTCCGGCGACATCAAGCTTCAGGTGGGAGGATCGGGCGGCAGCATCGACGACCTTCCCATCACTGCCGGGACCAACGACACGCTCAACACTCTGGCCAGTTACATCACCACCCAGAGCGCCGCGAATAATTGGGGGCTCACGGCCACTGTGGTTCAGGATTCGGGCGGATATCACTTGGCAATTTCCGACACGACCTCCGGTCCCGCCGGAGACCTGGCATTCACCATCAACACCACCACGCTCACCACCGCCTCCAACCCGGCCACCAGCTTGGGCTTCGCCACGCCGACCGGCGGCGCGAATGCGGTTCTATCCATCGATAGCGTACCCTTCAGCAGCGCTTCCAACACGGTGACCGGAGCGATTCAAGGGGTCACGCTCAACCTGGCCAGCCAGGCGCCCGGCGATCCCGTGCAACTCATCGTAGGACCGGATCAAAACCAGATCGCCAACGCGGTCAACAACTTCGTCTCCGCTTATAATACCGTGGTCAGCACCATCAACTCGCAGTACGTTGTAGACCCAACCGGCGCCATACCCGCGCCTCCGCTGTTAGGGGATCCTTCCCTGAGCTCGCTGCAGTCCAGCCTACTGAATGATGCGGGCTATTCCATCTCCGTTGCCGGGTGGCCCAATCAGGTTGGCGACAGCAGCGAAACCGTCAACCTGGCGGCGCTGGGGATTAACCAGAACAACGACGGCACGCTGACCGTGGGATCCAATGGTGCTGGCCAAACGTTTGCCCAGGTGCTGGCCGCCGACCCCTCGGCCGTCGTAAATTTCTTTCAGAATGCATCGGGGACGGGTTTCGCCAACAATTTCAACGCTGATCTGACCAACTTGACCGCTCCCAAGAGCGGTCCCCTAAACGTGGATCTGACACAAAACCAATCCGAAAACGCCGACCTTACCACCACCATCGCTAACTTCCAAGCCCAATTGACCACCGAGACGACGGCATTGACTTCGCAGTACAACGCCGTCAACGCGGCGCTGCAGGAGTATCCCCTGCTTCTGCAGGCGACCACCGAGGTGCTGGGCACACTGGGCTCGGGCACTTCCAGCTCGGGATCACTCGTCTCCAGCGAGCCCACAATCACTTCGGGGTTATAACCACTATGGACGCAAGGTCTTCATACCGGGAAGCAGCCGTACGGGGCGCAAGCCCCATCCGGCTGGTGATTTGCCTCTACGAGCAGGCCATCGAAGACCTGCGCCGCGCAGTACTCGCGCTGGAAAAAGGAGATATCGCTGCCCGCACCCGCGAGATCAATCATGCGATCAAGGTGATTGGCCAATTGCAGGGCTCGCTCGACATGGAGCGCGGCGGAGAAGTATCCAGAAACCTGGAACGCTTCTACAATGTCCTGCGCGCCGGCCTCGCCGAGGCCCAGGCCAAGCAATCCGCGAGAATTCTGGAACAACAAATGTCCCAGCTCGCAACCGTACATGAAGCGTGGCTCGAGGTAGAGCGCGCTACGACTCCTTCGTTGCCGCTCAGCCCGGTCTCCGTTCCCGTCAATTCTGACGCTCCCACCCCAACAACTTCTTACACGGATTGGAGCGCATGACCACCAGGAAATCACTCGCTGCGAGGGAACCGGCCATGCCGACGCTGTGTCTGCATCTGCGGGCTACCAATGCCCGCCTCGGTTTTTGCCTTGACAGCTTGATCCCCGGCCCTGGCGAATCGGTCGCGGCTACGCCGGAACGCATGTCCGCGCTGCTTTCGGAGCTTCTTCACACCGGAGCCGCCCTGCGCGCGCATCCGCTGCCTCGTAGGGGAAGCGATGTGGAGTTGGACGCCGAGTTTGATCGGTATCGCACCCATGTGGAACGGCTGCGCCAGATCTTGCCATCCCTTCAGCGTTATCTAATGGCCGAGCGCTCTCGGCTAGAGCGCCAACGCAACCGCATCCACGCGGTCACGGAATGGGCGCAGGCCTCGCGACAGACCTTATAGTTCACGCCTAATAGTTCACGCCTAGGCGCCCCCGGTTCTACTTCAGATATTGGAACAGGTTGGTGGTGGAAGTTTGCCCCATGGACTCGAGCGTAGCCTGCAACGCCGTTTGTTCCGTGGTTAAATTGCTGATCACGGCGGGGAGGTCCGCGCCACCTTCGGTGTTTTGTTGTTGCGCGAGCTGGGTGGTTTCGGTGCTGAGATAAGTATTTTGCGAGGTGAGCTGGTCTAAGGCGCTGCCATAGAAGCCGCGTTGCGCGTCGATCGAGGCTGAGGAATTGCTTACTTCCACGACGGCCGCGCCGATTCCGGTGCCACTCTGTAAGCTGGTAATGAGGTCTTGAATGCTCTGAAACATATCCGTGCCGGAGGACGAAAACAAGGTCGAGCCGGGCAGGTTGGTTTGCACGCCGAAATTGGTGCCTATGGTGACTTGGTTCACTCCAGAATTTCCCTGATAAGTGACGCCGGAACTCGAGCTGACATCCAGCACGTACGGCGTGGTCTGGGTCAGGGTCCCGGCAAAAACATAGTTGC
>CAVQCP010000025.1:0-77838 GCA_963710965.1 uncultured Acidobacteriaceae bacterium | reverse complement strand
GATCGGGCTCATCCAGCGCCATTGGAAAGTTGCTCTCAAAGCTCAAAGGCCAGCGAGTCATGGAGTGCGTGGTGCGATTGACGACGGCAATCTGCTTCAAGTCCGGCAAATTCACATATACGTTTGGGCCTGATACCGCAAGTTGGAAAGACTCCGGATGCGCTCCCAGTTTGAGTTCGTCATCGATCCGCTTATTGGTCGTAGCGTCGACCATTCCGATTGCGCCGGTCTTTTCATCTCCGTAGCCGACGTAAACTCGCTTCTCCGCCGCATCATAGCGCAGATTGTCCACGTCATCCCCAAAATCAAGGGATGTGATCAGATCGAAACTGGTCCCGTCGTAGATGTACAGCTTTCCCTGGTCGCTTCCCACAAACAGCTTGTTCGTTTCCGGCGAATACACCACGCCTTGCGGAGTCAGCACTCCAGAAATGGTGTGAATCACTGTCTGTGCGCTGATGCCGATGATCTCTTCCGTATTATTTCCGAGCGCGGATACAAAAAGGCGGTTGTGCTCAGCATCGAGACCGAAATGGTCAATGCGCCCTTTCACATTCGGCAACGGGATCGCTCCAGTCAAAACGAGCGGAACTGTGCCCGGAGGCGCCGACTTCTTCTGACCACAGATTTGTACGGCGAATGCTGCAATCAATATCGGAACGAGACTAATTCGGCATACTCTCATCAATTCTCTCCTCCTTCACAAAGAACCTCGCGTAGGTTTCACGTGTACCGCAACCCTCGCTCTTGCGGGTGCAGCGCAGGCGATGAGAAGGGCACAAGACCTTCCAGCGTCACACCCGAGCGCATTGCCCTGCATCATTAGTTGATAGGCATAGTCCTCCAGGTCGCATTTCGACCAAGACGTTCGATAATATGATATCGATCGTCTTCAACGAGTTCTCCTGCGATGAGTAGAGTCGTTCAGCTCGTCTTCAAGCCCACGGAAGGCCCCCGCAGCGTGCTGCTGGTTCGGATCGCGGTGGGGCTGATCTTCTTTACCCAAGGCATTCTAAAGTACATCGACCCAAACATGGGAGTGGTTCGGTTCACGAGAATCGGGTTTCCCCATCCTTACTTTACAGCCCATTTTGTCGGCACCTTCGAGATTCTCTGCGGCCTCCTACTGTTTGTGGGTTTGTGGACGAGGCTCGTATCCATTCCGTTACTGATCGTGATCGCGACGGCGATTGCGACGACAAAGATTCCGGAATTGTTTCGCGCCAACCAGGGTTTCTGGTACATGGTCAGCGATGCTCGCACCGATTTCGCCATGTTCTGCTGCTTGGTTTTTCTGATCTCAGTGGGTGGTGGAAATTGGTCCATCGACGCAACACTTGCTCGACATAAGTAGCGACTGACACGGAGGCTCAATGAAGGAATTGCCGGAAACCAGACGAAAATTTCTAAAAATTGCCGCTCTGACAGCAGGAGCGGTTCTCCGGCCCGCTGGCCCTGCCGTAGCATCGGGCATCTCAACGCAGAGCAACGACTCATCTGGTACTTCGTCGGAGTCCGGTTCACCTGACTACACGCTGCACGTCAAGACAACTCCCGTGGAGATCGCGCCCAAGCGGATCATTTCGGTGACTACCTACAACGGGCAATTTCCGGGGCCACTGCTTCGCTTCAAGGAAGGCGAACAGGTCACAGTGGATGTATTCAACGAGACCGATGTCCCGGAACAACTGCATTGGCACGGGCAGATGGTCCCCGTCGACGTCGATGGATCTGCGGAAGAGGGCACACCCTTTATTCCTGCTCATGGTAAACGCCGGATCGTATTCACTCCCCGACCCGCAGGATTTCGTTTCTATCACACGCACAATCGGGCGGGCGCGGATCTCTACGCGGGACAGTACGGCGGTGAGGTTGGTCCGGTGTACATCGAGCCAAAGCACGAGCCAGGCAGCTATGACCGCGAAGTCTTCCTGGTGCTGAAGGAATTCGAGCCAGCTTTCAGCCGCGGCGGAGACATGGCCCAGAACTTCCTGCCGCCGACCAAGGTGAAGGCGCTCGAAGAACAAGGCGAGTCGGCCATGAAGGCTTCCCTCGCCAAGGGCATGCCGCACGGATACGAAGTCGGCTACGGTTCTTTTACGATCAATGGCCGGATGCTGCACCACGGGGAGCCCATTCGTGTGAAGCAGGGCGAACGAGTCCTGTTCCATGTGTTGAATGGAAGCGCGACCGAAATTCGCAGCCTCGCTCTCCCTGGCCATTCTTTTCAGGTGGTCGCCTTAGACGGCAATCCGGTGCCGAATCCGGCGAGTGCTCCGGTGCTCTGGCTGGGTACGGCGGAGCGCATCTCTGCGATTGTTGAAATGAAGCATTCTGGAATCTGGATCATGGGCGACCTGGCGGACGATGACCGTCGGCACGGCATGGGAATCGTCATCGAATACGCGGGGGCCAAGGGGAAGGCAGAGTGGATTGCACCGCCGCCCCATCGCTGGAATTACGGGTTATTCGCGAAGCCGGGGGCAAGTGCCGCACCGCCGGACGAAACTTTCGAGATGACCTTTGCAAAAGATAACGCCGCCGAAGAAGGCTTCAATAGGTGGACAATCAACGGCGCGGCTTACCCGATGAGCAAGGAAATGGCGCCCGCTTCATTTCATTTGAAAGAAGGCAAGCGTTATCGAATTCGCATGCGCAATGCCAGTGACGACATCCATCCCATCCATCTACACCGCCACAGCTTTGAACTGACAAAGATCGCTGGAAAGTCGACGTCAGGAATTCTCAAGGATGTGGTGATGCTGGGTGGGTATCAGGAAGCCGAAATCGACTTTGTGGCCGACAACTCAGGACGGACGTTATTCCACTGCCACCAGCAACTGCACATGGACTTCGGCTTCATGACACTATTCGACTATGTATGAATGACCGGGCATCTGGAGCAGGATTCTCACCGAGATTTCTTCATCTGCTACGGCAGTGTGAATCAGACTGTCCAGGGGCATGTGTTTTCGACCACAGCTGACTTTATTGCATTTCTCAACCAAGAATCATGGGTTGGGATCGTGGGTTCAGCACCTTTGTTCCGAAGCCGTAATCGTCTTTGAATGATGTTCTTCAGAGACAAAGATGAACCATCGACACCCGCCTGGCCAGTGCTACGTTGTGCTGTGTTTTAAACAACTTAAGCGACTTCAGGTGGCCGCCTAAGTACTCGAGAAGTCATGAGAGAAGCGCGAATCGTGGGTTGAAAAAAATGGGTGCAGTCCGACCCCTGGTCCCGAACTATGAAATCACAAACTCCAAGTGCTTTAGCTGGTGTCGCTTAGGGAGCAGCGTACCTCTTTTTCTCTCGCTCAGTTGTACCGATCTTGTACCGAAACGAGGGAATTCGCAGTTGCTGGTCGACACTCTGGCAGTCGTCATCTGATGCCGCCTGCAGGCCGCGGCGGGCGGCGTTGGCGATGCTGAGCCCGCTGAGTCGAGAGGCCAGCGTGGGGATGTCGTTCGTCAAGGCCACCCAGCCACATCCCACTAGGTATGTCAGCTCAGGTGTCTATAGAGATCATTAGCATTCGGAGCGTTCAAGGTCGGAGCGAGGTTTCCTTCTCTTCCGCTTTTTCCGCTTTCTTCGCTTTCTTCGCGGCAGCTTCCAGTGCCTTCGCCAGCGCGTCGGGGTCTAACTGGTAATAGCGATTCTCGATCTTGATCGTGATGCTGCGAGGCTCGCCACTTTTTTGCCATTTTCCGTAGAGCCAATTGGCAAATATTCCAGCCGCGAATCCCTCGGCTAGGTTTAACACGACTTCCATCACTCCCGGCCCAACAGATTTCCTCAGCGCCTCCGGTTTTAGGGTCAATCTCGCATCGCCCGGAACGTCCAGTGGCACGTCGTAACGGATCATGTGGTCGAAGATCGCAAATCCAAGCTGGTTCAACTCCCGTCGCTGCCCTTCAAAAGAAATAGTGATTTCTGCCATGATTCCTCAGCCCTTTGGGATTCAAGTACAGACATTAGATGCTATCTCCTCTCATCCGGTGCAGAACGACAGCCGAAGTGCGAGCGGTACGAACCTTGAGGACAGTCCACACATTCCCACACTTCCGGGTGGAACTCTTCATCGCAGGTCCCGGTTCTTGGCATGAAGAGCTACGTGAGCACAAGAGGAATTCCCACAACTATCGGCTGCAGGAGTTCGCACCTTTCGAAAAGCGAAGCTGAGAAAAAAACGTAAAGCGCAACCAAACTGAAGATTGCTGCGAAAAGTATGCACGCTCTGTGGATCGGAGATTTCATGCCACGCAAGATTATCGGTCTTTTTTCGTTCTTTTGTAAGGAATCAGATGCAAAGGTCTGGAGGCCATGATATTTCAATTAGGCGCGTGGGCTATACTGGCGTCAATTCTGGCGGATGCTTGCGGAATTTCATCCGGCACAATTCGGACCTGTTGCTCGCGTTGGCGCTGATCGGCGTCGCCGCTTACGCCGGATGCGATGTTTTTCCTCAAGTGCGATTCGACCGTGAACGCATTGAGGTCTGGGTTGGGCCGCAGCAGATTCAGGTCAGCGGCCTGTATCACTACAGCAATCCTTCAATCCTCCCCGCATTTCTGTCGTTGGGATTGCCATTCCCCGTCGATGCTGAACATCCACGGCCCTCCATGTATTCCATCGCAACCGCGACCGAGGATGGCCGCATTATCGATTCCATACGACCTACGGAACGTCGTGGCGAGGTCCGCTTCCGCGTGCCGCTTTTGCCGCACGAAGAAAAGTGGGTGCGAGTGGATTACGCGCAGGGCTCGAGTGTGCCGCGTGGCACTTACATTCTTGTGACCACGCGCAAGTGGAGGCGCGCGCTGGACCGCGGAGACTATTTTCTTCATCTCGCCCCGGGTCTCGAACTGTCTTCCACGAACTATCGACTTGATGTCGGCACTGCGGACGACAAGAACACGTATACGTTCTCCATGACCGATTTCTATCCAAATGAAGACTGGAAATTTTCGTGGCGGGGGATGGTTCCAATCGCCCCCACGAGGAGCGAGCCATGAAGCTGCGGTGCAAAATGGCACTGATTTTCTGCATCTTGACGTTTGGCGCGCTACCAGCGTGGGCCAACAACCCTCCGCAACCGGATGGGCTCTTTTCGATCATCGTCATCATTCCGGTGGCCATCATCGGCTACAGGCTGGCAGGGGTAGCGTATACCGAGAGCCAGCGTAAGTGGCGCGTGTTACGCGGTTTATTGCTGGGACTCGCAGTCATCATCGCCATGGCCGGGACCGAGATTGCGATCATTCCTCTGGCAGTTTTCCTAGTTCTCGGCTGCGTGCGCGGAGTGCAGATCATAGTCCGCGGACAAGGCTTCAAGCGCGTGTTGATTGGAACCACAGTCTGCCTATGGACGCTATTCGCGGTGAGCGACTATTGTGTCTCGCTGCTTATCTATTCGCACGTGCCTGTTGACGAGATGATTGCTGTCGACCAACTTCGCGGCTTTGCTAAGACGGAGGAGACGTACGCCCGAACTCACGACTCGAAATACGCCACCATCGAGCAGTTGCGCGATGCTCACACTCCTTTGCAACTTACCTGGGGAGAACCTAGTGATAATCCCGGAGTTTACGACCTCTACCTTAACGGCAATATCCGCTCCGGTTATCGTTTCAGCTCAACCGTCGGCGCTGGCAACTCAAGGTTTTTGATCGCTGCTGTTCCCGCGGAGTACGAAAAGAATATCTTGCCACTCTTTATTCCGGGAAGTTCATTGTTGCATGCCTTGCGAGGCCATCCTGAACGACAAGACACGGGACAGCGCAGTTTTGCCATCGACGAAACCGGCGTCATTCGCGCCGCCGATCTTGGCACGACACGTCCCGTAACGCGCGACGAAGTGGAGAAGTGGAAGCCGTTGCAGTAGGGCAGGTTACGAGAGTGGCGCTCAGCTCCACGGGTCCTACAGGTCTCCGAGTTCGTTGACGGCTTCGGCCACAATGGCCCCTGCATGTCAAAATGACGCGAAACGTGGGGCACCGCGGTTCATTCGCTGCCGGCAAGAAGCAGGTCCTTCGCTTTCGCTCAGGGTGACAATTCTTGATGATGACAATCAAACTGAGCCACTGCCAAAATCTGAAGGAGTCGGCAGTCCGGCGTCCCACGTTTCGAAAAGCGCGAAAGGTGCGGCAGCCTCAGTAAGAACGGAAGATAAAGGTTGGACCAGCCCTTGGCTTGTTCTGGTCGTGTCAGAAGCCCAATGTTTTTGAATCTGTGATTGGCGTCACCCAATCTACATTTTGCGGCCCATAACTTGAACGCAGCACAGATTCGTATGTGCCAGAGTATCCGCACTCTTTCAACAAACATCGCGTCAGTGCATCTTTTAGATGCGCACAGACTCGTGCCACCTCTGCCGCGTTATGTTTGTTCTCAAAATCAAGATGTCCCTCATGCAAAGTGTCATTTCGATACGCGCTTATAAGGTGCGCCCAATCAGGCCGTCCCGCTTGCACCAAAACACTGTCGATAATTTGCACGTCGGGGAAGCCCCACTTACGCAGCAAATCAACTGCCGCGAGACCTAGCATGTTCTCAGAGTTCCCCACGTTTGCGGCCCTGCCTTCGATTCTCTTCAAAAGTCGATAGTCGCTCAGATTCCCGGCTTGGCTTGAACCATCCGCAAGTTGCCGTAGTCTCGACGTAGTATCAGCAGTAATACTCTTGACCGCATCCTGTGCCGTAGAGGTCAGCCCGGCGCAGAGGTTCTGCTGTATCAGACCATGTCCACGACAAAGGGTGTCCAATGCTCGCACTAAGTGGTCAACAATGTCGTACAGAAATAGGTGCGGCCCGAGGCTCCCTACAAGAGCATGATTCATTACGACCTGAAGCAGACGTCGCCTCTCCCGAGGTAGTGCCATGAACCGCGTAATGAACTCTCCAGCCCCAGGTCGAGAAAACTTACCAAAAACGTCGTCACCTACGAAAAACGAGGGCATTCGAGCTCCACCATGTAGTCGTCGGATTAAGGCACCCTCTTCGTCGCGAATCTCAATCCAAGGAAAACCAACCTCACTTCCCGAAGCGAACGACAGAGCGGAGAGAATGTCAAACGGAAACCACGACCGCAACTCAGCAAGCGTTCCTGTCGGACTAGCGCCTACTTCTCCGACAAGTACTGCCGTAATCTTGCGCCGAGTTGCACCGCTTCTCAACGATGCCGCGCGTGCATCGTAGTCCGAGAGCCTCTCAATGAAGAACAGATTCCCCTCGATAGAAAACCCCAGCACAGAGTTTTTCTGATTCGCAGTCATTCTGGCGAGAGACTTGAGATCTTCCGGCACATCTTCTGGCATTGCAGGCGTCGGGTAAATTCTGAGGGGGTGATCCCCGGACAAATAATTGCTGAGCTCCGCGACACAATTCACGAGGGGAACAGCGAAGAACTTCGCGGGGGAGGTATTTTTGGTCTCAAGTTTCCCCTCCCTTACAGCGAATCGAAGGCGAGTTGGCTGTGTGCCAAAGTTCATTCCAGCCCAATCAATTTTGCCGGTCGACATGAACAGGCCCTGGTCCGTTTCGAAGGAGAGGCTTTCACACGGGTTATCCATTCCCCCAAATCCCCACCCAGATTGAGTTTTTGTTGCCCCACAAAGGAGCGCTATTGGTGGGCCGTCGTAGCCGGGATCGTGCGGAAATATGTTGTCAAAGACCGTCTCAATCTGTGAAGTTCCCTCTTCGTCGAACCTGGCCGTAAACGGCCCCGCGATCGTGGCCTTTGGGTAGCGCAATTCCGCCGCGCCGCGTCCTTCGTAGTCAACTGTTGCTTGAACCCAGTCGTTCGCTTTGGGCATCACTTTTTCGAACTCAAAACGCGATGCCGCTTCCTTCAAATTGATCATCTCCATGAGATTTCACCTTAATTAGGGAAGAGAAACCTTGAGGGAATCTGGAGACTCCGTCTCCTCTTGCCCTTTTACTTATCATGGATGTCCCCAGGGTTTCGTACCCTGGGTTCCAGCGGCGCGAACATTAACACATGGGATCGACGGAAAGCAAAGCGGGATTCGATGCTGTGGATGATTACCACTACGGGCACCGATCAGCGAATCCACCCCCAAATGAGCTGCTCAAATTCAATCCGAGTTAGTTTGTGGCCACACCCGAGGGCCGCCTGGAGTTCATCTGAGAGTTCGTTAATGGCCTCTTGCAGGCTGATGTAGGTCGGTTTATCCAATCTGTAGAATACCGACGACGGTACGCGCAGCGCGGGACGCGCCCTGCTGATGAAGCTCACCACGATGTCGTCGAGAGGCGCATGAAGATGACGGCACAGGGCTCCGAGTTCATGGGCCTGTTCGGACCGGGCCCACCAGTCCTTGAGAACGAGGTTCAGGAACTTCTGCGCAGCGCCAAACGAAAGGTGCTCATGCTTAACATCAGGTACACCCTTCTTTGGCTTTTGCTTCCAGGCGAATGGCACACGCATTATCAGCTCAATCTGCGCGAAGAACCACGCATCAAAACTTGGTTGATCCTGCAAGACAATCCGGCACTGGCCGTCCCAATCACGCGCGATTTCGAGCAGTTGCTGATTTAAAGGCCCGTGATCTCGTTCACTGGAAGAGGTAAGGTGAAGAGTTCTCTTCACGGTGGCGAAGATCGAGTCCAAGCGCCACGAGGTAATCGGCCACGCTGCATCTTTCGCCCTGACGAGATACGCTTTCTTGATCTCTGTCGCAGGATCGACAGGATCGACGATTTTTTGTTTGAGGGCTGATTCCATCACGGCTTCAATCTTCCCGGAGTCGTAGTGAATGTGTTCCATATCTTACAGTGGTGCTTCGACCAGGTTCGTGCGACATTGTCGGTTTGTCTGGAGGTTTACCTACCTTGTCCGAACTTGGCCGGATTCTGGCCGGTTGTCGGCTCGGACCAGTGACCACAGATAACACGCTTATTTATAATAACTTACACGATTACGACCCGAGTCTGAAATCGCTTACCCCAGGATATGACGCTCAACTCTTGCCTTGGCCGGATTTGGCCGGATTTGGCCGGATTGATCGCGCCGGGGATCGCGAATTTCGCCTATACGAAGTGGCTGGGCCTTTTCCGTGCCGCTCCACGAGTCCGACCTTCTCTAGCTCCGCCAAATCCCGGCGCGCCTGACGCTCACTCACCTTCGCAGCATCGGAATAATCGCTGACTTTGAACTCCGCCCCGAGTTTCGTTTTTTCCAGGAACTGTGCTTGGCGCCCCACCAGCGATATCGTTTCGCTCGGCTCCGGTGCAGCGAACAGTGTCAAAAAGACTGTCCCACGCTCGGTCTTCCAGACGGGGCTCTTGGCATTCAATGCCTTGCACTCTCCGATCAGCTTTTGCGTTCCCATCCCTAGTTGCTCCATCAGTTCGCGAAGATAGAACACACGTGCGATGTCAGGATTCGTTGGACGGGACTCGTGTTTTTTTGCCAAGTCTCCTGGCGTCCATCCGTTCGGCAGTTCTCCGGGGTTACGGATGACTAGGTGATCCCGGAAGATATCGACTTGCACACTGCCTCCTATCGACGTGTAATCCCGATGGACCATCGCGTTTACCAGACCTTCTCGAAGTGCAAAAAGAGCGTATGCGGGACGGGTTTCGCGTTCTAGTCTTCGAATGTCGAATCGGCCCGAAAAGCCAGTACGCTGCTGGACGACCCCCACAGCTTCTCTCAGGACGCGTATCGCGGGCCCCTCAAGAATCACGTCGTTCTCTATGGAAGTGATCTCACCACCCTGACCCCCACCAGAAACGATACGCACTGCGAGATTCGGTGCCCAAACCCGTGGTTGGCGAGCGAAGAGCACAACCGCCGCGTTCGTAAGTTGGCCGCTTTTCGACAGGTTAAGCTGCCGCAGCAGTTCCTCATTGTTCTGGGGCACATCAAGACCAAAACGCCCGACGCGCTCGATCTCCGTTCTGGCCCGTTCGAACTCGTCCGGATCGCAGTCGTCCATGCCAAACCCTGGCATCCGTTCGCGCTCCCAACGATCAAGCTGTGCGGCGTTTTTTTCGACGATGCGGGTGCTCTCATCCTCGCCCGCCCGAAACGTCTTGTCGCCCACGCGAACCCAAATCTCGCGATCCAAGGAGTAGGGCTTGTCGGCACTCTCCGGGACATCGATAACCACGAGCTGCGCTTTTTTGCTGTTCGTAACGGATACCGATAATAGAGGACGCGGATTGAGGTGACGCATCAAGAATTCGTTTAGTTCTTCGGCCCGTTTCTCAGCATCACTGACTCCGGTAACCTCTCCCTTCTCCTGCACACCCCAGACAACAACGCCCCCTCTCTGGTTCAACATGCCACACACAATCTTCGCCAACATTTCCAAGGGCACACGCGCGCCCTTGAACTCCAAGGTTTCTGACTCACTCTTCTCAAGAATCTGCGAAATATCCGAACTCATCCGCCCTCTCCCTTCAGTCGAGTCCGGATCGCGACTGCGTCTTTCAGTCTTGGCAAATGTCGCTCGGCCAGCTCACGATAGCGCCTGAACTGCGCGGTAGCAAAAAGTCGCGCATCATCGTCGGGTCCGTATGGCTGAACCCAATTTCCGCGTCTCTCTGCCACGTTGGATACATCGTGACGCATAGCCGCCTCGTATAGCTCCAGAACGCGCAGATCCGAAAGAATGGCTGTTGGCTTGAACTGGATTCCTGGCTTCAGCTTGAACTCGGGTTTTCTCGTCTCGTCTCGATATGGCTCAAGCAACTGGCGGGCAATCGCGACGTGTTCGTGAACCAAGAACCATCGCGGTTTGTTCACCTCAATTGCACGGAGCGCCTCTCGATGCGTGATCGACAAATCGTCGGTCGACTCTTTACCTGATCCATAACGCGGCAAAATCAGGCCCAGAAACAAGTCGCATTCCTTCACCGCCTCCAGACAATTGTTCATCGCTGACAGCTCGGGATCGATCGGCACTGTGCCTTTGTGCGACATCACAACGTCGTAACCGAAGGTCTCTAGAAGAGCGTATATGCTCTCAAGGAATTCTTCATAGCCGTACACCGTCGAGGACACCAAGATCCTAAGTCGCCGTTCCTCCTTTTTCTTCGCCTTCGCAGATGCTCGCGGCACCGTTCGATCTCCCTGACCAATTAATGTTCAACTGCGTCTGGTTCTCAGCACAACGGGCTCCTGTGCCTGTACCTCCCTAAGCATTTCGATTATCCTCCCTTTGGCCAGAGTCGTTCCACATTTGTCGGGTTGCCGCTCTCAAGCTGGACAATTCACGCGGGTAGCGATGGGTGAAGAGCGTGGCGCTATGACTGGCGCGTGAAAGGGAGACGTAGCCGAAACGAGAGTTGAGTAGGTCCGGGTGGACGCTGGTATCGGCATGAACGAGGACACGTTCGGCGGTGAGGCCTTGCGAGCTGTAACTGGTGACGGCGTACCCGTGGTCGAAATGCCGATGCTCACTTGCGTTGAACTCGATCTGCCGGTTGTTGTCGAGGCGGGCAGAGAGGCGGCCATCGGGATGGATCGCTTCGATAACGGCGAGGTCGCGGTTGGCAACGCCGAGCGATTTGTCGGGGGCGGTGAACTGGATACGGTCGCCTACGGAGAACTCGCGGTCGATTTCGCAATAGACGCTAACACCGGTGAGACGACGGGGATCGTAGATGGCAAGTTCCTGGTTTGATTTTTCGACGGTGAGCTGGTTTGTTGCTGGGTTGATCGCGACCACCGATGCGTAGGCGGCGGCCTGGATTCCGATGGCTTTGCTGCCCCGTGTATAGCGAACTACATCGCGGATTTCGTAGTGGCTTGCCCATGATCGCTCGGCCCCCGTCATGTCTTGACGCTGAACCAGTACACGGAAAGTATGATCTTCGGGTAGGAGGGCTCCAGTAGCCTTTAACTCCTGTCGAACAGCGACGTTCAGTTCGCGGCGCGAAGCATTGTCCGGTGAGACGATGAGCGTATTCTCCGGTGATTCGACATACGTCCTGGCGATGGCGCGTATGCGTTGTTCTCGGTCAGGAATTTCCTGCACGTGGCCTTGCTGTCCGAGAGCATCGAGCGCAGCGGAGACTTGGCCCGTGGCGAGCAATTCGACAGTGGATTTGAGGGCCGGGTCTTTTTGGCGCACGATCTCATCGAGTTTGGCCGTGTGCATTCCGGCTTCCTGGAGTTGTTCAAAAGGCCGCCCCGCTTCGACTCCCTGATGCTGGCGGATGTCGCCGATGAGAAGCACATGGTCGCGGCGACCGAGCCGCATAAGGAACTCGCGGATCTGGTTGGTGCTGACGAGGCTCGATTCATCTACAAGGTACAAGTGCTTTCGCTCTGACAGGTCCCGATTCGCAGAGCGGGCAAGAAATCCTTGCAAGGTTCCAGCCTCAATTCCTACCTCATTCAGTTGGCGCGTGGCGCGGGAAGTCGGGGCAAAACCCTCGACCCGATAGCCCTGTGATTCTGCAGCGCTGCGGATCGCCGTCAGCGCGGTTGTTTTGCCCGCGCCGGCGAATCCTTGGATTCCGTGGATGCGGTCGGGCGAATTGAGTACATCTTCGATGACGCTCCTTTGTGCGCGGTTGAGATGCGGATGCTGGTCGGCAAAAGCGATGGCCTCCTGACGTGAAAGAATCGGCTGGAGATGGTTTTGCCCCTCACGCATCCGGTGCAGAATTTCGTGTTCGGCCTCGATGGTCTTAGCGGTAGTAAATTGACGGCCCGGAACGCTCTGCTGTCGGTCGACGATTCGAAATTCCCCGGAAGCCAGTCGGGCGTCGAGATGGGCGCGGACGTGGTCATGAGTGATCTCACCCATACCTCGGCGCAACCCGTCGCGGATCAACGCACGTTCGTCTACAACGGCCTCGCGCTCGAAGTTCTTGTCGCGGGAAAAGGTGAGAGATTCTCGGACACGGTCAACCAAGTGCACGGGTTTTTCTTGATGCTGAAACCTCTCATGGGCTGCCCGGACAACGGCCTCCGCTTGGTGTCCAAAGTCGGTCGCCAGCTTCCGGTGGGCCGCCATTACCTGGGCTGGCGAACGGGCTTCCTTACGGTCGCGCGTCGAGTGCGCGGCGATTTCGGCGGCCTCTTTTCCCACGCGGCCTGTGCGTTCGAGGTAGTCGCGAATCTGGCGGCTGCGGGGACTGGATGCGTCGAGGTATTCCTGCGTGTATCCCTTGATCTCTGGGGCGCCGCTTCGCCCGGTCGTAATTTCATAACCGAGACGGCGTAGCTTGTAGGTCAACTCGGACTGATATATGGCCGTGGCGAACTGCTGCGAAGCGAAGAGGCTGTGCGGCTGAATGGCTCGGGGCTGGCCGTTGTCGCGCTCGGTGACATTGAAAACGACCGCGTGGGTGTGCAGTTGCGGCGCGACATAGCCGTCAACCGGGCGGGCCGTGTCGTGCTCAAACTTGGCGGCGATAAACTTGCGAGTGGTCTCGGGCGGATGATTGCCGCCGATGCGGGCTTGCGTGTAGCGTTCGAGCTGGTCGAGGGCAACGCGGACGCTCTCGCGATGCGCTTCGCGGACACGCTCATCGCCGCCGACGAGCGCGGTGAGCGAAACGGATTTGGGCGCGGAAAAAGTGGCATCCCATCCCGCGCGATGCTCCATCGTCGTGATGGTTTTGCCGTCGGCGTCCTGATATTCATACGAAGCTCGTTGTCGCACAAGCTGCTCGCCGGTCTGTGGATGGTGGCCCTGGCTGAGTTTCGCGAAGTCTTCGGCGGAGACGGCTCCGGCAAGGCCGAACTGCGCGGCCAAGCGTCCTTGCCATTCACCTGCGATGACGCCACGCTGCGACCAATAGTTCTGCTCCTTGGCGGTGAATTCCTTCTGGTGGTAGGTCTGCGCCTGGCTGGCGGATAGCGGTTTTGAGATCGTCAGCATGACTGTCACTCCATCTGGTTCTCGGGAGGTTGGACGGCAAATTGGGGAGTCAGGAGATTGCCTTGCAGCTCTTCCGGTTCGGTGGGAAGCGGTGTACTCGGCACAATAAGGTCGTCCATTTTTCGTTCGGCGAAGCCAGGCCCCTTCTCTTCGAGCGCCACGAAGGGAAACGAGAATCGGGCGACGTGATTGCCGTACTTGAGAAAGCCGCGCAGGTCGTCGAGGCCGGAAACTTCGGAAGGTAGAACAAGCGGCTCGGTTTGGCGGTCAAGCGCAAAATTTCGTCCGGGGCGGGAACCGTCGTAGTGGGTCTCGCGCAGCCGCTCGATTTCGATTTCGCCGATGGCCTCACTGACCCATTTCGCAGCCCGCGGCTCGGTGGTGCGGAGGAAAATCTTCGTGGCCGGTTGTGACAACATGGCTTCGGAGTCTTCTCCGTATCGAGCTTCCATCTGACTGCGCCCCTGAAAGCCCAGAATGACTGGGTTCTGCGATTTGCGATTCTCCGTAATCGCGGTATGAAGCTGCGGTAACCGCTGCAAGCTGGCCAGTTCGTCGATGACGAACCAGACGGGCTTCTGTTCGGGCATGGGTTCGTTCAAGAGGCGCAGAACGAGAGTGTCGATCCACAGACTGATGAGCGGGCGAAGCGCTTCGCGCATGGTTGGGCGCGACGTGATGAAGATCCAACCGCGCCGCGTCTCCGCCCACTTCGTCGCCGTCCATATCGAGGTTGTTTCGTCTTCCGTGGGCAGAAGCCGGAAGCTGTCCGCGCTCATGTTGAGAGAGCCGAGAACGCCAGTCCGCTGTTGCGGGGCCTTCGGATCAATCAGCATCCAATACTCGGTTCCCTTGACGCGGCGGTCGATCTCGGCGGGATCGGACATCCACTGGACGAGTTCAACCGGCGTCGGCAGATAGGTGAGCAGATGCGCGAAGATTTTCTGCGGAGCTTCGACGAAGAAGCGGTTGGTCACGCCTTCGGGCTGGTAAAGCGAGACGGCCAGGGCCTTGGCTTCGGCTTTGCGCCGAAGTTCTTTCGAGGGGTTCCAGTACGGCATCCGGGCATCGAGCGGATTGAGCACGATGTCGCCCCGGTGCTGATCGTAAAACTGCTTCACAAACTCGCAGGCGGGGTCGTAGACGATGGCGCTGTCGCCGCGAGCATCCACCTGATAAAGCATCTGGCGGATGATGCTCGACTTGCCTGAGCCGGTGTCGCCGACAATGAGAAAGTGTTTATTCTCGGCGTCGCGGGGAATGCGCAACGGACGCTTGGAATCGTTGGTGGCAATGCCGATGCCATTACCGGCAACGGCTTTCGTGAACTGGCGTGGACTGACAAGAATCGGCCCTTTCAGCCGTCTTCCATACCGCAGTTGTTTGCGCCGCTGGATGTCCTTGCGGATGGAAAACGGGAGTTGCAACACGAACGTCGCGAGACCAAGCATGAGTTGTGTATTGAAGAGCCGGTCGAGAGGAACGTCGTCATAGATCCACTGTGCGAGCCATACGTGAAAAGTCTGGTTCGGGTAATTACGCGGCTGCTCGCGGAACAGCAAGCGGAACCCCTGCTGCCTCGCCTGCGCGGAAAGCGCGAGCGGCAATGGCGCGCCCGTGGGTTGCGCGGTCGGCCCTGACCTGACGTCGGCGGCGAGCGCGGGTCGCGCCCGCGAGTTGCCGTCGGAAACATAGAGTAACTGATAGGCGCTGGCATGATGCGTGAGACTTGGCATCTCGCTGCGGAGATAGTACGGCAGGTAGTAGCGTTCGAGCGGTGAAAAGCCGAACTGGAAGTGGACATAGACAAAGAGTCCGGTCACTGCGAGCGAGAGGAAGAACGCGCTGAGTGTGTAGAGATAGGTCCGCGGCGGCCAGATCAGCGATTCATTGCGGCCCCAGCGTTGGACGGTTGGCATGACTACTTCTCCCTGTTCTGGCTGCGCTTGGCGAGGAGTTCCTGCGCCTTCGCGGCCTTGGTGGTTTGGACTTGCCGAAACAGAATGGCGAGCTGTTCGGGGACGATCTTGTCGCCGCGTAGCAGCGGTTCAAGCGTGTTCATCAAGAGCATTTGAATGCCAACGAGCTCGGTAAAGATGTGCATCTCCATCTGCTCCTCACCGGGGCCTTCCAGGCTATGCAAGAGCACACCGCGCACCCAATCGGCGAGGGTCAGTCCTTTCGACCATGCGAAGTTCTCAAGGGCCGCATATTCACTGTCCATGAAACGCGCTGACAGCATGCGGTTCCGGGCAAGCGGGCGTTTGGAGCCATCGGTTGTTGGTCTGAATGCGGTCGCATTTTCCATCGTTGAAATCACCTGTTCGCGTCCCGTCTACGAACGTAAACGCCGTATACGGTCAATTCGCGTAAACGCATCGGTGCGAATGAGTTGACGTTTGTAGACGGGCGTTTACGTTCGTGTACCCTCCCAGGGGTGGAGTGTCAAAATTCTTCCGGTGCAAAGCACCGTTCTTGTTCTGACACGAAATTGAATGCAGGATCACGCCTTCATTACCCGCACAGAAGCCGTTGACTCCACCCCGGCGCCGAGCTTCTTTCCAGGCAGATCCGTGTCATTCTTCGCATCTCGATTCGGGCCTCTACGGATGCGCAACGTGGACGCGACCTGCTTGGCCTGTGGCGTCTTCAAAAAGTCCTGGAAGTCGCGGTCCTTCGAGAACACATAGTTGAGCGCCTTGTCCACCACATCATCGGCAGATGCGTGGACGAAAGCGGCATATTGATCGACTTGCTCAGCGGTAGTTTCGTCCAGTCGAATCGAAGCGCTGATATACCGGCTCAAGTTGATTTCAAGTAGGGGCATAGTGTTCTCCTTTGTAGCTGTTGAATTAAGCAATCTTTCTCCGGGCAATCATCCTCTGCGCCGTTAGCGCGATCTCGCGTGCCCGAGCGGAGCAAGGTGCGATGGGAATCTCGAAGCGGCGGCGGACGACCAGCATCGTGACCACGTCGTCTATCGGAACGCCTTCGATGAGCCAAAGTCTGGCCGATGCGACATCTACGGTTCGCTGGGCGTAGTAGAGCGGATTCGGCTTATCGGGGCGGCGCGAAGCCAGCTTTCGCGTGAGCTTTGCAGCGTCTTTCCCCTCGGCAAGTTCATGCAGAACCCATGCCCAGTCTCGTTCGGAATTGGTGGGTTTATCGGGATGCTTTCGTGGGGCGATTGAATGGGACGAAAGGACCGCATCGGCCGCCAGAATATCCAGCCGGAAGTCCTCGGAATTCCAAGTGGAATTGCCAGGGTAATCGACGGTGACCGGATAGGCCGGATCGTACTTGCAATTGAGGAATCCCGGCAGGCGAAGCACGCGGTTGCAGTCCGTGCAGGCGGGATCGCCGCCAAAGGTGACTGCAAGCAGTTTCAGGGCGTTTTCCTGCTGTTCGAGAGTGAAGCCGTCGACTCGCCAGAGGATCTGGTACTTGCCAAGCGATGTGGAGACGATTGCGTTCGGTGTGGGAACTGCATCGGAGGCCCGGAGCGAAGCGAGCCGGGCTTCACCATCGGTGTCCAAGTCTAGGTACAGATGCCGCACCGCGGCGATGCTCTCCTTGGTGCGTTTGCGGCTGCCGGAGTGGACGGGATTGGCAGCCACATATCCTTTGCGCGTAAAACTCATCTTCTTTTTGCCCAGTTCTACGTATCCGTCATCCATTACCTTCGGGATGATGTATGTCCCGTCCCGAAGGTCATAGGTGACGAGGTTCGGCTTGCCGTCCTTCATCTCGTAGACGCTGAACTTCTCTGGTGCATTGGTCTTGATGTACGTGAACTTGTCGTCGTGATAGATCGACTGGATGTCGAAGGGCGCCTGGTTCGCTTTGTAGACGTAGTCGAACTTGAGCTGTGCCGGATAGCCGCTCTTGTATTCGTCCACTGCCTGCTCGACGTGCGATTGCAGAGCGTTGACCTGCTGTTTCGACTGTTCGAGCTGCGCGGCGGGCACGAACTGCGGGGGGCCGCTCGCGGCCACAATCGCAGATCGGTCGGCGGGTTCGACAATGACCTTCAGGTCAGGCTCGGCGGAAGAGCCGGAAATGTCCTGCAGCGTGAAGCTATAGATATTTCCTTTGTCCGTAATCAGATTCAGGTTCGAGCCAATGCCTTGTTTCGCCGGATGCACAAAGCAGAAGTTGCCGACCACGTCGACAATCCAGAAATCCTTGTCGCCCGTGGCGGCCTGCATGATCTTTTCGGTCGTGGGCAGCTCAATCAGGGTGGTGTATTTGACCTTGGCGCGGATCGCAACGATGTCCTGCGAGTGATACTGCACCGTGCGTGCGGATTCCTGTCCGAAGGCAAGGATGGACGAAACAGCCAAAACACTATTGACAACAACTTTCATGATTCGCATTGCTCATCTCCTCAGTGGTTCCTGTTGACGGTTGATAAAGCCAGCGTGCGCGGCTGGAATGGATAGTCTTCGGCTAGATGGCGCAGCCCATCGGCGATTCCGAAACGCGAGAAGTAATCGCGCTTCTTGAGGTTGTCGCGGGCGTTGTTCGTTGCCATCCAGTGCGAAACCGAATCGACGTTCAAGTGGACTTTCTTCGAGGTCTGTGCCTTCCGTATGAGCATCTGGCCCGGCGGAACGAGGCCGCCGATAAGGTCCAGCTCGGTATCGTTCAGATGAAACGCTTCCCGGTACACTTCGCGGTTCATCTCCGGGTTGGCTAGGAAGATTTTCGTGGGGCAGCTCTCCGCCACAATCGCCAGCATTCCCGATTCTTCAAGCTCCTTGATGGATTGCGTCGCGAGGATCATCGCTGCGTTGTGCTTTCGCCAGGTCTTCTGCGCCTGCACGACGTAGTTGCGGATCGTCTCGTTCTTGATGAAAAGCCACGCCTCGTCGAGTAGGAAGACCTTGAAGGTGGCGAGCTTTGCGGGGTCGGAGATTTCATTCGACGCGCGATGCAAAACGTAGAACAGCAGCGGTTCCAGCACTTCCGGTGCATCGTTCCAGCCATGGAAATTGAAGGTCTGGAAGCGCGAGAAGGAAAGGGTATCTTCGGCGTTATCAAAGAGAAACCCGTACTGACCGCCGCGTGTCCAGCGGTGCAGGCGTTCCTTCAACTCGCCGACGATGTTCGTAAAGTTCGAGACCGTGCGTTGGGTTGGTTCCAGCATGTAGATGCGCTCGATGGCGTCCCACAGGCGGCGTTCTTCCTTGAAGTCCAGCCGGTAGCGCTGCTCGTTGCCCTCTATCAGCACGCGGAAAAAGCTGAACAGGAATTGCAGGTTTTCTTTTGTCTGAGGCAGTGAAAACGGATTGATGTTGAAGTCCCGCGCCTCCTGGCCGGCATTCAGATAGGAGCCGCCAAAGATCGTGGTAAGCGACTCAAAGCTGCCGCCGATATCGAAAATGAAGGTCAGCGGCGCGTATTTCTGCGCATTCTGCAAGACGAAGGCACAAAAATACGATTTCCCACTACCCGTCATCCCAAGGATCAGGGTGTGGGCGACCTCGCCGTTATGCAGGTTCAGAAAGTACGGGGTGCTGTTATCGGTTTCGAGCACGGCCAGGTACTCCGTTCCGAGATGGGCATTCGTCTTCTCGCCGGGAAGGATCGTAAAGAGAAACGACAGGTCGGCGTAGTTGGAATTGAGCAGATACAGCTTGCGCAGGTTGAGCGCGTAGTTGCCGGGCACAGTGGCGAAGAATGCGTTGAGCTGGTTGTAGGTCTCGGAAAACAGGCTGCCGTCGGCGTTGGTGAAAATGCCGCTAAACTCGGCCCCAAGCTGCTCCAACTCAGCTTTTGAGCGGCCGTAGAGGATGATCGTGAGCGAGAGGTCGCCGAGCGATTGGCCGTCGCCCAAAGCCCGCAGGCAGTCGCCAAGGTTCTCAATGTCGGCCTGCTTCGATTCATCCACCAGCACATCGCGTGGATTCGTCTTCGTCGCGTCGTTACCCATCTGGGAGACAAACCCGGTCTTCGACATATTGAAGTGGCGGCGGCGCTTGTTAACTTCCTTGCGCGCTTTGTCCGCCGCGAGCGGCGTCCATTCCGTAATGACTCGGAAGTTGGCCGGAATTTTCAGCAGCGCATCGAGTGCCAGTGGCCGCGTCTCGGTGATGGCCTCTTTCATCGTCAGCACGCGGACGATGTGATCGCCCACGCGCAGATGATCGCGTTCGGCCTCGATGTTCGAGTTGGCGACTTGATAGTCGAGAAACTGTGTGGACAGCGGCTTGCCCGCAACGCGCCAGTCGTCAAAGTTCAACAATCGGCGGAAGAACGTGAACTGCCGCTGACGGTTCAGGACCTCGATTTGCATGAAGTCCGCGAGTTGCCGAGCGAATGCCTGCACGCGCTGGTCAAGGCAGGCCACATCACGCTCGATCTGGCGGCGCAGCAGAGTTTTCATGTTGTCGTTCGTGAACTGCGCTTTCAGTTCGCCGATCGCCCCGGCAGGATCGCGAAAGAGTTGGCTGAACGCGGCGCCCACTCCGGTCTTCGACCTTGCGCCTTCGAGCAGAATGCAGTAGAAGATCTCGACCTGATAAAGATGGTCGCGCTTTGCTTCAAAAAACTTGCGGCGCTGCTCGACGGCCGCTGCCACAATTGGGTCGTCATATTTGGCAAAGGGTATGTCAGGTCGGTTCGACTTGAAGAGATATTGGTAAACGTGGAAGCCCGGGCCGAAAGCTTTCAGAGCGGCTTCCAACCGTTTCACGGCATACTCTTGCTCCGCGCGATCGAGGCTTTCGTAGTCCACGCCGGGAACACTGAGCACCATGCCAACATCGCCGGACTTCGTAAGGAAGGCCGTTTCATTCCAGAAACCGTAAAGGTTGATGTGGTCGTTGAGACACGCGCTGTCCTTCCAGGGCTTGATGACTTTATCGATTCGCAGCATCACAGCACCTCAACGCGGGGGACGTGCTGTTTCGCTGCGTCATAACGCACGTTGTAGCGTTCGGATTTTGCCAGGATGCGAAGGAATGCCGGATCGCTGTTCGTCACCCAATGTCCAAAGGCGAAACCGCCAATGAAAACGGCAACGCCGGCCAGGATGGAATTGAAGAGATTGAACGCTCCTACGGCGCCAACACAGACGAAGTAAAACAGTGTGCGCTCCACGCCCAGATACGTAAGGGGCTTATGCAGGCTCTTGAAGATCCGATTTGCGCGATGCTTCTGTATGTTGTCCGCCATAAAACTCTCGCCTAAAACGGTTGCGTGTTGAGGGAAGGGCGTGGAAACGCACTCGGCAGCGCGCTAGACACCCCAGAGCCAACTCAGGACATTGACGGCGAGAACCGCAATGCCCGTCCCGGCCGCAACACCCGCCAGCGCCTTCTTCGCGCCTGGTTCGCCATGCGCGAAGCCGTAGCCGCCGATCACGATCGCGACCAGGCTGGCAACCTTGGCAATGGTGCCGGTGAAGAGCGCTTGGATGGCGGTAAAGCCGGAGTCGAACAGTGAACCGCCCTGGGCCAGCGCGACTACAGGCATGACAAGAAGCAGGGCCAGCAAAGCGGCGGTCGAACGCGCCCATTTTGATCGAAGGAAGGTTTGGATTCGATGGATACGACGGAATTGGAGCCAACGGGATAACATTTGCGCCTCCAGGAGCAGCGAAAATCCGCTGCGTGTGGCGCAAAACTAACTTGACTCAATCGGGATGTCCAACAACTTCTCGTCCGCGAGATATTCCTGGGAGGAATAACAGCGGAACGTTGTGTCGTCGCCGAAACAGACGCGGCTTGGCGTCAACGCTTTGGAGCAAGATTCCTCTTCGGAAAGCGATTTCTGGCAAAGCGGATGGGAAACCAGCAGACCTATGCGTCAGTTGGAAACGGGTATTTATTTTTCCCGGATACTTCCTTTCAAATGCGTACGTCTGAGGTCAAGCAACACCTCTGAAACACCGATTTCGAAATCAAAAACCGATCTGTTCACCAACAACTAGTTGGCCTGCTTGCGTCTGAAATTCCTGTCAGGAATATCTCGCGGACGAAAAGTCATTGGACAATCGGCTAGAAACGAATCAGATTGGTTAACATCGCCGGGCCTCGTACCGACTTGATCTTTACTCCGAACACTCACCTAGAGAAGATCCCATGACTACGTCGATGCAAACCGCAATTCGCAATTTTGACCTAGGGCCGGGGGAGTCCTTCGTGGATCCCGACACAGCCGCCGACTACCTACAGACAACGCGCCGGCACGTGCTCGAAATGGTTCGCGAAGGACTCATTCCCGGACATCCGCTCGATCCCCATGCAAAGAAGAAGGACTGGCGATTCCTCCTGTCGGAGCTGCATGCCTACATGCTAAGCTGCGACCAGCGGCCACCTGGAGCATGCAAACCACCAAGGAGGGTTTTGATGCCCAGGTATCAGGAAGGAAGTATTCGTCAAATAAGGCGCGCAGACGGAATGACATGGGTCCTTCGCTATTACACAACGCGAGCGGATGGGAAACGAGTCGAGCACATGGTCGGCATCGGCCTCGTGAAAGACATCGGTCCCAAGAAAGCCGACGCGTCGCGAGAAGCCGATCGTCAGAAGCTGCGCGAATCCATCAACCAATTACAGCCCTTCCAGGGAAAGCCGAGGACCTTTGGTCAGCTCTGTCAGCACTACATCGAGAACGAGCTGAAGATCGACCAGTCGAAGTCGGCGCGCCCCAAGGAGTTTCCGACCATCGAGACCTACGAGCGACACCTCGTCAAGCGCATCATTCCCCGTTGGGGAAGCTTGGCGCCCTTGGCGGTCAAGTCGACGGAGGTCGAGAAGTGGTTTCTCGAACTGAGGACGGGAAATCCGCAAAAGAAGGTGAAGCCGTTTGCCGATCCGACGGTCGACAAGATTCGGCGCATCATGCACCTGGTCTACAAGCACGGGCAGCGGCACGAATTTCTGCCGCGGCAGCAGGAGGGCAATCCCATGAATTGGGTGAGCCAGCGAACGACCAGCGATTACACGGCGGTCCCCATGACGCCGAAGCAGGCGTTCGAGATTCTCCTCAACATTCCGGAGCCGCGGCGCACGCTCACCTTGAGCGATGCGGCGACGGCGCTGCGAGTGTCGGAGTTGTTGGCCCTGATGTGGACGGATCTGGACTTCGCGGATCTGGTGATGTACGTCAGGCGGGCGTATGTGTGGGGAAGGTTCAAGGTGCCGAAGTCGAGGGCATCGAAGGCCCCGGTTCCCATGCATCCTCTCCTGGCGGGGTTTCTTCTCGCATGGCGCGACAAGACGCCTTTCGGCAAGGATACCGACTTCGTGTTCCCGAGCGTCCGGCTCAAGGGCAAGAAGCCGTTGTCCGCGTCCATCATGGTGCAGAAGTACCTGAGGCCGGCGGCAGTGAAAGCAGGCGTGATCAAGGAAGGGGAGAAGGTGCGTTTCGGCTTTCACAACTTCCGGCACGCGCTGGCGACGGCGCTGGTGAAGCTGAAAGTGGAGGCGAAGACCGTGCAGGGAATGCTGCGTCACGAGGACTTCGGGACGACGATGCAGCTCTACGCACAGTCGGATATGGAGTCGATGCGCGAGGCACAGGGGAAGTTCCTGGAGCAGCTATTGGGCGACAGGATTCACTTGCTCACGGAGACAGTTCAGTGAGAAATCGTGGGTCGGATCTCCGAATCGTGGGTTGGATCGTGGGTTGGGAATTTTCGTCGAAAGCCGCTAAGTTCTTTAGAATGATGGTGGCCAGGGACGGAGTTGAACCGCCGACGCCAGCCTTTTCAGGGCTGCGCTCTACCACCTGAGCTACCTGGCCACGCTTCGGAAACCCGCTGCTCGATGCGGGTTACGAGAATCGTTCTTCACGCCGATTGGTGCGGGATTCCGAATGGAATGAATCGGCCACTGCCGAGCGCGTGCGGAACGTTTCTGATTATAGCAACTGGGCCGGGTTCACTCAATGTTTTCAACCGCCCTTTCATGATTGAGATATTAACCACCCAGTGATTCACGTGACTTAGTGGGCTCGAAGGGCACGACTCGCGAGGAAGGAAACTCTGGAGTGGTGATGCCAGTTTGAGCACTATCACACAAGGTTGCGAAAAAAGGCCCTCTTGCGCGAGGGCCTTTTCCTACTAGGGAAGTGCCGAACCAGAACGCGTTATTTCTTTTTGGTGAAAACAGGAGCGCCGTTCTGAGCTAGCGTCGGGACCTTCGCATGCGCCTGCTTTTGTTTCAGTACATCTTTGGCAGCGGGCATGCGTTTGGAGGCGCTGCTATTGGGCTTGATCGGGCGATGCTTCAGGCTGAACAGGTCCGTTTTGTCGGCCAGGCGGATTTGTTCGAAGCCTTTGCGCTTGGCCATGATGCGATAGTCAAACGCGATGCTCGATGTTCCTCCACCGAGTTCTTTGACCACAAAAGACGTAGCTGATTTTTGCGCGACGTACAGTCCCTTGCAGTCTCCGTTGGGGGTGAGGAACACGTGATATTCCACGCCGGTGTTGATGGTTTCTCCGAAGACGGGTTCGATGTTGACAGTGGTTTCTCCGTTCGTCAACTGACCGCTGCCCGCATCTTCGAACCAGTTTTCCGGGGATTGAATGGCGTTGAGCGCGGCTTTCTTCGCGCCGCCTTGCACCGGAACAACTCCGCTGATGGAGCCGCTACAACTTACGTCGCCGCTGACATCAAGAGTACATTCACCGCCGAAGCCGCTGCCGTAGGTGAAGAGAACAGGATCGTAAGCATAACTGGTTTCCTGATTCTCCAGCCACGTATTGGCAAAACCGGAGGGGCTGTTGTTGTATCCGACGAAAGACCAGCCATCGTCGGCGGAGCCGAAAACGCCGAAGCCGAATTGCTCGCCGCTGTCACCCCAAACGCCCATGGGGTAAAAACCGCCATCGGTGTTGCCTCCGGTGGTGCTGGCATCAACGGCTTGGCCGTAAACGCCAATACCGACGGTGCTGGCGCTATAGCCGTAGACGCCAATCGTCTCTTGTGTGGAACCAAACTCCGTGCCCCACGCGCCGGCGTTGAAGGCGAGATCGTTGTAGCTGTAGGAATAGCTCCCGGCGTCTACACCGTAGAGGAACGCCCCGTCAAAACTGGCGAAACTATCGATTCCGTCCCCGCCGGCGCTGATGTAAAGGCCTTCTCCGCTGGTGGTGGAAAGGTCAATTCCGTCGCCCGAGCCGGAGTTTGTCAGGTTGATCCCCGGATTGCTGGTGTTGGCGTTAATCGTCTGGTAATTGCTGAAGGTATTGGCCCCCGAGAGTTCTGGGACAACAGAGGTGTTGATGTTGAGAGTAGTGGTGCCGCCGAGTGACACCGAGCCTCCGCCAGTGAGGCCGGTGCCGGCTGACACGGTTAACGAGGAGTGATTGAGCATCGCGTTGGTTACGCCCGCGTTGGGAATGCTGATCGTGCCCGATCCAGTAATCGGACCGCCGGTCAACCCCGCCCCGGTAGCCACACTGGTGACCGTACCGGTGCCTACGCTCTCGCAGGTCCAGGCGCTGCCGACATACTCGAGTACCTGATTTGCCGAGCAGGTCTTCAGTCCGATGGTGTAGGTGCTGCCCAGGGTCATTGCGCCGGGGACGGTGAGACCTCCCGCAGAGCTGGCATTCAGCGTGACCTTCGAGTTTGCCAGCATGGTATTGGTGATGCCGGCGGAGGGTACTTTGAGCGAAAGCGTTCCCGAGGTCCCGCCGCCGGAGAGTCCGCTGCCGCTGGCGGTTGTGATGCCCGTGAGCGTGCCCGCCCCCGGGAAGGTTTGCCCGGAGATGAAGGTAACCTGGCCGGTGCTGCTCACCTTGAAGCTGGTTCCGTTCACTGCGATCGTGTTATCCGTGCCGCTTGGATACAGCGTCAGGGTGTCGCGGACGTTGGTTTTGCCATCCACATCCAAAGTTGCGGCGGGGCTGGTTGTGTTGATGCCGATCTTGGAGCTCTTTTGGTAGATGATCGAGTCCAGGATGTCGCTCGTGGTATCCCACATGGGGATGTAATCGACGGTGCCTTTGCCAGTCACATCCGGGTTGCTGGGCGTTGAATTATTCTTGGTGGCGTTCGATTTCGCGCCGGAAGCGGCTGTAGCTCCAGTTGCGGACTGCGAGCCCGCGAGTACAAAAGCAGAAGCTGGAAGTCCGCCGATAGTCTGGGCATCGCCTGCCTTCAAAGCGTAAGGTACGGCTACCAACAGGACGCGAGCCTGTTCCGCTTGCCCTGCAATTTGCACTCCCAGCCAGCGGGCCTCGGAGCTTACAAAAACGTCTTCCGGCAGTCCCGCCGTGGTGGTGGAGCCGAGCATGACCGAGTAGTGACCGTTCGCAGTGGGCTGAACATTTTGTGTTTCCGTCCACAGCGCCGTACCCCCTTCCTGGTTCTGGTAAAGAGCGAAGGTGACATTGGTTAACGCGGCGATGGGTTGGCCATTCACCTCGTTCAGCACACCGCTGTAGTTGACGATTCGCGGCACTGCGTTGCTTGCGCTGGATGAGTTAGATGTTCCGCCAGCTCCATCCTGGGCGCTTGCCGCCAAGAATAGACTGGAAAATACTGCGATCAGGCTGAGCCCGATTTTTATGTTTCTGTAGTTCATACATATTCTCCCCAAGTTGATTTGCCTGCGACGGTTTTGCTGCTGCGACGAAGGGACGCCCGCGAGACAGAGTCTGCTGTACCTGCGGAATTTCCGAGACTCGTCGTGACGACAATGTCTCTCGCTGAAATCCCGGGAATGTCCTGTTAGGTTTTTCAGGGAGTCAGCGACATACGGATAGTGTTGAGTGGTGACAAATCGTTACAGAAGTAAGCCGGGTGTGATCGTGGCGAATACATTCGCGCGCATTTCGACATCGGGACTTGCATGACGCCGCGCCAACTCAACGAATCATTCGGAGGATGGTCACGATCCGGTATAGAGCTGGAACGGCGCCCAGTAGAACGGACTGTGAAACGCAGAGTCGTGAAGCAGAGACAGTTTGGCGGTCCGCAGAGCGACGCTGGGAGTTTTTCCTTTGTTCAATTCTGCGTAGAACTCGTCGATGAGTTGGGGAGTGGAGACATCGCTTACGTCCCAGAGCGCGCCGATTACGTTATGAGCGCCGGCGCGAAGGAAAGCCCACGATAGACCGACCAGGCCCTCACCGGAATAAGTTCGCTTGCCGCTGCTGTAGCAGGCGGAGATTGTCACCACCTCCGCGCGAAGCGGATTATGATTTTCGAAGTTGTTCTGCTGGATGATATCGCGGGCGTAGAGTTTGAAGGAATCGTCCTGGGTGGATGCGGCGGCGGAGGAGGGATCTCGGGCCAAAATGATGGCGGAATCGAGTGGGTTCATTTGGCTGGCGGTGCCGTGCGCCACAAAATGAATGTAGGAGAACTGCTCGGGATGGTTCATGAGGTACGCGCTGGGTGACGCCTGTTGGCGCTCGAAGACCTGTTGCCGCTCACTGGGAAAATATTTTTCTACGTTCTTCATCTGCACCGCGGAGTTGGGCAGTTCGGGAAACGCGTTATCGGATCCTGTGGGCGCAACGCGGTCCCCGATGAGCAGAAGTTTTCCCGCAAGCTTTCCGCTTTGGCCGCGTGCAGCCGGCAGCAAGCGCAGCGACGCGGCGTTGACGATGGTTACGTCTTCGATCCAATAACGTTTGGGTTGCGGAGGGGCCTGGGGAACCAGGGTTTCGAAATTCAGGCTGTTCAGGGCGCCATCTGGAATGATGAAGAGGGTGCGGTTGCTCCCCATCGTTTCTTCCTTCAACCAATCTTGCGCCGGAGCGACCAGCATCTGGTAGAGAGCGTGGCCGTCGTTGGAAGCCTCGAGAATCTCGGGCGGCCCTTCCAGTTTTTTGCGATATCGCTGCGTGGCCTCTTCGACTTCCGACTTCGAAACTGGCAGCGGAATCAGGCGAGCCTGATGCGAGTCGATGACCCACACATAAGAATGACGACCGCCCAGAGCGTAGAAGAGAATTGTGCCGCCGGCGCGGCGCGCGATTTCCGGCGCATTCAGCGGATCGGGCGCGAAGGTCGCTTTGCACGGGCGTCCCAGACCTTCAGCCAAAGTTCGAGCGCGGCTGTAGTCAGCCACTTGCAGGGCGTCGTTGGTTCGTCCTTGGACCACCAGGAAGTGGATGTAATCCTCGTAAATGCGCGCGGCATTGCTGAGAAAGGGCAAGCGGTTGTCGACGCGTTCGTGGAGACCGCAGCGGGCTGCTTCGAAGGTGCTGAGTGCGGCGCGATATTCGCGGTCGGTGATGCCGGGATGGTTTTCGTCTTCATACACCTGCGCCAGCGAATGCTCGGCTTCCCACTTGAGAAATACGGGAGCATCCGCGGATTCTACGACCTGATGAAACGCGGTCTCGGCGGATGCCGCGTCCCCTTGTTGAGCGGCGATGCGGCCTTCGACCAGCAGCGGATACAGGGCGTCCTGCTTGTTGCCATACTCACGTGCCATGGCGAGTGCTGCGTCGGCATCATGCTTCGCCTCATCAAGTTTTCCGGCCTTCTCGGAGACGAAGGCGAGCGCTGTGCGGATATCCATGATGTCTTCCCGGCTGTTGATTTGCTGCGCGAGTTTGAGGGATTGTTGGAAGGCCTGTTTGGCCGCGTCGAATTCGCCGGCGTCCATGTGCGTGTAACCGGCATTGGTGAGCCAGCCGACCTGGCTCGCGACCTCGCCCAGTTTCTCAGCTTGCTTCTCGGCTTCGATGAACATCCCTTGCGCTTTTTCCAGATCACCGAGTTTGTAGTAGGCCCAGCCCATATTGCCGAGCGCGGTTTGGGCGGCATCGGGAAAGTCCTGGGATACGGCAATTTGGCGGGCGGCATCGGCCCAATCCAGCGCCTCGTCAAAATGGGTTTTCACGTTCGCTACCCAACTTAAATCCAATAACGAGGATGCCTCCATGAATCCGTCGCCGCGCGCGCGGGCTGAAGCTAGAACCCGCAGGAAAAGGCTCTGCGCCTCGGCATAATGGCCGCGGTCCATTTCCAGTTTTCCTTCCGTGCTATCCAGGTCGGAGCAGGCGGGATAGTTCGAGGCGCCGCAAATTCGATGCGCTTCCGCCAGTTCCTGGTCGGCTTCTTGAAAGCGATGCAAGGCGGAGTGGGCCACGCCCTGAAGACGGTATCTCTGCACTCCCAGTTCTCCGCAACAGGGCGGGAGTGGTTCCGATGCCAGAACTTTCAATACTTCGTCGTACATGCCGCGCCAGTACAGCACGCGTGCTCGAACGATGGTGAACCTCCAAGCCCAGTCCGTACTAATCCCGCGAAATTCCTTGTAGCCCCTTTCGGCTTCTTCACCTGCGCGAACGGTATCACCGTGCCGGAGAGTTAGTATCGCGTGGTCGAGGGCGGCTTGAGGATCGGAATGGCGCCGGCAAGCTGACAGACTGATGAGGGCAATGAAAATCGCGCTAATCAGCGACCGCGTTGGCGTTGTTCTACGCGCAGGCGCGCGCCGTCTCCGCGGGTTGCGATGGCGCTGTCTCGGGATCATCGGCATTCCGGTGTTCCCGAATTTTAGCTTGAAAGGAAAAAAGGGGCTGCACAATTCCGCCCCAAGCCGCATTAAAAAGAGAGGCTGCCCCGCGCGTCAGACGAGCGGGGCATTTTTGGCAGCCACGAAGACTACCACATCCACCTTTGCCTTTATTTTGTGTCGCGCAGCGCTGGTGGCGCGCAGGAGTTTAACCCTAGCCCCCGCCACCTTTGCCGCCTTGGCCGTTCGAGGTCGCAGACCCCGCGTTGCCATTCCCCGACGTGGTACAACCGAGTTCCATGCGAATCATGTTCAGAGAAAACGTGTATGCGTCGTACTCGCCGGAGTTGCAGGCGGGTACTCGTTTTACCGTGAGTTCGCCCAGGAAGAATTTTCCGAAGTGGGGACGTCGACTACGTGGCCAAATGACTTCTCGCTGCTGTGCACGCGATTGACCAGCGAGCACTTTGCGATGTCGGCGCGAGTGTCAGTTTCGGTGCTCCGCCACGTGTGCCGGTCGCGCGGATAGCGTTCGCTGGCCCAGTCGGGAAGGTCGTCGTCCATGCTGAGTTTTTCGTACTGCTGCGCCATCCGGTCCATCACGTTCTGGTTCTCGAAATAGGATTGGTCCCGCACCGGCCTGGGGCCGAGGATTTCAAGATTGGCGTCGAGTTCGACTTTGTGTCCGGCAATGCGCAGATTTTCGAAACGCGTTCCGAGGAACGAGACTTCGGGCACAGCACCATCTAAAGGATGCGCGGTGCTGATCTGCGCGACGACGCGATCGGCGGTAAGAACATCCAAAATATTCAGGCCTTCGAGAGATGAGGTCACGAGCGTGGAATACCGGCCTTCATGCTTCAGGCTGCGCGCGCCCGCGACCTGGGCGTAACCGGACTCATAGGACGCGATGCCTTCGACGCGGAAGGGTCCCGCGTGCTTGAAGTGGTAGTGGCTGCGTTCGCCGCCGCCATACAACTCCACCCTGGCCTGCGGTTTCACCTTCTCGTGAAATGGTTCCTTGATTTCCATCTCCAGGAGATCGGCTTCTCCGTGGTAGGTGTGGATGCGCATCGGGCCCGCGAATGGTATCTCTGCTACGGCCATAATGTTCTCCTTCGGCTGGATTTTACTTTTGAACTTGCAATTGAAAAGTACCGCTCCCCACTTCAACGTCTTGACCGGATGCGGTCACGCCGCGCACGGTCAGCTTGTAGGTACCGCCCTGAAGGTTCGTCCCCGGAAACCGGATCGGCCAGGTATCTTCCCCGGATGCGGCGGCCGACGCCGGAATTGCGACCGATTCTACACCTCCCGTGGGGTTATGCAAATCAACTTTGTACCCGGTATAGCGGTGTCCGGGAGGGATGATTACATTTAAAAGAAAGCCCTCACCGGCGTGGACCAATAGCGGGGAAGTGTTCTCGCCGTAGGTCATCAGGTTAACTGCAGTGGCAGGCAGGACTTGCGGCTGGTTAACGGCCTGCATGAGGCGGGGAAAAGTCACCAGATTCTGGTAACCGATTACCACCAGCAGGAGCGCTAGCGCCGGGATGGCGAGGGCGGGACGAAGCCAGGCGAACCAGCCTCGGGCCGCCGGCTCGGTTACGGGAGGTTGCACGAGAATCAGGGCCGGCTCGGAGTTTTCCGCCAAAATGGTTTTGCTGTGGGCAATGAATTCGGATCCGGCGTGAACGTCGCGGGCGCATTCCGGACAGTCAAAAAAATGTGCCTCGTATTCGTCGCGCAGCTCGGGATCGAGCTCTTGCAGCAGATATTTTTCCGTTATTTTTTCTCGAACCACTGTGTCATGGTCCATGGTTCCCCCTCGTACATAATGTGTCAGAAGCATGTCTTGTTCCTAGGCGCGGGCAAAATCTGGGGGATTCTTTCCCGAATGCCTGATATACGCAGACTTAAATGCTTGCTTGGCACGGTGCAGCAGTACGCGTAAATATTCGCGATCGACGCCAAAATCGCGGCAGACATCGTCTTTGTCTCGTTCTTCCAGAAAAACCTCGCGCAACAAGCGGCGGTCACGCTCCGACAGTTGGTCCAGAATTTCTCGTACCTTCTTTTCCGTTTCCTTGGCGAGAAGCGCGTCCAGCAGGTTGATATCTAACGAAGGTAAGTTATTCTCCTCCTCGCCGTCGTCAATCGAGTTGCTGGGAACACTCGACCGGTAATACTCCAGCAGGACGTTGTTGCACATCGAATTTACGTAGGAGCCCAGGCGCTCCGGCTGCCGGATCTTGTCGCTGTGCAGCGCGACAAAAAACCGCGAAAACGTCTCCTGGCGTACATCTTCGATGGCTTCGGGCGAATTCAGGCGCGAGCGCAGCTTGATCTTGAGCAGGGTGCTGAAATAGGTGGAAAAGTGCTCCTGCGTGCGGAAGTCTCCTGCCCGCAATCGATTCAGGTAGGCTTCGTCAAAGGAGTGGAAGTCCAAGTACTTGCCCCGGGGATTCGGCGGTGTGAGGAAGTGTAGCATTGGAGGCGGCGCACCGTTAGTGTTTTCCGGGCCCGGCGACGACAACAACGGACGCTTCAGAAAAGAGCGGCCGCTACGGCGGCAGAGGGCAGGCGGACTGGGTTGAAGGTTGTGCGCTGCCAAAACAAGCTCCTTGGAATCGCAGGATTCAGGAAATCCCGGTCGTGTGGGAAAGTTGAAATCCAAAAAGCGCCGGAGCCGCTTCCCCCGTCGGCTCCGGCTGCAAAGAGAACCGCGCGGGTGGTTGCCCTCGTGGTTCCTGAACTGCGGCTCACCGCGCCCAAACGCGATGTCCTTGGCTCATAGGAATAGTGCGGGGAGAGGCGAAATCGTTACAAAGAATTCTGAGAACCGCGCAACTGATGGGAAGGAAAGCGCTTACGAGCCGCAGCTCGGCTGAAACCGTTGCTGGACTTTTACTGATCGAAAGCGCAGGCTGGTGAATCTAATCCCCATGCGCGCACAGAGACGCCTCTTCGGATTTATCGCAGTGATCCAGTCTGTTCTTTTTCTGACCCATTGGTTGTTCTACGAGAGTTGGACATTTTCGGTGTCGGGCCATAATTACGAGAGCCTGTGGCTCAAGGTCGTTCTTGGCCTGCTATCGGTGAGCTTTGTAGCGGCTTCGTTACTCGCCTTTCGCTATACCAATGCGATGGTGCGAGTGTTTTATCATGCGGCCGCGGTTTGGCTTGGTCTAGTGAGTTTTCTTTTCCTGGCGACCGTTTTGTCGTGGATCGTTTTCGGAATTGCGACCATGGCCGGGGTGAACGTTCCTTTCCATCGGGTGGTGGAACTGCTCTATGGCGCGGCGGCGATGGCCGGAATATACGGAGTGTTCAATGCCAACTGGACGCGCATGACCCGGATCACGGTCCGCCTGGCGAACCTGCCTGCCGCGTGGCGCGGGCGAACCGCGGCGTTGATCAGCGATGTGCACCTGGGCCACGTGCGCAATGGCAACTTCCTGCGGCGCATGGTCGCTAAGATTTTGCAGGAGGAGCCGGACCTTATTCTTATTGCGGGCGATTTGTTTGATGGCACTGCCATTGACGCGGATCGGGCGGCGGAGCCTTTGAGCGAACTAACTGCTCCGCAAGGAGTGTATTTCGTAGCTGGAAATCATGAACAATTTCGCGACGACAGCAAATATTTAGATGCCGTAGCGGCTGCGGGTGTCCGCGTCTTAAGCAACGAAAAGGTAGAGGCGGATGGATTGCAGATTATTGGCGTGCCCTATAACAATGCCACACGGGATGGGCACCTGGCATCGGTGTTGCACCGGGTGGGCGTAGACCGCAACCGCGCCAGCATTCTATTGCTGCACGCGCCGGATCGTCCGGAGGTAGCAGAAGCCGCCGGCGTTTCATTGCAGCTCTCCGGCCACACGCACCTGGGCCAGTTCATTCCATGGAGTTGGATGGCGAAGCGGATTTACCGGCAGTTTGTGTACGGATTGAGCCGGATCGGGGCGATGCAGGTTTTCACCTCGAGCGGAGCCGGAACCTGGGGACCGCCGCTGCGTCTGGGCTCGAATCCAGAGATTGTCATGCTCGAGTTTCAGTGAGGGTCTGTCGCCGAACCCAAACGACGCGCCAAGGATGATATTACCAGCGGCGTATAATTGCGGCGAATGCCCCAGGGATAGTGCTGTCCGACCGCTGCTCTCGTCTAGAACGGTCGCAAGGATGGATTATGACCACGCACCCCGCTCGTTCTGGCCGCTCTCACAGATTCTGCTCTTCTTTCAATTCTTTAGCTGCGATCCTCGCCGCGACCGCTTTTGCCGCAAGCTGCGGCGGCAGAGCCGGCAGCGGGACAGGGACGAATTTCAGCGGAAATACTCAGGTAGTTGTTCTCGCCTCCAGTACCGCGAACGACCAGCTTGTCGAGTTTCCCTTGACGCTGAACAGCCTGACACTCACCAACCAATCGGGAAAGACGGTCGCGCTGTTTTCGTCTCCCATCAGCGCCGAGTTCATCCACTTGAACGGCAACCTCGAGCCGCTGGCAACGGTGAGCGTTCCTCAGGGCGTTTACGTCTCTGCTTCTGCAGTCTACGGTGGGACTGCCCCGGTGTGCGTTGGCCTGCAATCGCCGCCGCCAGGGATTTTCGTCGACGGTGCTATTAACGGTCCGGGCACGCCGACGGTTACGGTGAATCTGCCCGCGCCGATCACGGTCACAGGAACGGCAGTGGGGCTGGTTCTGAATTTGCAGGTCTCGGCGTCGGCGCCCTTCGCCGGCGGCTGCGTGCAGAATTTCAGTCTCTCGGCTGCGGCTTCGCCGGTTTTCAACCTGACTCCATTGGTGATCGCGGCCCAACCTACAAACAGCGCCAACGGCAAGGCCCTCGGGTTAGAGGGAACCATCACTTCCATCGGCACCACAGGAACCGGATTCACGGCGACTGCTCCCAACGGCTACTGGAACGGCTATCCCCCTATTTGGCAGGTGAGTACCAATGGCAGCACAGTATTTCAGGGGATAGGCGGCGTCTTCGGGCTGAGCATCGGTATGCCTGTAGACATGGACCTTGCGCTTCAGGCTGATGGATCGTTGATGGCTACGCGAGTCGGCGTGTACGAAACAAATACTGCGGGTCTGAGCGCTGCCTACGGGCCGCCTTCGGCGATCTATCCCTCCGGTTATGGATCCGCCGATCCGGTGATGGACGCGCTTGACGTTCAACAGCAGGGCGACCTGCCGCAATTTGACGACATATTTAGTGGCCTGGATGCTGCCACATCCCAGATCTCGGGTCAGTCTACGAATCTACAGAGCCTTCCCTTCGCCGCCACATTCAATGCGGGGAACATGGTTGCCGGCCAGAACGTGCTGGTTACATCGAACGCGCCTCCCGTGGATGGATTCCTGCCGCTTCCGCTACCATTGGCCAGCATGACGCTGATGCCCCAAGTCATCAATGGGACAGTGAGCGAGATGTCTACGAGCGGCGGCTTTACGACCTATACGGTCACACTCGCTCCCTACGACCTGTTCCCGACTTTCGCAGTTCAGCCGGGGCAGACGACACTGCTGACCAACCCGGACACAGTTATGGTGTACGCCGACAGCGACACACAGATGGTCAACTCGGGTGCGGTCAGCGTAGGTGGCACCTTCCGCTTCTACGGATTGGTGTTCAACGACGAGGGCACGTTGCGCATGGACTGTGCGCAAATCAATGACGGAGTGCCGGAGTAAAGCTGCATTCAGTAGTCGAGATGCGATAGACGAGGATTCTCTTAAGCGCTTTTCTTCGGTGATGAAGGCCGCGATTCCTTGTCCATTGGGGGCTGTAAACAAACTGCTTTACCGGGAACCCTCGAGCCGTTCCGCTACCCTCGCGCAGTTGATAGAATGACAAGGATTCCGGCCTGCGGTTGCGGGAGCGCGGAATTCTGAATCCATGATGCAAAAATTTCTGCTGCTCACCTTGTGCACGGCAATCTCGATTGCTTCTTGTGTTGCCCAATCTCTTAATAATGATCCGCTCTCGCAGAGCGTTCCCTCCCAAAACACGGTGGACTGCACCGATCCGACTCTGGCGGCAACGCCGCTGTGCTCCGGGGCGCAGTCGCAAAGGAATAACACCACCCAAGGCGGGCAGGGAAGCGAGAACAGCTATAACCCCTCGATACCCACGATGCGCACACCGGTGCTGACGAACCCTTACGGGTTGAACACCGACCAGTACATGCCGGCGCAGCCTCCGCTGAACCCCTCGCAGATGCGGCACGTGCAGGTACCGACGCATCCCGAAACCGAGTTTGAACAGATGGTGGCCGACTCCGTGGGCCGGCCCTTGCCCTTATTTGGGCAGTCCCTGTTCGTGCAGCCCCCCAGCACGTTTTCGCCAGTGGACTTTATGCAGGTGCCGAGTGACTACGTGATCGGACCGGGCGACGAATTGCAGATCAAGGTTTGGGGCCAGGTGCAGGCGAGTTTGCGCGCGATTGTAGATCGGTCGGGCCAGATTTATATTCCGCAGGTCGGACAGGTATCCGTCGCCGGTCTTCACTATAGCGATCTGGAAGATCACTTGAAGAAAGAGGTTTCCAAGGACTTCAAGAATTTCAATCTCACTGCAAATATCGGCCGCCTGCACTCGATCCAGGTGCTGGTGGTGGGCGATGCGCGCTATCCCGGCACCTACACCATCAGTTCGCTGAGCACGCTGGTGAATGCGATTTTTACTTCGGGAGGTCCCACTCCGCAAGGCTCGTTGCGGCACATCCAGGTGCGGCGCGATGGCGCGACCATTACAGACTTCGATTTTTATGACTTGCTCATCAAAGGCGACAAGTCCAAAGACGTGCGCCTTCAACCCGGCGATGTGCTTTATATTCCGCACGTGGGCCCACTGGTTGCCATTGCTGGGTCGGTGAATTCACCCGCTATCTACGAAATGAAGGACGGTTCTACGCTGAATGATCTGATTGAAATTGCCGGCGACCTGAGCACCGTGGCGGATACGAACCGGATCACGATTGACCGCTTCGTGGACCACAGCGCTCGAAAAACTCTGGAATTCCCCTATGACGCCGAGTCGCGCACGCAGCCGCTCCAGGATGGAGACATTGTCCGCGTTTTTTCGATTGTCCCGCGCTTCGTGGACACGGTGACCTTGCGGGGGAACGTCGCGAACCCCGGCCGTTATCCGTGGAAGCCGGGCATGCGGGTTCGCGACTTGATTCCGGATGCGCAGGCTCTGTTGACCCGGCGCTACTGGCGCAGTCGGGCCGCGATCGTGAATGGGCTGGCAACACAATATCCCGTTCGCCCGTTCCCGTCGCCGAACTACCGGAGCAATGGCCAGCAGCAACAACAGCCGGGCAATGGAACCCTCCCCGGATGGAATGGTCCGACGGGCGCGACAAATTCAACCGGGAATTACAACTCGGTGGGAGAGTTGCCGCAAGGGATAGAGTCTTCGGATTTGGCGGGGGAAGCACTCTACGAAGAGAATCAGCAAAACGCCTCTGCCAACGATCAGTCGAAGAACGATCAGTCGAAGAACGGCAACCAGAACGGGCCGGACGGCCAAGCGACTTCGCTCACCGCGGCCGGTACTGCGAACCCAAACCTTGTGAGAGATGTGGCGGAGGATGTGCGGCGTTATGCGCCTGAGATCAACTGGGACTATGCCATTATCCAGCGAGTCAACCCGATCGACCTCTCTTCCAAGCTTTTGTGGATGAGCCCGCGCAAGGCCATCATTGAGCACGACGAAGCCAGCAACCTCGAATTGCAGCCCGGCGATATCGTGACCATCTTCTCGCAGCGCGACATCAGCGTGCCGCAGGAGGACCGTTCGCAGTACGTGATCGTCGAAGGCGAAGTGAAACGCCCAGGTGTATATAAGCTTGAGACCAACGAAACCCTGCGCTCGGTTTTAAAGCGCGCTGGCGGATTGACCGAAGACGCCTACATTTACGGTACCCAGTTCACGCGGGAATCGGCGCGTGGGGATCAGCAAAAAAGCCTTGATGAACTGGCCCGCGTCACAGAAGTACAAATCCGCCAGTCGGCCGTGGCCGTGGCTGCTTCCTCGCAGGCTGGCGATCTGCCGCAGATGCAGGCGGCAGAGGAGGCGATCATCGGGCAACTCAAGGGCGCGCGCGCCAGCGGAAGGGTTGCGCTGCCGGTCAAACCGAAGGACAAAAGCCTCGAGGATTTTCCCGACATGATCATGGAAGACCGTGATCGGCTGATGATTCCGCATACTCCGGCGACGGTGGCGGTGGTGGGAGATGTTTACAATCCGGGGTCTTTCATCTTCGAAGCGCGCAATACGGCCGGCGCCTACCTCGAAATAGCCGGCAAAGGAAAGCCGCAATCGGATTTGCGGCATGCGTTCGTGCTGCGCGCTAATGGCGTGGTGGTCGCAGCCAACAATGTCAACGGCGCATTCACGGGAGATAAGTTCCAACACCTCCATTTGTATCCCGGCGATCAGATCGTTGTCCCTTACAAGCTTCCGACTGGAGCTTTCGTGCGTGGCTTGCGCGACTGGACGCAGATTTCTTCACAATTGGCCCTGACCGCCGCGGCATTGGCGATCTTGCAGTAGCCATCACGCGCGATGGGTGATCATCTTCCTACGACGATCTACCACGAATGATCTACGCGGATCAGAGATGGATCGGAAACCACGGCATCGGCCGCTTTGCCCGTGAGGTGCTGGCGAATCTCGATTACCGTCCCGTGCCCCTGGTGACGAATCCGGCGGCGCCACTCGATGCCTGGCGTCTGGCGCGGGCTCTACATGGTTTGCAGTCAAGCGATCTGTTTTTTTCCCCCGGCTATAACACTCCGCTGTACTGTCGCGCTCCGTTCGTCTTCTCGATCCATGATCTAAGCCACATCTATTGTCCAGAGAACAGCAGTCCGCTCATCCAACTCTATTACGCGACGATTATGAAGCGGGCCTGCCATCGCTCTGCGAGAATTCTTACCGTGTCGGAATTTACGCGGAAGCAGATTATCGAGTGGTCCGGAGTGCCACCAAATAAAGTTTGCAATGTGGGCTGCGGGGTTGGCGCCAGCTATCAACCTGCGGGCGAGTCGTACGGGCTTCCGTTTCCCTATCTTCTTTGCGTGAGCAACCGCAAGCCTCACAAGAACGAATTGCGGCAGCTCAAGGCCTTTGCCCAAGCGAAACTCGATCCCGCTATCCATCTCGTGTTTACGGCTGATCCTGCGCCCGACCTCTCGGCAGCGATCGAACGCCTGGGGGTGGGGAACCGCGTGGATTTCGTCGGCGTAGTCCCGGAAGAAAAATTGCCGGCGCTCTACCGCGGTGCGATAGCGCTAGTGTTCGCATCGCTCTACGAAGGCTTTGGCCTGCCCATGCTGGAGGCGATGGCCTGCGGCATTCCGGTACTGACCTCAAATGCAGCCGCTATGCCGGAGGTCGCGGGCGGTGCGGCGCTGCTCGTGGATCCAACTTCAGTGGACCAAATGACGGCTGCGGTGGAGAAAGTAGTAAATGATATTTCCTTACGCAGGCAGCTCCGGGAAAATGGCTTTGAGCGGACCGTTAAGTTTTCGTGGGCGGGAACGGCTGCCTGCGTACAGGAAATACTTACCGGGAATATGATTTAAATCAGTCTTAAGCCAGAGTAACCGGCGAACCTGCGGAACCAGAGGGAGATAAAGGACGCATGTCAACGATGAACGATTCGGTGCGCTTGTTACGCACCCAGATATTCTCAAAATACTGGCCATTAGACGACGAGATTCGAGAAACCGCGGCGACATTGCCCTCCCACAGTTTCCTCGCCAATCCCTCTGGACAATATATATACGTCTACCTCACGCGGTTCGTAAAGGCCTTGTCAGAAAAACATTTTGAACGCCCGTTTAGCGATCTGGAGATTCTAGATTGGGGCTGCGGTAAAGGCCATGTCAGTAAACTGATCCGGGATTTGGGACCAAAACGCCTTAGCAGTTGTGACATCCTCTCGGACAGAGGAGACTCCACGTTTGGGCAGGCCGTTCCCATTATCGAGCGGTTTGGCATCGAAGTGAAGCCGCTCGAGCACGAATATATCTTGCCCTATGACTCTGGGACGTTCCACGTACTGTTGAGCGTGGGGGTCTTGGAACATGTTTCCAACGAAACGGCTTCGCTGGCTGAAATCGTTAGGCTCTTAAAACCCGGAGGGCTGTTTTTCTGTCTTTTTCTACCGACCAAACTCTCGTGGACGCAGCAAATTTGTCGCTGGCGGGGGGACGAATATCACGACCGGCTCTACACTGAGGAAAAGATAAGGAAATTGCTAGACGAGGCTGGCCTGGGACTGCTCGATATGTGGTATCGCCAACTGCTACCGAAGAACTCGCCGCACTATCCATATTTCCGGTTGTTCGAAAAAATGGATCAATTCATAACGGAAAATACTCCACTCCGTTACTTTGCCACCAACATGGAATTCGTGGCCGTCAAGCCCTGAATTTGCAATTGTTTAAGTCAGTGAGAGGCAGTCCTAGGAGCGATTTCAATCGACTTTGTTCCAGCCTGCACTGCGTCTTTGGTGACCACGAAGCCCATACTGTTAAAGTTGAAGTTGTCGGCAAAGGCGCGCCCCGAAACCCCAACCGAGATTGAGAGCAGGCCCTCGCCCCTTGCCGTGAACTTTAGAGCTGCCATCAGTGCGTCCACTTCGCGCCCCCGTCGCGAAGAATTCATCCTGATCCCACACGCCGAACTGCCTTTCCCTTTTTGTCAGAACCGCCGCCCACATCGGGTCGACTCTTGCGATATCTTCCCACTCCAGTGGGGTTTCCGCGGTTTTGGCTATGATGGACATAATAATTTCTTCCCCGGTATAGCAAATCAAAATATCGCGATTGGCCTGCTCAGGAGGCGTGAGGCGGCTGTGCCTGCGACCTGGAACTAGAGTTTATCCCGCCCAGAGATAACCCCAATACAGCCCAATAAAGGCCGAAAGAAACGTGACCTAAAAGGGCACTATTGATGAAACTTGCGGGAATCACATAGGCGTGAAAAGACAGCACAGCAATGGCCAGCGCTCGCTCCTTCGAGTTATTGTCCAAAACGTATCGCACAAGAAAAATCAATATCATGCAGAGCAAGACCACGGTTACTATCGCCAGCGGAATGCCAAATTCCAAGAGAAGTATCCACCACGCCCCATCGGTCACGATTACATTTCCTGGGCCCATAAAGTCTCCCTGACTGCCTATGCCAACCCCAGTCAAAGGATGAGAGGCGATGGTCTCCTCCGCATTCTGAATCTGAGCAAAATGTTCAATCGTCGATCCGATGGTTCCCGGATCTGAGTTTTGCAGTCTCTGAATAATGACGACCTCTGAACTATTCGCAAAGAGGTATCGTCCTCCCGCAGCTACTATGATGACGATTGCAAGGACTGCAATCTTATGCTTCACATGGAAGCGTTTGTGAATGAGCAGTACCAGAATTAATACCGGCACGACCAATATGATGGAAGCCCTGGTGTAGGTAAGATAATTGGCCACAAGGGAACAGATAAGTGCGAACAGAAATCTGGATCGGCGTTTTTCAAGCCACAAGGCTGCAAAGTACGCCGATGCGAAAACCAGAATGGAAGAAAAAATAATTGGATTTCCGGTTAGCCCGGTGGGACGGGCAATTTCATTATCTCCGGCATCGATACTGAATGGGTTGTCCCCGCGCAGCACAAAAAGAGTTAAGGGGAGAGAGCCCGCGAAGATGCTCTGAAAAACGGCAAAGACAGACAAGCCAAACAGCCCCCCACCGAGAGTATTAAGGAGCCGCTTCCGTACTTTCTCCGAGTGCATTTGCACAAAAAATAGGAGGGGCCAAGCTCCGAGAAAAAAGATGGCCACTTCTTGAGTTCGTTGGCTCAGCGGGTTGTCGTCTAACGCGGCTTTAACCACAACCAGGAAGCTTAGCGCCAAGGTAATCCGCACGGCGGTGGCAATGTGTGTCGGGAGAGGGGCGAACCAGTAGAGCACGCTGGCCAGCGAAAGCAAACACGCGAGCGCGTACAGCAAAATCGTGCCAGTATTTGTGGTGCCAACGGGAAGAAAATTAGTGATTAAGCCCGCGGAGAAAAGAACGAACAAATAAGCACTGCCAGCCGTGGAAGTAAGGCCCGCTGAAAACACCGTTGGCGGCTTCACTTCATTCGGCTTTAGTTCATTCATGGAGCAAGAATCTCCGTGCTCACTCGCAATTGATAAATCATATCGTTTTGCCGGAGGCCAAGGGCGAATTGTAATAATCCCGAATCCCCGACCACACGCTTCTGCAACGAGAGAACTCGAGGCGCAGAATGCGCCGCGCAAACCGTACGATCAGAAATAACGACATTGCCAAACGAGGGACTGGAGAATGCAGACGTAGGATGCGCAATCCCGAGGCCGTAAAATAGCGGTCAATGATGCTCGGGTTCCCTCCGGTGCTGCCATTCACCTTATGGACGACGCTGGAGCCAGGAGCGGCGGCGATGCGCCAGCCCCGTTTCCGCAGGCGGAGGCAGAACTCAGTTTCTTCCCAATAGAGAAAAAAAAACTGGTCCAACAACCCGGCATCTGTCAGGGCATCGCCGGCAATGAGGAGACTTGCGCCATACAGAGCGTCGAACCACTCATCCTCGCGGGGCTTGGTGCTGTTCCTGACGTATCCAATCCAGAGGTTGACACGCGTTCCCGCCCAAGCCTGTACGACTGATGGCGCGTCGGCATAATAGCAGACAGAAGCGACAGCTCCGATACGCCGATCGGTGAGGGCTTTTGTCACAAGGGCAGCGAGCGCATCCGGGGCCGGCTTCGTGTCATTATTCAATAGCCAGACGTACTCGGCGCCGTGCGCCAGCGCATAGCGAATGCCAATATTGTTGCCGCCTGCAAAGCCCAGGTTCTTTCCACTCTCCAGCACTAATACTTCCGGATGAGCGGCGCGTATTCTGGAAACCGAATCGTCTGTGGAGCCGTTGTCGACAACAATCACCGTCAGCGGCGTGTAGGCATTTTGTTGCAGCGCCTCAAGGCATTCGATCGTGTCCCGCCAGCCATTCCAATTCAACACAACGCACGCCACTTGTGGGTTTGAAAACAATTAAACTCCGAAATGTGGAAGTTAGGCCCTAGCCAATAGCCTTCGGATCGCAGGGGGACAACTTAGGACCATTCCAGAGACTCGCGCATATCCGATCTATGCGAATTCTGGGAACGGCTACCATTATAATTTTCCCGACGGATCGCCGCATATACCTTAAATATCCGTGGTCGTCTTCAACGTCCACACATCCCACATTCTCGAAAGATTTCGTAGCAGCCCGCTCCTGAAGAAGCCATACCGAATCAGCGTTGATAATCGCACAATTCGATTTTTGGCTTGACCGCAGTTCAAATAGGCGCGCAGCAGCGCCCGCTGTTCTGGCTTTAATTCACCGTGATGAACCCGCAGCAAAGCCGCTGATTGTCTCCGGCTGGCTTGCCACTCCCGAAGGCGGTTTTCGGGAGCCTGTGCCCGCTTCAGGATTCCGGCGGCGGAGTTATCTTGGCGCAGCGCGCCCAATGCATTCTGACCGTGCTGCCTGTAAAGTACGGTTGGGCCCGGCAAAGCTCGGCTCTTGCCCATTGCCGAGGCCAGCAATGCGATCCAGCGGTCGTGCATGGTCGCCTCTTCCGGCATGCGCAGCGAAAGCTCTACCAGCTTACGGTTCAACATGGCCGTCGATCCGGTCATGACACTTTGCTCCAGTAGAAGCCGCAGCCGGTGAATCGATTCCGGCCGTATGCGATCGCGACGCCAAAAAGAAGGGTGAATTTCCGCCAGATTCTCATCGACGACACGCAGATCGGTGAAGACCAATAGAGGTGTGGCAGAGCCGTACTGGGCTTCGAGGCCGTCCATCGCCATCTTTTCCACTTTGATTTTTGAGGGCAACCAGACATCGTCCTGGTCTGAGAGACAGACGTATTGCGCGGTCGATGCCTTGAGCAATCGGAGAAAATTCCATTTGGGGCTCCCAGTCGCGACGTTGGTTGGAAGTAGCCGAAAGCGCTCTGGAAAGCGGCCGGCATACTCGCGCAGGATCGCGACGGTGCCGTCGCTCGAACCATCGTCGCGGGCCAGCACCCGCAAGTTTCCGTAATCCTGCCCCAGCAGGGAATCAATCTGTTGCCGCAGAAAGCGTTCCCCGTTGAATGTGGCCAACAGTATTTCGACTTGGTCAGTTTCGATTTTGTCCCTCCGCTTCGCTGTGCTCATGAATGGTCGCTGGCATTCGAATGCAGCGGAGTTTGCCCGGTTAGCAGCACAACCCAATATCTTCAGTTGGATACTATTACGATGAGCCTGCCGGATCAATGTAGAATGCCACAAGCGAGTTTAAATGGCACGTTGGAGACCGCAACCGAAGTCGGTCCTCCTAAATCTCCGCGTGAGTGAAATCATAGAAGACAATACAGAATCGGTGCCTCTCGATCCCGTGCCGCGTTCCCTGGGCGCAAAGATCATACGCAACGTGCTGTCCGGCGGACTGCGTTACATTTTGGTGTTTCCGATTCCGTTTGTCATGACTCCACTCGTGCTGCATAAGGTTGGAGTCTCGGGGTATGGCACGTGGGCGGTGTTTCTGGGGCCTCTCACTGGAGAAGCTTGAATAAATGCGGCGGAGGATGGTTCTTGTTGCTACTTTCTTTGTCGGCCAGGGAGCGAATCAGCTCCTCAACGCCATCTTCGGATTGGTGCTCGTGCGCCTTCTCGCCGTTGAAGCTTATGCCCAGTTCAGTCTGGCGCTGGGATTCCAGACCACTCTTGGAGCTCTGATGGACCTTGGGTACGCGGGCACAATTGTTCCGCTGGTAGGGGAGAACTTCGCGGACCCGAAAGTTGTAGGTGCCTACGTAGCCGCGGCTAAACACCATCGCGATCGAATCTTCTTTTTTCTTTCCCCACTTTCGGTGGTGTGTTTTTTACTGCTCGGAGGCAAACACCACTGGAGCTGGCTGGTACAGTTCTTATTGCTTGTCTCCGTGCTGATCCAGTTGTATTTCAGCGGGCGGACTTCGTATTACTCTGCTCCGCTCATGCTGCGAAGAGATCTGCCCAAACTTTACCGGCCCCAGGCGTTCAGCGCACTTCTTAAGTGCCTGCTTCCGTTACCAATGCGGGCTATCGGGGTTTTGAACGGATGGTCCGCCGCGCTGATTAACGCGCTGACACAGGTTTACAACAGCATTCAGCTGCAGCGCGCTAGTTTGCCTTATAGTCGAGAACCCGAGCGCAGCGATCCGGCCGTAAACCGCGAAATGCTGCGCTATGTAATCCCGGCCATGCCGGCGGTTATCTTTTGGGCATTTCAGAGCCAAATTTCCCTCTATCTGGTGACGCTTTTCGGAAAGACCAGCAACATGGCGCAGGTTGCGGCTCTCGGTCGAATCGGGCAGCTTTTCCTTATTCTTCATGCGTTTAATATGGTGCTTATTGAGCCCTATTTTGCCCGTCTCTCACGCGGCGAACTTCCTCGAAAATACGTGCAGGTGGTTAGTCTGGCAGGACTGTTTTGTGGTGCGATCATTCTGCTGTCTTTTCGTTTCCCTCATCCTTTGCTTTGGCTACTGGGACCCCAATATAGAGATTTGGCGTCAGAAATCGGTTGGATGATCACGGCCAGCGCCATCTTTTACCTGGCCGGGGTGATCTGGATTATAAACCGTTCCCGGAGATGGCTTTTCTGGAGCGGAACGGCAATGGAAATCGGTGTCACCATTGTAGCCGAAGTTGTTTTCGCCTCAACCCGCGGAGTTTCAACCACCCACGACGCGATCCTGGTATCCGTGGTTGCCGCAATCTCCGTTCTGATTGCGCACAGCTACGTCAGCATTTACGGATTCATGCGGGGGCCGCGCCAGGTGGACAGCCAAATAACGGTGATAACGGAAGTGGGATGAGTTTACGTAAGGAGATTTAGTGATGAGTTCTTCGCCCACCTATCTCGACCCGATCATCATTCCTCTTATAACCGGGGAGACCGTGCTGGACGTGGGTTGCGGCTACGGCCGCTGGTCTCATCTTATTCAGAGCAATTTCTGGGAGGCTCAGCTTTCCAAGGCGCCGCTCGTAGACGGATTCGACGCGTTTCAAGCTAACGTAGAATATTGTCAGAAGCAGAACTCGTATCGACAGGTTTGGCAACAATCGATGCCATCCCCTCTGAATGCGCGTTGGGACACGGTTTTGGCCTGTGAGGTAATCGAGCACATCGCACAGGAAAATATCGAGCAGGTGGTTGCCATTCTGGAACATGCCGCCCAGCGCAGGATTATCTTCTCCACCCCGAATTGGCCCTATTATCGGCCGGGTGCGGACACCATTGTTGGGTACAACGATCATGAGGCTCATTTGAGCTATGTGCCGCGCAGCTTCTTTCTCGAGCGTGGATACACTCTCTTGGGAGCCGGATTTGGCAATCCCCGGAATTTTCCGTCTCGGCTGATAAAAAAAGCATTCGCTGGCTGGGCGCCGATGTTGAATTCGGTTCCGAGAGTCTTCCCGAGTTTCGGAGAGTCGCTCGTGGCTTATAAGGATCTCGGTTGAATAGCCGGCGTTGGGTAGATGGACTGCGGTCATGGGTTGAACAATAACAATGAATGACAGGTAGAATTTCGATAGCATGAATCGTCATATCCCGAAGATTTTCTTGGTTTGCCCGGGCGTTGGTCACATCGGTCGAGGATATGAGACCTTCACACGGCAATGCTTCGATGTTCTCAAAGATGAAGGATCATTCCAGCTTAAGCTCTTCAAAGGAGCGGGTCCCGACAGTATCGCCGAGACAAGGGTTCCAATTCTGCGAAGGACGAACTTGCTTGCACGATTTATGGGAAAAGTGCTGCGCAGAAACGCATACGATGTGGAACAGCTCAGTTTCGCTTTAGGGCTAATACCACATTTGCGGCGAGCGCAGCCCGACGTTGTGTATTTCAGTGACTGGGAACTGGGGCTGCTGCTGTGGCAGTGGCGCAAACTGTCGGGGCAGAGATTTAAACTCCTTTTCTCGAATGGGGGGCCCGTTCCTCCGCCGTTCCCCCGGTTTGATCACATCCATCAGGTATCTCCCGAGCATTTTGACCGGGCTGTGCAAGTGGGTGTGCCAATTTCAAAGCAGAGTCTGATTCCCTATGGCTACACTATTTCGCGGCAACCTAAGATCCTGAGTTCCGATGAGAAGAGCTCGCTTCGCAGGCAACTCGGTCTTCCCGTGCAGCGAACGATCGTTATATCGGTGGGCATGCTCAGCGGAACCCATAAGCGGATGGACCATGTAATCAAAGAGGTCAGCGGTATGCCGGAGCCACGACCATACCTGTTGATGCTCGGGCAGTCTGTTGGTCCTGAGACTCAGAAAATCATGGCGATAGCCAACGAACTTCTCGGCCCCGAACAATATCGTATCGCCAGCGTTTCTCCCGATCAAGTTCAACAATACTATTGGAGTGCTGATGTATTTGTGCTGGCTTCGCTTTCGGAAGGATTGCCTCGTGTGCTTCTTGAGGCACTGGCAGCCGGCCTGCCGTGCATCGCCCATGACTATGCGACGACCAGATTTGTCGTTGGCGAAAGCGGTTACCTGAGGGATTTGCGTGATGCGGGAGTCCTAGCCGAAACGATTGTCGAAGTTCTCCAGAAAGAAAATGGCGCAGGCCTGCGCGTTGCCCGGCAACGCGACGCTTATGAGAGATTCAGTTGGGAGCGTCTCGCTCCCGAATACGCTGGCATGCTTCGTCAGGTGGCCCTTACCACCGCCGGGCACTTATGTCAGGAAGCGGGGATAGAGACCGAAAGAACCGCTTAGCTGCCGAGTGGGTTTTCGTGCTGGAATTTCATGCTACATCAAGAGTCTGGGAAAATGCATGCCTGAGTTTTCGTCTTTTAGTTCCCTAACCGTCATCATTCCGACCTTCAACCGGAAGGGAGTGCTGGCGAAGGCCTTGGAGGGGTATCAGAAGCAATCTTCTCCGGAGCTTATCGACGAGTTGATTGTGGTCGACGACGGCTCTACCGATGGCACCGAAGCGATGGTGCAGGAATTCGCCGCCCGCGCCGCATTTCCGGTGCGCTATCTGCGTCAGCCGAACCAGGGCCCGGCGGCGGCTCGCAACTTCGGTATTCGCGAGGCCCGTTCGGCTCTGGTATTGTTCACCGATAGCGATATTCTCCCGGAGCGCGATTTGGTGTCGCAGCATATTGCGTGGCATCAGGCCAACCCGCAGATGACCGCGGCGGTCTTGGGTTACGTAACCTGGCCCGACGAAATTCAGCCGACCCGCTTCATGCGCTGGTACGGGGAACACAAGCTGTTCTTCTACGACCAACTGCGAACCCGACGGCAGGTTGATTGCCGTTTTTTCTACACCTGTAATGTCAGCCTGAAAACGGAATTTCTGCGAGGCGGCGGATGGTTTGATGAAGAGTTCAAGAGCGCGGCCTTTGAAGATACTGAGCTCGGATTCCGCCTCAGCAAGAAGGGGATGAAACTCCTTTACAATCCGGCGGCGGTGGCGTACCACGATCAGTATTTTTCCTTCGAAGAGGCGTGCCGAAAGAGTCTAAGCGCCGCGCCCGCTGAACAAGTTTTTCTGCACAAGGAAGCTGGGCAGCGGGCGGCGAGAGAAATTGAGGAAAGGCAATCTCGCATCAGCTATGCAATCGCATCGAGGCTCGCGGCAAGCGTCGCCAGGCTGCTGCGTCCGCTGCGGCCACTGGTGAATTCCGCTTTGCCTCTGCCCGGAATCGTTTATCACCTTTTCTTTTGGGATGCTACGAGAAAGCCGCGCCAGCGAATTCGTTGAGCGCGGCCGCCGATTCATTGCGCGGCCCGGCACAGTTTATGCGGGCGAACTGGTCGCTACCTGCGCCGGTTTCCGCCAGGCGTAGATCAATCCCGCGGCTACACCCAGCACCTGGGCACAGGCCCGCGCTGCGAGCAGTGCAGGAGAGAGCACTCCAATCAGCGGATCTTTCTTAAACGCCTGTACGGAGAAGGGAAGAGTACTCAACACGAAAGCGCCCAGCACTAAGGCTGACATAAGGATGGAGGGGCGGACGACCAGATCAAATACCACCGCCAGCAGCAGTGTCGGCCCGAACAGAAGCTGGAGCTTCATAATCTGCGGCGTGTGGCTATCCTTGATTCCCTTGCCGGGATTCTTGCGCACGGCGAGCACGCGCCAGAAGGCGAATTTGTATTTCTTCTGGAGATACTTCGAAAGCGTGTCAGGATGCGTATGATAAACCATCGCCTGCGGGGCGAATTTCATCTTCCAGCCGCGGGCGGACATGCGATAGGAAAGGTCGATGTCTTCGGCGCAGGCCACGGGAAAAGAAGTATCGTAGCCCGTCATTTCGAGGAAGCGGTCGCGCCGAAATGCTGCAGAATAGGTATCGATGAAGTCGATATAGGGGAAGCGCGCCATCATGCGGTAGCGATCCTCGTACTCGATCTGGACGAAGCGGGAGGCGATGCTCTTTTGGCGAGTGCGGTAGACTCCCTTGGTTCCGACTACTTCCGGGTCGACGAAGGGCGCCAGCATCGCGTTGAGCCAGCCGGTCATCGGAATGCAATCGTCATCGGTGAAGAGGATGATCGCGCCGGTTGCTTCGCCGGCTCCGCGATTCCGGGCAGCGGCCGGACCGGCATTCGCCTGATGAACTAAACGGACGCCGGCATAGGTCTGGACGACCTGCGCCGTATTGTCGGTTGAGCCGTCATTGACGACCACGATTTCGGCACCGCGGTCCTTCGTCTGCTGAACCAGCGCCTCCAGACAACGGCCGATGCGAGAGCCGCCATTGAAAGTCGGTACGATGATCGACAGCGAGTTCGTCTCGATGGAAAAATCCCCCTGGCGTTGCCGCTTTTAAACCGTGACTTGGGGATTCGCAGTCGCGGCGGCCGGGTTCGTCGCGCCATTGTGCAGCGGGCCGTTTCCGGCCGCATCGCTCGTTTCCTTGTCCTTGCCGTTCTCATGCTGACTGCCCCGCAGCAGATATTTTGAGAGCGTAAGGAAGCCTTTCAGATTGCGTTGCAACTCCCGGCGGTCTTTGAGCGATTGCTTCAGCTTGTAGACAAGATACGATGGGCTGAGGTAGAAGCTGCGGCGCGCCCGATCGCAAAAACTGACCAACTGTTCGTGCGTGATGTTGGGCAAAGTGACCACGCTGTTGTGCAGGCCGTCCTTGGTGAGCCAAGCATCCCAGCTTTCAATCTGAATGTAGTTTCGCTTTTTGGCCTCGTCGTAGGCAGTGGTGCCCGGGTAAACCATGATGGGGAAGAACTGCGCCGTATCGGGACCAAGCTTCTTGGCGAAGCTGAGAGTCTTCTCCATGCTGGCCGGGGTTTCGTTCAGATTTCCAACCATGAAGCAACCGTGCACCATGATGCCGGCCTCACGGCAGCGGCGGACAAAGCGATGCGCTTCTTCATGATATTTCGCGTCGCGACGGTCATCGTTGTTCTTCTTCATGCCGTTGATGACTTCCACGTCGCCGCTCTCGAAGCCGACGCAGAACAGGCGCGCGCCCGCCTGATGCAGGGTGGAAAGCAATTCGCCTTCGGCCCCAATATCGGCGCGGCAGTTGGCATCGAAGGGCAGTTGGTTGCCGCGGCGGATCAATTCCTGCGCCAGTGCCATAGTGCGCGGTTTGCTGATGATGAAGGTGTCGTCTTCCAGCATCACGGTCTTTATTTCCGGCATCTCGCGCGCGACGTAATCGAACTCGTCGGCCACGTTGGCCACCGAGCGATAACGCATTCTGTGTCCGCTGAAGGTCTGCGGATAAACGCAGAAGGAGCAGTGATAGGGGCATCCGCGGCTGGTGTCGAACACCACCAGCGGCCACAAAGAGTGACCGTAAAAATAGTCCGGGGTATGCAGAAAGCGTTTATAGATCTCAGAGACGAACGGCAGTTCATCGAGATTTTCGATGGCGGCGCGGGGTGGATTGTTGATCATCTCGCCGGTATTTCGCCTCTTCCAAACCAGGCCATCCACTCCAGAAAGATCGGCGCCGCAGGCTTTCGCGGCTAGCCAGTCTCGCACCGTGTACTCGTATTCGCGAATGGCAACGGCCTCCAAGGCGGACGACATGGCCAGGGTCTCCCTGGGCAAGGAGGACACATGACGTCCCACCATCAGTACGTGCAACGATGGCCTGGCGTGAACCAGAGATTCGATGACGCTCACGTCGTTGAGAATGCTGGGCGTCGAGGTGTCGCACACCACCGCGTCAATGTTTTTGGCATCGATGCGGTCAATGACCGCCTGAACCGAGAGACCGGCAGCGGGGGAGTCGACTAAGTCCACGTCGTGCCCGTTCTGAATCGCGACTCCGGCAGCGGTTGCCAACCACTTCGGATAATAGAGCGTTCCGCTCTTGGTGACTGCAGGGCTGCGTTGCTCGCGGGAAAATCGTGGATGGAAAGGAGGATTTAAGAACAAAACTCGCATACGTGAGTATATCAACCGTTCAGCTGTGAATGTAAGTCACTACGTAAGGATGCCCCAGTTGATGCAATAGTTTTCGCAGATTTTCCTGTAGCTTTCTACAACACGGGACTGCGGTGAAAGTTGCTATCTTTTTTAAATTATCGCTCATGTGCGAACTTATGCCCTAGATTGCTTCGATTTCCACAAGCTCTTGAGGGTTCGCAGGCGCCGTCGATTCTCCGGGAGTTCGGAAGTCAGCTCAAACCTCCGCCGAAGCAGAAGCCAGAAGACAGCGATGAAGAAAGCCAAAACCGTTGAACCAATGATGATGATGAGACGGTGCGGCGATGACTTCTTGTCGGGAACGACCGGCGCATCCACCACCTGAATAATCGATCCTTCGCGGGCTTCGTCAAGTTTGGCGATTTCGAGTTCTTTGGCCAGCAGTTCGTAAACGGTTTCCTGATATTTGAGATCGCGATAGCGGCGCAGATATTCCATGCCGGCCTGGGTTACCCTGCCTTTGGACATGTTGATGTCGGAGCCTAGGTCAGTTTGTGATCCCGCCACCTTGTCAAGTTGCGCTTGCAGGGCTGTAAGCTCGTTCTTGGCAAGAATGAGATTGGGATTGTCTTCGGCTGCGAAAGATCGCATGCCTTCGATCTGCACCTGCTTGGCGACAACCTGCGCGCGCAAAACGGCGGCTGACTCGATCAACGCCCGCGCCTGACTGTCGATCTGCAGAACGCCGGTAGATTGTTGGGTCTTGGTCATCGCATCTTCCGCGGCGGTCAAGGCGTCCTTGGATTGCTGCACTTCCTGTTGGAAGAACAAGCGGCGGCGCGCGGCTTCGCTGATCGCAAGCGAAGCCGAAAGCTTGCGAAATTCCTCAATGTATCCGTTGGCCAGTTCGGCGGCACGTTTGGGGTCGCGGTCATCCACCGTGAGACGAATTAGTCCATCCTTTGTGCCCGGGACGACGGTAGTATGCCGTTCAAGAGCCTTACGGGCATCGACCATGCGTTTCTCGCGATACTCCTTCATCAGGTCAAAACGCTTGATCATCGCGTCTTCGACGGTGCGGCTGGTGAGTAGGGAAACGTACATGTCGGTCGGATTTTTCAGCAGCCCGCCGCCCGCCAAAGAGGCCAGCGCGCCCAGACTTCCCAGTTGTCCCAGCATCGACGAACCTGAGGATGGGCCCTGCGACGGAGGCAGCAGCACCACCTTCGACTCATAACTAGGCGGCCACACAAAAGCCACGATCACTGCCAACACGAAAGCGCCCAGCACAAAGCGGGTAACAAAGCGCTTTTGCTCGAGAAGAAGAACGAGAAGATCGAGCAGAGTAAACTCCGTGTCGGCCCGAAACGGATCGTCCCTTTTTTCGATGACCTGCGGCTCGGTCTGGACCTCAGTTGGACTCATCGGGTTGTGCGATGTATAGAACCTGCTGACTCGCTTGGCAAAAAATGATTCTATCAGGCTTGGTCGGACTCAATCTGGCCACGCAGGGTTGCCTGCGGGTAGGGTAGTGTCCTAATAGTGCGCTGCTGCTCCGAACGAAAATTAACCCGCTCGATGTTCCGGACGGGTTTCCCATGCCATATCATTAGCCGCGCGGTACACAAAGGCTCTATGATCTATTGTTCATTCGCTTTGCGAGTGCATCTGCTTTTTCATTGAGTTCTTTTTTTTCTTGTTTCTTCCCGTAAACGAATACTGCTGCAAGTCCCGCCAAACTTGCGATTATCGCTGCCACGCCTTCGCCGCTCTTGCCAAGTTTTATTAGATAGACGCCCCCCAGAATCGCCGTCATGGAAATAATGAATGCGAACCACGATCCGCGTGTCTGACTCCTTGCAGCAGCATTCACTACAACCGTCTCCATTTCCTCCCTGTGAGCACTTTGTCTCTCGGCCATTGCGACAATACGCTCCGCTGCCCCCGGAAAAGCGTCGTTGAATTGCACGAGCATTCCGGGAGGAGGAAGGGGGCCGGTGTATGATGCTTCTGCGCGGATAATTGCGGTCGCGGAGGGTTTCGGCGGTGGTCTGTATGGCACGCCTTTGTTCCTGTATCGCCTGCCGCTCACAGTTGAGAGTTAAGCAACTTTTCCAGATTGGAATTCGTCTATCGACTCTTGGAGGTCTTGCCCGGTGACAATCCAATCAGCCGCAAGCGCGCGAGCATCAGCTTCTAGCGGCGTAGCGCTTATGTTGTAAGCGTCATACAGGCCATGCAAATCGAGCGTGCGCCCGAACCCCGACAGGAACGACGGGTCTGCATAGAGAAAGCCGCTCTTCACTTTATTTGACATTCAATTCCTCTGCATCATAGTGCTAAAACGCCGTGATCATATCACGAATATTTGATTACCAACGGGGAAGAAAAGTTGCGCCTCGTATCGTATTGTTGAGATTGGACTTACATCGGTCAAGAGCACCAACGGGAGTGGCCACATGGTTAACATCGGCAGTGAGGGCAAGACTCTTTAGCGCAACAGCTACCGATATAGACATCATACCGGGAATTGGGTGATTGATCAAAGGCTCATTATCCGAGTAGGTCCTGCACGTTCCAAACGTGATACGCAAGTCCCGCAGCTTTATGAAGAGTGGTACAGGCTGTACCAGCTTTCCGCGACTGGAGAAAAACCTCCCTTGGAAATTCAAGCGCCTTACAGAGAAGCAAGTTTACAGGCCCTTAGCCAAGAGCAGCGGGAAGATTCTGGAACTCACGAAGGTACAGCGCGAAAAAAGTAATAGTCGCCGGAAAAGGCTCCATCAATTCCGCTCAGAAATCGGCGTGAAAGCTCTACGCACCCAACTTGGGCAGTTCCTCGGAATTGTGCGAATATCAAAATAAAAAAATGAGTACGAACGCCACTTCCAAACGCTATTCGGTGAACAGTTTGAGATGCACTTCGATGACGAGGGTGAAAACTCGTGACGAACCGGCGGCCTTACTTTTCGAGGCCGCCACCAAGTCAGCAACGCAGTATTAGGACACTACCGCGGGTAGCGCCGGAGGGACTCGAATTTAAATTTGTGCTAGCTTGGAAACCTGGTTTGGAAACCATGGAAGACCCTGCCGGAAATGCATAGAACCTTAAAGAAAGTCAGTAAGAAAGTCAGTGTGGTTGTGCCCTCTCAACTCGGGGAGCAGGGCGATCGTACCGGAAGGGAGAGGATTGCAGCCACCGCACGCCACTGCTGCCGGAGTCGAGTGCGGGCGGGATTCCTCGCGCTCGGCTTTTTCGTAATTACATGCGGGATGGCCTGCCTTCCGATCGCTACCGCACAAACTTCAGACAATCAAAGCGCTCCCTCGCGGCCCCGCTCGGCGCAAAACTCATACGATGTCGAGTTGCCGCCGGTTGACCTGAAATCACTGCCCCGCAATCTCTTTGTCGATCAGGAAAAATTCTGGACGGCTCCGTTTCATATGACCGCGGCCGATTTGCACTGGGCCGTTCCGGCAGCCTTCGCCGCTGCGGCATTCATCGCGAGCGATACCGCCATCGAAAAGCATGTTCCTACAACTCCCTCGACGGTTTCCCATGCGGTCACAGTTTCCAATGCGGGGTTAGGGGCCATGGCGGCGGTAGGGGCGGGCATGTTCCTGTGGGGGCATATCACAAACAACGACCAACAACGTGAAAGCGGACTTCTCGCGGGAGAAGCTGGTGTCGATGCCCTGATCGATACCGAGATTTTTAAGTATGCCTTCGGCAGGGAACGTCCATTCACGGGAAGTGGGAAGGGACACTTTTTTCAGGGCGGAACTTCGTTCCCCTCCGAGCATGCGTCCATCAGTTGGGCCATTGCCAGCGTAATTGCGCACGAATATCCCGGGGCGCTGACCCAGCTTCTCGCCTACGGCGGAGCAACCGGCATAAGCGCGGCGCGATTTGTCGGGCACCAGCATTTCGCCGGAGATTTATTGGTGGGAAGCGCATTAGGGTGGTATCTGGGGCGGCAGGCGTTCCGCTCTCACTCTCACTACAGCGACGCCGAGATCGCGAGATACGGCACGTTCAGCAAAGGCGACCAAGATAGTGCCCGAGATCCGAAAGATATGGGATCGCCTTACGTTCCTTTGGATAGCTGGATTTATCCCGCAATGGAGCGGCTGACGGCGCTGGGTTACATCCGATCGGCAGACTTGGGAATGCGCCCATGGACGCGCATGGAGTGTGCCCGTCTCCTGCAGGATGAGGCGGCCCAGAGAATACAAGAAGACCAGAATGCGAGTCCCGTGCAATCGACATACGACGCTCTGGCGGTTGAATTCGCGGATGAAACGGCGCGATGGAATGGAGAAACCAATATCGGCGTAAGTTTGGATGCGATCTACACGCGCTCGACGCAGATCGCGGACACACCATTGCATGACGGTCTTCATTTTGGTCAAACCATCGTGAACGATTACGGCCGTCCGTATGGTCAGGGTTTCAACAATGTTTCCGGCTTCGCCAGCCACGCTGTGGCCGGCCCGCTTTCGTTTTACGTACGCGCCGAGTATCAGCACGCGGCTGCGCTTCCAGCGCTTTCTGCGCAGGCCGCGCAGACTATCCAGGCAGTGGACGGCTTACCAGTCGCCCCCCCGGTTCTGCCTGCTCTGGCTCTAAATCAAGTGGATTTGCTAGAAGGTTACGTCGGATTGCAAGTGTCCAACTGGCAGATCACCTTTGGCAAGCAGGCGCTATGGTGGGGCGAGGATGCCAGCGGCCCCATGTTATTCAGCAATAATGCCGAGCCGATCCTGATGCTGCAAATCAATCGCGTCCAGCCGTTTAAGTTCCCGGTTATAGGATCCGTTCGCCTCACTTACCTGGTAGGAAGGCTTACTGGCTATCACTGGGTTGACAGCGCAGTTTCAGGTTTTACCGGATCGTGGGCTCAATCGCTGAGCGATCAGCCCTTCATCGTCGGCGAAAAAGTAAGTCTGCAACCTACTTCCGATCTGGAATTCGGCATCAGCATCACCGCTCTCTTCGGCGGTCCGGGGGTGCCGGCCACGCTGCATAAGCTCTTGCAAGCTGGTTTCTCAAATGGAAATGGCGCACCCGGAACATCAGGCGATCCGGGCGACCGCCGGGGCGGCTTCGACTTAAACTATCGAATTCCGGGAGCCAGAAATTGGCTTTCCTTTTACGCCGATGCGTTCACCGATGACGAACCCAACCCTTGGTTTGCCTGGAACAAAACCGCGCTTACTTCGGGTCTGTACCTCGCTCGCGTGCCCGGAATTCCCAAACTCGATTTTCGTGTGGAAGGGGTTTACACCGACCCTCCCGGTGGCGGCGCAACCGTGGAGCACGGATTTTTCTACGACAATGATCGCTTCAAGAGTGGCTATACGAATAAAGGGAATCTGATCGGAAGCTGGATTGGCAGGGAGGGACAGGGGGCTGATGCTTGGGCGACATATTGGTTCGGTCCCAAGAGCAAAGTGCAATTCAACCTCCGGCACCAGAAGGTAAGTGCGCAATTCATTCCCGATGGAGGCACACTGACGGATTTAGGAGTGTCAGCGGATTACAGGGTGCGTCCCGCTCTCGGGCTTTCTGCATGGGTGCAAAGTGAACGGTGGCTCTTCCCCGTCATTCAACCCGGAGCGACTAGAAACATAACCGCGGCGGTGGAAATCCTGCTTGAACCGCAAAAGTTACTGCGGTATTCCCGCTCGCCCACATCCCCTTGAGATGATGAATTCTGCAACAAAGATCTTCACGAAGACGATTTAAAAGTAGGTAGATGGGATATGGGCATTCCCAGGAGCACTCAGATGGTTATCAGACCTGGTGACTCGCAACTCTTGATGTCTCAATTGATTGTGTAGCTATCATCAAAGTCAAACTTCCAGTTTCAGCATCAAGCCCTTTGACCGCGCAGCTCATTTGTTAAACGCAGATGAATTTTACGAATCAAATTGTTTTGCAATTATAAAGATTTATCGCGACTAAAGAGTAGTCTTGGGGTTACCACCTTTCGACTTGCCATAGCATCCAAGCAGTCGCTAAATTGGGAATGCAGTTAGGGCCCCTGAGTTTTGCCGTGTGGAAACGGTAGCTTGATCGTTCGAAACGTTTCGGAGTGAGCGGTTCAGTATGATTCGCAGTCGCCTTAGCTTTGCGCGTTTGTACTTGAAGATTTTGACCTTGTTGCTGCCTGCCTGCGCCTACTTCATCGCGGTCAAGATTCGCTTCGGATTTAACCTGCTGTTCTGGCGGACTGCCCCGTCCAACCTGCCATCGTACTGGGGCGTGCTTCTTCTCACCACCATTGTCTGGGCGATTGCCGCGGAAGAGTCGGAGTTGTGGAACGTGGAGCAACTCTACGCTGCCGGTGGAAAGAGCCGCAGGTTGCTTGAGGCTCTGGCGTTCACTTACGCAGTCGTGATGGCGGCTGGATTTTTATACCGGCAAGCGAGCTATTCGCGCCTGGTGATCGTGATCAGCGCTGTCGCCTTGTTTTTTTTGTCGACCGCGGCGCGGGTTGCTTTTCGAGTATTCCTTGAGGTCTCGCGTAAAGACGCCAGAAATGAAGTAAAGATTCTGATCGTCGGGACGGACCGCTTTGCACGCCGGGTCGGAACCTCGCTGCTTCATGGTGAGGTCCTTCCTTGCCGGATCGTAGGATTCGTTCGACTCCCTGGACAGGAAATTGCGGTGGATGGTCCAATCTACGAACTCGATCAGATTCCCACTTTCCACAACGGCAACTCCATCAATGATGTGATCGTCGCCCTTCCCGCAGCGCGTCTAAATGAAGTTCACACCATCGCGCCGGCGCTGGAGAAACTTTGTGTTCCCACCCGGGTCGTGATCGACTTGGGAGACGGTGTGGTTCTTCGCGACCGGCTGATTGATCTGGGCGGGATTCGCATGCTCGACTTGCGGCCAACGTTGGCCGAGAGCGGACCCTATCTTGTGCAAAAGCGAATTTTCGATTTTGCCTTCTCGATTCTCATCCTGACGGCCACTCTGCCCGTCTCGCTGATGATTGCCCTATTCATAAAACTGAGCAGCCCGGGGCCCATTTTCTTTGTGCAAGAGCGCGTGGGCCTGAATGGACGAGTGTTTAAAATGTTCAAATTTCGCACCATGAACGTGGGCAGCCGCGACGAGGAGGAAACGGGCTGGACTTGCGACGAAGATCCGCGCCGCACCAGGGTGGGCAGCTTCTTGCGCAAAACCAATCTCGACGAGCTTCCGCAGTTCCTCAACGTTCTTAAGGGCGATATGAGTATTGTTGGGCCGCGCCCGGAACGCCCTTATTTTGTCGAACGATTCCTGGCCGAGGTCGACCGCTATAATTCGCGCCACATGTTCAAAGCTGGAATCACGGGATGGGCGCAGGTGAACGGTTGGCGCGGAGACACTTCCATTGCGAAGCGTGTGGAATACGACTTGTACTATCTGCGCAACTGGAGTCTCACCTTCGATCTTCAGATCATCACGATGACGGCGCTCCGCATGTTCAACAGCAAAAACGCCTACTGATGCGGACGCGCTAAATCGAGCGAATTTCCCATCACAGCACACGCCGCGTCGCTTCAACTACGCGCTGAATCAGTCGGTGCCTGTTCCCGTTAAGCTGATGCTATGAGTGCCAGCCGAGGAATTGTCGGTTTCAGTCACGGTAGCTGTCAGCGCTCCAGTCACCGTGGGCGTAAAAGTCACTGAGATGGTGCAAGTCGCATTGGCCGCCAACGTGCCGCCTACCGGGCAGGTATTGGTCTGCGCATAATCTTTTGGGTCCGTCCCGGTAATAGTGATGGCGCTGATATTCAATCCGTAGTTACTGGTGTTGGTTAGCGTCGAAACCTTCACTTTGCTCGTCTTGCCGACTGCGATCGATCCGAAGGTGTCCGTAGCGGGCTTCAGAGTGGCTGTGGGCAGAGCGCCCGAGCCGGTGAGGTTCAGCGTGGTTGTGCCCGCTGAAGTATTGTCGGTGATGGTGACGCTGGCATCCTGTGCGCCCGATGCCGTGGGAGAGAAAGTCGCGGTTATCGTGCAAGTGGCGTTCGGCGCAAAGCTGCCGATGCACGTATTCGTCTCGCTATATTCCGATGGGTGAGCGCCACTGAGTGCGACTTTGCTGATCGTCAATGTGACCTTGCCGCTGTTGGTCAGGGTGGAAGTCATTTTCGCACTGCTGGAGCCGACTTCAACGCTTCCGAAAGCAAGGGTCGTCGGATTCAACGTGACCTTGGGAAGAGCTCCGGAGCCGGTGAGATTCAGGGTGCTGGATCCGGTGGATGTGTTGTCGGTAATGGTCACGCTCGCGCTCTGGGTGCCAGTTGTATTGGGCGTGAAAGTTGCAGTGATGGTGCATGTAGCGCCCGGAATAAAAGTGCCAACGCAGTTGTTGGTTTGGGTGTACTCCGACGGATCCGTACCGCTGAGAGCGAGTTTGCTGATGGTTAGATTTACCTCGCCGCTGTTGGTGAGAGTGGATGTCATCTCGGCGCTCTTGCTGCCCTCTAGGACACTCCCGAAATTGAGGGTTTGTGGAGTCAGCGAGACTTTAGGATAAGATCCTATCCCGTTCAAACTCGCGTTTTGCGTGCCGGTTGAGGTGTTGTCGGTAAAGGTGACGTTGGCGGTTCGAGTGCCGCTATCTTGCGGCGTGAAGGTAACAGTAACGGTGCATGACGCGCCCTCCGCCACGGAAGTTCCGCAATTGTTGGTCTGACTGAAATCGGCCGCGTCGCTGCCGGTTATGGTGATTCCGGCCTGATTGCCCCCCGTGAAAGTTAAAGTGCCTAAACCGGAGTTAGTTAGAGTGATGGTCTGCGATGTGCTCTTGCTCTTGATCAATACCGAACCAAAAGACAGCGACTTCGGCGATAGTGTCACGGCTGGCCAGCCGGTTCCCGTCCCGCTCAGGGCGACCGTCTGCGGGCTGGTCGGGTCGCCATCGACAATCGTGACTGTGCCATTGATTGTGCCTACGGATTCAGGTGTAAAGGTCACGGTGACGGTGCATTTCTTCCCGGCTTTCAGCGTGGCGCCGCAGGTATTGCTGCTGATGGCGTAATCCATCGTGGTGGTGATGCTGGTGATGGTTAGCTTCGTGGTGCCCGTATTCTGGATGGTGAAGCTTTGTCCAGGACTGGTGGTGCCGTCCTCCTGCGAGGCAAAGGTAAGCGAGTCGGCCGAAAGGCGGACCGAAGTGACGGGTACGACCACGCTCACCGTAACCGTATGAGTTTGGTTGCCGCTGTTTCCGATGATCGTAATGGGATAGGTACCAGCCGCCGTTGTGGTCGCGTTGTTCACCGTGAGTGTGGTGGTTCCGGAAGTTGTGATCGAAGTGGGATTTGGGGCCGACAAGCCCGGTACTTCGGAGATTCCGTCCAGCGTGAAATTGACCGTGCCGTCGAAACTCAGGAGAGGTGAGACCGAAAGGTCGAAGACGGCATTCCCCGCGCCATCTGCGGTTACGCTGGGGCTATTGACCGTCAGCCAGTAATCGTTGGCGTCGGCGGTGACTGCGCATGTGCTCTGAGGCGTGCCCGAGGGTGCCGCGAAGCTTGAGGCCAGATCTTGCAGCGTGGTGGTTTGCCATCCCGCGAGATTTTCCGCGGTAGAGGTTGAAGGGACGGGAACCACCCAATCTCTTGTGGTCGTGGTCGCGTTCCACCAGGTATTGTCGTTCGAATCAAATCCAATGAGGAAGGTCGTCCAATCCAAGCCATTCAAGAGGGGGTCGGAGAACAATAACTGCCCCATGCCTATTCCTTCGATCACATTATTTTTGTTGACCATCCCCTGGGTAACGAGGTCATAGACCTCGCCGGTTAGCCAGTCGGTGATGGTGATGCCTCCAGCAGTTCCGCTAATCGAAATCTGCGAACCGTTGTTGTTGTAGAGGACACCATTGGTAAACGAAACCCCCTCGGAATTGCGTAGCGCGATTCCTCCCTCGGAAAGCGAACCCGCCTGGTTGCAAACGTAGCTGCCGGTGAAAGTGAAAGGGCCGGGGTTGGTTTCTATATCGAGGCCAGGCTCCAGATTTTGCGAAGCGATGACGCCGCTGCCGGTGATGCCGACATTGTCGGTATCCCAGTGAATGCCGTAAGCCTGGTTGTATTGCGCGGTGAAACCATCGAGGTCGTCGGTGTGCGCTTCCCAGGAATGAAATCCCGCGACGTTGCAGGCGTAGTACGCACCCTGTGCCCCGCGCCAGTTGTTATAAGCGACAACATCGTTTTGCCACAACCCGTATTCCGTGTTGTAGCCCTGGAATCCGCTGTCGCCGTTGTGCAGCGCCGAAGTATTTTCGACCGTAAAATAAGTAATCGGACTATTGAGCGCCAGTCCCTGCCCGTTATTCCACTGAATGGTGTCGCTGTCGAACAAGATGTTGGTGGGAGAATAAGTTTTTCCTCCAGTGACTTGTACGGCCGCATTGCTGCGGCACGAATTGGCGTATTGAAAGACGATGCCGCGCACCACCAGGTTTGAAAAACCGTCAATCGAAAATAATGAGGGTTCGGTCGCGACGTCCACGGTCGAAGTGGCCATGTCCGTTCCCGACGGCGGCCACAAGTAGATCGTCTTGTTGCTGGTGTCGACATAGAACGTCCCCGCCACCATCTGGGTCAGCGACAGGACCTCGGTCATCACCGCGCCGTTTACCGCAACCATTTCCTGGCGCAGCATGATCTCCGGCTGAGGATAGGTGGCCGTGCTACAGCCTGTTACCGTGGCACAGGTTCCCCAGGTGTTGTCCCAGAGATTGGTATAGATACTTGAGTTGCCGCTGTAAGTAGTCCATCCCGTGTAGAGCACGCTGCCGCTGATCGTGACCTGGCCGTGATTGATCGCTTCAAAAGTGATGGGCCAACTGGTCTCTGACTTCGAGCCGCTGATGGCAATGGATTCCCGGTAAGTGCCGTTGTTGATCCAGACGTGCGTGCCCTTGCCTGCGTAGTTGTTAGCCAATGCCTGCGACGCCGCATAGCCAATGGTTTTGAAAGGAAGTTCTTCGGTGCCAGGATTGCTATCCGAGCCGTTGGTGGCTACGTAGAAAGTGTAGAGCTCCAGGGCCTCGTTTACGTTGGCTTGCGCGCCCGCAAATCGTACGAGCAGCAGCAACGTAAATGCACCGAGGGCCCAGGCGCGAAAAGTTTCCATGGGGGAGAATCTCGCCTTTTGAAGCTACTGAAACCCGCATTTCTATCAAACGTCAACCGATGTGCAGCACCCGGGGGGGAAACTCGATGAAGCGGAAGCCTTACTGGGACGGGGTTCTGGGCCCGAACCCGTAAGTCTTACGCAATCAACCCACAGCGAACGTTGGGGAACTTTACATGAACTGTGCCGTGGATGTCTAGTAGAAGAAAGTAGGTAGACCCAGCTGAACCGGCTCGGGGAGCCGGTTACGCGACCGTACGCTCAGGAGTGCGCCTCAGAAGTTTGCAATTTTTTGCAACCTGGCGACGCATTACGCGCGTGCCTTGTCGATCATCGCTTCCCAGATGCCCTTGGATTTGAGGATGAGTTCGACCGCCTCGCGGACGGCACCGTGACCCGCAACCGCCTTGGTGGTGTAATGCGCGGCTTTCTTCACTTCGGGGACAGCGTCGCCGACCGCGATCGCGAGGCCGGCGCGTTGCATGATCGGAATATCCGGAAGATCGTCCCCGATATAGGCGACCGTAGACTCGGTTGCGCCCGCTTCCCGCAGAATTGCCTCGTAGGCAGGCGTCTTTAACGGTTGTTTCATGTAAATGAATTCCATTTTCATTTCGTGGGCGCGGCGCAGCAGCGCTGCGCTCTCGCGCCCGGTAATGCACCCGGTTCTCAACCCCGCCGTATGCGCGAGGGTAAGGCCCTGGCCATCGTGGGCATCGAAGGTCTTGATTTCGAGTGCGGTGCCGTCGCTTTGCGAAAGCAGAGTGACGCCGCCCTCCGTCATCGTACCGTCCACATCCATGAGAAGTAATTTGATTTGCGCCGCTCGCTTCTTGAGGGCGGCGGGGATTTTTGCAGAACGGGCCAAGCGAGCCTCCAGAAACCTACGAGGAAGTCTAAATGAGGAGTCTAAGCCAAAGGCTCGATGGATGGCATGCAAAAAAGCGCAACCCCCGCGCTTGAATCCTAATCTGATTATTTGTTATAACCACAGCAGGTCATTCTGTGGGTTTGCAAGAACTGCCGTCGTTTCCCGGCTTTCACGGGGAAGAGTGTCTTCCGGAGGCAGAGTCAATCGCTTGATCCGGCACCTCGGGGTTTCGTCGACTAGACTTCCCGGGAGTGTAAACATCAAACCTCCTTTCTGTACGCTGTAGGAGTTCTGATGAGCTTTGAAGACGGAATGAGTGGCTTCGAGTCCCGCTCGAAAACAGCCACCAACGTGCGCCGTTCCGGCTTTCTACTCTCAAACATGGTTGCGCCGCCCCCTTCTTTTGCGTCACGCCTCGTCACTCATACCCTAACCATGCCGGAGGAAGATGATGGCCACCTTTGTTCAAATCGAAAACGATCAGGAAATTAAACAGCGCCTCGAAGCCGAGCGCATGAGACTACGCAAGATCGCAGGTCTGGATCGCCCCGATCACTTCCACCGGCCCGTGGAGCGCGCCTTTACCGCCGAAGAGCGGGGCCGCGTCACCATTCTGTTTGGAGGATTCACCTGGAAACACGAGGATTTGATCCGTGCGGTCTTTCAAGGCTGCGGTTATCGCTGTGAAAAGCTGCCGGTGCCCGATGTGCCCGCCTTTCAGATCGGCAAAGAGTTTGGCAATAACGGGCAGTGCAATCCGACCTATTTCACGGTTGGCAACCTGGTGCAGTATTTGCAATTTCTGGAGAAGGAAGGCATCCCGCGCCAGGACATTCTCGATAACTACGTCTTCTTCACGGCAGGATCGTGCGGCCCGTGCCGTTTCGGAATGTATGAGGCCGAGTATCGCTTCGCATTGAAGAATGCCGGCTTTGACGGCTTCCGCGTGTTGCTGTTTAAAGACAGCGATGGCATCAAGGCAGCCTCAGGCGAACCGGGCTTGAAGTTCACCATCGACTTCGGCTTCGGCATGTTGAACGCGATGCACTTGGGTGATGTCTTCAACGATCTGATCTATCAGATCCGCCCCTTTGAAGTGACCAAAGGCGAGACGGATCGCGTGTTCCGCGAGACTGTGCATCGTCTTTGCGACGATCTCAGGAATCGGAAAGCGTTCGAGATCGAACAGTGTGCGCCGAACTGGGCCAAGCCCAAGTTCAAGAGCAACAAAATTCTGCGTAACACATTCAATGTTTTCGGCAAGATGAACGAGCATCTTCGCGGCAAAGATTACCTCAACGCGCTGGCTGCGGCGCGGGACAAGATGAATAGCATTGAAGTTGATCGCACCAAGGTGAAGCCTGTGGTAAAGATTACCGGCGAGTTCTGGGCGCAGCTCACTGAGGGCGATGGCAACTTCCATATGTTTGATTTTCTCGAGCGGGAAGGCGCGCAGGTAATGGTGGAACCGATCGCGACCTGGGTGGCGTATTTGTTGTATCAGGCGAAGGCGCATGCCAAGGCGAAGTGGCCGGTCAATCGTCCGCATCGCAACCCGCAGTGGTGGGAGGTCAAGAAGAACTTCGCCAATTACATGGGACTCAAGAAAAAGTTGATGGGCTTGGGCTTTGGCGAATTCATGTGGAATGGTCTCTATCATCGGACGGCCAGGAATCTCGGCGGGATCACGCATCATCTGGTTCCGCAGACCGAGTTGGCTGAGATGGCGCATCCTTTCTATAACCAATTCGCGCGCGGCGGCGAAGGCCACCTGGAAGTTGGGAAAAACGTATACTACACAGTTCACCACCTCTGCCACATGGTGCTCGCGCTGAAACCCTTCGGATGCATGCCGTCCTCACAATCGGACGGAGTGCAATCGGCTGTGGTGAACAAGTTCAAAGACATGATCTTCCTTCCCATCGAGACTTCGGGCGAGGGTGAGGTCAACGCGCACAGCCGCGTGCAGATGGCGCTGGGCGAGGCCAAGGTGAAGGCCAAGACCGAGTTCGAGCAATGTTTGAAATCGACCGGTAAGAGCCTGGACGAAATCCGCGATTATATAAACGACCATCCTGAATTGAAGCGGCCGTTCTATCAAGTGCCGCATCGCGAGGGCGTTGCTGGAACAGCGGCGCAGTTTATCCTGCATGTAAACGATCGCATGAATAAAGGCAGTCGTTTATTGCGGCGTACTCGCGTGACGGGCGTAGCGCTTCCGAACGCTGCGTAACCGGTCTGGACCGGCGGCGCCGCTCCCCGCTGCCGGTCTTCGCTTTTTACTTTTCTTTCTTGGTCACCGATCGGAGATTCTTGATGCACGACCATCTTTCCGGACACGAACACAAAACGCCGCAGCTGCTGCAAATTGCCCCCGCGCCTTACCAGAAGCCGCACGACCATCAAACCCAATTTCTGGTAGGACTCGATGTGGGCTCGACCACTGTGAAGGCGATGGTGGTAGAAGCGGCGACCGATAAAGTTCTGTGGCAGGACTACCAGCGGCACGAAACCAAGCAACCCGAAAAGTCGTTGGAATTTCTGCGCCGCATGCACGCGGACGTCGGACTAAACCGGCACAACACGCGCATGTTTATGACCGGCTCCGGCGGCGGTTCGATTGCCGAACAGATTGGTGCGAAGTTCGTGCAGGAAGTCACCGCCGTTTCGCTGGCGGTTGAGAAGTTGCATCCCGAAGTGTATTCGGTGATCGAGCTCGGCGGGCAGGACGCGAAGATTATCGTCTTCAAAGACGACGACGAAACCGGCCGCAAGAAAAAAATTCCGTCGATGAACGATAAGTGCGCGGGCGGAACCGGCGCTGTGATCGACAAGATCAACGCCAAGCTGAAAATTCCCACCGCCGAGCTTGCTCTCCAGGGCTACCACGGAATCAAACTGCACAAAGTGGCTGGGAAGTGCGGCGTGTTCGCCGAGACCGACATCAACGGATTGCAGAAGGTCGGCACGCCTCCCGACGAGCTGATGGCATCGCTTTTTGAAGCGATTGTTCTGCAAAATTTGAGCGTGCTTACGCGCGGCCACACCTTGCGGCCGCACGTTCTCTTGCTCGGCGGCCCGAACAGCTTTATCAAAGGCATGCGCGAAGCGTGGCAGGCGAACATCCCCCGTATGTGGCAGGAGCGAAAGGTCGCGATCCCTGACGGAGCCAAGCCGGAGGATCTAATCAAGGTTCCAAACAATGCGCAATATTTCGCGGCGTTGGGCGCGATTGAATTCGGCAAGAGCGAAGAAGATTGCGTCGGCTGCTATCAGGGATATGAGAAGCTCGAGTACTACATCGAGTTCGGCCGCCAGGAAGAAAAGGCCAAGTCCGGCGCCAAGGGGCTGATTGCGAAAGAAGGCGAACTCGAAGGTTTCAAGGACGCTTATCGGCGGAAGAAATTTACCCCTGCGACGTTTCAAAAAGGCCAGACGGTTGGCGGTTTCATCGGTATCGATGGCGGCTCGACTTCGACCAAGGCTGTTCTGCTCGACGATCGCGGCGAGATCTTGTGCAAGGCCTACCAGCTTTCGAACGGCAATCCGATCCAGGACACGATCGAGATGTTCGAGAACCTGCGCGGCCAGGTCGAAGCGCAGAATGCCAAACTCGAAGTTCTGGGAGTCGCGACCACCGGCTATGCGAAAGACATTCTAAGAGATGTGCTGCACGCCGATGTGGCGCTGGTCGAGACCGTCGCGCACACGGAATCGGCGCTCAAGTTTTATGAAGACCCGCATGTCATCGTCGACGTGGGCGGGCAGGATATCAAGATCATCATCCTGCACAATGGGCGCGTGAAGGATTTCAAACTGAACACCCAGTGCTCTGCGGGCAATGGATACTTCCTGCAATCGACCGCCGAGGGGTTTGGTTTGGGCGTGGAGCAATATGCCGACCTCGCGTTCTCAGCCCAATCGATGCCGATTTTCGGCTACGGCTGCGCCGTATTCATGCAGTCCGACATCGTGAACTTCCAGCGGCAGGGCTGGCGCGCGGAGGAAATTCTCGCGGGTCTCGCGGCTGTACTTCCGAAAAATGTTTTCTTATATGTCGCCAGCATTCCGAACCTCGCGGCGTTAGGCACGCGCTTCGTTCTGCAAGGCGGGACGCAGAACAACATGGCCGTAGTGAAAGCTGAAGTCGATTTCATCAACAACAGTTTTCGAGCCGCTGGTAAGAAGCCCGAGATTATCGTGCACGAGTTCTGCGGCGAATCAGGAGCAATCGGCGCTGCGGTCGAATCACTACGATTGTGGCGCAAGGGCCTTCAGACCACGTTCGTCGGTCTCGATGCGGTGCGTAAGATTCAATACCGCACTACGCGCAACGAAGAAACACGCTGCAATTTCTGTAAGAACAATTGCCTGCGCACGTTCATCGACATCCGAACCGCGCCGAAAGATGATTTGAGTTTCGTCCCGATTCAAAAGGTGACCAAGGTGCCACTGATGCACGGCGAGCAGCGGCTGATCATTGCCACGTGCGAAAAAGGTCTGGTCGAAGACATCAATGACATGAAAGACATCAAGGCCGGCCTCGACGATGTCAAAGCAAAATATCCCAACTTCGTTGACTTCGCGGCGCATGAGGTCTTCCGGCCCGTGAATCCGAAACCAGTAGCGGATCCGATTCCGGTCGCGAAATTCTGGAACAAGGCTGCCAAAGATCGCGTCCCGCTAATGCAGCATCGCAAGAAGGTGCGTGTCGGGATTCCGCGCGTGCTCAACATCTATACTTATGCGCCTCTTTTTAATGGATACCTGGAGAGCCTGGGCGTGCAGCCGGAAAATATCATTTACTCCGACTACACCAGTTCCGATCTTTACCGGGCCGGCGCCAGCCGCGGCGCCATCGATCCCTGCTTCCCGGCGAAGATTGGAATTTCGCATGTCTACAACTTGATTCAGGAGAAGCATCGCAAGAAGCCGCTGGACGTGATCTTCTTCCCCATGTACGACGTGCTCACGTCGCCGCTGGTGAAAATCGTGGCCGCGAACGCGTGTCCCACGGTGACTGCGACGCCTGAAACCGTGAAAGCCGCGTTCACCAAAGAGAACGATGTGTTCGCGGAACACAACGTCAAGTACGTGGATCCGGTGTTGAACTTTGCCGATCGCAAGCTATTTGCGCACCAGATGCTGCAGGCGTGGCAGCCCCTTCTCGGACTGTCGCAGGAAGAAAACGATCGCGCGGTCGAGATTGGCTTCAAGGCTCTCGCCGATTACGAGAGCAGCATTCGTCGCCGCGCTCGCCAGGAGATGGACAAGTTGGAGCGCGAGGACCGCATCGGCATTGTGATGCTGGGACGGCCTTACCATCACGATCCGGGATTGAATCATGAAATCCTGGAGGAGTTTCAAAAGCTGGGTTACCCCATCTTCTCGCAGAACACGTTGCCTCTCGACGAAGACCTGCTCGAGCGCCTGTTTGGCGAGGAAGTGCGCGACGGAAAGATCAGCCACGCTCTGGATATTACGGATGCGTGGAAGAATTCATATTCGTGCAGTACCAACCACAAAGTGTGGGCGGCAAAATTTACGGCGCGGCATCCGAACCTGGTGGCGCTGGAGATTTCCAGCTTCAAGTGCGGTCACGACGCACCCATTTATGGCGTGATCGAAGGCATCATCGAGCAATCGGGGACGCCTTATTTTTGCTTCAAAGATCTCGACGAGAACAAGCCCACCGGCTCGATCAAGATTCGCGTCGAGACCATCGACTACTTCCTGCGCCGCTACCGCGAAGAAGTGATTCGCAAACGGAAAGCTGCGGAGGATATCGAAGCGCAGTTGGCCGCGCTGGAAGCGCAATTGCGAGCGGAAGCAGCATCGAACATTGGTCGCTTCGATTCTCTGCAACAGGAAGAGGAAGAAGAGGCGCAGGGTATCGGGGCTGATTAAGATTCGGCCGATTAAGAAACGTAATCTGTTTTTGAGGTTACGCGTAATGGCTGTTTGATCGAGCCGTTACCTTTCCCCCGCTTGGCCATCCGGTTTCGCGGTGATGGGCGGCAGGCTCGCTTGTGACAGTTGTTGGTTCAGTTGCCGCAAGCGCGTCGTCTTGAATTCACTCCACGCTACAGAACCTAGCTTCATCGCATTGCTCGACTCGTGGTACACCTCGAGTGCCTGGGCCGGAACGGCGCGGTCGCCGCTTTCTACCACATGTAGTGCGGACCCCAGGCCTGAGCTGGCGGTCTGCAAGCCCATTGCATTCGGATCTTCGGAAGCTCCAGCCAGAATCTTTTTCAACTCCTTCGAGGCGTCTTCTGTGCTGGTTTTCAACTCCGGATGTTCATTCAGTTTCGACTGTAGATTCGCCAACTGTTTCTGTACCGAACTGATCTCCGCCAAAAGCTTTCGGCCGCGCAAAATCTCAGCGAAGATTTGCCGGCCCAGTTGGACCTGTTGCTCCAACTCACCAGGCGTTGCGGCCGATCTGGGATCCATGCTGACCTGGAGCGGCTGTTTCCATGTCTTGCCGTCAACCGTGAGGCGCACTTCGTAATTGCCCGGAGCAGCACGCGGGCCGCGCGGTGCGCCGTACTCCTCGTCGGTATCCTCCCCGTCGGAGCCTTCCGGAGAGTCCCATGCCAGGTTCCACACAAAGCGATGCATGCCGACACTCTTTTCGAGGTTCTGCGGTTTGGGAAACCATCGATCGGCGATCGGCATGGGCGGACGCTTGCCGGTTTTCTCTTCCGGGCTCGTATCCTGCGAGGAAACGCTACGCACCGAATTCCCCGCGCCATCCAGGATTTCGAGTTTCATTTTTTCCGCTGAGGATTTGAGGAAGTAATCAATCACAGCGCCGTTCGGCGGATTCTCCGCTGTGGGTTCTTCTGGCGGCAAGGGCGTGCCGAGAAATGAATCGTTATCGACTCGAACCGCGGTTGCCGGACGATACAGCCAATCGCTCGTAGCTCCTTGTGCCTCGCGGACCTGGCGCAGTGGCGTGAAGTCATCGAGAATCCAAAACGATCGCCCATGGGTAGCAATCACTAAGTCGTCGCCGTGAATCGTCATATCCTGAACCGACGTGACCGGCAGATTTAGCTGGAGCGACTGCCAGTGATCGCCATCATCGAACGAAACACAAATGCCGAGTTCAGTGCCGGCATACAGCAAGCCTTTTTGATCGGGATCTTCGCGGACCGCGCGCAAGAAGGAATGCGCCGGAATGCCGTTTGTGATCAATTGCCAAGTAGCGCCATAATCGCGAGTGCGATAAAGGTAAGGAGCCTGGTCATCGAGCCGGTGGCGATCCACTGCGGCATACGCCTCGCCAGGATTGAAATGCGACGCCTCGATCAAAGAGATCCTGCTCCAGTTGCCAATTGCCTTCGGGGTCACGTCCTTCCAGATTTTTCCTCCATCGTGAGTGAGATGAATGAGGCCGGTGTCGCTGCCGGCCCAGATCAATCCGCCATCCAGACTTGACGGCGCAATGGTGAATACCACACCGTACCCGCGTTGCTTCGCGTTGTCGACGGTCGGCGGGGCTTGATTCTTTGCATCTGCAGTCTTCGTGCCAGGGGTTTGTATCGCGCCCGTCAAGTCAGGGCTGATTTCTTGCCAATGCAGACCGCCATCCGTGGTCTTCATCACGTATTGCGTGCCCAGATACAGCGTGGTTTTATCGAAAGGAGAAAAGACGAGCACGGGCGTCCAGGGATCGCGGTATTTGCGTTGCGCCATGGCCGTCCCCCAGATAGGGAAAGGCCACGGAGTAATGTCCTGGCTGAACGAGGTGCGGCGATCGAAGCGTGCCACGCCGCCGTAGGTTTCGCTGACGTAAAAAATGTCGGGGTTCTTGGGATCGGGCGCGATGTATCCACTTTCGCTGCCGGCGGGCGGAAACCAATCACGCGGCGTGATTTGCCCATGATCGGTGCGGCTGTAAACCGCGACGCTTCCGCTGTCCTGCTGCGCTCCGTAAACAACGTAGGGAAAGCGCTCGTCCGTGATGACATGATAAAGCTGCGCGGTGGGCTGGTTGTACCAGGAACTCCAAGTCTTGCCGTAGTCCAAACTGATCGTCGTACCTTGATCTGTGGCCAGAACCATGCGCGCGGAATTCTGCGGGTCGATCCAGATTTGATGATAGTCATCGCCGCCGGGCGCGCCGCGGACAATCGCAATCGTCTTCCCGCCATCTTCTGACCGGTAGAGAGCAATGCTCGGTACATAAATCACATCCGCATTCTGCGGGTCGATGCTGATGTTGCCGAAGTACCAGGCCCGGCTAGTGAGGCGCTTGTCGGAGTTCTGAAGCATCCAACTATCGCCACCATTGTCGGAGCGATAAAGTCCGGATTTCTGCGCGTCGTCGATGAGAGCATAGACACGCTTGCCATCTCGCGACACAGCGATCGCAACCCGGCCCCAGTTGCCATCCGGCAGCCCGTTGCCGCTAAGGTGCGTCCATGATTGCCCCGCGTCTTTGCTGCGAAAAATTCCTCCGTCCGGCCCATCGATCGGAGCGTAGGTGCTCCACGGGGGGCGCCATGTATGCCATGTGCTGGCAAAAAGAACATTCGGTTCATCCGCCGCCATTGCCAAATCGGCCACGCCAATCTCTGTTCCTTGATCCAAAACTTTCGTCCAGTTCGCACCGCCATCCACTGACTTGTAAACTCCGCGCTCATGGTTCGGCGCGTAAGCATGTCCGAGCACTCCCACGTAGACAATATTCGCGTCGTGGGGATCGATCACGATCCGGCTGATCTGCCGCGAATCGTGCAGACCGATGCTTTTCCAAGTCTGGCCGCCATCCGTCGATTTATAGACTCCGTCGCCGGACGAAAGATTCGAGCGAATGTCGGACTCTCCGGTGCCGGCATAAATTACTTTTGGATCCGAAGGAGCTATCGCCAGCGCGCCGATCGAAGCAATGTCTTGATGATCGAATACTGGCATCCAGACCATACCGGCGTCCGTAGTTTTCCAGATGCCGCCATCGACCGCGCCGAAGTAGAACGTGGTGCCGTCCCCCGGCACTCCCGCCGCCGCTACCGCGCGTCCTCCGCGAAAAGGTCCGATCAGCCGCCATCTGAGCCCGGCATAGTAATCGGCGGGCACGGATTGCGCGGCCGCAATCAGGCTGGACACAAGAAGTAACGCAGGTAGAACAACCAGAAGTGATTTGCGCGAAATGGAGGTCATCGTGTCGTCGGGAGATTAGTGTAATGCAGGATCAGATTGTCTTAAAGAGTATTCGTGACCAGCCAATGTCTGAATTTAAAGTTTCGCATACCCAGGCGTCATCTCGAAGTCCCGCGCTTTTCAGCGGGACGAGAGATCTCCCGCGCATTGGATTGTGCATAGGGAGATGCCTCGCTCTGCCTGAGAAACGGCTCCGCTTGGGATGACCGCGATTCAAACTGGCCACTACCCGTGACCGAGAAAAGATTCAGCCCACAACTTTGCCGTAGTATTCTCGCCATGAATTATTTTGTTTTGTCTGACTCGGTGAAAGGACGGTGAGCGTGGCATTCAATGAAAGGGCGAGTTACAACCGTTTTCTCTTGCTAGTGGCGGGTCTGGGTGGGTTGCTGTACGGCGTGGATGTAGGAATCATCGCGGGCGCCCTGCCTTATCTCGAAGCTACATCGGGCTTAAATGCGGGCCAGCTTTCGTTTGTGGTCGCGGCCGTGCTTTTGGGCAGCGTGCTCTCTACGCTTTTTGCCGGCCTGCTAGCCGATTGGATGGGCCGCAAGCTTCTGATGATGCTCAGCGGCGTGCTGTTTGTCGTCAGCATTCCGGTCATCGCGCTGTCGCATGGTTACGAGGCGCTCGTCTTAGGTCGCCTTCTGCAAGGCATCAGCGCCGGGTTGATCGGAGTGGTCGTCCCGCTCTATCTCGCAGAGTGTCTCGCAGCTTCGAATCGAGGGAAGGGCACCGGCATCTTCCAATGGCTGTTAACCCTGGGCATCGTCGCTGCCGCGCTGATCAGCATGTTTTTCAGCATTCGCGTTGAGGCAGTTGCGAAGCTCGGTGACGCCGCCAAGCTTTTCGCGTTTAAGGACACAGCCTGGCGCAGCATCTTCTGGGTGTCGCTTCCACCGGGCGTATTGTTTGTGATTGGCAGCTTCCTGGTGTCTGAGTCTCCTCGCTGGCTGTTCCGGCGAGGCAGGCGCGATGCGGCTCTGGCCGCGCTTGTTCGTTCCCGTTCCAGCGAGCAGGCCAATCTTGAACTGGCCGAAATGCAACAAGCCGCCCTCGCGGAAAAAGCTCAGACCTCGACTGGAATCAAGATTAAGGAATCGTTGTTGCGCCGGAAATATGTGATCCCATTCGTTCTGGCTTGCGTAATTCTCGCCTGCAATCAAGCCACAGGTGTCAATTCGATCATCGGCTACAACGCGAATATCCTTTTGCAGAGCGGCCTTTCCGATGTGCAGGCGCACTGGGGTTACGTTGTTTTTACCGTCATTAATTTTCTGACGACCATTGGCGGCGTCGTGCTGGTGGATCGCAAGGGACGCAAGTTTCTGCTGACACTGGGAACCGCTGGGATTATTTTGTCGCTAATCTGCACGGGATTACTCTTTCGCCAAACCGAACGACTGCGTGTGGATTCAAGAAATGCAGTGCAATCGATGGTGAGCGCGCAGCAGACGCTCGAACTCACCTACGATCCAAAAATTGCCACGAGCTTACTGCACACCGCGGGAACTGGTGCCGCGGGCATCGCGGGCCAGCCCACTTCCTTAGTCGTGATTTATTCGTACGGCGATTTTCGCGCCGCGACCAAGGCCGCCCGCTCCGATGAAACTGCCGCGGCCCCAATCGCAATCACGCGGGAGAGTTGTGTGCCGGCCAACAAAGTCGTGGCATTTTTTTCCAATCCCTTTGGAGATCTTGATGCCGCGCGCATCGCGCCGTTGAAAATCGATAATGCGCTGATCACTCCCTTACCGAGCCAGAGCAACGGATGGAAAGTCGCCATCACCTTGTTTGTGTTTATGGCTTTCTACGCTGTGGGGCCAGGGGTATGCGTCTGGCTGGCGCTTTCTGAGTTAATGCCCACCCGCATTCGCTCCAACGGCATGAGCATCGCTCTGCTACTCAACCAGGGAGTGGCCACGGGGATCGCCGCCATATTTCTTCCAACCGTCGGCAAATATGGCTACTCCACGATGTTTTGGGGCTTTGCCGGCTGCACTGTGATTTACTTCATCACCGCTGCCGTATTTTTGCCGGAAACCAAGGGGAAGACCTTGGAGGAAATTGAGGCGCATTTTGAAGGGGCTAAGAAGCGTGCGGCTGTCGACGCGATTTGAAGGGGCATACGTTTGCGTATCCAACATTTGAATGTATGCCTTACTCTAGTACAATGTAAGACATGCGCGATTTATGTTCGACATTCACGTCGAAGGGCCAACTTGTTATCCCGGCCGCTCTTCGTCGCAAGCACAAGATCAAGGCAGGCACCAAGGTTAAGTTTATGGAAGACGACCTGGGTCGAATTGTGCTTCAACCCATCACTGAAGACTACGTCGATCGCGTCATGGGCCTGCTGAAGGACGGTCCCGACCTGTTAGCGATCTGGGAGAAAGAGCACCGTGAAGAAGGCGAGCACGATAAGTGAAAACCTACGTGCTCGATGCGAGCGCACTTTTGGCTTTCCTCCGGGCTAAGCCGGGGGCCTTGCAAGTCAATGAACTCGTGAAAGAAGCAGTGCGGCGGCGGGCAACGATACTGATGTCTGCCGTGAATTACGGAGAGGTTTACGGCTTAATTCTCCGCGAAAATGGGCAAGCGCAGGCTCTCCGTGTCATGCATGCGGTGAGCCCCCTGCCCATCGAGATACTGGACGCCACGCCGCCTAGGGCTCTCCGAGCCGCCGAGATAAAAGCCAAATACAAGCTCTACTATGCCAATAGCTTTGCAGCGGCATTGGCCATGGAACAAAAGGCCACGCTGGTCACCAGCGATTCCGATTTCCGCAGGCTCGGTCACGCATTTCCTGTGCTTTGGCTCAAGGCTCAGAGAGCCTGATTCTCTTACCAGTCCCCCGGGGAAACTCGTATGCGCGGCGACGGCAACAGGCAATCTTTCTGATTTCGTTCGAGTACCCGCAGGCACTCCCGAATCTCGTCGCAAAGCCTCGCCACGCATATCCCTCCAAACACCGCTGGATACGCTTTCAGCCGTCGCAACCCCGCCTGTAACAACAAAAGAGTTCCTAAGCGATTTCCGCGTTGCCAATGATGGAACGCTGCCGTCACCTGGATCAGTCCCTGCAAAAATGTCTTTTCCGGTTCCGCTGCCTTCAACCACACGCTCTCCCACGCCTCATGTGCAGTGAAGAATTCGCCCGAGTCATAAAGGCGCAAGCCGTCTGCCAACGGACCATCTGTCCAATCGAGTTCCATCGTTCTTCGTTCCCAGACCACGTCGCACGATGTGATTTTCATTCTGCCCGGCCACAACGAGGTGTAAACTGTTGGCTCACGTTGACGCCCGCCGGGCAGTTCATCGATAGTGAAACTATATGCCCACGATTCAACTTCAGACCCAGATTCCTGGCCCTAAATCCAAAGCTCTGTCGGCCCGCCGCGCCCAAGCCGTGCCCCGCGGGCTTTCTCACGCTACGCCGATCTATGTTGCGCGGGCGCAAGACGCATGGCTGGAGGATGTCGATGGCAACCGTTACATCGATTTCGCCGGCGGCATCGGCTGTCTTAACGTCGGCCAGCGTCAGGGACCCGTCATCGACGCGATTCGCGGCCAGCTCGACAAATTTCTGCATACTTGCGTTCAGGTCACGCCCTATGAGAGCTATATCCGCCTCGCCGAACGTATGAATGACGCGACGCCCGGAAGCTTTCCCAAGAAAACGATCTTCCTCAACAGCGGTGCCGAGGCCGTCGAAAACGCAATTAAGATCGCGCGTGCCTATACGAAACGTCCGGCCGTCATCGCTTTTGAAGACGCTTTTCACGGCCGCACCATGATGGCTCTCGCGCTCACCAGCAAGACGCACTTTTATAAGGCGGGATTCGCGCCCTTTCCTTCCGAGGTCTACCGCGTCCCTTACGCGTATTGTTATCGCTGCTCGTACAACTTGAAATATCCTGCATGCGATCTTTACTGTGCGCGCCATCTCGAAGACACTTTTAAGCGCATGGTCGCCAATGAAGACGTGGCTGCGGTGATCGCCGAGCCGGTCCTTGGCGAAGGTGGATTCGTTGCCCCGCCGCCGGATTATTTCAAAGTTTTGATCGATCTGTGCCACAAGCACGGCGTCCTCTTCATCGCCGATGAAGTGCAGTCCGGCTTCGGACGCACCGGCGCGCTCTTCGCCAGCGAGCGTTACGGCATCGAGCCGGATCTGCTTGTGTCCGCGAAGTCTCTGGGCGGAGGCTTGCCTCTCGCGGCCGTCACTGGTCGCGCCGAAATCATGGACGCTCCCGCTGCCGGCGGCCTAGGCGGAACTTTCGCCGGCAATCCACTGTCTTGCGCCGCAGCCTTGGCCGTTCTTGATCTGTTCGAAAAGGAAAATTTGTTGGCTCGCGCGAACCAACTCGGCGAGCGCTTTCAGCGCCGCGCCCAAGAATGGCAACGGCGCTGGCCGATAGTTGGCGACGTGCGCGGACTCGGCGGCATGCAGGCCATCGAACTGGTGAAGTCGCAAGAAAGCAAAATTCCAGCTCCGGATGAAACCAAGCAGATCACCCAGTACTGCTACGAGCACGGCTTGATCACGATTACCGCCGGGTCATATTCGAACGTGATCCGGGTTCTGGTTCCGCTGGTGGCGACCGACGAGCAGATCGACGAAGGCCTCGACGTACTGGAATCGGCGCTGGCCCACGTCTGCAATAAGAAAAACCTCGAGGTTCAGCTGGTCTGAGGCCGGCGGCACACTCAGTGAATCAGGTGAAACGCCTTTGAGCCATCCATCACAGACTGTGTTGCTATGCCGCGATCAAATGTGGCCAGCTGCCCTTTATGCGCATGTGCAAGCGCGAGAAGGTAACTATCGGTGACGTGAGCGGAGTCCAGCAGCCGCCCGGGGTCCGACTGCGGAGAATCCAGCAGAGAAATATCGTCCGGCCAGAAAGCATGCCCTGGCAGTTTTCGAAAAGAAGTCAGCACCCCGGCCACAACCGCGGGAGGGCCGGGAGAATTCGGATATCGAGGATGGCCGATAATGCGGAGTACGCCATTTTCCGTCAGCGGGCAGGTGGCCCAGGCCTTATGCCCTTTCGCCGCGAACCAGGCATGCGCGCGATCGTGTTGCACATGGACCGGATCAATCAGAGCAATTAGGACGTTCACGTCCAGCAGAAAACGGGTCAGGATAAGTCCTCACGTAGCCGATGCACCAATTCCGAGGTGACTCGCTGTGCGCCCTGGCGAACTTTGAGCAGCGGCACTCCATTCCGCGTCTTCGCCTTCGCTTCCGCAGGAGCTAGTGCTTGTCTGGCTAACGACGAGATCACTTCGCCGACCGATTTCTTCTCGATGGCCGACAGTTCCTTGGCGGCGCTCAGTACATCGTCATCGATCACAAGAGTCGTGCGCATATGTTCGTCATCAGGCATCATACATCAGATGCGGTCTATCGGCAATTGCAACCGCAGTTGGCAAAAATCTGCAATGATTACTTGTTTGAAAGAGGAACGCCCATGACCACAACGCTCACCACTCCCACGATGTCCGGCAAAGAAATGGTCGATCTCTCGCGCCAGCACACACTTTACGAATGGTCGGCGCAATCGAAAGTCGATCCCATTCCCGTGGCCAGCGCCAAGGGGATTTATTTCTATACGCCGGAGGGGAAGCGCTTCATCGACTTCAACAGCCAGCTCATGTCGGTCAACATCGGGCACGGCGACCCGCGCGTGATTCAGGCGATCAGCGAGCAGGCGGCGACGCTGGCCTACGCGAATCCTTTTATGGCGACGGAAATTCGCGCGCGCCTGGGCGCGAAGCTGGCCGAAATTTCTCCCGGCGACATCGACACTTTCTTTTTCACCAACGGCGGCGCTGAGGCCAACGAAAACGCTATCAAGCTGGCAATACATC
>CAVQCP010000024.1:0-93891 GCA_963710965.1 uncultured Acidobacteriaceae bacterium | reverse complement strand
GGGATGAATCGCTCAATCCTGTTTTCTTCGCCATGCCCAGAGTTTTAGTCCAGAAACCCTCCTGCCTGCAAGCAAAATATGCCATCTAAACACCAACAAGCCTACCTCGTTACCTCTGTCATGCTGCGCCGTTACTGACGACAGAGCCCGGCGTTTCCGCCCTTCAGCCCACCAGTCCAAGGCCTCCGTACTACTTTTGCCTGCCTTCCAACGTGCCCTTTAGGGTCTTTCCATCTTTTCTGGCCAAGGCCACAATCACTTAGCTCGATTCTGTTCCCTAAAATATGCAAAAAGCCTATGGAACCGCGATGGCACCCATCTCCCCCGCCAAAAAGGCGGTTGCGCGTGCGGCCCTGGTCGATTTGAAGGAATCCTCCAGGTACCTGCTGGCCGAGTGTTTCCGCCAGTTCGGCATTGAGACAGTGGTTACCTCAGCCGGCTCGGCCGAGCGCTTGCGACAAGAAAAATTCGAGGCCTGCGTGGTCAATCTGGGCCCGGGCGCCGAAGCGGTTATGGACGCCGCGCGCACCTCTCCCTCGAACAGCCGCATCGTGCTCTACGGCCTTGGCGGCAGCGCGCAAGAGGCTATGCGCTTTTCGAAGTACGGCATCAACGCCATGTTTCAGGAGCCTCTCGAGCGTCCCGCCGCCCTCAAGTTGGTGCGCGCCACTCATATGCTCGTGCTACACGAACTGCGCCGCTACACGCGTATTCCGATCATGACCGACGTGACCGTGGTCAGCCCGGATGGCCAGCGCCTCAGCGCCTCCAGCATCGACCTCAGCTCCGGCGGCATGTCGCTGAAATGCTCCGAGGATATAACTGCGGGCACCAATGTAGAGATTTCTTTCTCCCTGCTCACCCTGCCACGCGTTGGTGTGCGCGCCGTCGTGACCTGGCGCAAGAGCAAGTCCTTCGGCGTTCGCTTCGATCCCGCCGACGAGCGCCGCCAAAAAATCAAAGAGTGGATTGATGGTTATTTGGAAGGCTAACCAACCCGGCAGTTGCACGACCTTCCTATTCGCCCTCCTGATGCTGCCGATAAGAAATATCAATTGGACTCGCCGTCTCTATCCCGTTATCGTTTTGCGCAATAGGGGGAGAGGACTGCCGATTGAACGCAATGGCGCTCGGGGACGAGTTAGTTTTCCGGGACAGTCCTTGCCTGAAGTTATGGACAGGTGCGGCCGTATTGGGGCATGAGTGCCGCCCTGTTCCGACTCAGGTTTCCGCCTCACGCAAAGTTCGGTTTCATCTGCGCGGGCCTGGCCCGCTTCTTCGCAGTAAAATCGTTGCCATCCAAATAAGATCCTGGAGTTGTGAATCTGGAGTTGCGAATGATGAGAAAACGAGCCCGTAGTGTTTCTCCGCGTCTTTATGCCGCTGTCCTGGCTGTCTGGCTGGTGCTGGGGATGGCCGCACCATGCTTCGCCCAAGATGTGCCGAAGAACGACGCGCCGAAGGCCGACCCCGCAGGCACGGCCACCGGCGACAAAACTGCTGCGCAGGATGCGGCGGGCAATACGTTTGTGGTCGCCGAGCCCACAGACAAGTCGGCTCCCGACTATGCCGCCCAGAAGAAAGCTTACGACGATTATCAGGCGCAACTCGCGAAAGAGCCGTTAGCCGGAAAGTTGGCGGATAGCGTAGGCCACATTCGCGTCGCCACGAATTTTGCCTGGACTTTGAATACCGGCTACCTCGTGCTGTTTATGCAGGCTGGCTTTGCGCTGCTCACCTGCGGGCTCGTGCAAAAGAAAAATGCCGGCCACTTGATGATGCTGAACTTCGCCGCCTACGTGTTCGCCTTCCTCGCCTATTACGCCTGCGGATACGCCTTCCAGTTCGGTGCGGTAGCCATCAACGCCGCGCCGGTGAATTTGGGCGGAACGCCTACGCTAAATCATTTTTTAATTGGCAGCGGCCAATGGGGATTTGTCGGCGGCAAAGGATTTTTTCTCACCGGCCCGGCCTACGACGCCGGCAGCAATTGTCTGACACTGTTCGAAGTCGTTTTCATGGAGACCGCCGGCTACATCATCGTAGGCGCAATCTGCGAGCGCATTACCTTCTGGGCGTTCCTGCTGTGTGAGTTGTTTATCGGAGCCATTCTTTATCCCATCTCAGGCTGCTGGACCTGGGGTGGTGGCTGGCTCTCGCAGCTCGGCCTGTCGATGAACCTGGGACACGGTTATGTCGATTTCGCCGGCTCTACCGTAGTTCACGCCGTGGGCGGCTTCGCCGCCATGGCACTCGCGATCATCTTAGGCCCGCGCTTAGGCAAGTATGGTCCGGGAGGAAAAATACGCGTCTTTCCCGCCCACAACATTGTTTATGTAGTGACTGGAACCTTCATCCTTTTATTTGGATGGATGGGATTTAATCCCGGATCAACCCTTGGCGCGACGGATCTAAGAATTTCTGTGGTCGCGGTGAACACCAATCTTGCCGCAGTGGCGGGTTCGGCGGCGGCCATGTTGATATGGTATTTTGCCTTCGGCAAGCCCGACATCACCATGGCCTGCAATGGAATGCTGGCGGGATTGGTGGCGATCACGGCGCCATGTGCCTTCGTAGGCCCGACGGCCGCGACCGTGATTGGCATACTGGCCGGAAGTTTAGTCTGTGGCGGCGTGCTCTTTAACGATCGCGTGCTGAAGATCGACGATCCCTGCGGCGCGATTTCGGTGCACGGATACTGCGGCTGGCTGGGTGCAGTCTGCGTGGGCATTTTTGCCGACGGCACCTACGGCGCAGGATGGAACGGCGTTGGTCTGGCAAGCTACCTGGGCCATACGGGACAGGGCGTAACCGGGCTGATCCACGGGGATATTCGGCAATTCTGGATTCAGCTTGGCGGCGCAACTCTGTATGCAGCGTGGGCCTTCGGTGGAACCTATGTCGTCTTCTCCGTGGTGAACAAAGTAAAGAGCATGCGCGTAGCTCCGGAAGCCGAAGAAGAGGGATTGGACGTTCCCGAGTTCGGTATGCAGGGCTATCCGGAAGACGCGGTGTTGCCGGCGCGATACTGATATACATGAAAGCGTAACGATCTGGTGAGATCGTTCTAACAATAGCTAATCAGTCCGGCAAAAACCCGCCCTAGATCGTGATCGCCGTCACTTTCTGTTGTGACCCCAGGCATTGTTGCTCACAACCTGCGCCTCGTAGGCTTGTGATGTCGGAGAGGTCACAAATTGCAGAGTGGCATAAAACAATCGAACAAGTGCGCTGAAAAGCGCCTTGATCTTGTCCTTCTTACTCTTATCGCGCTGTTTTTTGCCGCTTTTGCGCCTGGGCTGGCCTGGGGCCAGCCGAAAAAAGCGCAACCGCTCAAGCAGGATGAAAGCTGCCTGGCCTGTCACGGCCAGGCGGGAATGACTGGAAACAACGGAAAAAGTGTCTCCATTGACCCGGCCAAGCATGCGGCCAGCGTTCACGGCATTCTGGGTTGTGCCGACTGCCACACCGACATCAAGGATTATCCGCACCCCGCGAAGCGAGTGAAAGTTCAATGCCTGAGCTGCCACGCCGACGAAGCTTCGCACGTTGCCAAGAGCGTTCACAGCGCGCTGGGCGATGGAGTCGCAGCTTGCCTGTCTTGTCACGGCGAACCGCACGAGGTTTCAGAAGCGGCCCAGATGGCTCCGGTAAAGTGCGCGCAATGCCACGGCGACGAGGTGAAAGCGTTTAAGCAGAGTATCCACGGGCAAATGGCTGCGGCTGGCGATGCAGACGCGCCCAAGTGCATGTCATGTCACGGCGAAATCCATAACGTGCAAACCTCGAGCGATGCCACATCGATGGTGGCCAAGAAGAATCTGCCGGATACCTGTGCCAGCTGCCATAGCAACCAGCAATTTCTTTCCCGGCATAAAATTCCATTCGCGCATCCGGTGGAACTTTACCGGCAAAGTGTGCACGGGCGCGCCGTGGCCAGCGGTGACGGAGCCGCCGCCACTTGTTCCGATTGTCACGGCAGCCACGGAATTCTTCCCGCGCAAGACGCGCGCTCGACGATTAATCACGCGAATCTGCCTTCGACCTGCGGAACCTGCCACACTGAGATCGCCAAGACCTATCTCGAAAGTGTGCATGGACAGGCGATGAAAGCGGGTGAAACCGGCGCTCCGGTTTGCACTGATTGCCATGGCGAACATTTGATTCTGGCGCCGAAAGAGCCGGGGTCGCTGGTCAACGCCAGCCGCGTTTCGATGGCCACCTGCGGACGCTGCCATAGCGACGAGCGCCTCGCGCTGCGTTACAACCTGGCATCAGATCGGGTTCCATCTTACGCCGATAGTTACCATGGCCTCGCCGAGCGCGAAGGGCGGCAGAGTGTGGCGAACTGCGCTTCCTGCCACGGTGTACATAATATTTTCCGCTCGAACGATCCGCGCTCGACCGTGAATCAGGCCAACCTGGCGAAGACCTGCGGAAATTGCCACTCTGGCGCAGGGGACCATTTTGCCATCGGCGCGGTGCACGTTCGCACCGCTTCGGGGCCGAACCATCCCGTGGTGAAGTGGATTCGCTGGACTTATTGGTTCCTGATTCCGATGACGCTGGGATTCATGGTGCTGCATAACGTCATCGACTTCCTTGCGAAACTGATGCGTAGACAGCCGCGGCACGACAGCGGCGCCGTAGTCACGCGCATGAACAAAAACTTCCGCATCGCCCACTGGGGCATCGTGCTCAGTTTTCCGACCCTGGTGGTGACCGGCTTCGCGCTGAAGTTCCCCGACGCGTGGTGGACTCGTCCCTTGCTGCTCTGGGAAGGACATTTTGGATTCCGCGGCGCAGTGCACCGTTCCGCGGCCGTTATCATGCTGGCCGCAACGGTTTATCACCTGATCCATCTCGCGGTGGTGAAACGTGACCGCATGTTCCTAAAGGCGATGCTGCCCGATTTCAAAGACGCGACCGATCTGTTGCAGGTCTTTACTTACAACTTAGGAATCACCAAGAAACCGCCGCAATTTGCGAAGTTCAATTACGCCGAGAAGATGGAATACCTGGCGTTCATGTGGGGCACAGTGGTGATGACAGTCTCCGGCCTGCTGCTCTGGTTCAATAATTTCTCGCTGCGGCATTTCCCCAAATGGGTCACCGATGCGGCCACTGCGGTCCACTATTATGAAGCGATTCTGGCCACATTCTCCATTTTGATATGGCATTTCTATATGGTGATCTTCGATCCGCTGGTCTATCCCATGGATACAGCCTGGATCGACGGCAAAGTTCCCGCCGATCATTATCGCCATGCCCGCCCCGCCTATTATCGCGCGCTGGAACGCGCCCACCTGATCGAACGGCCTTCCGATCCAGAGGATGCGGAGTCGGGCACAGATGAGGTGGAAGAGCCAGTCGGGAGGGCATAGCCGGGAGCTTTGCTTTTGTTGCGGTCTGCCTGCACGATTCGCTCCGTTGCAAAGCGAAACCCTGAGGCGATGGGGAACCCGCCCAGACGAGTGCGTTGATATTCAGTACATCAGCGGCACGAAGGTTCTGAAGCGTCGGTCGGTGTTAAACGAACTTAACGGCTCACCGAGACGACCGCAGGTTTCTCCTCTTATAGGCCGACAGCAGGTCCCTCCACTGCGCTTCCATCCCTTCGTTCAGGAAGCTTCGGTCGGGATGACAAGCTCTAAATGGATCTGATTTTCGGCGTGCCGGGAAATTGAAGCGGGATGGAAGCGGGGGCCGGCGGAGGAGGAAGCCGGCCCCGTACTGCACTTGCTAAACTACAATCGGCTAAACCGTGATCAAAGATTCCAGAGCCAACCGGTTCGAGATCACCAGCGTGGCGCCGTTCTGTTGAATTAAATGTTGTTTTTTGAATCCGGCGAAAAGGCGGCTGACGGTCTCGCGCGAGGTGCCGATCATCTGTCCGATCTCTTCATGAGTCAGTGCCATTTTCACGGAGCCGGATTGTTTCGACTCGGCATTGTTGTCGAGCCATCCTACCAGCAGGCGAGCCAGTTTTTCGCTGGCCGAGTCGGAGAGCATCAGGTCGCGAATTTCGCGGCAGGTCGTGTTGTAATCCGCGCTCAGGTGTTGGGTTACCCAAAAAGCGATCTCGCCGTGAACCCGCATCAGGCGCAGAAGATCACTCTGCCTCAGGAAGCTGACTTCCGAGGGTTCCTGGGTCTCGGCAGTGGCTTCGTACTCACGTCCCGAAACGACTGAGGCTGCGCCCAGTATGTCCCCAGGCACGCACATGCGCAGGATGAGCGTTCTGCCATCGCTGCCGCATACCGAAAGTTTGACCCGGCCGCGACGAACCACGAAGATCCCGCGCGGCGCTTGCGCTTCGGCGAATAGCACGGCTCCCGTGGGATAAGTTGTAGTGAGCGCGGCTTGCTCCAGCGCTTCCGCTACGACTGGGGATAGATTACCAAGCGTCTTATCTACTTCTTTCCGGTCGATAACCTGTGTGGCCATGCTGCCTCCTCTGAACGCTTGTACATTGGCAGGTACGATGCCAATCTCACGGTTCCGATGCAGATGTCCCTGGGAGGACTGTAAGTCTATCACACAAAGGAAGTTATCTAACCACAAAGTGAAATCGATAGAAAATGGGGTGATCTGGCCCAGGTGCCGACTGCGTCTTTTAACACCGTTACTGTGTGATCGCCGTCACCAAGTGGGTGTGACGGTCGCAAGTAACCTTTACCCAAGGGTCTCATGGAGGATGTTCAAAAGAGAGGTGCGGGTAAAAGGCTTTTCCAGCAATGTCCCATGTTTCAGGCCTTGGCTCGCGTCCATCAACTCGCCCGTATACCCGGACATATAGACAACCTTCAGCGCGGGTTGAGAGGCAATCAGGCGCTCTACCAATTCAGGACCGCTGAAGCCCGGCATGACCACATCGGTCAAAAGCAAGTCAAACTGGCCGGGATTGGACTCCACCCATGCCAGGGCCGATTTTCCGTTCGTCGCTTCGACCACCGTGTAGCCATGTTCGCGCAGCAGTTGGCTGGTCAGGCTGCGCATGATCTCATCATCTTCCACTAGCAGGATAGTAGCCCCTTCCCGCTTGGGAACGGACGGTTCCAACTCCGTAGGCGAAGCGGATGCGAGCTTATATTCCGCAGAGGGCAAATAGATCTTGAAAGTCGTACCATGCCCCGGCTCGCTGTAGACCCAGACATGCCCCCCACTCTGCTTGGCAATGCCATAGACGGTGGCCAGTCCGAGGCCAGTTCCTTTGCCCGGCTCCTTGGTCGTAAAAAAGGGCTCGAAAATCCGGGAAAGGACAGTTCGGTCCATGCCGGTTCCGGTATCACTCACCGCCAGCATGACGTACTTTCCCGCCGCCAAAGGCGGATGCTGCTCGGCGAAGAGCTGATCGACGTCAACAATATCCGTTTCAAGAATGAACTTTCCGCCGCGAGGCATGGCGTCGCGGGCATTCACGGCGAGGTTCACGATGATCTGATCCAGTTGTCCGGGATCGGCCTCAACCACTGCCGCCTGGGACCGCGGCGCAATCACGATTTCGACGTTGTCGCCCATTAGCGGACGCAGGAGTTTGCTGATGTCCTTGAGCCGGTCATTCAGGTCGAGAATGACCGGCTGCACCACTTGTTTTCGGCTGAAGGCGAGCAACTGGCGAGTCAGGGCGGCTCCTCGTTCGATGGCTTTCTTGATGTTATCGACATAGGTTGACGGCTGCGAGCCCGGCTCTATGCTGTCGCGCAAAAATTCACTGCAGGCGTTGATGATGCCCAGAACATTGTTGAAGTCATGGGCCACTCCTCCCGCCAGCCGCCCAATCGCTTCCATCTTTTGCGACTGCCGCAGCTGATCTTCGGCTCGCCGCTGCGCCGTGATGTCGCGCGCAATCGCCGACGCTCCTACGACGTTGCCCGACGCATTGCGCAACGGAGAAACCGTGATGGAGACGTTCAATCGCCTTCCATCTTTGGTGACCCGCACCGATTCATAATGTTCGGTGCTTTCTCCGCGGGCAATTTTCTTCAGGATTTCCGGAATTTCATCGGGCCGGTCCTCCGGGGCAAGAATCGAAATATGCTTGCCCACAACCTCTTCCGGCGCATAGCCGTAAATGCGTTCCGCCCCTTTGTTCCAAGTGACAATCGTGCCATCCAGCCCCTTGCCTATAATGGCGTCTTCGGAAGAATCGATAATTGATGCCAGCCGGGCGCGGTACTCTCCAATCTCCTGCGTGGTTCGCTGGTTCAACTCTTCATTGGCCCGGCGCAGGTCTTCTTCGATTCTCTTACGATCGGTGATGTCGCGGATGGCGCTCAGAACGATGCTGCGCCCTTCCAGAGAGACCGGGCTCAGACTGATTTCAACCGGAAATTCCGAGCCATTGCGCCGTCTCCCGTAGAGATCCAGCCCAGCACCCATACGCCGAGTCTTGGGACTCTCCGCGAAACCAGCACGATGTTCGTGATGTTGCGGCCGAAAACGCTCCGGAACCAGGATCTCGATCTTCTTTCCGATCAGTTCGTTGCGGGTATACCCAAATAACTCTTGCACCTGCGAGTTGACTTGAAGAATGTTTCCGTCGCGATCCACAGCGACGATTGCGTCCGGGATGCTTTCCAGGAGATCGCGGGAAAGAAAGACTTCTGCCATGTGTTTTGCCGAAAGTACCGCATCATGATCGGAGGATGGACTGGACATATGGATCCGTTGTAAACCCCAAACTGCCGCACCTTAATCTATGGGTAACTGCCCCGGATGTAAAGGCCGGGCCCGAAGCGAAAACCCATTCTCGCGAAAGCGGGTGGAAGCGGACCAACAGTTTTAATCTGCCCGCCCGGTAACGCGTCGTTCGAGTATGAGTTGGGGTTGGCCAGCCACCGTAGCGGCGGCAGTCAGATTCGTAACCCGCAACGCATGCTCTTGCAACGCAGTTTGCAATTCCGACAGTATCCGAGGCAGATCCGCTTCTGACCCAACCAGGACACGGGCGCACAGCTCTCGGATTCGATCTTCGAGTCGGCGAGATCGCACTTCTCGTACCTCATAGATAAGGAAGCGGCTATTACTCAAGAGATTGCCACAAGGGTGAGGAGTTGTTCGATACCCTACATGCCGTAGACAAGAGGAGTAGTGGGGTCACGGTTTTCGGCCTTGCTGGCCGCTGAAAAACTCCGATGGCCGGGTCTTGGGAAGGACACGGCCTCAAAGGCTGCGGAAAAACTCGGCCTCGCTCCGCGTTTTGGGTGGCGCAGAGCTTTAGTGCTGTTGAAAAGCAAGCAAAAAATCAAAATCTTCCTATGAGGAAGAGGTCAATCCGCGTTATCATTGCTTAGCGGAATGATAAGCGCAGCATAGATTTAGTAACTGATAGCTAATAAGTCCTTTGTTATCAAGATTTTGATATCTAAGTCCTTTAGATCACGGATTTTGCAAACGAACAGGTAGGCAACTCCAGTGTTTTGAAGATTTTGCAAAATTGAGGGGGGGAGGGGGGTGCCCGGAGGTTCAGGCAGCCGTCACGAATGTTTGTGATGTTCCCCTTCGAGCAACCTCAAATTCGCGACAATCCAACCAAACTCACGTACCATCATCGCGAGTACCATTCCACCATTGCGTTGGCCCAAGGGACCGCACCATGAGCACCACCCACGAAGAACTTCTTCACGACTTTCAACAATTTGCCGTCACCGCCCCCACCGCCAAATTCTTGATGGAACATATATCCCACCGTCTGCACGAAAAAATGACTCGCTATAACTGGGCAGGATTCTATATCGTCGACCCCACCGACCCGGACATTCTGTTGGTCGGCCCGTTCGCCGGCAGCTTCACTCCCAACGCCCGCATTCCCCTGCATACCGGACTCTGCGGCGCCGCCGCCCGCGAAGCGCAAACCGTAGTGGTGCACGACGTCACCAAAGACCCGCGCTACCTGGCCGGTTCGCCGCTGGTGAAATCTGAAATCGTTGTTCCTATCTTCGCCTACAAAAAGCTAGCCGGGGAACTCGACATCGAGAGCTACTTCACCGGCACCTTCACTCCGGCCGAGCAGCAGTTCGTAGAAGCATGCGCCACTACAGTCGCTAAGTATCTGGAAAAAAATAGGGCGAGTCTTTCAGAATCTTTCCGGCGACCCGCTGCGGGAGCTGTCCGCGCTGACAACTCCGGATAAAATTTAGCCGGCGAAATTGTGAATTCCGCCGGCTCGTGACTCTTTTTTTACCTAGAAGCGGAACTGCGGCCCCAACGTCACCCGCAAATTATTGTGCGCTCCGCTATCGAAGAAGATGTCATCGCCAACTTCCGCGCGAATCCCAATAAATCCGGCAAACGCCTCAATCCCTCCGCCGGGATACACGGCGAAATCAGTCTTGCCGTTGGTTAAGCCAACCGTGTTGGCAAACCCAGCCGGCGCTCCCTGGTTATTAACGCTGAAGTTATCGAATCCGACCTTTCCCGTGACAAAAAACCGGAACGGCCCCGATCCCGTCTGGAACTTGGGGCCGAAAAAGCCATGCAAAGTGCGGAACTTGGTGGTCACATCCTGGCTGGTGACGCCATTACTGAACGTATTGGTGTAGTTCCGGTTAAAGTCGTATGCCATTTCCGCTTCGATCTGAATATCGGGATGAACGGCAAACGCAGCGCGCCCTCCCAATCCAACAAAATTCTCCGCCTTGGGTGCATCCGTAAAGCGGAAATAATCCGCAAAGGCGCCAACTTCAACGTGATCGGCATCCTGGGCAAACGCCACGGGCGCGGCCGCCATCAGAACCGCAACCGCAAATAACCAGACACAACGCTTCATGTTTGTCTCTCCGTTCAAAGTATGTTTTGCGCGCACCTTTCCCACTCGGCGGAGAAGGCAAGATAAAAGGCAGACGCGAGAATTCGATGCGCTCCTAATTAGAGCGAGTTGGTTAGAACGTTAACGGAAAGACCTCAGGACTTTACTGCAGAAGTAAGGGCTTTTAGACTCGAGGTGCGCTTCCCGGCATCGTCTTTACAGGAGCTACGGCCACGTCGGAGCCGCCGTCGTACTTGCCGGTTAAGTCATTCCATCGGATGTGTACCAGCTCCTGAAACATGCGAGAACCGTCAATGAGCGGATGAATGCGCGTGCCGCCGATATGCCCCCAGGTTACCGGTACCTCCTGCACACGAAAGCCAAACTTTCGCGCCAGAAAGAGTATTTCTGGATCGAAGCCCCAGCGTTCGATGCGTTGCAGCGGAAAAATCGCGTGCGCCGCCCGCCGCGTAAACGCCTTGAAGCCGCATTGCGTGTCTTTGAAGCGCAGTCCAAGAATCATGCGCTGCAGGAGATTGAAGATTCGTCCAAATAACTGGCGGTGCAGCGATTGCCGCTGGGTCTGCAACTCCGCCCGCAACCAGCGCGACCCGATGGCAATGTCTGCACCCGCCGCCAGCGCCTCCAATAACTTCGGCATCTCCTCGATTGGAGAAGACAAATCTGCGTCGCTGAACAGAATGATTTCGCCCTGCGCGTTCAGCATTCCGTTGCGCACGCTGTAACCTTTTCCGCGATTGCCGGGATTTTCCACCAGCCGCACAATCGGATCCTTCTCGGCGAACTCGCGCACGATCTCCACCGTGTTGTCGCGCGATCCATCGTTGACCACAATCACTTCAGTGTTCCATTCCCGTTCGCGCACGTAGCCCAGCACCTTCTCCAGGGTTACGCGCAGCCGCGGCCCTTCGTTGTACGCGGGAATCACGATGCTGTAAGAAACGTTCCTCATCAAAGTTCAGCGAGCGGGTATACCGCGAAGCCGCGCGCGCTGCCATTTTACGGCGAAAAATCAAAAGAAAAAAAGAAATGCAAGTACCAGGTACTAACGGCTGCTTCTACGCCGCATCGCGCTTATCCGCCAGCATGCTGAAAAACTCATCCACCAACTCGGCGTCCCACAAGCCCTGGCGGGCTTCCTGCCGCATCGTTTGTGAGGCTTGATCATGCGGCAGCGCAGATTTATAAGTTCGCGCCGTGCGCAGCGCATCGTAGACATCCACCACCTGCAAAATTCGCGGCAGCAGCGGAATCTCCCCCGCCTTCAATCCGTCCGGATATCCCGAACCGTCGGCATGCTCATGATGATGCCGGATAATGGGGAGCACCAGCCGCAGAGACTTTAGTGGCTTGCAAATATTTTCTCCGGTAATCGGATGCAGCTTCATGATCTGCCATTCTGCCGGAGTCAAATCGCTACCTTTTTTCAGAATCGAATCCGGCACCGCAATCTTTCCCAGATCGTGCAGATATCCACCGCGCCGCAGCGCCAGGATCGAATCTTCATCCAATCCCAAATAGCGCCCTAGTTTCGCCGCCTGCTCGGCCAGTCGCTCGCAGTGACCCTCGGTATAAGGATCGCGTCCCTCGACGATGAGCCCGAGCGTGCACAGCACCGAATCCGCCGTCTCCAACTCATCGGTGAATTCCTTGACCCGCAGCAACGACTTCACCCTGGCCGTCAACTCTTCCGCCAGCACGGGCTTGTTCAAGAAATCGTCCGCTCCCGCTTCAATCCCCTGCAACTTGTCGGCGACATCGCTCAATCCCGTGATCAACACAAATGGAATCAGCCGGGTTGCCGGATCGCTCTTCAACTCGCGGCATAGATCGTATCCGGAACGCCCCGGCATGCGCACGTCGGAAAGAATCAAATCCGGCGGTTGCCGCCGAATCTCCACCTCGGCCTGGTCGACATCGCCCGCGGTCACCACATCATAGCCCCGCAGAGCCAGCAACTGGCTCATCAGACCCGCGATGCTGGGATGATCATCCACCACCAGAATGCGCGGCACGCGCCGAGCCATCGTTAATCGAATTGTCGTTAAGCGTGCCATCTCTTCATGAGAACCCGGCTGGGGCAAGGAAGTTGCCTCTGGCTCATTGCGCGCAGGCGGAGAGACGTCATCGGAAAAGTTCATGGCACAGAACCCATGTCAATCTTACGCCAATCTCTCCGAGTGGTTTCCCTGCGCAGAGGAAAAAAGTTTCGCCCAGTTATCGCATCAGTGACGTTGGCGCTGCTCTGCGAACGCCGCGCCAAAAGTACTTTTCCCCTATAGGAACAACGCGCTATCCATTTTGGGAAGTCCGCTAAAACTTTGGGCCTCTTGTGATATCTAACCTTGCTGGCCACTTCGATTCCTGCCTAACCTCGGCCCATGGCCTCGGCGATGCCTGCGCGACTCACGGTTCCTATCATCCTGCTCATTCTCATCCTACTCATTCCTGAATTCGCCGGAGCAACCACCAAGCCGCACACCGTCACCTTCGGTAAAACGACTACAGTGCAATGGACGCCGGGAGCGGACGAAAAGATTCTCACGCTAAAGCTCCGTCCACTCCTGGTGGACTCGCGCGTAAAAGAATTTACCCTCGGCTCGGCTCACGAAATCACCGACCGCCTCTTCGTGATCCGCCGCGCCTTCCGCCTCAACGACATCCTTCCCCAGGAATCCAGTGCGGTTCCGAGGTGGCAATGGCAGCGCGGCGGATGGTTGCTGGTGGATCGCGTGTCCGGCCGCATCTCTCCCCTCAACCTGCCCGAATTCGACGCCCTCTACTCCTTCGTCAGTTGGTATCGCGATTACGCTGCCTATTGTGGCGTCTCCGAAGACGGCAAGAAGATTTTCGCCATCGTCGCGCAAATCGGCCGCCGCAAGCCGGTCCTCAAAAAACCTCTCGACTTGCCGCCAATTGCAGAAAACGCCGCGGCCGATTCCGCTTGCCCCACTCCCACCTGGCTGCGAAGCCCCACCCGCGTAACCTTCGAGCCTGTACGCGATGCCAAACAAACCTTCGCCATTCGCGGCCACATCGTAGACTCAATGGCCGAGGAAGAAGACGAAGAAAACGCTAAAGAAGAGACCAACAAATAGAGCCGCCTTCTAAAGGAACAGTCGCCCCATCGCTGAACTGATCCTGGCCGCTAATCATTCGTCACGGCTTTGTTCACCTTCGCGCTGGTCACCAAAATGACCGACAAAACCACAATCACACTGCCGAGAAAAATGAACCGGTCCACCCGCTCGTGCAGAACCAGCCATCCCAAAAATACCGCCACTACGGGATTCACATAGGCATAGGTCGACACTTTCGACGTCGGCACATGCTTCAGCAACCAGATATAAGCCGTATATCCAACCCACGATCCGCACACAATCAGGTACATCACCGCGCCGACGCCGCGCGCGGTCCACAGCACGTGGGAAAAATCCTCGACCGCAAAGGCAAACAGGAAATTCGCCGCTCCCGCCGCCGTCACCTGCCACGCAGTAGCGCTGAAAATGTCCATGCCCGATTGCCAGCGCTTCGATAAGACGGATCCCAGCGCCCACGAAAACGATCCGCCGAGCAAACTGACCGACGCCCACAACTCGCGCCGCCCCATCGGCGAGCTGGAATGCAATTCTGGCCAGAACAGCACGAACAGGCCCACAATGCCCAGTGCGAGTCCAGCCTTGCCTCGCCATGAAATTTTATGGTGCCCCAGCAGCAACGAATCCAGCACCAGGAACCACAACGGTGTAATCGCAATGATCAATGCCGCCAATCCCGACGGCACGGAGAGTTCCGCCCAGGACAAAGTTAGGTTGCCGCCCATCAGCAACAACACGCCCACCACGGATGCCAGCGCAATCTGCCGCGCCGAATACCAAATCCTGCGCCCGGTGGCCGCGCACACCGCAAGCATCACGACGCCGGCAATCGAAAACCGAACCCCGCACATCAGCGCCGGAGGTATGCTCTGCACCGCGATGTCAATCGCAAGATAAGTCGAGCCCCAAAATAAATACACCAGCCCAAAGGCAAGAATCACCGCGAACCGGCGGGGACTCTGTGCCGAGCTAATTGTGGGCGAAGAATTCAGAAGAAAAGAAGAATATCAGACGAACCAGAATGCTGGGGATCACCATACCTCGTGTGGGAACGGGCGCTTCCGTCCATTCATCCCAAGCAACACTCGGCTGGCTTTCTCCGACGCACTGCTCTGCCGCCGGAAATCATGCTCGTCTGATCCTCACGAACCTTCTCGCCAGGCGCGCCATCCGGACCACGCGATAGAGAGGAAATAGTGCCCGCGGCAGCGGCACGGCATCCCACTCTCCCGGACCTGGAGTAAAAGCCAGGCGCGTCAGAAAGCGCAGCCGATCGATTCGCCGTTCGCGAAGCCCCATCAGCAGCCGAAAATAAGATATGGTGTCGGTTTGGCGCAAAGTCCCGGCGGCAATCTGCGATGCAATCTGATCCACGAACTTCGAAACCGCCGGATCGCGAACCATCGCATTCGAGATTAGAGCCGGAACAACCGCCCCTACCAGCTGCCTGGCCAGTAGCAACGTCACCTGCAGAATCCGCTCGATGCCTAGCTCACGCGCCTGCCCCTGCACCCAATCCCAATTCAAATCCTCCCGCCGCAGAATCTGCGCGATGTCGCACAGCCAGATCAGCCGGCCCCAAAGATGCTTGGCCGCGTGCACCGATAACAGCAGCAGAAGGTCTTCCGCGACGGGCGTTTTCACGCCGGAACCGGCAACGCTCACATTCACCGCCCGCGCAAATAGTCCGCCCATGTCAAAATCGACTGCATAGAATCGCGGCAGCAGCGCCCACTGCAGCTCCAGCAAATTCCTTCCGGCGGGACTATCGAAGGTGTACTCGTATCCCGACGCGATGTAATCCGGTTCAGCTTCTTGGGGAATCTCCAAGCGAAGCGTGTATCCGAGATCGCGAACAAGATTCTTGACGCGCGCCACATCGCACTGGCGAACAAAAAAATCCATGTCCCCTGCCAGCCGCAGCGAGAGATCGCTGTAATAGACTTCGGACATCACCAGCCCTTTATAGGGCAGGACATCAATGCCGCGCCCATTCAGGCAAGCCACGATGCGGATCACCTCCCGCGCCAGAAACAGCGACTGGTGTACATTCCTTTGCGAATTTTTCTGCAGCGAAGCGAACACGGGCACAGGAACAAGTGCGGCAGAGGAGTCGACGTGCAAGAGATTCCGATACATCAACTCGGTTGTGCGGTGATGATCCGCCAGTCGCAGCACAGCCGGCCAATCCAGCGGCGCTTCCAAGAGGGAATGCATATGTTTCGGATCAGCTTCGCGATTGGAGCTCGCAGCCCGCACCAGATCCCACTCGCGTGAAGTCGAGGCCATCGCGGTGGCACGATGCGGGCCGCTCTCCAGAGATGGGACCGCTGGGTTCATGAATCTGACTTAACCTCTGGATCACATAATTTTCGAGCCATCTTAACAGCGGCTCGATCCAAGATTACTTTCGTCACTGTTTTCAGCATTCTAAACTCTGCATTCGGGCTCGCTTCTGTCAAACTTGAATGTACTCGCGAAGATGCGATTCGAGCGAAATCAACCCACATGGAAATTCTCACACCGCAGAAGATCAGGCGCAGTTCGCGGCTTCGAGTGGAGATCCCCCTCACCATGACCAGCCTGGATCGCATGCATCCATTTTCGGCAGATTGTATCGCCGTTGTAGTGAGCTCGCAGGGCGGCGGAGTTCGGGCGGATCGTCCCTTACCGATCGAAACCCCGGTACTGCTGGGCAATCTGCCAGGCGGTGCAAGCATCTCAGCCCGCGTCGTAAGTTGCGTACCGTTAGGCAATGACGGCGCGAATTTCATTATCGGTGTCTCCCTCTATAACCCGGGCAACGTCTGGGGAATTGCCAATCCTCCCGCGGACTGGGATTACAGCCACAACCCAAGTTCCGCCCCTGCAGCCGCCGCGCGACCACCCGCCGCTAACAGCAGCAGGAAACCTGATTGGCCGTACAACTTATTTTCCGCTCACGGCGAAGCGCATCCGGGCCGGAGATAGTTGATCCCAGGCGCATCTTCCCGCGAGAGTTCGATCTACTGCTCCAGCCGTCGAATCGCTCAATCGCGATTGCGGCTTTCGTAACCTCGCCGAGCCCAATCGAAGTGCCATACTCTTCTTGCGATGCCCCCGACACCAGAATCGCCGGCGCTTGCTCCTTCTTCGGGAGAACCGTCTACAGTCAACCAGCCCAACCAAACCTCAGCCGCCGGATTGACGGCGCACAACTTGACCGGGCAGGATCGTCCCTTTCGGGTGAAGTTGCGCGGGGCAGTGCTGGTGCTGGTTCGCTTGCCCAACCGTCGCGCCGTGCGCGGCAAATTGCATCAGCTCTCCACCACCGGTGGCCTGATGAACCTCGACCAACCGCTGGATGAAAAACTCGACGTAGAGTTGATCTTCAATCTCGGCGAGACCACGATCCGCGAAAAGGCCCAGACGATGTTTCCCATGTGGGCCACCCAAGGCTGGCTTCAACCCTTCCGCTTCGTCGATCTGCCGGAAACTACCAAGACTATTTTGGAGAAGAGTCTTTTGAAATTCGTGCAAGGCTCGCAGGATCCAACCTCGTAATCTTTATAGTTCACAGAGGGACGGGCGCGCCTCGCCTGATCCCACATGTTATAAACTGGCCCTCATAGCAGCCCCATGCCATCGAACTCTCCGATCTTCTGGGCGGTCGACACCCAAGCCGACTTCATGCTCCCCGGCGGCAAGCTTTACGTGCGCGACGCCGAACGCCTGCTCCCGAACATTCGCCGCTTGACCGATGCCGCCCGCCAGGGACGTGTCTTCCTGGTCTCCCACGGTTGCTATCACACGAACGACGATCCCGAGTTCGCCACTTTTCCGCCACACTGCATCAAAGGCACTGCGGGTTCTGCGCTGGTTCCCGAGGCGCTCACCGAAAACGTTTTCACCGTGCCCAACGAACCCTCAGCCAGGATTCCAAAAGATCTTGCGCCCTACCAGCAGGTTCATCTCGAAAAACAGACCCTCGATATCTTCGAAAGCCGGCACGCGGCAGAACTCCTGCGGCACTTTGCCAAAGATACCGAGTTCGTGGTCTTCGGCGTAGTAACGGAATACTGCGTCCGCTTCGCCGCCAAGGGATTGATCGAGCGTGGCTATCATGTCTCGGTGGTCGAAGACGCAATTGAAAGCCTGAAGTCAGAAGATGGAGAGCGCGCCATCGCTGAGTTGAAAAGTCTGGGAGCGAAATTCATCACCACTGACCAAGCGCTGGGACTTCTTTCGCAATAGCAGAGCTCGATCTGCAGCGGTGACACCCACACCGAAATTATGGCGAGCCTGCTTCGTTCTCTGTGCAGAAGGGCTCGCTTCGCTCGCTTGAACAGCGGAGGCGGCTATCCCCCCAGGGGTTGTTGAGACCTTCGACCCTATCCCCACACGAATTTCTGTTTAATAATATCGATCGTCCGGAGGTGAAATGCCCCGCTTTCTCGCGTTCCTGATTCTCTGGCTCGCTTTTTCTTTCCCGATCGCTCACGCGCAGTGCACCCTCCCGGCTTCGCCCAACCAGGCCACCATCGATTCCACCTTCGACGCGTTCTTTATGCAGAACGGCCCCGGATGGACCGGCGCCGACGGCTCCTATTCGATTCTGCTTCCGGACGGAACGAACCTCTGGACATGGTCCGACTCCTTCATCGGCACCGTGAACCCCACCACGCGCATGCGCAGCAGCGATCTTTTTCAGGCGCACAACTCGCTCACCATTCAGGATCAAAGCACTGGCAGCTATACCACAGTTGGATACCCTCCGAAGACCAGCTCTTATTTCGTTCCTCCGACGAAGGGGGATTGGTACTGGGTCGGAAGCGGCTTCGTCACCGAGCCCTCGCCTGACGTCTACCAGTTGGTGATCATGCTCAGCCAGTGGACTCCGTCGCTGAAATTCGTTGGCAATTCAATCGTCACCTTAGACTGGCCCAGCTACTCGATCGTCTCCATCGTCCCAGTCGCCTTGCCCGACACGACCATCCAGTGGGGATCGCAGATCTTGCAGGTCGGTTCGACCTATTACATCTACGGCATAAAAAATCCCAGCAGCGACAACAAAACGCCTTACCTCGCCCAAACTAGCTCGCTGGCCGATCTGACCAATCCCTCCGCATGGCTTTACTGGAACGCCACCAAGAACGAGTGGCTCGCGGGACAAAGCAACGCCACCGCTCTCAGCGGCGTGAAAGCCATCACTCCCGAGTATTCCGTGAGCCCAATGACGTACGGCACCGGTACTTTTTACCTCATGACTGGCATGAACCCGCTCAAGCCTGCTTACCCGCTCTGGGACGAAGTCACAACCTGGTACGCCTGCTCTCCGCAAGGTCCGTGGACCAATGAAACCATCGTCTACACCACGCCCGAAGCCGGCGCCAACGGATGCAAGGAAGGCACTCTGGTTACCTACAACCCCAAAGCCCATCCCGAATTTACCGACTCGGATGGAATTCTGCTGACTTACAACGTGAATGCCAACGAGGGCGGGGACCTGGTTTGTGCCAACGACTATTTGCCGCGTTTTTTGCGCTTAACCATTTCCGGTGTGGCGGGGCTTCCTTGAAGGTGGATACCAATGCCCCTCGGGGCTAAAGTCCCAAAAAGGGCGCTGTCGTTATCGCAGCGTTAAAACGCTGCGCCACTCAAAGGCTGAGGACCACCAGGACTGCGCCATCTAAGAATCAGAATCCTTCAGCAGAGTTTCTGCCCCCGGTGGGAACTACCCTGCCAGATCCTCAATCTCCCGCAATTCGTTCCCCGTGAGCCCGATCTTGCGGCTCTCCAGATCTAACTTCATGTGTTCGGCAGACGTTGTGCCGGTGAGCGGGAGCATTCCTATGGACCGGGCAAAAGCAAAGACCACCTGCGCCACACCCACCTCGACCCGCGACGCAATCCTCGCCACCAGTGGATGCCGCAACACCTCCATATTCGCCGTGAGCAGCGAAAATCCCTGATACCCAATCTTCCGCTCAGTGCAAAATCGCCGCACCTCGCGATCCCATCCCGTCCGCGCAAAGCACCGGTTCTGCACGAATGCAGGACCCTCCCCATGCGCCTGCATCATCCCCGCCAGATGCCGCAGGGAAACATTGCTCACTCCGAGCAGCCGCGTCCGCCCCGCATCGCGTTCGCGACGCATCGCCTCCCAGACTTCCGCGTCCACATCCGTCCAGCCGTGACCGGATGCCGGCCCGTGCAGCACAAAACTCTCGATGTGATCCGTCCCTAGATGTTCGAGCGAACTCGCCAACGATTGTGCGACTTGCACGGAAAGCGCCGCCTGCGGATCGTAAGGCAGTCGATGATCCTGCCCCGGACGATAGGTAAACTTGGTTTGCAGAAAAATGTCGCCGCGCGTCACCACCCCCGCGCGATAGGCCGCCGCCATCCCCTCCCCGACTCCGCCTTCGAAGTAGTGCCTTCGCTGGTTCGCCGTGTCGATGCCCCGGAAGCCGGCGCGCAACGCCAATTCCACCAGTTCTGCCGTGCGTTCTTCCTTCCACGCGGTGCCATATAGAAAGTCGGGAATGAAAAAGTCCTGAGTCGACATGGGAGTCATTCTTTCACGAGAGGCCGTCGATTCTGGTGGCTGAGCATCCGAGGGCCTTTCATTGAGGAGTCTTGATCCCACGCGCAGGAACGCCGCCTCCCTTAGATAATCCAGTCCCGATGCGGGTTTCGGATCACCGCTCAAACACCCCAGCAATGTAAAGCAATGTAAACGAATGTTATGCAAATTCATGCGATGAGACCTCAGACTCTGTAGAAAAAAGTCTTTCGACCATATTTTCAAAAACCGCAATGGGTGTAAGCTGGTTCCCGTTCTGTGTAGGACCTTCCACCGAAAGCCCTGACGGCGACCTGGGGTGGGGCCAACATCAAGCCAGTATTCAGGACACCAAAAATCCAAGGAGAAACAATGATTCGAAGAATCGCTACATCTCTGCTGACGTTAGTAGCGCTCGTATCGTTCGTCAGCACTGCCTCGCACGCTGGGACAGTGATGACACACCACGCCCGCGAAGTGATCAACCGGGTGCCCATGGTCGGTCATCTTCCCGAGAACCAGTCCATGCGCCTCGTGCTGACTCTACCCATCCGCGATCAGGCCGGCCTCGACGCCTTCCTTAAAGATGTTTACGATAAAAACAGCCCGAACTTCCGTCACTTCCTCACCGTCGAGCAATTCACCGAAAAATTTGGCCCGACCAAAGAGGACTACCAGACCTTGATTCAGTTCGCCAAGAACAACGGCTTCACGGTTGTGAAGCAGTCCCGCAATCGCCTGAACCTGGATGTGGTCGGTCCGGTCTCGGCCGTTGAGCGGACGTTCCACGTCAGCATGAACGTCTATCAGCATGACGAAGAAGCTCGCACCTTTTTCTCGACGGACCGCGAGCCCACGACCGTGATGGCGCTGAACCTGTGGCACGTCAACGGCCTCGACAACTATGCGACGCCGCATGCGATGTACACCCATCGCTCCGCGGAAGAAGCGGCCGCGGACGTTCACTCCAACGCCACCATCGGCTCCGGCCCCAGCAGCTCGTTCCTGGGCAGCGACATGCGCGCCGCCTATTACTCCGCGGAAGGCGGGACCCTCACCGGTACCGGCCAGTCCGTTGGATTGTTTGAGTTCATCGGTACCGATCTGACCGACCTCACCACCTACTACACCAACGTTGGCCAGACCAACCTTGTTCCCGTAACTCTGACCTCGGTCGATACTCAGAGCACGAGCTGCGTTGACAAGAGCGGTTGCGACGACACCGAACAGACCATCGACATGACCCAGGCTCTTGGTATGGGCCCCGGTATGGCTGGCCTGACCATGTGGATTGGAACCGGCGGATTGTCGGGCCAAGTGCTCGATGACCCCGGGATTCTGAACGGCATGGTTACCGCCAACCCGCTCCAGGCTCAGATTAGCTGCTCGTGGGGTTGGAGGCCGCAAGATAGCACTACCGATGATCCTTACTTCCAGGAAATGGCGGCACAGGGTCAGAACTTCTTCGTGGCCTCTGGCGACAGCGGCAAATGGGCTAAGGGCGGATATCCCTTCCCGTCCGAAGATACGTACGTCACCGTCGTCGGTGGTACCGATCTGGATACCGCCAGCGCGGGTGGACCATGGGCATCAGAAACCGGCTGGGCTGATTCGGGCGGCGGTATTTCGCCCGATGACTTCGCGATTCCTTCCTGGCAGGTTGCTGCGGCGGCGGGTTGCGCCAAGTGCTCGCAGAGCTTCCGCAATGGCCCGGATGTTGCGGCCAATGCCAACTACACCTTCTACGTGTGCGCCGATCAGACCAAGTGCACCGCCAACGAATACGGTGGAACCAGCTTTGCCGCTCCCATGTGGGCTGCCTACCTGGCTCTGACCAACCAGCAATACCTGGCGAACGGCAACACCACCACGCTCGGCTTCATCAACCCGACTCTTTATGACATCGGCGCGGGCGCGGACTACGACACTGACTTCCACGACATCACCAGCGGCGGCAATGCTGACGGCACCACCGTTGGCTATGACCTCTCAACTGGTTGGGGAAGTCCGAATGGTCCGGCTCTGCTTTCGGCTCTGGCCGGAAACCCGGTTGGCAGCTTCTCTATCGCTGTGGCACCTGCGAAGGCGACCATTGCTCCGGGCGGCACCAGCCAGGCCAAAGTCACCAGCACCGTTTCCGGTGGCTTTGATTCCGTCATCACCTTCTCCGCCTCAGGCGTGCCTGCTGGCGTAAAAGTATCCTTTAAGCCTGCGACCGTGACCGGCGCCGGCAGCGCCTCCATGCGGATTCAGTCGACCGCCAAGGCCAAGGCCGGAACCTACACCATCACCGTCACTGGCACCGGCAACGGCACCACTGAGACTGCCACCTTCACCCTGACCATCAGCTAGGAACGCAAAGTTCCATTCTGAACAGCCAAGCCCGGACCGTAAGGTCCGGGCTTTTTTTTCGGCACCGATGCGCGGCTTCTGCTGATTCTCGTGCAAGCTGCCGTGTTACCCTCGTCGGATGTCCGCAAGCCCACAATCTGTGACTGCCGCGTTCTCCCTGGCCGCAGTCGCAACCTGGGGAACCAGCGATTTCCTCGGGGGCTACGCCACGCGGCGCGCCGATGCCTTTCTGTTCACCGCCGTCGTGAACGCAGGCGGTTTAATTGCGATGGTGTCGCTAGGAGCGCTTTCTCACACCGCGTTTCCCGTGGGACAGTCTCTGGCTTGGGCGCTGGCCGCCGGAGTTTCGGGAGGCGCAGCCCTCGCCATCTTCTACCGGGCGCTGTCCTCCGGAAGAATGGGATTGACCGCCCCGGTTGCCGCCGTTCTCAGTGCCGCCATCCCGGCGCTGCTCGCGATGTTCACGGAGGGCTGGCCCGGAAAGATTCCCCTGCTCGGCTTCGCCTTCGCCGCCATCGGCCTCTGGCTCATCACCCGCAGCGAAGACGGAAGCAAGCCCGAAGGCATTGGCATGGCAGTCTTTGCCGGAATCGGCTTCGCCGGCTTCTATTTATGCATTCGCCAGGCGGGCGAGGCCTCACCGCTTTGGATCGCCACGCTCACGCGAACCGGCGGACTCATCGTCACTTCCACCATCGTTCTCTTCCGCCGCCGCTTTCGCGAGATCACTTCCGCCGGTCTCCGCTGGGCTGTCCTCACCGGATGCATCGACTCCGCTGGCACTCTATTCTTCGTCCGCGCCAGCCAAACCGGACGCCTCGATGAAGCCGTCGTCATCTCTTCGCTCTATCCCGCGGTGACTGTCTTGTTAGCGCGCCTCTTTTTGAAAGAACACTTTACTCGCTGGCGCTTCCTGGGACTTCTAGCCGCCCTGGCCGCCGTCCCGATGATCGCCGCAGGATAGAGCACCGCGGGTAGAGCAAATTGCCACGGATTTTCAGGGATCAACTCCAGATCGTGACCTTATCCCCATTTGCGCAAATCCGTGGCCAATGTTTTTGGTACTCTGCTAACATCCGCACGTGGCCCTACTCGAAATTCGCAACCTGGTTAAGATCTATGCGCACCAGGTCCGCGCCGTCGACGATGTCTCCCTCGACATCCATGCCGGCGAAACCCTCGGCCTCGTCGGCGAATCCGGTTCCGGCAAGAGCACTCTGGGACGTTTGATCTTGCGCCTTGTCGAGCCCACTTCCGGCAGCGTTTATTTCCACGGTCGTGATCTTCTCGCCGCCACTCCCGGCGAAATGCGCCGCCGCCGCCGCGATATGCAAATCATTTTTCAGGATCCTTTTGCATCGCTCGATCCTCGCTACCGGGTCGAAGACATCATCGCCGAACCGCTGATCATCCACCGAGAGGGCAAGGGACAGAGCGGGATTCGCGCCCGCGTCATCGAACTCCTGCGCGCCGTTGGGCTTGACGAATCCATCCTCCGCCGTTTCCCCCACGAGTTCAGTGGAGGCCAGCGCCAGCGCATCGGCATAGCTCGCGCTCTCGTGTTGCGTCCCAAATTCATTGTGGCTGACGAACCAGTTTCTGCCCTCGATGTCAGCGTGGGGGCGCAGATCGTCAATCTCCTGACCCAACTACAGCGCGACTTTGGCCTGACCTTCCTCTTCATCTCGCACTCCATGCCGGTCGTGCGCTATCTCTCGACTCGCATCGCAGTCATGTATCACGGGAAAATCGTAGAAGTCGGAACTACTGAACAGATCACCGAGCGACCGCAGCATCCCTATACCCGCAGTTTGCTCGAAGCCACGCCCGAAGTCACCCTCTAGTCGCGGCGGTTTGCAATTGTTCTTCGCGAAGCGAAGTGGGTGCGAGTACAGCGAAGCACGCAAGCGGTTGCAGAGCCTGCCCTGAGCTCAGTCGAAGGGATCCCTTTCGCGCGTAGGGAACGACAGACCTCTCCGGGAGTTCTGCCGATGTCCGGTTTCGTCGAGAGTCCTCGTAACGCGGCCGCATTTCCTATGCCATACTTTTTAAATGTCCCGCCCCCAGCCCACCCGAGCCCGCGATCTGCTCGAGTTGATTGTCGGCTACGCAGTGATCGTTGGCGTCATCTGGACGCCCGAGCACCTGCAGCGCATGCTCTCTCCGGTGGTCTTGATTTTGACGTTATCGGTGGTCTTGGCGCGGCAAAAAAGCCGGGATGAACTTGGATTTGGCCTGCACGGCCTCGTTCCATCACTATGGATACTGCTCGCTTCCCTCACACTGACCGTGCTTAGCGTTCTTATCGCCCGGGACTTCGGTACCCTGCATCCCCTTTATAAAGCCGACTTCAAGCACATCGCTGGTTACGTCCTCTGGACGATCTACCAGCAGTTTCTTTTGCAGGATTATTTTATGGATCGCCTGCTGCGCCTGCTCCGGAGCGAAGCCACATCTGTAGCTCTCGCGGGAACACTTTTCGCGGCAGCGCATCTGCCCAACCTCGTGCTGACGGCCGCGACCCTGGTGTGGGGAATTGTTTCGTGCACGCTCTTCCGCCGCTATCGCAATCTCTGGGCGCTGGGCCTGGCACAGGGATTACTCGGCCTCTGCTTCGCCATCTGCGTGCCCGACGCGCTACATCACCATTTGCGCGTGGGATTGGGATACTTGCGCTACCACTCACAGTAGCCAATTCGGTAGGCGTCTTAATGCACGCCCTTCGTTTACCTTCGCTCGATTCGTGGTTGGTGAATTAGGGATCAGTACCGACCACGAACCACTGGCCACTGTTCTCTACTCCTGCCCTAGCGTGCAATCCGGATTTACATTCTGAATGTAGATCCCGTTATTGCCCGTCCGGTCATCTTCAAACGCCAGAGCCGCCATGTCCGACGGAGAAATCGCGGCTACCAGCCGGGATTTGTCCGCGGGCGTCGAAGACACTGCAAACTGCGGACACACCGTCGCCCCGCTGCCATCGAGCTTGATCGCTTGAATCGTGGCGTCTCCATAACTCGGCTGATCGACCCAGAAGGTAAGCGCCCCGGTACCAATCTGCACCGTTTCGACAAAGATTTGCGAATCGGTTCCGAGAGGAACGATCGTCAATCCGTCCGCGCCCCACTGCGGCGCCCCGCTCGAATTGAATTTCTGTCCATACACGCCGTTCAGCGATTGCAGCGAGTTTTCCTCCGTCCAGAACACAAACACTTCCCCGGTGAGCCCGCGATACGCGGCTACAGGATCCACTCTCACGTTCGCTGTATTTGCAGAAACCGCAACTCCATTTTGCTGGAACGCCGCCGTGCCATTGCCCAGAATATGCTGAGCGTAGCACTGCAAGGTCGGACTATTCGTGTACCAGGCAAACACGGCCCCACCTTTGCCGTCATAAACGAAATAAGGGAAGTTGCCAAACTGCAGCGATCCCGAGTCGAAAATGCTTACGTTGCCGCTACCCCATAGCTTGTGGCCGGCAGCGTTGAGTTTGTTGGCCCGCAATTGCGAGTTGCTGCCAAAGCCCGTATTGCTCACCCACGACACAATGACCGACCCATTGTCGGCGGCATGCATATCGGCCAGCGTGTACTCATAACCGGATTCACTCAGCACCACGCCATCGCCCCACTGCGGCTCTCCGGCAGCATTCAGCTTTTGCAGCACCACGTCGCTGTTGCTGGTCCATGCCACCACCACATAACCGTCGCTCGTTCCCGCAAGCTTAGGAACCGCATTGAACGCCTGGTTGTTCGTGAGTTGCACGCCCAGGCTTCCCCATAACGCGCTGCCATGCGGAGACATCCGCGCCCCCGTAATTTCCAGAGTTGGAGTCTCGCGCGTGTCCTGAAAAGCCAGCAGCGCATTGTCGCTGGTGTCTTTATCCAGGCCGTAGTCCTCGGTGGAACTGTTGCTCAGGTCGGCGACCTCCAGACCACCCTGAAGAAATTCCTGCACACCGCCGGAGGTCAGCCGTTGATAGAAAACGCTGTATCCCACCGGGGGAGGGCTGGCGGGATTGTCATCAAACCAGCTCACATACCATCCTCCATTCAGCAGCGACACCAGCTTTGGCTGCACCTGGTCGCTGCCGTTGGCGTTGTCCGCCAAAGCGAGGTTGACGGCAGGGTCGGACGACCACTGCGCAACCGCCGCCGTACAAAAGACAAGTGCAAGCCAAGTGGTGACCACAGAACGAATCATTTTCATGGAATGGGTTCCCCAGGAACTGCGATTTTGTCTACAGAAGGCCGCACAAAAGACTACTCCGCGCCCCGGCCGCCGTCAATGCGAATGTCGCCGAATGTAGATGCTCCAAGATCATGTCACCCCTAACTGCAACGAGATGCTGTCACCTTGGCAGGATGGTGACGATGAGTCAGAAAGAGTTGAAGCGAGTGAGAGTGGTGGAGAATGCAGCGGAGGGAAGGCTGAGCGTAGGCGAAGCCTCCCGTCTGCTGCAACTGAGTGAACGGCAGGTGCAGCGCCTCAAGCGCCGCTATCGGCCCGATTCCATCGACTGGGTGCGGCACGGCAATCGCGGACGTCCTATGCCCTGGGCGGTTTCACCTCCCCAGAAGCAGTGGATCTTGACCTTGGCCCGCGGCAAGTATCAGGGCTTCAACGATTCGCATCTGGCGGAAAAGCTGCGCGAAGAAGAAAACCTTGCCCTCAGTCGCGAAACCGTGCGGCGCATTTTGCGGGGCGCAAAACTGTTTTCTCCCCAGCAGCGCCGTCCCCAACCAGCGCTTCGCCCGTCCCGCCGCCGACGCCGCTTCCGATTTTCGCCGTTTGTCTCCCCGCTTCGATCTGGCGCGCTGCCTCAGCTTGCACTATCGGCGCGTGGTCGCCGCCGATCACACCGTAACTTTAGGCGCCCAGTCCATCGCGCTTCCACCTTTGCCGGCCGCTCGCGGCTATGCCGGAGAAACCGTCGAGCTCTCCCATCAACTCGATGGCCGGCTGCACGTCTATCGCGGAGACCAGCTTCTTCTGGCTTTGGCGCTGCCGCTCGAAGAACACGCCGAGCGCCGTCCCCAGCTTCTTACCTCGGCGCAGAAAAGAAAAAAACCGACCCCGCGTATCTACAATCTCTCCGGCCGCCCCGCTTTGGCGGCCGTTACTTAATCGATAGGGGGTGACAGAGTCTCGTTGCAGTTAATACGACATTTTCTCGTTGCAACAACACCTGCAACGGGCGTGCAAAGAAGAGGGGGGCAGTGTATTATCTTTGCGCCATGTTAGGCAACCGCACCAGTGAGCAGTGGGTCGCGCAGTATGCCTCCAGCCACCAGAATCGTGTGAACCGGGCGTGCCACATTCTGGGCATTCCAATCATTCTGCTTTCGCTTGCGATTTTTCTCGCTAGTATTTTCTACCATCGATGGTGGCCTTACGCGCTCGGCCTTTTTGTATTGGGATGGATTTTTCAATTCGTCGGGCATGCGTTTGAAGGGAAGCCTCCTGAGTTCTTTAGCGATTGGCGATTTCTGTTTGTGGGCGTGAGATGGTGGTGGGCGAAGATTCACGGCAAGGCGTGAGTTGCCCTGCCAGCCGGTCTCCGCCTCTACGGTTGCGTGCCTGCTTCCAGGACTTCTTTGGTTTCGCCTTGGGCTACTGCTGGGTATGCAGCTTTTTTGCGGCGGCGAAGGTCGTTGGGTAACTGGGAGCGCAGAAGCCACAGGCCAAGGACAGTCGTAGCGGCCCAGGTGAGAGAAATAAGTCCCAACTGGAGAATGTCGGCGACTCGGCTGCCGCGGTTGGAGACGAGGGACGTTACACTTCTCGCTACTTCCAGGCTGATGCCGCCGGCTACGGCTGCAGTCAGCGCGGATTTTCCTAATTCATCCCAACGCAGCGTGCCTAGCGAAACCAGCTTGCGATAGTGCAGGAGAAATGCCAGCGCCAGAAGATTCGCTCCGATGCCAATATCTGATGCCCAGGCCAGTCCGATAACCCCGTACTTGTGGAACAGCATGGAATACACCGGCAGGGATGCGGCGGTGATCACACTCACCGCGACCATGGGCGTGAGCGTGTTGCCCGCGGCGTAGAAGGCGCGGGCGTAGAGTCCTTGAGCGGACCAAAGAGCGAGCGAGAGCGAAAACCAGAAAAAATAGATCGCGGTGGTTTGGGTATCGGAGACAAGGAAGCGGCCGCGGCGATAGACGAGATCGATGAGGGGAAAGGCGGCGGCCATCATCCATCCGGTGGCAAGAAATGAGGCGGCGGCAACGCGGTAGACGGAGTCGTTTACCGTGGCGGCAAATTCTTTGAAGCGCTTTTCGTTGAACAGGCGTGCGAAAAATGGAAGAGAGGCTTGTCCCGTGGCCTGGCCGAGAACCGCGATGGGAACGGCGAACAGGCGCTTGGCATAGTTGAGGCGGGCGATATCTCCGACGCCGCTGGAGGCGTAGTGGCGGAGAATCCAATCGTCAGCGGTGACCAGCGATACTCCTAGCATGAGCGGGATTGAGAGCTTTACCCATTCGCGGAATGCGGGATTGCTGATATCGAACGAGGGACGATAGCCGGTGCCGATGCGCGCGGCGCCGATCACGCTGGCGAGAAAGGGGCCAACGACGGCACCGGCGAGCGCGCCGTAAGCCAGAGAAGAAATTCCAAAGCGGTGCGCGCCGATGACCCCGCCAAGAATGATGATCAGGTTGTAGAGCAGCGGGCCGAAGGCAGGAAAAAGAAACAGGCGGTGCGAGAGCAGGACGGCGGAGACCACGCCTCCCACATAAAAGAAGATTTGCGCGGGGAGCAGAATGCGGGTCAAGTGAACGGTCAGTTCTGCCTGGGCGGGCGAGAAGCCGTGGAACATCCAGCTCACGAACTGCGGGGTGTAGATTTCGGTGAGGATGGTGCCGACGATCATCACGGCGGACATGACGGTGATGACGACCGAGAAAGTTTTCTGGGCGTCGGCTTCGCGGCCTTCGGCAAGGAAACGCGTATAGATGGAGATGAATGTAATCGACGCCGCACCGCCGGCGACGATGTAGTTGAGCCAGTCGGGGAGGGTGAAGGCGGCGACGTAGGCGTCGGTCTGCGGGCCGGCGCCGAAGGCGTAGGCGATGTAAGCCTCACGCAGGTAGCCGACCACGCGCGAGAGCATGACCGCCGACATGAGCAGCAGCGTGGCGGAGAACGCCGAATGCTGGTGCGAGGGGCGGAAGAAACTCAGAAGTCTGGTCATGATCTGGAAAAACCCGCCAACCGCCACGTATGAAGCAGCGCCGGAAAATGCTTATTGCAACGAACGAAGTCTTGCAAAGCGTATTTTTCTAGGCGATCGTCCAAGCGAGACGCGAAGTGATGTTCAAAGCGTAACAGAGGGATTTGTTGGAGGCGGAGTTTATCGCGTGAATCGGGCTCGACCGTTCCCTTTTGGATAATGGCGAAAATCCGCCGCACCCTATTGCTGCCAAAGGCCTATGACTTCATACTTGGGCTATGCACGGGCGAGGCGCATCGGTGAAGCTCGCGCTTGGGTTGGCCCTGCTGCATGGCGTATTGTTCGCGCAAACGGCTTTCCTCCCCTGGCAACGGGCTGCTCCTCAGCACGCGTCTGCGCAGAATCCTGCCACAAAGCTCACGGTGAGCGTGACCGATGAAAACGGAGTGGCAGTCGCTTCGGCGCGGGTGCAGTTGCAACCTCCGCCGCCCGCTCTCGCGGTGCGCTGCGAAACCGATTTTGCCGGACATTGTGAGTTCAGCGACTTGTCTGCGGAAACTTGCGAGCTGCGCATTGAGAAAGCCGGCTTCTACGCTGTGACTCAAGCTGATGTGGTTCTTGGAGTGACCTCCAACGTGGATGTGACTCTTACCCGTGAGTACGAGGTGCGTGAAGTTGTAGACGTGGCGGAGTCGGCACCGGCCATCGATCCCGCACAAATCGCCAGCAAAGAAGAACTCACCGGGAGTGAAATTGTGGACATACCGTATCAGGGATATAACGACTACCGCGGCACTCTCACATTTATCCCGGGCATCACGCTGGATGCCTTCGGGCAGGCGCATGTGGCGGGAAGCGAAACGTGGCAGACGTTATTGCTGTTCGATGGCTTCAACGCGACTCAGCCTACGAATGGGCAATTGCTGGTAAGGACCAGCGCGGATTCTTTTCGCTCGATCAACGTCGAAGCCAGCCGTGAACCGGCTGAGTTTGGCAAAGGATCGGGCGGCGTGATGGCCTTGAACACACGCATGGGCGATGATCATTTCCGGGTGCACTCGACCGACTTCGTGCCCGGGATCCAGGACATCAAAGGAATTTCGATCAGCCAATGGTTGCCCATTTACACAGTGTCAGGGCCAATCCGCAAGGGAAAGATGTGGTTTATCGATTCGATTGACGGTGAGTACGACAACAACATTATTAAACAACTTCCGTCTGGGGCCGACAGCGACGAGGTCTGGCGACTCGACAATCTGGCCAAGGTGCAATCGAACCTGACGACGCGCAACATTGTAACGGCGAGCTTTTTATCGAATTACTATCACGACCCGTACGACGGGCTGTCGCTTCTGCAGCCGAAGCCGAGCACGGCTTTGAATCACGAGACGGCCTACATTGGGTCGGTGAAGGATCAATATTATTTTCGAGATGGGGCGCTGCTCGAAACTGGATTCGGCGTGGACCAGTACAGTGTCGATCTCACGCCGCATGGGGATAGTCCTTATATTGTGCTGGCGCCGAACGCGACGGGCACCACCGCGGGAGTGACGGGGAACTATTACGAGCAGCAGAACACGCTGGCGCGGCGGGTGCAGATCCTCTCGAACCTGTCGTTGCCGGCGCATCTCTGGCGCGGGCGGCATGACATTAAAGCCGGTTTTGATCTTGACCGGTTGAACTATGATGCGCAGTTTTTGCGGCAGCCGATTTCTTATCTGCAGCCGGGCGAGCCGCCTGCGGGACAGCCGGCGCTGCCTTGCGCAACCGGCGCGAACGGCGTTCCGGTGCCGCCTTATACGTGCACGCGCTATTCAGTGTTTGCGCCCGGCAATTACACTACGATTTTTAATAGCGAGGCCAGCGCTTATGTGGAAGACCGGTGGCTGATTACGAATCGACTGCTGATCGAGCCGGGAATCCGTTTCGATTGGGATCAGATTGTGCGGGCGCCTTTATTTTCGCCGCGGCTGGCGGGTACATATATTCTCGACGATGAGGGCAACACGAAGTTGTCGGCGGGAATTGGAATTGTTTATGACAACACCACGCTGGGAGTGGTCCATCAGCCGTTCGAGGGGAAAAGGGATGATTATTTCTTTGAGTGCCTGCCGCTGGGCTCGCCGAATTGCACGGTAGTGCCCACGGATCAGAATGGCAACCAGATCAACCAGCCCACGCCAGTGCTGAGCACGTTTTCGGTGGACCAGAGGGCTCTTTCCGCTCCGCGCTATGTGAACTGGAGCCTTGGGCTGGAGAAGAAGCTGTCCTATGCCGTTTTTCTCAAGCTGGAGTTTTTGGCGAAACGCGGGGTGCACGGCTTTGCCTATAACACGCTGAACGGCGCGGTCAACGGCGACTATCTCCTTGGCAATGGCCGCGACGACCGCTATTACCATTTTGAGATCAGTGCCCGCCATCGCTTCCGGCAACGCTATGAAATTTTTGGCGCGTACATCCGATCGCGTTCGACGACGAACCAGGTCTTCGATTTCAGTTTAGATTTTCCTCTGTTGAGCCCGCAGATTCCAGGGCCTTATCCGTGGGACTCTCCGAACCATCTCATCACTTGGGGGGTGCTGCCCGGGCCCAAGGTGCCGATCATTCACCAGTTCGACGTGGTGTATGCGGCGGAAATCCGGAGCGGCCTGCCCTTCTTTGCGACGACCGATCAGGGTGAGATTTATGGCAGCCCGGCGGAATTCTTTCGTCTGCCGATGTACTACTCGGTGAATTTGCAGGTGGCGAAACGATTTCATCTTTTCAGGCGATATTGGGAGTTGCGGGCCGGGTTCGATAACATCACCAATCACGCGAATCCCGGCCTTGCGAACAGCGTGATCGATGTGAATCATCCCGCACCGACGTTTATTGACGGGAACGGGCGGGCTCTCGATAGCCGGATTATATTTTTGGGGAAGCAGTGAGGCGGAAAACAACAAAGTCAAAGGCAGCGGGCAGGAGTGCCCGCTCCACACAAGTGACGGCCCCACACACGCGCTCGTTCCACACAACCTTAAGTCAGACGATCTTTAGAACTAGCTTGCCGTAGTTCTTGCCCTCCTGCATCAGTCTGTAGGCTTCGATGGCGCGGTCCATGGGGAAAACTCCACCGATGGCCGGAGTTAGCTTTCCTTCGGCGATCCATGCCGAGAGTTGCTTCCATGCGGGTTCCATGATTGCCGGTTTTTGCGAAAGGTAGGTCAGCCACAGGCCCTGGATGCTGGCGGACTTGGCATACATGGCGCGAATATCGAGTTTCGGTGCCTTCCCGGAAGCGGTGCCGTATTGGATGACGCGTCCGAAATCGCGCAGGCAGCGCAGGCTTTTCGCGGTGTCCTCGCCGCCGAGCATGTCGAAGACGGCGTCGACCCCTTCGCCATGGGTCAGGTTCTTGACGACTTCTTCGTAATCGTGGCGCTTGTAGTTAATGCCGTGTTGCAGGCCCAGTTCTTTTACACGGGCTAGCTTTTCGTCGGAGGAAGAGGTTCCGTACATTTCGATACCGAGTAGTTTGCCGATCTGGACGGCGGCCGTCCCTACGCCTCCGGCAACGGCGTGAATGAGCACGCGAAGTTTGCTTTTCCCATCGTCCGCAATGCCGCTCTGCCCAAGTGTCATTCCAGCTTGCCAGTAGGCGAGGTAGGCGGTGAAAAAGTTAACGGGAAAGGCGGCGGCTTGTTCGTCGGTGAAGCGATCGGGAACTGGCCAGAGCAGGTTGGAGTAGCCGGCTACTTTCTCGGCGAAGGCTCCCCACTGGATGTAGCCCATAACGCGTCGTCCGCCGATCTCTTCGGCTCCGGCGAATTCGCGTCCGGCGATCAGGGGAGGGGCAGGGGTTCCGGGATAGCCGCCCTGGGTGGTCATGAAATCGGCAAAATTCAGGCCGCCAGCGGCGACCCGGACCAGCGTTTGTTCCGGCTTCAGCGTGGGTTCGGGAGCGTCTTGCACCGCGAGGGAATCGGGACCGGACAGGCGGGTAATCATTAAGGCTTTCATGCGGAGAAGTTTAGCAGGATGGGGCGGTGGTCAGAGAATCTGCAAGAATCCAGGTGAGAAAAAGAAGGTGGAACCCGTGAGCTTGAATCCAGCAGAACTGGATCGACGCGCAGAGGGTCCACCTTCTCGCCGAGTCAGCGGCTTGCGTTATAGCACAACGAAAACAGCGACTCGGATGCCGGGGTGAAGCAAGTCGATGAGGTAGTACTCTCCGTCGATGTAGTCGATGTAGCATTCGTCAGTGTAAGCCCAGCCTACGGGCCAGGCATCGACCAATTCAAAGCTGTAGCCACCGTAGGAGAATTGCGGCTGACCCTGGACGATTATCGTTTTGGCGGTGAAGGTGTGGCTGCGGCCGAAGTGGGCTTTGAATTTGTCATCGGGGATGTGGCCGCCTTTGCCACCGGAATGCGCTTGCGCCGTCTGTGCGCGGGCATCTTGTCCCTGGCGGGCGCGATCAGCGGGCTGCTCTGGATGATCCTGCTGCTCTTGCGCAGACTGCGGCTTCATCTCCTGCTTATTGTCTTGCTTGGACGGCCTGGCGTCATCGGGGCGGGCGGGTTTGGCGTCATCCGGGCGGGCCTGGTTCTTGGGTTCTTCCTGCTGTGAGGGTTTCGCGTCTTGCTGCTTTTCGTCCTGTGCGTAACCGAGCTGTGCGCAAACCAGGGCTGAGCTACCCGACAGCAGGCAGAGAACCACAAAATTCAATATTCTGCAATTCTTCATTGAGAATCCTCCTTTGGGGCGATCCGTCGGGCGAGAACGCGGTGGACCGCATGGTCGTTCAGCAGGTCCCGGATCGCTGGTTTGAGATGCTGAATTGGTAGTGGTTACAGGGTAGGTCCGATGCTGTATTTGGAGGGGAACCAGACTGTAGGTCTGATGATGGCTGGCAGCGAATCTTTGGATTATCCGCTTATTTACCTTCCGGTATATACTCTTGGCGTTGGTTTGATGAGATTCCTTCCGGCCACGCCTCCACGGGCCGGGACGGGGCATACTTTCATCCCCCTTATTCTTGCCCCGCATGTGGATTGGCCAATTCCCGCCGGGGCGGCGAGAGCTGGCACCGGGACACTGCGAAAGATTTGGCGGAGTTGCATCCCGGGGGGAGGTTTATTGTGGAGTTAGTTTTCGTACGTCTTCTTTTTATCATTGTAGTTTCCGTCACTTGCTACGTTATTGGTCCTTTCGGATTGCCGAAGCCACTGGACGCCGGAATCGGCGCCGCGGTAGGTGCGGCCATCGTAGTATTCGAATGGAAGCTCCGCGCGGTCAGCCTGAAGCGGCTGATCGGCGCAGCCATCGGGAGCATCCTCGGCATCTGCGGCGCATATCTGTTTGCGCTGGTGATTCGCAGTAGTGTGCTTCCCGGCCCCAGCCAGAGCTTTCTGCAAATCCTGGTCATGCTGTTGATGGCATACGTGGGTCTGATCGTGGGCGCGAATAAAGGCGACTTGCTGAATCTCGCTGCCTTGGGTGGGATCTTTGGTGGCGAGCGGCAGGGCAAGAAAAGCTACAAGATTCTCGATACCAGCGTCATCATCGACGGGCGGATTGCCGATATTGCCGAGACCGGATTCCTCGACGGGATTATCGTTACCCCGCAGTTCGTTCTGCGCGAATTGCAACTTGTGGCCGACTCGGCCGATTCTCTGAAGCGGAACCGGGGGCGCCGCGGGCTAAACGTCTTACAGCGGCTGCAGAAGATGGCTACGCTGTCGATCCAGATTGTAGAGGATGATTTTCCCGCGGTGCGCGAGGTCGATCTCAAGTTGATTGAACTAGCCAAGCTGTATGAGGGCAAGATCATCACCAACGATTTCAATCTGAATAAGGTGGCGCAGTTGCAGGGCGTCGAAGTGCTGAACATTAACGAGTTGGCCAACTCGCTCAAGCCAATCGTGTTGCCGGGCGAGATCATGAAGGTCTTCATCCTGAAGGAAGGCAAGGAATATAACCAGGGTGTCGCGTATCTCGACGACGGAACCATGGTGGTGGTGGACAACGCGCGTAAGATGATCGGCAAGACGATCGACGTGTCGGTGACTTCGGTGCTGCAGACTACGGCGGGAAAGATGATCTTTGGCAAGTGGGATGAGCGGGCTTTTGCGCGGACCGGCGGGTCGGGGCCGGCGGCGGTGATTACGCAACCGGCGGTAACGAATCCGGTGGCCCCAAGCAACCTGGTGGAAACCAAGCCGACAATTCCTTGAGACGCCAGCGCATTCTGGAATTAACGGGAAGAGGTTGGAGCAATATTCCGCGTCTCGGGCATGAAGAAGTAAAGGATGCCGAAAGCGGCCAAGGCAACGGCGGCCAGAAACAGAAAACCGACGTTGAAACTGGAGTGATGCACGATTGCGCCAGCAATCGTCTGACTTAGAGAAGCGCCGATTCCGACCGCAGTGCTGATAGCGCCCAGCGCTAAGTTGAAACGTCCTGAGCCCCTTGTGAGGTCGGCAACCACGAGAACCGAAACCACGCCGAATATTCCGGCACCGATACCATCCAGGACTTGGATCGCCACCAACGCGGCTGTCTTTGCCGTCAGCGTGTATAGCAAGCCGCGCACTGGGAGGACGCCGAAGGCGATGAGGAGAAGTGGTTTTCTGCCCCAGGAGCCAGCCTTGCGTCCGGACGGGGAGGCGATCAGCGTGATGACAAACTGCGTGGTAATTACGCAGGCCGACATGAACATCATCGAAGTTCGGCCATGACCCTTGGACAGCCTCTCGCCAAGCAAAGGCAGCATCGGGGCATTGGCAAAGTGGAACAGTACAGCACAAAGCAGGAAAATAAACAGCTTGTCTTGCAGCAAGCTCCGCATGCCGATCGGCTTGCCGTTCCCGTCGCCTACTCTTCCTCCTCGGGCGCGCGCATAATTGATTTCTTCAGGCCGGATCAAGAGCAAGATAAGGATGGTGGGGAGCGCGGTGGCGGCTACAAAGAAAAAGATGCTGCGGTTGGAGATGAAATAGCCCAGTAATCCCATTGATAGCGCGGCTGCGACATTGCCCGCGGAATTGAAGGCCTGATTTCTGCCTTGACGCTCATCAAACAACTTCTGTCCGACGATGCCGAGGGAGATGGCACAGATGGCGGGAATGAAAATGCTGGAGGTGCCTCCGATCATGGCCTGAGCGAACATCACCACCCAAAAGGCCGGCAGAAAGGCAATCAGCAACGCCCCTGCTGCCAATGCGAGGACGCCGCCGGCAACGAGGGCGCGTTTGGATCGGAGGCGGTCGACCACGGCTCCCGCTGGAGTTTGGGTTAGAATGCCTGCGATTCCTCCGACGGTAAGTGCGATTCCTACTCGCTGCTCGTCCCATCCCTTTCCGGCAAGATAGATGGCAAGGAATGGGCCCACACCGGTTTGCACGTCGGCAAGCAGGAAGTTCAGCCAGTCCAGACCGCGGAGGGTCTGCTTCGACGGAGGCTTTGCGCTGTCACCCGCGAGGGGGTATTGCGGCGATCCGTCTATTTGTTGTTGCCGCACGGGAAGCCATAGGTGGGACCTGTCAGGGCCAACTGGCGAGGGCCGGATTGATTGATGTTTATAAAGAGTGCGCGAATTTAGTTGCGCAAACTTGGGTTGGCGTTGGACTTTGGGTATGCGGTTTGGCGCTTTTTGATCCACTGGATTTGAACTCCGGCCTTCTCTGCTCGTATACTGACACCCCGTTATGAAGGTGATCGTAATCATTCCGGCTGCGGGGCTTGGCACGCGCATGGCGCCGGCCGGTTCCAAAGATAAACAGAGGAAGACATCGCCATCGAAGCAGTTCACGGAGTTGGGCGGCACGCCGATTCTGATCCACACGTTGCGCAAGTTTGCCGCGGTTGAGGGCGTGAGCGAGATCTGGATCGCGCTGCGGGAAAGCGAAATTGCCGATTTCCGGGCGCGGCTGGAGAACGAAGCGAAAGATGTTCTGAAGAAAAAAGTAGAATTTGTGGTGGGAGGCGAGCACCGGCAGCAGTCGGTGGAGCATGCGCTGAATGCGGTTGCAGCGAATGAAGACGATATTGTGCTGGTGCATGATGCGGTGCGTCCGTTCGTGACTGCGGAAATTATTCAGGAAGTGATCGAGGCGGCGCAGAAGTATGGCGCAGCGATTGCCGGACTGCCGGCAGTTGATACGGTGAAACAAGTAGAGAGGACATCTGAAGGGGCGCTGATTAAGGCGACGATTCCGCGCGCCGCGGTTGTGATGGCGCAGACGCCGCAGGGCTTTCGTTTCGGAGTGATCAAAAAAGCATTCGATGAAGCGGCGGCGGACGGATTTCTGGGGACCGACGAAGCTTCGCTAGTCGAGCGCTGGGGGCACGATGTTGCGGTGGTGATGGGCTCTCCGAAAAATTTCAAGATCACGGCCCCGGCGGATATGGAGCTGGCGGAATTCTATTTACAGAAATGAGCCACGGATTTACACGCATTTACACGGATCAAGATCAAGGCCACCGCGTAGACTTGGTTGTGATGAACACCCCGCTTGGCCTGAAGCATTCGGAGCTCAGGCGACTCCTGTTTGACAATGAAAGAAAAAAATTCCGTGAGAATCCGTGTGAATCCGTGGCCAAGGTTTCGGCATGAGAATCGGGTACGGATTTGACTCGCATGAATTTCGGGCGGGAATTCCGCTGAAAATTGGCGGGATCGTGTTACCCCACGATCAAGGTCTCGGCGGACATTCCGATGGTGATGTGTTGCTCCACGCGATTACTGACGCGCTGCTTGGAGCCATGGCTGCGCCCGATATTGGAGCCCTGTTTCCACCTTCCGATCCCAGGTGGAAGGGTGCGGATTCAGCAGTCTTTCTGCGGGAGGCGCTGAAGCGGGTGCACGATGCAGGATATGGCGTGTCGAATATGGACGCGACCCTGATTTTAGCGGCGCCGAAAATTGGGCCACATGCGGCGGCGATTCGCGCGCGCGTCGCAGAGTTGCTGGGCGTTGCCGGGGATTGCGTAGGGTTGAAGGCGAAGACTCCGGAAGGACTTAATCTGGAGAACACTGCGGTTGCGCACGTGGTGGTGCTGCTTGAGAACATAGCGTAGGCACGGGAAGAATAGGAACCAAGGCAAGTGGCTTGAATTATTTTTTTCGCGCTGCGGCCGCTTCGACCAGCGAGGCGAAAAGCGCGCGGGAGGGTTCGTCGTTTTCCGTCGAACGCTCGGGGTGCCACTGCACCGCTAGGACAAAATGATCAAGATCGGTTCCCTCAAGGGCTTCAATGATGCCGTCAGCGGTGCAGCGGGCGGATATGCGCAGGCCGTTACCGATCTTATCTGCGGATTGATGGTGGGAAGAGTTCACGGGCAGGACGAGGCCGTTTCCCCCAGGGGCTGAAGCCCAGTTTTCCCCTGAGGCACTATCGGCGCGACTAAAGTCGTGCCCTTCCCGATCTTTCCCATCTACAATCCCGCCCACGATTTCAGCGAGCTTCGAATCTTTGTCGATCGCTACCGCGTGCGCTACAGCGACCTTCTTCCCAGCTTCGTGATCGACCGCGCCACGCAGTTCCTCCGGGAGAAAATCTGGGATGTGCTGGACGAGCGATCCGCCGCGGTAGACGTTGAGACTTTGCAAGCCGTAGCAGATGCCGAGGATAGGCTTGCGTTGGCGGTAGGCGTCTTCGAGCAGGAGCTGATCGACGGCATCGCGACGGATATCTGCTGGGGCGGTGTGGGAGGAGCGCGTCGCGTTGAACTTGGCGGGATCGACATCGGCTCCGCTGCCGGGCAGAAGGACGCCGTCGCAATGCTCGATGATATTTTTCGTTTCTTCCGTCGGCTGGTCGAGCGGAACGCGCACGGGCTGGCCTCCGGCCTGCTGGACTGCCAATTCATATTGAGGAATGGAACGCTCGGAGTATTCGCGGTCCATGGAGTGGGGCATGGGGATGGCGATGCGGGGCGACATTCTAGCTCATTCTCTCGATGGCGGCGAGGGTTTTCATCTGGCGGTAGTGGCGGATTTCCATGGCGAGCGTGACCCCAAGGAACATGCTGCCTCCGATCAAGGCCCCTGGCAACGCGACGCGGCGGTAGGCCAGGGCCATGTTGGGATCTGCATGGTGCAGAGCAGCGATGATCACGATACCTGCGATGCCGAGCAGCAGGCTGACGGCGAACGAGATGAGCGTGCCGATGAACGTCACCAGCAGAACGCGCACCGGGATCGCATACCAGCGGGGTGGGCGCGTGCGGGGTGCCATAACTTTCAGGCTACACCATCCTTCGGATGGGATAACAGTACGGTACAGGACAGTCGCGGACCAGCTGACAAGTAGTGTCCAAGTGCCGCCCTATTCGATCTCACCCGATCTCAGCGGCTTGCTTCGACAAGGGCGCTGTGCATTGCGTTGAGTAGGGGCTGATCGTGGCCGTCATAGTCCTGAGAAATTTCCCACATGAAGACGCCGCCGAGGTGATGGTCGCTGACGGCGTAGTTAACTTTGGCCGTGGTCGAGGCCGGGTTGTCGTAAGTGACGAAACCGTACTTCGGGGCGGTGGTGTTGAGCAGATAAGGTGCTGCAGCAAAGTCGTCGAATTCTTCGAGCCAGTCGCCAGTGCGGAGCATCTTTTCGACCTGGGAGTAGATCACGGTGGGCGCGCCGGAGTTGCCGCAGAGAGCGTCGTTGGTGCAGAAGGTCCAAAGGCCGTAGACGTTGAATTGATAGCCGTAAAAGGCGGTGCCAAGATTAATTTGCTCGGCGGGAACGTCGAACACATGGAGGAAATTTCTGGTGGAAGTGTCAAGACTGCCTTCCTGCCCGGGATCGATGGGGCTTAGATAGAGCGGCGAGTTGTGGCCGGAGTGGTTGGTCCAGGCACCGTGGAAGTCGTAGGTCATCACGTTGTAGAAATCGACCAGCGGGGTCATGCCGGGGAAATCGTAGACCCCGTAATCGCCGGGGCTGGATGAGATGGCGGCTGAGATCAGATATTTGCCGGCGGGCATGAGGTTGCGCAGGTTCCGGATCAGGCCGGTGAAATTTACCGCCTGCACATCGTCCGTGGGAACTTCGTAATCGAAATCGACACCGTCGTAGCCGTTGGCGATGGCGAAGGCCGCGATGTTCTGAGCGAAGGTCGCGCTGAGCAGTGGATTAGCGTCGATGGTGACGAACAGATTGGGATTGCCGCTGACGCAAAGTTCTACCTTCGCTCCGGCGGCGTGGGCTTTGGAGATGAGGGCGGCCTGGAGGAATCCGTTGGGAATCGTGAGCGTGCCATCGCCGGCCGCGGCGGGCGCAATATTCGAGTGAACGATGTGCGTCAGCTGATCGTAGGGAATTGTCGAGGCGTCATAGGGCGGCGTGCTGAAGCGGTCGCTGTATTGATAGTAGGCGAGGAGGCGCGGGTTAGCAGCGTGGAGTGATGGAACCAGGGTGAAAGTCAAGAGTAGCGCGGCGAGGCAGGTCTTCAGAGTGCGAGTCATGGCGGGAACCTCAACGATGTGTAAGTTTAGGGCGCTGCGCTGGACTGGTCAAGAGGTTACGAGAGCGAGGGGGGCGCGCTTCGACGCTGCGATTGGTTAGCGCCAGCGAGTCATCGCCTCGGTGGATTCGTCGGAGCGACCACCCAGACATATTCCAGAGTCTGCATTCCTGTGTTCGTGACGTTATGCCTGGTCGCAGGAGGGATGTAGGCCAGCATCTTTTCTGTAAGCGGTACGTCGGGGCGTCCTTGGATGTTGGCGACGCCACTGCCGTGCAGGATGACAAGTGCCTCTTCATTGGCCGCCGTCGAGTGCCAGCCAACGCTCTCGCCCGGTTGTAGCTTTACCGAGCCTCCGCGCATTCCACTGGTTTGCGGTACACCCTTGAGCAGAGGGCAGTCGCCGCCGGGGCAGTTTAGGGAAAACGTCATAGGCTCGCGCCTCACATGCTCCTGCGCTGCAACCAATCCGAACGTAACGGCGACAAACATTGCCGCCGCCATCAATGTGGCTTTCATCATCGACCTTCCAAAGTCTCCTTTACGGGTGGATACGAATAGTAAGCTCTACAAGAGGCGATTTCAAACTTTTGAAAGATAACCGTCAACGCGTCACTAAAGACTCGCGGCCAGCGCGCCGATGTTACCAAGGATGAGCCGTGATTTTCTCAAAAAAATATCAGTCCGGCTTGGCAGGCTACGGGCTGCTGCGGAGAATGCTCCATTTGCTGTCGATTTTCGCGCCCTGACAGAATTCAGTCTGGACATGATTTGCGTGGTAGAAGTAACTGGCTACAACCATCGTTATCTCTACGTCTCGCCCTCCTGTTTCGAGACGCTAGGCTGGAGTGCGGCAGAAGTTCTTCAGCTTTCCCCGGAAAAAATCTATACCAAGGCGTCGCTGTCGGTGATCGCTGCCGATATCGACAAAATTCGATCCGGCGAACCAACCAGCATGGTCATGATCGAAGCGGTTCGCAAAGATGGACATAACATTTGGCTTGAAAATAAGGTACGCGTTCTCGATGCAAGAGAGAATGGGGATATGACCGTCATGCTCTGCATGCGTGACGTGACGGAACGAAAGTTTCTGCAGGACCAGCTGGCGCAGATGGCCTTTGTCGACGGTCTGACTGGAATCGAAAATCGCCGGACTTTTGATCGGCGCATTGACGAGGAATGGAGGCGCGCTTGGCGTTCGGGCGCGCCTCTTGCTCTGGTGCTGATGGACGTTCGACCACTTTAAACTTTTCAACGATACCTACGGCCACCCAATGGGCGACGAAGCCTTGCGCGCGGTCGCAGTTGCCATGCGCCGCACCCTGAGGCGGGCAGGCGATAGCATAGCGCGATATGGCGGCGAAGAATTCGCCGCAGTGCTGCCCTGCACTGACATGGCAGGTGCAGAAAAGGTGGCGAACAACCTTTGCCGGGCAGTTTCTGGCTTGAAGATTCCACATTCCGTCAACCCGGAGGGTGGAGGATTCGTCAGCATGAGCGCCGGGGTATCGAGCGCAACTGCCGGGGGCGGCCAAAATGCAAGAATTCCGGAAGAATTGCTCTTATCCGCGGATTGCGCACTTTATAAAGCCAAGCTGGCAGGACGAAATCGCGTTGCGACCTCCGTGATTCGCGCTGGCGGGGAGATCGTGATCTTTCAGAAAAATCTCCCGGCATAGGATACGACGGAGTGTCTTTCTCCTAGAGAGGGCTACTTCACGTCGGGCGTGGGATGATTTTGTTTCCAAGCGGCGAGGCCGGAAGCGCTATATTTCGGTCATGCATAGACGCCAGTTTATTTCGGGAGCGGTTCGCGCCGCGGTGGCAGGATCGTTCTTTAGCAGATCAGCCTTCGCTGATTCATCCTGGCTTTCGAGCGCGAGCATGGATCAATCCGGCAGAAGTCTTGCTTTAGATCGGCATCGCTTCGGAGTGAACTACACGCCGTCGAAAAATTGGTGGTTTTGCTGGAACGAATGGGATGCGGAGCCCATCAAGCGCGATCTGGATGCGATCGCGGCCCTGGGCGCGGACCACATGAGAATCCTCCTCATCTGGCCTTATTTTCAGCCCAACCCCAAGTGGGTAAGCCCACTTCATCTCGAACGACTGGATCAACTTTTGACGCTAATGGGTGAGCGGAATGTCGATGCCGTTGTGACTGCGTTTACGGGACAGTTGAGTGGATGGTTCTTCCTGCCTCCTTTTAATAAGCCGGGGACGGGCTTTTATGGGGATGAGGAAATCTGGAAGGCGCAGGAATTGTTCATTCGTAAACTGGCGGAGGTGATGAAGCCAAAGGGCAACATCATCGGCTTCGACTTTGGGAATGAAATCAATACCTGCTGGAGCGCCGCGCCGGCGTTGGGCGACGCGTGGATGGCGAAGATGTTCGCTGTGATGGAGAGCGCCTTGCCGGGGAAGGTTCACGTCAACGGCGTGGATGAGTTGCCCTGGTTTGAGTCGACTACGTTTTCTCCGCAGGCGCTGGCGGCGCGGCCAATGCCGGCGATGCATTGTTATCCCTACTGGTCAGGAGCGTTGAAGTTTGGCGGCCCGATGGACCCGCCCAGCATCAAGCTGATGGCAGCCATGGCGGCGTTGATCCGCTCGTATGCGAACGATGTGCGCAGGCCGGTGTGGGCCGAGGAGTTCAACACCTGCATCGAGACGCTTGGTGAAAAGCAGCAGGCGGAGTGGCTGGAGAAAGCTGTGCTGGCTGCAATTGAAAACGGAGTGAACTGGTTCAGCTATTGGGACAGCCACGACGTGGATCGCAAGTTCGAGTTCAATTCTTTGGAGTACAGCCTGGGGCTGCTTACGAATGATGGCAAGATGAAGGAGCAAGGGAAAACGTTCAAGCGGCTGGCTGACGCTTATCGAGGGAAGGCGGTGAGTTTTTCATCGCAGTCTTTGGCGCCTCCGCCGGCGCAACCAACGCATGATGTGTCGTGGCGGTGGATGTTGGATTGGATGGGGTGGAAGGCGAAGGGGTGAGCTTCCGCGGTGGCTAAAGTCCGCAACATTCTCTACGGCTTGCACGGCGCTGAAGCGCCGCTCTTCCGCGGCGGTGCAGGCATTCGGCCGCACGGGCACCTTGCGGCGTGGAAGACCGCGGGTTAACCTGACGCAACGGGTTACACGTCCTAAGTCGAAAGCAAGACAAGAGCAGCGGGCGGGAGTGCCCGCTCCACGCCAGCTAGTGTATAAAAGAACAATATGTCGCAGGTAGCGCCAGCAATTACGCAGAGCCCCGCGGATGTGGTGAGGATGACGCCGGTGTCCCAGGCGGCAAACGGGGTTTGTTACGCTGTGGTGGGTGAGGGGTCCATTGGCTCGCTTGATATGGAGCGCATGATTGCGGCTGTGCCGAAGCAGGCAGCTGCGGCGCTCAAGCGCAAGGCGTATTATTTCGTGCCTTTGACGGTGAGCCAGGGCGATGAAGTGGTGATCGCCGATCGCTATGATGTCGCGCTCAGCGATAACGCGGTGTGCCATCGCAATTTGAATCTGGGCGATTCGCAGTGCGTGTTTATATCGACCCGGCTCACGGACGACAAGTTCTCCGTGGCGTTCGAATTCTACATCAATGTGGGGCACGCTCTGGTCGAGGTTGCGGGAGTTTCGCAGGAGTTCAGCGAACTAGCCTGGAAGCAGGTGCAGGCCGGAGTGCGCGGCGAAACTTCGCTCGACGCCTGGGAGGCGCGCAAACTGGCGCTGGGCGGCGGCGCCGAGGCGGAGCGGTTCAAGAACGAGTACTTCGAAGCCACGTTTTCTGACACCATTTCAATTTACCTGCTCTCGTTGTATCTCGATGTCGATTACCACGATTTGCGGGAGCGCGATTACCCGCTGCTCGCGCCTACGGCTCTGGCTGAGCGCTTGAGGAAAGTGGCAGAGCTGTTTCCGGCGAATGCGGGTTATGAGTTTGCTGTGTTGTACAAGCGGCGCACGTAGGCAAACTGCCACGGATTCGCACGGAGCAAAAGCTGCGTAAGATTTTTCCATCCTAGGGTTACAATCATCGTCCCATGACCGTGTCGGTTCGATCGTTCGCGAAGATTAATCTTGGGCTGCGCATCGGCGCGCTTCGCGACGATGGCTTCCACGAATTGCTGACTGTTTATCAGAACATCGCTTTGCACGATGTGATTCGCGTGAGTGTAGAACGCGGGAGTGGGATTGAGATTCGGTGCCAAGATCCCAGGGTTCCGAAAAATGAATCCAATACTTGCTATCGCATCGCTGAGAAGACGCTCCACTCACTGAGGGCTAAAGGCCACGTGGTCATCGAGATTGAGAAAGGCCTGCCGGTACAGGGTGGACTGGGGGGGGCTTCGGCGAACGCTGTGGCTACGCTGTTGGGGCTGGAGCGAGCTTTGAAGAAAAGCTTGCCGGCGGCCGAGCGGTTACGGATTGCGGCGGAAGTTGGCTCTGACCTGCCGTTGTTTCTCGTGGGCGGGACGGTGCTCGGGGTGGGGCGCGGCGAGCAGGTATATCCGTTGGAAGATTTGCCCTCGACGGCTTGTGTTGTGGTCACGCCAAAAGTTGGGGTCTCGACGCCGAATGCCTTTGGCGAGTGGGACCGAAGAACCCAGGGAGCAGGAGCGGCCGCACTGCTGAAGACGGGAAGATCAACGGGGGAAAGATCGACAGGGGAAAGATCAACGGGGGGGAGATCAAGGGAGGGAAGATCGAAATTGACGCTGGCCGCACCATCCGATAGAATGGTTGAGCTTGGCCGTGGGTTGTCGGCGTGGCTGAGCGAAAGTTTCTCCGGTGCTCCTCGTAATCGGCAGGCCAGTGGTCGTGGCGCCTGGAGGGGCCGGCGCGAGAATCCACTTCTCGAGCTTGTCCGGGCCGGGATCAAGAATGACTTCGAAGAAGTCGTCTTTCCTGAGTATCCCGAGCTAGTTGAAGTGAAAAGTGTGCTGGAAGGCGCGGGCGCAAAGTATGCGTCCTTGTCGGGTTCCGGGTCTGCGCTGTATGGACTGTTCGCTTCGAAAGAGGCGGCGCGGGCGGGGGCCGAGAAGTTATGCAGGCAGGGTTTGGCGGCGCAGGCGACGGAAACGCTGACGCGGCGGCAATATTGGCGGCAAATTTTTGATTGATGATTGTTGCGTGTTGATTGACAATCGAAACAGGCCCCGCAAGATGGGCTTTCAATCGACCATCAACCATCGGTAAATCAACAATTGTTTTACTGGGCCGTCGACTAATGGTAGGTCAAGTGCCTTTGGAGCACTTTGTCTAGGTTCGAATCCTAGCGGCCCAGCCAGAAAATCAGTTCTCAGTTGCCAGTTCTGAGTTCTCAGTTGAACTGGCCGGGAGCCCCCGAAGACTGAGAACTAGAAAATGAGAACTGAGAACCGCCTATGGCTACGTTAGTCACGCCGACTGAAAAAGTGGAGAAGGTGGAAAAGAGCGTTCCGCCCTTGCCCGAGGAAAAGTCAGATCGCAAGCAGCGTCCGCGGGTGGATGAGAAGTTCAAGATTTTCAGCGGAACGGCCAACGAGCCGCTGGCGGATGAAGTTTGCCATTTCCTGGGGATGCAGCGCGGGCAGGCCCAGGTAATTCGCTTCGCCGATGGCGAAGCGTATGTGCAGATTCAAGAGAACGTGCGCGGTGCGGACGTTTTCGTAATGCAGCCGACGTGCCGGGCGGCGCGCAAAGACGGGGAACGCAGCACCAGCGTGGACGAGCATCTGATGGAGTTGCTGCTGATGATCGATGCGCTGAAACGGGCGTCGGCGCGGCGGATTACGGCGGTGATGCCGTACTTCGGGTACGCGAGGCAGGATCGGAAAGATAAGCCACGCAGTCCGATTTCGTCGAAGTTGGTGGCGGATCTGCTAACCACCGCGGGTGCGCATCGGGCGCTGATTGTGGATTTGCATACGCCGCAATTGCAGGGATTTTTTAATATTCCGGTGGACCATTTGTTTGCTTCGCCGGTGTTGGTCGATCATTTCAAGAAGCTGCAGTTGCCGAATTTGACGGTAGTTTCTCCGGATGCGGGCGGTGTGGAACGAGCGCGGTTTTTCGCCAAGAAGGTAGATGCGGCGCTGGCGATCGTCGATAAGCGGCGCGTGGAAATGAATGTGGCCGAAGTGATGCACGTCATCGGCGACGTGCACGGGCGAACTTGTTTGATCATCGATGACTTGATCGATACGGCGGGAACGCTGGTGAAGACGGCGGCGGCATTGAAGGAAAACGGCGCAACCGAAGTATTCGCGTGCGCTTCCCATGCCGTGTTGTCGCATCCAGCGGTGGAAAACATTGCGAAATCGGTGATTCGCGAAGTGGTGGTGACGAATACGATCCCGTTGACCGAAGAAGCCAAGAGGGAGCCGAAAATCCATGTTCTATCGATTGCGGGGCTGATTGGACGGGCGATCCAGGCCAATCATGAAGAGACTTCGGTGAGTAAGTTGTTTGTTTAGCTTTGTAGTTTGAAAAGGATGCGAGCCAAACGCGCGATTATTGCGTCGGAAAGAACGCGACGCAACGCGCGGCTCGCCCAGATCCCTCGCGGCGCAAAGTGCGCTTGCTCGGGATGACAAATACGAACAAGGAATCGAAATTATGGCGACGATTGAACAAAACGTTTTGGAAGCGGAAGCGCGCGAGTCGGGAACCAAAAATCAGGCGCGGCGAGTGCGGCGCGGGGGCAAAATTCCGGCCGTGGTGTATGGAGCGGGCAAGGATGCTCAGCCGGTGAGCGTCGATCCGCGGCATGTGTTGCGCATTCTGCGCTCCGACAGCGGGCATAACACGATTTTCGATCTCGCCATGAACGGCGGCGAGCCGACTAAGGCCATGATCGTGGATTGGCAGTATGAGCCAATTAAGGGTCATCTGTTGCACATCGACCTCAAGCGCATTGCCATGGATAAAGTGTTGCGCGTGAGCGTGCCGATCGAGTTGCAAGGCGTGCCGGTGGGCGTGAAGACCGAGGGCGGAATTCTGGAGCAGATGCTGCGCGAAGTGGAAATCGAGTGCCTGCCGGGAGACATTCCGAGCCACATCTCCGTCGACGTGAGCGAACTGAGCTTCGGGAAGGTTCTGCGCGTGGAAGATCTGCCGCACAACGAGAAGCTGAAGTTCCTGACTGAGGCGAACCAGCCGGTAGCGCACGTGACCTCGGTGAAGGAAGAAGTTGTGGCCACGCCGGAAGCGGCGGCGACAGAAGCGGGAGCTGCTCCGGCCGAGCCCGAGGTTATCAAGAAGGGCAAGGCGGAGACGGAAGAAGGCGAGGCTGCTCCGGCCGACAAGGGCGAGAAGAAGGCCGAGAAGAAGGAGAAGAAGTAATGCTCGTGGCGAGAGGAGCCGAGCTGCGCTCGGCCGGATAGCCGAGGGCGGCTGTCCCCACATGGCTCGAGATGGCAGCGTGAAACTGATCGTCGGTCTGGGCAATCCTGGCGTCGAATATCAGTTTACGCCGCATAACGTGGGCTTTTTGGTGGTGGATCGCATCGCTGGCGAGCGCGGGATTGAGATTCGAAACCGGCAATGCCGGGCGCTGACGGCGAGAATGCAGGTTAGGGATGAGGCCGTAATGCTGGCCAAACCCGAAACCTACATGAACCTGAGCGGGCTGTCGGTGCGGGAGTTAATTACTGAGTACGAGTTGAAGCCGGAATCGGACCTGGTCGTGATTCAGGACGAACTGGATTTTCCGCTGGGCACGTTGCGGATTCAAACCCGGCGAAGTTCGGCGGGGCACAATGGCATTGAGTCGATCATCGGAGCGCTGGGCACGCAGGATTTCTGGCGAATTCGGATCGGCGTGGCCCCGGAGCGCAAGGTGAGTGAAGGGCAGGGATATTTGCTGGCGCCGTTTCGCAAGGCCGATCTGGCGGTGATCGACGGAATGCTGGACACTGCAGCGGAAGCCGCGATGGCGATTGTAACGGAAGGCCCGGCAGCGGCGATGAACAGATTTAATCGGAAAGACGAAAAAGAATAGCCAGGGATTTGCACAGATTTTCACGGATCAAGATCTGCGAACGGTTTCTCCGGAAAAAAATCCGTGGCAGAAGGTTTGGAGATAGAAATGAATCGTACCTATGAACTGATGTTTATCGTCCGGCCGGATATGGCGGATGAAGATATGGAAAAGCTGATCTCGAACCTGGAGCACACTGTGACTTCGGCGTCGGGGACGATCAAGAGCGTGGACCGCATGGGCAAGCGGCGGCTGGCGTATGTGGTGCGCAAGTTCCGTGAAGGCCTGTATATTCTGCTGACGGTGGAGGGCACGGGAAACGTGATCCACGAACTGGAGCGCCGATTGCGGGTGACGGAGCCGGTGATTAAGTTTTTGACCGTGCGCATCGACCTGGAACAGAAGCGTCTGGACAAGATCAAAGCGTTGCGCGATGCGAAGAAGAAGGTGAGTGCGCAACCCGCGCCAGCGGTGGCGGAAGAAGCGCCAGCGGCAGCACCGGCGGAAACTCCGGCTTCTGCTTAAGAGAAAAGTGGTCAGTGGCCAGTGGTCAGTGACCAGATAACGTGTGCTACGAGGAAAGATTCGACCGGCCACTGATCACGAGTCACTGGCCACTGATTTTCGGAAGGAGTGTTATGGCTGACGAGACAAAAGCACCTGGGAGTGAGAGACCGGCCGGCGATGGGCCGCGCGAGGGCGGATTCAGACCGTCTGGAGATCGTCCGCGATTCGGAGGCGGTGGGGGTGGCGGGCGCTCCGGGCCGGGCGGTCCGCCGCGTGAAGGTGGACGCAAGTTTTTCCGGCGCAAGAAAGTATGCAAGTTCTGCACCGAGAAGATTGCCGACATCAACTACAAAGATTACCGGCTGCTGGGGCAGTTCGTGGCCGAGAGCGGCAAGATCGTGCCGCGGCGTTTGACCGGCGTGTGCTCGCCGCACCAACACCGGCTGGCGGCTGCCATCAAGCAGGCGCGGAATATCGCGCTTCTGCCGTTTGCGGGAAGAGCATCGTAGGGATACACAAGAGCATTGTCGTTCCGAGCGGAGCGAGGAGTACTGGTTTTTGCCGGTTGCAGAAAGAACCAAGATCCCTCGTTGCGCTCGGGATGACAAGCAATCGAGAGATCGGAGCAATCATGGAAGTCATTCTCAAAGAAGACGTGAACAAGTTGGGAGCGCGGGGCGACGTGGTCAAAGTTGCCGAGGGATATGGGCGCAACTTTCTGTTGCCGCGCAAGCTGGCCATCGAGGCCAATGCCGGAAACAAGGCTGTCATCGTGCAGATGAAAGCGGCGTCGGTGCGGCGCTCGGCCAAAGAGAAATCGCAAGCGGAAGAGCTGGCCAAGCAGTTTGACGCGATTTCGGTTTCATTCCAGAAGCGGGCGGGCGAGCAGGATCAGCTGTTTGGTTCGGTCACTTCGAGTGACATTGCCGAAGCCGTTGCGAAAAAAGGTATCAACCTCGATCGGCGGCAGATTCAACTGCACGAGCCATTGAAAACTTTGGGCGAATTCACCGTGCCGGTGAAGCTGCACAAGGACGTGACTGCGCATCTGAAAGTCGTGATTGAGAAGGAAGCGGTCGCGGAGTAGGAGTTCCTATTCGTCGTCCGCTTCGTCGATTCCCTCGAGGCTCCGCAACCGTGTTTCGTGATCGAGCACGATCTGCATGACCGAGCGCACGTACTTGCCGAGCCGCTTCATCTCTTTGTCGGTTTCCTTGTGCATCGCGGCCAGCAGTTCTACGCTGTGGGTCAGGGTCTCTAATCTCTCATCGATGTTCATGGAATCACTCTATCCGCAGCGCTGCGCATCGTCAAGAACTTGATCTGCCCTGTTTTCATCGGCCTACGCACCGCTGCGCATAAGGAATGCCAGGCTGCATGGTAAAAATAATCATGCCAAAGAAAAGTGCCGCTGCCGTAGAATTGGGGCGTCGTGGGGGGAAAGCCACGGCCCAAAAACTGACCCTCGAAGAGCGCATTGAATCGGCTCGCCGCGCGGCTCAGGCGCGCTGGGCGAAGCGCAAGAACGAGAAGCCCGAGGCCGCCCGGGTTCATCTCTGACCTGATTCATCGCATTGGTGCGCTTAAGGTACGCTGGGCAGATCTAGTTTCACGAACCGTGGAAAACCTTGAGCGGATCGGCTTGCCGGTGAAGCTGCACAAGAAAGTAACGGCGCATCTGAAAGCGTTGTGATTGAGAAGGAAGCCGCTGAAGAGTAATTCACTAAGGCAACAACGCGGGCGCTCGCCCGGGCCGGGCACGCTAATTTCTAACGCCCGGAAGCATGTTTCTTGCCAGATTACGACTCCCACCGTGTCTCACTGTTCTGTCTCCCCCTAACCCATTCCGAAAGAATCACCTACGCCGCATAAAATCTTCTTCCAGCCTATAATTTCTGCTCACGCTTCCGCGGACTGAGCGTCTATTCCAATGTAAGCCCGGGTACGGCATCGACACCGGGAGACATAGGAAATGACACGAACATGCCGGCTGATGTTTGGACGGTAACACTTGCGGTTGGCACGCGGGCCCACTCGAAAACGAAGTCGGGGAGAGCGGAAGAAGTCAGCGGTTGGGTTGGCGAACACACTCTTAGCGAGGACCGGGACCCCGCGCGGGGCCGAATGGCTGGGCAGGAACGCCGCATCGACGATACGATTCTGATCCGCGAGGCGCAAAGCGGCAACCGCGGCGCCTTCGAGGAACTGGTGCGCCACTACGACCAGCCGGTGTTGCGGCTGGCCCTGCACCTGACCGGAAGCGAGCACGAAGCCCAGGACGTGTATCAGGACGCCTTCCTCAAGGCTTACAAAAATATTGGAAGCTTTCGCTTCGAGTGCTCCTTCTACACCTGGATTTACCGCATCGTGACCAATCTGTGCCTGGACCACTTGCGCAAGAAAAATGTGCGCAAGGAAGATGCGCCGGTGGCGAAAGATGGAGACGGCGGCGAGTATGACCTGCTCGATCAGGTGCCGGATGCGCGGGCGGGAGCGAATCCGGAGCGGGATTTGATGCGCCGGCAATTGGGGGCGCGGATTGCGGGGGCGCTGGAGAAGCTGACTCCACGGGAGCGCATGGTGTTTGAGTTGAAACATTATCACGGATTGAAGTTGAGAACGGTTGGCGAGATTTTACATACCACGGAAGAGACGGCGAAAAACACTTTGTTTCGGGCCACGCAGAAGTTGCGCGGGCAGTTGGCGGATATGAGGTAGAAATGGCCGGACTAAAGTCCGGCGGACAGCCGAAGGCGGTTGTTTCCACATGGATCGGGCTAGAGGCGATGAGCTTATGAAATGCGAATGGGTGCGGGAGAATATCACGCTGCATGTTTATGGCGAGCTGGCGGATGACGCTCGCCATGAACTGGAGCAGCATGTGACGCGGTGTGCGGACTGCGCTGCTGAGTTGAAGGCGGAGCGGGAATTTCATGCGCTGCTGTCGCATGCTCCGGCGGCTGAGCCTACGCCGAATCTACTGGCGGCTTCGCGCATGCGCTTGCAGGAAGCGCTGGAAACGGCTGAGCAGGGGGGCTTCTGGCACCGGCTGGCGTTCGATCCGGCAAATTGGTTATGCCAGGTACGGTTCTCTCCGGCGCTGGCTTCGGTGATTTTGATTCTGGGATTTGCCGGCGGAGTGGGAACTGCTTACAGAGTATTCAATCACCCGGCACAGGAGCCGGTGAGCGGCGCGGCGCAGGCTCCGGCAGAGGCTTCGATCACCGGCATCCAGTCCATCACGCAGCAGCCGGGCACGAATCAGATCGACATCAAGTACAACACCACTTCAACGCTGGAGACGCAGGGCTCGCTGAATGATCAGCGGATTCAGCAACTGCTGCTGTTTGCGGCGCGAAATAACTACAATTCCGGCGTGCGCATGGATTCGGTCGATCTGCTGACGCAGAAGCCGGATGTTACGCAGGTGCGCGACGCGCTGATTTACGCGCTGCGCTATGACACGAATCCCGGGGTGCGGCTGAAGGCTTTGGATGGTCTGGGCGGATTTGTGAAAGATGATGTGCGGGTTCGCGATGCGGTGCTGGAAGCGTTGGTGAACGATGCGAATCCGGGGGTGCGGACAGAAGCCTTGCGGTTGATTGAGCCGGTGAAGGCCGATGGCAGCGTGCGGGGCGTATTGATGACGTTGGCGGCGAAAGACCAGAGCCAGTACATCAAGTCGCAGGCGCGGACTATGCTGGCGCAGTTGCCGGAGATTGATTAATGACTGCGGGGCTAAAGCCCTCTGAGGGTAGGGCGGGCTTATCGCAGCGCTGAAGCGCTGTGCCACCCAAAAACGAAGAGCCCAAAACGAAGAACAGAGGTGGTTGATTTTGAAGTATTCGCGACAATTCGTCGGGCTGGTTAGCGTGGCGGCCATATTTGCGTCACTGGCGCTGGCGCAGGAATCACGTGCCGAAAGATCGGATGCCATGCAGGGTTCCTTGCCCGCGGCTCGGAACGTAAGGATCAAAGTCGACATGGGCTCGGTTACGGTGCGTGGCGGAGAGCAACCGAACATCAGCTACGTTCTGCATAGCCATTCTTTTTCTTCCGATCAGGGCGGGGGGAACCGGTCGGGATCCTTCAAAATCAGTGGGTATACGAAGGGTGACACCGCTTGGATCGTCGCGGAATGGGACGGAAGACGCCCCCACCGATTTTCCGGCGAATTCGTGATTGACCTTCCGCGGAATACGGGCTCGGTGAAAATTCAGACTGGGGGCGGTGCGGTGCAGGCGACGGGTATCGCCGGCCAAGTTGGGATTGGCAGCGGCGGGGGCAAGGTGCAACTGGATGACATTGGCGGTTCAGTCGACGTGGAAACGGGCGGAGATGCGATCGAGATAGGAAGGGTCGGCGGAGATCTCAGGCTCGAGACCGGCGGCGGAAATATTTCCATCAAGTCAGCCAAAGGTCAGATCAAGGCCGAAACTGGCGGCGGAAATGTTCTTGTAATGTCGGGCGATAGCAGCGCACAGGTTGAAGCGGGCGGCGGGAATGTCGAGATCCGGCATTGCGGTGGAGGAATCAAGGCATCGACGGGCGGGGGGAATATCACGCTGGGCGATATTGGCGGACCGGCGCAGATCAGTACGGGCGGAGGGAGTATTCGACTGGCCTCGGCGAAAGGGCGAGTGGGCGCGAACTCTGGCGCGGGCAGCATCGAGCTTTTTGGCGTTCCTTCGGCGCGCGTGGAGACGGGCGCAGGAGCGATTACGGTCAAGTTCATTAGCACCGGGGCGGAGCGTTCCGACTCGATGCTGGAAACTTCCGCCGGCGATATTACGGTGTACATTGCGCCGAACGTACCGATCAGCGTGCGGGCCAGCGTCGACCTCGGCAACGGGCATCGCATCAGCTCCGACTTCCCCGACATTCGTGTCGCCAGCGAAGGCGACAAGTGGGGTCCGAGGACGCTGAATGCCGAAGGGAACTTGAACGGAGGCGGTCCTGTACTGAAAGTGCGGACAACCACGGGGGATATTTGCTTCAGAAAAGCCAATCAGTAACGTCAGTAAGAAGTGGAATCACACGCGATTGTTGCCGGGACAAGTTAGTCCTTAGGGATTTCAGGAGGCTCGTAATGCGTAACTACATTTTAACTTCGATTGCGTTGTTGCCGTTGCTGCTGAATGTGACCCAGGCGGAGCAGAACTGGACGGCAGAGCCGACGCAGGCTTTCGGTGTGTGGGGTGAAGACTCGGGCAAGACTTCTTACCTTGGAGTCGATCTTGCGGATATCACTTCGGACCGGCTCGATGCCCTGAAATTGAAGGAAGAACAAGGCGTTGAAGTAACGATGGTCGACCAGGACGCGCCCGCGGGCAAGGCCGGGATCAAGGAACACGACGTCATTTTGAGCATGAATGGAACGAATATCGAAAGCAAGAGCCAGTTGCAGCGCATGATCCACGAGACTCCACCGGGACGAGTGGTTACGTTTGGGATCAGCCGCGATGGGCAGCCCGTGACTATCAAGGTGCAACTCGCCGACCGGAGTCGTGAGTTTTCGCAATGGAAGGAGGGAGACTGGGGGAAGAATTTCAAGGTTGAGATTCCGCCCATCCCGCCAATTCCTAACATGGATATCGACGTTCCGAACATTGGGGTCGTGTATGTGCAGTCGTCGATGAGAAGCGGCTTGATGGTGGAGAATCTCACGCCACAACTGGGAGAATTTTTTGGCGCGAAAAATGGAAGTGGCGTGCTGGTGCGCTCAGTGGAGCGAGGCAGCCGCGGAGAAAAGGCCGGATTGCGCGCCGGAGATGTCATTATGCGGGTGGGCGACCAATTCATCCACGACACCAGCGACTTTACTCATGCCATGCACACCCGCAGTGCGGGGTCGGTGAACCTGGTGGTGATTCGGGATAAGAAAGAGCTGACCATGACCCTGACTTTACCCGAGCGCAAGGACTCCGGCGAAATGATTGAAGAAGAGAGTATGGATGCCGGCCCTTATGCGGACGCGCAAACGCAATTGGAGTTGAGCCAGTTGCAGACCGAGCTCGCCAAAATGCACCCGCAGATGGAACTGGCGAGGCAACAGGCGCTGGAAGCCTCGAAGCAAATGAGCGAGAGCTTGTGTTCCCAGAAGAAACAGCTCAAAGAGCAAGTCGAGAAGCTGAAAAAAGAATTCACGCCGAAGGCGCAAGAAGAAATGCGCAAGGGGCAGGAGAAACTGCAGAAACAGATGGAGAAGCTTCAAAAGGAACTGCGCAGGGAGTGGATGGATATCTAAGCGTGCGCTGCACCTCAGGTAACGGCTAACGACCGCCTGGATTATTGAGAATTCGCGGCGTAGGTGCGAGCGGTTGCCGCCAGGCAGACGTGGTTGCGTCCGGATTGCTTGGCGGTGTAGAGCGCGGCGTCGGCGGCTTTCACTAATTCGTCGCGAGTGGCGCCGTGGTCGGGATAGGCGGCGGCTCCGGCGCTGATGGTAACGGTACGGGGCACACCCGGGAATTGCCATTTGGCAACCATCTTCCGCAGCTTCTCTGCGATTTGCATGGCGTGCTGCGCGTTGGCCTGCGTCAGCAGAATGGCAAATTCTTCTCCTCCATAGCGGCAAACTACGTCAATCTTGCGCAACTGCTGATGAAACAGGGAGGAAACCTGGCGCAGGACTTCGTCTCCGAGCACGTGTCCAAACTCGTCATTGAGGCGCTTGAATTGGTCGATGTCGGCCATGATGACGGCCATGCCGGTGCCGAAGCGGCGGGCGCGCTCAAGCTCTTCCATGATGCGCATTTCGAAAAAGCGACGGTTGAAGATTCCGGTGAGGCCGTCAAGGTAAGCCAACTGCTTGACGCGTTCGACGTAGTGGGCGTTCTGGATGGCAGTGGCGCAGATATCGGCGACGGATTCGAGCGATTGCAGGTCGCCGTTGCGGAAGGCGTCGGGCATGTCGCTATCGAGTGCGAGGATTCCCAGAGTCTGTCCGAAAGAGACGAGAGGAATACACACGCGCGAAGCCGATTCCACAAAGAACTTGGCAGTGCCCGGCAGTCTGCTGAGGTACCTCTCCGTCGACGTGCTGTTGCCGGCCAGGACGCTCGCCCAGGGCTCGGTACTGGCTGCAAAGCGGCCGCCCTCGGGAATGCGAGGTGTAAGCGTGCCGTGATGAGCCCTCAGCACCAGGTCGTGATCCTCGCGAAGGAAGAGGGATACGTGGGCTACGTGGAATGCATCTTGAATCAGTTGGCAGACCCGGCGTAACAGTTCCTCAAGTTCCAGAACCGCCGTGGTCTGTTGCGCGATGGCGTTGATCGCCTGCAGTTGCCGCGAACGTTGCTGCTCCAGCGAATACAGGTGCGCATTCTGCAAGGCGATTGACGCCTGGGTTGAGAACAATGTGAGCAGATCGATGGTGTCGGGATCAAAATGGTCGAGCCGATCGCTTTGGCAATCGAGTACACCTACGACTTCGTCGCGGCACATGAGAGGGATGGCTAGTTCGGAGCGTGTGGATTTGGCGGAGCAGACGTAGCGGGCATCTTTGCTGACGTCGGGCGCGTACACCGGCTGTTTCTTGAGTACCGCTGTCCCTGATATACCGCACCCTACGGGAAGGCGGACCTTGTCCTGGCCTTCGTCCCAGCCAATCTGCGAGCGGATATACAGCTCCTGCGAGGACTGGTCAAGCAGCCCGATGGCGACATTGCGGAGATGAAAATAGTCATGCGCGATCGCCAGAATGCGTTGCAGCACCTCGTCCAGATCGAAGGTGGAAAGCACCGCCTGACCGGCATCGTACAGGACCGCGATCCTGTTCATGTCAGGGGATATCGTAACGTGAAGAATGGGTACGCCCGAGGTGCCTAAAGTAACCGTGCAATCGGGCCGGTTTATTTCCATTTTCCTGCGGTGCGGATGAGCCCGTAGGCGACCACACAGAACCAAAAATCCAGCAGCAAGCCTAAATCGACCTGGAACGGGCGGTGGCGGGGCACTGGCAGGAGATGCGCGAGCAGGAAGTAGGCGAGGTTGCCCAGCACGATGGCGCACAGAGCTTGCAGTAGATTTAGGCGCACACCGGGTTAGACACCAAATTGAGCTGCCGGGCTGCGTGCGCGAAAACAAAAAGGAGCACTGTGCGTGCTCCTTTAGGGGTGCAGTGGAGCCGGGTTACTTCGAGCCACCCGCCTGCGTATTGGCGCCAGCGTCACCGAGTTCAAGAGCCATTTTTTTGCCCTGGAAACGGAATCCGGTCACCGAGGGCGCTCCGCTGTTATCGGTTTTAACCTCGGTCGCTGTGTAATCGGCCGGCGTTTGGAGTTCGACGACGTGAGCCGGAACTCTTGCCACCACCTTGCTACCCTTCATGATGCTCAGTTCCACGTTGGGGCCGTTGCCATTCCATTCCAGTTTGTAATCGCCGGGCTTAATCTTGGTGCCGTTGACCGTGACTGTATTGTTAATTTCGATTCCCTTGGTTTCCGCAAAAGCGCTCGAGGCAAGCAAGAGCGCCAATCCCAGGATTACACTCTTCGATACTGTCGCGAACTTCATGTTGCTCCTTTTTTCTTCCCCGCTTTCAAAGGGGAGTGTCTGGGGCGGCCCGGTCGCGACTGCAGCTATAAAACCGTTGTGTTTTGCCGCAAATCGCCTACAATGCAGCAGTTGGGGTTTAGCCTACAGACCGCGAGGCCTGCGAGCTACGCACGGGGTTTTTCTCACCTGGGCCGCCAAACCGAAAGTGAGAGAATCCCCGAACCCCACTAAATATTCTGTCAGTTCCACTCACGGTCAGCCAATTTCGTCCAACGACTGCCGTTTCCTGATCACCTCATCCTCATTACAGTACGCAGAGGGAACGCGATAAGTTCCGCATTCTTGCGTAGTGTTCTCTGCTTGCTTTGACGAGGCGTATGAGTTCCCGTTAGCAAAATATGCGTACCAAATATGTTCACATAACAGTGCTCATCGTGTCGGCACTATGGCGCACTGTCTTGTGTGACGCAGCTACTAGTCGTTGATGATTGAACAGGGAAATCGGATGCGGCGTGGATGCGCAATTTAAAGGGATTTTGATGTAATGAAACGCATGGTCGGTCGGAGTTTTGTAAGAAATCTTGATCCGATGAGCGCACGATTTCAGCAGCGTTGGTTATCAATCAGAATGCTGGCGCTCAACCGACCAGATCCCCGCCTGATCTTTTTCGAATGGATACACGTGCACCATCCAATCCAGAACCACGGGATGAAATGTCCCTCCCGCCGCATCGCAAGCTTCTTGCGTGTGTATGGATCCGTTGAAACCAAATTCTGCATGTGGCCTGAAAGCTTCCAGCTTGCGTCCCCACGGAGCGGAACAGAAATTCACGTGCTCGTGCCACTGCGCCACGCTGAGCGGGATAAATTCGTCCAGCTTATCCTCATTGAGGTATTTCGAGGCCGTGTACATCACGCCAACAAGTTTGTAGTCCTCGCCCTGTTTTTCATAGAGCAGGGAAGTTGGTCGCGAAGGATCGAAGTGAAAGGCGTTCTCTCGCCCATATTGGTAGTTGGTAAAGTGGTAGACCTTTTGTGGGATATTAGGAAGAAAAATCTTGAAACCCTCGGCCAGCGCAACGTGGTAGTCGATGTATTTCTCGGAAACTTTGCGGGCGGCATCGACGACCTGCTGCGCGCGCTCCGCATCGCCGGGCTTCGCCGGTCGCAGCTCCGTCATCTTCATGTGCGGGCCCATATCCATGTGGCCCTCCATGGAATGCATGGCTTGGGCGCCGGCGTCATCTTTATTCCCGCCCATCGGCATCTTTGACATGTCGTGATCGGCCATATCCATGCCCGGCATACTCTGCTGCGCGGCCGGAGGATTCACGCTGGCTGGTTGCTGTCCCCAGGTAATGCTGGCTAACAGAAAAGCAGAAAGAAGAACAGTGACTCGGTTACGCATGACAGTTCCCCCACTCTAGATAGTTTTAACACTGATGCGGCGGAGGTTGTTTCTGCAAGAGCGCGGAGGTTACTGGCGATTACAGAGGTAATCGTCTGCTATACAATTGCCCGGATGGCTGTCTCCCTTTTTCCCGCTGAGAAGCACGCCGTTAACTCAAGCCTCTGTTTCGTTCTCATGCCATTCTCTCAAGAGCTAACGGGCGTTTACTATGAGGTCAAGAAGATTGTGGAGGGCGCTGGGTTCAAGTGTTTGCGGGCTGACGAGCTCTCAGGGGCGACCAAGATCACCGACGACATCTGGCTATACATTCAGCGGGCACGGTTCGCAATAGCCGACATTACCGGATCAAATGCCAACGTGTTCTATGAAGTCGGGTTGAGCCACGCCCTCGGCAAGCCAGTAATTCTCCTAATAAAAGAAGGACACGATGTACCGTTCGACCTCAAGGGCATTAGATACTTAAAGTATTCCAGTTCGAACCTTGCCGATCTCCGCAAAGGGCTCCTAGGCCAAATTAAGGGCTGTCTAAGATCGATACCTGAAAGCTGGAATAAGGAGAGCGCCCCCGAAGGGCCGGCCGTGCGGATATTTAGTGTCGACGCGCCCGACTCAGCGGTTGTTGGCAAACCGGTCCATATTACCGTTAAGGCTAAGAACTTCGGCTTAGCTGCGTCGCAGACGTATTTCTCATTGTCCTTCCCCTCGGGCGTCTCTGTGGGCGCAGCTACGTCCGACCTCCAGACCAAGATGGGCGTCAAGGGTAAGTCTTGGAAGTCCGGCCAAGTAATTCTCGACTACCCTATTGTAGAAGCTTTCGTTTACAAGCCACCAGCGGAGCAGCCTGGGTGGCCAGGAAAGATATCGCACTTCCTGACGGTGGAAATCACTCCAGTCTGCTGCGGCCTCATGCAGTTCTACGCTTCAGCCTCCGCAAAATCAGGTGACAAACCATTTGTAAATGATCCCAAGGCAAGCGCTATGTTGGACCAACGAGACGAGCCCGTGTATTGCGGGGTAATCGAAGTACATTGATCAGGCGATCAATGCCAATAATTGGCCGGGTGCCCAGGAGCGCTGCGTCTAGACTCATAGTACCGCAAAGATTCTGAGGTTGATTCTCCTAGCCATTCTTCGATACAATAATAGTGGAAGCTCTGCTGAGTGTCTGCCTTGGTGGGCACGTAAGCGTTGCTTCCTTTTTGTTTACCTGCCTGCATATGGGTCCGGGACAAAAGTGACTCCGTACACCCGGTGTCGCCCCGTTTCATCTTCCACCTGCATCTCGAATCTCAAGCGACAAATCCAGGGGAAGAACTCTGCCGCGATTTCTTGCCTGACCGGCGCATTCATTCCGCTCGACGGCAGGCGAAAGCCCCAATTCGGGGAGTATATGCATACGTCGGCAGCTTGTATGAGCGAGGTCATGTCAGACGAGACAAAAAATGGGGTTGGCACAATTCGCGCGGCTCGATACCGGCCGGTCTGAGTTCTGGAGAAGTATCTTTCGAGGCGGCGTACAAAATTCCGATCTTCGGACTTATCCGTCTCATCAAGAACCAGCAGGCCCGCCTCGCTCCTCGTTTCGAGAAAGTAGAGTATCTCTCCAAGAGAAACACTTGGTCCTTTCTGAGATATTCTTCCGCTTCGTAGGTGGCGGGCCGCTGTATCGAGCGCGGAATTGCTACGGCAAATAAAACGGCACCGTGCGATGTAAGTAGCTCGAAAATCCCCCTGGCCATCATTAGGCAGGCCTGTCCGTAGGCGGTGAATTCTTGTCGCGTGGGTGACTGAGACTGCAGCCCGCGGTTTAGAAAGGCAACCGAGTGCTTTCTCCTCGCCACATCTTCCATGAGAGCATCTTGGCTCGCCCATTTAAACCGATCTCTGTCGAGGAGTCTGTGACCTTTGATCTCAACTTTGTAGCGCTGAAGGTGATCACCGAACGCCGACTCCTCCAATGCTCGCATGGCTTGGACGAAGGGCCAGAGCTTAGTGGCGTGCATGGCAACTCCTCCGCGCACCTCGTAAGGCATCGTATGGTGGTCGTGGCCGCTTTCGTCCATGAATAGGAGGTAGCTCATCGGATGGATTCGTTTTGTGTAATCTTAGTGCATCCATCCCGCAGCGTATAAATTTGACCGATTTCCACAGCACACGTTAGAATAGTTGAGTTTGCCTGTACTGGCCGACCCGTTCTAGGTCGCCTTGCCTTGGCTGCTCACGCGCCGCGGCGGAACACACAGCAAGCACAGGAAGTTCAGCAGGGCGGGAGAGAGCGCTCGTGTGCGCGAGTTGCCTCTGAACTGACTTTCACGACATTTTAATGGAGGTAGACGTATGTACGCGGTCATCCGCGCCGGTGGAAAGCAGTACCGGGTGGCGCCCGGAGATGTGATTCGAATGGAGACACAAGCCACTGGCACCGATGGCCAGGTGGAGTTTGGCGACATTTTGGCGGTATCAGGCGGCGAAGGTCAGATTGCGAAGGCTGAGGCTGGAGCCCGCGTGGTTGGCCAGCTGGTGGAGGAGGGTCGCGGCGAAAAGATTCTGGTTTTTCATTACAAGCGCAAGAAGCAATACAAAAAGCTGCGCGGCCATCGGCAGAATTTTTCCGCGGTAAGAATCACTGAGATTGCCTTCGACGGCCAGAGCTTCAAGGCTCCGGAGCTCGAGAAGAAACAGCCCAAAACGAAGAAGGCCGTAGTGGAAGAGCACGAGTCGGAGGAGCCAAAGGCGAAAACTGCGAAAAAGAAGGCTTCTCCGAAGAAGAGTGCCGCCAAGAAGAAGACTCCCAAAAAGTAATAAGGAATAATCGGAAGACGAGTCGTAGCTCGACTCCAAAGACTTTACTGGCAACTAGCCACTGGCAACTGGAATTTTATGGCACATAAAAAAGGGCAAGGAACATCACGAAACGGGCGCGACTCAAACGCGCAGCGGCTTGGCTTCAAGGCATTCGGCGGGCAGATCGTGCCCGGCGGGACCATCATCGTGCGGCAGCGCGGTACACCGGTGAAACCCGGTCTTAACGTCGGCCGCGGCAAAGATGACACTTTGTTCGCCAAGGTCACGGGGCGTATTAAGTTCATGAATAAGGGGCAGATGGGCAAGTTCGTCATGGTCGAGCCGATGGAAGTGGTTGAGTCCAAATAGAAGCGCTTTTGCTCCTCGGTCTAGATCTTTATATCCAGGGCGATCCAGATAGGTTGGCCCTCGTAATCCAGGGGAAGGCCGAGCGGCCAGGTCCGGCCGGAGGAATGAATCTGGAAGTTTGTTCCAACGAGGACCACCGGAATGGATAGCGAGCAAGTTTCACCCATGCCGGCCTTGGCTTTGAATGATCCAGCGATAATGTTGCACATCTCACCCACCGCATCGGTTCTCTGCGCTTCTGCCTCTTCCAGGGAAACCCCCAGCATTTGAGAAGACAGTAGAGTGGCTGCCTTCAGGCTGCAGCGCATGCTGAATACGGCGCACACCTGTCCGGCGATTCCGACCATGCCGGTCACCTCGGTGAGAATAAGCGCTTCTACGTCCTTCGAAACCGTGACCGTAACCCCGACCATGGTCCCGAAGGCTTCGACCGCGACCTCGCGAAGAATCTCGGCCCACTCGCAACGGCCTGGAATAGCACAAGTCGTTTCCATGTACCTATTGAACATCGGCTGGAATGCAATGCGCATAAGTGAATTCGTTAAGAAAGCTTTTAGAAACTGTTCCAGTCGCGGCCGCACCTCCGCAATCGGGCAGCGTCGCGCCGACCCGCTATACTGAGGGATTCGAGAAGGGCATAGATTCAAGATGTTTATCGATGAAGCAAAAATACGAGTGAAGGCCGGAGATGGCGGTAACGGTTGTATGGCCTTTCGCCGCGAGAAATTTGTTCCGCGCGGCGGGCCTTCGGGCGGGGATGGTGGCAAGGGCGGCGATGTGATCATGGAATCCAGTGAGCGGCATAACACGCTAGTTCACTTCCGGTTTAATCCCGAATACAAAGCGGAGCGCGGACGGCATGGGGAAGGGTCGAACAAAACCGGGCGCGAAGGCGAAGACATCATTCTGAAAGTTCCCGTCGGAACCATTGTGTACGACGAAGAATCGGGCGAGAAGGTGTTCGACTTTTCGGCGCCCGACCAGCGCCTGGTGATCGCCTACGGCGGCCGCGGCGGCCGCGGCAACGCCCGCTTCGCCACCTCGGTGCACCAGGCGCCGCGGGAGCATGAGCCTGGGCGTCCTGGCGAAGAACACACCTACCGCCTCGAACTCAAGTTGCTGGCGGATGTGGGCCTGGTCGGATATCCCAACGTGGGTAAGTCGACGCTGATCTCGCGCATTTCGGCGGCACGGCCCAAGATTGCCGATTATCCTTTCACCACGCTGGAGCCCAATCTTGGCGTGGTAGCGGTGGGGGATCCGAACAACGAAATCAGCTTTGTGGTCGCCGATATTCCGGGATTGATTGAGGGCGCGCACACGGGATCGGGCCTAGGCACGCAGTTTCTCCGGCATATCGAGCGCACCCGATTGTTGGTCCATTTGGTCGATGTGTCGGACGCCAGCGGCCGCCCCGACGTGGTCAAAGATCTCGAGGTGATCCTTGGTGAACTGGCGAGCTTTGGCGCTGGCCTGGAAGAGAAGCCGATGATCATGGTCGCGTCGAAAATCGATGTCGTCAACAAAGAAAAACTAGCGGCGCTGAAACGCTACTGCAAAAAACATAAGTTGAAGCTCTGCGAAGTTTCAGCGGTGACTGGAAAAGGGATCGAAGAGCTGAAGTATGCCATGGCCAAAGAGGTGGAGACTCTGCGCCAACAGGCTCGTGAAGGAGCCGAGTCGCCTGAACCCACCGCGGGAAGCGCTCCCACCCTATAAACCGCGGAGGACACAAGTCGCACCCAATAAGATGTAATGCGATTGCTTGGCGCGACTTTACTGTGGCGTCGGCGAAGTTCCCGGATCGTTTTGCGCTCCCGGTGTTAACTGCTGGCCGATGACATCACCGGAGACGATCATCTCAACGCGGCGATTCAGCTTGCGGCCCGCTGCCGTGCTGTTGTCGGCAATCGGGTTGGCCTTGCCCATTCCTTGGGCGGTCACGTTGTTCATATTGACTCCTTCGCTCACCAGGTAATCGCGGACGGCTTCGGCGCGCTTGTCGGAAAGCGTCTGATTGTATTCGTCGCTGCCGATGGAGTCGGTATAGCCTTCGACCTGCAGTTTGAGGTCAGGATAGGCCAGCACAATTCCAGAGATCCTGGCCAAGCGTTCGCGGGCTTCGGGCTTCAGGGTGTACTTATTGAAATCGAAAAGAACGTCCGGCATGCTGACGATCAATCCGCGCGCGGTGTCGCGGGTTTGCAAGACTTGATTGAGTTGAGCCAGAAGACGGGCGCGCATCTGTTCCTTCTGGCGAATCGCCTCCTGCCGTTGTTGCTCCGCTAGCGCCACCTGCTGGGCCGAGGCTTGGGCGGCTTGGCGTGCGGCATCGGCCTGCGCCTCCGCCTGCTGTTGCTGGGCGAGAGCTGCCGCCTGGTCGCGCTGCGCCTGGGCTTGCGCGGCTTCCGCTTCGGCACGGCGGCGCGCATCTTCTTCCGCCTGCGCTTGCGATTGCGCGGCCTGTTCCTGTGCGGCCCGAGCGTCGGCTTCCGCCTTTTCTCTAGCTTCCTGTTGGGTGCGCCGCTCCGCTTCGACCTTCTCCTGTTCCTTGCGGCGCAGGGTTAACACGCGGGCGTCTTCCGCCATTTGAGTAGCGCCGCGAGCGGCGGTGCCGATCGGGGTCCGGCCTTGCTTGCGCTGGTAATAATCTTCGGCGCGCTGGAGCATGTCTTCGGCTTTGGTCAGACTGTCAGGCGCGTATTGTTGGGCTCCGGCCGCTTTCGCGATGACGACGGCATTGCGGGCTTCGAGCAATTCCAGCGGAACCTTCGGGCTGGCCTGCGATGATGGAAGTTGGTTAGCCGGAACATCAATGGTGTATTGACTGCCTTCGAGCACATCGAACTTCGCGTCGATCGGTTCCTGGAAGCCTTTGGTTTCGCGGCGAAGAATATTTTCCGCGACGACCTTATTGCTGGGATGGGTGACGGAAAAGTACGGCTCGGCGGTTATGATCAGGCCGAAGGCTTGCAGATCGGTGGTGACATCGATCTTGTCTTTGCCATTGTCGCCGGGGAGGATCTCCCCCAAATTCACGGCGCGACCCTCCGGAGTGATCGCCCACAAGACATAAGTGAGGTATTGTCCGCCCAGGGTCACCGCGGGTTCGAGGTGCGTGAGTTCCACACCGATGGCAAGGCGACCGGCTTTACCGTCGATCTTGGCGTGGCCTTCGACTCGCGGCATCAGTTCCGTGCCACGAAAATCCACTGTCGTAGAGCCGCCTCGGTTACGGTAATTGACCGCCTCGGTAGTGCGCGCAGAAACTGTTACGCGGAAGACGGGTATGTCGTTCTGGCCGGTGTTCTGGTTCATCTGTTGCGGCGAATTCTGATCGGTTGCCGGCTCAGTCGGATGAGGATTGGTGGGATAGAGCGGAGTGGCGGAGTTATCTTGCGCGAGCAGCGCCAGCGAGAGCGTCGTACACAATAGCGGGAGTAGAACGATCTTTTTCATGGAACCATCCTTATCGAGATAATCGCGCGCGTCTTTGATGGTCCGGGTTGGATATTAGGTTGGTTGCGATCCGGCCACTGGGACGGGAACTGCAGAGAATGGAAACACTACAAACAACTTATGACTACGCAAGTTTGCGCTGACCCATAGTGAGATCACGCATGCAAGCTAAGCGCGAGGTAGCTGCGCCCCGTGCTGGAAGTGGTATTGCAGAATCTTTGCGGCTAAGGCGGGAGGCACTTTGTCTTCGCCGGAATCCACGGTGCGCACAATCTCTCCACGGCACACGACTTCGGTGGCGGAGAGCCCGGCAATCTCCGAGGGCAGGACGAGATTGATTTCCAGAATCATGTTGGGTTGCAAAGCGTCTTCCGCTTGAAACAGCAGCCCGGAGCGGGAAATGTTTCTGGTTTCGCCGGTGTGCCACTTGTCTTCGTCGAGACGACGATATTTCAAGGGCAAGTGAAGTTGAAAACGTTGCGCGCGCGTGGAGGGAATGTTCTGCAAAGCCCGGACATAGGCGGCGGGAGCGGACATGATCACCTCCGTGGAAAGAGCATTGGAATCCAACACTTCACGCACTGTGTTTTTCAGGTCGCGAAGAGTGAAAGGCTTTTGGAGCAGGCGCACGCCCGCGTCCAGCGTGCCATTGCGGCCGATCACGTTCTCTGTATAACCCGACATATAAAGAATTTTTACGTTAGGGCGAAGCTCTGCAACGCGCTGCGCCAGTTCGCGCCCGTTCATGCCGGGCATGATCACATCGGTGAGGAGCAGATTGATCACACCTTCGTGCGCGACTACGATCTGCATCGCCGCCGCGCCGTCTTCGGCCTGAAGCACGCGGTAGCCTTGCTTTTCCAGAAACTGCCGTACCAGATAGCGCAGGTTGGATTCGTCCTCGACTACGAGGATAGTTTCGGTTCCAGGCTCGGCGGCCGGCAGTTCCGGCGCAGCGACGACTGGAGCTTGCGATTCGATGGCATCGGCAACGCGGGGCAGATAAATTTTGAAGGTGGTGCCTTTTTCTGGTTCGCTGTACACCCAGATATAGCCGCCGCTCTGCTTGACGATGCCGTAAACGGTGGAAAGGCCGAGGCCGGTGCCTTTCGGGCCTTTTGTGGTGAAAAAAGGCTCGAAGATATGAGATTGAGTTTCGGCATCCATACCGCCGCCGGTATCGCTGATGGCCAGCATTACGTAGTTTCCGGGCTTGAGAGGAGCATGGAAGCGGGCGTACTCGTCGTCCAGGGAAACGTTGGAGGTCTCGATGGTCAATTTTCCTCCAGAGGGCATGGCGTCACGCGCGTTCACGGCGAGATTCATGATGACCTGCTCGATCTGACTTGCGTCGGCCCGCACGCTGCCGAGATCGGCAGCGGGGAGCATGACAAGATCGATGTCTTCGCCGATCACGCGAGTGAGCATCTTGAGGTTTTCCGTGACCACACCGTTCAGGTCGAGAATTTTCGGGGCCAGCATTTGCTTGCGGCTGAAAGCCAGGAGCTGGCGGGTGAGGGTGGTAGCCCGGCCGGCTGCGCTGGCAATTTCCTGGGCGGGGGCGAGCAGCCCGGGTTCCGAGCCCAGGCGTTCGAGAAGAACCTCCGAATAGCCGGAGATCACCATGAGGAGATTATTGAAATCGTGGGCGATGCCGCCGGCGAGAACGTCCGATGGCCTCCATCTTTTGCGACTGTTGAAGTTGTTGCTCGAGGGTGCGCCGTTCGGTCACGTCTTCGGCAAAAAGCTCAAAGGCTTTGATCTTGTCTCCGCTGGAAACAGCGCGGCCGGAGAGCCGAACCGAAGTTGCGCTTCCGTTCTGGCGCATCCATTCAACGATCAGGCCATTGAAAGTCGTGGACCGGCGCAAATAATCCGCCAGTTGAAACCATTGTTGCGTGTCAGAGTAAAGTCCGCCGAGATGTTTTCCTACCAGTTCGCTGGCGGAAGAATATCCCAACATCGCCAGCAGGGCTGGATTTACCTCCTGCAACTGGCCGGCGGAGTCGCAGCGGCAAATCCCGTAAGGAGCATTCGTCACCAGCGAGCGGAAATTCATCTCCGAGAGTCGTAAGCTCTCCTGAGCGCTACGCAGCGCCGCGTTGAACCAGCAGATCAGCATGGCCAGCACAATGAACAGAGTCAACCGGATCATGGTGGAGCGGTATTGGGCCGGGTTGTGCTCGCCGGAAAAAGAGAAATACGCGCTGACGGTGAGGGCGAAGGAAGTGGCGACCAGCCCAGGCTTCCAGCCGCCATACCAGGCGCTGACCATCACGGCGACGGCAAACACGGCCAACCGGCTTTCTGCGATGTTAGGAAGCAGCAGCACGGGAATCAGAGCGAGCGTGGTGCTGAGTACAGCTACGCCGTAGCGCAGAACGGGCGCACGGGCAGGTTGAATGCGAAGTAGGGGGAGGGCTCGCACAAAAAGATATTATTTGTAGGGTTGGATGCGCGCGAGATTACAGGAGTTCATTTTCATATTTTCATTCGGCACGTTTTTGTGGCCAGGGCAGCATTGGCCGGATAGACAGGGTGCCGATGTGCTTCCGGCCAATGGCCTGCGACCTGCGACTCGGATGCCTGCACCGTCTAAATGTTGAACTTGCCAACCATGCCCGGCAAACGAGACACTAGGCGCGCATGAATATTGGTCTCTTTGGCGGAACCTTCGATCCAATTCATCGCGGACATCTGGCACTAGCCCGCGCCGCGCGCGAGCGTTGCAAGCTGGCACGCGTTCTTTTTGTGCCTGCGAATGTTCCACCCCACAAGCAGAAACAGCCGCTGCTGGCATTTGCGCATCGCTATGCCATGGTCGCGCTGGCTACGGCGGAGGAAAATGAATTCGTGCCTTCACTGCTGGAGGCGCCTGACGATTTAGAGTCGGCTGCGGCGCGCAAAAAGGCAGCCAAGCCGAACTACACGATCGATACCGTTTGGCGACTCAAGCAATCGCTGAAAAAGATCGACCGGCTGTTTTTGCTGATTGGCATCGATGCCTTCGCCGAGATCGCCAAATGGCATCAGGCCGAGGCGTTGTTTCGGGAGTGTGCGTTCTTAGTCGCTAGCCGGCCGGGATACTCGCTCGCCGATGTGGCCAATGCGCTGCCGGAGAGCCTGCGGCCGCGGCAGGAGGTGACGAGGCCTTTTCACAAGCAAGCGGCGACGGGAGACCTGGTACTGAATGGCGTCACCGTTCATCTGCTAGACGACGTATATCAGCCAGTTTCTTCCACCACGATTCGAGAAGCCGCATCTGCGGGAAAACCATTAGCACGTTTTGTGGATCCCGCCGTCGCGGAGTACATCAGGAAAACGGGGCTTTATAAGGCTCGTTAGTCGATGGTCCTCAGTTATTGGCCAACCTGCTTTTGGGTCATCGCAAACGGTGGAAAACGTGGCGAGCAGCTGTCGTTTACAATGAAATTCGCGGCTCGTCTTAAGCCAACAACTGACGGCCAACGACATGACGAACCACCAAAGATCAACGAATCAACCCTCTGCATGAAAAAAAACGAGCTGAAGAACCAGATAACGGCGGCCATCCAGGCCTGCCTCGACAAGAAGGCCGAAGAACTTTCAATCCTGGAAATGGAGAAAGGGTCGGGAGCGTTCACCGACTATTTCGTGTTGTGCAGCGGCACGAATCCGCGGCAGGTGCAGGCCATCGCCGATGAAGTGGAGTTGCGCCTGAAGAACGCGGGAGTGCGCCCGGCGCACGTCGAGGGCTACAAGCAGGGCGAGTGGATTCTGGTCGACTATACCGATTTCGTGGTCCACGTGTTTTCCGAGAAGGCGCGAAAGTTCTACGATCTCGAGCGCCTGTGGAAGACAGCGCGGCGGCTGGAACCATCGGAGCTGACGGTAAAGACAAAGACAAAGACGCGTGCGAAAGCTACGACGAAAACCAAGGCTGCCCCGCGCAAGCGCACGGCTGCGCCCCGGCGGAAAGCGGTCTAGGCGCGTCATTCGGTATCGTTGCGCATGACACATTCTTCTCAAGAAGGCCGGACCGCGGCAGAACCGTCGTGGGGAAATTCTTATCGGCTGGTCGCCTCCGACAAATGGAAGGTGAAATCAGCGGCGATGGGGAAGGCGGTAACCGAGGCGCTGGTGGAATATGCGGCTCCGCACCCGGGCATGCGTGTATTGGATTTGGCCAGCGGTACGGGCGAGCCTGCCATCAGCCTCGCAGAGCGTGTGGGGGCGGAAGGGAAAGTCACCGCACTGGATCTAAGCGACGATCTGCTGGCCATTGCCAGGGGACGAGCGCGGGAGCGTGGTCTCGAAAACTTCGTCACGCAGGTTGCCGATGCGCATGCGCTTCCTTTCGACGCTAGCAGCTTCGATTTGGCGACCTCGCGCTTCGGGGTGATGTTCTTCCGCGATATTGATTTGGCCTTGCAAGAACTACGCCGGGTCTTACGCGAGGACGCTCGCGCGTGTTTCTTGGCTTGGGGTCCATTCGAACAGCCCTATTGGCAAACCCAGATGGGAGTGGTGCACCGTCACGCCGGCGGCCCGTTGTTGCAGCCGGGAGGTCCCAATCCGTTTCGCTTTGCGGCTCCGGGAAGTCTTTCGGAAGCTCTGCATGGCGCTGGTTTCAACGACGTACAGGAAGAAACGAAGACGGTGGCGTGGACGTGGCCCGGAACGCCGGAGGAGGTTTGGGAGCAGACGCAGGCGGTGTCGGTTCCGTTCCGTCCCATGCTCGATCGTGTGCCGCCGGCGCAATGGCCGCAGATTCATTCTGAAGTGCATGCGGCGATCGGGCATTACGTGGTGGACGAAAACATCGAGTTCGGAGCGACGGTAGTGCTTGCCTCCGGAAGAAAGTAAAGTGACGCCGTTTAGCGGGCGTGAGCCCACTGGCGTCATGCCCGTCATCCTGAGTGTTTTTCGCGAAGGATCTGGAACTGCCGTGAAGATTACGATTGCCTGGATCGGAAGGACGAAAGAGGTGGCGATCCAGTCGCTCACGGATGAGTATCTAAAGCGGATTGGGCGATATGTGGAAGTGGAAGGGTTGGCGTTGAAGGATGAGGCTGCGCTTCTGCAACTGTGCGGGCGAGCAGGGGCGGGAAAGAGCAGAGCGAGGGTAGGAAAATCGACCCTTTTACTGATGGATTCTCGCGGAAAGCAGTTCTCATCGGAAGAGTTCGCCAAATTCTTACAGGATTACCAGGACCGCAACCCGCTACCGCTGGTTTATGCAGTTGGGCCAGCCGATGGATTCAGTGAAACGGCGCAAGCTGAGGCGCAGCATACAATCTCGCTCGGGAAGATTACGCTGGCGCACGAATTGGCGCGGGTTGTGCTGCTGGAGCAGATCTATCGGGCGTTTACGATTCTGAAGGGGCATCCTTATCATTCGGGCCATTGAGTACCGACTGCATTACGAAACGCGGTTTCAACAGCTTGAACGCTAAAGGATAGGCGGCATTGGAATCCGACCCCAACGTCGCAAAAGGCACGACGGTAGGATGAATCGCCTCCGCCCGCGAGGTGCTACGAACTACCTGCTGGTGCCTACTGCGTGACGGTGGCCTGGTAGCTGACCGCCTGCCATTGTCCGTTGCGGCGCACCCAGACGCGAGTGTAGCGATACGGTCCGGAGAAATCCTCGCCGAGTTGGTGGCCTTTTACGTCGGCGCGGGCAGTGACCACGGCGGTGTCGCCGTAGAGACGGACCACCATATCCGTGATGTTCATCGACTCGTAGCGGAGTTGGCCGCTGCGGCGAGCCGAGATCGTCTCCTGTTTGGTGGTGACCTGGCCAAGCGGCGTGATGGCGACATAGTCATCGGCCAGGGTGCGGACGGAAAAGTCGGCGTCGCGTTTGAGGCTGGCCTCCTTGGACTGCTTCTCCATGTCGACGATTTGGCGAATGATTTCCTGTTCGCTGGTATCGAAACCGCTTCTGGGATGAAGGGCAATGTGCTGCGCGGAAAAAGCGGGCAAGGCGACGAGCGCACAGAGCAAAAATACCAAACAATTCTTGATCACGACGAGACCTCCGCAGTCCAGGGAGAGATCTGTTTCCACTGCTTGCCGGGGAATACGCAAATTTGGATGCGCAAGTTCCGTAGCAAGTTCGCTGCTTTCGCAAACGCATCGTAACCTGCGGCGAGGGCCAGGTTGTCACGGGAAGAACGGTCTTAAGTTGGAGGTATCGGGTCTTAGGACTAAGACCTAATACGTTAAGACCTCATTCACTGTCTTCATAGTAGAATCAAACCTTCCGCCGCCATGAGTGACGTACGCCGGGGTCTTATCATCGTGAACACTGGACCCGGCAAAGGGAAGACGACGGCTGCCATGGGCACGGCCCTGCGCGCGGTCGGCCAGGGCATGCGGGTGCTCATGCTTCAATTTCTCAAGGGCTCGTGGCATTACGGGGAACTGGACGCGGTGAAGGCTTTCGGTGATAAGTTCGTCATGAAGCAGATGGGACGCGGATTTGTGAAAGTTGGAGGCGAGAAGCCTGATCCGGAAGATATTAAGATGGTGGAAGAGGCGTGGGTAGAGGGTGAAAAGGCGATCCAGTCGGGCGAGTGGGATTTGATCGTACTAGATGAGATCAATTATGCGATCAGCTACGGAATGCTCGATCCAGCGAAAGTGGTGGAGAGCCTGAAGAACAAGCCGGAAATGGTGCACGTCATCTTGACGGGGAGGAATGCGCACCCCACAATCGTCGAGGCCGCCGACACCGTAACGGAAATGCGGCAAGTTAAGCACGCGTATGAGAAGGGCGTGATGGCGCAGAGGGGGATCGAGTACTGATCGGGTGATTTAGTAATCGGGCGATTGTAAAACGCCGAGGTTCAGGCTTTTCAATCGCGAAATCACGCAATCACTCAATCGCTAAATTCTTATGGCTTGGTTCAAGCGGGAATCCGGGGAAGTCGACAATTCGGGCAAGAAGACGGTTCGCACGGAAGGTTTGTGGGTGAAGTGTGAGAACTGCCGGCAGATCATTTGGAAGAAAGATCTGGAAGAGAATCTCAATGTGTGTCCGAAGTGCCAAAAGCATTTTCGCATCGATGCCCGCGCCCGGCTGGCCCTGCTGATGGATGAGAATCAATACGAAAGCTTCGACGGGAACTTGTCGTCAACCGATCCCCTTAAATTTGTAGATTTGAAGGCCTACTCGACGCGGCTGCGGCAGGCGCAGCACGATACGGGGCTGAAAGATGCGGTGATCAACGCGAAGGGAAAGTTGCTGGGACGTCCAGTGATCGCCAGCGTGATGGAGTATGCGTTTATTGGCGGCAGCATGGGCGCCGTCGTCGGCGAGATGATCACGCGGGCGATCGAGCGCGCGGCGGATTCGAGAACTCCGCTGATTATTGTTTCTGCTTCCGGCGGGGCGCGCATGATGGAAGGCGTGGTCAGCCTGATGCAGTTGGCCAAGATTTCCGCGGCGCTGGCGCGCCTCGACAGGTTGAAGGTGCCGTACATTTCTGTTCTGACCGATCCGACCACCGGCGGCGTGACCGCCTCATTCGCCATGCTCGGCGATTTGAACGTGGCGGAACCGGGGGCGCTGATTGGTTTTGCCGGCCCGCGGGTGATCGAGCAGACGATCCGGCAAAAGCTGCCGGCGGGATTTCAACGCAGCGAATTCCTTCTGGAGCACGGCATGCTCGATGCCGTGGTGCACCGGAAAGAGCTTAAGCCCTATATTGCGCGGGCGCTCGATTTCATGGGAGGGGCAGCTGCCTAGCTGTAGTTCTTCGCTCTACCTCCATTCAGTGAGTCCTCGAGCAAAGCGAGCGATCCTGGTTTCTGCCCAGCGCGAGCCAGCCGGACAGTTGCTGCCAAGAACCAAGATCCGTCGCTGCGCTCGGGATGACAGAACCTCGGGATGAAGGAAGCGCGGTATAACAGAAGCGTTTCAGCTCGCGTGATCAGTCTGACAGCTCAGAGCTCCGTTATGTCTTACCAAATCGCAATCGCCCGCATGTTCGCGCTCGGGCACGAACTGGCCCAGACGCCTGCCCACAAATTCGATCTGGTTCACATGCGGGTGCTGCTGCAAGCGATGAATCATCCGGAGCGGCGGTTCCCCAGCGTGCTGATCGCCGGGACGAATGGCAAGGGATCGACGGCGGCTACGCTGGCTTCGATCCTGCGGGCCTCGGGATTGAAAACCGGACTGTACACTTCGCCGCATCTGGTGCGAATCAATGAACGAATCCGAGTCAATGGCGAAGAAATCAGCGACGACGATTTTGCGTCGCTGCACGGCGCAGTCGACCGGCTTGCGGAAGAGTTGGTCGAGCGGGGCGAGTTGCCCTGGCATCCAAGTTTTTTCGAGATGATGACCGCCATCGGTTTCGAGCACTTTGCGCGTGAGCGTGTCGACATCGCGGTGCTGGAGGTTGGCATGGGCGGGCGGCTCGACGCCACCAACGTGGTCGATCCGCGGGTGAGCGTGATCACCGATATCGCGCTCGATCATCAGAAATATCTTGGGAACACGATTGGCGAAATTGCGCGGGAAAAGGTTGGGATCATTCGTCGGGGCGGCGTAGCAGTGGCGCTGCCGCAGCAGCCTGAGGCTAACGACGTGATCGGAAACACCATCCTCGATCTCGGCGCACGGGCGGTGAATGCGGTTCCGTATGTGCCGCCAGTATCGCCGGGGAGTGGCCAGTACCTGGTGCCGAGTAGCGAGTTGCGAGCTACGAGTCGCGAGCCGGGTGGAAACGCTTTTGTCTACCGCTATCCGCTGTCAGTTTTGGGCGAAGAGATTCTGGTGGAATCTCCGCTGGTGGGGCGGCATCAGTTGTGCAATATTGCGCTGGCGATTGCGGCGGCGGTGGAGTTGAAGGAGCAAGGCTTTGGCGGCATCACGGCGAGGAGCATCGAGCGCGGTATTCGCGAGACGCAGTGGCCGGGACGGTTTCAAATAATTCCCGCGCGCTCTGGCTGGCCAGAGATTGTGATCGATGTGGCGCATAATCCGGCGGGTGCTTGGGCGTTACGTTCCGCCCTTTCAGAGCGCTATGAAGACCGTCCGCTGATTTTTCTTTTCGCGGCGATGCGGGATAAAGCAATCTCAGAGATGACCGAGATTTTGTTTCCGCTGGCCGAGCGAGTGATCGCGACCCGGCCGGAGAATCCGCGGGCAGCGTCGGCGGAAGAGATCGGTGTGGCGGCGGCCCGAACGGCCGTTGAAGTCGAGACGGTGGATGATGTACAAAAGGCCATCGAGCGGGCGCGGGAACTGGCGGGCGCCACTGCGGTTCTGGTAATTACGGGATCGATTTATCTTGTGGGCGAAGTGATGCGAACCATGGGGACGGAAGTCTAAAGCGGCATCCACATGCCATTTTCCCCTAGAATAGAAGCGTGCAGGAAGTGAATTCACCGGTGGAAGTGGAAAGCAAGATGGAGACGGCGCCGGTGGCTGCGCCGCGCAGCAGTCCGCATGCGATCACCGGGGAACATTACGGCTGGGCGAGCCGGCTGCGCTCGTATTTTATTCTCGATCCGCTGATCTGGTTTTACACGCTGGTGCTGGGGCTGGCGGCGCTTCCCGGCGGACTGTTCGATCGCAGTGGACGCCGTTTGCACTGGTTTTCGCGGACCTGGTCGTGGCTGATCATGAAAACGATTCTGTCGCCGGTGAAGGTGACGGGCCTCGACAAGATCGATACGACCAAGCCGCACGTATACGCCGTCAATCACGCGTCGGCCATGGATATTCCAGTCCTCTATGTCCATCTTCCCTTCCAGTTCCGCATCGTCTTCAAGAAGGAACTGCTGGTGTATCCGGTGGTGGGCTGGCAGTTGAAGCGATCGGGGCAAGTCTGCATCGACCAGCAGAAGCCCACCAATTCGATTGCTTCGATTCGTTCGGCGGTGAAGAGCCTGAAAGGCGGGATGCCGTTGGTGATTTATCCTGAGGGCGGCCGCACGCGGGATGGCTATATCAAGCCGTTTCTGCCGGGAGCGTTTTTTCTCGCGCTGAAAGCGCAAGTGGACATTGTGCCGATCGCCCTGGTCGGAACTTACGAGCTGCTGCCGATGGATACTTACCACATCAAGTGCCGTCCGCTGGAGATGCGCGTGGGTGAGCCGATCTCGACCGCGGGGCTGACCATGCGGGATCTGGAGGCGTTGTCGGCGAAGGTGCAGAAGGCGGTTGAGGATTTGTACTACGCGCCAGCTTCACCCTCGACCTAGATCTTCGTTCGTGAACGAAATCCAGATTAAGAAGGGTTTCCCAGATCACCACCCAATCCGTTTCAGTCCCGTCACGTGATCGAAGTGGCGATCACGGCTCAACAGGGGAGGGGCGTGCTGGCGGCAGAGCGCCGCGATCCAGAGGTCGTTGGTGGAAATGGGCTTGCCCTTGCGCCTTAGCTCGAGATGCCTTAGCTCGATAACGATCTCGGCGTACTGCTGCGTCGTAGGCTCGTTAATGTCGAGCACGGCGCAGTCACGAAGAAGCGAGGCCAGCCAGTTTTCGTAGGCGGTGCGGTGGCGCGATTGGGCGATTCCGTAGCGATATTCGCCGAGCACGATTACGGGAATCGCCATCTGGCTGGCGCGGGCGAGAATGGCGATGACGGCGGGATCGTCATCGGCCGCGGCGGACAAGGCGTTGGTGTCGACAATCATGGTTGGTCAGCGAGTTTAGTCAGGCTGGGATCAGCGCCAGAGTTCGCGATCGATCTGCTCGAAGGCCTCTTCTACCCGCCCCTCGATTTGCTTACGGTCGTTGTTCTTGCGAAGGTGTTTGAGTTTGCCGAGATGTTTCGTCCAGGGTTTTTCCTGCGGTGCGAGTCTCAGCTTCTCCTGGACAGCCTCGGTCACAAACTGGCGCAAAGGAATCCCGCGCTCGGCAGCCACCGACTTTGCCCGGCGGAAGACAAAATCCGGGATCTCGAGGGTCGTCTTCATCGGCCCACATTACCATATTTATGGGAGGTATTGCTTGTCCAAGATCCGGAAGCCGGTGAGCCAGCCCCGAAAAAGAATCGCGAACCAACGCAGCTACTATCATGCCCTAAGGCTATCCTTCTACCATCGGAGAAATCGCTACGATTTTGGCAGGTTTTATGAATAAATTTGCCTTATTGCTGCTGTTCGCCGCGCCGCTGGCAGCCGCTCAACTCACTCAGGTTCCGCCGAGGCCCACTTGCACGCCAATTCTGCGAAACGGTTCGTGTGCCGATCTGTGGAGAAACTACAATCAGGCCCTGGCTCAGCGAACACGCGAGCAAATCCAACTGTACGTCGACCGTCAGAAGGAACTGGCGTCGGAACAGGCGACGGCACCGCTGCAACAGCAGATCGACGATCTTACAAGGCTCACCAGTGACCAACAAGGGCAGATAACTGAATTGGAGGAGCAGATCAAAACTTTGCAAGATCAGATGCAAGCCGACTCCACGGCTGCTATTCAAGCGCAGATCGCAGCACAACGCAAGGGCCTAGAGTTGGGAGCGGGGGGCTTGATTTTGCTGGTCGGAATCACTTGGGGCATCAGGAAGCTTGTGCAGAACTTCACTCTGACAAGGAAGCCCGCTACATCTTAGATCAGTCTGTTAGTGGCGGCATCTGCCATTCATTAGTAAGGATGACAAAAACCGCTAACGAAATGTTTAAGAGCAAACATAAAAAATTGGAAGAGCGACGGCAGGGAACGCTCTCAAACATCCAAGATGAACGTTGGCGGCTAGAGGCGATGGTGCAACGCGCTCAAGTCGCCAAAGCACCAAACTCCACCGAGACCGCCAATGAGGCGGCAGCACGTTTGTCTGCGCTTGAGAAGAAAGCCATGGGCGCAATAAATGTTGACGAATTCGATGATCTGGACGACGAAGCGGAGGAATGGGGAACATTCCGAGCCTACGTCTGCCCGACTGCGGAAATCGAACATGAAGGAAACATCTCAATCAATTTGATGGAAGAATGGGCAGTTCCGAAGAGTAGTGTCGAGTGGATGCGGAGCTCGCTCGGTTCGAGGCTGACTGATTCCAATGTCCAAGCTGCCCGTAGCGCACTGAAGATGATCTTCATGGAGGAAAACTCTTGGCGGGACTACACGAGCAGCTACGAGGACACGATGGGGGGATATACCAATTGGCTTTCGATGGCGACTTGTTTGTTGATAGCGGCCGCGGTTGTAGGCCTTCGCTTTCGGCTGGTTGCGCTTCCGCTAGTCTTCTTGGGCATTCTCCTATGCGGCGGGGCGGCTGGTAGCTGCGTCAGCGTTATGCTGAAGCTGCCGTTGTTTGATGTCAGCCTTTCAGGTGAACTGGATGCCTATGGTCGACGAATCCTGAGCCGGGTCGTAACTGGCACTGTCGCTAGCCTTGTTGGGTGTGCATTGTTCGCAGTGCTGATGGTCTCCGTTCAAAACCTTGCTTTCGCGGATGTGGTAGGTGTCTGCACGTCGCAGGACCCCGGGCAGTGCACAATTGTAAGGCAGCTAGCATTGCTGGCCGTGCCGATTCTTTTGGGATTCAGCGAACGAACCTTAACCTCAGTCGAGCGAAAAGTTCTGGGAGATAAGTAAAATCGGCTACGTTCTTGTTCCTTCCATTCTTCCATATTTCATGTTCCGCCCGCGAATCTATTTTGTCGAGGTCTGCGCTCTTGGCGCGGGTGCGCCGCGGAGTAATCCTTCAGTGCTCAGGTCTTCGTCGATATCGGGCCAGTGGATGCCGTAGCCTCCGCCCGCAATCTTCCAGTTCTTGCGCTGGGTGGGCGTGGCATTGAGCAGGCGCGGGTACCAGACGAGGGGCACGGAGATTACACGACCGTCACGCAGGGAGACGCTGAGGGCATCGTCGTTGACTGCGACGTCCAGCACTCGCTCATCTGCCGCTGTTACCGAAAAACTCATCCCAAGCCTCCAGAAACTGCGGCCCTGTGGCTCACTACCAGAGATTGCATCTCGCGCAGTTCGTGGGCGCGAAATCCAAAGTTCGCGGCCAGTTGGACGGGGTCCAGCCAGAACTTTGCCGAGGATTCGTCCCGGTCGACGTGAATGTGGCGTGGTTCGTTCGGTTCATGACTGTAAAAGTAGAAACGATACGGGCCGGACCGCAACGCCGTCGGCATACGCTGAATTCTAACAAATTCGCCGAGTAAGACTTTCCTGCGTAACTTTTTTCGTTTCCAGCTTGTTATCCCTGTGTAAGACTACTCCGCGCGGAGAATTGGTTGAAGGTCCTGAGCAAAGAAGCGGACGAGCGGCTTCTGGTCGAGGCGGCGCAGAAAGATCCTGCGCGCTTCGCCGAGCTTTATGAGATCAATTTCGAGCGGGTGTACGCGTACGTGGTGCGGCGGGTGGGAGATCGGGCGGAAAGCGAAGATCTGACCTCCGAGGTATTTCATCACGCACTGGCTAACCTGCAGCGTTTTGAGTGGCGCGGGATTCCGTTTGCGGCGTGGCTGTTCCGGATCGCGGCGAACCTGATTTCGGACCGCTGGCAAAAATCCAGCCGGGAACATTTGGTGGACGATCCGGAACAGATCGAGTTGGCTCAGGCGCGCAATACCGAATTGGAAGAAGTGGAGCGCAAAGCAATTTTGTTCCGCCTGGTCGAAACGCTTCCGGCCGAACAGCAGCGAGTCGTCGTGCTCCGCTTCGTCGAGCAGAAAAGCATTAAGGAAGTGGCGCGGGAGATTCGCAAGACCGAAGGCGCGGTGAAGCAATTGCAATTCCGCGCACTGAGCACGCTGCGAACGCGCATGGAGGGTGCCGATGCCTAAGCGCTCTCTGCATCCGGGGCAAGGTGATTTGAAAAAGATCGAACAGCTTAATAAAGCTGTCGAGGCGATGCTGGCGCAAGCTGACGGCAAGCCTCCGAAGGTGGATAAGAGCATCGAGCCGTTGATGCGTGTGGCGGCAGAATTGCGCAATCTACCGAGCGCAAGTTTCAAGGCACGATTGAAATCACAATTAAAAGGGGAAAAGAAAATGGCTACGCTTACTGTATCCAAAACGTCTACGCCCGCGCCCGTGCCTGCGGCTCGTCCCACGGCTGCGCCGCGATTGACCTTCAAAGACGCTGCCAAGGCCATCGAGTTCTACAAGAAATCCCTCGGCGCAAAAGAAAACTTTCGCTTCGAAACGCCCACCGGCATTCCGCATGCTGAAATCCAAATTGGCAACTCCATTATTATGCTCACCGAGGAATGGCCCGAGGGCGGCCGCTTCAGTGCAGAGACCGTCGGACAGTCGCCGGTTTGGCTTTCGCTCGACGTTCCTGATGTGGATTCGTTCGCCGAGCAAGCGGAAAAAGCTGGTATGACAATCGTCCGTCCGCCGGCCGATCAGTTTTATGGCCGCCGCGATGCCACTCTGACAGATCCTTTCGGTTACACGTGGGCAGTCAGCATGCTCAAAGAGGAGATGTCAGCGGAAGAGATGCACCGGCGCATGGAGGGGATGACAACCGGGCCGGAGGGCGGGCAGATGGCGAAAAAGAGTGCCGGTGTGAACCCTGTTCCCCGAGGCTTCCGCATGGTGACCCCGTATCTGGTCGCCGAAGATGGCTTGGCGCTGCTCGACTTTGCCAAGGCGGCGTTTGGGGCCGAGGAACTGGAACGGATCATCATGCCCACAGGCGGCGTGCACGGCGAAACTCAAATCGGAGACTCAGTGTTGATGATGGGCGGAGGCACTCCAGGGCACAAACAGGCCTCGACTCTGCATCCGCAGGCGCTGCATGTTTATGTGCAGGATGCCGACGCGGTCTGTCAGAAAGCCGTGGCGGCGGGCGCAATTTTGATCGATGGACCACGCGACCAGGAGTACGGCGAACGGTCAGGCGCCGTGAAGGATCAGGCGGGGAATTTCTGGTATATCGCCACGGCCAAGGGTGAGAGTTATGTTCCTCAGGGGTTGCACAACGTGAATCCGTATTTGCATCCGCTGCGGGCGGAGCCGTTTATCGGCTTCTTGAAGCGGGCCTTCGGGGCGCAGGAGATTGCGAAGTATGCCTCGCCCGATGGCGTAGTGCATCATGCCGTGGTTGGCATCGGTGATTCCGTGATCGAGATGGGCGAAGCGCAAGGCAAATATGAGCCCATGCCGGCGATGTTCTACTTGTATGTGCCGGATTGCGATGCGCTGTACCGGCGCGCGTTGGCGGCAGGGGCGAAGGCGCTGCACGAGCCGACCGATCAGCCCTACGGCGACCGCAACTCGGCGGTGACGGATGCCTTCGGGAATACCTGGTACATCGCGACGCACGTGAAGGATGTGGCGATTTAAAGGCAAGTTCGAGTGTCAGTCGTCGCTCTGGCTCAGCACGGGACCGCCTTGACGTATGGCGACCCTCGGGCTTTGATAGACGATTGAATCCTTGAATCGCTTCGCTGGGTTCTTTACCCCGAAGGTATGCGTGCGGCCGCCACGTCCCTCGGCGGCCGTGCTTCCTTCGTATTTCCAATCATCGCTGTCGAGAAACGGGATGTCGACTCTCCAGATGGCGACCATTTTGCCCGGCTTCATACGCCGAGTCTGGTCTATAGCATAGCGCCAAACAATGTACCAGCCGCCGTGGTTGTAGTGGGATTGCAAAGCCCATGTCCGGCTCGATGCTTTCGATTCTAATGCCTGTTCTGGAGGTGGATTGAGTCTTCCCCGGAGGGAAAGATCCGGGAAGCGCTGCTGGGCCACGTCGGGGTGTTTATGTTTCTTGTAAGGGCTCAACGCATGGAGCGCTTGAACGCCCATAATGCCGACAATAGCGCTGAACACGTTAGCCTGTTCGAAGTAAATATCTATGAGTTCGGTTGCGCGGTCTTCAACGTGTTCGATAGCTTCACGAATGTGGCTGATCTTAAGTTCGGGCGGTAATGCGACCGAGCGGTTGAATCCTTCTGCGTCGAAAGCCATTGCGCGAGCAAGTTCTCACGATTCGCCGAGTAAAGCAAGCCTTTGTTGACGGTCAGGGCCGGAAGAGGCTCCCGAACTGATATTGTTCTTGCCGTTTCCACTGAAAGCCGCGAGCTTTGCAATGCCCTCCGACGCCATCTCGAAGAAAGCTGGATCGTATTCAAGGCCGATGCTTTCGTATCCAACGGCAGCCGCAGCGGCGATGGTTGATCCACCGCCCATGAAAGGATCGAGAACGATTCCCTTGCCGAGCGGCAACGAAGCTCGAACGATTTGGCGCATGAACGACTGTGGCTTCAAAGAAGGATGAGGGGATAGAGTGCGTTCCTCGCGCCGGGTGGGAGAGGAGAGAATTACGTCCGAGAACGGGGCATCTGCAGAAATGCGGCGAAGGCCGCCAGTTTTCCATTTCCGCAGGTTGTCTTGAACCCGACCTTCACAGGGCCTTCGGAACAGTCCCCAAGGCTCCCAGGACGAACGGGGCATGACTGTCACTTCAGAAAATTCTTCGTGTGCGTTTTTTGGGCGGTCACCACCCCGAAGCGTCTGAACGAGGCGAATTATCTCGCCTCTCTTTTCGAAGCCGCCCTGCATTAAGGGCAGATAAACCAGGTGTGACAGCAGGGGGTTGGTAGCAATCATCAGGTGACCGCCGGGAACTAAGACGCGAAAGGCACGTTGGGCGAACTTCACGAAAAATTGCCTCAGCTCGTCGTGTTCGTCGTGCGACAGAACAGTAAAGCGAGGGACTGGGCTCCGCGTGCAACCGTCGAACGACGGAGGGATGCGCCAGACTCCACCCTTACCCTTGCGCAGCTTGGCTTTTTCGATGGAGGTGAATTCCTTTAGCCCGTAAGGGGGGTCGGTTACAATTGAGTGAACAGACTTTGCGGCGCGCGAGTCCATCCAATCGATGCAATCGACCAAATAGAGCCTGTATTTTGCCCCACCCAATTCAGCAGAAACCCGCGGCAGACCGATGCGTGCCGAAGCGATCATAGGTGAATAAGTATCACGAGCGGGGGCTGTGTGTGTAGTTTTAAACACTGGATTCTTTCTTGTCATTCCCGAACTTCGCGCAGTTTCAATCTGGCACTCCAAGCAAGGGTTTGACCCTCCGGAATCCCTCCCATAAACTGGAGTATTCATTACCCCTGCAGGTCCCAACTCTATGGCAGACAGCATTCATGTGAAGCTTCCAGATGGAAGCGTGAAAGATGTTCCTAAGGGCACGACGGCGTTGGAGATTGCGAAGTCCATCAGTCCGCGATTGGCGGATTCGGCTTTGGTGGCCAAAACCAACGGCGATCTGATCGACCTGACTCGTCCCCTAGAAAAAGATACCGATCTTCGCCTCTTGAACGATAAAGATCCCGAGTCGCTCGAGGTGTACCGGCATTCGTCGGCGCACCTGTTGGCGGCGGCAGTACTGGAGCTTTTTCCGGAGACCAAGCTGGGCCACGGCCCGGCGACCGAGAGCGGATTTTTTTACGATTTTTACCGGCCGACCGCGTTCACTCCCGAAGACCTGGAAAAGATCGAGAAGAAGATGCAGGAGCTGGTGCAGCAGAATTTGCCCTACGCGCGCGAGTTTCTGCCTCGCGACCGGGGGCTGGCGGAATTCAAAAAAGAAGGCGACTTCATGAAGTGCCATTTCATCGAGCAGTTCACCAAGCCCGATGAAAAAATTTCGATTTACCGCACCGGCAAATTCACCGATTTCTGCCGTGGGCCGCACATTCCGTCGACTGGGAAAATCAAGGCATTCAAGCTGTTTAACATCGCCGGCGCGTATTGGCTGGGCGATGAGAAGAATCCGCAGCTGCAGCGGATTTATGGGACTTCATTCTTCTCCAAGAAAGATCTCGACGAGCATCTGCATCAGCTCGAAGAGGCGAAAAAGCGCGATCATCGGGTGCTGGGGCAGCAGCTTGATTTATTTTCGATTCAGGAACTGGCTGGGCCGGGGCTGATTTTCTGGCATCCCAAGGGCGGAATCATCCGCAAAGAGATGGAAGACTGGATGCGCGAGCAGTATTTGAAGCGCGGCTACTCGCTGGTCTACACGCCCCATGTGGCGCGCCGGCAGTTGTTTTTTACCTCGGGACACGAGGGCTATTACTCGCAAAACATGTTCGACGCGATGGAACTGGACGACGCCGAATATCGGCTGAAGCCGATGAATTGTCCGGGGCACATTCTGATTTACAAAGACTCGCTGAAGTCGTATCGCGATCTGCCGGTGCGGTTGGGCGAGTTGGGCACGGTTTACCGTTACGAGCGTTCTGGCGTGATGCACGGACTGTTGCGCGTGCGCGGCTTCACGCAGGACGATTCGCACATCTTCTGCGCGCCGGAGCAGACTGAAGATGAGGTTGGCGGCTGTCTCGACTTTGCTCTCGATGTGCTGCGGGATTATGGTTTTGAAAAGTTTCAGACCGAGCTCTCTACGTGGAATCCGGAGGACCGCAAGAATTTCGTGGGCAGCGAAGAGCAATGGGTGAACGCCACGCGGTCGCTGGAGAATGTGTTGAAGCGGCGGAATATCGAATACAAGACGATCCCGGGCGAGGCGGCATTTTACGGGCCGAAGATCGACGTTAAGCTGGTGGACGCCCTCGGAAGATTGTGGCAGCTCTCGACCGTGCAGGTCGACTTTAATCTGCCGCAACGGTTTGGCTTGGAATATGTGGCGGAAGATGGATCGCGCCAGCAGCCGGTGATGGTGCATCGCGCCTTGTATGGTTCCATTGAGCGCTTCTTCGGAGTGCTGATTGAGCATTATGCGGGCGCGTTTCCCGTGTGGCTATCGCCGGTGCAGGTGGCGATGATTCCCATCAGCGAGCGCCATGCCGAGTACGCAAACAAGGTTGCGGACCAGCTCAAGGCCATTGGCGTGCGCGTGGAAGTGGATGCGCGCAACGAAAAGATGAATGCCAAGATTCGCGAGCATGCCATGCAGAAGGTGCCGTTCCTGCTGGTGGTCGGAGACAAAGAGGCCGAGGCCGGCAAGGTGAACGTCCGGACGCGGGGGAAAGAAAAGACTGAGGACATGGGCGCGGCGGAGTTTGTGGAGAAGATTCGCAAGCTGATCAAGGAGAAGAGCCCGGGCTTGTAACGACGCATTGTTGCGCGACCTGTGAATACTTACCAATACAAAGTCGCCATTTCCTACGCGGGTGAACAGCGCGCTGTGGCGGAAACGATTGCCAACTGCATTCGACAAGGCGGAGGCGGTCCCGTGTTCTACGACGGGTATGAAAAAGCCGCTCTTTGGGGAAAAGATCTTTATGAGCATTTGACGGAGGTCTATCAAAACAAGGCCGAATTCTGCATCATCATCGCTTCGAGGGAGTATGTGGAAAAGGTCTGGACCACTCTCGAAAGAAAGAGTGCGCAGGCCCGGGCCCTGCAGGAGAAAGGGCGAGAATACATATTGCCGGTCGATTTCGACGGGACGAAGGTGCCTGGGCTGCTGGATACGATAAGTTATCTACGCTTTTCTACGGAAGGCGCGCACGGAATCTGCAGTACATTCCTTGAAAAGGTTGGAGTAAAGGGGGCTGCTGTCCTTGCGCCGTCGGCCGCAATTACCGTCACGAGCTCCCCGAGGGCCGTCGTGATCTCGGGGAAGACTGGCGTCTTCGTCCCCGTTGTCCGGTCGACCTGGGGATCTACGGTCTCTTTGCTGCTGGAACCGGACGACCCGACGGACGGCCCCGCTCTGAGTAGCGTCAGGCCCGGCGCCAGTCCGGTAGTTGTTGCCTACCAGCACAACGTAGCGATATGCAAGCTCATGGAGAGCACAAATTCCACAGAGGGGCCCAAAGCTAGGTGGGAGCTAAAGCTTGCGATAGAGGAAGAGGGCTTTTCCCCAGACATGGAGGTTGGTACAAGTGGAACCTCTGCGGAACAGTTCGCGGAGCAGCGCGCTCGACGGCTGCTGCTGAACGAAAATCCCGCTCGCGAAACGCAAGATATGAACGAGATCACGCTGGAGATTCTGCGACGTGGCCAGGGCACGAAGGTGAAGGTCGAACGCTCCCCGTTCCCCGAACTGTTCAAGGCTCTTGGTCAGCATCCCATCGTCTTTTTGGAATCCGCTTGGATTACGGCGGCCATGCAACTCAGGCTGAGCGGGTGCGTCGAGACTGTCAATACCCTGAAATTAGAGCTGAGAAAGCCCTCACTCCTCGTAGATTTTAGTGGGACGAGGCACAGGAAATACACAAACGTTGACCCATACGTGATGCGCATAAAGGGCGACTGCCCACTTAAAGGCTGAGCCCACTCGAAAGCGCGGCCAATGTACCATGTTTCCGTGCACGAACTAGCCGAACTCGTGTTATCCCACATCCTTCGCGAGGAATTGCTACGCCCCGGCGATCGCATCGGTATCGCGGTCTCGGGCGGTGTCGATTCGGTTGCGCTCCTTCGCCTGCTGCTTGAATTGCGTCAGGAACTCGGCATCGTACTCTGTGTCGTTCATTTCAATCACAAGCTGCGCGGACCTGAGTCGGAGAAGGATCAGGAATTCGTCGCTGCACTGGCGCGGGAGCATGGGCTGGAGTTTTATTGCGCAAGCGGCTATGTGCAGCAGGTCGCGGCTGAGGAGCATTGCGGTTTGGAGGCTGCGGCGCGGGAGTTGCGGTATGGATTTTTTCGCAGGCTGCTGGGAGGCGAAACTGAGGATGCAAGCGTTCCCCAGGGGCTAAAGCCCTCATCTCTCGTGCAGCTTAACGGCACGGCTGAAGCCGTGCCCCTTCAAAGTGTGCCCCATCAAAGCAAGACGAAAAGGGCAGGTGCCGAGCCGCAAACCGCGATCTTAAATAAGATCGCCACTGGCCACACGCTCGACGATCAAGCCGAAACCGTGCTTCTGCGGCTGATTCGAGGAACTGGTCTACGCGGACTGGGAGGTATTTATCCTCGCGTCCTCGTCGAGGATGAAGATGGAGACTTTCAAGGTGAAATCGTGCGTCCGCTGCTGGGAATCCGGCGCCGCGAACTGGAGAAATATCTTACCGAGCTGAAGCAGCCGTGGCGGGAGGATTCGTCAAATGCGGAATCGAAATTCACCCGCAATCGATTGCGTAGCCGGGTCTTGCCTATTCTGGAACGGGAGTTCAATCCTGCGGTCGCGGAGAATTTTTCCGAACTGGCAGAGATCGCTCGCGACGAGGAAGATTACTGGCAGAACGAAGTTTCGGGCTGGTTGGGGACTGTGGTGCAGTGGTCCGAGCCAGAGTGGACGCGCGGGATTCCGGGCTTCGGCGGTTCGCAATCCCTGGTGCAGATTCTACCGTCGCAAGTTGAGTCGCCCGATTCCGAATTGCTCGAACGCCTCAATCAGGCCGGTCCGGCGGTGATGAATGCTTCTGTGAGCCGCCCCTGGCTGCTGACCGAGCCGAAAGCTGTGCAAAGACGAGTGCTGAAGGCGATCGGCGAAGAGGCTGGAATTCCGCTGGAATTCAAGCACGTCGAAGAGATCTTGCGTTTCGCGGCCGAGGATGGCCCAGCCGGAAAAGAATTGTCGCTTCCGCTGGGCTGGAAAATTGTCCGCGAGCCGGAAGCCATGGTCTTCGTGACCCCTGACTTGCGGCGGCAGGAGCGGATTCCGGACTACGAATATTCTCTCGCCGTGCCCGGCAGGGTCTTTGTCCCTGAGCTCGAGGTTGTTATCGAGGCATTGCGGGTCACTGGGGAATCGAGGGACGCGGAGTATAATCCCGAGCAACTTCTCCGTGCAGATCTGTTGCCGCGTGAATTGACGGTGCGCAACTGGCGCGCGGGAGACCGATTTTGGCCAGCGCATACGAAGTCACCGAAAAAGGTGAAGGAACTGTTACAGGAACGGCATGTGGAGCAACCGGGGCGCAGGCTCTGGCCCGTCGTGAGTCCCATCATGAGTAAAGACAAAAGCGAGATCATCTGGATGCACGGCTTTCCGGCTCCCGCGGCGCTACGCGCCAAAGCCGGAGAGGAAGCGATACTGATTCGTGAAATTCCGTGGCGTGAGGAGGGGGTAAGCTGAAAATCTTTTCAAATGCGCAGCATCAGGCCGTGAGGTTCACCATTTTATGACCCGGCCGGATGCCTCTTCGCTCTACCAAGTCATACCGGCCGAGCAGATCCAGAAGCGAGTGAAGGAACTGGCGCGGCAGATCTCCGATGACTACCGGGGACGAACCGTGCAGGCGCTGGCGGTTCTGGAAAATGCATTCATTTTTATGGCCGACTTGGTGCGCGCCCTGGAGGTTCCAGTGGTGTGCCAGTTTGTGAAGCCGAAGTACCGAAAACAGGGCACGGAAGCGGGAGAAATCGTAGAGATCTTTTTCAGCCATGAGCCCGATATCCGTGGGCAACATATCTTGCTGGTGGAGGGCGTGGTGCACTCCGGCGTGACCAGCGAGTTTCTCATGAACGACCTGCGCGCCCGTGGGGCGGCTTCGGTAAAACTGGTGACCTTGCTCGACCGGCAAACCGCCCGGCGCGTGGCCCTGCAGCCGGATTATTTCGGCTTTCTGGTCGATGACAGCTTCCTGGTGGGCTACGGGCTGGGCGCGGCGGAGCAGACCAATCGCAACATGCCTTTCTTGGCGGCCACGCCGGTCGCACCAATGACTTAAGTCATGCGAAGTGAGCCGCGCCTTTTTTGGCAGGAAAAGGTAGAATAGTCTACTAAGGGATTTTCCCTATCCAAATTTGGAAATCCGCATCTAATTTGGAGGGTGAGAGTTAGAGGGTTAGGAGCCTCGGGGCTTCGCGCACAGCGGTCCGACCCCGCGTTCTTCAGGAGCTTGTGGTGAATTCGACAGTAAAAACCGTGGTGTTTTGGGTAGTGATTGGTCTGTCTGCATTGCTGTTGTGGACCGTGATCCAGCAGGGGCGCAGCGGACAGAAGGATACCGAGAAAAATTTCTCGCAGTTCATGGCAAACGTCAACTCGGGGAACGTGCACGACATTACGCTGGACGGCCAGCAGGTCAAGGGCAAGATGAAGGATGGCTCGGCGTTTCATACTGTGGCGCCGCCGGTTTATCCCGACATGTACAAAACCCTTACCGATAAGGGCGTGCAGGTAAATATCAAGGACGTCAACGGCGGGAGCTGGCCACTTCAGTTGCTGGGAACGTGGGCTCCGCTGATTCTTTTGGGCGCACTGTGGTTTTTCATGATCCGCCAGATGCAGACCGGAGGAAATAAGGCTCTGTCGTTCGGCAAGAGCCGGGCGCGGCTGCTTTCGATGCAGCAGAAGAAAGTCACGTTTAAAGACGTGGCCGGCGTGGAAGAGGCTAAGGAAGAGCTGCGCGAGATTATCGAATTTCTGCGCGAGGCGCAGAAGTTCCAGAAGCTGGGCGGCAGAATTCCTAAGGGGGTGTTGCTGGTTGGGCCTCCGGGAACCGGCAAGACTCTTTTGGCTCGGGCGGTTGCGGGTGAAGCCAACGTTCCATTCTTTTCGATCTCGGGTTCGGATTTCGTAGAGATGTTTGTCGGCGTAGGCGCCAGCCGGGTGCGCGACCTGTTCGAGCAAGGCAAGAAAAATGCGCCTTGCATCATATTCATCGACGAAATCGACGCGGTGGGACGGCATCGTGGCGCGGGACTGGGTGGTGGTCACGACGAGCGCGAGCAGACTCTGAATCAGTTGCTGGTGGAGATGGACGGCTTCGAATCGAACGAAGGCGTCATCCTGATGGCGGCAACGAATCGGCCCGATGTGCTCGATCCGGCACTGCTGCGGCCGGGACGATTTGACCGGCGGGTTGTAGTGAGCCGTCCTGATGTGCGCGGACGCGAAGAAATTTTGCGCGTGCATACCCGCAAGATTCCTCTGGCTGAAGATGTCGATCTCTCGGTGCTGGCCCGCGGAACCCCGGGATTTTCCGGGGCAGACCTTGCCAACATGGTGAACGAAGCGGCTCTGGCGGCGGCGCGGCAAAATCGCAAAGCTGTGCTGATGTTTGACTTCGAAGTCGCCAAGGATAAAGTCCTGATGGGCGTGGAGCGCAAGTCACTGATTCTTTCCGACGAGGAAAAGAAAGTGACGGCGTTTCACGAAGCCGGACACGCGTTGGTGGCGGCGAAGCTTCCCGGTTCCGATCCGGTGCACAAGGTCACGATCATTCCGCGTGGAATGGCGCTGGGTGTAACCATGCAGCTGCCCGTCGACGACCGGCATAACTATACCCGCGAATATTTGAAAACCGATCTCGCGATTCTGATGGGCGGGCGTCTGGCTGAGGAGCTGTTCCTCAACCAGATGAGCACCGGCGCAGGCAACGACATCGAGCGGGCCACGGAGATGGCGCGCAAGATGGTTTGCGAGTGGGGCATGAGCGATCTTGGTCCGCTGACCTTCGGGAAGAAAGAAGAGCAAATCTTTCTGGGCCGCGAAATCAGCCAGCATCGCGATTACAGCGAAGACACCGCCATCAAGATTGATGGCGAGGTCCGCAAGCTGATCAACTACGGATACGAGACCGCCAAGGGCATTCTTGAGGGCAACCGCGAGACTCTGCAGAAAATTGCAGGAGCTTTGCTCGAACGCGAAGTGCTTGACGCCTCCGAAGTGCTGATGCTGGTAGAAGGCAAAGAACTGCCTCCGATGAAGTCACCTGCGAAAGCGGATGACGGTGTGCAGCAGGTGCTCAAGCCGGAGCCTGGACGGGGAATTGTAAAGGGCGGGGAAAGTCCGGCGCGCGCGTAGCGGAAACAAGTCGATAGTATTGCAACAGGGCGGCCACAATGGCCGCCCTTAGTTTTGCGATTTAAATTATCCGTTTACCAGATTCATCATGTGCTCAGGGTAACGCCCGCCTGCAGCCGCGCCTGTGGGGAAGATTTCGTCGATGTGGCGCAGATCCTCTGCGCTAAGTTTCACCTCGAGCGCCGCGACATTTTCTTCGAGATATTTGCGGCGCTTGGTGCCCGGGATCGGCACGATATTTTCATCCTGGGCCAGCACCCAAGCCAGAGCCAACTGGGCCGGCTTGCATCCTTTCTCGCATGCGATGGCTTCGATTCCGTGCACGAGATCCAGATTCTTCCGGAAGCTCTCGCCCTGGAAGCGCGGAGAAAATCTGCGATAGTCATCCGCGGGAAAATCCTCGAAGCGCTTGAATTGGCCGGTGAGAAAGCCGCGTCCCAGCGGGCTGTAGGCGACGAAACCAGTTCCCAGTTCGCGGCAAGTGGCGAGAAGTTCGTCCTCAGGCTCGCGGCTCCAGAGTGAGTACTCCGTCTGCAGCGCGGTAATGGGATGAACTTTCGCAGCCCGGTGCAGCGTTTGCGGCGAAGCCTCTGAGAGTCCGATATGCCGGATCTTCCCTTCCTGCGCCAGTTGCGCCATCGCTCCCACCGTTTCTTCAATGGGTGTCGCTGGGTCGACGCGATGCTGATAATACAGATCGATCGTTTCAATGCCTAGGCGGCGCAAGCTAGCTTCGCAGGAGCGGCGCACATAGTCAGGCTTGCCATTTACACCGCGTGCGTCAGGATTGGCGGGGTCGCGAACGATGCCAAACTTGGTCGCAAGCACGATCTGATCGCGCTTGCCCTTAATCGCGCGTCCCACCAGTTCTTCATTCGTGTAGGGCCCATACACGTCGGCGGTATCGAGAAAATTGATGCCGAGTTCGAGAGCGCGGTGAATGGTCGCGATGGATTTCTCGTCATCGCGTCCGCTATAAAACTCCGACATGCCCATACAGCCGAGGCCGAGGGTTGAAACCTGAAGGCCGCTGCGTCCAAGTTCGCGAACTTGCATGATGATTTCCTTTCGAGAAAACAGAAATTATGAAAGTGAGCCCGTACTATTTCGCCCCGATCCGGCGCGAAATTCGCTGTCCTCGTCGAAAAATTAAAGGCCTAAACACTGGGGACACAGAGGATCACGGGGGAAGAGCGCGATCTCACAGATCGGCCTGTGTGAGGCACTAGAGTAGTAGATGCTGATGAGTGGCATTTGGGCTCCGGTGACGCTGCCGATGCGCGCGCGGAAACATCACTCACCCATCACCTGCCCGATCCATAGGAGCAACAGAACGAATGAAAGGGCTGGTGCTTTCCACCGAAGTGGCGTCTTCCTGCCGATTCCGAATAGTGCGGTGATGAAACCCAAGAATGCGAGGAGGAGCCCCCACCTGTAGATGCGAAGAAGAGTTGGGTCTTCAAAGGAAAAGCTTCTGAACTGCGCATATGTTCCTGAACCGATCTCGAGCGCGGCAGAAGCGGATGCTGAGACGAATCCAGCAAGTGAACACTTCATGCCAACGCTCAGGTGTTCAGGACGGCGTCGAATCCAACTGCGCCACCCCCAAACGACCCACCCGGCAAGTCCACCCAAAATGAAAGCAACGACAATCCTGTCTGCTATGGGACTCATGGTTCACATCGTAAACCTTTCCCATCTTCTATCCGTCGCGGGCGTGATCGGAACCGAATAGAAAAGACAACTGTTGCAATATGCCGACTGCGCTCCACCTTCGAGCACGTTCACAATCACAGTCGCGAGCGGGTGAGCAAAGGATATCAAGCACAGAGACGATTTATCGTGCGATCAGGATACGCGGCTTGGTGAGCGGCAGGACTTCCCCGATCTGCGCAGCTTTCACTCCGGCATCGTTGAGCGCTTTCACGAGGCGTTCATCCTCCGGAGTCGAAATCAGCAATCCGCCGGCAGTTTGCGGGTCGAAGAGCAGAGCTTTGAGTTCATCGCTCACGGTTCCCTCATAGCTCACAACGCACTCGGCGAAATCGCGGTTATTGTTGAGGCCCCCGGGAATGTAGCCTGCGCGGATACATTCCAATGCTCCGGGAAGAGCGGCGATATGCTGCGAGGAGATGCGGAGGGACACACCACTGGCCAAGGCCATTTCTCTGGCGTGGCCGATCAGGCCGAAACCAGTGACGTCAGTCATCGAGTGAACTTTATAATCGCCACTCTCGATAACCGCTGCCGCGCTCTTGTTCAATGTAGTCATTGAATCAATCGCCGCGTCGATCCATGCGGCTTCTGCTTTGCCCTTCTTAATCGCGGTGGAAATCACACCTGTGCCCAGCGCTTTGGTGAAGATGAGTGCGTCGCCGGGCTGCGCCCCCGAATTTGCCAGAACTTTCTTCGGATCAATGAGGCCGGTCACGGAATAACCGAATTTCGTTTCCTCGTCGCGAATGCTGTGCCCGCCGATGACGGTGCAGCCGGCTTCGATCATTTTTGAAAGACCGCCGGCGAGAATGCGCTCCAGAATTTCCAGATCTGCCTTGTCGGGGAAACACACCAGAGCCAGCGCAGTAAGCGGCTTTCCGCCCATGGCATAAATGTCGCTCAAGGCATTGGTGGCAGCGATCTGGCCGAAGATGTAAGGATCGTCCACGACCGGAGTAAAGAAATCGACCGTCTGCACCAAGGCCAGGTCAGGGGCGATTTGATACACTCCGGCGTCGTCGGCGTGATCGAAGCCGACCAGAACGTTCGGGTCGTGTTGCCGGGCTAATTTCCCAAGCACCTTGTCCAGCGCCGCCGGACTCAGCTTGGATGCTCAACCCGCAGCTTTCACCGACTCGGTAAGGCGAAATGGTTTTGCGGAAGACATTCGATTCATTGTAGCGGTAGAGGCAGCTGAACGATGAGTTGTTCCTA
>CAVQCP010000023.1:0-41760 GCA_963710965.1 uncultured Acidobacteriaceae bacterium | reverse complement strand
GTTCCGCAGGCCCACGGGCTGCTGCAAAGCCGTCATTTCAGCTCAGGAAGTTGCCCGATTACGGCAAGTTTTCCCTCAGCTTCGAGCCCAATCACGGCCAAACGAATGCCACCGTAAAGTTCGTCTCGCGTGGCGCAGGCTATACCCTTTTCCTTACTCCCACCGAGGCTGTTTTTTCGCTGCGCCAAGGTTCAAACAAAGTTTCGTCAGAATACGCCGCAATCGGCAAGAGTGGTCAGACACCTTCGACCTCGAGCCAGCCTCCGGACGCGGTCCTCCGCGTGCAATTGGTGGGCCCGAACAGCCGCGCTTCAATCACAGGTCTGGACCCGCTTCCCGGTAAAAATAATTACTTCCGCGGCAGCGATCCATCTAAGTGGGTAAAGGACGTTCCTACCTATGCCAGGCTTCGGTACGCCGCCATCTTCCCCGGAGTTGACTTGGTCTACTACGGAAACCAAGGCCAAGTGGAATACGACTTTGTGGTCTCGCCCGGCGCCGACTCCCGCCCCATTCGCCTGAACTTCAGCGGCGCTCGCGGACTCCGCATCGACCCTGCAACCGGCGACCTCGTAATGAGCGTCGGCAAGCAAGAAGTCCGCTTTCACAAGCCCGTCGCCTATCAGAAAGAACCAGCAGGAGAAAGCAAACATTTTGTCGCCGCTGAATATCAGATCCTTGCCCACAACCAAATCAGTTTTGCCCTGGGCAGCTATGACCACACCCGCAACCTGGTAATCGATCCCACTCTCAGCTACTCGACTTATCTAGGTGGAAGCAACAACGACTATGGTACTGCGCTCGCCGTTGACTCCTTCGGATCCGCCTATCTTACCGGCTACACTGGCTCGACTAACTTTCCCGTCACTGCGGGAGCTTTCCAGACTACATGCAGCGGCGGTTGCGCCAGCAGTACGTACGACGCTTTCGTGAGCAAGTTCGATCCCACCGGCTCATTCCTCGTCTATTCGACTTATCTTGGCGGCTCCGGCGATGACTATGGACAAGGCATCGCCTTAGATGCATCCGGTGACGCGTACATCGTCGGCCAAACACTTTCGGCGAACTTCCCCGTCACTCCAGGCGCTTTTCAAACCCAGTGTGGCGGCGGCAGCGGCAAAACTTGCCCCGGCGGCGATATTTTTATCACCGAGCTAAATCCTGAAGGCAACGGATTGGTCTACTCCACCTATCTGGGCGGCAGCGGCGTCGACCAGGGCAACGCCATCGCGCTGGACGCAAACAATGACGCCTATGTCACCGGCTTCACTCAGTCCACCACTTTTCCAGTCACTCCGGGTGCTTTTCAAAGCACTTGCAAATGCACCAGCCGCTCCGTCGCTTTCGTGACCGAACTGAATTCCACCGGAACCGCGCTGGTTTATTCGACTTATCTGGGCGGAAGTTTTTCCGATGTAGCGTATGCCATCGCCCTGGACTCTTCTGACAATGCATATCTCACGGGATATACCCACTCCAGTAACTTCCCTACTACCCCTGGCGCATTCCAGACCAAGCTAAACGCCGATACCGCAGCTTGGGTCACCAAGATGAACTCCACTGGAACCGCGCTGATTTACTCGACATTTCTGGGAGGAAACACCACAGCGACCACGCAGTGCGAAGCTTGCGGCACATCGATTGCGGTGGATAGCTCGGGGGATGCTTATGTCTGCGGCCTGACTGCGGAGCAGAACTTCCCCACCACGCCGGGAGCCTACCAGACCACATTCATGGGCGCCACGAACGGGCACGACGCCTTCATAACCGAACTGAATCCCACCGGCTCTGGGCTCGTCGTCTCCACTTATTTAGGCGGCAATGGTGACACCGGCGCTACCAGCGTCGCGGTTGATTCCTCAAATAACATATGGGTGAGAGGAAACACCAAGTCGACGGTATTTCCCATAACGCCCGGGGCCTTTCAGACCGCAAATGCAGGGGCTTACGACGCTTTTGTCTCTGAGCTGAATACGACCGCATCGCAGCTTCTATATTCCACTTATCTCGGCGGCTCCGGAACCGAGTACGGTGGGGCTACTAAGTTATTGGTTCTGGATGAGGACGTGCCGCCAAACGTTTACGTCACCGGGTACACGAACTCGACTAACTTTCCAGTAAGCACAGGATCAGTACAAACCACTCTCGGCGGAGAGAACGATAGCTTCGTGACCAAGTTCGCTCCCAGCCCCAACGTCGGCCTTTCTCCCGCTCTTAACTTCGGATATCAGAATGAGGGTACAACCAGCGCGCCCCAAGTCATGACCCTGACTAACACAGGCAACACCAGCCTCACGGTCACCAACATAACGATTACCGGAGCGAATGCCGGGGATTTCACTGAAACCAACACCTGCGGCACCCTCGTCCCGCGAGGCACCTGCCCGATCACCGTCACCTTCACTCCGTCTATCACCGGGAACGAATCCGCCAGCGTATCGGTTACCGACAACGCGCCCGGCAGTCCTCAACTCAGCGGTCTGACTGGGTACGGCGTCGGCAGTGGGCCTAGCGCAATCTTGTCGCCCACGAGCCTGGGTTTCGCCACTCAATTGGTGGGCACGAGCAGCCCGTCGCAGAAGGGAACCCTTACCAATGCCGGCAATGCGACGCTTACCATCACTAGCCTGAAGATCACCGGGGACTTCTCGGAGACCAATAATTGCGGCTCAAGTCTCGCAGCCGGACTATCTTGCACGATTACGGTAACTTTTAAGCCGACGGCGCCCAACACCCGAACCGGCGGGATTACCATCACCGATAACGCAGTCGGAAGCCCGCAATCTGTGGTCCTGACAGGCACCGGCACTTATGTAAAGCTTACACCCGGAACCTTGGCTTTTGGCGCGATTACCGTCGGTGACTCGAGCAAGGCGATGAAGGCCACCTTTAGCAACACCGCCAGCTTTAGCTTAGCGGTTACAATCTCAATCACTGGTGTCGACGCTTCCGAATACAGCCAAACCAATACTTGCGGCTCATCGGTCGCTGCCAACTCGAGTTGCACCATCAGCGTGACTTTTTCTCCAACAGCAAAAGGTGGAGCTCTCGCGAGTCTCTCAGTCGCCGATAGCGGCGGCGCCAGTCCGCAACTGGTTTCCCTGCAGGGCACAGGACAGTAGCGGCGACGATTTAAGGGTTCGTATCAGGAGCGGCTCTTATACCGCTGTGCTTTAACATACGCCCCAGCCGCCCCTGCACAATGAGTGCGTCTGGGCCGCCCCGCGAGGAAACAGTCTGAAGACGCGGCTTTTCATTCGCGCGGAAGAGGCAGCTCTGACGCCGCCTGTTGCCTGTTGCGCAGACCCTGCCATCATCTGCGCAACTCTCGCAGGCTGCTAAACAATCCGATTGGGTCAGTTCTTGGGAAGGGCACGACTTCAGTCCTGCCCTTAGGTTCTTGAAGACCACATGCGCTTCAGCGCCTGCGGGCCGCTCTCGGCATCAGCGAGTCTTTCCGCAGCCTGGCTAGGCTGCCCATGCCCGGGTGTCCCGCCTAGTAATCCGTAGCCGGATCCCAGAAGGTCGTAACAAACGTCGCCGGAATGTTAATCGTATCCGTCGGATTGATGATGGGATTGTTTCTCCCGGCCTGCGTCGGATCAAACACCACAAATCCATAGCCCGGCGATCCGTTCGGCAACGAGTAATCGTCATTCGGATAAGCCGGATTGTTGAAGCCCGGATTCTTGCTGGCGGTGCCCGCAAGATCCTCGCCCAATCCTTGCCATCCCGAAAACGTGTAGTAAGTCCAACTGCTCGAGGTTCCACAGACGGTCGGAGAGTTCGCCGTAAGTTGATTGTGAAACGCCTTCGGGTCAGTATTGAAAACGCCGTCCAGCCGCCAGTACAGGTTGCTTTGCCAGTTGTGCAGATCGGTCATCGGGAAGCCACAGGAATACTCACACCCGTTCTGCACATCGAAGGGGTTCGGTTCGGTTGTCGAGTACCGGTCAAAGTAACTGATATTGCTGGTCGCGTTGAAAATCACAGTGGGCGACGTTGGGCATACATTCGACACATAAGGATTTCCGTTCGCGATTACAGCTTGCCGTGCATACGCGAAAATATTGTTATTGATCGTATTTGGATAGTTGGCCAGTTGCGGGCCATGGGTAATGTTCACGTTCATCGCTGAAACGCGGTACACCAGGTTGTTCTCCACCGTGACAGCACCTGTTCCAAACCCATCCAGATTAATGCCGTAGCCTCCGTACCCGTCGCTGTCGATAATCCCCGCGTCGGTTGTGTCATGCACCTTATTGTTTAGAACCTGATTGCCGGTCGCAATGAACGTAGAACCACCGGTGGCGAAGTAAATGGCACCGCCGTCGTCAGTAACTCCTTCGTATAAGTCGAAGATGTGGTTAAACGACACCGTGTTGCTGAAGGTTCCACTCGAGTTCTTCTTGCCGGGCGAGCAACTTGGTGCCAGGCAGACCTCGATCCCGCTATGGTAGCCGTCATAAATATCGTTATGGGTATAGAGATTGTTGTGTCCGCTGCCCTGCACAATGCCTACGCCGCTCGGAAACTCCCGACCGTAAGCTTCGATCAAAGTGTTTTCCACGGTGTTGTACTGCGCTACATTCGCATCGGTATCGGTAGATGCGGGTTCCTGTCCGAAGCGAATCCCAATGCCACCGATGTCATAGAGCGCGCTGTTCTCAATGGCGTTGTAAGCTGTGGTCTCGGAAGTGTTATTAGTGTAGAATTCGATCCCCGATCCAGAGGTCATCGTGATTATATCGCTGTTAAAGGTCACGTACTGACAGTTATAACAACCCACGGCGGCCGGCATCTGCGGCTCCTGCTGGGTAGACACATAGCCGGTCGATGGAACCGTAAAGTTATCGTGCTCGAACTGTAACCCCTGGAAGGTTACATACTCCAGACCGTTTCCATTGAACACCTGGGTCGACTGCGGAACCATAATGGTGTCGGTCGGCGGATACTCTCCGGTGTTCGCCAGGTAGGTCAGCACATAGGGAACCGCGGAAGTATTCAGAAACCACTGGCCCGCGTCACTCAGCAGATCTTTTACGTTTTCCACGACATAGCGATGGTTCTTGATAAAACCATGCACACCATCATCTTGCTTGGTTGGTCCGGTTAGATAGACGATGTGGTTCGTGCTGTCGATTGAACTAATGCGCATTTTGGGAACGCTCCAATATTCCCAATCGAGCAACTCGATATCGCCGGTGGGGTACGGAGGATAAAGGTTCGTCCAGGTTGAACTCACATCACCCGGGTTATAGTAGAAGCGGTCGAAGCACTCCCAACCCTTGTTCGTGACATAGACCGCGCAGTTCGGGTTAGGCGGATTGGCAGGAGGCGGCGAACCTGCGAGATAAATAATTCCCGCGTTGCGAAGATAAGTACCCAATCCCCCGCCCACTCTTGGCCGCAACCGGCGAACGCCATTGTAGTAAAGGTTCTCAAAATATTTTGCCGTCGTGGGCAACGTAACCGTCCAGGTATTACCGGTCGTGTTAGTCCAGCCGGTTACCACCATTCCGCCACTGAGTATGGGCGTCTGGTTGGGATAGTTCTCCCAAATCACTCCCAGGGTTGACGTGCCTGAATCCGCTGACGTAAACGTCAGTGCCTGCTGATAATAAGTTCCGCCAAGAATTTGCACCGTGACCGGGGTCGTGCGCCCATTGGCGTTGGCGACAATCGACTGCACCGCAGTCTGGGCTCTGCCGATCGTGGCGAACGGACCATCTGAGTTCGTCGCGTTCGGTGCGGACAACGTTCCCGACCAGGTATCCCGGCCATTGGTCGCGACAAAATAGTCCGATCCCGTCCCGATGTTAATTGGAGCCGCGGTGCTCGTAATTCCTGTATAAGTCGCCGTGATTGAAGCAGCGCCATTGGCAACCGCATCGACTAATCCGCCCGCTACCGTGGCAGCTTTCGAGTTCGATGTGCTCCATGTCGAACTTGAGGTAAGGTTTTGCGTGGAGCCATCACTATAGTGGCCGGTGGCCGTCAGTTGCAGGGTATTGCCGGCCGATAGCAGCGCCGAGCCCGGCGCAAGACTGATCGAAGTAAGCGTTGGCCCAGACGATTGTCCAGTTCCGGTCAAGTTGATCTTCTGAGGACTATTGGTCGCGTTATCGGTAATCGTCACAACCCCGGTGAGCGTGCCCGAACTCTGAGGCGTGAAGGTTACGCTGATAGTGCATTTTGCGCCTGCGGCCAGGGACGTCCCGCACGTATTCGTCTGCGCATAATTGCCCGTAATGGTGACGCTCGAAATTGTCAGCGTCGTCGCGTTGTAGTTCGCCAGCGTCGAAGTCATGGGCGCGCTGGTGGTTCCTACATTCTGAGTCGGAAAGGTCATATGGGTGGGCGAGAGCGACACACCGGTAAGACCGTTCCCGGTAAGGCTCACCGTCTGCGGACTGCTGGTCGCACTATCGGTCACCGTGAGAGTGCCGGTAAACGTTCCGGCCGCGATTGGACTGAAGGTCACCGAAATTGTGCAGTTCTTGCCCGCCTTCACCGTCGTTCCGCAAGTGTTGGTCTGGCTATAGGGTCCGGTAATCGTGACGCTGGTAATCGTCAGCGATGTCGTGCCTGTATTGGTCAGAGTCGCTTTCTTCACAGCGCTGTTCAACCCCACCGCAACGTTGCCGAAGGCCATGCTCGAGGGCGTCAGCGTAGCTGTTTGCGCATTGGAAGCGCCAGCCAGCAGGCATACAAGCACTGTGGACAAGAACGTTTGACCCAAGAATTGACCGCGAATGACTTTGTTGCAAATCCCCATATCGGTTCCCGTCCCCAGTACAGAAATGAAATCCTACAGCCCTTACTGGCCAGTCCCACTCAAAGGAATATTCTGCGTCGTGTTGCCGGCTAAGAAATCTTGAATTGTCACGTTCGCCGTAAGTGATCCCTTGAGGGTCGGCGTAAACGTCACAGTAATTGTGCAGCTGGACGCTCTCTTCAGAGATGTTCCACACGTGTTAGTTTGCGTAAAGGAAGAGTTATTCGCTCCCGTAATCGTGATGCTCTTGATCGTGAGCGCCGTCGTCGCGTTGTTTGTGAACGTGATGTTCTGCGGCGCACTCGAGGTGCCAACCGTTTGGGCGGCGAAACTCAAACTAGCCGGCGTCCAACTCACATAGGTCCCCGTGCCCGTCAGCGTAACTGTTTGTGGACTGGCAGGCGCATTGTCCACAACCGAAACTGTACCGGTCCGAGTATTGATCGTAGTCGGGGTGAACGTGACGCTGATCGTGCAACTGGCTCCCGCGGCAACCGTAGTTCCGCAGTTGTAGGTCTGCGCAAAGTCCCCGGTAGTAGTGATGCTCGTGATTGTCAGCGTCGCCGTGCCTGTATTCGTTAGCGTCACATTCTGTGCCGCGCTGGTGGTACCGACTAACTGCGTGGCAAAGGTCAGGCTGGTGGGATTCAAAGTGACGGCGGGCGACGATCCACCCTCCCCCACACCCGTCAGAGTCGTCGATTCCGGACTGTCGGGAGCATTGTCGGTGACCGTCACATTCGCATTTTCAGTTCCGGTGATCGATGGCGTGAAGGTCACAGTAATGGTGCAAGTCGATTGCGGCGCAACACCCGCACTTATGCAGTTATTCGTCTCTTTGAAATCGGCCCCGTTAGTTCCGTTGATCTGCACCGCTGAAACGGTCAATGTGGCATTGCCCGTGTTCGTCACCGTGATGGTCAATGGGGCGCTGGTCGTGCCCTCGTTTTGATTACCGAAGTTGAGCCCGCCCGACAGGCCCACGTTCGGACTGGGTGCGAACTTGGTGACGTAAGCGTCGTACGCTCCGGCTAGCTTGGTTTGAAAAGCGCCGGCTGTAACTGGGAAGTTGGTCGAATTGCTATACCCAGTAACATAAATATTCGGCGGAGTTTCGTTATCGATGGCAATCATGCTGGTGGCCGAACCATATTCGCTGCCCGATCCACCTAGGTAGGTCGAGTAGTTCAACCCAGACCCGGCCGGATTCAAGATGGTAACGAAGGACATGGAATTCAGGCCCGCTTCGAAGACGGTCTGATAAGCGCCCGGAGTCACCGGAAAATTCGTAGAAAACGTGTTGCCTTTGAGATAAGCGTTGTTGGAACTATCCAGCACAATGGAGGTCACGCCATCATCGCCACTTCCCCCGATGTAAGTGGAGTAAATCACCCCAGTCCCGCTCGGATTCATCTTGGTGACAAATCCATCGTGAAAGCCGCCAGCGAAGGTGGGCTGGAACGATCCAGCGGTGGTCGGGAAGTTAGTCTCCCAGGTCAGACCTGCTACGTAGGCGTCTCCCTCAGAATCCACGGCGATTGCCGAGCCGCAAACCGCGCAAGCGCTGGTACCAGTCGCAGTTCCGTTCAGATAGCTGGAGTAGGTGAGTGTGCTTGCTGTGGAATTGATCTTACTCACAAACGCCGAAGTTGGACCGCCCAGGGTTGCCTGAAACGCACCTTTGGTGGTCGGGAAATTTGTGGAATATGTATATCCGGTCACATATGCGTTATCCGAGGAATCGAGCGCGATGGCATAACCCACATCAGCGTTGTTTCCCCCGAGAAATGTGGAATAGCCCAGCGTAGCTCCGCCCGCATTCACCTTGGTTACGATGGTGTCGACCAGTGCCTTGCTGCAAGATGCGCACTTACTTTGAAACACGCCAGTCGTGACTGGATAGTCGGCTGACTTGGTGTATCCGGTGATGTAAGCATTACCGCCGCTGTCGATTGCGATGGCATTGCCCTGGTTGGTGACGCTTCCGCCAATGTAAGTCGAGTAAATCAGGGCAGCGCCCGACGGATCTAGCTCGGTTACGAAAACATCTCCGTCGACGCAGTTCTGCGTATTCGCGATAACATGCTCGACGTTCTTCAATACCGGTTTACAGGTTGGCTGGTAGGCGCTGGGCGTTGTAGGAAAGTTTGCTGAAAATGACGTACCGACAACGTATGCGTCGCCGCTGCCGTCCACCACGATGCCGTAACCGTAATCCTGCCCGCTGCCCCCCAGGTAAGTGGAGTAGATCAGTGCCGTCCCTGTGGAATTGAACTTGGTAATGAAAGCGTCGTAATTAGGCGCGGCGCAACTGCCGCCGCCGCAAGATGTCTGGAACGAACCTGCCACGATGGGGAAATTTGCCGAAGCCGTATATCCAGTAATATATGCGCTGCCGGCCGAGTCCACAGCAATCGAAGTCGCATAGTCGTTGCTGGTGCCACCAAGATAAGTGGAGTAACTAAGCTCAGGGTCGATCACCACTGCCTTGCTGTGATCGTAGGATCCCAGCTCGAAACTCACGCAGTTCTTCGCATCCAGCAAGAAGCGCGATTCGATGACATTCTTCCGATCACCTTCCAACTGATAAGCGACCGGCTTATTGAAGCGGACGTTAGCGCCTGCGGCGTTGAGCACCAGGTCGCCAGTAGATGGATCGAGACGGGCCGCGGCTCCGCCGAAACTGACTTTGATCTTTCCCGGATCGCTGCCCGGAGCGATCACAAAATCGTATTCCAATTGGCGCTGGTTGCCGTAATAAACCAGATCGACTCCCGGATACACATCTCGGTAACCAACCTTGCTGTAGTTCACAATGCCCGTCCGCCATTTTTGCGGATCCTTGCCCATGAAATAGTTTGTCGTTCCCGGCAGCGGATCGATTCCACTAACCTGTGCCTCCTGATTCGCGCCGACCAAATGCATGCGTAGCAGAGCGCTCCTTCTTGCCGGCTTGGGATTGCTTCCGACATGGTCGCGATACGGCGCCATTCGAAGAGCGTTGTTCTGCAGGCTCGAATCCGTAGCTATCTTTTTGTCATTTTCTTTTCCAGCAGCCTTCCCTTTGGCCACGGGCAGCGTCAGCACGGCTTCATCACCGGTAAGAAAAACGGTATAACCCGGTCCGCGGGAAAGAAACTTCACTTGTGGATTGCTCTGGCCGTGGTTGGCTTCGAAGCTCAGTGGAAGCTGGCCGTAGGATTCGAGAATTTTATCCTGGTCAACTCTATTCTGGTCGACCGGCGTTGCAACGGAAGAATGAACCGCAGCGGTTTTTGTGGAATCACCGTGAAGGACCAGCGCCCCCAGGCTCAACATAGTGCCAATCAACGCGAACCGGCCGATGCCAGACGCTGTCCTAGACAGAGAATTCATGAATGCCCCCAGAGTCCCACAGATCCCACGGTTGAAATTGCAATCCTAACGATGCAACCGACGAACGTCTGAAATGAAAGAGCTAAACACGCATCGAGCCAGCGTGGCTTGGTTTTTCCACGCTGGCTCGGCGCTTCGACCGAACAGCTTATTTCTTTGCAACCGCAGCTGCCGCCGTACCCGTACCCGAGAGAGACACCGACTCCGGGGCCGCCGGATCACTGTTACCCACCGTCCATGTCGCGGTGAAGCTTCCGACTGCCTCCGGGGTGAACGTGATGGCGTACACGCACGAGGAGCTGGCCGCAAACGTCTTTCCGTTGACCGTAGGGCAGGTAGTCGCAGTTGTGTCCAACGCCCAGTATGGTGATGTACCGGTGAAGTTTTGGCTCGAGAACGTTACCGCGTTCGTCGAGGCGTTCTTCACCGTGATGTTCATCGGAGCGCTGGTGACACCCTCGACCGTGTTGGGGAAAGCCAGCTTGGTCGGCGTCACGCTTAACTCCGTACCTTGGCCGCTGATCAACAATCCCTGCGGCGACGTGGTGAAGTTGCCGGTGTAGATGAAGGTCGTATCAGCCCCGCCGCCATCGAAGGATGTTGTCGGACAGAGTTCAACCGTCGACACGCAGCTCGCGCCGCCGGCCAGCGGAACCGAGTAGTTAAAGGGAGGTCCACCGCCAGCGCAAGTGCTGGTGAAGGTGTACTCTGCGTCACCCACACCGCTCTGAGTAATGTTGGTGAAGTAGATGTCCACGCCGCTCTCATTGGTGAACGTGTTGGTTTTGCCCTTGCTGCACGTGCCATCCAGTTGATAGCCGGTGAAGGTCTGGGTACGAGGCGTCAGCATGATCGGAATGTTGCCGCTGCCCGTCATCTGCCAGCCGATATAGTTGGCTCCGCCAGAAGGCGTAAGCAGGTATTGCGCATTCGCGGTCTCCGAAGCCGTGGGCTCGAAGTAGACCGTGTAAACGCACGTCTTGCCCGCGGCCAACGTAGCACCGCAGGTATTGGTCTCGCTGAAGTCCGAAGTGTAAGAACCTACGATCGAGAGGTTACCGAGGGTATAGGTCGTTGTGCCAGTATTCTTCACAGTGATCGTCTTGCCAGCGCTCTTTTCCCCGGAAGTTTGCACCGCGTAGGGAAGCAGCGTCGGAGACAGCGTGATGTCGGTATCCAGCAGCACCGAAACCGTATTGGCTGAAGTGTCGGTGACCGCGATATCGAGCTTGCCGTCATCGTTGAAGTCGCCCACTGCGATTCCCGAGGGGCCACCATTGGTCGGGAAAACGGATTCCGACTTGAACGTGCCGTTGCCATTGCTCACCAACACCGAAACGGTGTTGTCAGTGTAGTTGGCCGAGATCAGCGACAGTTTGCCGGAGGAGTTCACGTCCGCCGCGGCCACAACCACCGCGTTGGCGCCGATGCCGTATTCCTTGTGATTCTGGAAGGTTCCGTCACCATTGCCAAGCAGAACTGAAACGCTCTTGTTGGAGGTGCCAACCGCCAGGTCGAGCACGCCGCTGCCGGTGAAATCACCCACCACTACGCTGTTCGGATTGATCGCCGTGTTGTAAGGAACGGCCGTCTTGAAGGTGCCATCGCCGTTGCCCAGCAGGATGGAAACCGTGCTGTCGGTGTTGTTTACGACGACTAGGTCGAGTTTGCCATCGCCGTTGAAGTCGCCGATCGCCACTCCCGAAGGACCGTTGCCGGTCTTGTAATCGACGTGGGTTTTGAAAGTGCCGTCGCCGTTGCCCAACAGCACAGACACTGTATTCGCGTTGTAATTAGCCGTGACGATGTCGAGCTTGCCGTCGCCGTTCAAGTCGGCAGTAGCCAGCGCCAGCGGCTCGTTGCCAACCGCATATTCCGCGTGGGTTTGCAGTGTGCCATCTCCGTTGCCCAAAAGAACCGAGACTTCGCTGCCGTACTGATCCGCGGTGGCTACGTCCATTTTGCCATCGCCGTTGAAATCACCGTGAATGATGGCGACCGGATTACCCGGCACGGCATACTGCACGTGCGTCGGATAGGTACCAGAGCCGTTGCCCAGCAGCATGGAGATCGTGTTATTCCCCGTCGCCACCGCCAGGTCGAGCTGTCCGCTAGTGGTGAACTCCGCTGTGGTCAGATCCTGCGGCGTTGTATCGGTCGCATAGTTCGAGGTTCCCCAAGCGATCGTGTAACCTGACTTGACTACCTGAAAATACCCGTAGTTCGAGGCGGTGCCACTGCCGTTCACCACGGTAACAATGCCCGTGCCGGCAGTCGCGATATTCGCCGCCGGAACAACCGCGGTCACCTTCTCAGCCGTGACAAAAGTGGTGGCCAAGGCTTTGCCATTCCAGTTCACTACCGCATCCGAGGCGAATCCCGTACCATTCACCGTTAACGTAAATTGAGCCGAGCCTGGATTCTTCTGCTCAGGCACGAGCGGAGCGTTGATCAGCGGGACCTGCGCCATAGCCATCGAGGCGCCCAGCGAAAAGACCATCACCAAGGTTAGGGTTAGAATCAGGCCATTGGCGAAGCGGCGCGCAATCGCGCCCGCACCTGGAAGGTTTGCTGCATTTTTCTGGCGGTTATTCACGAAATATTCTCCCCTCAATTTTTTTAACTGATGGCGGTTCGACCGACCCTGAATGCGGGAATCGCCAGCTCTACCACTGGCGCAATCTTCTGTTAGCCGTGCAAGACCGTAAAAGCAACCTGGGTTGTAATGCTCGGTAGGCTGGGAGAGGGAGACAACTGCCAACGCGAGAAAGCACAGTTTCGCCGCATATCCGGCTGCTGTCAAGATGAAGGAATTTGCATGGAGTCTATCGTTTAGAGAAGATCGTTTCGAGTCGGATTGGACGGTGCCGAGACGGTAAATTAGTCCGGACCCGCCGTTTTCAGATATTCGCTAGAAATCGCCTGGACAAGCGCCCTGGACAGAGCCCGGTCGCTCGCTTCCTGCACCGCAAAGCCTTTGCTACACTGGTCACTAACGTCAGGCTACAACGGTAGAAGCTCCGCAACTTATTGCAAGAAGCGGGGTTTGTTTGGACTGCGTCCACACAACCAGAAAAACCAATTAGGAAAAAGCAAGCATGTTTGCAAGCGCACTCCCCCCAAAGGGCAAGTCAGGACTAAGCAGTTGGCTGGCTTTAATGGCGGCGCTTCTGGCGCTGGCGGCCTTCGCTGCCTGCGGCGGCGGAAGCAGCAGTAGTACAACTCCCTCCCAGCCGACCTTGCCCACCATCGACAACGTATGCAACAACGCACCATACTCTGCCACCCCCGCCCCAATATCGCAGTACAACACCCTCTTCGGGATGCACATCCACTCGCTCGAGCCCAATGCTCCGGGAGGCAACGGCACGCCTTGGCCCAGCACCATTACGCTGATCGACGACAACTCCAATCCCCCTGACGCCGTTCAGTTTGGCGGCATTCGCCTCTGGGATTCCGGCACCGGCTGGGCGGACATGAATACCGCCGCTGCCACCTGCGATTTCACCCACATGGATGACTGGATCGGCGAGGCGCAGGCCAATAATGTCGATGTGCTTTACGATCTCGGCCGAACCCCCACCTGGGCATCTTCTCAGCCCACAGACAGCACCTGCTCGTACACCAGTGACGGCGGCGATGGCCAATGCGATCCGCCCAGCGATCTGAACTCCGACGGTTCAGGTCCAGACGCCATCTGGATCGGATGGGTCACATCTGTGGCAACCCATTACAAGGGCTACGTCAAGTATTACGAGATATGGAATGAGTGGAATATCAAGAATTTCTGGAACACGAACCTCGGCGCGACCACTGCGCAGTTGGTCCGCATGACGCAGGATGCGCATTGCGTCATCGAGGGTCCGCCGCCTGGCCAGCCCACAGCCTGCAGTGCGAATGGCAGCTCTTTTCCGGGTGGTACCGCGATCGATCCCGACGCAAAAATTATCAGCCCCGCGCCTGTAGGGTCGCAAGGCCACCCGGATGCCGCCGAGACCCACATGAACGACTTCCTGACCACCCAAGTCGGCAATCTTTATCCCGGCAGCTTCGTCGATATCGTCGGCTTCCATTGCTATGTCAGCACCCAGACTGCCGGCGACTACCCATACCCCGAGCAGGTTCTCACCGTCATCAGCGATCTGCAATCGGTGCTGACATCGGCCAATGGCGTTCAAAACGATCCCGTATTTTGTACCGAAGGCGGTTTCGGTAGCGCAGATGAAGAAGGTTTCACCGACCCTGATTTGCAAGCTGGCTTCGTCGCCCGCTATTACTTGCTGCAGAATCCCACGGTCGTCTCCCGCGTGTATTGGTACTCGTGGGACTCCACAACGTCCTATCCCGGCGCCCTGTGGGACTCTACTTCCGGCGTGCCCTACGAAGCCGCCACAGCCTACGCCGAAGTCTATAGATGGATTACTGGCGCCACCGCGAGCGCCTGCTCGCAGAACGGCACAGTCTGGACGTGCAGCCTCACCCGTTCGGGCGGATACAAAGCTGAGGCAGTCTGGGACGGCAACACCGCACCCAGTTGCTACACCGCCGGCGCGCCTGTCTGCTCCACCTTTGATGTTCCATCCCAATACACGTTGTCCCGCGATTTATCCGGAAACGAAACCAGCGTAGGCTCGACCATCCCGCTCTCGGCCAAACCGATCCTTCTGGAATCCAGCACCCTGCCCTAGTCCTTACGCTTACCGTGAGCACTCCAGCCTGGTCTCGGGTGGGCGCTCCCATAGCCGGATCTGGAGGCTCAGCAACAAAGTATGCAAATTCTGTCATCTTGACGCCAGCCTCGAACCGCCTTACTCTCTTAAAACGCAGTGCGGCCTTCCGCTTCCCTCCCTCGCGGTTTAACGCACTTCCATGCAGTAAGTCTGTCCCCTATTTCAAATCGGAGCGGTCAGAATGAGCGGTCCTAAAATTACTCGCCTTCTTGTGGTTTGCCTGGTGCTGGGTACAACCATGACGCTGCCGTTATCGGCGCAAAAATGGAACCGGTATGGCCCCGGCACTCGCACCCAAGCCTCCGCGGTTTACGATTCCGCGACCAATACGATGTTCTCCTTCGCCGGCCAGCACGCGCCCACCAACATCGACTTCAACGATATGTGGGCCCTGCAGAATGCCATCCCTTCCTCGTCTTCGACCCAGGAAAGTCTTCAGTGGATAAGATGGACGATCACCGGCGCTTCGCCCAGTGACCGCTTTGGGCAGAGTATGGTTTACAACTCCACTAGCGATCGAGCCGTCGTTTTCGGCGGCGGCACCGGTTTTCCTGCACCCTGCGTCAACGATCTCTGGATCGTTACCCATCTGAATGGCGTGGGCGGCTCCGCTGCGTGGAAAAAACAGACGCCCACCGGAACCCTGCCTCCGATTCGCGAGGGCCACACCGCGGTCTATGATCCCAACACGAACAAGATGATCATTTTCGGCGGCAACGACTGCAACGGCAATTACTACAACGATCTGTGGATCCTCAGCAATGCCGACGATTCCACTGCCACCCCTTCATGGCAGGAGATCACGCCTATCGGAACCCCGCCCAGCGTTCGCTCCCAAGCCACCGCTATTTACGATTCGGTGAACAATGTCATGACCGTTTTCGCCGGAGGCTCTTCGCCGACGGCCGTAAACAACGAAGTTTGGACCCTTACGAATGCCAACGGCGTTACCGGAACTCCCACCTGGACCAAGCTTTCGCCCACCGGCACTCAGCCCGCCGCCCGAATCGGGCATAGCGCAATTTATGACGCCACCAACAATCGCATGACCATCTACGGAGGCGGCAACAGCAAAGGCAAAGTTGTGAACGACGCCTGGGTCCTCACCCATCCCAACGGCATCGGCGGAACGCCCTCATGGACAGAGTTAACCTTCACCAACCCCGCTCCCTATCGCAAGAGTTTCATGTCCATCTATGATCCGGTCTCGAACGACATGGTGATCTTTGGCGGCGATAGCACCATCGCCTTCACCTTTACCGACGACCACGTTTTCATTCTGACCGAGGCCAACGGCTTGACCGCCAAGCAGGAGGAACAATGATTTTCACCCAGAGACTTCTCGGCGCGGTTGCGCTGCTCGCTTTTGCCATGCCGGTTTTCGCCCAGGGCACATGGACGCAGGACGGCCCGCTGGCCCGCTACTATACCAGCGCGATCTATGACGTCTCCACCGACCAGATGGTGGTCTTTGGCGGAAATAGCGGAAGCGCCGCGCTGAACGATGTTTGGTCGTCTCCAAACATTGTTAAAGCCGGACAACAGGTGACCACCTATCCTTTTCTTTTCAAACAGGTGTTCCCCATCGGCACGGCTCCGGCCGCGCGTTTCGGTCACGGCGCAGCCTATGATGGCGTCAGCAATCACATGATGGTGTTCGCCGGCGCAAGCAGCAACACCAGCTGCTTCAATGATTACTGGCTGCTCGATGATGCTAACTCAACCAGCGGAACTCCTACCTGGGTTCAAGAGGTGCCTTCGGGTACGCCGCCACCAGCCCGCAGAAACTTCGTCGCGCAGTACGATTCCTCCAGCAATACGCTGGTGGTCTTCGGCGGATCCAATTGCGCCTCCGCCTATCTTAATGATGTCTGGGTGCTCAGCAACGCTAACGGCGAGCTGGGAACCCCGACGTGGACCGAGCTTACGCCGGCTGGCGTGGCCCCGACCGCCCGTGAAAACGCCAGCGCCATCTACGACTCCACCAACCACGTGCTGACCATTTACGCGGGCGATGCCGGCGGAAGCGGGATGTCCGACGTGTGGACTCTTTCGAACGCCAATGGCGAGGGTGGAACTCCGACGTGGACGCACATCACACCGACGGGCACCGCCCCTTCGGCCCGAACGGGACAAAGCTCCGTATACGATTCCGTTAATAACCGGCTGATTATGTACGGTGGAGTGACAACCCTGACCGGAACCGTACCGCTCGGCGACACCTGGGTGCTTACCTTCGCCAACAACATCGGTGGAACCCCAGCCTGGATTTCGGAAAAGGTCACCGGGACCGCCCCAACCCTCCGCTTCCACTCCGGCTTCTACAACTCGTCCTATAACAACATGGTCGTATGGGGTGGGGAAAACCAAATCACTGGCGCAATCTATAACGATCGCGCTTTCGCTTTGTCGGTGGCCAACGACCTGTAGCCCAAGGTGCCCGCGTAAAGGCACAAGTTCTAGTTTGCAGCATGCGGCGCAGAGAAGAGATCTGCGCCGCCCCTCCCCTTTCTCACAGGCTTCTAAAAACTCCCGGATTTTGGGTGGCGCAGCCCCTAAACCCGCTAGTGGTCAATGCACAACAGTTTTTCGGAAGGCGCAATCCTGTTCGTCCGCGAACGGCAAAGGCTGGAAAGCCATCCTAAATTGCTCCTGATCATTTCACGCTAGCCCCCGAAATGGTATAAACGGCTATTCGCCAAAGCTTGCGGAAAGAGGTTGGAATGACCACGAAATTATCCGAAAAAAAAGTAGCTGTCCTCGGCGCCGGCAAACTCGGGGGTATGCTTCTTCAAGCCTTAATCAAAGAAGGGTTACTATCGAAGAAGTTAACTCGCGCCACCATGCGTCACGCCGAAAAAGCCCGTGCACTCGGCGAGAAACTTGGCATCGACGTCGGTACTGACAACGCCAAGGCGGTCGAAGGCGCCGATATCATCTTCATCTGCGTGAAGCCTCAGACGGTTCAGGAAGTCGCCGAAGAGATCCGCTCGCAAGTTTCTCCTGGCGCACTCTTGATTTCGGTGGCCGCCTCTGTTTCCACAACTCAAATCGAAAATGCCCTGGGGACACATCACGCGGTTGTGCGGGCCATGCCCAACACTCCCTGCGCCTTGGGTGCAGGTATGACTGGCCTCTGCAAAGGCCGCTACGTCAGCGCTGAAGAAATCGCGCTCGCCTGCTCCTTATTCGAAGTAGTCGGCCGCACCGTAGTGGTCGATGAGAAACACATGGACGCCGTCACCGGTCTTTCCGCCAGCGGCCCCGCATTCATCTACATTATCCTCGAGTCCCTGGCCGAAGCCGGAGTTAAAGTCGGCCTGCCGCGCGAGGTGGCAACTCTGCTGGCCGCGCAAATGACCATGGGTTCCGCCAAGATGGTTCTCGAAACCGGCGACCATCCCGCCCAGTTAAAAGATTCGGTGACCACCCCTGCCGGCTGCACCATCGACGGCATCCTCGAATTGGAAGAAGGCAAACTGCGCGTCACCCTGATTAAGGCCGTAGTCAAGGCCACGCAACGCGCCCGCGAACTCGCATACAATGGCTGAAGGCTAAACCCCTACCATTCACCTAGAGGCTGCGCATCGATAGAAATCCGTCATCCCGGCCGAAGCTACCCGTTTCCGAACGAAACCGGTGGCGGAGTGGAGGGATCGGTTTTCGGTTTCTGGCCGCGCTCGCTCTGCTGTACGCGCTGCTCGCCGGTCTCCACACCATTCAGGATTTTGACTTGGGCTGGCAACTCGCTACCGGCCGCTGGGTCCTGCAACATCACCACACATTTTCCGCGGACGTTTTCTCCTACACCGCGCCCGGAGCCCCATGGATCTACCCCGTTCTCTCCGGCACTATTTTTTATCTCATTTATCTTGTTGGCGGCTACGCGCTGCTCTCCTGGCTGGGCGCCGCGACTTGCGCGGGAACGGTCGCACTCCTGCTCCGCCGTGATAGCGTCGCAACCTGCGCGCTCGCACTCATCGCAGTGCCGCTGATCGCAAACCGCACCCAGCCGCGCGCCGAGATGTTCACCACACTGCTCTTCGCCGCATTCCTCAGTATCTTGTGGCACTACTACCGCAGCGGCCAGAAGACTACAACCCGTTCCTTCCTTTGGCTCCTCCCAATTCTGATGCTGGCCTGGGTCAACCTCCATCCTGGCTTTGCCGCTGGCCTCGCCCTCTGCGGCACCTATCTCTTGCTCGAAGTTCTTGATTTGCCCTTCCTCGAACATCGCGCGGCCATTTGCACGCGTCTGCATCACGCGTGGCCATGGCTTACATCGCTCGTTATTACAACTTTGGTTAATCCCTGGGGATGGAATATCTATCAAGTACTGTCCCGTCAGCAGAAAGCCCAAAACCTGCATAACCAGTGGGTGGTCGAATGGGAAGGCATTCGCCCTTCGTGGAACAGTTTTCGGCAGGCGATCCATTGGCGCGACCCGCAAAGCGCATTCTGGTGGCTGGCAGCGATTGCTTTCCTGTGCGCGGCGATCGCGTTGTGGCGTAAGCGCTGGGGAGCGGCTGCGCTTTTGCTGACCTCACTTTACTTCGCCATTCAACACGTGAGGCTGGAAGCGTTGTTCGCCTGCGTCACAGTGGTTCTTGGAGGAACGCTCCTCGACGATACGTGGCACGGCTTGACTGCTGCAAAGTCGGAAAAAACGCGAAAAAAGAAGGCCGTCGAGTCTCCACGTTCAAAATTCTCCGCATGGCAGCTTGCCGCAGTCTTGCTTCTCAGCGCCGCCCTAGCATCCCTGACCAGTGTTCGTTGCTGGGATTTGATTACCAACCGCTATTATCTCGGATCGTCCCAGCTCTCATTGTTTGGGCCGGGAATCTCCTGGTGGTTTCCTGAGCGCGCGCTCGAATTCGTCGAACGCGAGAAACTCCCCGCCAACATCTTTAACACCTACGGTCTCGGCGGCTACCTGACGTGGCGGCTATTTCCCGGCTATCGCGACTACATCGACAGCCGCGCCTTGCCCTTTGGCTCCGAACTCTTTTTCCAGGCCTACGAACTCACCGTGCAGCCCGCCGATTCCCCGGTTTGGCAACAGGAAGCTGACGCCCGCAACATCAACACCATCGTGGTTCCTCTGGCTCGCTACGACGGCATCGCGCTGTTTCCGCAGTTGCGCAATTTCTGCTCGAGCCAGTTATGGCGGCCGGTTTATCTGGATGAGGTCTCCGCTGTCTTCGTTCGCCGCACTCCGCAGACCGCCGCGCTGGTCGACCGCTTACAGATCGACTGCGACAAAGTCTGGTTCGGGTTCAAGATCGATAAAGACGCTCCGCCCTCACCTCCCGAAACACGACGAGAGAAAGCTGAAACCTTCAACGCTCTGGCCAATGCTGCCGGAATTCTTTACAGCCTCGGCCGCTATCCGGCAGCCTTAATGTACGCCGATGCTGCGCAAGCAATCTTTTCCGACAATGCCGACCTGCATCTCACCCGCGCCCTTGTCCTTCAACATACAGGCCACGCCCCCGAGGCCGAAGCCGAACTTCGCACCAGCCTGGCGCTGGAACCAAGCGAGCAAGCTGAACTTGTATTGGGGCTTCTCTACATGACTCAAGCCCGCTACAACGACGCCATTCAGCTTTTCCGGGAATCGGCGGAATCCTCGAATCGCCCGCACCACCTGTGGATGCTGCTCGGTCAGGCCTACCTGCAAGTGAACCAGCCGCAGCCGGCGCTCGAGGCCTTCGACAAAGCTGAAGCCACCAGCCCCTTCCACAACGGAGGAGAATCCCTCGGCGCGAATTTCAACTCGATGGTCGCCACTGGCCGCGCCAAAGCCTGGTATCAACTCGGAGATCTGCAGCAGGCTGTAACTTTTCAAGAAGAAGCCGTGCGCCTCGCTCCCAACGATGCCAAACTCTGGTCGGGCCTCGCCGATCTGTACGACGCGCAAGGGCGCACTGCGCAAGCCCAGCAAGCCCGCGCTCACAGCCGAGCACAACAATAAGCATCGTTGCCCAGCAGTATTAACTGATTGCGATTGATCCAGGAAAATCCGCCGGGCCCACCATTCGGCGACGTATCTACCGGAGCGGAACGGCCGGCGAAAGCTCGTAGACGATTCCGTCACCCTCCCCATCGAACTCCGCTTCGGAATAAATATTGTTGCCCGAGCCGAGGAGCAGCGGCTGGCCACCAGCGCCGTCGTTGCCGCCGGTGAAATCATGCAGAATCGTTTCCCTCCAGTGGCCGCCTTGTTCGGAGAGCTCGTAGACCGCGCCGTATCCGTTGGGCTGATTGTCGACGCAATCATTGCCGCCGCCGCTGCCCGTGTTTCCATAAAGGTTTCCTTCCAAATCCTCGACCAGCGGTGTGTCGGGAGTCGTGCCGTCGCCATTCATGCAGGTAAAGCTGTGAATGCCTTTGAACACCCAGTTTCCGTCGATCTGCGACATCTTGAACGCAGTGCCATAATTGAGAGGTCCGCCTGCGGACGCAGTGCCGTAAAGATCTCCCTTCGCGTCCATCAGCAAGGCCGCCAGAGGAGCGGAGCCTTCCTTGTTTTCGAAGTTATGCAGGACAGTTTCGCTCCAGACGCCGTTGTTGTTGGTCAACTCGAAAACCACACCGCACCCGCCGGTGCACTCGGTGCCGGTGCCTCCCATCTGCGTTGTGCCGTAAAGGTTGCCACTGGAATCCATAATCAAAGCTGAGCCCGGCAACGAGCCGTCGGTGCCGACGAAATCGTGAATGTGCGTCACCGACCATCCGCCACCCGAGGTTGGCGAGGCTTCATAGATAAATCCAAAGCCATTGCCGCCATTTGAATTCGCGCCATAAAGGTTTCCCTGGCTGTCGACGATCACCGGACCGGGATCGTTGCCGTCGTAATCGCTGTTGAAGCGATAGACGAGCGACGCGGTCCAGCCGCCTGAGCCGTCGGGAGAAAGCTCGTATATCTGCTCAAATCCGCCATCCGAACCAAAAATGTTGCCTTGCCCGTCCATGGTCAGAAAACCGATCGGCTGGCCGCAGTAGCCAGAGTCGCTGCAGTTATAGATAACGTTGAAGGTCCAGCCGCCGGAACCGTTGGGCGACAACTCAAAAATCGTACCTTCGGGCGGATAGAGGCCGCCAGCAGACGCTACGCCGTAGAGATTGCCGGAAGAGTCAGCGATCAGTCCCCCCTTGGGGTGGTAGCCGTTTCCCCCATTTTGAGCGCCCTGGAATTGGTGGAGCGTCTTTTCGTTGTCGGTGGCTTGGGAAGAGTTGGCGAATATCAGGGCTGCGCTGAGCGCCAAAGCGCAGCATAGAGTTGAGAGCTTCACAGGATGCCTCCGTTAGGGCGGATGCCGCGAACAGCGGCCCTCAGTTAATTCTGAAATTTTTGTTGCTGGTTAGCTTCCCAGTCAACGTCGTCACCACCACCAGCCCGGTTGTGGCCCCGCTGGGCACCACAGCCGTCATAAACGTAGCGGACACCACGTGAGACTCGGTTGCCGGCACTCCGTTGAAGGTCACCGAGGTTACGCCTGTCAGGCCTTGCCCCAGAATTTGCGCGGTTTGACCAATCTCCCCCGTGGGTCTCACGAAGGTGATGAATGGGCTCGCTCCCGTGCTCAGGCTGAAAATGGTTCCATACGTCTTGGGGCCGCCGTAGGCCGTGGTTCCGTAAAAAGTTCCGTTCGTGTGCTGAAGGAGCGCAGCCTGAGGCTCCTGGCCAACTGCATAGGGAAAGCTGTAGAGAGTTTTGTACTCGCCTCCGCTGGTCGCAAGCCTGAATATCGCGCCGTCCCCGTAAACGCCCCCCGCTGAAGTCGTTCCGTACAAGTATCCATCGCTGCCCTGCACCAAACCAGCCGTCGGATTACAGGGCGTCTCATACCCATAAGATTCAAATTTGTAGATTGTGGTAAATGCACCCTCCGGGCCCATGCGGTAGACCGATCCGCAAGGTATGTCGCCGGGGGCGGTGGTTCCGTAAAAGTTTCCATCGGAGGCCTGAATCAGCGGCCCAATGGGAACCTCATTCTCATAAGGATAAGAATAGATGTTGTATACAGCGAGCAATACACCGGCGGTGGTCAGCTTAAAGACGGTGCCGACGTTGGATGTTCCTCCGGCGGAAGCGACTCCGTAGAGGTTGCCGTCGAAGCCTTGAAGCAGTGGAGCGTAAACCGATGCCCCATCGCTCTCCTGCAATTGAATCAGAGACGCGTACGTGCCGGTCGACGGATTGTATTGGTAGATAGTGGAGCCGGTCGTGGCATCGCCGAATGTCGTACCGTAAAAATTGCCGTCCGAGGCTTCGATGGGTGGCGCGTAGGGCCTCATGCCGTCGGCTCCTCCGGCGAAACTGTGCAAGAGCGTGTAGGTGCCATTGGCTTCCATTCGATAGAGCACGCCGTAGTAGCTGGCACCTCCATAGAGAGTGGTGCCGTAATAATAACCATCGGTGCCCAGCGTGACGCCACTGTATGGGACCTCGCCGCCGAAGCCATCAAACGAGTTGAGAAGAGTAAAGACGCCCGTGGTAGTGAGGCGAAACGCCTCCCCATATGCGCCATAATTTTGCGCGGATTCCGTGGCGTAGAGCTGCCCATCGATTCCCTGAGTCGGCGTCACATAAAACGGCCACTCGACCGAATAGAGGTCCTTCACGGATTGCGCGAGGGCCGCGCCAGAAAAACTGAGGAGCAACGCGGTGATTGCGAGAGTTGAGCGCAGGCGGGGGATATGCATGTATTGACCTCCTGGAATTACGCCAAAAGCTAAGGCCGCGCCGGATGAACCACTTTCGGCTCAACCAACGCGGCCCGATTTGTTACAACGACCTTCTCTTCAAAGAACCGATCTGTCTTTCTAGAAACCGGCCATTACAGTGAGCGCAGGAAGTTCACCAGATCCTGCTGGTTTTTCGAGCTCAGGTTGTTGAAGTTCACCACCGTCTGGTTGGCTTCCGAGTTCACATAGGTGCTGTTGCCGAGGCTGTAGTGATCTTCGATCGCGGTCACGATGTTGTTGGTGCGGCCATCGTGCATGAACCATAGCCGTTGTCCGATGCCCCAGAGAGGCGCGGTGCGGAACTCATCCGGCCCCGCCTGTCCCTGCGGCAGACCGTCCGCCAATCCCGGTCCCATGTGGTGCACGATCAGATCGGAATAGAGATTGATGGTGGTATTGGTCAACGCAGGCCGCGAGGTGGCCGGCGTGGTGAATGAGGTCGTGTGGCAGTAGACGCATCCCGCGTTGGTAAACTGCGTCTTGCCGTTCTTGGTGGAACTGGTGCCTGTGGCTGGTGTCGGAGGCTTCATCCACTGCGTGAAGTACTCGGTGCGCGCGCGGTCGTCGGGGAACATTTCGGTCAGAATCCCTGGCGTGAAGTTGACCTGCGTCTCCGGCACCGGGTTCAACACGCAGCCCACGGTCTGGTCGATTTCGTTGGGGAACGTCACATTGGTGACGCCCATTTCCACGTTGAATTGATTGCCTGACATCAGCAAGGTCGAGCGCACCTGCGCCTTCCAGCCGAAGCGCATGATGCTGCCATCGTTGCCGCTGTAGTTGGGGTGTCCCGTGATTCCCAGCGACTGCTTGACGGTCTGGTTGGAATTCATGTTATTGACGATGTCGAGGTTGCGCACCACCTCAATCAAGCCGTCTCCGTATACCGGAGTGACTTGGCGAAGCACCAGGTTGCCGTCCGCGGCAGCCGTAACGAAATCGGGCTGCGCGATCGAGCAACCCGCGGCATCGTGACGTCCGGTGATGGTGAAGAGTTGATGCACGGTGCCATCCGGGATGGTCGTTCCGGGCTGATTGATGAAGCGCGCTTCCAAAATCGGACCTGTTGCCGACTCAAACGACGGCATGGTGTTCGTCGCACCGTTATATTGGTAAACCTCGAACAGCGGGTTTGACGGCGGGCTCGATCCACCTGCTGCCGGATACGCGTGGCACTGGGCGCAGGCGTTGCCGTTGAAGCGTGGGCCCAAGCCGCCATCAGTCGGCGAGGTGACGATTACATCGTGCACCCGATCAAACTCCGCAGTAATGCTGGGCTCGATCTGTTGCTCGTTGGCGCTCAAGGTCGTCAAGAAACCGCCGGCATCGGCGGGCAGCGGTCGCGGACCAGGATCCGTAGCCGTGGGGCACGGCGATGGCGTGCACGTCGTGCTGCCTTTCACCGACTTCGGCATATATGAAGCAGCCAGGCCGGCGACTACCAGCAACAAGACCACCGGCAGCCCAGCCTTCAGTAGCGCTCGCGGGTTGCGTTGAGTTTTCATTTCGTCTTCATTCGCCCACAATGACATAGTGTTCCCCTTCGTATTCTTCTTACCGATGCCTTACAGCGAACGCAGGAAGTTAACCAGGTCCTGCTGGTTGCCCGAGCTCAAGTTGTTGAAGTTCTGGATGACCGCATTCGCCTCGGAATTCGGATACGTTCCGTTGCCTAGGCTGTAGTGAGCCTCAATCGCATCCACGATGTTCGTGTCGAAGCTATTCGTAGCCGGATCGTAGAGACCATTGGACATAAAGAAGTAGCGCTGCCCAACGCCCCAAAGCGGTGCGGTGCGGAATTGATCTCCTGTCGCCTGGCCTTGGCTCACGTTGTCCGCCAAACCCGGCCCCATGTCATGAACCAGCAGATCGGAATACAGAGTCGCCGTCTGGTTGCTCAACGCGGCGATGGAGGCGTTGGGCGTGGTGAATGAGACTTGGTGGCACATATTGCAGCCGACCGCCTCGAACTGCACCAAACCATTCGCCGTCGAAGTGGTCGGCGCTACCGGGGTCGGAGGCGCCAGGAATTCCATGAAGAGCGTGAAGCGCTCCAGATCGCTGGGGAAGTTCACCCCGAGTTTCGGAGCTTCGCCCGTATCATTCCGGTCATCCGGAACGCCCTTGGTTTTGTTGGTTCCCTGTGCCACCGGGAACGGCGGCAGGCAGCTTGGAATCGATTCATCGTTCTCGCTGGGGAACGCTTCGTCGCTGACGCCCTCTTCCACCGTGTAGGCCTCGCCCGAGAAATAAAGCAGGGATTTGTTCTGCGCCTTCCAGCCGAAACGTGTGATAGTCCCGTCGTCATCGCTGTACTGTGCGTGTCCTGAGATGCCTAGAGACGCTTTCAACGTCTGGTTCGCGTTCATGTTGGCAATGATGGCGCTTTCCTGAATCAACTCCATCAAGCCCTCGCCGTAGGTCGGCGTCGGAATGCGGAAGGTAATGTCGTTGGCCGATTGGTATTCCGCGAAATTCGGCTGCACCATCGTGGTGCACCCTGGAGCGTCCGTGCGGTTGGAAATGGTGAACAACTGGTGCACCCCGCCATCCGGTGTCGTCGTGTTCAGGATGTACGGGAAGCGTACTTCCGTGATGGGTCCAGAGGCCGTGATGAAGCTCGGCATCGTGTTGGTTGCTCCCTCCAACTGGTAGACGCCGAACAACGGATTCGTCGGCGGACTCGTACCACCCGCCGAAGGATAAATATGGCAACTCGTGCACGAGTTCGAATTGAAGCGTGGTCCCAATCCCACTGTCTTCACATTGTCGCCGCCCGTCACCAGATTCACTTCCGTGAAGATCTGCGTCAGACGCGTGGTAATCGCGTTCTGATTGGCGGTAAGAGTCGAAAAGAAAGCGCCTGCGCCCGCCGGCAATGCCCGCGGACCTGGGTCAACGGCTGTCGGGCACGGCGTGATAGGGCAGGCATTCGCATTCTTCGTGTTCTTCGACTTCTTTGTCGCCCCGTGGGCCACCGTCGACGGCTGCCACATCATGAAGCCGGCCGAAACGGCCACTAGCAGGCCCAGCGTTACAAATAATGGAATTCGGCGACGGGAACTCGATGGAGTTGGCATAGGAGATTCTTCAATTCTTGGCATGGATTTCCTAATCCTGTTCTCTGCGAAAAACGATTGAGTCTCTGCCGCCAACGTCAACGGCAGTGCTTCCGAAGGATTTGTGGGGGATTAACTTGCGTGCCTGTTTCACACGCGAATGCTGACTACCGTAGTATGAAGCCAACTTCGTGTCAATGAGACAATCTTCTCCGTGCAGGATCTTGCATACTAAAGTAATCTGTGTTTCTGCTGGGGTCCCGTTGTGGGGAGTATAACCATACGCGTTAACTGAGGACGTCGCCAATGGCCCAAACGGGCCATATTAGGCCGCAATCGATCGTACCGCTGCTCCTTAGAACCCTCTGATTTCTTCGAACGTACGCGCATGTCCCATCGTCCACCGTCGTGTACGCCCCTTTGGTATCTGCCCTCCTGAGTGCCTCCCCGCTACATTCGTTGCTCAAGGACTCTCACTTCGAGTGCCCTTTGAAAACTCCTTCGAGGTGTACAAATGCTTTCCGACGCAACTCCTCCGGCTCGGAACCATCAGCACGTTAATCGCAACCGTTTTCTTCCATTATCCGGCCTCATTGCTGTCTTATTCTGTCTCACCCTGTTCAACGCCTGCACTCCAGCCAATTCCGCCACTTGGGGCGGATCGTCGACTTCATCGTCGCATTCGGATCCCTCTCTCGTGGTTTCCGGAAATCTTCCGGTCGCGCAAGTGGGCGTGACCTATAAGCAAATTTTGACCGTCAGCGGAGGCAAAGCGCCTTACGTCTTCTCTCTGTCATGGGGTTCTTTACCTCCAGGCATGACTCTGAGCCCATCCACCGGAATCATCTCCGGAACTCCTCCCACCACCGGCACTTTTGGTTTCGGAGTTCATGTCGTCGACTCTTCCGATCTGGGCGGCGCTTCCGCCTTTTCGATGACGGTAATGGCGCCAGCAATCGTAACCGTAACTCCCGCGACCGATAGCATTCCCTCAGCCAGCACGTTGCAGTTATCGGCCCTGGTCACCAACGCCAGCCAGGCCGTAACCTGGTCGGCTTCCGCAGGAACCATCTCCAGCAATGGACTTTACAAGGCGCCCGCCGTCACGGCTACTACCACCGTCACTGTGACTGCGACCAGCACAGCGGAAACTTCTGCCTCAGGTACGGCTACACTCACCATCGTTCCTCCCGCGATCGCGCCACCAGTCACCGTGACTGTCACGCCGGCAACGGATACTGTGACCTCCGCAGCAACGGTTCAGTTCTCTGCGCTGGTGACCAATACGTCGAATGTCGCTGTCACCTGGTCCACTTCCGCCGGAACAATTTCCAGCACCGGACTTTACACAGCACCGACCGTCAGCGCGAATACTTCAGCCACGGTCACCGCAACCAGCGTCGGGCAAACCACCGCTTCGGGAACCGCGTCTCTGACGATCACTCCGCCGCCTCCCCCACCGTTGGTCATCACCACTTCATTGTTACCGGGCGCCACATCCGGAACCGCATACTCCACCCCGCTGGCCGCCACGGGAGGCACCGCCCCTTATACTTGGTCGCTCACCACTGGTTCCCTGCCTACCGGACTCACCGTGCCCTCGCGCGGGTCGCTCTCTGGCACGCCCTCGCAGACGGGCACATTCAGCTTCACCGTCCAAGTGGCGGACTCTGGCTCGCCGAAACAAACCGCTTCGCAAGCCTTGACTCTAACGGTCGTCAGCCCCACCCCACTAGGACATGCTCCGGCAGCCGCGTTCCTGGGATTCTCTGAATCCGACACCAACGGCGGCGGGTGGCCAAACCAGACCTACGGCATGCAGCGCTTCTGGGATTCCCCCCCCGACCAATGGCCAGATCTGAACACCGCACCCGGCGTCTTTACCTTCTCCAGCCTGGATAACGACTTGGCACTGGCCTACTCCAAAGGCACCATGCTGGCGATGTACACGCTGGCCCGCACACCACCTTGGGCGAGTTCGGTTCCCACCGATTCTTCATGCAACTACACCACTGGCATGGGAGGAGGTCTCGGCGAGTGCGATGCTCCCTCTGACCTTAATGCCGATGGCAGCGGAACCAATGCTACCTGGAAGGCCTGGATCACAGCCATCGCGAACCACGCCAACGATCCCACGTACCTGCAGACTCATGCCCACATCAAGTACTGGGAAATCTGGAACGAGCCTGACACCAAAGCATTCTGGGCGGGCAGCATCGCCCAGTTGGCGCGCCTCACCGAGGACGCGAATTGCATCATCACCGGCCGCGGCGTGATCCATGAAAATGGCAACGGAACGGCCACTCCCTGCACCGCAACTGCAATCGATCCGACGGCTCAGATCGTCATGGCTTCCGCTCACGCCAAGACTGTCGCCTTGGCTTACGGACAGAACGAACTCTATTGCAACAATACTTCCGCCATGAAGGCTTACCAGTTCCCCTGTCCCAATCCGGCCACTGCGATTGCCACTGCAGTCGATATCATCAACTTCCACATGAAGCCAGGAAACGAGGTGGGCGGCACTTACTGCGGACTCAACGGCACGTCAGCCTGCACCGTGGAAGCCGCCATGCAGTGGTACGTTTCCAATATTCAGGGCATTCTGCAACCCGCGGAGCAAGCCAAACCGCTGTGGGATGGTGAAGCACAATACTCGAGCAGCGGATTCACCGGAACCTACGCCGATCCGGATCTGGCCGCTTCGTTTATGCCGCGCTTCTATCTCGTCAACTGGACGCTGAATATTTCTGGCATGGCGTGGTATGCAGCCAGCGGAATGGCCGAGCCCTTATCCGCCGGAACCTCATACCAGCAAGTCTACGACTGGCTCTCCAACGCCACACTCACCACTCCCTGCGCGGCCACCGGCACGGTATGGACGTGCGGCATCACCCTCTCCGGCAAGAATTACCAGATCATGTGGGATACCTCCCAAACCTGCGCCAGCGGAACCTGCACTACCGGGAACCAAACCGTCTCGTCCGAGTGGACGCAGTATCAGGACATGACCACCGCCAGCACGCCGACTCCGATCACGGGAGACGCCGTCCCCGTCGGAATCAAACCAGTCGTGTTGAGCAATTAACGGTCGTCATTCGGGCTGCCCCATGTCTCGCTGGTTTTGCGAGGCGTGGGGTGACCCCCTACTCCCTACTTTTGCAAATTATTCAGAATCAGCGGCTTCGCGGGTTCATGGCCGCAAATTATCGCGGATAAAGGATTTAGGTCGTACTCGCATGAAGCCTGATCTTTGTTTTGCACACTTTTTATGATGTTTGAGTTTGCGGTGGTGCGCAGACACGAAACTATTTGCTCCTATCGAATGCCAACTCACTTCTGGGAATAGACATGCATGCCAAGATCATTTTGAAAAATGGTGCCCAACATTCCCGTCGAATCGAAGTCTCCGACCACGATGCCGGTTTCGCCATCGGGAATGTTCGAGTCGACGGTCTGTGGGGCCTGGAAGGTCCCGTCGCCATTGCCCAAGAAAACTACAAACTGGCTCTTGCCGGCATACTCCGACACAATGAGATCTGGCTTGCCGTCGGAATTGATGTCGCCGACCGCGAATGTGAATTGCCGAGTTCCAAGAGGATCGGTGGTATAGAAAGTTGGCGCCTGAAAAGTGCCGTCACCGTTGCCCAGCATCACTCCAATCGCGCGGTCGGTGCAAAAGGCGAGATCGAGCTTCCCGTCCCCGTTGAAGTCGCTCAACTGCAGCGGAGTGCCGTAAACGCATGTGGCCGGGTTTGGGACAAACCCGACCGCTTTTTCCGTCTTGAAGGTGCCATCGCCGTTGCCCACCACAAACCAGATGGTCAAATTCTGGCTCGCGTTCGCCTGCAAGATCATCAGGTCGAGCTTGCCATCGCCGTTGAAGTCCCCGGCCACTAGTCCTGTGTAATACCCGTTTCCCGGATAAATGTATTGTGCGAAAGCGTTGAAGGTTCCGTCGCCGTTCCCCAGATAAGTGGAACGAGCGCCCGGACCTTCCGTGATCAAATCGAGCTTGCCATCCTGGTTGAAATCCCCCGCCAGAACTTGAATGCCAAAATCACCGCCATTCTCGGCACTCTCCAGCGTGGGACCGGTGGTGAAGCTGCCCTGCCCATTCCCCAGTTCGATGTTCAGACTCGTCGGCCAGGTACCGTTGAGCAAGTCTCCGTTCAAAAACGACACCACGTCGAGATCGCCGTCGCCGGTGAAGTCCCCATAGGTTACGGGCGTAGTATCAAGATTGGTCGCGTCCATGAAGGGCGCAGGCCGGAAAGTCCCGTTCCCCTGGCCCAACTCAAGCGCAAGCCCTTTTAGCGACTCGCCGAGAAGATCCAGAATGGCATCGTGGTTGAAGTCGGCGGCCTCCAATTCCCAATAACCGAACTCGTAATATACCCCCGCGTCGATAGCAATCGTAGAAATAGGCTCGTGCACTTCCACTTGCGCCCAACTCGCGCTGGAACTGCCGCCACCGGGAGGAGGATTGGTAACGGTGATGTAGCCAGCGGTGTTGGTTTCCACGTCGCTGGCCAGGATCTGAGCTTGAATCTCATGCCCTGAGATGTAAGTTGTTGTGCGCGGCTGATAGTTCCAGTTCACGACGGAACCGGGAACGAAGTTTGCTCCGTAAACGCTCAGAGTGAAAGCTCCGCTGCCAGGAGCGACGGCGTCAGGATGAACCGGGCCCACGATCTGTGGCACCGGATTGTTCTGCGCATGAGCCATTGCGAGCAGACTCATGAGGGCCGCTGCTCTCAGAATGGATTCGCAAAGGCATGTCAGTCGAAACTTCATAGGCACCTCGGCTGGCTTGGTTCGTCACTCCCTGCCGCCGTGCTTAGGACGGTAGGGATCCTTCGACTCCGCAGTCGGTTCGCTTGCCGCGAACCAACTGCTGCGCTCAGGATGACACTGCGCGCTGGCGGCCGGTAACTAGCAACTGGCCACTGGTTCTCAGCTATGAATTTTCCCATACACCGCCAGCATTCCCCCGCACACGGCAGGCGTAGTCACGTCCGCCAGCGCCGACGCAGTACAGTTCACATTCTTCCCGCCCGGTGGCCCCGGGGCGTACCCCGGAACCCCTCCGCCGATAAACACCAATCCCCCCGCCACCGTTGGAACCGTAAACTTCACCGCGCCCGGCCCGGTGTTCGCTGTCCCCACCGAACTCTCCCACAGTTGCGTCAGGCTCGGCTTCTTCACCGTTGGAATCGCGTTATACACGATCAGCACCGCCGGCTTGGCCGCTTGCGAAACCGCCTGAACCGACTGCCACTGTCCAAATCCCTGCACATTCAGAACCCACAACAGCGCCGTATCCGTGTCAGCTCCGTCCCATGAAATGGCCGGAACCACGCCGGGGTACTCGAATGCCCCTGGAACTTTTGCGGGAGAGCCAACCGGGCTGAAGGTTCCAGTCGTCTCGTTGGCCTGATACGCTATCAGCGGAGCGTTGGAGCCCGATACATAAAGATAATTTTGCGGATTGCTCGCCGTTCCCGCCCAAAAAGCTTCCGTTCCTCGCATGCCCGGCGACGCAAAGATGTCGGTCGAGCCATTCTTCTGCGTTTCGCCCGCATTCGCTCCCTGGAAGCATTGCGCGATGGCTCCATTGCCCGGCAGGTCCGCCTCAGTGCAGGCGCTCACCGTAGCATTGGATGGAGTGCTGCAGTCGTACCCGCAACCGTCCAACCCACCCATAATGCTCTCCAGCGCACCATCCGATTCCGTACTGATGCAGACTCCGTAGATCACTCCTTCTTTTCCGCCCGCGATCAATTCTCCATTCGATCCACACACCGGCGAAGTCACTCCCGCCGGAGAAATCATGGTCACCCCGCCCGACCCCAAATCGAAATCTCCGGTGGGTGCCGCGAGCGTCAATGTATTGCCGGTTGGACATTCTCCCAGACCGTATCCCGAACACACCGTCTCCGTCGTTTTGTCCAGATTCAGTTCCGCATAATCGTTTGGCGTGTAGTAATCAACCGGAACCAGCCCCGTACTCGTCGTCGCCAGCTTCACCACACTCTCACCAAATTCCGTGGTTCCATTCCAGTTGCCATTGGCCACGGAGAAATAAATATTTCCCGCGCTGTCCACAGCCGGCGCAGCGCCGCCCATCCAGATGCCGCCCTCGTGCTTGGTCGATCCGTTCTCTGTGTCGAACGACCAGTTCGTACCGACGGGAGCAAAACTCTGCGTGCTGTAGTTATAAGTCAGCCCCACCATGTATCCGCTGTAGGGCGGAGTATCGCAGAAGGATCCGAAGCCGACATAAATGTTGGCGGTTCCAGCGGCCGTATCGTAAAGCGCCAGCCCCGGCCGCTGGTTCTGCATATTGGCGGTGATGCCGGTATGAAACGCCGCCGACAAGTCCATCGGCGCGCTGCTGCCGTTGAGCACTTCGGTGCCAGTGTTCACGTTGATCGCGTGCAGCCGGTAGGTATACGTAAGGTCAATCGTCTGATGAGCGCTAACCACATACATCACTGGCGGAGTCACCGTGGTATCGATAACCGGCGTACTCGTGATTCCACTCTGCGGCACCAGATTATTGCACGGCGCCTTCGCATTATCGACCGGCAAGGCGGTGAAGGGCATCGCATACTCCCCCGGCTGATTCAGGTTCAACGTCCAGCACTGCGTGAGCAGAAAACTGTATCCGGTCGAGGTGAGGCTATAAGTCCAGGTGAAGGCATAGATGGAGTTATTCTCGGTCGCGACCAGGACAATATTCTGCGCGCCCGAGCACGACGCCGAAGCCATCGTCACGTTGGAAAGATAAAGCGGCTGCGCGTAGATCAGCCCGTCGACCACGCCCGTGGCTCCCCCCGCCGCCGGCACCAACAGGCCGAAATTCGCGGTGCTCTGCGAAGGAAACAAACTCGGGCTAAGAATGGTCTCCTGCGCTTGCACCCCGTCCCGTGCCGGATCGTTATGATAAGTGGCTACGCACGGCCCGCCCACGCAAGCTCCAGCTTGCGCCCAAGCTGCAGAATTGGCGAACACAACAGTAAGAATGATCGCGTGGAAAATGATCGCGTAGAAGTAGACGCGAGGAGTAACAATACGCGCGGGGGCTCCCATGGTTCCTCCTGATAGCGTTTCAGCTTCGGGCGGGGGAGCGACCTTAGCGACTTTGGGGATGAAAACTTTAGTAACCTTCGGCAAACAGAATGATGCCCCCAAGCCGCAGCCGTCAAGATGAAAGAAATTGCACAGCGTAACTTGGACACGCAACAAGGCTGCCCCACCTTTTGACAGGTGGGTATCAATGCCGCCGACAGCGTGGCTTTTACTGGCAACTGGCAACTGGCCACTGGCCACTAACAACTGACCACTGATCAGTTATGGATCTTCCCGTAAACCGCCAGCATCCCCCCGCAGGTTGTAGGCGTAGTGCTGTTCGCCAATGCCGCGGCAGTGCAGTTCACGTTCTTCCCTCCCGGCAATCCCGGCGCATATCCCGGAGTTCCGCCCGGCACAAACACCAAACCCCCAGCCACGGTCGGCACGGTGAACTTGACCGCGCCGGGTCCGGCGTCGTCCGTGCTGGTCGAACTCTCCCACAACTCCTGCAGGATTGCATTCTTCTTTCCGCTGGGCAGTGGGTTATAGACAATCAGGATTGCGGGCTTCGCAGCCTCTGACACCTGGTCCTGCGAACGCCACAAACCGAATCCACCCGAATCAATCGCCCACAGTAACGCGGTGTCGGGGCTGGAGCCATCCCACGAGAGCGAGGGTACTGTGCCGGGATAGGGATAAACCCTCGGTGTCTGAGCCGGGTCGCCAACGATGTTAAACATTCCCGTAGTCGTGTCCGCCTGGTATGCCTCCAACGCGGCATTCGCTCCCGCCACATAAAGATAATTTTCGGGAGCGCTAGCTGTGCCCGCCCAGAACAACTGCGTCCCCCGAATGCCGGAGGAATTGAAAATGTCGTTGGATCCGTTGGCCTGATCTTCTCCCGCATTCACGCCCTGAAAACACTGCGCGATTGCACCCGCGCCCCCAGTGGACGACTCGGTGCAAGCCGTGAGCGACGGATTTGAGTTCGTCGTGCAGTTGTATCCGCAGCCATCCAGCCCGCCCATCACGGTCTCCAGCTTCGATGACGATTTCGTGCTGTGGCAGATGCCATAGACCACGCCTTCTTTCCCGCCCGCCAACAGTTCGCTGTTCGACCCGCACACGGGCGAAGCCACTCCCGCCGGAGAAATCAGTGTCACTCCGGCCGCGCCTAAATCGAAATCACCCGTCGGCGCCGCAAACGTTAACCAGTTTGTCGCAGGACAACGGTCTGGCCCATACGCGGAACAAACCGTGGTCGTCGTCGCGTCATTATTCAGATCGGCGTAATCGTTGGGAGTATAGTAATCAACCGCAAACAGTCCCGAACTCGTGCTCGCAATCTTCACCACGCTCTCGCCAAATTCCGTGGTGCCATTCCACTCTCCATTCGCCACCGCTACATAGAGGTTTCCCGATTCGTCTATCGCCGGGGCAGCGCCACCCATCCAGAGGCCGCCGTTATCGGTGGTTGATCCGCCTTCGGTGTCAAAGACCCAATTTTTTTTGGTGACCGGGGCGAAGGTCTGCTTGCTGTAGTTGTACGTGAGTCCGGCCACATAGCCGCTGTAAGGCGAGACGTCGCAAAACGAGCCAAAGGACACGTAGATATTAGCCTTCCCCGAAGAAGCGTTGAATAAGGCCAATCCCGGCCGCTGCTGCACCTGATTGGAGCCAATGCCGGTGGGAAAGACTCCCGACAAGTCGTAAGGAGCGGCGCTACTGTTGGTGACCTCCGTGCCGTGCCTGAATTTACGTTGATCGCGTGCAGCCGGAAAATATAGTCCAACTTTGCTGTCTGATCCGCCGTCACCACATACATCATGGGCGGAGTCACCGACGTATCGATCACCGGCGTGCTGGTAATACCAACTTGCGGTACCATCACATTGCACGCCGCGCCATTATTATTTACCGGAAGCGAGCTGAACGGAATCGCAAACTCTCCCGCCTGATTCAGATGCAGCGCCCAGCACTGCGTTAGCGAAAAGGTATATCCCATCTTGGTGAGGCGATAGGTCCAGCTGAAGGCATAGACCGAATTATTCTCCGTAGCCACTAACACAAAGTTCTGCGTGCCCGAACAGCCTGAAGTAGCCGCCATGGCCACTCCGGAAAGATAAAGTGGCTGGGCGTAGATCAGACCATCGACCGCACCCGATGCCCCACCCGCCGCGGGTTGCAGCCGCCCGAAGTTCGCTGTATCAGGCGTGGGAAACAAACTCGGCGTGAGCGTCGTCTCCTGCGAGTTAACGCCGTCGCGCATGGCATCGTTGTGATAAGTACTCACACACGGACCACTGCCGCACGCACCCGCCTGCGCTGAAGCTGAGTCGCCGGAAACAACCACAGTCAGCAAGATCAGGAAGAGGAGGACGCAGATATGCAGATAGTAAGGACCACTGGGGGAGTGCATGATTTCTCCTGGCGCTCCGCAGCGACGGAGGGCCCCGCATACCTCGTGCGGCTTCCGTCAAGTCGAACGCCACGGGAAAGAATGAGGCGGAGTAGCTTCGCGGTCAAGATGAAAGAAATTGCACAGTCCCAGACAGGCTGAGAGTGGAGGGGCTGAGAACCGCGTCCCTGGCGAAGTTCGGCTTGGATCTGGTCAGAGTTTTACTTCACTTCACTTCACTTCACTTCTGGGGCTCACCCACCTCATCCAACTCCAACTGCTTCGTCTCCGGAGAGTACAGCAAGCTGATAAAGGTCATAATCGAACCCACGGTCAAAACCACCGCCGGCGACAGCCACATATCCTGCTTTTCAATGGCGCCGATAAACGGAATCTTGTGCGCCCACCACACGTATACGCCAAACCATGCCCCGATCAACGCGCCGGAAGAATAGCCAAAACCCACTCCGGCCGCCCGCCGCTTGGTGGGAAAGCGTTCGCACAAATATGCGGGAACGATTCCCCACGCCAGTTTGAGCATTGCGGCCATGGAGCAGCCCAGCACTGCCATCCAGAAGTTGCGCGCGATCGCCGCATGGTACAGGACATAAAAGACCGGAATGCCGAAGATCACCAGAAATACGCAGTAGAATTGCGTTAGAATTTTCCGCCCCGTCCGGTCCGAGATCCAGCCATAGAAGTTATAACCCAGAAATGCCATGAACAACGCGAAGCCGTAGATCAGGCTGTAAGTCGTCGTATCGAAACCGCGCCCCCGCAAAGTCAAAATGTTCGGCAGAAATCCGTACACCGAATAATCGGTGAGAAACAATCCCGTCATAAAAAAGAAGACTTGCAGAAAGTCCCACAACTGCGGCGGCTTGAATAGGCTGAAGAATGGGGCCTTTTCAATCGTTCCTTCCCTTTTCGCCTTTTCGAACTCCGGAGACTCGTGCAGATTCCGCCGAATATACAACGCCAGAAACACCGGCACCACACCAGTCATGAAAGCAATGCGCCAGCCGTAGGAGGCCATCGCCTCTTTGCTGACCAGGAAAGAAATCAAAGCGAAGACCAGCGAAGCAAAAACATAGCCCAGCGGAAAGCCGGACTGAATAAATCCGCCAATCGCCCCGCGCCGCTCCCGGGGCGCATGCTCAATTGCGAAGGCATGTCCCACGGCATACTCGCCGCCGAAAAACGCTCCCATCAAAAACCGCAGCACGCAGAAGATTACATACGACCACGCCCCTAACTGCGCGTAGGTTGGCAAGAAACCCGCCAGCAGAGACATCACGCCAACGCCGCCAATCGTAAACACCAGAAGGAAGCGGCGTCCCAGCTTGTCGGCATAGTGTCCAAATACAGCCGACCCCACCGGACGCGCCGCCATGGTGATCGAATAGGTGAACACGATGGTGATGTACTGCCACGCCGCACTTCCCTTCGGTGAAGCAAACACTTTCACCAGAATCGGCGCCATCACCAGCACCATCGCCATGTCGTAGGCATCCAGCATGAACCCGAGAAATTGCGAGGCCATCGCCATCTTCGTGTCCCTGGTAAGTGTTGCTTTTGAGTGGATCGCCTGCAGGGGAGAGTTCGGTTCTATAGCTGCCGCGACGGTGCGACTCGCTTGCGCCATGGGACTACTCCTTCATGGACCAGTCTTGACGAGACGTGTGTATCGAGGGTAATCAATATCACGATATGTGCGGGTCCAATGTGACCCACATCACACCTTCTCATGAGCGAGCTTATTTCACCCCATCGAGAGTGACTGCAGTCGAATGAGTCACCGTTCCGGCCACGCCGATTGTGGCGAGGGTCTGACAGCCAAGCGTGGCGTCCTTGCGACCATCGTTCGCCTGGCGGAAGCCGAAGTTTCCCTTCTACTTCGACTCCCCATCCTCCACCAAGCCGCGGTATTTCAGCATAGGCGCGATATTGGGCTCAGCCCCAAGCCACGCCTTGTACATCGCTGCCAGGTCCTCGGTGTTGCCACGCGACAGCACCATGCGCCGGAAGCGGTCGCCATTGGCGCGTGTTAAGCCGCCATGATCCTCGAACCATTGGAAAGCATCGTCATCCAGCATCTCGCTCCACAGGTAGGCATAATATCCGGCCGCGTAACCATTGGCCCAGATGTGCAGAAAATAACTCGACCGGTAGCGCGGCGGCACGTAGCTGAGCGCAAGCTTGGTTTTCTGTAACGCCTCGCTTTCGAATGTATCTGCATTTTGCAGCGGAGCGCTGGAAGAAAGAGTATGCCACTGCATATCCAGTTCCGCGGCCGCCAGAATCTCAGTGAGCGAATACCCCTGATTGAAAGTTTTCGTCTTCTTGAGTTTGGCCGCGAGTTCAGCAGGCATGGGCGCGCCGGTTTTGTAGTCCTTCGCATAGTGCTCGAACACCGCCGGATAGGTCGCCCAATGCTCGTTGAACTGCGATGGAAACTCCACGAAATCGCGCGGCACGGCCGTCCCTGAAAGTGTCGGGTATTCCGTATTGGCAAACATGCCATGCAAGGCGTGGCCAAATTCGTGGAACATTGTGGTCACATCATCGAAACTCAGAAGCGCAGGCTCGCCCGCCGCGGGCTTGGCAAAATTGGCCACGTTGAAAACCACCGGCAGTGTGCCCAGCAGCTTCGACTGGCCTACAAATTCATCCATCCAGGCTCCGCCGTTTTTGTTATCGCGCTTGAAGTAATCGCAATACCACAGCGCCAGCGGCTTGCCGTCGGCGTCGGAAACTTCAAACACCCGCACATCCCGGTCGTACACAGGAATGTCTTTCCGTTCATGAAAAGTAATTCCGTACAATTGTGTGGCGGCATAAAACACGCCATTCTCGAGCACATTGTTCAGCTCGAAATAAGGCTTGATTTGCGCTTCATTCAAATCGTACTTCGCCTTCCGAACCTGCTCCGCGTAGAAATTCCAGTCCCACGGCTGCAGTTGGAATCCGCCCTTCTGCGCATCGATCAGCGCTTGAATGTCATTCGCTTCGCGCGCGGCTCGTGCCGTCGATCCAAGCACCAGCGCGTTCATAAACTTCAGCGCTGCCTCGGGAGTCTTCGCCATTTGGTCTTCCAGTATCCACGCCGCATAGTTGGGATAGCCCAACAGTTTTGCTTTTTGCGCGCGAATCTGCGCCAAGCGCACAATCGTGCTGCGCGTATCGTTCGCATCTCCTCGTTCAGCCCGCGTCCATGAGTGTTCAAATAGTTCCTGCCGGGTCGAACGCTGGCTTAGTTCCTCCAGATCGGGCTGCTGTGTCGTGTTCTGCAACGGGATCACATAACCTTCCACCTTGCGGCCCTTGGCAGCTTCCGCTGCGGCGGATACTTGCGCATCCGTCAACCCGGTAAGTGCGTCCCGGCTCTGCGTAACATAAGCGCCATCTTTGGCGGCCGCGAGCAGCTTGGTGGTGAAGGCGGTCGAGAGAGTCGAATCTTCTTCATTCAGCTTTTTCAACGCGGTCTTATCGGCGTCGTTAAGATTGGCGCCCGCATGCACAAATTTCTTGTAATCGAAATCGAGCAGGCGCATCTGTTCCGCATCCAGCTTGAGCGAATTGCGTTGCTTGTAAAGGGTGGCGACGCGCTGAAACAGCTTCGAATCCAGGTAAATTGCATCGTCGAGCGCGGCCAGCCTGGGCGCTTCAAATTCCTGCACCTTCTCCAATTCCGGATTCAGATTGGCTGATGTGATCCCGTTGAACACCAGCATCACGCGCGTGAACAATTCGCCAGATTTCTCCAGGGCAACAATGGTGTTCTCAAATGTCGGCGCCGCCGGATTGTCGGCGATGGCACGAATCTCCTCTCGCTGCTTCGCCATGCCGGCGTCAATCGCAGGCTGGTAGTCGCTGTCTTTGATCTTGTCGAACGGGGGCGCCTGAAACGGGAGCTTGCTGGCCGCGTAAAACGGATTGCCGGGACCAAACTGACTCTCCGCCGTCTGCGCGCTCAGACTGGAAACGCTGAACAACGCACCGCAGAAGAAGATAAGAAAGAACAACCATGTCAGCTTGGCCGCCATCGGTGTTTTGCTTCCGAAAGTTGCGCTCATAAGTTCTGTTTTTTCCTCGGTCTGCATTGTATTCAAAATTGAGGGCTGCGTGCAGTGCCGCAACCGCGAGCGCCCCGTAGCCGGGAACTTGCGGGCCAGCTATTTCGCTGGCTTAATCATAAACGCCTTCACCACAATCGCATTCGGTTGCACGCCCACGGGAATCATGGTCAGCAGCGAATACTCGGTCGGCTCCAGTTTGCGCGGCGTGCGATGCTGGATCACGGTCACGTCTCCCGCCTGCGTATCCAGCACGAGAAGATAATTCTGGTCCTGCGACAGCGCCAAACCATCCGGACGGCTGCCCACCGCTACGGTCGCAATTCTCTTGCCCACATCAATGTCGTACACGGCAACACTGTTCGAGCCGAAGTTGCTGGTAAACAACCGCGAATTATCGCGCGTGATCACTCCATGCGTGGGATGCTGCCCGATCAGCGCGCTGCTGCCCACTTCATCGTTGCCGGTCTCAATGATCGAAATGCTGTCGGAATCGAAATCGCTCACCATCAACTCGCCGCCATCCGGCTTCAAAGTCAGGCTCACCGGCGTTCGCCCCACGTCGAGCAACGCCAAAACCTGGTCGCTGGATGTCTTTCCCTCTTTGCCGCTGGCGAGCGCAATCGATGCCACTTGCGACGATCCCGAACACGCCACAAACGCCTTGCTCGAATCCGGCAGAATGGCAATATCTTCCGGCTGCTGGCACACCGGCAAAGTCGCGCGCACCCGTAGCAGCTTGGCATCGATCAGTGAAACCGTATTGTCTCCGCGATTGGAAACCACTACGGTCGCGCCATCCGGCGACACCCGCGCCAGTCCCGGCGCAGCGCCCACGCGCACATTGCCCAGCACTTCGTGCCGGTCGAGATCGATGACCGAAACATTCGCCGACCCGGAGTTCGCCACATACCCACGCTTGCCATCCTCAGAAACGTCGATGAAGAACGGCCTTCCGTGCACGCCGATGGTGGCGACCACGGCATTCTTTTCCGTGTCAATCACGCTGACATTGTTCGACCCGGCATTCACCACATACACTTCGTTCTTCTTGCTGTTGGCGGCGACGCCAGTCGGATCCAGACCCACCGCAATCGTCTTCGCCGGCCGAAACGTCCGCAGATCGATCACGCTGACCGTATTGCTCTTGCCATTGGTGACGTAGGCGTACTCGCGACAGGCCGGACCGTAATCCGGTAGCGGCGGCTGGCGAAAATACCAGTAACCCAACCCGCCGAGGAGCGGGACGACAACCACAATGGCGATCAGGAATTTTCGCAAGGTGAAGATTGTTTCTCAGGAAAAAACCAGATTAACAGAGAGTGCTGATCGCCGCGGATTCGCGATAAAGATCCACACGAGAAAGCTCAGCGCGGCACAGTTTCCGCCGCTTCAGAAGACGCCGATTGCCCGGTCGATGTTTGCCCAGATGCCCGCTTCAACTCGCCGGTCAATAGCGCGGCTTTCTCGTCGGATACGCGAATCTCTCCCTCGAGCACGACATCCAACCGTCCCA
>CAVQCP010000022.1:0-84959 GCA_963710965.1 uncultured Acidobacteriaceae bacterium | reverse complement strand
CCACCCGTCTGTCCCCGGTTTCAGGTTTCGGTGGGTCCGGCAGCACTAAGTATGCGAGCCTCTACATAGGCTTCTCGTCGCATTGTGACTACTCTCCGTACCAAGGCTATGTTGCCGGCTTCAAGTACATCTACAACGGGAATACTGTTTCGTTTATAGGCAGCATCAATACAGAAGCCTCCTCCCAGAGCGAGGGTGGGGTGTGGGGCGTAGGGGCGGCGCCAGCGGTCGACGGAGGCGGGAATCTTTATTTTTCGGTCGGTAATGGGGACTGGAACGGCACCGGAACAGCCCCAACCGATTTGGGGAACAGTGTAGTCCAACTGTCGCCGAGCCTTGCGTTAACCGACTACTACACTCCCAATGTTGCGGCGCCGCCTTCTGCAGGCAAGGGCTCGATTTTGGACGTGGGAGCAGGCCTGACAACAAATATATGCCTGGTAAACAGCAGCACGACCTGTCCCGGATCCTCCGTTAACGGCATACCGACAAAGACTCCCCTATCCGGAAACGATTATGACCTCGGCTCCGGCGGCGTCACGCTTACAACGCCGAACCCCACCACGTATAACGCGTGCGGGACTGGCAACTCCGAACTCGTCGCGGCTGGCAAAGAGGGAGTAGTTTACGGGGTGTGCTACAAGCCTGGAGCCACGAATGTAATGGGCGGACTTGACGCTTGCGGCTATAGCCCATCGTCGGGCTGTGTCTCGGGTGTCACCGCTGCGGCACAGAACACAGCATGTACACAGTTCGGCCAGGCTTCGTCCGGCCAGATCGCGCAGTGTTTTGCAGGACCGACGAACACTAGCACCGCCGGCAGCGCGAGCGGCGGAAGCCACGCGACAATGGCCTTTTGGGCCGGGGGGCCGCCGGGCGCCAACTACGAGAATTATCTGTACATGGTCGGCGCAGGGGACCACATGAAGGCGTTCCAGATGGGATCGAACGGCATGTTCAACGTGAACTATCCTGCCGCGGAGACGGTTCCGACACAATATGCTTGGCCCGGCGCTACTCCCGCGGTGTCATGGAACGGCTCGGACCCGACCACCGCAATAGTTTGGGCGGTGAACACGGCCCAGTATGGACTGTGGAACAATTCGACCCAGAGCACCCAGGCCGCAGGCGCCGCGGTTCTTTATGGGTACGCTGCTGTGCCGACCGGTAACAATTGCGGCTCGTCAGCCTGTACTATCACAGAGTACTTCAAGAGTTCCAGCCTGACCGCAGCACCCAACGGTCCGGGCGCGGTGAAATTCACGGTGCCAACCGTTGCCAACGGAATGGTTTTCGTCGCTGGTGGGACGGGGCCCGCAACCAACGGAACTAGAACCGGCTATGCTCCCGGTCCGACCGGCCAAACGAACGTGAACTGCTCACCTACCGCGACAGGCGGTACCTGTGCGGGCTACCTCTTCGTCTACGGGAGTGTCCAGTAGGTAAAGGGCCGGCTACGGCGTGGTATTAAGCAGTATGCTCACGTCTTCGCCGATTGCATTCACTGTTGCGATGTCGGGCTTGCCGTCGCCGTTGAAGTCGGCGACGGTAAGTTGGTAAGGACTAGTTCCTACGCCGAACTTAGCCGCGGGCTGAAACGTCCCGTCACCATTACCCACCAGCACAGACACAAAGCTCGTCTCGCAGTTATTCACCAGCGCGATATCTTGGATGCCATCGCCATTAAAATCTGCGGCCAGCCCGCCGTAAGCCCCGCAGCCTACCCCGTAAAACTTGCCCGGCGTGATGAATGTGCCATCCCCGTTACCCAGGAAGATCGCCACGCCCCCCTTGACCATCACCGCAATATCCGGCTTGTGATCCCCATTAAAGTCTGCGGTGATTAGGCCTTGGGTGCCTTGCGACGTTTCGCCGCACTGCCCGTTGGTATCGACGTTCGTTGCCTTGACTGGCTGAAAAGTTCCGTCCCCGTTTCCGATAAGGACTCCCACGGTGTCCTTTGCTGCGCCGCAGTTGCCAAGATTCGCCACGAGCAAGTCAGGAACACCGTCGTCGTTCACGTCGGTGATGAATACGGCATTCGGTTCCGTGCCGCCCGGATGGTATAGCACCTGATGCTCGAACTCGCCCTTGCCTTTTCCGAGGAGCACGCCCACATCGTTACCCGCCCCATAATCTCCGCCATTGGTGAACACAATATCCGCCAAACCGTCGCCCCTTAGATCCCCCACCGCCACGGCACTCACCGGGAAACCGCAACACGCGAGCGGGCCGGCGTAGACCGACTCATCTGCATTTGCGGTCCCGAGACCGTCGCCCCGAAATAGGTCCACGGTCGACTCGACGCCGTCGGGAATCACGAAGTCGAGCTTCCCATCCTCGTTGATATCAGCGAGCACAATCGAATACTGGATCGTCGTGCCGCCGACGCTGACCCAGTTTTGAAAGGTGCCGTCCCCATTTCCCAGGGCTGTGTAGAAGCCGCCATAAAGGTTCACCAGAACCAGATCCTGTTTGCCGTTATTGGTGAGGTCTCCCGAAGCGATGCCGTAATTATTAACACCGGCAGGTATGCTGACGGCCGGTGCAAACGTAACTGGCTGCGGAACGGTGCCTTTCTTAGCCTGAGCAGCGGCCAGCAGACAAAGTGAAGCTAGGGCGATAAAGATGCGGATAGGACGTTCCATGCGAGGCCTCATGCTCCTAGGAGGGGAGAAGCTTCTGACTTTCGAGTGAGTCTTGCCGATAACAGCGGGATTGTCAAGGCATTTATAAAAATAGCCGGGGAATCATTCTTGCCGAAGCTTGATGGCGGTACCGATTGTCAGACGGATGGCTAGGCCGCTAACAGGCGTCAAGACAATCAGTTGAGCAGGCGTCGTAGTACTTCAGTACCGTCTGTAGTACTTCTGTTACTGGGCTGCGAAACGCCCGGGGTGTCTGCTGCGAAATATACTTCTAATAGTGTTTCAGTTCATATCCGCCACAACATATAGATATATCCCCTGAAAGTCATTTTTGCCGATTCCAGAAAACCGGCATAAAACCCAGCAAATCGCGGAAATTCGCTCTGAGGCAGGGCTTTTCGGGGCTGATATATGCTCTGGACACCGAGAGTCCTCTGAGACGGGCAGGTAAGGTCCGTGGGAGTTTCAGTTAAGGGTCTCGCGGGCCGAAGCAGCGGCGCGAGAGTAGGTTCTGGGTAGAAGCTAAGGAACTAGCAACTATGGCTGACTCGCGAGAAGTCATGAACATTCGCCAGGCGTCGCAATACCTGGGAGTGAGTCCGGACACGCTCTACAAGTACGTAGGCGAGCAGAGAATTCCCGCCTTCAAGCTGGGCAACCGCTGGCGCTTCAAGAAATCGAAGCTGGACCAGTGGATGGAAGAGAAGTCGAGCCAGATGGAATTGGGAGTGAAACACAAAACCAAGGCGGCTGGGTCGGAGTAGATCGAGGCAATGCTGGCGGGAAGCCGGCGCTACAAAAACCGACGCGGGCAAAAGTGCCCGCGCCACACGAGCAAAGGCGGGCACACATGTTTGGAATGGGATCGAAGTCGATCGTGGGTCTGGATGTGGGCTCTTCCAGCATCAAGGCGGTGGAGCTGAAAAAGAAGGGTGCGCAGATTGAAGTGTTGCACCTGGGACTGGAACCGCTGTCCTCCGACATTGTGGTGGATTCGATGATCGTGGATTCGGGGACGGTATCGAGCGCGATTTCGAAATTATTCACGGACTGCCTGATCAAGACCAAAGCTGTGGCTACGGCGGTGAGCGGTCACTCCGTGATCGTGAAAAAGATCTCGCTGCCCTCCATGAGCGATCAAGAGCTGGCTGAAACCATTGAGAAGGAAGCGGCGCAGCATATTCCCTTCGACCTGGCGGATGTGAGCCTGGACTACCAGATTCTGTCGGAAGAAGCGGGCAGCCCGCAGATGGACGTACTGCTGGTGGCGGTGAAGAAGGACAAGATTTTGAACTACACCAACGTACTCTCGATGGCGGGACGGACTCCGTCTATTGTGGACATCGATGCCCTGGCACTACAGAACTGTTACGAGTACAACTACCAGCCGGCGCCGGGCCAGGTGGTGGCGCTTTTGAACCTGGGCGCCAGCGTGATGAACATCAACATCGTGAAGGGCACGACACCGCTGTTCCCGCGCAACGTCAGCGTGGGCGGCCATCAGTACACCGATTCGCTGCAAAAAGAGCTCGACCTGAACTTCGAGGATGCGGAAAAGCTGAAGTTGGGCGAGAAGGTGGGCACGGTGAGCGAGGACGCGAAGGCGCCGATCCTGCAACAGGTGACGGAAATCATCGTGCTGGAAATTCAGAAGACGTTTGATTTCTTCCGGGCGAGCGCGGCGGGCGAGCATATCGAGAAGATTTACCTGGCGGGCGGTTCGGCGAAAGTGCCGGGATTGATGGAAGCTTTGCGGCAGGAGTTCTCGATGCCGGTTGAGTTGTTGAATCCATTCCAGCGCGTGGTGCCGCCGGCGGAAGGCCGCGGGGCGGAGCTGGTGGAGCAGAATCCGGGTCAGCTCGCAGTGGCCGTGGGCTTGGCTTTGAGGAGCTTTGAATCCTTATGATCAGAATTAACCTGCTGGAGAGTTCCAAGAGCAAGAGTAAGCGAGCGGGATCTGGCGGATCGTCGTTGCCCACGATGGAAATGGGCGACGTAGCCTCGCCGAAGCTGAAAGTGCTGGTGGTTCTGGTGCTCGTCGCCGCGGTGAATCTTGGCTACTGGTACCGGCTGGATAAGCAAGAGAAGCAGATTGCGGCGCAGATGCAGGCCGCCGAGCAGAAAAATCGCGAGCTCAGCGATGTGAAAGCCAAGTACCTGGAGCGGCAAAGACAGGCAGATAACTACAAGCGGCGCGTGGATGTAATCGATTCGTTGCGCGCGGGGCAGACTGGTCCGGTCAATCTGCTGGCCATGCTGGGCGAGACGGTGAATGGCACCGAAGCGGTATGGCTCAGCAAGATGGATGACACCGGTCCGACGGTGAGCCTGGAAGGTACGGCCCTGAGCACCGATGCGGTAGCCACGCTGATTGCGAACCTGCAAAAGACGGGCTTCTTCTCGAATGTCGAAATCAAGGAAACCTATCAGGACGATCAGATCAAGGACATGCAGGCGTTCCAGTTCACGCTGACCTGCGAGAAGGGAAAGTCGTAGAGGCTGACTATGGCGATCAACTTTGCTGAGCTGTCGGGGCTGAAACAGTGGGGAATTGTCGTCGCGGGCGGGTTGGTGGTGACGGCGGCGCTGTACTTCTTCATGTTCAAGAGCCAGAACGACAAGAACACTGCGGCTGCGCATCAGGTGCAGGAAAAGGCTCGAGAAAACAACGAACTGGAGTCCTACCGTCCTAAGCTGAAAGACATGGACCGGCAGCTGGCCAGTCTTAAACAGCAGTTGGAAATCGAACGGCGCATTGTCCCCGACGACAAAAAAGTCGAGGATTTTATCGAGACGATGGACGGTGAAGCACAGAAAGCGGGCGTGGAACTGCGCCGATATTCCGCCAAGCCCCCGATTGCGAAGGAGTATTACACCGAGGTTCCGTTCGATATGGAACTCGATGGACCTTACTACTCCATGCTTCAGTTCTTCGACCGGGTGAGCAAGCTGGAACGAATCGTGAACATCAGCGGGCTACTGGTGGCGAACACCAAGAATCCGACGAATGCGAAGGTCAAGCACCAATATCAGTACGCGCCCAACGAGAGCGTGGTGGCATCGTTTACCGCGACCACGTTCTACAGTCACGATCTAACGCCCGCCATAGCCGCGACCGGGCCGGGAGCAAAGCCGGCGGGTAAATAGGAATCGCTTATGAAGCTGACGACAGGCATTCTGGCAGTGGTGATCATGACGGGGGCAGCCTGGGCGCAAAACCCGGATGCCATCGACAACACGCGCAGCGTTACGAAATCGCTGCAGCAGATCCAGACCAATAAAACGAATGAGGCGCTGGCAGTGGCGGCGGGAGCTCCAACTCAGGGGCAGAAAGCAGCTCCTGCGGCGGGCTCAGCTCCGGCAGCCAAACCCGCGGCAGTGAAGCCAGCGGCCGACCAACCTGCGACCACCCATTCTGCGACCACCCAGCCGGCCTCGAAGCCCAAGGCCGCTGCCACTAACGCGCCCACGGCGCCGGGGAAAGCGCACGACATCTTCGAGCCCAAGAAGGCAAAGGCTGCGGTTGCAGCCAAGCCGGTGGCGCCGAAATCGGCAGCGAAGACTGTCATTGCTGCGACCAGCGCGGCTCCGGTCGCTGCGAAAGCAGCCACAGGAAAACCCGCTGAGACCAAGGCAGAAACGACGCCCGCTGCGGCGCCGAAGCCGGAGGAAAAGAAGTGGGCCATGAGTGGGAAGCGCGATCCGTTCTTCAGCCCGGTGGTGCAACAGCCCACCGGCTCGGGTTGCTCTTCGGGAAAGAAGTGCCTGGAGATTGGACAAATTAATTTGCGCGGTGTGGTGAAGGCGGAGAGCGGTTTCATCGCCGTGGTGACCAACAGCCTGAACAAGGCCTACTTTCTGCATGAAAACGACCCCGTGTTCAACGGCTACGTCATGCGCATCACGCAAGATTCGGTGGTGTTTTCAGAGACGGTGCAAGACAAGTTAGGCAAACCGCTGCAGCACGAAGTAGTGAAACGGATCACCGCGCCGGCAGTGTAGAGCGGGCGCAGCCGGTGAAACCGGAGCGCCAAATAAAAGTTTAATGAAGGACGCGCGGGCCATGCCCGCGGGTTGGGGAGAAGCTAAATGCGAAAGCAATTGCTCAATGTGTTCCTACCGTTGCTGGTGCTGGGTCTTGTGGCAGCCGCTGAGACGCCGTCGTCACAACCAGTGAGCCAGCGCAACGAACTGCAAAGTGTAAAGGTGGTTCGTGGCGCGGATGAGATCCGGGTCGAGATCAGCACTCGCAGCGCGGTTACGCCGAAGCTGAGCACGGACGACTCGCCGTCGCGCGTGGTGGTGGACTTGCCTGCGACCGTCATGGCGGCGGGGCAAAGCCGCATCGCGGTGGGCAGCGGTGGAGTGAAGGGCGTCCGCATCGGCATGGACGGCCAGCACCCCCCGACCACGCGAATCGTGGTCGATCTGGAGAAGGCTTGCGCCTATGAATTGAATCCGTCGGCGAACGGGAAGCTGATCCTGACATTGCACCCGCAGACGGCTGCGGCGGCGAACCTGAGCACGCCCCAGCGCACACCTCAGAGCACACCGAAGCTGGTTGCGGCCAAGGTGCCGGTTCCGGCAGCTACTAGCGTCACCGTGCCTACCGTCGCCACTCCAGTCGCTGCGAAAGCAATGGAGAGCGCGGCTCCGGCTGCGGACCAGAAGACCGATGCGGCAGCGGCCACTGCTTCGAAAGATTATGTATTTGTTGAGCCCACCTATACGGCCAAGAAGGCGGCACCGGAAACAGCGGCCGATCCGGCCGAACGCGCGCAGGATGCAGCGGCGAAGTTCTCCGACAAGACGGCAGCCGAACTGCTGCCGGTCAGCGTGAACGCGGCGCAAGCGCAAAACAGCAGTTCCAACCCCGGCACGGGCATCGTACCCGCGGTGAACCTGGCGGCGGAGCAGAGGGCGCAAGCTGGACAGCAACCGGCTTCCGTTGGCCCCAAATATACGGGCGAGCCAATTTCGGTGAACCTGAAAGATGTTGATCTGAAAGATTTCTTTCGTTTGATCCATGAGATCAGCGGACTGAATGTGGTGCTCGATCCCAACGTGCATGGCACCCTGACCGTGGTGCTTGATGATGTGCCGTGGGATCAGGCGCTGGACATCGTGCTCAAGAACAACGATCTGGCGCGAGAGTTGGAGGGCAACGTCCTGCGCATCGCGACCGTCGACACTCTGAAGAAGGAAGCCGATGGACGGCGTGCCCAGACGGAAGCGGAAGCGCTGGCGGTCGAGAAAGTTTCGGTCACACGCTTCCTGAGCTACGCGCACGCCAAAGATGTGATGCTCACCGTAAAGAAGTTCCTCTCGGTGCGCGGCGACGTGGTGGCGGATGAACGCACCAATGCGGTCATCGTGAGCGACATTCCGAAAGTCATTCCGGTGATTGACCGCCTGCTGACGCAGCTCGACCGCAAGACGCAGGAAGTGGAAATCGAAGCGCGCGTGGTGGCGGCGACGCGGTCTTTCAGTCGCGACATTGGTACGCAGTTTGGTTTTGGTTGGGGCAATGGCCACAGCGCAATCGGCGGAGCCTCGCAGGCAGGTTCTTCGCCGACATCGGTTAACGGTCTGACTCCTGGATATATCACGGTTCCGGCCACGACTGGAACCACCGGGTCATCGATTCCGTTGTTCTCGAACCTGGGATCAACCTCACCGACCAGCGGCTTCACCTTGTTGAACGCCAGCAACACGGTGCGCATCGATGCCATCCTGACCATGGCCGAATCGCGGGGCTTGCTGAAAGTGCTGTCCCGTCCGCGAGTGGTGACGCAGAATAACATTCAAGCTCTGGTACGGCAGGGCGTGCGCGTGCCGATCGTGACCCAGGCGCAGTTGGGTGGTCCTCCGACGGTGACTTACGTGGATGCGTTCCTGCGCTTGACGGTGACTCCGCAGATCACTTCGGAGAACACCATCTTCCTGAACGTGGACGTGGAAAACACCACGCCGAACTTCGGTCAGGAAGTGCAGGGCAACCCCGAATTAATCACGCAGCAGGCGACCACGCAGGTGCTGGTAACCGATGGCGGCACGGTGGTGATTGGCGGCGTGATCCAGTCGCAGAACTCAATCAACATCGATCAGGTGCCCCTGCTGGGCAATCTTCCGATCCTGGGCAACCTGTTCAAACACGTTCAAGTTCAGACCACCAACCAGGAGCTGATTTTCTTCATCACGCCGCGAATTATCCAGACGTAACCGCGTCCCAGGTAGCTGCGCAGTTGGAGATTAGTTAGACCCGCCGGCCCGACGAACCTGTCAGGGACGGCGGTTTAGTTTTTTGTCATCCTTCCTCGGGAGTCGCAGGCAAAGCCAGCGACTCCCGAGGAAGGACCAATGCATCTGGCTAGCAGCGCTGCCGCTGCCGACAAATCTATAGATCCTTCGGCCCGCAAAGAACGCGGTACTCAGGATGACAACACAAGGTTTATCCCGTGTCCTCCGTGTCCCCTGTGGTAAGAGATCCCAATCGCGCCGACGGCCCACAATACACCCTACTTCTCATCAGCGGCGCTGTCGGCGAACACCAAGGTTCCCCGTTTCGCTCGGGATGACAATTGTCTTTTAAGACAATTATGTTTTGAGCTTGCTGATAAACTCATCGGCAATGAACTTTCCTGAACGTCAGAAAAAACTGCGGGAGCAACTTGCTTCCTCCCGGCTGGATGCTTTGCTGGTCAGCCATCTTCCCAACATTCGGTACCTTTGCGGATTTACTGGCAGCGCCGGTTTGCTGTTCGTGATGGAGGCGGGCAGCGTCTTTTTTACCGACGTACGCTACGACACGCAAGGCCGCGAGGAAGTGGAGGGCGCGAAGGTTGTGATTGCGCGTAAGGCTTTGCTGAGCGCGCTGGGCGAGTGGGTTGGCGATCGCCGCAAGAAAAAGAAATCCCAGGGATGGGCTTTCGGGATTGAAGCCGAACATCTGACGGTCGCCGAAAAAAAGCGGCTGGGGGATGCGCTGCCCTCCGGGGTTCGAGTGCGGAGCGCTCCTGCGCTAGTGGAACAGGCGCGGATGGTGAAGGATGAGGATGAACTGAGGCGCATTCGCGCGGCCGTGCAGTTGGGGGCGACTCTGTTTGACCGTGCGCTCGAGGTGCTGCGGGTGGGGGTGAAGGAATCCGAAGTAGCGGCCGAAATGGAATATGCTGCGCGGCAGGCGGGGGCCGAGGCGATGTCGTTTCCTACCATTATTGCTTCCGGGGCTCGGTCGGCGTTGCCCCATGGCAGGGCCACCGAGCAGGCGATCGCTCCGGGAGCATTCGTGGTCTGCGACTTCGGTGTTATACTCGGTGGTTATTGTTCCGACCAGACGCGGACGGTTTGGGTCGGCTCGGCCTCTGGTGCGGAGGCGACCGAAGCGCGCCACGCATATGGAGCGGTAAGAGAGGCGCAAGAGGCCGCAATCGCCGCCGCTCGGCCGGGCGTGAGCACGGGTGAGGTCGATGCGGCTGCCCGCAAGGTATTGCGTAAAGCTGGGTTAGGCCGATATTTTACCCATTCGACCGGCCATGGCGTGGGTTTGGAGATCCACGAATCGCCGCGGGTGGCGACCGGCCAGAAAGAAGTGCTGAAGCCGGGTATGGTTATCACGATTGAGCCCGGAGTATACTTTCCCGGCGAATGGGGCATCAGAATCGAGGACATGGTGGCTGTCACGGAGGACGGCTGCGAAGTGTTAACCCCGACGAGCAAGGATTTCCTGGCGATTTAAGCCTTCTTAGTTCGAACCAGTTTAGCCCGTAGCAAAAGCAGTCCCGCCATACACGAATGAACCTAAAAGAGCTGAAGGAACTCATCGAGTTCTTAATCGAAAAAGACATTGCCGAGTTTGAGTTGGAGCGCGGCGATGTGAAAGTGAAGATCAAGCGCGCCGGCGAGCAAACCGTCGTGCACACGCACGCCGAAGTGCCCTTTGTTACGGTGCCGTCGGGCATGCAGGCTGCGTCTTTGCCGTCAGGGGGTGTGACTGCTGCAGCGCCGGCACCGCCGGTCGCCGAGCCGGTTGCGGAAGAGATTCTGCACATGGTGAAGTCGCCCATCGTGGGGACGTTCTACGAGGCGCCCTCGCCGGGCGCACCCCCGTTCGTCAAAGTTGGAGACACCGTGGAAGTCGGCCAGGTGCTGTGCATTGTCGAGGCGATGAAGCTGCTGAACGAGATTGAATGCGATGTGGCCGGCGAGATCGTCAAGAAGATGGGCAGCAATGGGCAGGCGATTGAATACGGGCAGGAGTTGTTCGCAATAAGACCAAAACAGTGATATGCGGTAAGAACACTTTGCTAAAAATCAGGCGCGCACGTGGCGCGCCTTTTGCGTCTGAGGCGGCATAGGCAATATCCGGACTGGCGTCCGGCAGGACAGCCGAGGGCGGCTGTCCCTACATGTTTTTGGAAACTAATCCGAAATGTTTAAAAAAATACTGATTGCAAATCGCGGAGAAATTGCGCTGCGCATTATTTGCGCCTGCAAAGAACTGGGCGTGCGCACCGTGGCCATTTACAGCGAGGCCGACCGTCACTCGCTGCCGGTGCGCTTTGCCGATGAGGCCATCTGCATAGGGCCGCCGCAACTGGCGCTGAGTTATCTGAACATTCCAGCGGTGATCAGCGCGGCGGAGATCGCGAATGTGGACGCGATCCATCCCGGTTATGGATTGTTGGCGGAGAACGCGAACTTTGCGGAAGTGTGCGACACCAGCGGAATCAAGTTCATCGGGCCGCAGCCGGATGTGATGCGGCTGATGGGAGAAAAGGAAAAAGCGCGCGCCGCCATGAAGAAGGCAGGTGTGCCGATTCTGCCGGGTTCGGATGGGATCATTGCCTCGGAAGGCGAGGCCATCGAGTGGGCACAGCAGGTGGGCTTTCCGGTGATTATGAAAGCTTCGGCGGGCGGCGGCGGGCGCGGCATGCGCATCGTGCGCAATGAAGAGGAGTTGCCCGGACATTTCAAGTCCGCGCAGGCGGAGGCGGCGGGAGCTTTTGGCAATGGCGACCTTTATATGGAGAAGTACGTCGAGCATCCGCGGCACATTGAGTTTCAGGTGCTAGCCGATGAGCATGGGCACGTGGTGAGCCTGGGCGAGCGCGAGTGTTCGATTCAGCGGAGGCATCAGAAATTGTTGGAGGAGTCTCCGTCAACCCAGGTGACGCCGGAGTTGCGCGACCAGATCGGCGCGGTCTTATGCAAGTCGCTGACCCACATCGGCTACACCAATGCCGGGACGATTGAGTTTTTGATGGATCAGGATCGGAAGCTGCATTTCATCGAGATGAATACGCGCATTCAGGTGGAGCATCCGGTGACCGAGATGGTCACGGATGTGGACCTGGTGAAGAGCCAGATCATGATTGCCGCCGGGGCGCACATGCGAGATGTGCTGCAAGGGCCGATTGTGCATCGCGGACACTCGATCGAGTGCCGCATCAATGCCGAGCATCCGGAGAAATTCACGCCGTCGGCGGGAAAGATTACGGCCTTTCATCCGGCGGGCGGAACGGGAGTGCGCGTCGATACGGCGGCTTACACCGAGGGCGTGATTCCACCTTATTATGATTCGCTGATCGCCAAGCTGATCGTGCGGGCGAAAGATCGTAACGAGGCGGTATCGCGCATGTCGCGGGCGCTGGAAATGTTTATTGTCGAAGGCGTCTACACCACAATTCCGCTGCACCGGAAGATTCTGGCTGATCCGGATTTCCGCGCCGGGAATTTCGATACCGGATTTATCGAGAGATTCTTGGCGAAGAACGGGAAGTGAGTTATTGTTGGGACGGCGAAACATATCACGGCATTGGTACGAATGGATCGACCCTGGTCCGCGCAGTTGCTCGTATACATTCAAGGACGGGACTAGCCAAGAGGTCGGACGCTAGCTTTTCGTTTCCTGCCACAATTGTGACCGACGAATCGTAGTCCATACAGACACACCAACCATGATCTAGTGGCCACCAATATTCAAAGTCGAGATTCTCGGCTTCGAGAAAAGTGCTGACCTGGTTCAAGCGACCCGTGAAAAGCCTCGGCTCATTCTTACGGACCTTCGCATAAAACGGAATATCAGAAAACCGAAAGAAACACTCGCTGTCGTCGGTCACGCACTTTAGGCTCGAAATCAGCGCGACTCGCTCTTCTTTTCTTCCGTCGGCCGAAGCACGAAGAAACCGCGACCAGCACCAGGGATCGGCCAGCTTTTGCCTGAACCATTCATCGCAAATCTCAGGGACGAAAGGCACGTCCAGTAGCTCGGCGAGTTCTTTCCATCGGATTCTATTGCCGAGCGATTTGGCCCGCCGATGCTGGACGAACGACCTCAAGGGTTCGCATGAGGATATGTTCAGGACTGCATTCTCCGCGGGAGAAAGAGGATGGTCTATGTCGTCGTAGCATGCATCGACGCGGTGAAGAACTCTTGCGTATGTTTCAAAGAGGGGAGGGATGAGGTTGGAAATCTCGGTCGCCTTATTGTTGTGGCCTATTGCTTTCTTCTCGGTCCGTCCGCGGCGTATCCAGTCGAAAACGGTATCGTTACTTTCGGGATGCATAGGATAAAAAGATTAAGTAATGAATCCATCAACCGCTCAGCCGGACAGTGTATTACATTCGAGTTCTCTGTCGCGATTCATCATTAAAGCAGATAGACTGGCGATGCATGATCGTCCTTCCACGCTTATATCCCATCCTCGATGCTGGTTGTTATCCCGGCGCTCTCAATATGTTTGCTGCGGCGGAAGAGTTCGCTTCCGCCGGTGTGACCTTGATTCAATATCGAAACAAGAGCGGGAATGCTCGCGTGATGCTGGAGCAGGCGCGGGAACTGAAGTTGCGTCTAGCGAACGTCGGAGATCAAAGTCCCCACCCTATCGGCGCACACTACGCGCCGATAAGGGTGGGGCACCCTCATCCCGACAATCCCATCAAGCTCACCATGAATGACCGCGCCGACCTGGCGCTGGCTGCGGAGTTCGATGGCGTACACGTTGGGCAGGACGATTTGTTGCCGGAGTCGGTGCGCAATATTATCGGGCCTGGGCGCTGGCTTGGAGTTTCCACGCATAACCCGGAACAACTCGCCGAGGCCGATCAAACATCGGCGGATTATCTTGCGATCGGTCCCGTCTTCTCTACTTCCAGTAAGGTGAATCCCGATCCGGTGGTGGGTCTCGAAGGCGTGCGCCGGGCGCGGCAATTGACCCGTAAGCCTCTGGTGGCCATTGGCGGCATTACGCGGGCGAATGCGGCTTCGGTGATCGAAGCTGGGGCGGATTCCGTGGCGGTGATATCCGATTTGTTACGGGAGCCGCGCAAATCAGCAGAGGAATTTTTCCGGATTCTGAGGTAAAGTTCAAGCGTTGTTACTGTTTGTTTTACTTGTCATCCTGAGCGAAGCGAAGGACCCATGCATTCTGCCTGCGCAAAGTAAAATGCATAGGTCCTTCGCCGCAAAGTACGCGTCTAAGGATGACAAGCGATAATATTTCGCTTGGCAAGAGGCAACTACCAAGTCGGCCATGGAGGAAACCTGAGCATACCGACTACGGCTGCGGGCAGCGACTGGGAAATTCATAGCCATCAAGACAAAGAGCTGATCCAGGGCCTGGGCCTGACCAGCGCCACCATGCTGGTCATGGGGTCGATGATCGGCTCCGGCATTTTTATTGTGCCGGCGGAGATTGCCCGCGAAGTCGATTCGCCCGCGCTGCTGATTGGCGCGTGGGCTGTGGCTGGGTTCATGACCATCGTGGCCGCGCTTAGTTACGGAGAACTGGCGGCGATGATGCCACGCGCCGGCGGGCAATACGTTTATCTGCGCGAGGCGCTGGGGCCGTTGTGGGGATTTCTCTACGGCTGGACTCTATTTCTTGTAATTCAGACGGGCACGATTGCGGCTGTGGGCGTGGCTTTCGGCAAGTTCCTCGGAGTTTTCTTTCCCGCCATTTCTTCTTCTCACTGGATTCTTCACCTCTGGAAGGTTCCACCGATTCCGCTGGGGCCGATGGTTCTGGGCAACATGGACGTTGGAATCAATACGCAGAATCTGATGGCCATCCTGCTCGTGATTTTTCTTTCTATCGTTAACATTTTTGGAGTAAAGACCGGAGCGCTGATTCAGAATGTGTTTACCGCGGCCAAGGTATCGGCGCTGTTGGGACTCGCGCTGTTCGGTATCGCGCTGGGCCGCAACGCGCAGGCGCTGGCGGTAAATTTCAGCGGACATTTCTTACGCCATGCAGGATTCGGCGCGCAGCATGCGGTGCAGGTCGGAGTGGGCGGGCCGATCGTCATGGTGGGCACGCTGACCATTCTGGCCGTCGCGCAGGTCGGAACATTATTTTCTTCCGACGCCTGGAACAACGTCACGTTCACGGCGGGAGAAGTAAAAAATCCCAGCCGGAATTTGCCTTTGTCGTTGGCCATGGGTACCGGTGTGGTGATCGCGCTTTATATTGCGTGCAACTTTATTTATCTGAACGCGCTGCCGCTCGACGGAATGCAGGGCGCGGCCACGATTCTGGGACGCGGCATCAAGTACGCGGCCGAAGATCGCGTAGCTACGGCGGTGATGACGCAGATGTTCGGCGCCGCTGGCGGACTGTTAATGGCGGCGGCTATTTTGATTTCCACCTTTGGCTGCGCCAACGGGCTGATTCTTTCGGGCGCGCGAGTTTATTACGCCATGGCCAAGGACGCGCTCTTTTTCCGCAGTGTTGCGAAGCTGCATCCTACGTACAAAACGCCCGTAGTTTCGCTGATGGCGCAGATGGTTTGGGCGTGCCTGCTGTGCGTTTCCGGAACCTACGGGCAGCTACTCGATTACATTATTTTTGCCGTGCTGGTGTTTTACATTTTGACGATTGTCGGATTGTTCGTGCTGCGGCGAAACCGCCCTGACGCGCCGCGGCCCTACAAGGCAGTGGGTTATCCGTTCCTGCCCATCGTTTATATTGTGATGGCTTTATTCATCGATGTCGTATTATTGCGCTACAAACCGCAATACACGTGGCCGGGTTTGATTGTGGTGTTGTGCGGCATCCCGGTATATTACGCGTGGTCGCGGAGCGCAAGTTTGAACGCGAGCAAAGAAGCGCGCGATGCCTAGCGTAACCGACAAGGGAGAAACCAAACGAATGGCGAATCTATTCGCAACCAAGCCCATGAGCCTGCTGATGGAGGAAGCCGGCGACAGCGGCGGCCACAGCCTGAAACGCACGCTGGGCGTTTTTCAACTCACGGCACTGGGCGTCGGCGCGATCATCGGCGCAGGAATTTTTGTCATGGTGGGCCTGGGGGCGCATTATGCCGGCCCAGGTCTGTCGCTGTCGTTCGTTCTCTCCGGTTTGGGTTGCGCGTTTGCCGGACTTTGTTACGCCGAGTTCGCGGCGATGATTCCGCTGGCGGGCAGCGCCTACACCTACGCTTACGCCACGCTGGGCGAGTTGCTGGCCTGGATCATCGGCTGGGATCTCACGCTCGAATACGCCATGGGCGCGAGCACGGTGTCTTCGGGATGGTCGAATCACTTTATTGAACTGCTCAACATTTTTCACATCCGAATGCCGCTGTGGCTGGCCTACGATTACTGGACCGGCTTGAAGACGGCCGAGAATATAGTCGCCCGGCAGATGGTGCAGGCCGCTGATCCCTCGCTAGGGATACACACGCAGGCGTTTCTCGATAAAGTGAGTGCGATCCTCGGCGCCCAGTCTCCTGAACTGTTGCAGCGGGCGCATGATCTGCTGGGAGCGCCGCACTTGTTTGGATCGGAGATCGGTTTTAACCTTCCAGCGTTCATCATTGCGCTGGTGATTACAGCGATTCTGGTGGTCGGCATCAAAGAGAGCGCGCGGTTTAACGCGACCATCGTCGTGATTAAGGTTTCGGTGGTGCTCTTCGTGATCGGGCTGGGCTCCCACTACATCAGCCGCGCCAACTGGGGGATGGACTGGCACGCCTATGCGCCGCACGGCATGAACGGAATCTGGCAGGGCGCAGCTTACATATTCTTCGCCTACATTGGCTTCGATGCAGTCTCGACCACGGCGCAGGAGGCCAAGAATCCGCAGCGCGACTTGCCCATTGGCATGATCGCCTCGCTGGCGATCTGTACGGTCTTGTACATCGCCGTGGCCGGCGTGCTCACCGGGATGGTGCATTGGCAGCAGGTCAACATTGAGGCGCCGGTTGCGGTTGCATTCCTGGACCGGGGCTTGCCCATCGCTGCGAACATCATTACGCTGGGGGCGCTGGCTGGGCTGACCAGCGTGATGCTGGTGATGTTGCTGGGGCAAACGCGCGTCCTTTATTCGATGGCCAATGATGGCCTATTGCCCAAGACGTTCTTCGCCGACATTCATCCCAGGTTTCGCACGCCGTGGAAGAATACGATTCTGGTAGGCCTGCTGGCCGCGATTGTGGGCAGCGTGACTCCGATCGACCAAATTGGAAAGATGGTAAACATCGGCACGCTGTTGGCCTTTGTGATTGTGTCGCTTTCGGTGATGGTGCTGCGTTATACCAATCCCAGCCAGCCGCGGCCATTCCGCACGCCGTGGGTGCCTCTGATTCCAATCCTGGGAGTGCTGGCTAATGGATACATGATGCTGAACCTGGGGTTGTGGAATTGGATCCGGCTGATCGGCTGGCTTCTGATCGGCTTGGTCATCTACTTCACTTACAGCGTGAAGCACAGCCGGGTGCAAGGGCTACAGAAGGGCAGTGGTCAGTGATCGAACAACAGTGGCCAGTGATCAGTGGTTAGTGGCCAGAAAAGTCAAAGGCCCTCCGCACGGCGCGGAGGGTCTTTTTGTTTTATAGTCGGGAGGAAGTGCTTTACTGGCCACTGGTCACTGAACACTGGCCACTGCTTCTTATGAAAATCGTTACTGCGGAAGAAATGCGTTCCATCGATCGAGTTACCAGCGAGCGCTTCGGAGTGCCGTCACTCACGTTGATGGAAAGTGCCGGCGCGGCCATCGCGGATTACGTGCTTTCGCACTATGCTGCGGCCAAGCGCATCGTCGTTTTCTGCGGCAAGGGGAATAACGGCGGGGATGGATTTGTGGCGGCGCGGCGTCTGCATGATGCCGGAAAACAAGTTCAGGTCATCTTGTTGGCCGACCCGGCGGAATTGCGTGGGGATGCCGCGGTGATGTTCGGCCAGTTGCAGAGTGAGGTCATCGCGGTGCATTCCAGCGAAGAAATGAAGGGTGGGCGGGTCGGGGCATGTTTGTCGGCAGACCTCTTCGTGGATGCGCTGCTGGGCACGGGTTTCAAGCCCCCGGTGAAGGGACTGTACGCGGATGCGATTGAGATGATGAATGCGAGCCGGTCGCCTGTGATCGCAGTCGATATTCCGTCCGGTGCGGATGCGGACGGAATGAGCCCGCAGTCGGGGACAATCGCACGAGCAGACGCGATTGTCACATTTACCGCGCCGCGCCCGGCGCACGTTTTCGGTTCACTGACTGCGGGAGTGACCTGTGTGGCTGAGATTGGATCGCCGCGAGAGGCGGTTGTTTCGACGTTGCAATTGAATGTAATCACCGCGCAGGACATTCGGTCGTTAGTAACGGCTCGTCCGGCAGAATCGAATAAAGGCAGTTACGGGCATGTGCTGGTAGTGGGCGGATCGTTGGGCAAGGCAGGATCGGTGGCCATGGCCGGTATGGCCGCGTTGCGGGCGGGCGCTGGGCTTTCGACTGTGGCTACGGCAAAGTCCGGGTTATCTACAGTGGCGGGATTTCATCCTGAGTTGATGACGGAGCCATTGTCCGAGACGGATGCCGGAACGATTTCTGGCGCCGCGCTGGCTCGAATTGAGGAACTGGCGAAAGGGAAGAGCGTAGTCGCGATCGGACCCGGAATCTCGCGCGAGCCGCAAACCGCACAGCTAGTGCGGACTTTGATTGCGAAGCTGCAAGTTCCAATCGTTCTCGATGCCGACGGGCTGAATGCGTTCGATGGACGCACTGAAGAATTGAACGGCAGAGGACGAACGCTGGTCATCACTCCACATCCCGGCGAGATGGCACGGTTGGCCGGGTGTTCGATTCCCGACGTGCAAAAAGATCGTTTGGGAACGGCGCGAAAATTCGCGCGCGAGCATCAAGTGATCGTCGTGCTCAAAGGCCATCGCACACTGGTGGTGCAGCCGGATGGTGAGGCCTGGGTGAATACTACCGGCAATCCTGGGATGGCGACTGGCGGTACGGGAGACATTCTGACCGGCATGACTGCCGGCATGATCGCGCAGCAGCCGAAGAATGCTTTTGAAGCCGTGCTGGCGGCGGTGCATCTGCATGGACTCGCCGGCGATGTGATGGGTGAGCGGGAGGGCGAGCATTCGATGGTCGCGACCGATCTACTACTCGGCTTGCCCGAGGCGTTTCGCCGCACCAACAAAATCGCGCAGGAGAAGTTAGTGAGTTGGAGTTGAACCCAACTCCGCCGGGAGCCTCCCTGGTCATTACAACGTGGAACTCTTGCTGGATGGCGATTCGCCTGCGATATTCAAGGGCGCAGAGTCAGAGCGCCCGCGCCACCGTCGAAAGAGGCTGGGCTTTCGCGTTTCCGCCGGGTGCGGCGATTCGTTTGGGACGTCCACCCTTTTTCTCACAACCGTCACCTTCAGTGCTCCACTTGTATTGTCGGCGATTCTCGCTGTGCTCTTAGCAATGTTAGCGGTGTTTTTCTCGATGTAGATCCCCATCTCAAGGAGCTGCGCGAGAGCCAGTATCAGCAGCCCCCCGAGTAGCACGCTGACAATGGTCGCGATGGCGACGGCAACCACCGCGGGGTACCGGTCCACATATCCGCGTATCTCCCCCTCGCTGGGGCCGAGAATCCCCCAGCAGATGAGACCGACGCAGGGCACGATGAGAAAGAAAGAGATCAGCTTAAGAATGCTGATCCAAATTCGGAGCCCGAGGAATTTCATCTTATCCTCCAATCCGGCTAGGCGGTCGATTGTATACGAGATTCTTTGCGCCCGAGAAAGTTTGTCACTGATAAATTATGAGCGATTAAGTAAATTGCTATTGGAAAGTCGGTCAGAGACCCTTGCCCGCGCAAGATTGGATCCCGGCTTATTGCGACGAGGGCAGATGGATTGTCTTTCCCGTTGCGGCGGAACGCCGCGCCGCGTCCAATATCTCCGCCACCGTAACATTGATATCGAGAGCCGACGGCCCTTCGGCTGTCATCCCATCGACGACGACAGCGCGCAGATAAGAAATCGAGTCGGCGTAGGCTGCCGGCAAAGGTTTAGCAGCGAGTTGCTGGTCGGCGCGTTCGCCCGCGAGACGTACGCGAATGTCATCGTGCTTCTCCGTGAACACATATCCGGTTTGCCCGTAGACTTCCATATCTTTGCGGTCGAAGGGCCAGTTCCATGAGGCCTGCACAATGGCTTGGGCCTTCGGATAGGTCAGTATGATCGTGGCCTCGTCATCGACTCGCGGATAAATGTTGGGCTTGATTCGCTGCGTGACGGCGGTGACGGTTTCGGGGCGCTGGCCGGCCATCAGCCAGGTCATCAAATCGGCGCCGTAGCATCCGAAGTCATAGAGAGCGCCTCCGCCATTCAGTTTCGGGTCAGTGAGCCAAGTCAGAAACTCCGGGCCGACGCCGATTTCTTTGGGTCCGCTGTGGCCATCGTGAACAACCACCTTGCGCACTTCGCCCAGAGCATTGTTGTGCACCAGGTCGTAGGCGGCGCGATTGCTGCGATACCACGTGGTCTCGTAATTGACGAGGACTTGAATCTTGCCGGTTTCGGCCGCTTTTCTTATCGCGAGCGCGTCTTCGAAGCTGACCGCGAGGGGCTTTTCCATCATGACATGAACGCCGCGCCGGGCACAGATCTCCACCACACGGCGATGGTCATAAGTGTTCGTATAAACCAGAACGGCTTGCGGATTCTTTCTCTCGAGCATGTCGTTCAGGTCAGAAAAGAGCAAGCTGCGGTCAAAGCCATAGCGGGTTGCGTACTGTGCCGCGAGTTGTGTGTCGGGTTCGGCGATTCCGACGATTTCGATCTGAGGGTTGTGCAGCGAGTGTTCCAGGAAGCCCTGAACATGTCCGTGAACCAAGCCGACGATGCCTACGCGGAGCGGAGTTGAGGTTTGCGCAGACGCGGACTGGCTGGCACAATTTGCCTCTGCCAGAAAAATAGAAAGAACAGCCAGAACCGAAAACAAGAGCGAACGCATAGAAACCTCGATTGGCGGACTAATTCTATTTCAGGGACATTATCTTAACAGTACATACACCTTAAGTTTCAGAAAGGCGAACACTTACGGCTGGAACCGGCTAGCAGCGCAGGAATCCGGACACTCTGCTTCCGTAACCTGTTACCGCTCCCCCGCGCGTGGCATAGTATGCCCAGCTTATGACCCACTTCCCCCAACCGCACCCTTCGCGGCGCGCGGCCCGGGTCCAGCTAGGTGCAACTATCCTGGCTGCGATTCGTTTAGAAGACGGCCGGCACGCTCAAGCTAAACTACAAACCATTTCGGCGACCGGCGGCTTGCTGCAACTGCCGCGTGCGCTGGGAGCGGGCGCATTTGTCGAGCTCGCATTCGATACACATTCCGGGCCGGTGCGCGGCATGGCCGAGATTCTCAGCCCAATGCGGCAGGCGAAAGACGGCGTGCTCCAACCCTTTCGCTTCGTGGCGCTCGACGACGACGATCACCGGCGCTTGCGGACGTCGCTCGACGATGTCGTGGATCGGAGCCTGTTCGCCGGTTTAAAGTCCTCTCTTTTCACCGCGCCGCGAACCATCTGAGTCAGCGCGGATTTGCGGAGACACGCCGAGCAGGACGCGGCGCGAGTCATCCTTCGATTGCGCACACTCGATATACTGTCGAGATGGCGCAGGAGATCGTCACACAGTCGGCGGAGGAGACAATCGCCTTCGGGCGGACGCTGGCCGAACTGCTGGCGCCGCCGAAGCTGGTCCTGTTGCGTGGCGACCTTGGGGCGGGAAAAACCACGCTGGTCAAGGGAATCGCCGCGGGGTTCGAAGCGGCCGACGAAGCAGACGTCACCAGCCCTACCTTCACGCTGGTGCACGAGTATCGTGGGCCGCACGCCAATCTTTATCACATCGATCTTTACCGCATCGACACGCCGCGTGAATTGGAGACGTTGGGATTGGAAGATATGCGGTCCGAGGCGGGAAGCCTTTTGCTGATTGAGTGGGGCGAGAAGTTTCCGCGGTTGGTTCGCGAGCGGGATGTGGAGATCTCACTGGAGCGGGCGGGCGAGAATGCCCGGCGGATCACGATTACCAGGTAACGTCTTTTTGCCTGTGCCCAGCGGTGCGGAAGCTGCCTGGATCAAGCCTGCCTGGATCAAACCAGCCTGGTTTGAACCAGCCTGGTTTGAACCAGCATAGATCATGCCGTGGCATGGCACAGCGCGGTAAAATCAGCGTGACGCCATGCGCATCACGAGCCGCCGCGGAACCATCGTCTTCTTTCTTTGTCTGGGCATTGGCCTGGTTGCGCTGGCGGTTGCTCTTAACGTCGGCTGGATCATTCTCAACTGGCGCTTGCGCGTGCTGTTGTTCTTCGGTGTGATTTTCTTTGCGCTGATCATTGCCGGCATGATCGTGAACACGACCTTCCTGTTGCGCGAGATTCGCCGCAGCGAACAACACGATAGCTTCATCAACGCCGTTACCCACGAACTGAAAACCCCGGTGGCGTCGATCCGGCTGCATCTGGAAACCTTGCAGCGCCGCGATTTGCCGGAGACGCAGCGGCAGGAATTCTATCGCGTGATGCTCAGCGACACCGACCGGCTTACACAGACCGTAGAACAGGTGCTGCGCGCGGGGCGAGCCGGTGACAAGAAAGCGGGAAGAGAAAAGTCGGCGGTCGACTTCCGGCAACTGGTGCGCGAATGCATGGAGGCGGCGCGCATCCGGCATCACTTGCCGGTGGAAGCTCTGCGCTATGAGGAGGCGGCGAGCAATGGAGCGGGATTGCGTGTGCAGGGCAGTGAGGAAGATCTCCGCACGGCGGTGTTCAATGTTCTGGACAATGCCATCAAATATTCCGGTGATCAGGTGGACGTGCGCGTCGCATTGAAGGTGCGCGATGAAAAGCGCATTGTGCTCAGTGTGCGGGATCACGGCGTGGGCATTGCGCCGGACGATATGAAGCGCATCTTTAAACGCTTTTACCGCGTGGCTCACCGCTCTCTGGCGCATGTGAAAGGGACGGGGCTGGGGCTGTTTATCGTAAAATCCGTCGCCGAGAAACACGGGGGCAGCGTTTCGGCCGATAGCGCGGGCGACGGGAAGGGAACTACGATCACGATGGAACTGCCGAGGGCGAAAGGATGAGCCGGGTTCTGGTGGTCGAGGATGAGGCGCATCTGGCGCAGGGATTGCGTTTTAATCTCGAAGCCGAAGGCTACTCCGCCGAAATCGCGGGCGATGGAGAATCGGCTACCGATCGGCTACTGGATAAGAAAGAAAACTTCGATGCGGTGGTGCTCGACATTATGCTGCCGGGTAAAGATGGTTTTAGCGTGGTTTCGGAGTTGCGCGCGGCGCGGAACTATGTGCCCGTGCTGATGCTGACCGCGCGCAGCCGTCCGGAAGATGTGTTGAAGGGCTTTGCGGCGGGAGCGGACGATTATTTGCCCAAGCCTTTCGATCTGTCGATCCTGCTGGCGCGGTTGCAGGGATTGTTGCGGCGCAGTGAATGGATGCGTGCGGGGCATGGGGCGCCGAAGGCGGGGAGCGCTGGGGGGGGCTCTCAAGGAGCTCAATCCACTTCTGACGCGGGCCATGTCGGCGACTTCGGCATATTTTCTTTCAGCGACAAGACGATTGATTTTGGCACGCTGGAATTGCGCACCTCCGATCATGTCATCCACCTGACGCTGATGGAGTCGGAGTTGTTGCGGCACCTGGTGCGCAACGATGGCCGGGTGGTTTCGCGCAAACAGATTCTTGAAGAAGTTTGGGGACTGCACGAAGACACCGACACCCGTGCCATCGACAACTTCATGGTGCGGTTGCGGCGTTATATCGAAGACGATCCGGCGCAGCCAAGGCATTTGCTCACGGTGCGTGGGGTGGGATATCGGTTTCTGGCGAATCCGGAAAAGAAGTGAAGCCGGCGTCTTGCTACGCCCGGCAAAGTTCAGCAACCAGCGTTTCCCGGCGCTGCAGTGCCAGGCCGTCGATGCGGTTGAGGATCATGTGATAGACGGAGAGCGAAATCGCCGCCAGCGCGAGCAGGATAATGGTGGCGATCCAGATCGATCCGTAATGCCGCGCCAGCCAAAAAGCCAGCATGCCCACGACGATCAGAGAAATTTGTACACCCAGGCTGATGAGCACAATCATCTGGGAGGCGCGCTGGCGGCCGAAAGTGGAGTAGTCCACTTTTTTGGGCGAGTAGATGGAAAGTATATTTCCCGCCGAAAAGTTAACCGGCGCAGCGAACAGCAGTCCAGCCAGCGTCGCAATGGTGATGTCAAGTCGGGGGGGCGCGTAAAGAATGCTGACCGCGACCCATGCCAGCGCCATTTCCAAAACTAGAACGCCCGCATGCGCGAGATTCTTGCCCAGAACAATCTCACGGAATGGCACTGGGGACGCGAAGAAGAATTGAATGCCGCCACCATCGGCGCCAAAGTTGTTGTAGGCGAGATTGGTCAGCATCAGGAGCGTATAGGCGGCGGCAGCGGGAAAAGCCATGAGGGGTGTCTGCGCCAGAAGGGAGCCACCGCGCGCCGGGTTCATGGCTCCGAAGCGAAAGATGAGCAGCATGAAAACGGGCATGACCAGGGTGATCAGCATGGGGCCGCTGCGCATCAGATAGTGGACTTCTTTTTCGATAGTGGCGGCCACGGGCGAGCCGAAGCCAGGAAGATTCCAACCCGGGCGCAACGAACGATCGGATGGCGGCGTCGAAGCGGCGGCCACTTCCGTCAAGTTTTCTCCGCGATATTGAGCCCGCAGACGAACATGCAGGCAATAGCCGACGATCAGAACAAAAGCGCAGAGCAGCGCCATCGAACTGAAGGCCACCATCACATGCGGATACAAAGCTTGCGCGATGGCATCGGCGGCCAGACCGGGAGGAAGAAGGTTTTGCACGGGGACAACGGCGTCCACGAAGCCGTGCGCCTTATGGCGAGCCTGCCTGCCAAAATGCGCCAAAAGCGGCCCTGTCAGTTGAAAGCCCAGGATGACCAGGACGAACAAAATGCCCATGAGTTCGCGGGTGCGGCGCTGCGCCAGCCAGCGTTCCACCCAGGCAAAAATCATTTGCAGAAACAGCAAGTTGAAGGCGGCGAAGGCGAGCAATACCAGAATCGCCCACGGCAGCAAGGCAGGTTTTGCGAAGGTTACGCCCGCCAGGATTCCGAGCAGCCAAAGGCTGCCCACGGCGGTCGCCGGATCGAACGCACTATAGGCCAATCGGACTGCGAAATAATTTCGATAGGCCAGCGGGAAGCGCAGCAACCCGGTCGAGTCCGGATTGTTGGTAAAGGCGGTCGACATGATGGGGAAGACTTGCCAGAAGACGAACACGGGCCACATCAGCACGGCGAGTAATTCCGGTTTGCCTTCGGCGATAAAGAGATAGGCGCCACTGGCCATGCCGAACGCGCCGCCTACGCCACCGATGGCGAAAGCGATCGAAACCAGGATTCGCGAGAGCAACTCCATTTTGCCGCGCGTACTGCGCAACGCGTTGACAAAAAGGCGCCAGCGCAGCCATGCGATGGCGGCGAGTTGTCCGGAATGCGGGTTCGGAGGACTCATGCGCTGTCTATTCTCACATATGCCAAAAGTTGGACGGCGCTTTTTCTGCGGAATCGAGGTCAAAGATTAGAAAGCGGTGAGAAAAAAGGTCGATTCTTGGTCGGGAATGGTTCCCATATCGGAATCCCAATGGGGCTGCATCACCAACGGCTATGAGATTGCTCATACCGCTTTGAACGTTCTTAGCCGAGAATAGAGATGTAGCTCCAAGAAGCAGGTGAATTGAGATGAGTGCGAGCGAGAAGCTCTCGCGGTGGGATCGGTTTGTGCACCCCCTGGCGGCGGTGCTGGATTTTGCCTTGGGTTGTCATCATCGGCACATGAGCCGGGTTTTCACCCTCGAGGGACGAACTTATAAAGTTTGTTGTGATTGCGGCAAGGATTTTGATTATTCGCTGAAAAAGATGGCGATCGTCCGTCGTCGCATGGTTCGTGCCGGGCTCCGCCGTTTGCGGATGCGTCAGCTCCGGCGCTTGCGGATGCGGCATACATAAACGCGCCTGGATGGGTATACATTGGCTTGCTATTTCGCTACGCAGGCTCGCGCGACCAACCAGCGTACCGGCTTCATCCCAACCAGGAGAGCTCCTGATCGGTGTGGCGCACGCCGCCTACGGTGCGCAGGAAAATCTGCTCCAGCGTCATCTTCTCACCGGGAATAATGCTTTTCCCCGAAGTGCCCGATCCCGGTGGCGTCTGCGCTTCCACGCCGGCGCGCAATTCTTCCAGCGATCCCTGGGCAACCAGCCTGCCTTGATGGATGATGGCGACGTGGCTGCACAGGCGTTCCACAATCTCCAGCACATGGGAGGTCAGAAAGACCGTAGCTCCTCGCGTGATCATTCCTTGCAGCATGGCTTTTAGGGTTCCGGCAGCGATGGCATCGACGCCTTCGAAAGGTTCATCGAGGAACAAGACTTTGGGACCGTGAATCACGGCCGCTGCCATGGCGAGTTTCTTCTGCATGCCGTGCGAGTAGTCGGTGACCAGCTTCTTGGGCTGATCTGCGAGCTGCATGAAGTCGAGCAATTCGGCCGTACGCTGGGCGGCGGTGACTCGGTCGAGGCCGTACATACGGCCCGCAAAGTTGAGGAACTCCGAACCGGTCAGGCGGCCGAACAGCGACATACCCTCGGGAACGACGCCGATTTGCCGCTTCACCTCGACCGGATTCTTTTCCAGATCGAGGCCAAGGATTTCGATTCTCCCGGAGCTGGGCGCGAGCAACCCGGTGAGCATTTTGATGGTGGTGGATTTCCCCGCGCCGTTGGGCCCAAGGAAGCCAAAGAATTGTCCGGGGGCGATGCGCAGCTCGATATTATCGACCGCGACTAATTCTCCAAAACGGCGGGTCAGGCCCATCGTGGAGATGGTGGGTGCGATATCCATCAAGCCTATGAATCTAGCACAGTCGTGCGGCCGGAGAAGTTGCTGCGCGGAGTTCGTCGACGGTCGCAATGAAGAAATTAGGACGACCAGTTTTTACATATTCGTGACAACCTGGGTTTCCTCCTGAGCTATAAACTGCGTGATCGACGACCCTGCTCAGTCTTCTTTACCCGGTTCAACTTAACCCAGTTCAATCCTCAGGAGGGTGAGTCCAATGAAGGGCAAACACACCATCGTCAGTCTTCTCGCGTTACTGGCGCTCTCTGCTTACGCAGCGGGCCAGACGCCGGTCGCAGTCCACACATTCATCTGCAATGGCAGCGCGTTCCAGAGGTCAGGCTCCTGTCTGCAAGGCGGCAGGCCGGATTCGCTGATTCAGGGATCGAATGGAACCTTTTACGGCGCGGCTCAGGATTCAGCGGAAGGCACCTCGTCACCCACGGGAGGAACAGTATTTTCCGTGACCTCGGCAGGGCAGTTCGCGCTGCTGCACACATTCTCTCCCGGTTCGAACAAGACCTATCCAAATGGCAACCTGCCGGGCGGGATTACCCAGGGTCCGGACGGAAAGCTCTATGGCGCCACTGCCTATGGGGGGAACCAAGGCTGCAACGGTTACTGCGGCTATGGCGTGTTGTATCGGGTGAACACGAACGGAACTGGCTTCGAGATCATCCACAAACTCTGCTCCGAGGCGAACTGTGCCGATGGTTCTGCGGCTGATGGCGCTCTGGTACTGGGAAGCGATGGCAAGTTGTATAGCACCAGTTATTACGGAGGCGCCAACAACGGCGGAACTATATTTCAAATTACTCCCTCTTCGGGCGCGTACAAGGTGGTGTTCAACTTCAGCTTCTCAACCACGGGAGAAAATCCCGGCGGCCTCATCGTAGGACCCAACGGGACTTTCTATGGCATCACGTCCAGCAGCAGCGGCCAACTGCTGTTCAACTACAACGTGTCCACTGGAACTGTATCCACCGTTGATCTCAATTTCCCCGAAGTCAACGGACTGCCATCCGCCGGGAGTATGTTGACTCTGGGCCCGAATGGTAACTTTTATGGCATCTACGGCATTTACGGAGTGAGTGGCGCAGGACTGTTTGAGGTGGGAGTGGATGGAAGCAACCTGACGCTTTTTCCGTTCTATACCACACAGGATGGAGCCGGCGCCCCGCAGGGCTTACTGTTGGCGAGCGACGGCAACTTCTGGATACCCAATTACAACGGCACCAACGGCACCAGCAGCTACGGAGATATCATGACGATCTCGCCAACCGACGGTTCACTGATTCAGACCATCTCACCTTTCAGTTCGACGGCCGCCGTGGGAGCTTATCCAGCGGAGTTGATTCAGGCCAGCGACGGAGTGTTCTGGGGCTCGACCTATCAGTACGGCGACGCTTCGAAAGGCCACTTCGCCGACGGTACTGTGTTCAGCCTGAATGAGGGCCTGCCGCCCAGAAAGTAGCACCGCTCATAACTCGATTCTAACTTTCATGGTTCGCTCCGCGCGGGCGGGAGGCTGTCTTCCGCCCGATCCGCCCGCCGCTGCATCTGCGACATTGCAGAAACTTGCATAGTTACTTAAGGCCCCGTGTCAATTCCATTACAGACTGGTAAACTTCACGGAGCGTACGAGCAAGTCTTCCCCCGCAAGTACACAACGAATCCCGAGGTCTTCTGCAATGAACCAGTCGTCTACTCTGTGCCGGTGCCTGATTTTGTTCGCCGCGTTGGCGTCATCGATTTTTTCCTACGCTTCGACGTCGGTGAGCGTGACTCCCAGCAGCCTGAACTTCGGCAATCAAGCCGTTGGCACCACCAGCAACGCGCAGATCATCACCGTGAAGAACACGGGAACCTCGACTCTGTTTCTAAGCGGCATCAACATATCGAAGGCAGCAGGTAACTACTTCCAGTCGAATACCTGCGGAGCGACTCTGGGAGTGAACGACAGTTGCACGGTCAGCGTGACCTTCGATCCCCAGAGCATTGGTTCATTAACTGCAACCGTCGATGTGAACGACAATGCTACGGGAAGTCCGCAGAAAGTGTCGTTGAGCGGCACGGGGACCGGACCGGCGGTTACGTTATCGGCGACCAGCCTGAGCTTTAAGGGAGTCACGGTCGACAAGAAGAGCGCGGTCAAAACTATTACCGTCACCAACTCCGGTTCGGCAAATCTGACGGTAAGCAGCGTGGTCTCGACTGGCGATTTTACCCAAACCAACAACTGCACCAGCGCTGCGATCGCGGCCGGCGGCTCTTGCACGATCAGTGTCACTTTTGCGCCGACTGAGGTCTGGTCGCGCGGCGGCAGCATTGTGATCTACGACAACGCCTATGGCAATCCCGAGCAAGTTGTACTGCTGGTGGGGATCGCCAACAGCGGAGCTGCAGCGACGATTTCTCCAAGTTCGTTAAGCTGGGGAAATCAGAACCTGGGCACAACCAGTTCGGCAGAGACCATTACGTTGACCAATTCGGGCACGGCGTCACTCAATATCAACAGTGTCCTGGCCAGCGGCGATTTCGCCCAGACCAATGATTGTCCATCTTCGCTGGCTGAGAATGCGAGTTGCACCATCAATGTCACGTTCGCTCCTTCCAACACCGGCGCTCGCACCGGCTACCTCACGGTGAACGATACCGATCCTTCCTTCTTACAGACTGTGAATTTGAGCGGCACGGGGACGAATGAGAGTTCTAACATCTCGGTCAATCCGGAGCAGGCTTCGGTTACTCCGTCTCAGACCCAGCAGTTCACCGCCACGATCGGCGGAGTGACATCGTCGAATGTGACGTGGGCGGTCGATGGCATTACTGGTGGCAACAGTACGGTGGGAACGATTTCGACCGGCGGACTCTACACCCCTCCCACCACGGGGCACGCCATGCACATCGTCAAGGCAACGAACAACGCGAATACCACGCAGACTGCCGTGGCTTTTGTGGCGGCTGCGAATTATGCGGGCACCTACACCTATAAGAACGACACGATGCGCACCGGACAGAATTTGAACGAAGTTGCTCTGACCACCGGCAACGTGAATTCGGGACAATTCGGCAAGCTTTTCACCTACACGGTGAGTGGCTACGTGTTCGCGCAGCCTCTGTACGTGCAGGGAGTGAATATCCCCGGAAAGGGGATTTATAACGTCGTGTATGTGGCCACGGAAGGCGATATAGTTTACGCCTTTGACGCGGACAACATCAATGGGGATGGCGCGACGCCTTTATGGCAGACCAGCTTCGTGGATCCTCCGGACGTCACTACGGTTCCAGCATCGGATGTGGAGAGCGGCACGGATATTCCGGTGCAGATCGGAATCACCGCTACCCCCGTCATCGATCCCGCGATCAATACGATTTTTGTGCTGGCCCGAACGAAGGTGGTCAACGGTACAACCACCAGCTACGAGCATACCTTGCACGCCCTGAACATGACCACAGGCGACGAGCAGCCGGGCAGTCCGGTGCAGATTACGGCAACGGTGAGTGGCATCGGAAGCGGCAGTGTCGGAGGTGAATTGTCCTTCGACGGGCTGCGCGAGAACCCGCGTCCTGCAATGTTGATTGCGAACGGAACGGTTTATATGGCATGGGCCTCGCTGGAGGATATTGGTCCATACCACGGCTGGATCATGGGCTATAACGAGACCACCCTGAAGCAAGTGACCGCCATCTGCACCACGCCGAATGGCGACGATGGCGGCATCTGGCAAGGCGGCGGCGGTATTGCCGCGGATGCCAACGGAACCTTATTTATCACCACCGGCAACGGCACCTTTGACGCGAACGTCAGTGGCGAGGATTATGGCATGAGCGTGGTGAAATACTCGGCGACGGATGGCGCACTTTCCGTGGCTGATTATTTCGCTCCCTACAATCAGGTGACGCTTACCGGATTGGATTGGGATCTGAGCTCAGGAGGGATCATGCTGCTTCCGGATCAGGCGGGAACTTATCCGCATGTGATGCTGGCCGCGGGAAAGGGCAGCAGTGTTTACGAATTGAATCGCGACGCGCTGGGCGGCTTCAACGCAACTGCGGATCAGAATCTGCTGACGGTGCCGGCCGTGATTGGGCAGGCAGCTGAAGGATCAGGCAACCGGGCGGGCGGGCCTGCGTACTGGCAGGGTCAGATCTTCTATGCTGGGTCAAATACCGATCCCATGCAATTCAGCCTGCAGGGCAGTTTGATTTCCACGATTCCGATTGCGCAATCGACTCATAAATACGGCTATCCCGGAGGCTCGCCTACGATTTCTGCCAATGGGAATGCCAATGGGATCGTGTGGATTGTCCAGACCGATAAATATGCCAGCAGCGGCAACGCTATTCTGCGGGCATTCGATGCTTCGAATGTTTCGCGCGAACTCTACGACAGCAGCCAGGATTCTTCGCGCGATAAGCCCAACGCAGCCGTGAAGTTTGTCGTCCCCACCGTGGCCAATGGCAAAGTGTATCTTGGAACCGAAACCGCGCTGGATGTTTATGGTCTGCTTCCGTAAGCGCCGCAGCGCCTTCGCTTTGCCCCGTTTCGCTGTACCCCGTTTCGCTATACCATGGTTCGGGAGGCCGGGATCGACTCTCGAACCATGGGTGGCAGACATGGGTGGCAGATAAATGAGCGATAGTTTCAGCAATTCCACGCCGCAGTTCAGCACGGTCGAGTATGCCAAGCCGCAAAGCGACCGATGCCAATTCTGCCAGCAGCCCATCGGCGCGAATTACTATCGCGTCAATGGCGCTTTGGCTTGTCCCAGTTGTGCAGAAAAAATGCGCGGCGAACCGGCTGTGGACCATGCCGCGTTTGTGCGCGCGCTGACCTTCGGCATTGGCGCCGCCGTGGTGGGATTGATCGGATATGCGCTGGTCGCCATTCTGCTGCAGGGTTGGGTAATCAGCTATATGTCGATTGGCGTGGGATGGATTATTGGCACGGCGATGATGAAAGGATCGAACGGCGTCGGCGGCAAGCGCTACCAGATCGTAGCTGCGTTGCTGACCTATGCGGCCGTATCCATGGCGGCCATTCCGATCTGGATTCATTTCGCCCACCAGGAGATCACTTTGTCTCGCGTGATGGACCGGCTGGGACGCTTGGTATTTCTGGGATTGGCTTCTCCGTTCACTCAGCTTTCGGGAAGTCCATTCTGGGGTCTGATGGGCCTTCTGATTCTCTTTTTCGGCATGAGGATCGCGTGGAGAATGACGGGCAGCCGGGAATCCGGTGTCTCCGGACCGTTCGCCTATGCGCCGCCAGCCTGAGCTTGTTTTACCCTGAGCGATCCGCGCTTCGGAATACAATCCTCTGAGTGTCTACCCTTACTCCAGAACTGATGCCACGATGTCCACGCTGCTCGAACGAGCTTGCGCCGGGGGCGCTGGCGTGCGGACATTGCCAGGCGCTGGTCTACTCCGGACAACTTGAAACGCTGGCAGCGCAAGCCAAGGCGCTGGAAGCGAAAGGCGAATGGCTTCGGGCGCGGGAGCAGTGGCTGGCTGGGCTTCAGTTCTTGCCGCCAACCTCGACCCAGGCGGAGTGGATCAAGGAACATGCTAGGGAACTGGAGAGTGCCGCGGCAGGAGCACAATCGTCGCTGCTGCATCCGAAGCAGCGAGTTCAGCAGTTGGGCTTGAGTCCTGCGGCTTCTGCAGCGGGAGGGCAAACGTCGGTTGCGGGGCAACCGAAATTCCGTTGGAGGTTTCTTCTGAGCTTCGTCGCTTTTGTCCTCATCTATTCCGCGGCCTCGGGTCTAACCTTCGGAATCGGCTTCGCGGTGCTGATTCTGATTCATGAGATGGGCCACTTCGTTGACATCAAACGGCGTGGCTTGCCGGCGGACATGCCCGTGTTTCTGCCAGGACTAGGAGCGTATGTGCGCTGGCGGGCGCTGGGTGTGTCGCTTAAGACTCGGTCCGAGGTCAGCCTCGCCGGGCCGCTGGCTGGACTGCTGGCAGCAGCCCTTTGTGCCGCGATCTGGTGGCAGACGAAGAATCCCGTCTGGGCGTCGCTGGCGCGGGTCGGGGCCATCCTGAATCTTCTGAATCTGATTCCTCTCTGGATTCTCGATGGCGGTCAGGCGGTGCTGGCTCTCAGCAAAGTGGAACGCATCGGACTGCTGGCCGCCGCGATCGCGTTGGGAGTGGTGCTGAAGCAACAGATGTTTATTCTGGTGGCGCTGGGCGTGGCGTATCAGGCGTTCTTCGCGAAAAATCTGCCGGCACAATCGAGCCGCTCCACCACGGTTTACTATGTTGCGGTGCTGGCGGCGCTGGGCGTTCTGATTCGGTTGATGCCGGGGCAAGGGCTCGGGTTTTAGTAGCGGCAGTTTCCAAAACGAATCCGGATAAATCTCTTTTATGCGGTGCATAATCTTTTTCGATTGTCGCGGACTACACCCAGGCGTTATGCTTCTCGGTTGAAACCCAGCCATTTCAATTGCCTCGTCATGCGGTTGATCGCCAATACATTCTTGTTGATCGCACATAGGAGACTGGAAGACATCCATGCCTAACGAACTGCGTAATTTTCTGGCACTTACTTACGACGAACTGGAAGACCTGAATCTGGAAGCGAAAGAGCAGCGCCGGAACCGTGTCGCGATCGGCAAAGTTCAGGAAAACCGGCTGAAATATTTGACCGACGAAAAGCGGATCAAAGCCGTGACCGTGCTCTTCAGCGATCTCGAAGGCCGGCTGCACATGCTGGATTACGACAAAAAGTTTCTGGTCAAGAGCTGGGACAATCTCACGTTTGACGGCTCGTCGATTCGCGGTTTCACCGCACAGCGCGAAAGCGATCTGCGCCTGGGCATTGATTGGTCGGCATTTTACTGGGCTCCGGCGGACGTGTTCGGCTCCGGCAAAGTGTTGGTTTTCGGCGAAGTCATCGACAAGGGCGGTACGTCGTATGCGGCCGACATTCGAGGCGTGTTAAAAAATTACGCCCATGACCTGCACGAGAAGAAGGGCTACACCCTCAACGCCGCCAACGAAATTGAAGGCTTCCTGTTTAAAGGCGCGGACGCCGAACGCCGTTACCATGAGACGGGCAAGTTCGAATATGTGAATACCGGCGGATACTATCATTCGCTGCCTGGCGATCCGCTGCGCGCCTTCATCGACACCTGTGCCGAAGTGCAGCGCGCGATGGGCTTTCAGAATGAAAAGGACCATCCGGAAGTTGCCCCTTCGCAATTTGAAATCAATTACGGCTATGGCGAGGTGGTGGCGGCCGCCGACCAGATCCAGCTCTACAAGCTCATCTGCCGGCAGGTCGCGACCAACATGAACTTGACGGCATCGTTCTTGCCCAAGCCGGTGGTGGGCGTGAATGGCAGCGGTATGCACACCAATGTTTCCATCAGCGAAGGCGGCAAAAATCTTTTCTGGGACGCCAAGGGCGAGGAAAAGCTCAGCAAGATGGGGTATGCGTTTCTCGATCGCATCCTGACGCACGGCAACGACATTTGCCTGCTGCTGAACGCCAGCGTGAATGCCTATCGCCGCCTCGATCCTCACTTCGAGGCCCCGAACCAGATCAAGGCTTCGGCGGTCGATCGCGGGTCGATGATCCGCATCCCCATCGGTAACGAGAAGAGCATGCGGGTGGAAGTTCGCTCGGTTTCGCCGGATGCGAATCCGTATATGGTGATGTTGTCGATCTTCAAAAGCGGACTGGACGGCGAAACGTCTAAGATCAAGAACCTACGCCAGGCCGAACGCTATTTGCCGGACAATATTTACGACGCGCTCAATGACTTCAAGAAATCCGATTGGACCACGAAGCTGCTGGGCGAAGATGTCAAAGGCCGGTATGCCGATCTGAAGCAAGCCGCGGCGGACCGCTGTCCGCGCCTGCTGGGAACTTTTGTGAAAGCGCCCGAGGTGCAATATCACCACGACGTCTACAACCAGTTCCTGTGGAATTTGTTCTAGAGAGCGCTGTAATCTCTGCTGAAAAACAGAACGCCCCGGCTGCCGAGCTGGGGCGTTTGCATTGCGCTGAGGCGGCTCCTTCCCAACCATCAGGCCCAGTGGGCGAGGGCTACCATCAACGCTGTGATTCCAATAAACCACAGAATCAACGACAGCGGCGGGTGCGTCTTTGGTTTGAACTTGGCTGCTTCGCACATTTGTAATTTCCTCCTAGATTTGGCGAATATTTTTCTTGCGGCGGAGGCGCGAAGCGCCTCCGGGTTGGGCCCAGCCTTGGGCAAGGTTCGATCGGGTTGGTTCGGGAAGTAGGTTTGAAGCTGGCAGACTCATTGCGTCACGGAGATCGAGAAGGCGGGCCAATTCCGCCTGTTTTTTTCGCCGATACCAAACCATCGCGACGAAGAAAGCCAGAGTGCAGGCCCAGACGATGTCGATGCGCGCGGAACCAAACCAAAGCCAGCTTAGTAGCGACGTTTGGGGATGGAGTGAGTGCATGTACGCCCAACTGAGGCCGAATGCGACTTCGCCGATAAACAAGCAAGCCGCGAACCATGTGGTGGCGAGCGCGCCGCGACAGCGGCGAATCGAAAGGTCCACGAATGCGGCAGCGTCGATGGCTGAAGGCGCCCAGAGACCTCGGTTGGCGGTTAATACAAATGACCATGCGGCGGCCAGAAAAATCCAGGTGGCGATGGCGACGAGTGCGGCGCCCGGCATCGAGGAGTGCGCGGCCCACATGGTGGCGCCGCCGCCCATCACCACCGTTACCAGAATGTCGCAGATCAGAGCCATCTTCATCAGGCGCGATTGCCGCTGCACTTTTTCGCGCAGGTCGAAAGGGATCGCGGTGTCCGATTGCCATTGTTGTCGCCATGCATCCAGTTCGAGATCGGTATTCATTTCTTCTCCAGCAAATCTTTTTCCATCGGATTCTGCAGAATTTGGCGGGCACGATTCAGGCGCACGCCTACATTGCTCTCCGAAATTCCCAGCACCTCTGAAATCTCGCGATAACCGAGACCTTCGAGCGTCAGCAGGATGACCTGCCGGTAGGCCACGGGAAGGCGGCGAACTGCATTGCGCAGGCGGTCTGCCGTTTGCCGTTGTGCGAGATTTAATTCAGGACCCGGGCCGGGATCGGCGACTTCAATCTCCTCATCCGCGATCGACTCGCTCGACTGAGCCTTCGAGCGCGACAAATGCGTGATGGCGCGATTGTGCGCGATGCGAAAGGCGAAGGTCCGTTCCGAGCACTCTTCGCGAAAGCGGGGCAACGCCTGCCAGATGGCGAAGGCAATTTCCTGCAGCAGGTCGTCGCGATCACTCAGCGTGTTTGTGTAACTGGCGGCGAGGCGAGAAAGCGCGGATCCGTTGGCCGCAATAATTCGTTCGAAATTCTGTTCCAGCCTGGCTCGATCCAAGGTCATCTCGTTCGGGATTGCCGATCCGCCTTCCGCGAAAGCGGTTTCAGTTGCCGTAAATGATCTCATCACGTTGTAACCTGTTTGCGGCAGCGAGTAAAACGATAAGAGCCAATGTGAGGGTCAGGTATCCCAGCGCGATCGGCTGCAATAGCCCAACCGGCGCGCCATTCATCGCCGCTTGCAGTTGCAGTTGCTGCCCCGCAAGTGGCAGGAAATTAAACCACGGCCGACTCGCTGACGGCGAGAACACCAGAAACATTCCCATGCCCATGGGAGCAAAGACGATCAGCGAAAGATAAGTCTGTGCCTCCTTGACCCCGCGGCAGGCGGTTGAAATCAATAATTGTATCGAGGCGGCAAGAAAGGGAAGCGAGAACAATCCCAATGCGATGGCGAGCAGCGTTGGCAGGCTTGCTGCCGTGGCGTGCATTCCAGAAATCGCGAAGACTACCGCGAATCCCAGCACATCGACGGTTAATCCGGCCAGGGCAAAAAAGCTGACCGCGAGCCATTTCCCCAGCACGACATTTCGTCTGGAGACTGGGTTCAGCAACAGAGGCAGCAGAGAGTGCCGCTCTCGTTCGCCGGCAATCGTGTCCATGGCAACGTTCATTCCCCCGACAAAGGCCGAGACCAGGGTAAAGATCGCCATCATCCCTGGCAGGAAAGCCGCGCCCGAAGTGCGTGCGTGGGTGGCCACGGCAACGAGCCCCACGACCACGGGGCCCATGAGCGCATAGAACAGGGAAGCGATAACCGAGCGAACGTCGCGCAGTCCGTCGATGATTTCTTTGCGGGCGATAATCATTGCCTGGTTCATTTCAGTTTGCCTCCCGCCTGGAAGTGAGTGTGACGAATGCCTCTTCGAGCGACGAAGCGGCAGCTTGTCCACATACGGCGGAAGCCGACCCCTCGCCGGCGATTCTTCCACCGGAGATGATGACCACTTTGTCGCAAAGGGCGCGCACTTCCTCGAGCACATGACTGGAAAACACGATGCACGTGCCGGAATCGCGCAGGCGTTGCAGCAGGTTGCGCAGCGAACGGATGGTTGGAATGTCCAGCCCGTTGGTGGGTTCGTCGAGCAATAAATTCTGCGGGGAATGAAGCAGCGCCCGCCCTAGCGCCGTCTTCATTCGTTCGCCCTGGGAAAATCCTACGGTTCGACGGTCGACAATCGATTCCAGTCCAAGAATCGAAATCACTGCATGGATGCGCTCTTTGATCAGTTCGGGTGGCATGCCGCGAAGCTTGCCGAAGTAGGCCAAATTCTCGCGGACGGTCAGCCTGGTGTAGATGCCCATGTGATCGAGCAGAGCGCCGATACGGCGTTGCCGGCCAAGAGAATCGCCATCCGCCAGCATATCGTCTATCACAATGGTGCCTGTATCTGGCTGCAACACTCCGCAGATCATGCGCAGCGTGGTGGTCTTGCCCGCGCCGTTGGCTCCGAGCAAGCCGGTGATTGCGCCATCGGAAGCCGTGAACGAAAGATCTCTGACGACGGGGCGGCTGTCAAAACGCTTTCCGAGTTGGTGAACTTTGATCATGTGCTTGATCAGGTAGTCCGGGGCGAAGAGATTTTCTTACAGAAAATTTGTGACGAGGAATGGAAACGGATCGGGCCAGGGGCAGAGAAGCTGGGAAAATACGACTGGCGAAAAGATGGAAGCTACTGGCGGTGAGCGGAAGCTCCAGAGGCGATTTCGCGCAGGGCGCTAACAAATCCTGAAGCGGTGTTCGGATCGGAAAGCGCTTCCAGGTGCACCGTGACTGAGAACTGCGGCGATTCCGGACGGAAGCGCACCTGCACAATCTCCTGGCGCCGGGCCGACATGAGCGCATTGAGTTCGGCGCTGGGATCCTGCTTCCAGTGGGTGCGGGTGGTGAGAATGATAGGGCCGGGCTGGTAGAGATCCCACTCGCGCTCGTCACGCTTGTGCGAGACGCTGCCGCGGTTGTGAGCGCTCCAGCGGTGGCGCAAGACCTCAAGGTGGAAGCTGGGCGAACCGCCCAGGTCGGCCTCGAAGGTGAGAGTTTCCTCTTCGCGGTGCCAGCGGCTCAACAACCAATGCACCGGCAGAGGTCGGGGCCGGAACTTCACCGTCACCCGCGCGTTTTCAAACCAGCGGGAGGGAAAATGCAGACGAGCTTGCAGGCGGGAACTGCTCAGCCAGTGCGACTCGAGAATGCGTCCCTTACCCGCGCAGGCGGTCTGCACCCAGCGCAAAACTACGGCGCCTTTTCTTCGATTGTAGTTGGCAAACACCAGGTACCACAGCGCCAGAGCGGCAACAGAGCTGACCACGTCAATCAGCACAAGGCGTCCCACGGAAGAACCCAGACCTCCATCGTACGTCCGGAAGCGCAATCCTAGCAAGGGGCTAATCGACTCAATTTTCCGCTTCCAGGGGGCATAGACGGATGATCTGTGGAAAACCTGGAGATTCGAGTCCTTGATCGTCCAGATCGAGGTCGTCGAGATCGAGGGCACGTCGCGATCGAGCTGAAATCTCGATGGAGCTCCGTTTTTCCTGCCAGGCCGGTAGACCGGAATGGCGCTCCCGCTACAATAGGCCCGTGCCTTTCGCCATCCGCGACTACAAGCCATCGGACTTCGATACCCTGTGGCGCATCGACCAGACTTGCTTTGCTCCCGGTATTTCGTATTCTCGGGCTGAGCTCAAACTATATATACTCCGTCCGGGATCGTTCACGCTGGTAGCCGAAGAAGGCTCGGCCTCGGCGAGCGGCATCGCTGGTTTTCTGGTGGCCGAAGCGGAGCGTGGCTCCGGTCACATTATCACCATTGACGTGGTCGCGGCGGCCCGCCGATCCGGCGTAGGGTCGCTGCTGCTGAGTACTGCCGAGGAGCGCTTGCGTGCAGCCCGTTGCCGATCGGTTGAGCTGGAGACCGCGGTCGATAACATTTCGGCGCTGTCGTTCTACAAACGTCACGGCTATAGCGTGGTTCGGACGTATCCTCGCTACTATTCGAACGGCGTCGACGCGTTGATTTTGGAAAAGAGTCTGGCCGCTGCGGGCAAACACCCGGTCTGATACGGGAACACTCGGCAGCGTTAGCGCGAGCTCGATTAAATCGTCCGCTACTCGATCATTTGCAACCCGCCACCAGCCTAGACTGCAGCTCCGGAGTAAGGTCGTGATGATCGACCTTCTGGAGGTACGCCAGCATCGGCTGCGGTATGCATTTTGCGTCCCACCAGTCAGAGTCTTCCCACCGGCTACCTTCAAATTCTGTCACGCCCCCGAAATCTGCCCCGGTCAAGATCGCCTCGTGCACATAAAGGTCTTTGAGCGTCGCACGATTGAAGCGGGCGCCTTTAAAACGCGCCTTGCTAAAAATGCCGAAATCCAGGTGAGCTCCGGAAAAATCCAAATCGTCAAAGTTGTGGTCTTCGGTCCGAGCGTTCTCGAGAACCACTCCGGTCAGGACCTCGTGAGCGGGGGGAAACCCGTCCTTAGCCCTTTTCCAGAGGTCGTGCAGATTCTGGCTGACCGAGTCCAGTTCCCATGCTGCGACTTTGATCGCTTGATCTGCGCTACCGCCAGTCGCAGTGGGAGAGATGGCGTCCACGTCTTCAATGAGGTAGGGCGTATTCGCCTTCGAGGCGGCACCTGTGATGTGAAACTTCGCGCGCTGGGAGAAGCCTAACATTTGAGCCAAAGTGTACAGATCGGAGGAATTTTCCGCCGTTGTGCGGACGGCAATGCGCTCCAGAACCTCGTCAAACGCGCCCACGTTCGACACATTCACCAGCAAGGCGCAGGCGATGGTCCGCGCCTGGGGACCGTGCTGCGGCGAGTTGAGAAAACCCTGCATGACGAATGCGCCGACGGCAGAGCTTTGCTCGTCCTTGAAGGATACAAACTTGAGGGCTTCCCGCCATTGCGCATCCTCATTTGCCTGTCGTTGAAGAGCCGCTGTTTCCTGAGCTTGCGTCGCTTGTTGTTGCAGATTCCGTAAGAACTGCCGGTTTTGAAGAAGGAGCGTGGACCCGCCTACGACGAGGGTCACAATCAGCGCGAGCAACTGAGTGAGGGTGATGATAATAGACTGCGTCCGATGAAGCTTGGTTTCCGCAGATGAACTCGCGTCAGTAATGTTCTTGAGAACTTCGGAATTCTTGGCGCGGTCCTCCGCCGTTCCTGACTTTCGTACTTCTTCGCGAGCGAAAGCCTCAAGGGCTTCGTATTCCTGACGTATGCGACTGACCGTCGGGTCTGGCATAATAGCCTCCTCCCCCACGGGCCGGACCTTATCCGAACCAATACCACAGGGAGCACCGATCTGCAAGCTGGTAAAACAGTTGGTAAAACTGGCTTGCTTCGCATGGCTCTAGCAGTCCCTCGTACATGAGAGAATGAACCGCTGCCATGGTCGGTGCGGAGCCGATTTGCGCTTTTGCGGTCTCCCAGCTACCTTGGCTCGTAAATGAAAGCCGCCATCAAAGTAGCGATCCAGGGCGAACGAGGATCGTTCAGCCACGAAGCCGCGGAGCGCATGCTGCCGGGCTGCGATGTTGTGCCGTGCGCCAGGTCCATCGAAGTATTCGAGCGGGTCGAGCGAGGATCGGTCGCGGCAGCCGTGATCCCAATTGAGAACTCACTGGCTGGAACCGTGGCCGAACACGCCGACCTGCTGCTGACGCGCGACGTCTTTATCCAAGCCGAATTTCTGTTGCGCATCGTGCACAACGTGATTGCCGCGCCCGGTGTGAAAATGAGTGCTTTGCGCAGAGTGCTGTCGCATCCAGTGGCGCTGGATCAGTGCCGCGATTTCTTTCGCCAGCATCCCGCGATCGAGGCTGTTCCGTTCTACGATACGGCGGGTAGCGTGAAGCATGTTATCGCTGGGAAGCTTTCCGACGCTGCCGGTATTGCGGGACGGCATGCCGCCCGCGAGTATCATGGAAAAATTCTGCAAGCTGGAATTGAGGATGACAAGCGTAACTTCACGCGCTTCTTTTTGATTCGCAGATTGCCGGGGAAATCATTGCCGGTGAAATCAAGGTCAAAAGCAGCGGGCGAGGGCGCCCGCTCCACACTTGCATCTCGCTATCAGCGTCTCATTCCGGCTGGGGCCAATAAGACTTCCATTGCATTCAAGGTGAAGAACGTCCCCGGAGCGCTTTTCAAATCGCTGAGCGTCTTCGCCCTGCGCGACATCAGCCTGAGCAAGATCGAATCGCGCCCGATGCGCGGCAAGCCTTGGGAGTACGTCTTTTATGTTGACTTCCTGCGCGGCGATGACGAGCCGGCGCGGAACGCGTTGCGGCATCTGGGGGAAGTGGCCGAGTTCGTCAAGGTGCTGGGAGTTTATCGAATTTGCCCCCCCTCCCCCCTTGTCGGTGATCTTGAAAACATTGGAGTTCGCAAACATTTGGCTGCAAAATCCGTTTTATAAAGAAGTTAGATATCAAAATCCGTGAAACAAAGGAGTTGGGGTGGCACATTCCTCTTGGCGAAGGGCGTTCGCTTCGGAAAATGTCCCGGTTGGAACATATCGTCATGACGATAGTGGGCTGACCATGCTGTCATGACACGAAGAAACACGGACAAAAAAGGCGTGCCGCGTCGGGTTAGCTTCCTGCTAATCAATGTCAAAGATCGAATGCTTAAAGATAATGATTGCAGGTTGACGAGCGGAGGTCAAGGAAAATAGAACGACGGGTTGGGTTTGTCTGCATAGGCGTAATGTCGGAAGCTGCCCCACAACCAGGAACGCGCCGATTTAGCGGTGACCGATGAAACGAGCCACGGTGGACATGCCAGGGAGGGTTCGCCGCAGCCCACCCGTGAAACTGCCACGGGTGGGGCATCCCGTGTCGTGTAAGAGTACGGCTGGGCTAGCGCCCGGTCTTTCGGTCACCGCTGCGGCCCGGAGAATGCGACAAAGCGCGACATTGTGCGACAGGGACATCCTTTCGCTTGTATTACCGTCCACGGAGGACTAAAAGGGCGCATGCGAGATGCGGCGGTTGCGCGTTTCAAAAATTCACAGCCGGACAATACAGTCGGAAACCCAGGGGAAATTATGAAGACAGACGAACGATTCGAGTATCGAGATTTGCAGAAACGCCCGCGGGCCATCAGTAATTGGCTGGCGGCTGTCATCGTCATTGCTGCTACGCTTGCCCTCCCGCATGCGCAGGCTCAAACCTTTGATCTGCTCTACAGCTTTCCCGGAGTGGATGGAGGGGCCTATCCTTCGGGAACCTTGATTCGGGACGCGGAGGGGAACTTCTATGGGACCACGTCGTCGGGCGGCCCGAATCACATGCACTGCTACGGGGGGTGCGGGGTGATCTTCAAACTCGACTCGGCGGGCGCGGAGAGCGTTCTCTACAGCTTCGAGGGACGGGCAAACGGAAGCGGACCGGCCGGGAGCGTGGTCCGGGACTCGCAAGGCAATTTGTACGGGATTACGTCTGGCGGAGGAATCAATTCGTGTAATGGCGGCAACGGTGGATGCGGATTGGTTTTCGAGATTGGATCGGACGGCGATGAGAATACGTTGTTTTCCTTCGAAAACTTGAATCAAGGACGGACCGCTGTGGCTGGGTTGGTTCGCGACGATCGCGGAAATCTTTATGGCACGACGCAGTTCGGCGGCCGGAGCAACAACGGCACCGTATTTAAGGTGGACGCCAACGGCAACTTCACCGAGCTGTATGCCTTCAGTGGTGGCGCGGATGGGGGACGGCCGTTTGCTGCGATGACGCTCGATGCGCAAGGCAATCTCTACGGGACCGCAACTACTGGCGGGTTGAACAATTGCAACGGGAGCGGCTGCGGGGTGGTCTTCAAAATCGATCCTGCTGGGAATGAATCGGTAATTTACGCGTTTACGGGGAGCACCGATGGTTCGTTTCCGGCGTCGACCCTGGTTGCCGATTCCGCGGGCAATTTCTATGGCACCACCGAAGATGGCGGCGACAACAGCTGCAATGCGCCCTATGGCTGCGGGGTGGCCTTCAAGCTCAATAGAGCAGGAGCCGAGACCGTGCTGTACACATTTCACGGAGGAACTGGGGATGGGCGAAACCCGGTTGCGGGGGTAGTTCGAGACTTGGGCGGCAATTTATATGGAACGACCTACTGGGGCGGAGCCTACGGACTAGGGACCGTCTACGAGGTAACCGCCAGCGGAGGCGAGACCATATTGCACAGCTTTGAGGGAGGCTCGAATGACGGGTCGTATCCCTGGGCGGGATTAGCCTTGGACTCGGCGGGTGTTCTCTACGGAGTGACGGTCAACGGAGGCGGAAGTGGGTGCGCCGGCTTCGGCTGCGGGGTTATTTTCAAGGTCGCGCCATAGCAGAGGCGCGACTGAAGGCGCGTCCTTTCAAGGCTTCGGCTGCGCTCAGCGGCCGAAGGCGAGTTTGAAAGAAGACCCGGAATCGCAGTGGTGAACCGCTGCGCCACCCAAAATTTGTAATCGCGGCTGAACGGCATGACTCAGGGTCGTGCCGTTCCCGCTTTTGGGCCGGGGAGGGCCGGTGCTTTCCTGAATTTCAGGTTGGGCAGGCGGTTCCGTGTAGCGCGGGATGCACAGCAGATCCCTCCACTTCGCAAAACCATTCGCTGGGCGAATGGTCTCGCTCCGGTCGGGATGACAGGGTCGAGTCCTCCGTCACTAGCCGCAGTACCTTAGGCATCATGTCCGACCGCCCCTGGTGCCGATACAATGCACGAGGACCCTCCTATGCGTATGGGCTGAAACCTTTCGCGAGGAGTATCATCTAAGCTTGAGTGAGTTACACTCAAGGAGAGCCAATGACACAACAGCCGCTTTCCGAGCAGATTGCTAAGCATCGGGAATCCAATGATGTACGGGCCTTGCCCGTGCTTCCCGTGCGCGACACCGTCTTGTTCCCGCACGCCGTTCTGCCTTTAACCGTAGGTCGGGAGAGTTCCGTTCAACTGATCAATTCGCTCGGCGAAGATAAGACTATCGTCGTGGTGGCCCAGCGCGAAGCGCGCGTGGATAGCCCCCAGGCCAGCGATTTATACACCGTGGGCACGTCCGCGGTGGTGCACAAAGTCGTCAAGATGCCCAACCAGAGCCTGTTCGTGTTTGCCGAAGGGCTAGAGCGGGTGCGTCTTGGCGAATTCACCCAATTAGCCCCATTCATGCGGGCGAAAGTCTCGCCGATTCCGGAAGCGATTCCTCCGGACAGCTCTGAAATTGAAGCGTTGCAGCGCAACGTGCTGACTCTGTTTCAACAGATCGTCGCCGGTTCGCCTACGCTTTCGGATGAGCTTTCCACCGTGGCCATGAATATTGATGAGCCCGGCCGTCTGGTCGATTTCATCGCGTCGTCGTTACCGTCGCTTTCTACACCCGATAAGCAGGACACGCTGGAGACGCTGGACATCCGGGTGCGCCTGGAAAAGATCAATCAACATCTCGCTAAAGAGCTTGAAGTGCAGCAACTGCGCAACAAGATCCAGAGCGAAGTGCAGGATCGCGTACAGCAGACGCAGCGCGAATATTACCTGCGCGAGCAGATGAAGGCGATCCAGAAGGAACTGGGCGAGCAGGATGAAGGCGCGCGCGACGTTGACGATTTGAAAAAGAAAATCGACGAAGCGGGCATGCCCGAAGAAGTGAAGAAAGAAGCGCTCAAGGAGTTGGGGCGCTTGTCGCGCATGTCTCCCATGGCCGCGGATTATTCGCTCACGCGCAATTACGTGGAGTGGTTGGCGGTGCTGCCGTGGAATAAGACTTCTGGCCAGGAGATTGAAATCCTCAAGGCCAAAGAAATTTTGGACACCGATCACTACGATCTGGAAAAAGTAAAAGACCGCATTCTTGACTATCTTTCCGTGCGGCGATTGAAGCCGAACATGAAGGGACCGATTCTTTGCTTCGTCGGGCCTCCGGGCGTGGGCAAGACTTCGCTGGGGAAATCGATTGCGCGAGCGCTGGGCCGCAAGTTCGTACGGCTATCGCTTGGGGGTGTGCACGATGAGGCCGAGATTCGCGGCCATCGCCGCACTTACATCGGCGCGTTGCCGGGACAGATTATCCAGGGCATTCGCCGGGCGGAGACGAAAGATCCGGTTTTCATGCTCGACGAGATCGATAAGGTGGGGCGCGATTTCCGGGGCGATCCCGCGTCGGCTTTGCTGGAGGCGCTGGATCCTGAGCAGAATTCGAGTTTCCGCGACAACTATCTTGATGTGACCTTCGATCTGTCGAAGGTGCTTTTCATCACGACCGCAAATATGCTCGACCCCATTGCCGAGCCCTTGCGCGATCGTATGGAGATCATCGAGTTGCAAGGCTACAGCGAAGAAGAGAAGCTGCACATCGCGCGGCGCTATCTGGTTCCACGTCAGGTGGAAGAGAACGGCATTACCGCGGAGCAGATCGAATTTCCGGATGACGCTTTGCGCTACGTGATTCGGCACTACACTCGCGAAGCTGGCGTGCGCAGCCTGGAACGCACCATCGGCACCATTTGCCGCAAGCAGGCGCGACGCTTGGCCGAGGGCAAAACAGAGAAGCTGATCGTGACCAACGAGGTCATTCAGGAATTTCTGGGCGGAATCAAGATTCGCGTTGAAGGTGAGATTGAAGAGCGGACGGAGCGTCCGGGCGTGGCCGTTGGTTTGGCCTGGACACCCTCCGGCGGAGACGTGCTCTTCGTCGAAGCCAATGCCATGAAAGGCAAAGGCGGCTTCACCATGACCGGCCAGATCGGGCAGGTGATGCAGGAGTCGATGCAGGCCGCGCTGACCTGGGTGCGCTCGAATGCGGCGCAGTTGGGAATTGCGGAAGACTTCTTTGCCGACCACGACATTCACATGCACGTGCCGGCGGGGGCGATTCCGAAGGATGGTCCATCTGCTGGCGTAACCATGGCGACAACCCTGGTCTCGTTGCTCACGGGGCATCGCATTCGTCCGCTGACCGCGATGACAGGAGAGATTACGCTGAGCGGCAACGTGCTTCCGGTGGGCGGCATTAAAGAAAAAACGCTGGCGGCCAAGCGTGCAGGAGTCACCACGATCATATTGCCCGCGGAAAATCGGATGAATGTTGAGGAAGATCTGACGCCGGAGCAGATTGCCGGCCTGGATATTCACTACGTGAAGACGATTGAAGAGGCGCTGCGGGTTTCGCTGCCGGTGGTCGCGCAGGCGCTGGCGGCGAAGGCGTTTATGGAAACCGAATCGCCGCTGCCGAAGGATTCGGAGCCGAAGGGATCGAAGCCGGAGGCGCCGGTGGTTCGTCCTACGCCGGAGCCGGTCGTGGCTCATGATCGCGTGCTGACCGGGCAAGCGTAAAAGGCGGACCTTAAGTTAGAAGCGGTTGCCCCACCCCGTCCCTGCGCCTTTGCTCTTTGCTCTTTGCAGGGACAGGGTGGGGTTTTGATTTTTCTTTGTGCGCGCGAAAGCCCCAACAAGAACTTCAGCGTCCCGCGTTACTGAATCACGGTGAAATTTTTGTTGCTCGTTAGCGTTCCCAATGGTGTGGTGACCACGACTGGGCCGGTTGTCGCGCCAAGGGGGACAACAGCTGTCATGTAGGTGTCGGAGACTACAGTGAAGCTGGTCGCGGCCAGGCCGTTGAAGGTAACAGACGTCGCACCAGTCAAGCCCTGCCCGAGGATTTGCTCTCCGCTGCCGAGCCTGCCCTGAGCCTGTACGAGCCCAACAAAGGGTCCCAGACTAACGTCGAGGCTGTAAACCGTACCGATATTGTTGGCGCCGCCTTGGTAGGTCACTCCGTACAATTTGCCGTTAGTATGCTGCACCATCGCTGCTTCGGCCTCGTCGTTTTGAGCCCAGCTGAAGATATTGGTGAGCACTCCGCTTGGAGTGACACTATAGATTGCGCCGAAGCCGTTGTCACCTCCGTCAAGGGTTGGCCCGTACAGGTTGTGGTTCGTAGCTTCGACCAAACCCGCCTCCGGATTGATTCCGTCCGTCGATGTCGAGCCAAAGGCGTGCACCACGGTGAAATCCAGATCCTGGTTGACTTTGAAGAGCACTCCGCCGGAATTCGCGCCCCCCTGATCCGTAACTCCGTAAAGGTAGCCGCCCGTGCCTTGCGCCAGACCGCTGCAAGGGTAGGTGCCTTCCGTTTCGCAGTCAAAGCTAAACGTGTTTACCAGCAAGCCGCGCGTCGAGACCTCCGTCACGGAGCCGCAGTTGTTAGCGCCGCCCTGTATAGAAGACAGGTATAGATTCCCGTTGCTGGCTTGGATCGGGGAGAAAAAAAAGTCATACGCTACCGTGGGACTGTAGCTGTAAATGATGTTGTATTGGCCTTCGCCGTTAACCTTGTAGAGCACGCCGCCGCCTTGTTCTCCCCCGGCCTCGGTAACGCCGTAGAGAAAGCCGTCGGCGGCCAGTGTAGGTGGCGAGTAGGGGTAAAAGCCGTCTTCAGGATAACCAGCGAAATTGTGTAGGACGGTATAGGTACCTGCCGGAGTCATCTTAAATACCACGCCGAAACCTTCCGACCCGCCAGTGGGTGCGGTGCCATAAAAGTTGCCGTCCGTGCCAAGAGTTAGCCCTCCCCACGGAGCGCTTCCATCACTGCCGCTGAAGCTATGCAATGCGGCGAGTCTTCCAGAGGCGTCGATCCTGAAAATGACCCCAAGGTTATTGTTGCCACCGTACACTGTCGTGCCGTAAAGTCGCCCATCGCGCCCCTGAACTAGGGTTGGATAAACTGGATTAGCTCCGGTGCGTGGTTCGAAGCTGTAAATCGTCTCGACGGTCTGTGCGCAACCCTCGCCAAGCAGCGCAGCCCCTGTGATGCCTATGATCAGGAGTGCCTTGAGAAATTGCGAAACACTTCGCGACGCGGAACCTCTTGGCGTGATTCGATTCATGACAGACCTTTCTTGATAACGCACTTCCGGAGCGACCGGAAGAAAGCGAGGGCTTTGAAGCCGCTTTCACGGCGAGAGTCCTTGCCTGGCCGGGACGAACATTATCCTCTGGTAACGGGGGGGGGCGTCAACATGAAAGATTTTGCATAGCGGCCGTACAGCCGGTGATCGCGCATGACCGCCTCCGCGTAAGCCGGCTAGCAGTTTGCTCAAAACTCAAGTTTGGCGCCTCAGGGGCTAAAAGCCCCAACAGAAAAGAAGGTTTTATCGCAGCGTTAAAACGCTGCGCCACCGAAAAAATCTGAGTTTTTCAGCAAACTGCTAGGGATGGGTCGGTAACGAGTGAGCGTGCGCTACCGTTTGGTTACGGTCAGACACCTTACGTTGTCATTTGGAGAAATCCGGCTTATATAGCCGAGCGCGCCCGGGGTGGAGGCTACGTATTCGATGAGAGCTGCTTCGGAATCGAATGCTTTGGGCATGGCGCCCAGTCCGGTAAATACTGCCTTGCGCCACTGTGCGCGGAATTCGTCAGCACCTTCGCCGACGTAGTTCCTCAAGAAGACTTCGTGTACTGCTCCCCCTTTCAAAAGGACCGGTACGGCATGGGATCCATCCGCGAATCGGGTTTTCTCTCCGGTAAATATGGCGCGCACATCGGCAGTCTTGATCGCCGAAATGTGCACGCTCTTGTTCGCGACCAACACGACATCCTGAGCTCTAGCTGCGGAGTAGCAGCTAAATAACCCGAGCAGCAGTAGGAAGCAACGAATTTTGCTCAGGGCTCTCATGTTCTCACCGTGTGGGACTCCTTAGAAAGTGAAACCAATCTTGGCCGCCAACATATTCGAGTTATCCTTGACGCCATTTGGATTGGTGCTCTGGTAGTAGCCGAGGCCAGTTCCGTGCAGGAAGTGACCTTCGATCTTGCCGTAGAAATAAGCGTTAAAGTCATAGCGTCCGGAGACCGCCCAGTCTTTCGAGTAGTTTCCCGGCTGGCTGGTGTCGTTCCCGGGAGCCACATTGACAAAGTGGCTGTAGTACGTTCCTACATGAAATCCTTTCGCGAGCCGATAACTCCCCATGGCGTACCAGATTCGTTGATCCTGAGTGTTCGGAAACGTCATCGAGCCGAAGGTTAGAGTGGAGTTCGTCGGCTCCCGCCGGTACTCTCCCGCAAAGTAAAACTTGCCTTTTGTGAACTGGGCATAGGCTGCGCTTACAAAACTGGGAGGCACGTGTACGCTTCCCCCGGGCGCGGTCCCATCCAAGGCTTCCATAAGGGCGCTGGAGCCGATGGTCAGCCCGGTCAGAGGAGCATCCCAGCGCAGATCGCCGCCGTAGATCTTGCCTGCCGGAGCTGTGGTAAAGGCGAGTCCCACGTCCGCGATCTCTTTGACGTATCCGCCATTCAAATCGAGGCCAGCCTGGCCTGCGTACCCGCGGTACTGCAACTTTCCGGCGCGGTCGCCGAGGGGCAGAGCACCGTATACTTCGCCTCCCAGGTGCGACAGGAAAAAGCTCTTATTGTCGATGGGATAAGCGGATTGCGGCAGGAGTATCCAAAGGAAAATTGCATCAACGTCCTGGGAGTCGTTAAACAAACCTATGGGTGTTTTGACCTTGCCGGCGCGAAAGCCAAGATAATCGTTGACTCTGTAGTCTCCGGAGGCCCAATCGACTTGGAGGTTGGCGCCGCCGAGTTGTCCCAGCTGGTACATGTGTAACTGGATTCCGACACGCAGGTTATCGGTGAGGGAATCGGTGAAGCTGACCGCGCCATCGGTCCACTGCAAGCTGCCGGAGCTCGATTGCATGGTTAAGTAATTGTTATGGGAGCTGAAAAGGAAGCCTTGGGTGGCGAAGCCGTGAATCTCAATCCCGGCGAGATCCTGGGCGTACAGGGTGCCGGCGCAGAAGCAAAATAAAATGAATAGCGGCAATCGCCGATGCATGGAACGTCTCCGATGCCTAGTACATCGGCAGTTCCGTCTTATCGCGTTAACCGGCTATTTCGCCAGGCGGCGCGTCCACTCCACCAAATTCTTGAGTAGCTGCTGGAGTAGTTTCTTTGCCATCTCATCGGTCAGATTGCCGTTGGCGTCGAACTTTTCGTGCGCCTGGGCGATCATGACCTCGGGCTGACTGACCGTGTGCATGTTAAGGAAGGACAGCAGTTGGCGCAGCAGCATCTGCGCCCGGGCGGTGCCGAGTAGTCCCGGGGACGCTCCAATTACGGCGGCGGGCTTGTCGTTCCAGGAGTTTTTCCCGTAAGGGCGCGAGCCCCAGTCGATGGCGTTCTTGAGCACGCCCGGGATACCGTAGTTGTACTCCGGCGTGGCGAAGAGAATGGCGTCGGCGGCCTCGATACGCCGCTTGAATTCGGTGACGCCGGCAGGCGGCGATTCCTGTTCGTCCTGGTTATACAGGGGAATGTGGTGGAGATCGAAAATTTCGATCTTGGCCTCTGCGGGGACGAGTTGCTGGGCGGCGCGCAGTGCCAGGCGGTTGTACGAGGCTTTCCGCAAGCTGCCGGGAATCGCGAGAATGGTCAGGGAAGAATCCATGTTGAACGGTCCTCTTTCGGGTGCTCATGATTCGATTCTGCGGGTGGGATTTAGGTGCAGTTTTCGCGCCGTGGAAAATGGGCTGGCGCGGCACGGACTCGCTCGCGTTAAACTGGCAACTGCCTTTATGCGCGTGCGCATTTTATTTTTCGGAGTGCTGCGGGATCTGGCGGGGAAGACGAGCGATTCCGTCGAGTTGAAGGAGGATGCGACGGTGGGAGATGTGCTTTTGCATTTCGGCGAACAGTCTCCGCGATTGAAAGAGTCGCTGGCCTCGGCGGCGGTGGCCGTGAATCGGGAGTATGCGGGGGGCGAGACTGTGCTGCGAGATGGCGATGAGGTTGCGCTGCTACCTCCGGTGAGTGGTGGGGCAGAGGACGAGTCGGCCTCGGGACAGCCGGCGGAGCCTGCCCTGAGCGGGGCGAAGGGACGCCGGCGCTACGCTTCTATTGTCCGCGATCTAATTGACACATCGGGCGTCCTGAACCGCATCAAACGCGGCGAGGATGGGGCCGCTGTTTTGTTTGAGGGCGTGGTGCGGAATTCTACGCGCGGGCGGAGGACGCTGTATCTCGATTACGAGGCGTATGAGGAGATGGCGCTGCGGCAGATGGAAGAACTCGGAGAGCGGGCGCTGCAACAGTTTCAGGTGCGGGATGTGGCTTTGGTCCACCGGTTGGGGAGGCTCGAGATTGGCGAGACCAGCGTGTTGATCGTGGTGGCATCGGCGCATCGCGCGGCGGCCTTCGACGCTTGCCGCTGGTTGATCGATACGCTGAAGCGTCGAGTGCCTATCTGGAAGAAGGAATATTTTGAGGATGGAGCGGTGTGGGCCGATGGCGAGCCTTTTCCGGAGGAAATTCGGCGGGGAAGTTTGTAGCTCAGGCAGCCCGAGGGTGGAGGGTGCATCTAAGTTTGCGGGTGTAATGCCTTGCTGGGCTGGCGGTAGTAGGGATCCTTCGACTGCGATTGTGCTTCGCATTCGCGAAGCACAATCTCCGCTCAGGATGACAGACCGTATACTCATCTATCGAATGAGAAAATTCGTTATCTGGATGGTGCTGGCCGGGGTGGCTTTGTGGGCACAGCAACCTACGAATCAAAATCGACCTGAGGACACGCTCAAGGTTGACGTCAAACTGGTGAACGTTTACGTCACGGTCACGGACGCACATGGCGCGCCGGTGGCTGGTCTGAAGAAAGAGAATTTTTCTCTGCAAGAAGACGGCAAAGAGCAGAGCATCTCTGTGTTCGATAAGGAATCCGCGGTGCCGCTTTCGATTGCGTTGGCGATCGATACCAGCCTGAGCACGCGGCACGATCTGCCGCTGGAGCAGGCTTCGGCCAAGCGCTTTGCGCACGCGATTCTGCGTCCGGTGGATGCGCTCTCGGTCTTTGGCTTCAGCGAAACCGTCTTGCAGTCGACCAACTACACCGCGGACCTGAAGCGCATCGACGAAGGGATCGATCACATTCGCATGGGTGCGGCAACCGCCTTGTTCGATGCGGTGTATCTGGCGTCGCGGTCGCTGGACCGGCGGCAGGGGCGGAAGGTGCTGGTGCTGATTACCGACGGCGGAGATACGATCAGCCGAATCGACTACAAGCAGGCCGTGCGAGCCGCCGAAGAGGCGGAGGCGCTGGTGTACAGCATTATCGTGGTGCCGATTGAAAGCAGCGCGGGGCGCGAACTGGGCGGCGAACATGCGCTGATCCAGCTTTCCGAGGACACCGGGGGAAAATACTATTACGCGACCTCGATGGCGCAGCTGGATGACGCCTTCCGGCAGATCAGCGACGAACTGCGCACGCAGTATTTACTGGCTTACTATCCTACGCAACGGCTGTCGAATTCGCAGTTTCGACGTATTCATGTGGCAGTAACGGGGCCGGCCGACGCGGTGGCTTACCAGGTGCGGCACCGGGCCGGGTACTATACAGGGAAGTCGGACTTTTAGGGAGTAATCAGGGCGTCATCCCGAGCCTAGCCGTTTTTCAGGCGACGAGAGGGATCTCCCCGTGCACAAATCCATTGCGCGGGAGATCTCTCGGTCCCGCTGTAAAGCGCGGGACTTCGAGATGACGCCGGGGTATGTGAAACTTGAAACTGAGACATTCGCTTTCGCGGGCAAGAGTGCCCGCGCCACACGATCCATGGTAGAAATACTTACTCACTCTAATTGCTGACGTTTGTTTGGGATGGTGCGAACAATTTCAATGAAAAATTCATTTTGGCATGTATCGATTTGTCTGCTGGTTCTTTTGCTCTGTGGCCGTGGAATGCGGGCGCAGACCACGATTTCGACCGGGAGCATTCAGGGCGTAATCGCCGATCCTTCGGGAGCGGTGGTGAGCGACGCCAAGATAACCATCAGCAACAAGGCGACGGGGCGCGTGATCACGGTCAAGAGCACGTCCGCGGGAGCGTATACCTCGGGTGCGTTGACTCCGGGCAATTACACGTTGCGGGTAGAGGCGCCCGGGTTCAAAACCTCGGAGCTCGCAATCACGGTGCAGGTGGGCGTGACTGCGACGGGAAGCGTGAAGCTACAAGTCGGGCAGACGACGCAAGTGGTGGAAGTGCAGGAAAATCAGGTCGCGGTGAACACCGAGCAGTCGACCATTCAAGGCGTGCTGACGGCGGAGCAGATCGATACTTTGCCGATCAATGGGCGAAACTTCCTGGACCTGGCGCAGTTGGAGCCGGGAGTACAGATTCAGGATGGCGGAAACTTCGATCCTACGAAGAATGGTTTTTCGTCGATCTCCTTTGGGGGACGCTTCGGACGGACGGCGCGCATTGAAGTGGACGGGCTGGACATCAGCGATGAGACGGTGGGCACGACCACACAAAATATTCCGGCGAGTTCGATTCAGGAATTTCAAGTGCAGCAATCTTCGCTGGACATTTCGACTGAGTTGACATCGTCTGGGTCAGTGAATGTGACAACGAAGTCGGGCACGAATTCTGTGCATGGCGGGGCCTATTACAGTTTCCGCGATCACACGCTCGACGCCGATTTGCCCGGAGGCAGCAGCAATTATTTCCAGCGGAACCAATTTGGCGGCGACGTTGGTGGGCCGATTATCAAGAACGAGATGTTCTTTTTTGTGGACGCCGAGCGGACCAAACAGGATCTGCTGAATCCGGTGCTCTCGAGCGGACCATTTTCCGCGATCACCGGCAGTTACGACTCACCATTTCGCGAGTCCGAGATTTCGGGAAAGCTTGACTGGTTGGTGAAAGGCAAATACAAGCTGTTCTACAAATTCACCTACAACGAGAACAGAAGCGTTCTTGCCATCATCCCGAATTCCTTTCAGCCCTTCGCCAACAAAGACCACACGCCGTCGCATGCCATTGGATTGGACTTCAATACCGGTTCGTACACGCACAGCATCCGGTTCGGATATATGAAGTTTCGCAACGCGATTGTGGATGCGACGGCGGGAAGCAGTATTTTCGATCCTCTGCCCGGAATTGAGTTGGCCATTGGAAGCGATCCGGACTGCCTGACTTCGGGCGCGGATTTCTTCTGCTCCGGACCAAGCTTTCTGGCGCCGCAGCAAACCTACCAGACCGACCATCAGATCAAGTACGACGGGAGCAGGCCGCTGGGAGCGCATATTTTGCGATATGGCGGCGGCCTGAACCATATTTTTGGCGGCGGATTTGCCAGCTTTCTGGCGCTGGCCCCGGCGGTAGGGGCGGGAGTTTTGGATTGCGGAACAGCCTGCCAGACGCTGCCCGGAGGTCTGGCCAATCCTCTGAACTATCCCGCGAACAACGTGACTCTGGGCAACGGGCAAGGGTATGACTCGGAGATTCCGGCCTTTGGGTTTCCCGCCGGAGGCAGCGGGCCAGACAACCGGCTCTCCGCGTACTTCGAAGACGACTGGAAGGCGAAACCGAATCTTACGGTTAAGGTAGGATTGCGTTACGTGCGCGACACCGGCCGCACCGATAGCGATCTGGGTCCGATCACTGCTTTGCAGCAATTCAATAATCAATATTATTCGGGGCTGGGAGACCGGGTCCATCAACCGAATCTCAATTTCGCGCCACAGTTTGGCGTAGCCTGGGATCCGAACAAGAGTGGCAAGACGGTGTTTCGCGGCGGCGTTGGTCTTTATTATGAGAACTCGATCTGGAACAACATTGAGTTCGACCGGCCCGCGCGGTTGCAGAAGGGGTTGTTCCTGGCGGATACGACGGTGTGTACCAACGGCGGTCCTGACACTTTGAACCTGCCGAACGGCGGAACGGTTACTCCGTCATTCTGCGGACAGCCCGTTGGAAGCGTAGCCAGCCAGATTATCGCTTTGCAGCAGCAGTATCAGGCTTCCACGGTGGCCGCGGGACCGGCGGTCAATCCGTCATTTATTGGCAATCCTAACCAGTTGGCGGACGGGTTGGATGCAACTGGAACGGATTTGTTGGCGCCGAATTATGTGAGCCCACGCTCGCTGCAAATCAACGCCGGCGTGCAGCACGAAATACGGCCGGGAATGGTTTTGAGCGTCGATTACCTGCGCAATATCGAAACCCACACGCTGCTGGCAATCGATACCAACCACGTCGGCGATGCCAAGACTTTCAATCTGGCGAATGCGCAGGCTGCGATATCCGCCACGAACCAGCAGTTTTACAATGCAAAAGGAGTCAGTTGCGGAGCGGGGTATGACCAGGCTTCGATACAGTGCGCCATAAGCGGTGGAGCGACGATCAACAGTTACGCCGCGAACGGGCTTGATTCTGGTTATTCACTATGCGGAGGGTTTCCTTGTCCGACCGCGGCGTTCCCTGGAATCGATCCCAATCTTGGGGCGAACCAGATGTTGTTCCCCATCGGATTCGCGAAGAACAGCGCGCTTCAGGCTTCGCTGAGAACGCACCTGGAGCATCCCGCCCAGGGGATCAAAAACCTGGACCTGCAGACCTCCTACCAGTTGGCGCGTTACATCGCGGGGGCGAGCGACAATGACTTTGTCAGCATCGCTACCGACTTCAACAATCCTCAGCACTATCTAGGGCCGAACGGGCTCGACCGCAAACACCAGATTTCTTTTGGCGGTAGCATGGACCTGCCTTTCAGGTTCCAGCTCGGGGTCATTGGACATTTCTATAGCCCGCTCCCGGTCACGCTGACGTTGAGCCCCACCGGCAGTCCGGGAGGAATTTTTGTGACCGACGTGACCGGCGATGGAACCGGCGACGGGAGCTTCGCCTCGAACGGGTCGGTGGGCGACGTTCTGCCCGGCACCAACATTGGCTCGTTTGGGCATGGTGTCAATCAGAACAACATCAACCAGTTCATCAGCAATTACAACCACAGTTATGCCAATCGGGCGACTCCGGCCGGACAGGCGCTGATCAACAGCGGACTGTTCAGCCTGACGCAGTTGCAGAGTCTGGGTGGCGTACAAGAGGTGATTGCTCCGGCTCCGGTGGATGAAGCCGGAATGGGTTGGCTGCGGACGCTGGATGTCAGGCTGAACTGGGCCTACAAAGTCAGGGACCGGGTGGAGATATTGCCGGAAGTTTCGTTCTTCAACGTGATGAACCTGGCAAACTTTGACGGTCCGGCGAATCCGTTGAGTGGAGCGCTCTCACCGCTGCCGGTGACGGGACCGCCGAACTATATTCCCGGAACACTGAACGGCACATCGGGCGAGCAACCGAGCAGCAACCGGTTGGGTCTGGGTTCGGGAGTGTTCGCGCTGGGATCTCCGCGTGCGCTGGAATTTTCCATAAAGTTTAAGTTCTAGCGGGTGGAAGGGCAGGCCGAGAACCGGCGCGCTCCGTGTACAATGTTGGCATGCCCTTTCGTGCGCAGGGAGGTTCGAATGCCGCCAAGCGTGGCCGAACTCCGCCCCCCGAAGAGACCTTCGAAGAAGCCAGCTTCCTGAAGGCTCTGGGTGAGAAACAGAAGCCCGTCAGCGTCAAGTTAATGGACGGCCAGACGGTCTCCGGCTGGGTTGAATACTACGACAAGGGCATGATTCGGCTGACGCGAGAAGGCGCTCCGAATCTTTTCATCTTCAAGCACGAAATCATGTATATCGCCGAAGATGGCGCGAAGAAGAAGGGGTCTTAGGTCAAGACCTACAGGCAAGACCTGAAAACCATTGTCCGCCACCAACCAAAACTTTCTGCCGGCCATATCAGCCATCGCCCGTGAAGCGGGCGTTTTGCTGATGGATTACTTCCACCAACATTTAAAGATCGAGTATAAGGGCGATGCCGACCTGGTGACGGCGGCGGATCGCGCGTCGGAGAAGCTGATTCGCGAGCGCATTACGCAGCAATGGCCGGGGCACGATGTGCTGGGCGAAGAGCAGGGATTGAACGATCAGGGCAGCGAATTTCGCTGGTACGTCGATCCGCTGGATGGTACGACGAATTTCGCGCATGGGTATCCGGTATTTTGCGTTTCGATTGCGCTGGAGCGTTTGTCGGTGGAGCATCGTTCGTCCGGACACTTGGGCGAGAGAGTGGCGGCGGTGGTTTACGATCCGACGCGGGATGAACTGTTTTCGGCGGAGCCTGGCAAAGGCGCGCAACTGAACGGCGAGACGATTCGCGTCTCGAAAACGGCGAAGCTGAAAGAATGCCTGCTGGCGACCGGATTTCCCAGCCACAAGCGGCACAAGAATCCAAACATTCATTTCTATCAGCAGATCACGCTGCACTCGCACGGGGTGCGGCGGGCGGGATCGGCTGCCCTCGACCTGTGCAACGTGGCCTCGGGACGGTTTGATGGCTTCTGGGAATTCAATCTCAATCCCTGGGACACGGCGGCAGGCGTGCTGATCGTGCAAGAAGCCGGAGGCAAGGTTACTCGCTTTGATGGCGGCCCATTTGAGATCGACAGCCGGGAAACGCTGGCCTCGAACGCCGTGATTCACGAGGAATTGCTGCGCGAGTTCGGAGATATTTTTGCCGGGCGCGGATTGGAAGCATTGCCGGATCCGCGCGCCTACAAGAGTTGACGTTCCTACCGCTGGCGACACGCCGCTTTCCAAGCCGCGTTACAATATTTCGGGACTGGCCGTATCCGCTCTTGCCTTTCCCAACATCCTATTGCCAACAGGTTCAACGTGATTAATTCTCTTCTGGAACGCAAAATCGACAAGCGGCCTGATCGAGTGCGGCTGCACGGACGCATTCTCTTTCTCACCGAAGACCCGGAACTCATCAAACGGCAACTGGCGGGCGAAGATCTGCCCTGGGACACGAAAAATCCGGCGAACAATCCCAAGCTGCGCGACGATATCTCGACCGACGAGATTACTCCCGCGCATTACTGCTTTTATTTCGATGAGACGCTGGGCGAGATTCCGTACCTCGGGCTGAAGTGCGGCAGCGTGACGCCGATTGGACGCGGTGATGTGAAGCGCGGTGGCTTTGTGTGCGCGGTGAGCGGAAAGCGGCGAGGTAAAGGGTCGAGCCGCGAGCAGTCGCCGTATGCCGAGATGTGCGCCGGCATTCAAGTCGTGATCGCGGAAAATATTGAGCGCATCTACAAGCAGAATTGCCAGAACCTGGGCGTGCTCACGTCGACCGATTTTTCGCTGATCGACAGAATCCGCAGCGGTCAGGAGATTCCGCTGGCGGAGTTTACTGCCGGGGAAGATGAGATTACACGGCAGGTGATTGAATACGGTGGGCTGTTTCCGTTCAATGTGGCACGCATGCAGGGGAAGGTTTTTCTACCGGCGATGGAAGAAGCGGGCAAGAGTGCCCGCTCCACACAATCCCATTCCACCCAGCCCATGACGGTGGCGGAGAAAATCTTCGCGGGGCATATGAAGAATCCGGAGGGCGAAGTGGGCGTGCCCTTCGTGAAGCCGGGGGATACCGGTTTCGCGCAGGCCGATCTGCGCTTCAGCCACGAGTACGTCACGCCGATGGCGGCCATCTTTTTCGAACGCTATGTGGGCAAAGACGCGAAGGTCAACGACGCTCCGAGCATTATTTTTTTCCGCGATCATCTGACTTTTCTCGATGAAGTGATTTCCGAAGAAAAGAAAAAGCTTGGCCTGCTCGATCTGGCGACCCAACTCAAGCTGAAGCAGCAGGATTTCGCGGCCAAGCAAGGAATCAAGCTGCATGGCGAGTTGAAGGATCGTAAAGGTTCAGAAGGCATCTGCCACTCCATCGTGCTGGAGAGTTATGCGCTGCCGGGGCAGTTGAACATTGGCTCCGACTCGCACACGCCGCATGTGGGCGCGATTGGCTGTGTGGCCTTTGGCATCGGGACGACCGATGTTTTCAATAGCTGGATTACCAAGGACGTCCGCGTGAAAGTTCCGGAATCCGTGAGGATTGTGATTCGTGGCAAGAAACAGGAGAACGTGACCGCGAAAGATTTCATCCTGAAGATTTTGAGTCTCGACTACGTGCGCAGCGGAAAAGCGCTGGCTAAGGTGATGGAGTATGCGGGCGAGGCGATCGAAGCGCTCAGCGTCGACGAGCGCGCCACCATGACCAACATGGCCGCGGAGATCGGCGGATTCACCGGCATTGTCGCGCCCGATCAGAAGGCGGTCGAGTTCCTGGTGGAGCGCCGCGGGATGGATCGCAAACGGGCCGAGGCGATGATCGATGGGTTGTACAGCGATCCCGAGGCGGAGTACGCGCACATGATCGAGTTGGATGCGGCTGACATTACGCCGATGGTCGCCACGCCGGGTGACCCGGGCAACGGAAAATATATTCGCGAACTGCAGACCCCGGTTCCGGTGGAGATCGCATATGGCGGCACCTGCACGGCCGGCAAGAATGAAGACATGGATATGTACGCGGTCGTTCTCGCCGACGCTTTGCGGCAGGGCAAGCGCGTCGCCGATTCGACCAAGTTCTACATCCAGTTCGGGTCGCAGGAGACGCGCGACTATTGCTTGCGCAAGGGCTATCTGGAGGTATTTCAGAAGGCGGGCGCGGAGGTGATCGAGCCCAGTTGCGGCGCGTGCATCAATGCCGGACCCGGGGTCTCCACACGTCCGGACCAAGTGGTGATCAGCGCGCAGAATCGCAATTTCCCGGGGCGCAGCGGTCCGGGACAAATGTACTTGGCTTCTCCGCTGACGGTCGCGGCCAGCGCTGTCGCGGGCTACATTGTCGAGTATGAGCCTAGCGAGAAGAAGGAGTTGGTCGGGGCGTAGCGGCCAAGGTACTACGCCATTGTGAGAACACCTGGACGCATGCGGGGCAGGGCGGAGATAGGGATCCTTCGACTGCGAAATGGTCTTTCGCTAAGCGCGAAAGACCATTCTTCGCTCAGGATGACAACGTGGGCTATTGACGCTCGGCGACAGGCGTCAATCGACGCGATCGATCTGCGCCTTCTGTAGCGTGTCTGAGTAATCCACGTAGACGGACTTCCACTCGGTGTAGAAATCGATGGCACCGATTCCGCCTTCGCGGTGGCCGTTGCCGGTGGCTTTCGTGCCTCCGAATGGCAGGTGCACTTCGGCTCCGATGGTGGGCGCATTGATGTAGGTGATGCCGGTTTCGAGGTCGCGAATCGCAGCGAAGGCTTTGTTTACGTCCTTGGTGTAGAGCGCGGAGGAAAGCCCGTAGTCGATGTTGTTGGCAATCTCGATGGCATGTTCAAGGTCGTTGCAGGGGATGATGGAAACGACAGGGCCAAAGATTTCTTCCTGTGCGATGCGCATCTTGGGATCGACATCGGAGAAGACGGTCGGCTCCATGAACCAACCGTACTGGTGATCGCCATTCTCCAGGCGATTGCCGCCGCACATCAGTTTAGCGCCTTCGTTCTTGCCGATCTCGACGTAGGTCAAGTCGGTCTGGAGTTGCTTTTCGTTGACTGCCGGACCCATCTCGACGGTCTCGTCGAGGCCGTTGCCGACCTTCAGTTGCTGGGCGCGGGCGACGTAGCGCTCGACGAATTCACGATACACGCCCTTCTGCACTATGATGCGGCTGGTTGCGGTGCAGCGCTGTCCCGTGGTGCCGAATCCGCCCCAGAGGCCGCCTTCGATGGCGAGCTCCAGGTTGGCGTCATCGAGTACGATCATGGGATTTTTTCCGCCCAGTTCCAGCGAGCAATGTTTGAAACTTTTGGCCGCGATGCCACCAATGATGCGGCCCACGGCAGACGATCCGGTCAGCGAAATGGCGCGTACGTCGGCGTGCTCGGCCAGCGGGGTGCCAACGTCGGCGCCGAATCCGGTGACAATGTTGACCACGCCTTTGGGGATGCCGGCATCGGTGAAGGCGCGAACCAGATTGAAGGTGGAGAGCGGCGTATCCTGCGCGGGCTTGATGACGCAGGTGTTGCCGCAGACGACCGCCGGCAGCAGCTTCCACGACGAAATGGCCATGGGAAAATTCCACGGCGTGATCATGCCGCAGACGCCGATGGGCTGGCGTACGGCCATGGCGAATTTATTGGGCAGCTCGGACGGAACCGTTGGGCCGAACAACCGGCGGCCTTCGCCGGCATTATAGTAGGCGGCATCGATGGCTTCCTGCACGTCGCCGCGCGTCTCTTTGAGCACCTTCCCCATTTCGCGAGTCATCTCGCGAGAGTGTTCTTCTTTGCGTCCAATCAGAATTTCGGCGGCGCGGAAAACCATTTCTGCGCGGCGCGGGGCGGGCACGAGACGCCATTTGGCAAAGGCGCGCTTGGCGGCATCGACAGCGGCGTTGACATCGTCCTTGCCGGATCTTTGGAAAATGCCGACCAGGTCGCGGGTGTCAGCGGGGTTGCGGTTTTCGAAAGTTTCTCCGGTGGATGATTCGATCCACTCGCCGTCGATGAAATTCTTGAAGACCTTGGTTTTGGTATGGCTGAGGGTTGCGGGAGTGGGGAGGGTTTCGGTAGCCATGAGTGCTCCTTAATATAAGTGCCTGAATATTGATGCTACAGCGGGGACAAGGGGTGCGGCAAGGAGGGGAAGGCCCATGTCGAGGCTCGTTTCGGATCCGCGGCTAGAAACTGTTCGCGCGATGTCCCTCGCCCCGTTTGTAAAAACACGGGGCTTAGGGATGACGCAGTGTTACGTAAGCTCACATTACAGGGCTAAGTCGACACAGAGCTAAGTTCTACCGCAGGGTTCCATATACGGCTGCGGTGGGGGAGACCAAGAACGTAAGTACGCTCCAACCGCCAAGGTTATCCTGCACGCCGATTGAACTGATCGTGCCCTTCCAGTTGTAGTCCCAGACATAAGCGGAAGTGGTGCTCTCTTTGTCGGTGGTAGCGACAATCCAGTATTGCGTGCTGGCCGAAAGCTCTACTCCGGTGGCCAGATTCCAAACGCTCAACTTGCAGCAACCGACTCCGAAGTCAGGCAAGCCTTTCAGATCGCGCTTGGCGAGGATATTCCCCGGCAAACCGGCATTGTCGGCGGCGATCTCGATTGTGGCGTTGTTTGTGCCGTAGCCGTAATACTGGATGGGCAGTTTGATTTGGGTCACTGTGGAATCCGCTTTCGGAGTGAAGGGAATGGCCACGTCCTGTTGCTGGTTGGTGTATGTGTCTTCGGGGCCGGCGACGATCCATCCGCCTTCGCCGTTATAGACATCATTTACTGGCCCGAGGGTCGAAAAGATTACGGTTAGGCCGCTGTCGGCGTCCACCGACGATTGAGTGCTGGGAACGGTCGCTGCCGCAAACCTGGTGGATTTTTGAGCGGAAGCCGACGCGCCGCCGACCGCAAACAAAGTTATGGCCAACGCGATTGCAACGAGTGAAGCCTTCATTTGTTTCATCTCCTGGGAATAGAAAATGTTAAGTACGGAGTACCGAGTACCGAATCATGCGGCGTAGGAGTATCTCCTGCCGCTTAGGTTATCCATCGTTGACATTGCTCACACGTCGGGGTGGGAGTTTTTGCAGCAAAACCAAAAGGCCGGGACAGGACCTAAGGTCAGAGACTCACCGATTGGAGAGCTAATGATATTGGCTCAATCTGGATTGGTCAAGCGATCTTCGAGGGGCAACGCGACAAACGTCCGCCGCCAGTTTCCGTTCCAGGCGGCATTTTCATGGCGTTGGGCCGGTTTGTTTGATTGCTTCTACTACGCGCCGGACTCGTCCTCCTCGAGTCTCGCGGCGGCCCACATCCCCAGCTTCTTGAGCAGGCGGATCAGTTCAGTGCGCTCGCGGGGCTTGAGGATCGCCATGGTCTCTTCGATATCGAGGGCGTGCTGCCGGAAGGCGCGCTGAATCACTTCGCGTCCTCGCGCGGTGAGGTCAACGATGCGGGAGCGCAGGTCCTGGGGGTCGGTGGTTCGGTGGACCAACTTCTTCGATTCGAGACGGTCGATGGCGGTGGTGATCGAGCCGCTGGTCAGGAAAACTTTCTTGCCGATGATGTTGACCGGTTGTGGTCCCCGGTGGAGAAGCACTTCCAGGACGGCAAAGTCAGACACTCCCAGACCCATGGCCGCGATGCTGCGCGCGGCATTTTGCTGTACGGCTTGCGCAGCCTTCCACAGGATGACCCAAACATGAACCGCTGACGCCGTGCCAGCTCGCATTGTGGTTTCGGGCCGCATATTGGCACTTTGCACATAATACTCGATGTCAAGGTAAAATTTCTTCGGCTGGACAGCATTCCCTGATTATTCAATGAATCCTCTCGCAGCCGAGGTTAATCTATCTTGAGGTCAAGATAAATCCTCCCCTTGGCTTGGGGGAAAGAAAAGAACGAGGCGAGATTATGCAAGCAACTTACAAGATCGATCCGGCGCACTCGAACGCGCACTTCGTTGTCCGGCACATGATGATTACCAACGTTCGCGGATCGTTTAGCGGCGTGCAGGGCACGGTGCAATACGATCCGGAGAACCCAAGCACGTCCAGCGTAGACGTGACCATCGATGCGAACACCATCAACACGCAGGAACATGACCGGGATAAGCACCTGAAAAGCGCAGATTTTCTGGATGTGGAAAAATATCCGACTCTCACGTTCAAGAGCAAATCGGTTACTAAGGATGGAGCGGGCGAGTTGCAGGTAAAAGGCGACCTTACCTTGCACGGGGTCACCAAGGAGGTGGGGTTGAAGGTGGAAGGGCCAACGCCGGAAGGAAAAGATCCGTGGGGCAACGCGAGAATTGGCGCCTCCGCAACCACCAAGATCAAGCGCAGCGATTTCGGACTGACCTATAATGCGGCGCTGGAGACGGGCGGAATTCTCATCGGCGATGAGGTGAAAATCGAACTGGAAGTATCGTTAATCAAAGGGTAGTGCCGGAGCGCGCACGAAAGCCGGACCGCGTAAAGATTAAGGGAAGAGTCGAAAGCTGAGGGCGCACTTGGCCATTGGCTCAGAAGAGCGCTGGCCTATGCGATGGGAAAAGTGGCCACGACCGTGGTACCGGTGGGGGCAGAGTTGATTTCGATTTTTCCGCCCAATTGCCGGATGCGCTCACTCATGCCCTGAATGCCGACTCCGGGCTTGGCCTGTCCGGACATTTGGATGTTTCCGCCGGGAATGCCTTTGCCTTGATCGCTCACTTCGACCACAAAGGATTGGGAATCGCGGCTGATTCGAACGGTGGCGGATGCGCTGCCGGAGTGGCGATGGACGTTGGTCAGGCACTCCTGCACGACCCGGAAGATGGCGGTTTCAGTTTCCCGGGGCAGCCTGCCCATGGTTTGGTCGTAGTCAAAGCGAACTTTAATCTTGCTGCGTTCGGCGAAGCCATCCACATACCAGGCGAGAGCGGCAGCCAGCCCGGCCTCGTCCAGCAGTGGAGGATGAAGCAGGTGCGACATGGTGCGCAGTTGGCGGGAGAGTTCATCGACGAGGAAAATGCTATCGGTGATCGGCCTGCCGAGATCGGAACTTAGTTCGCCCAGCCTGCGCTCGAGCGGAACGAGATTCATGCTGAGCGCCGCCAGAAGTTGTCCGGCGCTGTCATGAAGTTCGCGAGCGATGCGGCGTCTCTCTTCATCCTGCAGACGGAGCAGGCGGGCGTTCATGGCGCGCAGGCTGCCTTCCGCCGCTTCGAGTTCGGCGGTACGCTCTTTGACCTTGGTTTCCAACCGATCGCGGAGTTCGCGGGCTTCGGTGATATCCAGGCCGGTGGCGACGATCATCAGCACATTTCCGTCTTCATCTTTTACGGGAGCGAGGGTGCGGTCGGCGACGCGAATGGTGCCGTCGGCCAGACAGTAGTTACATTCTTCGCGAACGGACTCGCCGGCGGCGGCGCGCTGCACGCTGGATTGGAGAGTTTCCGTTTCTTTGGGCAGGGGGGACCACCAGGGCTCCCAGACCTTGCGCCCGACGGCTTGCTCGCGAACGAGACCTGCGGCGGCGAGGGCGGCATGGTTGGCGTCGAGGATGGTGCCATCGCAGCCCAGGAAGACCATGAAGGCATAGGTTTGAGTGAAAGCTGCGCGCAAGCGGGTGCGTTCGTTTTCCGCCTCGGCGCGCAGGGCCTTTTCGACTTTCTCGGCTTCGCGTCGAAGGCGAGCCGTGGTGAGCAGCGATGCAACCCGGGCAGAGAGTTCGCGGGAGGAAAAGGGTTTGACCAGATAATCGTCGGCCCCGGCCTGAAGACCTTCGATGCGGGACTCCTGGCCGGCGCGGGCAGAGATAAGAATGATAGGCATGCTCTTGAGAGACTCGTCGGCGCGCAGTTGCTCGAGCAAGGCGAAGCCATCGAGTTGGGGCATCATGACATCGGCGAGGATGAGATCGGGCGGATTTCTGCGAGCGCTTTCGAGCGCAGATTTTCCATCCGCGACGGCTTCAACCTGGTAGTCTTCGCGCAACAGGTGCTGCATGTAGCCGCGCATGTCGGCGTTGTCATCGGCGAGAAGAATGCGCTGGGTGGGCGCGGCCTTGCCACTTCTTGAAAATGCTCGCGAAATGGCATGCAGCCCAGGAAGGGCGGAATCGGAGGACTGGCAATCGGGCAGCCAGCGCAGCGCTTCTTCGATAAACGGTTGGGCGCCCAGCGCGGTCGAAGGAAGATTGCGCACGGCCGGAATGCGCTCCGCGGGAAGATGGGCTTTGCCGAAGGGAATTGCGACTGTGAATGTGCTTCCTACTCCGGGCGTGCTCTCAACCCTGATCGATCCGCCGTGGAGTTTCACCAATTCCTGTACAAACGCGAGACCGATGCCCGAGCCTTCCTGGGTTCGAGCCTGTGAATTTTCTACCCGATAGAAACGTTCGAAGATGTGGGGCAGGGCGCCGGGGGCGATACCGGTTCCGGTATCGCGGACAGAAAGCTCCGCAAAGTCGCCGGCAGGTTTGAGTTCAACCGCAATTTCACCTTGCAAGGTGTATTTAAACGCATTGGAGAGAAGGTTCAGAACGATCTTCTCCCACATATCGCGGTCGAGGTAAACCGGCTGCGAGAGTGCTGCGCAATTTACGGTGAGGCGCATGCCGGCTTGCTCAATGGCAGAACGAAAGACGCTGGCGAGATCGGTGGTGAGGCTGGCCAGGTCGGTAGGTTCGTAAACCGCCTGCACCCGTCCGGCTTCGATGCGGGAAAAATCGAGCAGGGTGTTGACCAACTTAAGCAGCCGCAGTCCGTTGCGACGAACCGTGCTGAGCTGCTCGGCCACTGGCGCAGACAATTTTTCGCGGGAGAGGATCTCTTCCAGCGGGCCCAGGATCAGGGTAAGAGGCGTGCGAAACTCGTGACTGATATTGCTGAAGAAAAGAGTTTTGGCGCGGTCGAGTTCGGCCAGCGCTTCGGAGCGTTTGCGTTCTTCTTCGTGAGAGCGGGCATCGGCGATGCTGGTGGCGATTTGACGATTGACCAGATTGAAGAAAGTTCGATAGCCTTCGTCGAGCCTCTTCCTGGGGCTGATGGCGCAGACCATGATGCCGGGCAGGCCATTGGGACCGAGGGCGGGAATCGGCAGCAGCAGAGCAGTTGTGGGAGGGGCGTCCCAGTCGCCGCCGGGCAGATCACAGCCCAGATCCTGCAAGTCTACTTCGAGAGCTTGCCCGGAGGTGACGACCTGTCTCATTTTCTCCGCGAGAGACGAATTGACATCTGTAAGTAAAGCGATAAAAGAATGCTGGTGGGGAAGGCCGGAGGTGCAGACAACGGAAAATCCCTCGCCAGTGTCGGCGCAGAGCGCTGAAAAGGGAATGTCTCGCTGGTTTTCGGAGAGGGTTTCGGCGGCAATCCGGCAGACATCCTCTTCGGTTTTCGCGTCGACGGCTTTGGCGGCGAGGTCGCGGAGGGTCCGCAGACGGCGTTCTCCAATGACATTGTCCGTGGTTTCGATGACGGCGGTGAAGACGCCGCCGACTGCGCCGGCTTCGACGCGCACCGGGCTAAAGGAGAACGAAAAGTAACACTCTTCGGGGTAGCCATGGCGATTCAGCGCGAGCAGCAAATCGTTGGACCAGGTGGCCACTCCGGTCTGTACCACGCCTTTCAGCATGGGTCCGATCGTGTCCCAGATTTCAACCCAGCAATCGCTGCAGCGTTGGCCTAGCGCCCAGGGATGTTTGCTGCCGAGGATTTTGCTATACGCGTCGTTGTACAGAACCACGAACTCGGGGCCCCAGTACATCACGATGGGGAAGCGTGAATCCAGGCAAATGCTGATGGATGTCTGCAGGCTTTGCGGCCATTCTTCTATGGGCCCGAGAGGGGTCTCGGACCAATCCTTGGCGCGGACGAGGGCGCCGGTCTCCCCTCCTCCGATGATCGGGACAGATTCTGTCGTGCTGGGTGGCATGGAAAATTCGAGCAGCTACTTGGATGAAGATGCCTTAGGCAACGATTTTGCTGTATACGGTGTTTGCTGTAGGTCTCGCAGGGTTGGCGGTGAGATCGCGCCAGGACCCCTTGGGTAGACATAAAGCGCTAGGTGCCGGCAGGGCGCTGCTCTTAGCCTGGACCAGAGATCTCGGCTGGGTTTTGCGCTGCCATCCATTCTTTTGTCAATGCCAGCTCGCGAACCCATTTTTCCAAGTAAGCCAGGTCCAAGGACTCAGAGCGTATCTTCAAAATTCCTGCGACGTCTTGGATTTGGCGCTGCGATTGGCCGAGCTTGGCCCATTCCAGTTTGGAGAGAATTACGTCCTCCGAACTGGCCACGAAAAGCGACAGGTTTTCGAACTTCGAGGCTCTCCGTCGTCCGAATTCCTCCCGGCTGAATGGGCGTGACTTGCAAATAAACATATCGATCTTCCATCCCGTCTTGAGATCAATGACATTGAAGAGGGATTCGCGTTTATGGGCTGCGAGGGCCGCATCCACGTCCACGTAGTACTCAGCCTCGGGCAGGCTCAACAAGAACGTCCGCAAGTTTGCCGGGGTTGGCGCTATCACTATGTCGATATCCTGAGTGGAACGCGGGGCGCCGTAAAAGACGCTGGCAAAAGAGCCGGTAAGCATATAAGGAATGCCCGCCCCGTCGAGCCCCGAACTAATCCGTTGCATGACTTGCAAAAAGCTCATTCGAGGCCCGCGGGCAACGGCTTGGGAAAAAAGGCGAGGCGCAGCAATTCACGCGCGATTTGAGCTTCCGTCCATTCCGGGTGTTCCTGGCGAAGTCGAAGTTTATTGAGTTCGCGGCCAGCCATGCTCATTTCGTAGGCAAGAAAAATCTTCTGCTCTCCCGACATGGAGCGATGAATTTTCAGCTGTACGGCCTGCGCCTCGGGAGTGGTATCCGTGATGGGCACGGGAAAATGGTATCACGGCGCTTTTCACTCTGGCCTCCCGCAGTTTGGCCGATGCTTCGGCCATCCGGTGTCGTAACACCGGAGTTGGCGAAGGGCGCATAAGTTTCGGCAGTCACGAAACATGAAAGCATATTTGCATCAGGATGGCCCCGGTGAGAGAGACAAACATGGCGGTGGGCATGGTGACCGCGCCCACCTTGAGGAAATCCCAGAAACTCACATTGAGTTTTTCTTTCCGCAGCGCGATGAGCCACAGGATGGTGGCGAGTGATCCCGTGATAGAGAGGTTGGGGCCGAGATCAATGCCGATCAGCACGGCGTCGACAATGCCGCCATGGGCATGCGCGGACTGAAGTGTGCTATCGGCAATTAAACCGAGCGGCAGATTGTTCACCAGGTTATTCGCGACGCCGACGGCGAAGCCTGTGAGGAAAGTACCGGAGATGTGCCCAAGACCGCGCGCCCAGTTGAACCAGTTGGTTGTCAGTTGCATGGCGCCGATGCTTTCAAGCGCGTCGACCATTACGAAAAGACCGGTGACCAGCACCAGCGTAGACCAGCTTATTTCGCGGGCAAGGCTGACGGGGTTGCTTCTTGCCTTAATAGAAACGACTGCGGTGACCGCGAGGGCGACCAGGCAGGTCGGCAAGCCCAGGTCTTTGCCGAACGAGGAGGCGCTCAGGAGCACTGCCACCATCGAGGCCAGTCCGACGAGCACCAACTTTCCATTTGCGGGTAAGGGTTTTGCTTCCACCGGGTATTCGATGCGCTGGCGCAGCTCTTTTCGAAAGAGCCAGCGCATCACGGCGAAGGTCGCCGCGATGGAGAGGAGGCAGGGGAAGCCAAAAGATAACAGCCATCTGCCGAGGGGCGGCATCTGGTTGTGGAAGACGACCAGATTGGCCGGGTTCGAAATGGGCAGAAGAAATGACGCCGCATTGGCGATGAGGGCGCAAACAAAAAGATAGGGCAGAGGCTCGACCTTCGCCTTGCGTACGGCTGTCAAAATGGCCGGCGTAAGAACGACTGCGGTAGCGTCGTTGGACATGAAGACGGTGACGACGGTCCCGACCGCATAGACCAGCGCAAAGAGACGGGAGCAGGAGCCATCGGCCTTTCTGACCGCAACCGATGAGAGCCAATCGAAGACGCCCTGCTCGCGCGCCAGTTCAGAGATCAGCATCATGCCAATCAGGAAGAGGCAAACGTCCAGAGCTTTTGCCATGGCCCGGCCTGCGAGTTGCAAAGAAACCAGCCGCAGAGCCAGCAGCAATAGGACGCCTGCGCCAACCCAATAGACTTCTGGAATAGCGCGCGGGCGGATCAGCATCAGCAGGATGCTGAGGGCCACGATCAGACATAGCACGGCGTGCGCCAGCGCGGGAGAAAGCATCTACCAGCTTCTCCCCTGCGTTTTATTGTTCGCGACCGATGGGCCGATTGGGAACACATCCATTTGCAAGAAGTGCATCGAGCCAGAACTTTCCTTCTGTGCCGGACTTGGATTCGGAAGATTGAGATCGCGTTGCTATTTCTCAGCGCCGACCGGTTGAAGTGTCGCCGGCGATTTCTTCTTAGCTCAATGTTGACCCCGATTACTGAAACTCTTCCGCCATCCAGTGTTGCAGGGCGGTCATATTTTGCGGGCGGCCGAGGAAATTCCTCACCAGGTCGTTCGCCGGCTCGGAGCCGCCGGGCTCCAGCACGATGCGGCGGTAACGCATGGGAGCGTCACCGGCCAGCAAGTTCTGACGATCGAATTGCAGGAAGAAATCCTCGGCAATCACTTTGTCGAAAAGGTAGGTGTAGTAAGCAGACGAGTAGCCGGCGAGGTGCCCGAAGGATGCCCAGGTATGAGTTTCGGGCAGCGGTTTGAAAAGCGTGTAGCGCGTGGAATCATCGAGAGTGACGGCATCGAGATTTACATCCTCGGGCCGGGTTTTGTAAATGTCGTAGGAGATAGCGGTGAAGGAATTCTGGCGGGCGACCCAGAAGCCGCGTCCGAAGGCGGAAGCGCGGTTCATGCGGGCGACAAGTTCGGCAGGAATGGGCTCGCCGGTTTTGTAATGGCGGGCGAATTTGGCCAGAACTTGCGGGCTGGCGATCCACTCTTCCAGCATCTGCGAGGGAGCTTCAACGAAATCGGATTCCATGCTGATGCCGCTGATGCCGGCCCACTGCTGCTGGCCTCCGAGAATGTGGTGCATGAGGTGGCCGAATTCGTGGAAGAAAGTTTTCACGTCGTCGTAGTCCATCAGGCCGGGATCGGTTGCCGTGGGAGCGGGGAAGTTGCAGATGAGGATGGCTTCCGGCAATTGCTTCCCACGAATGCCATCCAGCACTCCGGACATTTCGGCGTGGCTGAATTTGCCGGGACGCGGATGCATGTCGAGATAGAAGCGGCCGATGGGTTTGCCACTGTCGATGACGATCCAGGTTTCGACCGATGGATCCCAGGCGGGAACATTCGGTTCCTGCTGGAAGCTGACATGAAAAAGATCGGCCGCGGTATCGAGGATGCCCTGCTTCACTTCATTGAAGGGGAAGTAGGGGCGAACCGATTGCGAGTCGAAATCGTACTTGCTGCGGCGAACCTGTTCAGAAAGATAAGAACGTTCGTAGTCCCAGATTTCTGTGGCTGCGGGATCGGTCTTGCGTTTCTCGGCAAGCAGCATATCGAATTCTTTTTGCGCGAGCGGCCGGGAGGCATCGTTGACTTGCTGGATAAAGTCGGCAATGTTGTGGCCTTGGGCGATCATCTTATCGGCGGCGTTGTAATCGGCCCATGACGAGTAGCCGAGAATCGTGGCGATCTCATAGCGGGTCTTCAGCAGGCTGGTGAGAACGTCGAGATTCTTGGGATAAGCGCGGGTGTTGAAGGCGAGACTGAGGCGGCGGCGAAGGTCATTACTTTTGGCGAAGTTGAAGACGGGCAGGGCGTCGGGATAATCGGTGGTGATTGTGACCTTGCCATTGGCGCCGGGTTGGTGGCGATCGATGTAGTCCTGGGGCAGGCCGTCGAGTTCGGAGGGGTCGGCCTCGATCTCTTTCCGTCCGTCGGCGATGTTGCGGCCGAAGATCGACTGCTCTTCGGTGGCCTGTTCATTCAGCCTTTTCAGGCGGGCGCGGGTGGCATCATCTTTATCGACGCCCGCGAGGCGGAACTGAAGCAGTTGGCGCTCAACATAGTGGCGCGTGGCCGCGTCGGCGCGGGAAAGATCGAGGGCAGCGAGCGCGTTGTAGATGTCGTGATTGAGCGCAATGGCGCTCTGGGCGGCGCTCACCTGGGTGAGCATGGACGTGGCATGATCGCGGAAGGCGGCGTCGGGGTGGGCATCGACCATGACCGCGGCAAAATATCCGGCGGCATTGTTTTGATGGACCGCTTCGTCATAAGGAGCGAGCGTGTTCTCGATGGTGCGCGCACCTTTCACGGCGAGAAGTGTGTCGATGGAACGCTGGGCGGCACTCAGGCGTTCATTCTCGATTTTCTCGAACGCGGCGATGTCGGGTTTCGAGGCCCAGAGAGTGGGTTGAGAGACGGTGATTTTCTGGGCGGTGACAATCGCTGCAAGGATCAAAGGTAGACACAATACGATTGCCAGGCGTGCGGCGAACAACATCATGAAAAAACCTCGTCGAGATGGGGATTTTGGTTGAGCGGTCGAGCAATGACTTGGTTGCTAAAGGATTGTTGATGACGCCGTTTCGGGATGTCAAGCGGGACAGGTGCCGCAGTCGGGGGCGGAATCCGTCTTCGAGATTTCACGAGAGGACGCCGGACGTACATTAGAAGATTGAGACAACAAGAGAAACTGGCCAAACCAAGGTAACGTTCCCGGTTGATTACCTATTATTCATGCCGATAGGCTTGTGGTAACGTTTGAATTACCGCATATTCAATAGCTGGAACAAGGTTGTTCTTCGTGTCTTCGCAGGCTCGCAAACCGGGGATCCACGTGGCGTGGAAGACGGTCACATACCGCAGTGTGGCGGTGGTGATCGTGGTCATTGCCGGGGTGCTTTTGATCGGCATCCGGCTGACCTTCCCGCAATTCAGCGAGAACACGATTCAGGCGGCGGGCGGGGTAGCGAACCGTGCGCTGGAGAAAGTTGCGGGGATGGCGCCGGCGGCGGGCAGCAACGCGTCTCGCTTGCAGCAAGCGCACTTTACGGCGCTGGATGGCACCGTGCGAGTGAAAAAAGGCAATGGAAACACTTGGGTGAGCGCAGATTACAACGTGCCTCTCGAAAAAGGCGATGTGGTGCAGACCGGTTCCGAGGGCATGGCGAAGGTGGTGTTCAACGACGGCACCAGCTACACCGTGAAGCAGGATTCGCTGATTGTCGTGGAAGAAAACTCGGCGAATGATCAGCAGCAGACCAACGTGGCGGTCGCGGTGACGACCGGAACCGTGGATCTTTCGACTGCGACTTATTCGGAAGGATCGAAGTCGCAGGTGATTGTGGCGGGCGCGACGGCGTCGCTGTCACCCGAGTCGACGGCGCAGGTGCACAACGATCCGAAGGCCGATCAGCACGAGATCCTGATGAAAAAGGGATCGGGCGAAGTCACACGCAATGGAGAAACGGTACAGTTGGCGAACTGGGAAAAAGTGAGTTTTCAGGCGTCGGAAGCGCACATGGAGAAGGCAAAGGGAATCGGGCCGCCGACGCCGATTTCTCCGGCGAATATGGCGCCGCTGTTTACCTCGGCGCATGCCACCAAGGAAGTGGAGTTTTCCTGGACGCCGATGGCAAATGCGGTAGGGTATCGTTTGAGAGTCTCGCGGAACCCGTATTTTTCTTCTACACTGGTTGATAAGAGAGTAAACACAGCAGACGTTACGGTTTCAGGTCTGGGCGAAGGCGCGTACTACTGGATGGTAACGTCGTACGAAGCGTCGGGAAAGGAATCGATGGAGAGCGAGAAGAACCGCTTTACCATCATTCCCAAGGGCAAGCAGACGGAAGCCATCGATCTGGAACTCGATCCCTTTATTCAGCATGGCCATGTGATCGAAGTGGCGGGGAAGACGCTGGTGGGGGCTCGGGTGATGGTGAACGGGCGCGAGGTTCCGGAGATCGCTTCCGATGGAAGCTTTCACTACTTCACGCCGCCGCTGAGCACGGGAGAGAGTGTGATTACGGTGACGGCGCAGACGGCGCAGGGTGGAGTGAATACGCAGCAGAAAAAGGTCATTATTCAGTAAGGGTGTTGGGTTGTCATAGATTTTAGACGGTCAGGCTGGGAAGCAAAGCATGGGCTCAGGGCCTGTGGCTTAAGAGCTGAGAGCCGAAAATATCGCGGAAGGCAGAGCACTTCATGTCAAGCAACGGATTTCATTCATCACGGTCGCACAACCTCAGGTCGTTATTCAGCTTGTTTTCGAGCGACCTGGCCATCGATCTGGGCACGGCCAATACATTGGTCTATGCCCGCGGCAAGGGCATCGTAGTGAACGAGCCCTCGATCGTGGCCATTAACAAAAACACCGGCGAGGTCGAGGCCGTGGGCAAAGAAGCGAAGGAAATGCTGGGCCGCACGCCGGGCAACATCGTCGCCATCAAGCCCATGAAGGACGGCGTGATTGCCGACTTCAAAGTCACCGAGAAGATGCTGAATTACTTCATTCAGAAGGCGCACAACCGCAAGATGCTGGTGCATCCGCGGATCGTGATCGGGGTGCCCTCGGAGATCACGCAGGTGGAAAAGCGCGCCGTCATGGATTCAGCCTATCGCGCCAAAGCCAGTGAAGTGCATCTGGTGGAACAGGCGATGGTGGCGGCCATTGGCGCCGGGTTGCCGATTACCGAACCGAGCGGAAATATGGTGGTGGACATCGGCGGGGGAACGACGGATATCGCGGTGATTTCGCTGAGCGGCATCGTGTATTCGCGTTCGGTGCGGATGGCGGGAAATCAGATGGACGAAGCCATCATGAATTACCTGAAGCGGAAATATAATTTACTGATCGGGGAGCGCACGGCCGAGCAGATCAAGATGGAGATTGGCTCCGCCCATCAGCTCGACAAGCCGATGACGATGGAGATCAAAGGGCGTAACCTGATCGAAGGCGTGCCCAAGACGATTACGGTAGACGATGGCGAAATTCGCGAGTCCTTGAGCGAATGCGTTTCGACCATCATGAATGCGATCCGGGTGGCGCTGGAGCGGACTCCGCCGGAACTTTCGGCCGACATCAGCGACCGCGGCATCGTGCTGACGGGCGGCGGGGCGCTGCTGAAGAATTTGGATAAGCGTATCCGGGAAGAGACTGGCTTGCCGGTTTCGATCGCCGACGATCCGCTGTGCAGCGTGGTGCTGGGCACGGGCAAGATGCTCAGTGACTTCAAGCTGCTGCGAAAGATCTCGATCGAATAGCAGTGGTTCGTGATTATTGGGTAGTGGTAGCTGAAAGCGTGAAGATTGCCGCTCGATCTCCCCACCCAAACCTCTGCTAATTACTAACCACCAACCACTACTCACGAACCACTGTTTTTATGGAAACCGTACTCGGCCGTTACCGCAACCTGACCATCCTGGTAGGAGTGTTGTTCCTCCAGGTGCTGGGGCTGGCGGTGCAAGTGAAGCGCAGCGGGGACGCGCAGAACACGCGGCTGATCCGCATTTGGGCGGTCGATTTAATCACTCCCTTCGAGCGCGGCCTGGTTTGGACGCAGACCGGCAGCAGCAATCTCTGGCACAATTATTTTTATCTGCGCGGAGTGCGGGCCGAGAACCGCGACCTCAAGCAGCAAATTGAGCGCATGCGCCTCGACCAGGTGAGGATGACCGAGGACGCGAACCAGGCTCACCGCTTGCAGTCTTTACTGGGGTTCAAAGAGCAGTTTATTGCTAAGACGGTAGCGGCGCAGGTCATCGGCTCCTGTGGAAGCGATCTGGCGCAATGCATTTATATCGACAAAGGCAAGAAGGACGGGATCGAACGCGACATGGCGGTGATCACGGCGAATGGCATCGTGGGCAAGGTGCTGGAAGTATTTCCCAAGGTGTCGAAAATCCTGATGATCAACGATCAAAGCAGCGGGGCGGGAGTGTATCTGGAAAAATCGCGGTTGCAGGGCGTGCTGCGGGGAACGCCGAATGGCGAGTTGATCATCGAACGAGTGATGAGCGATGAGCAAGTATCTCCAGGCGAAGAGGTTCTCAGCAGCGGCGGCGACCAGATTTTTCCCAAGGGATTGCCCGTGGGCTCCGTGAGCAAGGTGGGCCCGGGAAGAGAAATGTTCTTAAGTATTAAGGTGAAGCCGGCGGCCGATCTGAGCCGGCTCGAGGAAGTGCTGGTAGTGACCGAGAAGCAGGAGCAGGAGCCCGCGGTGGCCGATAACGGCACGAGAGTGCGAGCCGCGGATCTTCTGGCTCAGCGGTTGCCTTCCGTGCCCGACAAGCCGCCGGTGGTCGCGAACGCGGCTGGGCCGGGCAACAATGGCGGCGCTTCGGGAGCTGCGGCTGGGGCTGCTCCCGGGACAGCTACCGTTAAGCCGTCCGTCGTTAAGCCGTCCGTCAAAGCGGCCGCCGCATCGGCTGTCACTTCGCCCACAGCATCTCCTACTAGTTCTCCCACTACGAATACTTCGGTGAAAGCGCCGAGCAGCGATGCTCCCAAGAAAGAGATTTTGAAGACGGTGGGGCAGAAGTTGGATTCCGGCAAGGGAGTGAATGGGGCGGCCAAGGTGAATACGAATGGGCCTGCTACTGCAGCCTCGAAGACGCCTTCGAATTCGCCCTCGTCCGCAATCTCATCCGCAACGAAGAGCGCAACTCCGGCCGCAACTTCATCGGGAACTCCGCGCGCCAGCAGTCCTTCGCCAAAACCGGCGACGGAACCAGCCCAGAAGCCGGTTTCTCCAGCCCGTCCGCAAGCTGTGGCGACCGAAGATAATCCCGACTAGCGTGCCCATTACTTACACATCAGGCGAGCAGATTGAGGTTTACCGGTTCAGCCTTCCGGTGACGATAGGAGTGCCGTTCCTGGCGCTGTTTGTGCAGGCGTACCTGCCGCGGCGGCTTCCGTTTTTCTCCATCTTCGACCTCCCCTTGCTGGTGACGATTTTCTTTGCCATGGCGCGGCGGAATCCGATCTCCGGATTGTTCACCGGTGCGGCAATTGGCTTGGCGCAGGACATGCTGGGGCCATATCCGATCGGAATTTTTGGCATCGCGAAGACGGTGGTAGGCTACGCGGCGTCGTCGCTGGGTGCGAAGCTCGACGTGGAAAACGTGGGCGCGCGGTTTCTGGTGACGCTGGGGTTTTACCTGGTGCATCAGGCGGTTTATTTTACCGTCGCGCGCGGCATGGTGAGTTTGACCATGAACTGGAGTTGGAGCCGCGAAGTTCTGGCGGGGCTGGCGAACGCGGTGCTGGGAGTGGGGCTGTACTTTTTGCTGGATAAGTTTAAGCAGAGGACGTGAGCAGTAGCTAGTGGCCAGGGGCCAGTGAATCTGCGCAGGCTGTGACTTCGGTTACTCACGCGACAATCCCGCGGCTTCGATACGCATTACAATGAACTTTAAGGCTCCTTTACATCCGATCTTGCGAGGCTGTGACTTGTTGCGACCCGGACCGATCTGTCCCGCGTGTTTGGCTGGTCACTGGCCACTGGTCCCTGGCCACTGATTTATGTTCAACCGTGATGACAAAGTATCGGCGATCCGGCTGACGGCGGCGCAGTACATGATCCTCGGCATCTTCCTGGTGCTGGCTTACGGGCTGTGGAAGTTGCAGGTGATGGAGAGCGGCTACTACGCCTCGGCGGCGGAGAAGAACCGCATCCGCAATGTGCCGATTCTGGCGCCACGGGGCAAGATTCTGGACCGCGAAGGGCGAGTGATCGTCGATAACTACCCCTCGTTTTCGGCGCTGCTGTTGCGCGATTCTGCGCGCGATCTGAACGCGGACGCCGAGATGATCGCGCAGGGACTTCATTTAGATGCCAACGAAGTGAGGGCGCGCATCCGGCATTTCACCGCCATGCCGCAATACCAACCGATCTTTCTGAAAGAAGACATCACTCCGGATGAGCTGGCGTTCATCGACGCGCATCGCAACGAACTGCCGGAGCTGGATACGATCATGGCGCACCGGCGCCTGTATCCCCGCAATGGATTCATGGCGCATTTGATCGGCTACGTCGGGGAAGTGACCGACGACATGCTGAACCAGCCTCAGTTTGAACTCTATAACCCCGGCGATGTGGTCGGCATTTCTGGAGTCGAGCGGCAATACAACAACGCGCTGATGGGCACGAATGGAGCGCGGCGCGAGGTGGTGAACAGCCATGGGCGCGAAGTAGGACTGCTGGGAGAGACCGACGCCGTGCCCGGCAAACAACTGAAGCTGACGGTCGATCTGGATTTGCAGATTGCAGCGGAAGAGGCGCTGGCCGGGAAAAATGGCGCGGTCGTCGCCATGGACCCGCATACCGGAGAAATTCTCGCAATGGTCAGCGGGCCGACCTTCGATCCCAACGATTTCGCGGTGAAGGTAACGCGCGACGAGTGGAATAAGCTGCTGACGGATCCCGACAAGCCGCTGCTGAACAAGGCCATTCAGGCTCAGCTTGCGCCCGGGTCGACGTTCAAGATCATCATGTCGGTGGCGGGTTGGCAGGAAGGGATTGCCCAGACCCTGCATGTGGATTGTCACGGCAGCGCCGAATTTTATGGCCGGCGCTTCGGATGCTGGGTGAAGGGCGGTCACGGGCCGGTCACGCTGGAGAAAGCGATTTACCAGTCTTGCGACGTTTTCTTTTACACCCTGGCAAATAAATTAGGCATCGAGCGGATCGCCAAGTACGCAACCATGCTGGGCCTGGGACAGAAAACCGGCATTGATCTGCCCAATGAAGTCAGCGGCGTCATGCCGTCCGAGGAGTGGAAGATCAGGAATTTCAAGCAGAAGTGGTTTGCCGGCGAGACCATTTCGGTGGGCATTGGGCAGGGCGCGGTGGCGATTACTCCGGTGCAATTGTTGCGCGCGATCAGCACGATTTCGATGGGCGGGAAGATGGTAACGCCGCATGTAGTGAATCCGGAAGGCCTGCCTCCGGGGTACGTGGAGACCGCGAACCGCACGGAGGTGAAGACCGTTCCCATCGATCCGGAGGGATGGACGTTCATCACCGACGCGATGTCGCGGGTTTTGCTGCCCGAAGGGACGGCGCCTTCGGCGCACATTCCGGGGATTGATATTGCCGGTAAGACAGGGTCGGCGCAGGTGGTCTCTCTGGCTTTACGCGCGAAGGTGAAGAACCAGGATGAGTTCGCGCAGAATGGCTGGTTTGTGGGATTCACGCCGCGACGGAATCCGGACATTGTAGTTTGCGTGCTGTTCCAGGGTGGCGAGCACGGAAGGTTGGCAGCTCGACTGGCGACCCAGGTAATCAAGGCATACGTGGATAAGCAGCGAAAGACGCCGCAAAAGATGGTCGAGAAGGGCAAAGACGGCAAGATCGACATCGGCGGGTTGTGGACCGAGCCGGATCCGGATGGCGAGCCCGAACAGAAATTGCAGGGCGGACACTTTTTGGTGAAGTTGGGGAAGCATCCGCTGGCGGCTACGGCGGCGCCGGGGATGGTACCTGCGAACTGATTCAGGGTTCAGGCTGCGAGAGCGAGACGCTCTGGCGACGGCCGACGAGACGCCGGCGCTACGCTGAGAGCTAGGAGCTAAAGGCTAGAAGCTGTTTTATGTCACGTTATGTTTCATTTCGCGATTTTGACTGGCTGCTGCTGGTCTTTGTGCTCATGATCTGTGGGCTCGGGGTGATGGAGATCCGCAGCGCGACCATACACACCAAGTTTGCCGGCTCGCACGTCAAGCAGCTGTATTGGGTGCTGGGTGGTATCGCGTCCATGTTTGTCATCAGCGCGATCAATTACCAGGCACTGCTTGATCGCATCCATTGGTTCTACATTGCATCGATTGTTGCGCTGATGGCGGTGCTGATCTTCGGGCAGAAGTATCTGGGGGCGAAGCGATGGATCAAAATGCCGGGCGGAAATCACTTCCAGCCGTCAGAATGGGTGAAATTGATCCTGATTTTGGCGATGGCAAAATATTTCGCGGAAATGCGGCATCGCGAACTCTCCTGGCCGGATTTGATGAAAGCCGGTGCCATCGTAGTGATTCCTATGTTGCTGGTATTGAAGCAACCGGATCTGGGCACCGCTCTCACTTATGTGCCCATCGCCATCATGGGCGTATTTCTGGGAGGAATGCAGTGGAAGCAAGGGTTGGCCATCGCTCTGGCGGCGGGCATCGGAATCGGGGCAGTTTTCTTTATTCCCCAGGTTCACGTGCTCAAGTCTTATCAGAAACAGCGGCTGACCAGTTTCGAACATCCCGAGGACGATCCCCAGGGTACGGGGTATCAAGTTGAGCAATCGAAGATTGCGGTAGGTTCGGGAGGGCTGTGGGGTGGGAAAGGCTCGCAAACTCACGGAGCGTTTCTGCCCGTTCCACAAACGGACTTTATTTTCGCGGCTTTTTCCGAAGAACACGGATTCGTGGGCGCTTTGGGAGTTCTGCTGCTATACTTCATTGTGCTGATGCGTTTGACCCAGAACGCGCAAACAGCGCCCGACCGCGCTGGAACGTTCGTGGTAATGGGTGTGGTAGCTGTGCTTAGCTTCCATATCCTAGTCAATGTTGGCATGGTGGTCGGTTTCATGCCGGTCACCGGAATACCTTTGCCGTTAATGAGTTACGGGGGGTCTTCCGTGTTGTTTATGTTTCTGGCGTTGGGGATGGTGATGAACGTCCGCATGCGCCGCTTCGTGAATTAGCCGCCGGCTGATTCCAAAGGAATTGCGTAGTAGAGAGTTCCTGATTCTGTACTGGATTCTTGTAACTGGGAAAGACGGCAAAGAGCAGTTGCTGTGCCTGTGGGCGCAGCCCAAAAATATCGATCGCCCTCGCGTAAAGGGGGCATTTCACCGGCTTGTCGAGTGCTGAAGGCCGGGCAGGATTGAAGCAATAAATCTGCTGGCAGGGAAACGGCCCCCCGACCGGAAACGGTCTGAGAGTGCGGTCACAAACCCGGCAGATATAAGGCGAACAGTGCACATAGTCATAGTGAAGATACCCAAGCTTGTGCAGCGGATTTGGTCAGGGAGAAACCTCTCCGGCCCCAGCCGTCCCCAATCCGGGGCGCGCATCGCGACGCTCGATCCTCCCGTGTGCTTCCTCACTTCACTCCGGTGAAGCCTGTCCGGCTCTAAGCCAGGGCAGGAGCGGAGTGTCCATGAACAAAGAGCTATTTGTCTCTTCCACCCCCCACGAAACCAAGGTGGGCCTGGTGGAAGACGATTTGCTCGCGGAAGTTTACCTCGAGCGTGAGAATGAATACACCCTGGCGGGGTCCATTTATAAGGGCCGAGTGACCCGGGTGCTTCCTGGAATGCAATCTGCATTCGTCGATATCGGCCTCGAGCGCGATGCCTTCCTGTATGTCTCCGACTTTATGGAGTTGGAAGAGCACGATGAGGACCTGACCGATTCGGTTCCTGCCACTCGCGGGGTGCAGGATATGCGAGCGCAGCAGCCGGCACCGTTGGACGCCGTGGCGAACGAAGTGCAGACCACGCGGGTAAGCCAGGCTGCGGTTGCAGGTGAGAATGGTTCGGATTTCGATGTGGATGAATCCGGAGAGCCCACCGATCAGCCGACATCTTCATTTGCGGCAGGCGCCGCGCCTGAGGGAGCGGGAAGCGAGGGTGGTCAAGATCGTGATCGTGGAGCCTACCGCGGACGGCGTCGCCGCCGGGGCGGGCGTCGTGACGGACGCGAAGGACGCGAGGGCAGGGATCGCGGCCCGGAGACGCGTTTCGCGCGTCCGGCAGAGGGTGCGCCTCCGGCTGCTCCGGTCTTTAGCCCACCGCCCGTCAGCCATCGTCCGGTGGAACCGGCACGGAGCCAGTTCGCGCCGGCTGCCGGATACCAGCCGATCTTGCTTCCCGGAGAATCGATTTCGAAGTATCGAGGACTAACTCCGGCTCCGGTAGTACAGGAAAGACAACCGCACCCAAGCTGGAATGAAGCTCCATCTGCGCCCGCATCTGTTTCGGAATCGGGGGCGCCACTGGCCGAGACTTTTCCGGACGACGAACCAATGTTTGCGAGTGGCACCCCATCGACCGCCGGCATGAGAAGCGCATCGGCTTTCGCGGCTCCGTTGGAGGAGACGCAGGAAGAACAGCGTGAAGACGAAATCCGCGAGCTCGAGGAGCACGGCCAATCGCCGGCAGCGGCAGCGGCGGAGGCGTCTACTTCGGTGGATTGGAGTCGTGAATTCCGCAGGGAGCATCCTGCGGGCGAGGGCCTTTCCGCCGAGGCGCACGAAACCAATGCTCCAGTGGAAGAATTCGTCGAGGAAGAAGAGGAGTTAGTGGCTTCTGCTGAGACCTCCGATCAGCCGGAGCCTGCGGTTCGCGAGCAGGCCGCCCCGATTGCTGAAGCTCACTCACTAGACTTTGCTCAGCCCGCGCATGGGGCACCCGTTTTCGCGATGCCCGGAACCATGGAAGAAGAAACCATCGACGAGGATGAGGCGGATGCCGTCCATTACGAGCAATTGTCTGACGAGGGCTATGACGAATTTGAGGAGGAAACACGAGCGGCAGGGCAGGGCGGGCAAGTACTCCCCGAGGTCCGCGAGACGGTAGAAGAGATTCACATGACGTTGCTGGCCGAAGCTGGAGTGGTTCCGGCGGAGGGCAGCGGGGCCGAGGGCGAGGAAGATTCCGAAGAGTTGGAACTCGAGGAAGCGCAAGCCGAGGCCGAAGCCTTGCTGGATGCCGAAGCCCGCGGTAATGGCACTGTCGACGCGCGCGCTGAGGTTCGCGCTCCGGCAGGAACGGCGGGCTATACGCAGCGCGCGCCGCGTCCGCGGCCGGGTTACGATCGCCGTGGTGGAGGCCGCCGCGGCGGCGGTGGGCGCCGTTTTCCGCGGCGCGAGCATCAGGAAGTTCCGAAAATCAGCGATCTCCTGAAAGAAGGCCAGGAAATTCTGGTGCAGATCGCCAAGGAGCCTATCGGCAAGAAGGGCGCACGCATTACCAGCCACATCGCGCTGCCGGGACGGTTTCTGGTCTACATGCCGACAGTGAATCACACGGGAGTTTCGCGCAAGATTGCATCGGAAGAAGAGCGGCAGCGCCTGAAGCGCATTGTGATGAGCGAGCGCGACAACGGCACCGGCGGTTTCATTGTCCGCACGGCCGCGCAGAATGCCGGCGAAGACGAACTGCGCGCCGACATCCGCTTCCTGAAGGGTCTGTGGAATGACATCAAGAGCCGCGCCGAAGCTTCGAAGCCTCCGGCGCTGATTTATCACGATCTCAACGTGGTGGAGCGGGTGCTGCGCGATCAGGTCACCTCCGACTTTTCGGTGATCTGGGTCGATACCGAGCCGGAATATGAACGCATTCTTCGCTTCTTCAATCGCTTCCAGCCCGGACTGGTGAAGCGGGTGAAGCTTTACACGAAAGAGACGCCGCTGTTCGAGCAATTCGGCCTGGCCGAGGAAATGAACAAGGCGCTCAAGTCGAAAGTGTGGCTGAAGAGCGGAGGCTACATCGTGATCAACCAGACCGAGGCGCTGGTGGCCATCGATATTAACACCGGCAAGTATGTGGGCAAGACCTCGCGCCTGGAAGACACGATCGTCAAAACCAACGTTGATGCGATCAAAGAAATTGTGCGCCAGGTTCGGCTGCGCGATCTGGGCGGCATCATTATTATCGACTTCATCGATATGGACGAGCGCCGCAACCGCCAGCGCGTGATGCAGGCTCTGGAAGAAGAATTGCGTTACGATCGAGCGCCATCCAAGGTTCTCCAGTTCAATGATTTCGGCCTGGTTGCGATTACTCGCAAGCGGGTGAAGCAATCGCTCGAACGCACGATTGGGGCGCCTTGTCCCTATTGCCAGTCGACGGGCTACGTGAAGTCGGTGACCACGGTGGCCAACGAGATTTACGTCGAGATGCGCAAGATGGCGAAACACATGGAGCACGAAGACGTGATGCTGCGCGTGCATCCCGACGTGGCCAAGGAGTTGAAAGCCAACAGCGGCCGTTTGCTGAACGAAATGGAAGAACTCACCAAGCGGACGATCATCGTAAAGAGCGATCCAGCAGTGCATCAGGAGCAGTTCGACATTAATTAGGCCATCCACGCAGATTGTGGGCCTGCTCCCCACAATCTGCATGTCATGCAGAGGTGTTGACGGGTTACGGTGTGATCTCAAAGACGAGGCCCTGATTGTCGCTGCCGCCTTCGTTGGTAGTGCCGAAAATATTTCCGTTGCTGTCGACAGCCACACTGCCGTAGGGTTCTGCACCCTCGCTGGCGCCGGCGAAGTCGTAGAGGTCGGTGAAGGTCCAACCGCCGTTGGCCCGAGTCAGCTTGAAGACCGAGCCAAAACCATTCGCACCATCGTTGAGGGTAGCGCCGTAGATTTTTCCCTTTGACAGCGCGAGTTTGTTGTACGGTCCTCCGTAAATACCGGTGAAGCTATATAGCGTGCTAAACGTCCAGCCGGAGGCGGAAGGCGACAATTCGTACACCGTTCCACCGCCGTTAACGCCGCCATCGAAAGTGGTTCCGTAGAGATTGCCAGCTTCGTCGAGGGTCACGCCTCCAAGGGGATTTTGGCCATCATTCAGACCCTGGAAAGTGTAGAGAACAGTTTGCTCCCAGCCGGAACCGGAGGGCGAAAGCTCGAACACCACGCCCACGTTGTTGGCTCCGCCGAAAGAGGTCGTACCGTAAATATTCCCTTTTGCGTCCAGCGAGAGGGTGGATGCCGGATTCGTGCCGTCGTTAGTACCGATGAAGCTGTAGAGGGTATTTTCGGTCCAAGTGTCGCCGGAACGCACTTCTTCATAAACGGTGCCATTGCCGTAGGCTCCGCCTAGGCTCGCCGTTCCGTAGAAATTGCCTGCCGAATCCATGACCATGCCGCCAATGGGTTGAGCCCCGTCGGTTCCGACTCCAAAGCTGTGAATCTGGGATTCTCCCTCTGCACAGGCGCAGATGGCAAAGGCGGTGCCAAAGTAGCCTCCGCCCTCGGTGGTTCCGAATAGAGCGCCATCAGGACCGAGGGCTAAAGATCCAAAGCCCGGGCCGACGCCGTCTGGTCCGGCTTTAAAGCTGTACAACGAGTCGTAAGTCCAGGAGGAACCGTTGGGCGAAAGGCGGTAAACGCTTCCACTGCCATAGGTGCCTCCTGTGTAGGTTGTGCCGTAAAGATTCCCCGAGTGGTCGAGGGTCGGCCCGCCGTAAGGAGATCCTCCATCGCTGCCCTTGGCGGTGAAGTTGTGAATAACGCTGTAGGTTTGGGACTGCGCGGTTTGAGACGCGCCGACAAGAAACAGCAGAGTGGCCAACAGAGCAACTGGAACCGCGATTACGTATCGAGCGAAAGCATGACAATCTGCTTCACGTTGCAGCATGGAAAACCTCCCTGGGGTCGATACCGGTTCACGGCTCCGAAACGACGCGAACCATTATGCACGATTTACTGGGAAATTGCCTGCGAAATGGCCGACTGGCGCGGATTTCAGCGGCACCGTTAGGGGCACTCCAACGTGGGGTTCGGGA
>CAVQCP010000021.1:0-39478 GCA_963710965.1 uncultured Acidobacteriaceae bacterium | reverse complement strand
GAAACTCTTCAAATTCCTGGCCGGACCAAGTGTCACACTCCTGCACGCCAAGAGATTTGACATGCGCCTTGATCTTGTCCCGCATCTTGGCGGAGATTTTGGATCGAGCCACAATGCGAAAACGGTGCGGCACTCCGTTGGGAGCCTTCAGAACCTTTGCGATATCCTGTGCGACTTTCGCAAACGTCAGATTCTTACGATTAACACACTGGATGCAAATGGACTCGCCGTCTTTGGTCGCATTCTCGCGAATACCCCAGATGTCGCGTCCCAGGTCGCTTCCGACCTGGCCATACCATTCGAGCGAGCGCCAGTCATCGCTTCGCCAGTGGTAGGCCAAAACGAGACGCTCAAACTGCGAGCCGTCAAAGTCCTCAAAATGAATAGGCTGTACTTGGCTGGCCGGATTAGGCATGTGCTTCACCCTGTCTTGTGGGGTATGCCACATTGCCAATTGGCTCGGGAGTGATCAGCGCATAGTGTAAAAGAGATTCGAGCAGCCGGCTGGTATCATCTTGCGCCTTCGCGAGTTGCCCTTCCAGCCGGTTGCACAAGGCCATTAGCTCATTCACTCTTGCAACAATCCGTTGCTGCTCGGCAAGCGGTGGAAGCGGAATCAACACCGCACTTAGAATCTCAAGATTGATGTTCTTTTGGGCTGTGGCCGGCGCAAACGCTAGCAAATCCGCTTTCGCGGTTCGAATGAAATACTCGAAGTATCGTGCGTTAGGGAATACTTCTGAAGGAATGAATCCGACAACGCTATCCGGGAAGCAAGCGTCGAAACTTAGGATGCCGCTATCCGCAATGTTGGCAGCGATGGTTATGCAAAGAGTCCCTTGTGGCCACTTAAAGCTCTGAGCGAGGCCAGCATCGTTGTATTTGCTCGTGAACGTCGTAATGAGTCCGTTGGAGCGAGCAACGTCACCCGTTTGGACCAGGAGGTGAGTTCCTCCCTCGAATAACGACTGATCGTTGCGGGGTCTGTGTTTCGATTTTCCCCTTCCGAAAAATCCAAGTTCCGGAAAACGCGCCCAACTCCAACCAGAGGGTAGCGTAAAGGGTTCTTGTACAGAATCCAATGGGGACAAGGGCTTCTTCTTGGAGTTATTCTTCTCCCCCAGCCGTTCTGCTACCGTTTGTATCCGTTTGAGCAGTTCAGATGCCGGTTCGTCACTAGGGTCTTGAGAAACGAGTTTGCCGCGGACGGCGAGGTTGAGAATGGTTTGTCTTAACTGCTTGACCTGGTCAGGTCGCTTTGTGAGACCTGAGAAATGACCTAGACAAAAACTAGCATGCAGGCGAAGTACTCCCCCATTTGTGCCCTTGTTGAGATGATGCAGCGATGCGGCCGTTAGTCGATCCCGTTGGATTTCCGTTTCCGCACGCGTTGCTTCGAGTCTATCGCACACAGCCATCAACTCATCAACCTTGACGACGATCCGGTGCTGTTCAGCCAAAGGTGGGAGACCAACAACCAAATTAAGCAGAATCGACTGATTCAAATTCTGCATGGTTGCTCCAACGGCTGATCCACCAAGGTATTCGCGGACGAAGGGAGAGCCGATGAGGATTACGAAGAAGCGGGGAAAGACGCACTCGGGGAGCCTGAGAATTAGGCTACCAGTACCGCATAGCCAGCCGTCCTCTTGTTCCGTAACGACCGCGCATCGACCCATTTCGCCGCGACGTGCCATTACGATATCGCCCACTCTAAGTTTGAACGTGCTAAGTCTCTCTAGTGTGGCTGGCCCTACAGCCATAGCTTCTACTGGAACCAACCGTTCGTTCTTGATCGATGCAGGATTGACGACTGGAATTCCGCCTTTCTGGTAGTCACTTTGATGCAGTGAGCTGCCAAATGGGCCTGTCTGTAACTCAACGAGGATCTGGCTAATTCTTGCCGCAATCCACTTCGGCTTCAAATCGAATGCCAGATCGTCGGAAGTGGCCGGAGTCGGGGGCTTTTCAAGACGGATCTTGCCGTCTTTAACTAACTGCGATTTCTCCGATTGAATGCGTTTGAGCAATTCAGATGCTGGTTCATCCTTCGGGTCCTGTACAACGAGCTTGCCACGCACAGCCAAATCCAGGATGAACCGCCGTAAGCGTGGAATCGCCTCGGGCGCATCGCTGACGCGATTGAAATGGGTCAGAAGCAGCGGCGGATTCATCGCAGGAGCGCCTCTGCCAAAATCGATTTGAGTTGGTCACGCAGAGCAGCAGCCTGGCCTTCCGCATCGTTTAGCTTGGCCAGCAGTTCTTCGGGATCGCCGTGGTCGTCCGCGACGGTGTGCGGGTTCTTGAAGTCGAGATTGTATCCCCTCGCCTTCACTTCATCGGCAGTAACTTTCCATGCGACTTCCGTTTCTGCCCTGCCCTTGCGCTTCGCGCCTCCCCACCAATCGACACACGGCGCGAGGTGTTCGATTCTTATGGGCTTGGTCATGGAGTAGGCTTTCTGCCCGTCAGAAACCCGGTGTTCGTAGTACCAGATTTCCTTTGTTGGAGTGCCTTTTTCAAAAAACAAAAGGTTAGTTCCGATGCTGGCGTAGGGCTTGAACACGCTATTTGGCAGGCGGACGATTGTGTGAAGGTTGCACTCCTCCATCAAGTGTTCCTTGAGCCGCGCCTTCACGCCCTCACCGAAAAGCGAGCCATCAGGCAGCACCACGGCAGCGCGTCCTTCAGGCTTGAGAATCCGGATAATGAGGGCGAGGAAAAGGTCTGCGGTCTCCTTTGTCTGGAAGTGCTTGGGAAAGTTGCTCTCGATACCGTCCTCTTCGCGTCCTCCGAAGGGCGGGTTAGTAAGAACGATATCAACGCGGTCGGCCGCGCCGTAGCTGATATACGGCCTTGCAAGCGTGTTGTCATGTCGCACGAAACTCGGGTTTTCGATTCCGTGCAGCAGCATATTGGTAACGCAAAGCATGTGGGGTAGCTGCTTCTTCTCGACTCCCCGCAGCCCCTGTTGCATGGCCTGCTCATCTGCGACCTTCTTCACATACTTTTTCCGCATGTGATTAATCGCGCATGTCAGGAAACCGCCCGTTCCACAGGCGGGGTCGAGAAGAATCTCGCCAGGGTGAGGGTCGATGCGCTCCGCCATGAACGTGGTCACAGCGCGCGGCGTGTAGTATTCACCTGCATTACCAGCACTCTGCAGGTCTGTTAAGACTTGCTCGTAAATGTCTCCAAAATGCTGCCGCTCAGCCAGATTGTTAAAGTCCACGTCATTGATTTTGTTAATGACCTGGCGCATGAGCTGGCCGGACTTCATGTAGTTGTAGGCGTCCTCGAACACGTCACGCACAACGCGGCGGCGGTCTGCCTTTTCGCCGGCAACGGAGAGTTCCTTGAGCTTGGGGAAGAGTTCCGTGTTGACGAACGTGAGCAATGCTTCCCCGGTGATGCCTTCGGGATCGGCCGCCCAGGAACGCCACCGGAATTGTTTCGGGATCGGCGAGCGGTAGCCGTCCTGCATCAGTTCCAGCTGCTGGTCCTGGTCATCGATGATCTTCAGGAAAAACATCCAGCAAAGCTGGGAGATACGCTGGGCGTCGCCATCCACGCCCGAATCCTGGCGCATGATGTCTTGTATGGCTTTGACGGTGTTGCGAACGGACATATCTTCAAGCTTCCATCTGGTAGAGGGCGGACTGCAGTTCATTTACCGCAAACATGAAGTCCGAGCGAGTACCGAATTCCTTAATCAATTGCACAGGTGTTCCCATCGTATCAAGCGGAGGGATTTGCAGGATGCGGGGGTCGCCAAGGTCGATGACGCCTTGGTCCTGGTATTTTTGCAACAGCGCTTCAAGCACGGCGCGGGCCTGCGGGCCGTATTTTGTGAAGACATCGCGCTTGCGGACATTGTCTGCGCGCTCGCGGCGCGTCAAAGCCGGGCGGTCAAATACCACATGGCAGATGAGGTCAAAAGGGTCGAGGTCCTTGCCCACTTCATCGGCCAGGGGTTCAAGAGAGAGGCCCTCGTTTTCGAGTTCCTCGATGATGGCCTGCTTGCGCTCTGCGGATTTCCAGCGCTTGAGGAAATCATCCAGGCTCGCGAAACGCTTCTTCAGCGCCCGTTTGGTGAAATCCTTCAGGCTTTCGGTAATAAGTTTTCCGTTCTCATCGAGGTATTCCACGCGCTCGGCGACGATGGTGGCCCCTACCCCATCGACATAAATCTTCCTGGGGGGCTCTATGTCCGTATTGATGTTGATGTCAGGCGGCTGAGCGACAATCACCTCGTCCTCTGCCGGCTGAGGCGGAACTGGATTGCCGTTTTCATCGGTGGGGGGCACGTCATCAGGCGGGACGATCGGATCATTCTCGCCGGGCTCGTATATCTGTACCGGCTCGCCGTCAAAATCCGGGTCCGCGAAATGATTGGTGGCGCCCCTAAAATCGATCAATGTGAAATAAAACTTCTTGGTGTCCTCGTGAACGCGGGTGCCGCGCCCGACAATCTGCTTAAACTCCGTCATCGAGCCCACGGAGCGGTCGAGCACGATGAGGCGGCAGGTCTGGGCGTCCACGCCGGTCGATAGCAATCGCGATGTCGTGACCAGAACGGGATATTTAGCTTCCGGGTCGATGAAGTTCCCCAGTTGCGCCTGCCCCTCCGCATCGCTGCCGGTGATTCGCATGACGTAGCGGTGGTTCTCATTGCACAGGTCTTTGTTTTCGTTAATCAGCGCCTGGCGCATCCGCGCGGCATGTTCCTCATCCACGCAAAAGACTATCGTTTTCTGGAAGCGGTCCTTGCTCTCCTTGAGAAAATCAGAAACCTTCTTGGCCACGAGCTTGGTGCGGTCGTCAATGACGATATTGCGGTCGAAGTCCTTGGTGTTGTAAATGCGGTCTTCGATTTCATTGCCATCCCGGTCCGTGTCGCCCCTCTCCGGCCGGTAGCCCTGCACATCCAGGTCGATATGGACCTTAATTACCTTGTACGGGGCCAGGAATCCGTCCTCGATGCCTTGCTTGAGCGAGTAGGTGTAAACCGGTTTCCCGAAATAATGAATGTTGGAGACGTACTTGGTTTCCTTCGGGGTCGCGGTGAGTCCGATCTGTGTGGCGGACGAGAAATATTCGAGGATCTCGCGCCAGGCCGCATCGTCGGCGGCGCTGCCGCGGTGGCACTCGTCAATGACGATAAGGTCGAAAAATCCCGGCGAGAATTCCCGGAACAGCTTCTGGCGCTCCTCCGGCCCGGTGATGGCCTGATAGAGCCCCAGATAGACTTCGTAGGCAGTGTCGATGCGGCGTTTCTTATCGAGCGCCGTTGTAAGTTCGACCTCAGTGCCGTCTTGTCGTTCTATGGTCTTCGCCCCGGTGCTCAGTTTTGCCATTGCAGGGCCAAAGGGACGGAAATCGTTCACCATCGTCTGATCGACCAGGACGTTGCGGTCAGCAAGAAAGAGGATACGTTTCTTGCGGCCAGCCTTCCAGAGCCGCCAGATAATCTGAAATGCCGTGTAGGTCTTGCCCGTTCCCGTGGCCATGACGAGGAGCACGCGGTTTTGCCCCTTGGCGATGGCTTCTATCGAGGCATTGATGGCGTTGGTCTGGTAATAGCGTGGAGCCTTACCGCTGCCATCATCGAAGTACTCCTGCAGGATGATTTCTTCTTCATCCGGCGTTATGCCTTTCCACTTACAGTATTTCGCCCAGAGCTGCTTGGGGGTCGGGAACTGGTCGAGGGTGAGCGAGGCTTCCTTCTCAGCGCTGAGTCCGGTACGGTCGTGAAAGACAAATCCGTCGCCATTGGACGAAAAAACAAAAGGAATATTGAGGGTTACGGCATAGTCGAGGGCCTGCTGCATCCCGTCGCCGACGCTGTGGTTGTTGTCCTTGGCCTCGATGACGGCAATTGGGATATTGGGCTTGTAATAAAGGATGTAGTCGGCGCGCTTTGGCTTCCCGCGCGTGACAAGTTTTCCGCGGACAATGATGCGCCCTTTGGTAAAAGCGACTTCCTCGCGGATCTGCATCATCCCGTCCCAGCCCGCACGCTTGACGGCGGGACCGATGAACTTGGAGCAGATGTCGCGTTCGCTTAAGTCTCTCTTGTTTATCGCAACGTCGCTTATGGGTGCCCTCTCCTTGCGTAATGAGTAGCAGATCACCCTGGGGCTGTCAGTGCCAAATCTCCGCCGAGAGGCTCCCGGCCCCTGCCCTGCGACGCTGGCTAAGTGATCAGGTGCGGCGCCACAAGCCCGATGAACTCACGGGGCGTTATTATCTTGGTTTTCTTCCAGAATCTCGGAAAATGCCTCAGATTACCCGTGACCAGATAGTCGGCGCGGGCAGCATCGGCACATTCCACGAACCTATTGTCATCGGGATCGCTCGACACTTCAAGACGCCGCGAAGGTACGACCAGGTTACCTCGGTTCTTGATCAGCTGAAGTAATTGCCGGCGCAGACCCTTGCGAATCTTCAGCTCAGGGCGGCCAAGGACATCGGCGTATTCCTTAAGGATAGGCGGGGATACATAAAGACGTGCGGGCTTCGTAATCGCCAGTATTAAGGTAGTGCGCTGCAGGCCTTCGGGCTTAAGCGCTGCGGAAATGACAACGTTGGTGTCAATGACTAGCCGCAGCGGAAGCATTACCGCTTCGTTCTCTGCGTGCGGGATGCCTTGATAACCTGCTCGATCTGGCGGGCCGTCAGGGTATCGGTCCCCTTGCGTTCGGATTCTTCGCCGATGACCCGTAAGACTTCGGGCTCGGGTGCTGCAAGCTTCACGTAATCACGGATGCTAAGCAGTACCGCCTTGGGCGTCCCGCGCTTTTCGATGACGAGCGACCGGCGCTCATCCTCAACCCGACGCAGGAGCTTGCCGAAGTTGGCTCGCGCGCGCAGGGCGGAGACCACTATCGTGCCGTTCTTGTCGGTGGTAAGGGTGCCCATAAACTCTCCATTTCAATTATCTGAACTGTACAGTTTGCCATGGCCAGAGTCAACGGTCCAGAAGGGACCTTACCCTCTACCCGTCTGCCTGCCTCGTGCTGCAGCTGCGGCGGCATTCTGGGCGGTGATGAGTGGGTATCCTCGGTCGCCGTCCCGGACACGTTGCTGGGCTTTTTCGCTGTCTTCCAGCAGCATCTGTGCAGTCTCCTCAACGCTCCAGTCACGTTGCGCTGCCATCTTGCAGAAGAAAAAATCTGCGTGGCTGCGACTGGGACCTGTGCCTTCCTGATTGAGTGGAGCACCGGCCAGACAGCGTTGATAATCGGGCCGATGTCGTTCGCGGGTCTGTGAGGCATAAGCACGGCGGGGGTGAAGTTCAATGACAGATGAAGATTGCTCGGGCTCCGGCTCTGCGAGCAGTCCAAGGGCTTCCAACTGCGCGGGCGTCATGATGCGGCCAAGATGGGCCTCAAGGATTTTAACGACAGGAGGATTGGGCAGGTATTTCGCTTTCCAGTTCTCCGTGCCGGCGAGGCGCGTGGCATGCGAAGCGGATTTGTCGTTTCCCCCTACCGCCTTGCGCACCCGGCGGGTGAACTCCTTAAACTCTTCCTTGCCGGCGGGCACGCCGGATACCGCAATCCAAGCCTGATGGTTGCCTGGGCTCGTTTCGTGGATGATGAATGCCGCGGGCCTCACACGGTCGAGCTGTTCTTGAGTCTTCAGGTCATCGAGCTGGATGAAAACTGTATCCGGACTCATCGGACGGATGATGACGTTCTCGCCGGCCATTGCCGTTTGCCCGTCCGGCAAAGTCACGGGGCGCTTGATGTCGGCGGTTCGTAGTATTTGAGGGAGTTTTTGTCGCAGGGCATCCAGTGAATAAGTCTTGCCCCATATCTTTTTCTTATGTTCCTTCCATTCAAGCTCGGTTTTTGTGACGACAAATGTTTGCGCGCCGCAACTGGCGAAGACGCCCAGCATTCTGAAAGCTTCACTGAGATTGGTCACTCCCCTCCCCGCTTCGTTGTTATTTCGTCATCGAGGCGAGGAGACGATAGCGACACGCCCGCAGACATGCAAGTGGCGCATGGATTGAATCAACTAATAGAAGATCACATTTTGCAGCGTCTCAGTAATCAAATGCGACCTGACGGGCGGATCGGAATCTCTTGTGAAAACTACAAGTGAGGATTCCTGCCCCCCACCGTGCTCAGGGTTAGTCGAGGAAGGGTTTCCCTTCCTTGGGAAGCGAGAGCCCTGGATGGGCTTGAGCTTCCAGACGGGTTGCATTGTTAGAAAAGTTTTGGGAGTAGTAGTTTTCTAATTCAAAAAATTTCTAATTCCTCGTCGGAAAATTCTCGTAATGACAAATGCTTGTTCGGTTCAACGTAACATTTTGGGGGAATTACTCTACGTGACGGGGGAATAGAGATACCGGAGGGGGGCGTAGTAAAACGATTCGGGGGCTTTCGCCGCGCGATTTTCGCTCTTTTGAATCGAAGCGCAAGCGCGGGAGCTGTGCAGCAGTCAGGCTAGTTTTTGATCAAACGAGCTTTTTAGACATATTGCGAACGTAACTTTTTGGGGGCAAATGTTCGTAGCATAACTTTCTGGGGGAGGACGAGCCGCTTTTCGGCGGGGCTTGAAGATTCGCAGATGACAATGCGAGGGAGGATCTTGCAAGACGCGCTATTGCAGGGAGTCTGGTGAGTTGCTCGGATCGTAACAAATTGGGATGATGTCTTTCGCATCGTAACGTCTTGGGGGAACCGTCATAGGGATTTCAGGAGATTAGGCGATTCTGAGAGTCCGCGCGGGAAAATGTCTATCTGTGAGTAAATCTGGGAATGAGTTGCCCATAATCGGTTAAGAGTAACTTTTCGGGGTTGCCGCGCATATCGTAACTTCTTGGGGTCATTCAATGGACTATATCTTCCCGGCTGAATGGCTCATTGGCTGGCAATTCCAACGGCATGACCAGGCGGACTTCACGCTCATCGTAACTTTTTGGGGATAAATCCGGCGATCCGGATGCATCGTAACGTCCTGGGGGTGATCATCGTAACATCGGCTTGACACCAGGTTACGATACCGGTACGGCTTGTAGGTGTGAGGTTCAGAACCATTGATCAAAGGCCGAATGGCGACGAATTCGCCAAGGCGCGAGAGCTCATCGAGATCCGCGGGACCGGAAGTTTATCGTTGCAGGATCGGCGCGTGATGAACGTGCTCTATGCAAATGCAGGCCCGAGGTTGTGTGATGACATCGACCACACGATTATGCTCGCCGAGCTTCGCGGGTCTCACAAGGGCGGAGAAAGAGTCACCGATTCCATTCGGCGCTTGATGCGCACGCTCGTCGAGGTTCCCACGAAGGATAGTCAGGGCGCGCCGGCGACAAAGCTTGTGCAAATACTTTCCGACTCAACGGTCACGGACAATGAAAACAATCCCCAGGGCCAGGTGAAGTACAGCTTCTCGCGAGGCATGCGCGACATCATTAAGGATTCAACGTTATGGGGCCGGGTGAGAAATGCGGTAGTGTTTGCCTTCACGTCGAAGTACGCTCTCGCACTTTATGAGCTGATAACCGCGCGTATCAATCTCAAGCACAAATGGCAGGAAGAATTCAGCGTTAAAGATTTTCGAGCGCTGCTCGGTGTGCCCGAAGGAAAGCTGGAGCGCGTTCCGAACCTTTTGCAGCGGGTGATCCAGCCTGCCTGTCTGGAAGTTAATGGCCTGGCCGACTTCGGGGTCAAGATTGAGCCGATCCGTAAAGGCGGAAGCATACGGGGACTGGTAACGGGATTCCGGGTTTCATGGTGGCGCAAAGACGTTGCGGATCTTCAGGCAGCCTATACGGAACTTAAGCAGCCGAAAGTAGGTAGGCGCGCACGACTGGAAGGTCGAGTAGAAACCGCGGAGCCGATGGCAGCGCGTCTCCCCTCCCCTACCCGTCAGCAAAAAATCGATGCGACCGTATTGGCCATGCGCCAGGCGGGAGCTCCTGAGAGCGATATTGAAGCTTTTCTCAGCACCCAAAGGCCGGAACAGCCGGGTGCGTAGTTCGGTGTGAAGCACCAAGCGCTCTTATGAACTTTTCTCGACTTCCAACTCACGCTGCAGGGCTTCAACAGCCCTCTCAAGCGTGTAGCCAAGAACCCAGCCCGGATTGGCGTCCGTGATGGCATAGATCGCGTCCACTGTTTCCTGAGTGGCTTTTGCACTGAACTGAACGTTGCGCCCCGTTCGATAAATCCGCGGAGCACGTTTCTTCGGAGGTTTGGGTGTTTGGGCAGAGGCTTGGCGACTTGGAAAGTTTGCCGCTTCAGCGACAGCCTGCACCTGCTCACGGCTCGGAGCTTTGGCATCCACTTTCTTCTTTGGTGCAAAATCCTTAAGGTCTAAATCGACCGCGTCTCCGAAAACGCTGGCACGTTCCTTTGCCATCAGGCCACCTCCCCTGCCTTGGCCACGGCGGCTTTCTTCGGTTTCAGCGTTCTCACAACTTCATCAGCGAAGAGACGTGCGTTTGCAATTGCGGCAGTGATATTCGAGACTTGCGCGGGGTCGAGACCGGATAAGGCTCCCCCAAATGCGAAGAGAGCGCGGTAAGCGTCGCGCTCATTCAAGTGAGTTCTCAGCATCGGAATCTGGTTCTCGGCGAATTCATCCTCGATGCTCTGGAATGTCCTCGTTCTGATTGCCACGCTCGTGCGGGTGAACAGAATTGTGTAGGGAATCGTGCGCTTGAAAACGCGCTCCTGGGCGCGGACGAGCTTAATAGCCTTTGCTGCCTCGGTGGCATCAAGATGTGAGCCTTGCACGGGAATGATGACAAGATCGGCTCGACTCATCGCATAGCCGACCATCATGGAGGCTGTTCCCTCAAGGTCCACGATAACGAAAGGGGTCTTTAGTGCGGCTTCCTCGATAACGTCGATAATGGAATCCTCGTTCACGTCCGATATGACTTCAAGGACCGCCGGCCGGCCGGGTCTTTTTGCCCACTGCGAGAGCGGCTTGTTGGGATCAGCGTCAATCATCGACACCCCTGCCCCAAAGCCCGCCAGTTCGGTTGCCAGGAGTACGGCGGCGGTGGACTTACCTACCCCTCCTTTTGGACTTGCAAATACTATGGTCGGCATGTCAGAACACAAAATGTTGTGTATGGTGGGCGGACAATAGCCGAGATGTTGTCGATACTCAAGGAAATTCAGGTAGCGGTCTGGAGACTAACGGAAGGCATACAGAGGGCAGACGGATTACTGATGGCTACCCAATGGTAATCTGATGGTCTTCGGATGACTATCCGTTACCTGTCAGCGGTCTGTTGACCACCGGTCGGCCTTCCGACGGCGACCAGTTACCCATTGGGTTTTCCGCCCGTTTGGTAGGAAACGTGGTTTATGAAATACCAGTTGCTGGGAAAGGGCAGGGGGCGAGCAGGGGCATTTTGCAATCACTTTGCAATCACTTAACGTGAACTTTCCGGTCTTTCCGTGTTCTTATTCGCCGTCCGTGCTCTTTAAGTCCCTGTAGGTAGGCTACAGGGAGGATTCGAATCCCACTCTCTCCGCCATATTTTCAACCCGCATAAAATGCGGGTTTTATTATGCTCGCTTCATTGTTGTGCTAATTTTGTGCTAGTATATTTGGGTGGAGTTCGGAAAGAGCTTTATGCCGAACCTGGAACCGCTTAACGAAGAACAGAAAGACATCATGCGGGCCAATCTTCGCACCTGGCACGTTAAGCCTGGCCCCCCCATCATCACAATTCTTGTTCGGCACAGCGCGAGCTGCAAGTATCGCGGCGACGAGTTTGAAAAGCGGTGCCACTGTCCGAAGCATCTACGCTGGAGTCATGCCGGAAAACAAAATCGGGCATCGGCCCACACGCGCTCATGGGCGAGTGCTGAAGAGAAAAAACGGGAAATTGAGGACCAACTAGCCGGACGCCAGCCCGAAGTTGACCCCGAGCAAGAGCAGCGGGACACTCAAGCCTGTATAGACATTTTCCTCCAGGATAAGAAAAATCAGGGACTCACGGAAAAGGTCATCAGCAAGTACACGCGCGAGTTGGCCCGCCTTCGCGTGTATTGCGAGCAGAACCGCGTTTATGCGGTTCAAGGCATCACGCTGGAACTGCTTACCGGCCTCTGTGCCACGTGGCCGGAGCTGTACCCATCAAGCTACACCCGCGCCAAGGTGCGCGAGCGGGTGAGGTCCTTTCTGCGCTACTGCTACGAGGCGCAATGGATACCACGCATTCCCGCACTACCGAAAATAAAAATTGAGGAGCCGCCTACCCTACCGCTGACCCCTGCCGAGTACACGCGTCTGTTAGACGCGGTTTACGGTACTATCGCAGACCCAGACCAGCGTGCAAAGGTTCACGCACTTTTGCAGCTTATGCGTTGGAGCGGACTTGCAATTCGAGACGCGCTAACGCTCAGGCGTGATGAGTTGCAGCATGACAAAAGCAAGAACCTTTACCGCGTGGTCACCGCTCGGCAGAAAACGGGCACACACGTATCCGTACCAATCCCCCCTGATATCGCCCAAGAGTTGCGGACTGTGGCGAATGGGAACCCGGAATATATTTTCTGGAGCGGCAAAGGCGAAGAGGAAAGCATTACGAAGAACTGGGCCAAGTATTACATCGCCCCGATCTTCAAGGCGGCAAAGATTCCGAACGAGGGACACATGATGAGTCACCGGCTACGCGACACGTTTGCGGTGGACTTGCTTGAGAAGGGCGTCCCGCTGGAGGAAGTCTCAAAACTGCTTGGGCATGAAAGCATCAAGACTACCGAGCGCCACTATGCAAAGTGGGTGAAGGGACGGCAGGACCGGTTGGACTCGCTCGTTAGTGCAACGTGGGAAGTTCCGAAGACGGTGGCACGGAAGGGATAAAAGCACACAGTGCACCGTTGAAGCGCTAAGTGGAAGAGTGTTCTGACGATTCGAGTCCTCACAATCGCAATACAGTGCGCCGTGGCATGTGGTGGCTCAGCCTGAAATGGAGAAGCGACGTTCTCCGTTAGTGTAGAGTCCGCCCCGGCGGGGCGGGGATTTTCAAGGCATGGGGGTCTATCGTCCGATGGCTGTTTCCGCTCAGTACGCAGCGCGAGAGGAGAAAAACTCCCGCGCTGGTAAACATCGGCTCGATGAGCCCTCCGGGTTATCCCTCAGCATGGTTGCGTCCCCGCAGTGCCCGCCTCCGTTTCACCCGGCAGTTCAGTTTAGCTCCGCGGTTCTCAACTTCCAGTTTGCTCGGCTTGCGGGCGGGACGATACCGTTCATCCGCAGGTACTCGACCATCTGACCGTAGTGATCCTTCGGATGGAAGGCGCCGATAATAGCGATTGCGAGACGCGTTGAGAGGAATGGGGATACGGGCTTGGGTAGCGGCGTGACCTCGTTTTCGGAGGTGATCCCGGATATGGCCCGATGGCCGAGCGCGAAGGAATCTTTAAGATACTGGATAATTTCGGCCTTGGTTTTCAGCGCCGCGGGGCCGTTGGCATTTTCTTCGATGGAGTTAGCGTCGATCGTCTCGCCGATGAGCGGGCCAAAATAAAGGTGATTGGCGAAGCCGATGTGTTTCACCTGTTCAGCGAAAGTGCGTACGCCTTTAAACTCGCCATTGGTAGGCGCGAAGGAATACTTGTCTTCGGGCATAGCTTCAGCAGCGGAAACGACTTCCTGCTCGACAAGACCATAAAGCATGTTGAGGACAGAAGTGACAGTGGGCGGTTGTCGCTGGGCCGTTGAGACGACCATCAGACGCTCCTTGTTTTATGAAGTAAACGCCAAAATCTTATGCTTCTGTGGCCAGAGAAGTCATCCGCAAGTTTTTACTGGCCGCTCGCTGCAGCAGCTGCTCCACCAATTATGCTAGCGACATCCCGGCGGCTAGCCGCTTCGTTCTTCACGCAGCTTGCTGGCGGCGACTCTCACGTAGCAGTCTGGCGGCTTCCAGTTTGCGGTCGCGCTCAGCATGGATCTTTGCCTGTCGGCCCGCGAGCATGTCGTTCGGCGTCACGTAGCCAATCGCGCTGTGCAATCGCACGTTGTTATAGCGATCCACATACTGTTGGATCAGGCGTTTCGCGTCTTCCAGTGACAGCGGCGTTCCCGGTCGAATACACTCGCTTTTCAGCGATTTGTGCCAGCGCTCCAGCTTTCCGTTCGATGGGGGATAATAGGGCGAGGTTCGGATGTGCGTCATGCCCGAGATGCGAATGAACTCCTTGAAATCGCGAGCGATGAACTGCGGGCCGTTGTCGGAGATGATTCGCGGCTTCGCTTCCGGGTACTTCTCCTTGGTTCGCTGCAGAATCACTTCGATGTCGGCTTCTCTCATGGACTCTCGGAGATCCCAATGCACGAGGAAACGGCTGAACCCATCCAGAATGCTGCACAAGTAATAGAAGGTGCCGCACAGGTTGATGTAGGAAACGTCGATATGCCAGTGCTGGTGCGGCCGCAGCGGCTGCTCAAACCCAGTTCCCTTGCGCGATGGCTTGCTCTTCCACCGGGATAATAATCCAGCTTGCTTTAATACTCGCCAAACGCTCGCCGGACTAACGGCCACAACGTCAGCGTCGAGCATCATGAACGCCAGCCGTCGATAGCCCTCCAGCGGGTTCTTCAGATGGAACCCGATGATTGCTTCTTTCTCCCACGGCTCCAACCAGAAATCACGGGGAACCCAACCGTTGTGCTCGTTGACGCACCCGTAGCGCTGCCGCCAGTCCTAGAACTTGCTGGCGCTCACGCCCAGCCACGGGATGAACCGTCCGACGCCGATCTCGGCTTTCTCCGACCAGCGCCGGACGAAATCCACGACTAGATCCCGCACATCATGCGGCACCCAGATCCCGGTTAGAGTTCCCCAAGACTTTTTCTTAGCGCGATGTGCTCAGCCATCAGCTCAGCCAAGACCTCGTCCTTGGTCTGCACCTTCTTCTCCAAAAACTCGACCCTTTTTCTATTTCACGTACGCAAAGCAGCTTTCCCGATTCCCACCTCAGGCTTGCGGACTGAAATTACCGAAGCGGTATAGCGATCGCCGCGCAATAACGAGACGCTATATTCAATAGCCACATTTTGCGCGTCGTAAGTCGTCTCTTTGATGATGAGCAGTGCGCTTCCTACCGAAGTCTGAAGGACCTCCGCCTCGTCTTCTCCGGCAATCACAGCACCGATCACTTCTTCCGCCCACTGCAGCCTGCGCTTGTAGCTGTTTTCGAAGATGGCGTACAGCGACTGTTTTTCCAGATCCAGTTTCTCAATCCCTGAGAAGATGCGTGCGGGGAGGTTACTGGTGACCACGGCGACCGGCTCTTCATTGACCGAGCGAAGTCGCCTGATCCGGTAGACGCGCTCTTCTGGCGTTAACTTGAGAGCCTGCGCCACTTCGAGCTCAGGGTCTTCCAGCCCCATGCTGAGCAAGCGAGCGGAGGGAGTAAGGCCGCGCCTTCGCATCTCCTCGCTGAAGCCGCGAAGCTGCTGAAAATTCCAGGGTACACGGCCGGATCCAACGATGGGTCGCTTGCCCTTGGCAATTACCAGCAATCCTTCGGAGCGCAGTTTTTGGAAGGCCTGGCGCACCGGCATCTTGCTGACCTTGAGAGCCTGGGCAATTTCGCCTTCCGAGCAAAACGTCTGTCCCTGGCTCAACTTGTTCTTCATGATCAGTTCGCGCACATGATCCACAATCTGCACGTAGTAAGGCACGAAGCTGTGGCTGTCGATCGTGAGACCAAGTCGTTCGATCGTAATGGGATCAGATTGTGTCACGAGAATCCTCTATAAACATAGTATGCAATGTATATATCATAGACGTACCCAACCTCTGCAACCTTATTATGTCAATGGTCTTCGGTGGTCTCTGATGTATTGATAACCACTGTCTTATAAGTATTTTACAAGCGTCATATGAGCCAGTTGCCAGAGAAAGCGTGCTTCTCAGTCAAAAAATAACTTGACATCATTTATGCATACGAGGTTCATATACGTTTGTAACCTTGGGAGATTGCAGTCATGGTCGCCAATCCCGCTATTCACAATTTGCAAGGATGCATGCGCATGAGTTCTTCGCGAAGATTTGCCCGCGTCACCGCGAACATCTTTTTGTTTTTACTTTGTGCTCCCATCATCGTGAACGCTCAAGTCGATTCGGGAAAAATTGTAGGCACGGTCAAGGATGCCTCGGGTGCAATCGTGTCGGCGGCCACCGTGACCGTCATGGAAACTCAGACGAACGCTGAGAAGAAGATTGACACCAACACTGCAGGTGAATACGTCGTCACGGAATTGAAACCCGGAATCTACACCGTGAAGGCAGAGCGAGCGGGCTTCAAGACGGCGGTTGAGGCCCCGTTCAAGCTCGATATCAATCAAGTGGTGCGTGTGGATTTTTCGTTGGTCGTGGGATCCGTACAGGAGCAAATCATCGTCACAGCCGCTGAGCCGTTGCTGGAATCGGAAACTTCGTCGATCGGGCAGGTGATCGGAGAAAGCCAGGTTCACCAGCTCCCGCTGAACGGACGAGATTTCATTCAGCTCGCCTACCTCAGCCCCGGGGTAAACATGGGTCCGGCCAGTACGGGCAGCACAGGCAACGTGCAGCAAGGCGATATCCCCGAGGATGAGCGTGGCAATGGTTCAATCCAGGTGAATGGACTGTGGGCCACCAACAACAATTACCTCTTGAACGGATTCGACAACAACGAGCAACAGATTGGTTTCGAGCTGATCGAACCCCCGATTGATGCGATTCAGGAATTCAAGGTTCAAACCAACAACTTCAGCGCCGACATCGGTAAAGGCGGGGCGGTCATCAACGTGGTGACGAAAGCAGGCACCAATCGTTTTCACGCGAGCGCCTTAGAGTTTCTCCGCAACTCGTTTATGGATGCAAAGAACTATTTCGACAATCCCACTGCCCCCATTCCTGGTTTCAAACGCAACGAATTCGGAGGCTCTTTCGGTGGGCCAATCATTCGAGATCGAACTTTCTTTTTTGTCGATTATCAGGGACGGCGCATCCGCACCTCCGAAACCTATCTCTCTCCTGTGCCCAGCCCGTCCGAGGTTGGTGGAAACTTTTCCGACCTATTGACCGGGCCCTCCCCAACCATCATTATCGATCCGGTCACCGGCAATCAGTTCATGGGAAATAACAATGCGAGTCCGAACGTGATTCCGTCTTGTCCCAGTCCTACTGGTGGAGCATGCCTTGATCCAGCCGCTCTCAAAACGGTCGCACTCTTTCCGCAGCCGAATGTTGCCCCTGCGTTGGGAGATCTCTTTCTCTACAATCCGGTCAACCGCAATAATCAGGACGCATTCGATGTCCGCGTCGATCACCAGATCAGTTCGCAGAATAACTTTTTTGGTATTTTCAGCTACGGGAATGTCCAGGATCACAATCCCGACCCGTTTGCTGGTATCGCCGGAGGCGGTTCCTTCACCGGTGACATCAACAACAAGTCTCTGCTGGCGGGCCTTAGCGATGTGCAGGCGTTTTCCCCGACCAAGATCAACGAACTGAAGATCGGTTACACACGTTACGTGGTCGATGCGGTTCCTTTTTTTCAAGGACAGCCGCTGGCTGCGCAATTGGGCATTCCAGGAATCAATGATTCCAATAGCCCGATCACCGGTGGTCTGCCCAACATCGAGATCAGTGGGTTAAACAATCTAGGAAACGGAGACTATTTCCCCGAGACACTTAATGAGGATAATTATCAGTTGCTGGACGCCTTTACTTACATTCGAGGACACCACTCCTTCAAGATGGGAGGCGACCTGCGGCGACGCGAACACGGTTTCTATCAGGTGCAGAATCCTCACGGAGACTTCTTCTACACCGGCCAATTCACGAATGATCCCCTGGCCGATTTTCTGATTGGTTACACGCAGAGTCTCTTCCGCGACGCGCAGACTGGAGCCTACGGCATGCGCTGGTGGGAATTTGGCACTTATCTGATGGATGACTATCGCGTATCAAACAAGCTGACGCTCAACCTCGGAGTGCGTTACGACGTTTACACGCCCATGGTCGAAGAACACAACCGTCTGGCTAACTTTGATTTTCAAACCGGATACTTTGTCGCTCCCGGAGTTACCCCCGGCACCAGCCGTTCTGGGGATGTAGTTACGAACTGGAAGAATTTTTCCCCACGCATTGGTTTTGCATACTCTTTAGGTAACGATAACAAGACCGCGGTACGCGGCGGTTACGGAATTTTCTACGACGAGCAAGCCGACCAGAACGACACGGAATTGGCTTACAACGATTTGCCCGGCGTCTACGGAAGCGAGTCCTTCACTGCTGCTTTGGGCTCCTCCACACCCGTGATGGTTCTCTCCCAGGGGCCGTCTCCCATTGCTTTTTCCAGCATTACGAATCCCACGGGCCGCGCTAGCGCCGCCTACTTCCACAATCCCACCACCTACATTGAGGAGTGGAACCTGAACATCGAGCGCCAGCTCATGAAGGACATGGTGCTCCAGGTGGGATACGAGGGAACCCGGGGAGTCCATCTGACCTACCTGAGAAATCTCAACCAGGCCACGCAACCGCTCGATTCGAATTTTTCGGATGCGTCCGGAAACGAAGGACGGCCTTACGAGTCGACCGTTCCCAACATCGCTGCCATCCGCACCGAGGGCCACGACATCAGCCTGATCAATCATGGCCTGCAGGTTCGCTTTGAAAAGCGCTCTTCGAACGGATGGAGCATGCTGAACAGTTATACTTTCCAGCACACCATCGGACAGGCGACGGAAAGCGAGACGCCCAACTCCGACGGCGAGCCGCAAGATACTTACAACATGCGCGCCGAGCGCGGCGATATCACTCCCGACTTCCGTCACCAGTTCACTTCCGCATGGTCCTATGAACTCCCGTTCGGTCCCGGACGGCGCTACCTCCAGGACCCGGGCCGGTTGGGACTGCTTACCGGAGGTTGGCAGTTGAACGGGATCATTTCTCTATACTCTGGCCAGGCGTTCACGCCATATCTGTCTTTCGATCCCACCAACACAGGTTCGGGCGGACCACGTCCGGACTTAGTCGGCCATCCGTATGACTTTTCCAATGCCTCCATGGGTTTTGATGGCGGTAACAACGGAGGCCCTACCGCGGGCTGCGCGAGTTCGACTCACCAGAATCTCAACTGCTGGTACAACCCCGCCGCATTCGCCTTTGCCCCGCTTGCTCCAGGACAGACCTTCGCTACCATGTTCGGGAATGCGACCCGGGGCAGCCTTCGCGGACCAGCGTTCTACAATACTGACTTCTCCGTCTTCAAGGATTTCAAAATAAAAGAGAAAGGCGAGCTCCAACTGCGGGGCGAGATCTTCAATCTCTTCAATACTCCGCAATTTGCCCTACCCAATAACCTGGTGGATACTCCAACCGCCGGACAGATCACCAGTACGCTGCATGAATCTCGACAGATTCAGGTTTCCGTTAATTTCTCGTTCTAGCAGTGGATTCAGAGCACCTCTCGAGTCCGCGCATGCGGTTAGACTTGCCTGTTGGCGAAACTTCAGGAAGGAATGCAGGAATGCAGTTCAGAAACATTCGACCGGTTTCCATCGCAGCAGTCGCAATCTTTGTCGCGTTCTTGCCGACTGCATTCGCGCAAACAGGAGAGCATTCGCCTGAAAGCGTTCCGTCTGCGACCGGGCAGTCGGCGCCACACTTGCCTGCGGTCCATCTGGATGGCAATTACTTTTCTCGTGACGGCCATCGCTTTATCCCGGTGGGAGCGAACTGGGTGCCAGCGAAGGCGGCCATGCAGTGGCCGACACAGTGGGATCCGAAGGCGATCGAAGCTGATTTTGTGCGCATGCACGAACTCGGCTTTAACACCATTCGTCTCGACTTTGTTTGGGCATGGCTGGAGCCGCGCCCCGATGACTATGATCCCGAAGCTTTTCGCAAGCTCGATTTCCTGATCTCGCTCGCAAATCGTTACCACATCTACTTACACCCTAGTCTGTTGATCGGCGGCGAGGTGGGCGAGGCGTACTGGGATGTCCCTTACCGCCAGGGCCGGCATCCTCATTCTGATCCAGACATGCTACGGCTCGAGACCGACCACGTCGGAGAACTCGCCCGTCGCTATGCAAAAGAAACTGCGATTCTTGGCTGGGATTTAACCGACGAGCCTCCATTTTGGATTGTGCCGGACACCACGACCGATGCCATGGCCATTAACTGGACGCGGCTGCTTTCATGGTCGATCCGGCGTTACGATTCGCTCCATCCCATCGTAGTAGGAACCAGCATGGAGGATGTGGGACGCGGTCCATTCCGTCCAGACAATCTTAGCGAAGAGGCGGACTTCTTTAGCGTTCATCCTTATTCCATTTACGCGCCCAAGCTTTTCCCCGACGCGATGCTCTCCGAGCGCGGCACCTACGGCTCAGCTTTCGAGACCGCATTGTCGGGCGGTGCAGGCAAGCCGGTTATGGTGCAAGAGATCGGGGCTTCGTCCGCCCAGTATGATCCAGAGCAGATCGCAAAGTTTCTGCGCGCAAGCCTCTACTCCGGGCTCGGCGCGGGTGCGAATGGATTTCTTCTCTGGTGCTATACGGATGCCGCACCGGACCAGTTCCACAAAGTGCCTTATCTCCGATCTCCGCACGAAACACAATTCGGCCTGACTACCTGGGATGGTAAAGACCGGCCGTCCGCAAGAACGTTTAAAGAATTCGAGGATATCGTTGGCCGCCTGGATCTAGGTGGAATCGAGCCGGCTCCGGCTGACGCTGGCATTATCGTTCCGTACGAGTGGTCAAAGCCGCACGGAGATTTCTCTCACTTCGGCTTAACCGGTCCAGAAGTTGTTCCTTACACCTCGACCGATGAAGGGGCAAATGTGGCGGGCCAATCGCAGCCGACCTTCAGCGAAGAAAATTTATGGATCACCGGTTCGTGGTTGTCGTCCTTTGTGCTCGCGCGCCGCGCGGGGATGAAGGCCGACTTCCCCCGGGAGTACGACGACTGGCAAAAGCGTCCAATGGTGCTGATGCCGTCGCCGCTGACCAGCACGGATAGTTTTCTGGTTCACGTGCACTCGGACTTCTGGGAGAAAGCCAAGCAATACGTCAGCAACGGCGGCGCACTCTATGCATCGGTTGCCGCCGATGCCGCCATTCCGGAGATGGAGTCGCTCTTTGGAGCGCGAATGGTCGATGCGAATCCGAAAGATGAAGTCACTCTGAAGGTCGTTGCCCCATTCGGCGATCTCAAAGTCGGAGACACTCTTCACTACTCAGTCCCTTCCGCGACGCCGCGTTCGTGGGGTTCGATTCTTGAGGTTAATGGCGGTATCGTCATCGCAGTTGATCAGGACAACCGGCCCGCGCTTGTGGCCAATACCGTGGGCTCCGGGAAGACACTGCTGAGCGCGTATCCATTGGAAAATTATCTTGCGAATCTGCCGGCAGCGTTTGATAAGCCAGAAAACACTTACCGAATCTATGAAGCTTTTCGCAAATGGTCAGGACTCAAGCCTCTGTTCCGTAGTGACCATCCATCGGTGGAAGTATGCGCCCTGAGCGGCGGAAGTCACGGGTATGTGGTCATCACCAATCATGGATCCGCTCCGGAGACTGTGACCATCACGGCTGCTGGAATTCTACATTCGGTTGCAAGAATCACATCGCAAGCACCGACCCAAATTCAAGTCTCCGGCTCTACCTTCAAGATCGACATGGGAGCTTATGAGGGTGCGGTAGTTGAATGGAAATAGTTCACAAACTAAGGACAACAAACAGGAGACCCCATTGATTGCAGCAGTAGATATTGGTGGCACCAAGATAGCCGTGGGGATGATCGATAGCGATGGTAAAGTATTCGCCCGCATGGAATGCCCGACCGACCCCGATGGCGGCTATGCGAACGCTTTGCGGAACATCATGCAGTTGCTGCGAGTAGCGGCTCACACCGCGCACACTAAAATCACAGGCATTGGAATCGGGTCAACCGGACCCGTTGATCCTCTGACGGGCGCCTTCGGCGATGTCAACTTTTTCCCCAACTGGAAAGGAGAAAATCCGGTCAAAGATCTCAGCCATATATTTCAAGTAAAAGTAGCGATCGAGAACGATGGCGACGCTGCTGCTCTCGGAGAAGCCGGGTGGGGTGCTGGCCGGAACAGAAAGAAATTAATTTATGTGACGATCGGAACTGGAATCGGAACCGGTCTTCTTTTCGATGGCCAACTTTATCGCGGCGTGGATCATTCCCATCCCGAGATCGGCCATCATCTCATCGATCCTTCGGGGCCCCTCTGTGTTTGCGGCTTTCGAGGATGTTGGGAATCCTTGGCGGCCGGCCCGGCAATGGTTGTATGGATGGAGAAGAATGCGCCACCGGATTATCCCCACCGCGCCGGTCTGACAGCAAAAAAGATCTGCGAACTGGCGCAACAGAACGACGATTGGGCAATGCGCGCGGTCGAAAATGAAAGGCGCTACCTCGGCCTTGGCCTGGCGAATCTGGTTACGATGTTTGTGCCGGAGATCATTGTACTGGGGGGCAGCGTGATGAAGAGTGCTGTCCTCTTTCTGGAAGGAATTCGAAAAACCATCGTCGCCAGTTGCCGACTGGTTCCTTTCGATAGAACAGAACTAGCGTTGGCGTCGCTGGGCGATGATTCAAATTTGATCGGAGCGGCTAGAGTCTGGTACCACCGCTTCGGCTCGGAGGACAGGACCAGTGCGAGCTGATTTCTCCGTAGTCGAAGGCGCATACCTTCGCGATATCCTTGATCAACCGCGTGCTCTTGGAGAAACGCTGGCAGAACTCGAAGTCTCGGAGGCTCTGCACCGACTCGCGGGCCGCCTGCAACAAGGCGACTTCAACACCGTCGTCCTCACCGGAATGGGCTCTTCTTTCCACGCTCTCCATCCCCTCAATATCGAGCTGATTGATCGTGGATTTACCGCCATGATGGTAGAGACTGCCGAACTTCTGCACTATCAGAATCGGCTCTTCGATCCAAAGACTTTGATCGTAGCGGTGTCTCAATCCGGGCAGAGCGCCGAAGTTGTCCGCCTGCTGGAGATGAATCGTGGCAAGTCGTCGGTGATTGCGGTTACGAATACACCGGGTAGTCCTCTAGCCGAGCAAGCCGACGCAACCATCCTCAGCCTGGCGGGCGACGAATTTTCGGTTTCCTGCAAGACCTACCTGGCGGCGTTGATGGCTTTGCAGTGGCTTGGCGATGTTGTGTGCGAGCGTGATTTGCAACATACCCGGCAGGAACTTGAAGCCGCTGGTCAAGCGGTTCGGAATTACCTTGTCCACTGGAAGGCACATGTGCAAGACCTGGCGCAAATGCTCAACGGCATTCGAAATCTATTCCTCGTCGGCCGCGGACCATCACTCGCTGCAGCGGGAACCGGGGCTTTGACCATTAAGGAGTCCGACCATTTCCACGCCGAAGGTATGAGCAGCGCGGCATTTCGGCACGGACCGTTTGAAATGCTCAGCGATGAAACTTTTGTCTTCGTCTTTGCCGGAGAAGACAAAACACGAGAACTGAACCAGAGTCTCTTCGCCGACATTCGCGGGAAAGGGGGGCGAGCTGAGTTAATCGGCGAAGGCGCGGCGTCGCGCTGCTGCCTTCTGCCTTCAGTGCCGCGGCCGATACATCCAATCGTCGAAATATTGCCGATTCAGATGGTCACTCTGACTTTAGCTGCTCAGGTAGGGCGTGAACCTGGCCGTTTTGAATTGGCCTCAAAAGTCACCACGAAGGAATAAAGGAATAGCGAATGACCTCTCGCTCCATGCCAAGAAATCGATACATGGTCGCCATCGTATTCCTGACCTTTTTCGTGATGTCGTTGCTGACCAATATTCTCGGTCCGATCGTGCCCGACATCATCAACAGCTTCAAAGTGAGTCTGGCTGCCGCGGCCTTCCTTCCCTTCTCATTCTTCATCGCGTATGGAGTGCTGTCGATTCCCGCTGGCTTCCTGGTGGAACGCTTTGGGGAGAAGCCCGTGATGATTGTGGCATTTCTGGTGGGCACAACCGGGTCGCTGAGTTTTGCCTTCCACCCGAGCTACGCAGTAGCCGTGGTCTCGCTGTTTGTAATGGGATCGGCAATGGCTACGCTGCAAACCGCGATCAATCCTCTACTGCGCGTTGCCGGAGGCGAAGAGCACTTTGCATTCAATTCTGCTTTTGCCCAGCTTGTGTTCGGTAGCGCTTCCTTTCTGAGTCCATACATGTATTCGTATTTGGTGCTGAACTTAGACAGCAAGCACACAAATCGAAATCCGCTGCTCGGCCTTCTGGCCAGAATCACTCCCCCGGCGCTACCTTGGGCATCCATGTACTGGATCTTCGCGGTTTTTACCCTATCCATGGTGGCGCTACTTTCCTTCAGCCGGTTTCCGCGGGTGGAGCTCACCGCCGACGAGCAGGCCGGCTCGCTGCAAACATATGGCAGTCTCTTTCGCAAGCCGATGGTCTGGGCCTTCTTCCTTTGCGTTTTTGCCTATGTCGGATCGGAACAAGGCACTGCAAATTGGATCTCTGAGTTTTTGTCGAAATACCACAGCTACGATCCTCACACCACCGGCGCAACCGCAGTGTCGTGGTTTTGGGGACTACTCACTGTGGGCTGCTTTATCGGGATGTTGCTTTTAAAGATTTTCGACAGCCGCTACGTCTTGATCGGAACTTGCCTGGGAGCACTCCTATGCTTGACCGCCGCTCTGTTCGGTCCGGCGAGCGTTTCAGTCATAGCCTTTCCTGCAATCGGCCTCTTCGCATCCGTCATGTGGCCGATCCTGGTTTCATTGGGGCTCAACTCCGTTGCTGAGCACCACGGTTCATTCGCCGGAATTTTGAGCACCGGAATTATGGGTGGCGCTGTGGTACCGCTGATTATCGGACGGATCGGGGACCACTTCGGCCTCCGCGCTGGAGTGGCATTTCTCTACCTCACCTTCGCGTGTGTTCTAAGCGTCGGCTTCTGGGCCAAACCACTCATCACCAACGCGACCGTCAGCCTTAAGAAAGCTGACGCTCGGTCTGCGCTGAGGCAGGCTTAGCAGGACATGAATAATGCGCCATGCGTGGGACTTCTTGTTTCTGGGATTGTGCTTGAACCTTGAACCTGGCCTTTCCCCGAAATTGTTTCGAGCCAGAAGTCGGCTTCGGGGAAATCTAACTCTTCGCGGACTCGAATTTGGAAACATTGTTTCAGGTATGTTTACGCCCGTGCTCGCGCACTCGAAATCGCTCTCGCTGATCGAGTGCATCGCGGTGGGGGCCGACCGCATGCAACGCAATTTCGAGCCGATGCGCGAGCAGGTGGAGGCATGGCAGAGAAGTGAATTGACCGACGTCACCGCCAAAGTCGTCATTTACGAAGCGTTCGTCGGACAAACAGGAGTTTTCTGAAATTCCGCGGCGGCTTTGCCCCCCTGTCCGACCTCTCTGGGAATGCCGCTCAAAAAGGCAAGCTGGTAGTTGACTTCCCAAAACATCGGAATCGACAGATGGCGGACCTCCGATTGCGCCAGTATGTTTTCGGCGTCCTGAATTTGGTTGAATCCTTGATCACCCTGGCATCGTCGGCAACTATCCACTCGGCGCTCTGGTACGTCCGGGTCAAGCCCGGGCATATGCTTTGAAAACCGGCTTCTCTGCGAACAAGACTTGCCATGGGCATTCAGAAGAATGTTTCGGATGGCGCGAAACAACGTCTCGCGCCGACTTAGCCATGGCCCGCAAGATGTATCAAGACTTTCTCTCTCTCTGGAAGGACGCGGACCCAAACATCCCAATCTTTAAACAGGCGCGGGCCTAGTATGAGAGGTTGCTGTCAGTTGAGGCTGGCCATCGGACAACGATCTCGCACAGTTTAGAACATTAAATTCCAGCGCTGCTCAATGAGTGGCATGGCGATTTTTCGCCAAATGTCCGGCGACACCGGACTCGTAGATAATGGCCGAACGGGGATCGAATTCCAAGGTGCCGACAAATCGGCCGAGAAAGTGCGGAAGTGGCTTAACTTTGACAAGCTGCTTTGGAAGCCATTCTGCAATTCTTCCACAAAGGCGTTCATTTATCTGCTCTCACGACGACTAACGACCGATTCCGGCGGCAATCGAACAACTGTTGGGCGAGGACAGTCCGAAATTCAACAGGCTAATTCGTGATTTCGAAGACCATGCCGACATTATTAGTTCCGCCATCGTAGGTCACACCGTACAGATTGTCAGTGCTGTCAAGAATGAGGCTGAAGTAAGGGTTGGGTCCGTCCGCACCATTATTCAGAGAGGTATGGAGGAGTGTTTCGCTCTAACCACCGTCTTTAGCGGGGGAAACCTCGAACACTGTGCCTTGGCTATATGTAAGCGTCAGAGCAAACACATGGTTCACAGATTGAATCCACGCCAGCGTGCGTTTGCCGCTTCAACAATTTGTGGGATCGCTTTGGAGCCGCGAGTTGTTTGGAACCGGCGATACAACCTCCCTACTTGACCAGCTTCTGGATTACGGCAATCAGTTGCTCGGCATTGAAAGGCTTCACAATCCAGCCGGTTGCGCCCGCCTTGCGCGCCGCATCCTTCTTCTCGGCCTGCGATTCGGTGGTGAGCATGAGAATGGGAACGAAGGCACATGCGGGCAGCTTGCGGACGGCGGCGATCATCTGCGTGCCATCCATATTGGGCATGTTCAGATCGGTGACGATCAGGTCGAACTTTTCGCCGCTGGCTTTGCCGAGGCCGTCTTTGCCATCGACCGCCTCGACCACCTCGTAGCCCGCACTGCGCAACGTAAAACCCACCATCTGCCGAATGCTGGCCGAGTCATCCACGGTTAAGATTCGTTTCATCGCTTTGTCCTCGTGTCGCCTGACTCGTGCCTAATGGTGCCGACACTCAGTTGATTTTCGAACAGCTCCAAACTCACAAGTGCAGACTCAAAACGTCAAAGTCAAAACAGTTCGACGCTGTTTCCCGCGAAAGTCTGCTGCGTCACCGGCAGCGCCTTCCCACCCAGAGCCGCGCGCAGAACGTCGCGCTCCATCTCTGTGGTGTACGACGCCCCGAATAACTGTTCCACTTTCGACCGGTCGTAGTTCTTCGTTTCCGGGTGATCGATCTCCAACTGGCGCTTGATCCCTTCGATTCCGCTGAGCACGCATTCGATACGGCCGCAGCCGGCCTCGATAAGATCGCCGGTGTTGCCGACTTCCGCTATTTTCGCCTGCATCTTCTCGGTAGCCTCTTTCATTCCATGAGCCTGCCCGGCCGCGGACGACGCAGCCGCTCGCAGATCATCAAGGCAGCCCCGGGTTTGCGCTTGCGCTGCGCTCAACGTCTCGTTGCTGCTTTCGGAAAAAGCCTTCATAACTTCGTTCGTCTGCTTCACAACGTTCAAAATCCCCTGCAGGGCTTGTCCGGATTGCTCGGTGATTTGGTTCCACTCCGCGGAAACTGCCTTTATACAGGTTGCGATCGCCAATATCGTGGCGGCCTTAGCGCCTAAACGGCTGGCCTCAACAATTGAGTTGAGAGTCAGCAACCGCAGTCGGTTGCGTATAGACTTCGACCTTTGCAGATGTTCACTCACCAATTGCGTCAAGTTGGAGAGCCCGCCGAGGTTGCTCTGGATTCTCCTGCTGTAGGCCTGACTTTCGCTTTCGAGCCGGTCGATTTGCGCAAGCTGCGACGAAACCTCCCGCTCCTGCTCCAGTACCACCGGGCCGATTCCGACTACTTCGGAGGTGCTCACTCGCATGATGCCGCTCAGGCACGTCCGAATTTGCGACGCCCAGCTGGCGACGGTTTCCCTGATGGCGCGCAGTTGATAGTTCTGAATCGTGAGGCCAGCGTACGCCTGAGGCAGATCCCGAGCGTTTTCATATTCCGAGTAGCCGGACTCCAAGTTACCGGCGCCGCGCATTCTGACGGCAATGAGCGCGAACGCCTCCTCCACATGTTCGATTTGTTGGCGTGTGATGTCGTGCGCCTGGATGGCGGCCACGACCCCCGCAATCTGCCGCGCGATGTCCTCCACGCACAGCTTGAATCGCGCGGGCGTTTGGGAGAGTTGGGTCAGGCTGGAGTCGACAACCGCCAAAGCTTTGCTCAAGTCAAGCTCGATGCGAGCCAGTTCCTCCCGCTGCCGTGGGAGTTCGGCCGAGAGCACGGAGCGGGTCTCTTCAAGCGCTCTCTTCCGGCCCGCGGTGCGGCGGGCCAGTTCCTGGGTATCCCTGGTCACCGACTTGGAAAATTCGGCTAACTCGTTGGCCAGGTAGTGGAAGCCGATGCCCACCGCGCCCAAATGAGCCACCTCAATATTGGTAAGCACGCTCAGCGTTTTGATCTCAAAGGCGATCGCTTCCTGGCCGCGAGCGACCAGAGACAGTTGATGCAGCAGCTTGACTTCGGCGGTCACCGTCTCCAGGATTCCGGTGGTGGCTTGCAGCCGGTCTCCGATAAAGCGCTTCGCGGCAGCGCCCAGGGTTTGTACTTTAGGCAAAACTGAACTGACACGCTCGTTGTCCACGCATTGGACAACGGCTGCCGCCAGAGTGAGGATCGCGTCGCTTTGCCCGGCTAGGTTCTCAAATACCCGCGCCACCGATCTGATCTCGGTCTCGGTGGTGAGGGCGAGGGCTTGCAACTCACCCGTGGCCTGCTCCAGGGTGAAGACAACTTCCGCTTTGGTTCCAGCACTCATCGCGATTCAGTCTGCTCAGCGTGCGTGCACGAGGATGGCCCCGGCCACGGCCTCGAGGGGCAGAATCCTGTCGACCGCATTCCTCTTAATGGCCTCATTCGGCATTCCGAAGACCACGCAGGTAGCCTCATCCTGGGCAATGGTCGTCGCTCCCGCTTGTTTCATTTCCAGCATGCCGCGGGCGCCGTCATCGCCCATGCCGGTCAGAATCACACCTACGGCATTCTGCCCAGCGTAGCGCGCGGCGGAACGAAACAACACATCCGCCGACGGACGGTGACGGCAAACCAGCGGCCCCTCTTTGATGTCGACGTAATAACGGGCACCGCTCCGCTTGAGCAACAGGTGGTGGTTGCCCGGTGCAATCAGCGCCCTACCGCGGATCACGGTGTCGTTCGACGCCGCTTCCTTCACGGTAATTTTGCACAATGTATCCAGGCGGTCGGCGAAGGCTCTGGTAAACAGCTCCGGCATATGTTGTACGATGACGATGCCCGGGCAATCAGCGGGAAGTGTCTCCAACACGATCTTTAGCGCTTCCGTTCCTCCGGTCGAGGCGCCGATCACGACCACCTTCTCCGTGGTCTCGGCCATGGCGTGTGTCGCCGGGGACAGAATAGCGTCCGCCGTCAGCTTGGGCTCGACGACGCGGCGAGGCTGAATTGGCCGCATCCGCGCCGCCGCCGCCGCCTTGACGACCTGGCAGATAATGGTCCGTGACTCCTCCAGAAACTGTTTGCTGCCGAGGCGTGGCTTGGTGATGATATCGACTGCTCCATACTCCATCGCCCGGAGTGCGCTTTGCGCCCCCTCCTCGGCTAGGCTCGAACAGATCACCACCGGGATCGGGTGCTGGGCCATGATCTTCTGCAGGAACGTCAGCCCGTCCATGCGCGGCATCTCGATGTCCAAAGTGATAACGTCCGGGACTTCTTCACCGATCCGCTCCGCCGCCACGAAGGGATCGCCAGCGGTCCCCATAATCTCAATTTCCGGGTCCGACGAGAGCACATCGCTCAGAGTCTGGCGCACCACGGCCGAGTCGTCCACGATCAGAACCCGAATTTTGGGTGTACTCATAAGCTCAATCCTGTGATGCCGTCGTCCCCTGACCAATTCCTCAGGCTTCGCAGGTCCAATGGCCGGGCTCAGCCCAGTCGGCGGAGCCGCACTTCTCCGGTCCTGGTATCGAGCCGTATGTTCAGGCCTGCCGTACCTCCCAGGCTCGACGCGACCACCTGAAAACCTTCGATCCGCAAAACCTCCACGGCCGCTTCACAATTCATTTTTCCTACGGTCGGTTTCGAGATCGCCGCACTCCCCACCAGCAATACATCGGCGCCGCCAAACAGTTTGACCTGCACTTCCGAGCGCCGGACGTCGAGCGCGTCAAACTGGCGGGCGACATCGCGAATGGCGAAATCGACGTAACGGCGGCCCTCCGCCACAGTTAACCCAGCGGCGTTCACCGGGCACCGTGGCAACTGGGAATGGGTGAGGGCGCCAACGCCGAGCCGCGCGCTCCAGAACGTGGCGCCCACGCAGGAGCCGAGAATCGTCCGGATCAGCGCCGGTTGGCGGGCGAAGTACGACTCCCCAGGATGCAGATAAACCTCCGCCAGCTCGCTGTCAATTTCGGCCATTGGCTTTCCTGTAGAGCGCCGGCGCCACCGGCACCAGAGGAAGATCCATATCGTGCAGGGCCTCGGAGTGCCCGACGAAGGCGTACCCCGCGGGCACCAGTTGATGGGCGAGCTTTTGCATGATCTTTTCCTGGGTGGCCCGATCGAAGTAGATGAGCACATTGCGGCAGAAGATCACGTCCGCCTTTTGGGGAAGGCCGAAGTCTCTATCCATGAAGTTCAAGCGCCGGAATTCCACCAGCTTTCGCAATTCCGGAACCACGCGCACCAAATTGGAGGCGCGATCGCGGCTGCGCAGGAAGTACTTGCGCTGCAGGTCGGCCGACACCGGACGCACCACTTCGCGGCTGAAAACACCACGGCTGGCTTTGTCCAGCACGGTAGTCGACAGATCGGTGGCGAGCACGCGGAAGCAGAAGCCCGGGTTTGCGGCGATACACTCACTGAGCACGATCGCCAGCGTGTAAGGCTCCTCGCCGGTGGAGCAGCCGGCGCTCCAGACCAGCAACGGCCGTCCGCTGGCATTGCGCGTCATGAGTTCCGGGATCGCATTTTGCGCCAGAAACTCAAAATGCTCCGGCTCCCGGAAAAAGTCAGTCTTGTTGGTCGAGACCGCGTCCAAAAGATGAACAATCTCTTCTTTCAACCCACCGGGCCCAAACAGATAGTCGCAGTATTCGCCGAAGGAGTCGAGATGCAGGCTGCGCAAGCGCCGCTTGACCCGCAGCTCGAGCATCGTCTTCTTGTCCGCATTCAAGTTGATGCCCGACTGCTCGCAGATCAAGCTGCGCAGCCGGGCAAAATCCGTGTTGGAGATGCTTTCGTCGTGAGCGCTCATAACCGGCAGGAAACATAGCGGCAGGAAACATGGACGAGCGGGACGCGCCTCGCGCCCCGCCCCTCCGCCGTCAACTTGCCGCCTCCGCCATTGCTTTGCCATTTTCCGGCTGGCTCACCGCAGCCAGTTCCTCGGCCGAGAAGACGCGGTCGATGTCCAGGATCATGACAAACTGGGCATCGCGTTTTCCCATGCCCTTGATGAAATCGGTTCGGATGTGAGTTCCGATTCGCGGGGGCGGCTGAATATGTTCAGGCTCCAGATCGATCACTTCCTCCACCGAATCGGCCAGTACCCCAATCACGGTGGATTCGTTGTCCAGCACCACCTCGACCACGACAATGCAGGTGTTCCTGGTCTTCTCGATTTTCGACATCTCCAGACAGAGACGCAGATCGACCACCGGGACGACAGTGCCCCGCAGGTTGATGACGCCGCTCATGAAGTCGGGAGTCCTGGGAATTTCGGTGATGGTGGTGAAATCCAGCACCTCCCGCACTTTCGCGACGTCGGTCGCGAAAATTTCGTTGCCTAGTTTGAAGGTGAGATACTGCCGAGTCTCCGTGATTTCGCTAACGCTCATAGTCCAACTCCTTTCGCTCGATGCGGGCACCCGCGCGCCGACCGCGGCGCGCGCTGGAAAATGTGCCGGTTAGTAACGCTCGAATTCCTTGTCGAGATCATCGGCCTTCTCCTTGTCTTTGTCCTTGAGTTTGAGATTGACTCCGGCCCCGGCTCTGGCCGCCATCGCTTTCGCTGGGGCAGCGTGGCCGGCCGGCTTGGCAGTCTTGGGGGGAGCGGCCTCGACGTGCCGGGCCGGTTTGGCTGCCACGCTGCGCACAGACGCAACATGGCTGTCCTCTCCGGTGCGGAAAAAGCCCAGCGCGCTCACCAGTTGTTCGGACTGGCTGGTCAGTTCCTCGGTCGTCGAAGCCATCTCTTCGGATGCCGAAGCGTTCTGCTGAATGACTTTCTCCAACTGCACCAGCGCCTTGTTGATCTGTTCCGCTCCCGTATCCTGTTCCTTGCTGGCGGCCGCGATTTCTTGCACGAGTTCCGCCGTCCGCTGGATATCGGGCACAAGTTTCTGGAGCATTTCCCCCGCTCGTTCCGAGACCTTCACGGTTGTGCCCGAGAGCTGGTTGATCTCGCCAGCCGCCTTCTGGCTGCGCTCGGCGAGTTTGCGGACTTCGGCGGCGACCACGGCAAACCCTTTGCCATGTTCCCCGGCGCGCGCCGCTTCGATGGCCGCGTTCAGGGCCAGCAGGTTGGTCTGGCGGGCGATCTCCTCGATGATCGAGACCCGGCTGGCAATTTCTTTCATGGCTGCGACCGCTTCCACCACCGATTTGCCGCTTTCCTGCGCGTCCGCCGCCGACTTGTTGGCGATCTTGTCGGTTTGCTGCGCGCTGTCGGCATTCTGCTTGATGTTCGAAACCATCTCCTCCATCGACGACGAAGCTTCCTCGGCCGACGCCGCCTGCGAACTGGCGCCCTTCGAGACTTCAATCGATGTCGTGCTGATGGCCTGGCTGGCCGACGCGACCTCGCCAGCAATCCCCCGGATATCCGAGACCACCCGCGTGATGCCGGCCACCATGGCGCTCAGCGCCTGCATGAGTTTGTCCTGCGGCGAGCGTTCCCGCAGGGCTACGGTCAGGTTGCCACTCGCCATCTCATCGGCGGCATCGGTGATTTCGCCCATGGCTGCGATCAGCGCGTTCAGGTTGTCCTTAATCAGGTTGAAGTCGCCATGGTAGGTGTCGGTGATCTGCGGCGGGATGTCGCCCTTGCTGATGCGGTCGATGTAACCCGCGGTGAAGTTGAGTGGAGTAATCACCGCATCGAGGACGGAGTTGACGCCGCGCACAATCTCGCTGTAAGCGCCGCGGAACTGATCGTGCTTCCCGCGCTCGGACAATTGCCCGGCGTTCGAAGCGTCGGTCAGCCGCGCCAATTCCTTTTGCAGACCCTGCAGGACGACGGCGATGTTATTGATCGCCTGCTTCATCTTCTCGTGGTCGCCTTTATAGGTCTGGGCAATCAGTTCGTCGATCTTGCCGTTCGAGACCTGAGTGAGAATTCGGTTGCCCTCCCCAATCGGAAGAAGGATGGCATCCAGCATGATGTTGACGCCGCGCACAATCTCAGCGTAGGCGCCTTGAAACTGCTCCGGCTTGCCCCGGTCCGAGAGTTGCCCTTCTTTCGAAGCGTCGGTGAGGCGAGCCATTTCCTTCTGCAGACCTTGCAGGACGACGGCGATGTTATTGATCGCCTGCTTCATCTTCTCGTGGTCGCCCTTATAGGTCTGGGCAATCAGTTCGTCGATCTTGCCATTCGAGACCTGAGTGAGAATTCGGTTGCCTTCCCCAATCGGAAGAAGGATGGCATCCAGCATGATGTTGACGCCGCGCACAATCTCAGCGTAGGCGCCTTGAAACTGCTCCGGTTTGCCCCGGTCCGAGAGTTGCCCTTCTTTCGAAGCGTCGGTGAGGCGAGCCATTTCCTTTTGCAGACCCTGCAGGACGACGGCGATGTTGTTGATCGCCTGCTTCATCTTCTCGTGGTCGCCCTTATAGGTCTGGGCAATCAGTTCGTCGATCTTGCCGTTCGAGACCTGAGTGAGAATTCGGTTGCCTTCTCCAATCGGCAGAAGAATCGCGTCCAGCATGATGTTGACGCCGCGCACAATCTCAGCGTAGGCGCCTTGAAACTGCTCCGGTTTGCCGCGGTCGGAAAGTTGCCCGTCCTTCGAAGCCTCGGTCAAGCGTGCCATTTCCTTCTGCAGGCCCTGCACGACAATGGCGACATTGTTGACCGCCTGCTTCATCTTCTCGTGGTCGCCCTTGTAGGTCTGAGCAATCAGTTCGTCGATCTTGCCGTTCGAGATCTGGGCCAGAATGCGGTTGCCTTCCCCAATCGGCAGCAGAATGGCGTCCAGCATTTCGTTGACCCCTTGCACGATTTCGCGATGGACCCCGTCAAACTGATCCGGCCGGCCGCGCTCGCTGAGGCGGCCATCCCGGGACGCGTCCGCCAGCCGCATGATCTCTTGAGAAACGAGCTGCATCTTAGCGTCTCCCGACTTTTGGGCGCCGCCTTGTCCGTTCCCGCCATTGCCTGCACTTTCACCTTGCAACCTTCGTCCCTGGTGTACGACTTTTGTTGGCATAACTTCCAGCTCCTTTTAGATTTGAATTCGTTCGCCCGGTGCTCTGGGACGCTTCCCGACCTTGCCAGTAACCTGACACAGTGAGTTCGAGGGTTGCTGAATAGCGCTGGCAGTGCTCCGCAGCACCGGCGAAACTTCCTGAGGACTTCAAGGGCTCGCTCCGTCTCCCGCCGCCGCGCTCTCCGCCAGCACCTTGGCCGCGCCGGCGTTCGACCGAGAGGCAACCTGGGCGCGGGCGCTTCCGCGCGCGTCCGCGCGCTTGCCCAGCCGCCGCTTGCCCACGGCCATGGTCTGGAGCGCGTCCCGCACCAGCCGCTGAGGATCCAGAATCAACGCCACGGTTCCGTCGCCAAGAATGGTCGCCCCCGAGACCAGGTCGACGTGCCGGTAAAACCGGCCCAAATTCTTGATGACCGTCTGATGGTCTCCGAGCACCTGATCGACGACGAAACCGTAGCGCCCCTCTTCGGTCTCGGCCATCATGATTTGTTCCCGCTCCAGATGCTCTATCGGCAAGTTGAAGTATTCCCGCAGCCGGATGTAGGGGATGATCTCCCCGCGCACGTTGGCCACATGCTTGCCGTTGGCCTGCTCGATGTCCTGCCGCGTCAGCTCGATGCATTCCAACGTGGACGCCAGCGGCAGCACAAAATAGGCCTGCCCGACCCGCACCAGGAGCCCATCGATGATGGCCAGGGTCAGGGGCAGGCGCAGCGTGACGCTGGTTCCGCTTCCCGGTTTGCTGGCGATCTCGATGGTCCCGCGCAGCGCATCCACTTTGCGGCGGACCACGTCCATCCCCACTCCCCGGCCGGATACATCTGTGACCTGCCGCGCCGTCGAGAAGCCGGGCGCCAGGATGAAAGCGAAGATCTGGGCCTCGGTAAGTTGGGCGTCCGCCGCCACCAGGCCTTTTTCGATGGCGCGCTCGCGCACCGCCGCCGCATTGATCCCGCCTCCGTCGTCGGCAACACTGATCAGCACACTGGCGCCCGAGTGCCGCGCCGAAAGATGGATAGTAGCGCCGGAGCGTTTCTTGGCGGCGAGGCGGGCCTCGGCCGGTTCGATGCCGTGATCCATGCTGTTGCGGATGAGGTGCATCAGCGGATCGTTCAACTGATCGATCACGCTCTTGTCCAGTTCCGTATCGGCACCCTCAAGGGTGAGTTCGACCTCCTTGTGCAAATCCCGCGCCAGGTCGTGGACCAGGCGGCGGAAGCGTTCGAAGGTGCCTCGTATCGGCAGCATGCGGATGCTGATCGAGTTCTCGCGCAGCGCCACTGTCAGCCGCTCGACTTCTTCCGCCACCGCCACTACCTCCGGATCCTCGCGGCGCGCGGCGACTTCCATCAGGCGCGCTTGCACCGTAACCAATTCGCCCACCAGGTTGACGAACTGATCCAGCTTTACGGACGGAACGCGAATGCTCGACGCGTTGTCGGGCGTATCGGAGGCACGGCGTCCCCAGGGCGGAAATTTCTTTTCGGGCGCATTTGACTCCGCGGAGCCGGGGCTCGCGGCCGGGACGGTGGTCGGTTCCCTGGCTGGCTCAACCACGGCTGGCTCAGTTCCCGGTTCGATCGCAGACTCGGCCGCCGGCTCAATTGTCGGTTGGACAATCGGTTCGATCGTCAGTTCACAACTATCCGCCACGAAGATGAAGACATCAGAGATCGCCTCGCGCGTAGCCGGCGTGGTCAGAACCATGTCCCAGGCGATGTAGCAGCGCTCAGGATCGAGTTCACCGAGCGGCGGAATCGCCGCCATGTTGGCAGTAGTTCGAAGGCTTCCAAGTTGCTTTAGCTCGCGCAACAGCAGCAGTGGATTCGCGCCGCTGCGCAGGAGATCGGCTCCTGGGCTAAAGCAAACGCGCCAGTCCCGGATGGTTCCATTTTCGACCGCCGGGGAGGCCAAGGGTGGGGATGGTGACGCCTCGGCGGGGCGGTTTTCCGGCTTCGCGGTCAACTGCTGCACCTTCGCCAAAATCTCAGCGGAGGTCTCGCGGTTCGCCGCCCCACGTCCGGCGGACTCCTCCAGCATGGCTTTGATCTGATCGAGCGCCGATAAGGAGAGGTCCACCAGTTCGGAGGTGACACTGAGGCGCCCGTTGCGAACTTCGTCGAAGGCGTTTTCGAGCTTGTGCGTGAAGGCGGCCAGTTCGTCAAAACCGAACATCGCCCCCGAGCCCTTAATGGTGTGCAGGGCGCGGAAGGCGCGAGCCACAAGTTCTTTGTCGCCGCGATTCTCGTTAAGCTCCAGGAGTGACGATTCCAGCTCCACGAGTATCTCGCGAGCTTCTTCCTGGAAGGCCTGCTTATATTTGTCAATCGTCTGCGTCAACTGTGCTCCATTGACTAATCTCAACTACTAACTTCATCGCTTAACGCCATTTACCAACGTCAGTTTCCAAGTTCGGGTTCTCGGGGACCGGAAAGCTTTCGAATCCCGCGTCCCCGGCGGCAGATGAGATCTCCTTCGGTACCCGCCCGGTCAGGGTTATTCCCGTTCGCAATCTTCGGGCTTCGCGCTCGGCGGCCCAAAGCAACTGCATGGCGGTAACGTCGAGGTCGGTCGCCCTTTCCAGGTCCACGCGCAGCTCTCGTCCAGACGCCAGCCCCTGGAGCAAAAGCATCTTTAGCTCGGTCGCTGAAGTAATGTCGATCTCACCCTCCAGACGGAGCAGGCAAAGGTTCTCGTTCTGCTCGAGAGTTACTGGCACGGCTGATTCCCCTCTTCGGAAGAAGTATGAAGGCGACCGCAGCAAGTGTCGGCCAATCGTATAACCCGACCGCGGCCAGCGAGATTGTGGAAACCGATTTCGTTGAACGAGGTCATTCCGTGCTGCAGAGGCTGCAGAGAACTCCCGACCGCTGTTACCGTGGTCGACTAATACTAACTTCCCAGAGAACCCCTACGGTTAGCATCGGTCGTATTACATGGAACTTCAATCGGTATCTGTCAAACAGGTCGCACGTAGGGCTATGAAGCGAAGGGTGGTAGAACAGCGGAGTCCGGCCAAGGTTACTAATGCGATTACTGCTGCGATTGCGGACGTTGGAGTAACTCGGGCCAGCCTATTAGAAGCCTCTTATGAAATCGGCACCGAGATCTCTTTGAGGTGACGACTATGTCCGGCAGTCTGGCAGTCCGTGGTGCAAGTATAGTTTGTAACAGAGCGTTCATCGCCCCTTCTCCAATTTTTTGGCGCAGACTCAGAGTCCAGTCCCATCCCAGAGGAGGACCTTCAACCGATTGTGCTGGCCGTTGCAGAGCCAGAACAAGTGCCCGCTCAGAGGCTCACACGACAGACGATCCCGGACCAGACCGTACGGCCCTTCGAACCCCTTGCGCATGTCGGCGACCCCGGCGGCCAGATAGATCCGTGTAGCTGGGCCCAGTCGAAACACGGCTTACGCCCGCTCCAGGATGCCCACCAGGCGTTCGAACGTACTCGTATCAAAATCAGGATGCACTTCGATCCGGCGCCCGCCCGGCAGCACCACGGCCAGCCCACAACTCGGTTCCTGCTGCTTAGGCGATTTCCTGGCCGCCAACTCCACCGGCACCAAACCACTGGCCGAGGAAATTGGCTTACGCCTTCTCTTCCAACTTGGCTTCGATACCGTAATGAGGTAAAACTCCAACAGAAATCAGGAGGACACAAGAAAAAACCGCCCGTATCTCAGCGTCGCATGCAGTCGACGCGAAGAGTAGGGGCGGAGATCGTTTCGAACTTAGCCGCTAGAAGGCGGTGTTGCCGTAGCTATAAGTTGGCAGAGTTTCGGGAATAGTCGCGGGGGTTGGTTGACCGGTGCGTCCCGCCGATGAAATCGCGGTGTTGGTATAGCTGTAGCTGAACGGAGTGCCGGTTGGGTTGCTGGAAAGCGTGTAGTCGCTGGGGGCGCCGGTGGTTCCGAAACCCGGATTCCAACTACAGGTTCCTAAGTCGGTGGTGTTCGGGCCTTTGCCATCGTCCTCGTCGATGGTTACAGGGGTTGTGCCTACCTGCCAGGACTTGCTCAGAGGCGCGCTGTCGAAATACATGAAGTTCGAATTGCCGGTGTTGTAGCTGCTTGAACCGCAGGAGCCGCCCGACGCAGGACTCTTCAGGACGTGAAAGGCATAGGGGTCGTTGCAAAAAAGCGGATACCCCGTGCTGCCCGTGTTGGCGCGGTACCAGGCGTTGGCTTCAAAATCCTGGAACTGGTAGTAATCCTGTCCGCAGGAGTTGGCTCACCGACAACTCGCGGATTGCCGCCGGACCGACCGCTGTGGATTCCAACGTGGCTTGAGGTTCCAATATACGGCTTTGGGCGGGAATGATGCCAGCGAGGGCGCCAGAGACTCGATTGGGTTCAGACAGTTCGTGCTGGACGCGCGTCAGTTCATCCGAGGCGGCGCCCAATTCAGCCGTCGAATAACTGGTTGCCTTCGTGCCGGGAGGATAGGTGCGATAACCGATGTTGTACCAATGGTGTTCGCCGGGTTTGTCATACGTCACCTTGCAATGTTTGGCGTAAGGGATGGGAAAGTAGCAATTCAGTCCGAGCGACTGAACCGACGCGAGCGGCGGCTTGATTTGTCCAGTGCCGCTCAGGAGGTCGAGAATGTTCTCTTCAATCGTTGGCTTATCAGCTCCATCCAGATAAATGCGGATCACGGCGTCTGTCGGCGTGATCGCCTTCCCACCAGCGGGTGATTGCCCCGGGGCCATTCACGTCCATCATGACATATTCCGTCCGCATCCGGTTGGTCTCAGCGCGGACGTACATTCCAAAGTCATGATTGGCAAACCAGCCTGGCTTGTCCGGCGCAACGGACGCACGGTCATAGCTGCTGGCCTGACCGGCCACATAGGATAAAACCGCCAGTTGTGGCAAACGGTCTCGGTCCGCCATTTCTTGAAGCAGAGAACGGAGCGTCACAGTCTTGTCAGACGCTTGAATCGGAGCAGCAAGAAAGCACAGGATGGCAAGGGCAACAATGGGCCGGCATAGTTTCATAAGTTCATTCTGACGTCGGAGGTTGGCGGAGGGCCGGAAGATGGAAAGGTCGTTAGAACTGTACCACAGCCCCGGCAACGTGCCGGTCAGGTATTCCACGGCATAGCCGTCGTACACTCCCCGGCTCAGCCAGTCGCGGAGGCATTGTCT
>CAVQCP010000020.1:0-45898 GCA_963710965.1 uncultured Acidobacteriaceae bacterium | reverse complement strand
ACCAGGGGGTCGGTGCCAAAGAGCCCCGCCGCAAGCAAGCCTACCGCAGCGGTTGCAGTCCACAACTGGACGGTCGCGCAGAGCAAGCCGGTCGCTGCCGCCGTGGACACGGCGGAAAGCAGGTTCACGCGCCAGGCGATGGATGGGCCGAAGGGCAGGGCCGCGAACAGCCGGGCCAGCAGCGCAAAAACTGGATAGCCCGGGGGATGGGGCACGCCGCCGGTGACCGCGGCAGCCGTCAACTCGCCACTGTCACCGCCTCCGACGGTGGGAGCCAGGGTGGTCGCGTAGAGCACCAGCAGCGCGAGGAAGGCACAGAGGGGCGCGAGCCAGGGTCGAGCCGAAGCTCCGGTTGCGCCCGACCAGGGCTGGTCAACCTGACCACTCCTGGGCGGGCCAGTCGGTCGCGCGGCGCGGGCACGGCCCGCAAGTCGATCGTTTCTTGGGTTTCGCCCCATCGATGACCGCGATAATGCCATGAAGTCGGCTGACCACCCTCTGCCACAGGAGTGCGATTCTTGCGCGATCTCGGCAAACTGGCTCTCCGCGACGGGCCGCGCGGCCGATTCTCCGACGGTGAACCCGCAACGGCCCCACAAACTCTGGATCGGGCCAAACCTCGGGACGGGAGGGGCGAAATGCTCCGTGGACACGGCGGCTTCATGTTGTAGGCTTGGTAGCGAAAGGTGGTAGAGCGCGTGCAAACCGAATTCGTAGGAGGATCCTTCATGTCAGAGACCAGAAGCCGCCGCGTGGTCATCGCGGAGGACAACGACGACATGCGCGCGGCGCCGATTCAGGTTGTGTATTGAGAATTTGCGCTTCATAAGTCCATCCTCTGGTCAAAAAAAGAGGGGAGATTCTCTCTCCCCTCGGTTGTTGCCACCAACGTTACCGTCGCTAGCTTAGAAAGTCGTCGGAATCAGGTAGGTTCCATTCGACTCGTTCGCTTCTCCACCGTGGCATTGACGGCAGAATTGCGCGGTCTGGTTCGATCCGCTCGTGCCGCTGCCCGGGTTATAGGGGCCGATCACGAAGAACATCGTCTTGTAGTAGCCCTGTGGCAAGCCGCTGACCTTCGTACCGAAGACTGTGTCTTGCACATTGACCACGTTCATCAGGTGCTGGTTGTGGCAGGTCGTGCACATAACCACGGGCGTGCTGTTCCACGTTCCGGGGGAGACGAAGAAGCCGTAATTGGTCACAAACGCGGAGGAATTCGGGCCGGTCATCTGGATCGTTCCGGTCGCCGAGATGGTGCAATCCCAATTCCACTGTCCGCCGCAACCGATCGTGGCGTTCAAGCCCACCGGGTGGGTCGAGAGGTAACCTTCAACATTGGCTCCCTTGCCCAACAGGGTAGGAATCGTGTTGTAGGTTCCGTAGGTGCTTGGCAGCGTCTCGTAGACTGCATCTTTCATCATGGCGCCTTCGGCATAGTTGCCGTCATGGCAGCTCAGGCAGGTCAGCAGGCCGTTCACGTCGGGGGTTCCAGCAGCCATGGTGGCTGGCAGAGTTTCTGTGTAGCCCGTGGTGCCGTTGGTGCTGCCGGTCACGATGACTTTGCCGAACAATGCGCCTACATCCTGGCCCCACAAAATCGAGGTGCCGCCGGTCAGGTTACCGGATTGATTGGCGCCGTTGCCGGACGCGCCGTTGTGGGGTGCATGGCAGCCTGCGCAGCCACGGCCGTAGTTAAGATGGGCGCCCAAGACGTTAGAACGTCGGCGGACCGATCTGGGCGGCAGCAAAAGCGGCTACGGCCAGGACCATCAGCATGACTAAAAGAGTCTTCTTCATTCTATTTCTCCTTAAGGATTTATCAATGCTTGTAAAGCTTTACTTCTACCGTTTACTCTTTGCTGCTTTTCCGGAAGTCTCGAGATCCTTTGCCATAGTTCTTTGAATCTCCGCCAGTACTAATGCACGAGCCTCACCGAAGTGAGTGACATTCCACTGGTTCCGAGGAAGTTACGCAAGTAATTGAAGATTAAGGAGTTATTAATAATCTAGAGACAAAAGGGTAAGGTTACCAAAGTCATGCAAAACGCAATAGTGGGCCTTCTCCCACAATGGGGTTGGTGAAAACACCCATGCAAATACGAACGGCAGATGCTGTGTTTTGCAATACTTGCGGAGCAGATCGTTCCAGAGAGTGTCCCTAAAGCTGGAATTTTCATATGGAACGGGATGAGGACGGCTGAGAAGTTTACTGAAAAGCTGTGACTTTGGGTGGCCGCGGTGGCTTTTAGGCTTTCGAACCGTATGAGGGCGCGACCGCAGCCGCGCCCCTCAGTGGTCCCTTGAATCCGTCCGGCTTTGGCCGCTGTGATGCGGCTAGCCTAGTTGGGAGCCGGAGTAGAAGCTTTCGGAGAAACAGGCTCGGCCGGCTTGGCTGCGGGAAGTGCGGTGGGTTTCGTCGCCGGCGCAGCAGCCGAAGTAGATGCCGCCGCTGGCGTCGGCGCGCCATTGCTTGCCGCCTGCCGCCGCGCCTCGGCCGCATTGGCCAGTTCCGTGGTGCGCCGAGACCTCTCGGCATCGGCCTCAGCATCGGTTATATAGCGGAACATCTGCATGCGTCCCGGATACTGTTCGGTGGTGAAAACCCGATTCTGTTTGTCGATGGCAATCCCCACCAGCGCCTTGAACTGGCCGGGACTATTGGCATGGGTGTCGCCAATGTAGGTCAGCAACTGCCCATCGCGGTTGTACACCTGCACGCGGTCCTGAAACTGGTCGGCCACCCAGATGTGTCCGTCGCAATCGACCGCGATGCCTTTGGGTTTGAAGAAGTATCCCGGACCATCGCCCGGTTTGCCAAAAGTGCTGATGAAATGACCGTCCGCATCGAAGATCTCAACCCGGCTGTTCAGGGTATCGGTGACATAGACATTGCCGTCGGCATCGACCGCAACATTGGTGGGCGCAGAGAAGTCGCCGGGAGTGGTCAACGTGTGTTTCTTGGCGGGAGTGACCGCGGTCCCGATCTTGCGCATCAGTTTCAGCGTATCCGCGTCATACACGAACACCTGGTCCTGCTGCTCGTCGACCACATAAAGAAGACGGTTGTCGTTGTCGATGGCCAATCCCACGGGATCCACCAAACCCTCAACAATCTGGCCCTCGATCTCATGCTTGGGATTGAAAATCAGGACGCGGCGCATCTTGCCGTCGGAGACAAAAAGCCGGTCGGCATCGTCGATGGCTAAACCATTGATCCAGCCAAAATGGGCATCCGAGCCATTCTTAATAAGGGTGGCGTCGTGCGTGTCAGTGTTAAAGATGAAGATCGCTCCGACTTTTTGATCGGCCACGTAGACCAGCCCTTTTGAGTCGATGGCGATGCCGTAGGGCCCGATCAATTGCCAAGGGAAGGTCTTGAGTTTGTCGATGTTGTCTTCCTGCTTCGCGCCGGCCACCCGATCCATCCAACCCTGTTTTTTCTTGGCGGCCACCGGGGCGGTACGGTCAATCTTCATACCGGCGTAGTAGCCCAGCCAGCGCACGCGCGCGATGTTGGGAGGGTTCGGCCAAACCAGCTTAGTGGGATCGATCCCCAATTTGGCAATGGGATCGGTGTTATCTGCGACGGCTGCTGGCTTCTTCTTATCCTTATTTTTGTCGCCGCCGAACGCCGCGGGCGAAACCAGAGCCACAGCCAGCAGGAGGATGAGGGCCGCCAGTCCATTGCCCTTCGATTTGCGATCCGCTTTGAATGAAAGCGCGAACATATTCGTTCTCCTTAACTAATTTCCGATCGTTACATCCCGCATATTGATTCTGTTCTTGTGGCAGCTATCGCAGAACTGCATGTTGTTCTGCTGATCCTTTACCAGCAGGTCCGGCTGCGCCGACGCGTGCGGCTGATGACAGCTCATACAAGTCATGTGAGTCTTGACCTTGCTGATATTGGCCAGGTCCATCACATCGCCCACAGGATGGTTTTCCACCGGGTGTCCCAGCCCATATTTCAGCGGTAGGATGGGGGGCTTCTGTTTCTTGAAATAATCCTCCGGCAGCTTCACCTGGCCGTTGAAGATGGTAACCAGATGCTCGGCTTCAACCTTCACCGGAGACGCATCCGGACCGTGGCACTCCAGGCACAGCGGATTGCCCTTGGCCCGCAGCAGATGATCGTTCTCACCGCCGTGCGGTGTATGGCAGGTCGCGCAACCCTGAACAAACGCCGGCTGATGCAGCACATGCTTCTTGGACTGTTCCGCCTGGTCGCTGTGGCAACCCAGACAGATATCAACCGCATTCGTTTTCGGAAGCCCCGGTTGCCGACTGGCGTGCGGGCTGTGGCAATCGGTGCAATCTCCCGCCGCTCCCGGATGCTGCACTTTCGCCTTCTCGATCAGCTCAGCTTTATCGGAGTGGCAAGTCACGCATAAAGACTTGGCATCGGGCTGGGTCAGCACCACTTTCCCATCTTTCGCCGGAGCGTGGCACGTGTCGCACTGCTTATCCGCGAAGGGCGGATGCAAAAACTGCGCCATCAACTTCGGACTCGCCGATTGGTGCGGGTCATGGCAGCTTACGCAATTTGCCGTGGCGAACGGCTGCCCCTGGTGCGCCTTTTGCAAAGCGGCATCTTTTGCGTCATGGCAATCCAGGCACAGCGCCGGCGGCGCCTTGGTGAGGTGGAAGTCAAATTCAATCTTGCCCACCTCGCCCGTCTTGTGCGTAACGTGGCAGGCGTCGCATCCCATGTCGAGAGCAGCGTGCCGGCTGCCCTTCTCAGGAACGTTCAACCCGGTATTGTGGCAACTTAGGCAGAGATTCTCTTTGGCATCGCCCGACTCCGGCTTCAAAAGCTGATTCTTATTATCCGATTGATGCGGGTCGTGGCACTTCAAGCAGTCGCGCACCGCCGGAGGATGTACCGTACCTTTTATATCCGCCGCATTCTTATCGGCGTGGCAGGTGATACAGAGGGCTGCCGGAGTCGACGTGATCAATTTCACGTGAGTGACATCTTTGACGGTCCGGATCTCGTGGCAACTCGTGCATCCCGTTGCAATGGCCGAATGAACGAACTTTCCCTTGGATTTATCTTCGTGACAAGTAAGGCAAGTAGACGGATCCGCCTTAGGGTCCAGCGTCACCGGATGCTTCGCAGCAGAGGCGCGCCCGGTCAGCATCAAGGCCACAGCGACACAAATCAGAGCATTAAGCTTGAGGGTCGTTGTGGATGTTGCCTGGGACACTCTGGGATGCTCCTTTACCAATGCATGTGCACGAATCATGCCCATTCGCCTCGGGGTGTGCAAATTTTGATCAAGCCTTTGTAACAGATTGCAGCCAAGTAGTTTGTCAAAATCCGCCCTGACCATTGCCTGGGGCCCGGCAGGGGCCCAAAGTAGCCTCGGCTGCGCGAAATTCCCGAACCGGACTTTTTTCGCTGTGTGATATGCCTCACATTTGGCCTGTGTCCTTCGACGGCTGATTTTCCTATCTCCTCCCTTTTCAAGTACTTCGCTCGCAGCTCGCCGTTGGTTAAAAACGTGCCTTTATATCGGCGTGGAAGGGGAAAGACATGGCTGCAACACTTCGCCCGGCAAATCGTAAATTTTCACAAAACAAGATTTGGCAGACCTTGGCATCGATCAAAACCGGAGTCATTCTTCTGATTCTAGTGGTGATTTTGTCCGCTGCCGGCACCGTGATTCTCCAGCGTCCGGCAACCGATCCCGATGAGATGCAGCGCACCTATTCTCCAACCATGCTGCGCTTGCTCGACGCCATGGGGCTCACCGACGTCTTCCACGCCTGGTGGTTTGTTCTTTTGTTGGTCCTGGTCAGCTTGTGCATCGTCGCGGCTTCCATTCAGCGCTTCCCCAACTCCTGGCGCTTTTACTCGCGACCTTATAAGAGCCCGGACGAAAGTTTCCGCAAAGCGCTGGCAACTCACGCCGAAATCGCCATTAGCACCGAGCAAGCTGGGTTAGACGCTGCCGAAAAAGTTCTTCGCAAGTCCGGATTCAAACCCGAGCACATCGTCCGGGAAAACAGTTTCAGTCTCTTCGGCGAGCGTCACCGCATTTCCGAAATGGCGGTTTACATCGTTCATGCCAGCCTGCTCCTCATTTTCCTCGGAGGCATCGTCGATGCTCTCTACGGCTGGAGCGGCTTCTTGATGCTGACCCCTGGCCAGGAATCCGGACACGTCGCGCTGCGTAGCGGGAAGGACAAGCTTATGCCATTTTCCATCCGCTGCGATGGAGCTGGCGAGGAAACTTACGCCGACGGCAGTCCCAAACGCTGGTGGTCTAAACTCGCCGTCCTTGACCACGATCGCGAAGTTCTGCAAAAGGAGATCGTGGTAAACGACCCGCTCGTGTATCACGGAGTCCGCTTCTATCAGGCCAGCTACGGTGAGACCGGCCAGATGCAGTCGCTAAAACTGACCGCGAGCCCGGTCAATGGAAAAGGCATATCCAAAGAGATTAATCTCGATCTCACCCATACCGTCTCCCTCGATGACGACACGTCGATCCGCGTAGCGCAGTTCATCCCGGACTACGCCCTGAGCGATGGCCAAGTCGTAACGCGCTCCAATCAGGTCGGAAATCCCGCGGTGCACCTGGTCGTCGAGTCCAAATCAACCGCCAAGGCGGTCAATGTTTGGTTGCCTCCACTTCCCGGAGTCGAGGAAAACGAGCAATCCCCTTACACCTTCAGTGAGCCCACACTCGAAATGGCGCACTTCACCGGCTTGCAGGTTTCCCACGAGCCCGGCCAGTGGGCCGTATGGGGCGGAGTCATCTTAATGGGAGTCGGCCTGGTTGTTGTTTTCTATCTGGTTCACGCCCGCCTGTGGGCAATGCCAGTGCGCAACGCCCGCGGAGAATTGGTTCTTTGGGTTGGCGGCATGGCCAACAAGAATAAAGATGCATTTGAACATCGTTTCAAGAAAGTAGTGGAAGACATTCAAGCGGAGATCGCGAAGTCTAATGTTGGCCAGCTGAAAAACAGTGCGGAGCGAGAATCCTCCGCACAATTACGCGACACTCTGGCAGCAGGCCGTTGAAGTTCAATCACCCGGTGACCCGATCACCCGATGATTCATTAGCACTCTAGGAGGAAGGTTATGGCACGAGCACGAACCCAAGCCCAAACCACCACCGGCAACACGCTGGTCGTCATGGTCGGTCTGGGAGTTGCCTTTTTGTTGTTCATGGCATTTTTGAACGTGGTGAAGAGCGGCAGCCTGTTCAACGAATCCAACTTGTTGTACGCCGCCCTCATTTTTTATTCCGGAGCAGGAACCCTTTACCTCGCCTTCGGTGTGACCGGCATCAGTTCGTATGTTCGTTTCGCATCGCTGGCGACCTGGGCCGGCCTCTTAGCAAATACCGGCGCGGTAGCACATCGCTGGTACGAAGCCGGACATCCGCCCTTCGCCAGCATTTATGAAATGCTGCTCAGCTTCGTCTGGACGCTTGCCGTCCTCACTCTCATTGCCGAGAAGCGATTCCACGTGAAAGTCATCGGCACGGTGACCATGCCGGTCGCAATCGTAGGCGTGGTGCTCATGCAGTTGTTGCGAACCGAAGTGCACCCTCTGGTCCCCGCACTGCAATCCACATGGCTGCACGTACATGTCACACTCGCCATGTTGGCCTATGCTGCCTGTGCTCTAAGCTTCGCGCTAGCCATGATGTTCCTCATCAAAGACAAGATGCAGACGGAAACTTTCCTGGCAACCACCAGCTTGTTCACCATCGCAACTTACCTGGGCATCCTGACTCGTTTCGAAAAATGGGGTGGCTTCAACGTGATTGCGTGGAATCCAGAAACCAAGTCGGAGATGTTCTTATCCCGCGGCGTGCGCCTCTTCGTCGTAATCCCCGATCTCGGCTGGATGATGGTTCTTGTCCTCGCCGCTGTAAGCGTCCCACTCGTTCTTTATCTAGCCTGGCGCAAAACCCAGGACGCAAAATTTGTCGACATCGCCAATCGCGCCGTGTTTGTCAGCATCCTGCTGCAGATACTGGCACTCGTCTTCTTTCTGTTGCGCGCTCGCGATGGACAGTACAGTTCCCTCGACGCTGAGGGTTTATACACCACCAGTCTGGCCGCAAGTCCCTTCATACTCTCCGGACTGGTGGGGGCTATCTTTGTCTCTCTGTTGTATCTGCTGCTGCTCTGGAGGCGCGACGATCTGGAGCGCATGTTGCCCTCTGCGGACGAACTGGACCGCGTCACCTACAAAACCATCGCCATCGCCTTCCCCCTACTCACTCTGATGATCGCAGCCGGCGCCTACTGGGCCAACCGTACCTGGGGTTCTTATTGGAGCTGGGATCCCAAAGAAACCTGGGCCGCCATCACCTGGCTGGTATACGCCGGCTACCTTCATATGCGCATTACCCGCGGATGGCGTGGACGCCGTGCCGCGTACTTCGCCATTCTCGGTTTCGCTATCGTGATGTTTACCTTCTTCGGTGTGACTTACTTGTTGCCTGGTTTACATGCTTATGCCTGATCGTACTCAGTCCGGCAGCGCCTCGGGATTTAAGACGAACGACCTGCCGGAGGAGTACGCTCTGCCGGAGTCCAGGTCGAACTCCCTTGGCCGCTGGCAGCTCAAGGCCGTGGCCCCGGTCGCGCTGGTCCTGCTCGGCGGTTTGATGCTGTTTGTTCTTGCCACGGTCTCCTTTCGCGATCCGGAGCGTCATGCCGTTCTGGTCGTGGCCGGAACCGGTGCCATCGCCGTGTGTGCCGTGCTCATCTTTGTCCTCACCTGGTTCGTGCAGCGGCCCATGGTCGAATTGCAGGAAAAAATTGCGCAGCTGGGCGATGGCGATCTGAATGTTACAGTCAGCTTTGCCCGGCGCGACGATGAAATTGGAGACCTCGGCCGCAACTTCAATCACATGGTGCAACAACTGCGCGACAGCCGCGATGAAATCGAGCGCCTGCATCGCACTCAGATGTCTCGCGCCGAGCACCTCGCTACTCTGGGGGAACTGGCAACTGGATTGGCCCACGAGATTCGCAATCCTCTTGCCGGAATTGCCGGCGTCGTCGAAATCATCAGCCGCGATCTTCCCGTCACCAGTCCTGCCCGCGCCGTAGTGAAAGATGTGCGCATCGAGATCGCGCAAATCAATCAGATCCTCACCGACCTGTTACAGACCGCGCGGCCGCATCCCCCGGCCATACGTCGCTGCGACTTGAACACCACTGTCGAACATGCCGTGATGTTGGCTCGGCAGCAGTCCATGTCGAAGCCCATCGAAATCGAGTTCAAGAAAAATCCCACTCTCCCGGAAACCGAACACGACAGCGATCAGATTCATCAGGTGATCATCAATCTGTTGCTCAATGCGATTCAGGCGACGGAAGGCCCAGGACGCATCACCGTGGACATCGAGCCTCGCCACCAATCGGCAGCAATCATTGTTACCGACACTGGCCGCGGCATCTTACCCGAACACCTGCCCAACATTTTCCGTCCGTTCTATACCACGAAAGGCAACGGCACCGGCCTCGGACTTTCCCTCGCCCGCCGCATTGTCGAAGAACATCAAGGCCGCATCGACGTCACCAGCGTGGTCGGCAAAGGCAGCAAGTTCGTAGTCCTGCTGCCCGTTACCCGACCCGTCGTCGAAGCAGCGGCAGGCTAGAGAGACCCGGTCAGGCTATGCGTGCCAGACGTTTATTCAGCCAGTAAACAACAACTTGGCAAAATTCCCGCAGCTCGCCAGCTTGCGACTCTCCGTTCCAGTCTCTAACCCAGGCGGCATGCAGCCGGGCAAAATGTCATTAAAGATACCCTACGACTCACTGCCCCGGAACTGGCTGCCATCACCCTCACGGACGAGCGTTACGTGCGCGAGTAGCTGGCTTCTCAGGCAGCGGGCGGGTATATCGATTGCATGCTGCACGTGATCGCATGCTCATCGAAGGGCCAGATGCAGCCGGTGCTGCGTTCGAAGGCCCACATTCTGCGTCGTGACGATTCTCACTCTGGCCTGTGACATCCATCATTGTTCGCCATCACAATCGTGTGTATCAAAGATCATTGCGCAATCGTGCGCGCAAATCGTGCCTTAAAACGTGGCGAAGGGATAGGACACTTGTTCAAGGACATAGAACACCTGATTCGTCTCGCCGCGGTTATGGTGATTGCCTTGGTCGCATTCATCGTTTTGCGCGCGGCTGTTGTGCCTCGCAGCTTCGGCCAGTACGGCCACTACCGCGGTGCGGCGATTTCTGAAATTGCAGCCCGGCCCGTGGCCTTTGCCGGCCGCGACGTGTGTGAAACCTGCCACTCCGATGTTGTCGATGTGAAAAAGCGGGGTAAGCACGTGGTCGTTCCTTGCGAGACTTGCCATGGAGCCCAGGCACGCCATGCCGAGGACCCCGGATCCTTTATACCAGCGAAGCTGGATACCGCGGTTCTGTGCTCACGCTGCCACGAAGCCAACAGCGCCAAGCCGAAGAGTTTCCCCCAAGTGGTGACAGCCGACCATTCCGGAGGGATCGCCTGCGATACCTGCCATCAACCGCATCGACCAAAGATTGAAGAAGTAGCGCAGAGTGCGACGGGGGGTAAGAAGTAATGGACACCACTCGCCGTCGTTTACTTGTGTTGTTGCCGGCCGCTGCGGTCGCGTGGAAGTTCGTGCTCGCGGGCACGCCCGAGGCATCGCCCAACTATAAACTCACGGAACACTGGTGGGGTATGTTGATCGACATCCCGAAGTGCATTGGCTGCGGCAGTTGCAGCCGCGCCTGCACGGAGGAAAACGACGTTCCTGTGGGCTATTACCGCACCTGGATTGAGCGCTACCACCTCGATGACTGGAGGATGGAAAGGCCGGAAGTCGAGTCTCTGGACGGCGGCAAGGAAGGCTTCCCGCCCAATGAAATCGCCGGCAAGAATTTCTTTGTGCCGAAACTGTGCAACCACTGCACAGATTCGCCTTGCACCCAGGTTTGTCCCGTGGGAGCAACTTTCGTCTCTCCCGACGGAGTTGTGCTGGTGGATAAGACTTATTGCCTGGGATGCCGGTATTGCGTGCAGGCGTGCCCGTATGGGTGCCGGTTTATTAATCCCAAGACGCATACGGCCGAGAAGTGCACGCTCTGCTATCACCGCATTACCAAGGGCTTGACGACAGCCTGCTGCGAGGTGTGCCCTACCGGAGCGCGGCAGTTGGCGGACTTGAAGAATCCGAATGACCCGGTTCATGAGTTTTTGCGAACCCATACCGTGCAAGTTTTGAAACCGCATATGGCCACCGGGGCTAAGGTTTTCTACAACGGCATGGATGGTTCGGTGAGATAGGTTTGGTTCCGTTAGTTCGATGAGATAAAGGAGGCTCGTGCCCATACCCGTGGAAGGCTTCATGTATCCGAACGAGGTGGAGCTGCAGTGGAGTGTGCTCATTGTGCTCTATCCATTCATCACGGGACTTGTGGCGGGGGCGTTTATTCTGGCTTCTTTGGAGCGGGTATTCCGCGTGGAGGCGGTGAAGCCGACCTACCGCCTGGCCCTGCTCACGGCGCTGGCATTCTTGCTGGTCGCGCCGCTGCCGCTGCAGTTGCATTTGGGACATCCCGAGCGATCGCTCGAAATGTATTTGACGCCGCATCGATCCTCCGCCATGGCGATGTTTGGATTTGTTTATCTTTGGTACCTCATGGCGGTGCTGCTGCTCGAAATTTGGCTCGATTACCGGCGTGACATTGTTTTGAAATCGCAGACTTCCAGTGGATTCACGCGTTTCATTTATCGCGTGCTCACGCTGGGCTCGAGCAACATCAGCGAGCGTTCGCTGCATATCGATGAGAGACTCGGTTATTTCATCACCTTGATCGGAATCCCTTCCGCTTTTCTGCTGCATGGATACGTCGGCTTCATTTTCGGATCGGTGAAGGCCAACCCCTGGTGGTCGTCCCCGCTTATGCCTATTGTTTTTATTTTCTCGGCGATGGTATCCGGCATCGCCGCAGTGATGTTGCTTTACATGCTGACCACGCGGCTGCGTCGAGAAGAAATCGACATTCGCTGTCTCGACAAGATCGCACAGTACCTGATGTACACCTTCATTATCGACTTCAGCCTGGAGATGCTCGATCTGCTGCAGAGAATTTACGAAGCCGACGAATCCTTCCGCAGCCTGGATTTCATGGTGCACACGCGGCTGTGGATGTCGCAGGTGATTATTCAGATCCTTATGGGCACCGTGACGCCGATCGCGTTGCTGGGCCTGGTGCAAATCTTGAAGTTGACCGAAACGGCGCGGAAACGGATCTACGCACTGGCCGGATGTCTCACTGTCATAGGAATTTTTGCCATGCGCTGGAACGTGGTCATCGGCGGCCAACTGTTTTCGAAAAGTTTTCTGGGGTACACGACGTACAAAATGGGCTTCGCCTCGCGGGAGGGATTGCTCCCTGCGATCGCGCTCATGATTCTTCCCTTTGGCATCCTGTGGGTTTTGGTAAAACTCCTGCCGCCCTGGCTGGAGACGGGTTCCATTCCCGCCTCCGGATCAGCTCCGGCGCACGGAACCAGCTAGCCCCATTTCATCGGGCAGATGCGGAGCAAGTATGCCGCAAGCTTTCAGCCGGATCGCACCGGATGTACAGCAGCTCAGCGAACAGGTGCGGGAACTGGAACGACGCGTGGCTCTGCTCGAGGGCCAGCAGGCGGAAGCCGCGGCCGCCGCGCCTGCATTGACCATCCCCGTCGTACTCCCGTCGGCAAGTACTCCTGCGATACCCGGCCTTGCTGTACAGCGGCCACGGACTCCCGCTACGGGGCAAGGATCTTCGCCAGTGGAAACGCCGGCACGGGCGATGTCGGTCATCGGTAAGGCAGTCCTGGGGATCGCCGGAGCCTACCTTCTGCGCGCCATCGCAGAGTCTGGCGCTGTTCCGAAATTGCCGGTCCTGATCGTTGCCATCGGGTACGCGGGTCTGTGGCTAGTTTGGGCGGTTAGAACTCACGCCGCAAATCATCTTGCGAGCGTGACGTATGGCATCACTGCGGCGCTTATCCTGTCGCCACTGCTCTGGGAATCGACCGTTCGGTTTCAGGTTCTGGCCCCGTCCTTCACTGCGGGGATCTTGGTGGCATTCGTGGTGCTCGCGTTGGCATTGTCCTGGAGGCACAGCCTCGAGGTGATTCCCTGGATAGCGACACTGGCGAGCGTAATCACGGCCTGGGCGCTGATCATAGGAACGCATGATCTTGCAACCTTTACCTGCGGCTTGCTTGCAATAGCGATAGCGACCGAAGCGGCTGCCTGTATGGGAGATCGTATCAGCCTGCGAGCCGTACCTACGATTGCCGCGGATATGGCGGTCTTGTTGCTCGCCGAGCTGATGACGTCTCCAGAGGGCGCGCCGTTCGATTATCCTCTTGTCGCCCCCGTCACGATTATCGCGCTGTCGCTCGCTTTACTTGCAATCTACGGCGGCAGCATTGGAATTCGCAGTTTTGGGTTGCGCCAGCGGCTGACAATTTTTGAAATTATCCAGGAGGCGGCGGCCTTCGCACTGGCGACCTTCGGCACTCTGCGGGCTAGCCATGGAGCGGCTGCACCATCGCTTGGCGTTCTTTTTCTGGTGCTGGCGGCGGTCTGCTATTGGGGGACGCTGTCGCGATTCGCGGAAGAAACGCATGTGCGGAACCGGCGGGTCAGCGCGAATTGGGCAGCTGCGCTCTTGCTGGCGGGAAGCTTCCTGCTTTTTTCCGCGCATCGCCTTTCTATGAGTCTTCAGGTTCTGTTCCTGTGCGCGGCCGCAGTGGGAGCGGTGTTTTTGTATGCGCGCACGCGCAAACTCAGCCTCGGAATGCACGCATCGTTTTATCTGGCAGCCGCGACTGCCGTGTCGCCCCTCCCGATTTATGTGGGGAATGCTTTGGCAGGAACCGTGCCGCCGGCGCCGGATTGGGTCGTCTGGATTGTGGCAGGCTCATCCCTGCTGAGCTACGCCGTGGGATCGCATGTAACGGAAGATCACCGCCGCCGGCTGCTTTGGGTAGTTCCGGCTGGACTGGCGGGTTTCACAGTGGCGGCACTCGCCCTGGGCGCAGTCGCGTGGCTAGCTGAGAGTCGCGTGGAACTGAGCGCCTCCCGTCTTTCGGTGATCCGCACGCTGATCATTTGCGGGCTGGCTCTGGCCTTAGGCTCTCTCGGCTCGCGCTGGAAGCGGATCGAGCTCGGCTGGATCGCCTATGCAGCTGTTGGGTTCGGTACGCTCAAGCTCTTGTTTGAAGACTTGCGGTACGGCAATCCCGCGTCGCTGGTACTTTCGCTTCTGTTCTATGGATCGGTTCTGATTCTTCTGCCGGGATTGATGCGACGCAGCGTGGGAGAGTAGCAGCATCAGGGCAGGCACCTGCCGCAAAGCGGGTTCGGCAGCTCGCCGTCGTGGTGTCCACGCCTTACCAAGACAGATATGTTTCTAGCCGGAAGAGAGAAGTTGCTCTCCGCGCGGATGGATTGAAAGCGCTGACCGTCGCCTAGCCTTGGTTCTTGTTCAATACCTCTTGAAACTCGTATGAGGCACTTGACCACTACACCCTAGAATTCTATTCGCAGGGCGAGTTGACCGGTGCGATTTCCAGCGTTTTCTGCCGTCTGCGGAGCGCTCGGGACGCCAAAGGTCGACGGAATATCGAGCGTTTTGCCGCCGCGACTTAGTTCAGATTACTAACGACTCTCCCCACTGCCTGTAAGATTCTCCCTTCTTTCGCAACGCCCGCGAGCCGATTGATGTCGTCGAACAGAGGCCTGTCTTCGTCCAGCTTCTTTACGTAGCTCCGAATCGAATCGTAGGCGGCCTGGCTCGCAGGCGAAGGTTTCACTGGGAAGCGAAATTCGAAGGCTTGCGCCGCCGCCATCAGCTCGATGGCGATCACATACCACGCATTGTCGATGATCTGCCTGGTCTTGATGGCGGTGGTCATCCCCATGGAGACAAAGTCCTCCTGATCGGCGGCTGCAGGGATGGAGCCGGTCGCAGCCGGATGGCTTAGCACGCGATTCTCGCAAACCAATGCTCCTGCCGTGTATTGCGTCAGCATTAAGCCGGAGAACATTCCGGCGCCGTTGGTCAGAAACGGAGGCAATCCTGCCGACAGGTGAGGGTTCATGAGTCGGTTCAATCTGCGCTCTGAGAGCGCGGCAACCGTGGTCACAGACATGCCCAGCAACTCTAAGGCGAAAGCCATGGGCGTACCCTGGAAGTTCGCGCCGGTAAGCGCAAGTTCTTCGTCGGGGAAGAATGTAGGATTGTCTGCCGCGTGATTGAGTTCGATCTCTAACATGTAACGAATCCACTTAAATGCCTCGCGAGCCGCGCCGATCACTTGTGGACACGAACGCAGAGAGTATGCGTCCTGAACTTTCTTGCCCGGCAGTTTGAGGAGTTCGGAGCGTTCAGTAAGCCGGCGAAGGTTTTCGGCACACTCCTGCGAGCCGGGGTAGCCGCGCACCGAATGAATGCGAGGATCGTAGGCTTGCATATTGGCGTTGAGAGCTTCGAGCGTCATGGCCAGCGCGACTTCCTGCGTTCTTAGCCATCGTTCAGCGTCATACAGTTCGAGACACCCCATTCCGCTGATGAAGTTTGAGCCATTAATCGCAGCCAGCCCATCTCGTTCGCGGAAAACAATCGTAGGGATTCCGGCTTCTGCCATTCCTTCCTTGGCGGGCAACCTTTTGCCCTTGTAAAAGACTTCGCCTTCCCCCATGAGGGTGATCGCCATCTGTGCCATGGGCGAAAGATCGCCGCAAGCACCAACTGATCCCTTCTGGCAAACTACCGGCGTCACCCCCCGGTTCAGCATCTCTATTTGTGTACGCACGATCTCAAGCCGAATGCCCGAATGTCCCCAACAGTGAGTGTTGAGGCGCGAGAGCATGGCGGCGCGGACATTGTCCTCACTGGCGGGTTCGCCGCAACCAGCGGCATGTGAATAGAGTAGGAATTTCTGGTACTTCTCGACCTGCTCAGGCGCGAGTACAACCTCCGAAAGCTCCCCGATTCCCGTATTTACTCCGTACATGATTTCGCCGGCGCAAATCTTGCGTTCAAGAAGGTCGCGGCACTTGTTGATGCGATCGATGGCATCCGGGTGCAAGCCTATGGGTTGCCGATCGCGCGCAATGGAGGCAACGTCCTCGACGGTCAGGGAATGTCCATCGAGCACGATGGCGCCCTCGCGACGCTTCGTTTTCAGGACCTCTTCTAATGTGACAGTCATAATATCCTCGCTAGCGCCTTGCTTGTCCGGACAGCTGCTTCTCATGCTTGCGGGCCGGAGTAGGCCACTTGCACGCATGTGCCGGTGCCATCGTTTCATCGATGACCGTGCGCACCCGGCATGGTGATCCGCTTGAGCAGAGTTAACCACTTCCAGCCTCAGGCGAGCTATGACGGCAATCACAACCCTGAGTGTGCGTGAACCAGAAATTATTCCGAGCCAGGGGTTTGTTTCCAGGAAGTTCCGATCTGCACTGGCTCTGCTACCGAGAGAGAAACCACCGCGGCAAAAGCGACGGCGCGATCGGCTAGAGAGACGCAGTCAGGCTAACGGCGCTCTCATCCGAGCGGGATGAGTGGATGCGCTCTAAGTGCATCAACATCCACGATCACGAATCGCCCATTGGCAAACTCACGAACGAATACGACGGCCGCAGAGCGGTCCCAGAGAATTTCTTCATGCTCCTCGATGCGTACCCGGGATTCCGAAGGGCATTCGCGGGAAAGGCTTCCTGCTCTGCCTTGAGCTCTTGGAGGCTCACCACGTCCGGTTCAGCTTTGGCTAACCAAGCCAGAAGGTTGTCGAGCCGCTTATTGATGTTGTTAATGTTGAAGGCGGCGACTGTCAGCGTTTCCCTTTCTGTGCTATCGGCGGCATCGTACCCGCCCTTGCACAAAACGCAAGGACTGGTCACGCCATTATGTTAGCGATGTTGCGCGATCAAAAGCCCGGGGCCACCCCCATTTTCCTTTCGCGAAATGCGATGCTACTTCATCGGCGAAAAATCCGTCGACCGCATGTACACTCGGTCTATCTTTTCCACCAACTTGTTGGCCTCCTCGGATTTGATTGCCTCCTGAACCTCCGGGTCGGCCAGCATCGCGTCCCAGTTCTTTTTTGCTTGCTCCCGGTTGGAATGAGCCACGAGGTAGACGAATGTGTTGTCCCAATCGGCTGCCCCCTCAGGTACCCAATAACCCACGACCTGCAGATCGTGTTTGGCCAAGAGCTTTGAATAGATGTCTCGAAACCGCGACTCCAGTGCCGGCAATTTGCCCGGTACAGTGTGATAGATGCGAAGCTCGAAGACGCGATTGCTGTCGGCCCTCACGTGGTCCATGTGAGCGAGGCGAGCAGTCATGAGCGACCCGGCGGTGAAAGAAAGCAGGGCGATGGCGCAAAGACTGCATCCCCTGGATTTCCCGCCTTTGAATTTCCACCAGTTAGGTGTCATCGATACTCCTTTCTAGACGACGCAAAATGAGTGTCCCACACCACGCGGCGCTCCTACTTAGACCAGGGCGGAACGACGCCGTTGCTGCGCGCGTAGGCGATAGACTGCCCCAGATGCTCGTGTTGGTCCTCGAGAATCAGCATCAGCGCGCCCTGCTTCGTCATGTCTTCTCCGAACAGTTTCACTGGCGACTGCAGGTCGTTGTCGGAAAGTCCAGTAATGGCTTTTTGCAGATCGACGTAAGAAGCCTTCAGTGCTTCCTGCAATTTCTCCGGATCGCTAATGGGCGCCGGCTTTGCCCCCGTATTCGGTGTGCCCGAAAGCACGCCGGCGAGCAGGTGGTTCTCCCTGACAATCAGGTTGAACACGTCGCCAACGGAGCGAACGCCCTGGCCGGGCCTCCAGTCGTACTTGCCCGACATAACGCGCGCCAGCGCGGTGAATTTGTTGGAAAGCGTTCCGGCATCTTCCCCGAAGGCGGCCTGCATTCGTGCCGCCTGCGTCTGTGCTAACGGCACCATCAGAGCGATCGCAAGCGCGAACACTCCGTACTGAGTCAGAATCTTCTTCATGTGGAACTCCTCCTGTCGATGGTCCTGCTCACGGGACAATATGCCGCGAGGAACCATTGTTTGCAGGAAAAGTGACATGCGGTATCCGAAGTGAGACAAGCGGTCTGTCCTCAGTGATGTCTCCTTCGAAGGCTCAGCTATAATCCGTCCCGGAGAGGTCGACAAGCCCATTGCTGCAGGCCACACCAGATACGGGACGGACGAGATGGATTTTGATCCTGTGTGCGTGGACGATTGTAGGACTGTTGTTCACCGTGCAGGAGATCGTGCTGGCGAAGGTTCACGGCGGGCACGTCAACTGGGTGTTCGTTGTGATCGAATTCGTCTACTGGTACGTATGGGCGGCGTACACACCGCTTGTGATTGGTCTGGCCAAGCGGTTCCCGTTGACGGGGCCGAGGTTTGTAACTCATATAGCGATCCACGCAATCACGGCGCTCCTGATGGCTCCCCTGGCATCTGTCACCGAATACTTTCTGAGCGGTGGACTTCTGCGGTTACTTTTTCGCATCACCGCTCCTGCTGCGCCGCTTCTTCTCCCGACGTTCACAGGCAGTGTTCTATCGATGAGCTTCACTGGCGTGCTTACCTACTGGTTAGTTGTAGGACTGTATCAATCGTTCCACTTTTACCAGGCCGCCATGGAGCGCCAGACTATAGCGGCGCAACTGGAGACGCAGCTCTCCCATGCCGAACTTGAGAACCTTAAGAGCCAGTTACATCCGCACTTTTTGTTCAACAGTCTTCACACCATTGGAGTTCTGATGCAGGAAGACGTCGATGCTGCAAGCCATCTGCTGGTCAGTCTCGGCGACTTGCTGCGCATGGCACTTGAACGGCGGGAGAACGAGATCACCTTGCAGAGCGAACTCGAGTTTGCCGGCAAGTATCTGGAAATCGAACAGACACGCTTTCACGATCGGTTGAAGGTTCACATGGACGTGCCACCTGACCTTCTCGGAGTCTATGTACCGAGCCTGGCGCTTCAGCCACTGGTTGAGAATGCCATCAAGCACGGCATCAGCGTCGATTCCGCCGCAGGCCGACTGGAGATCGCTGCGCAACGCCACAACGGCAGAGTCTGGCTCTACGTCCGCGATGACGGCCCGGGTCCGGCACCGTCATCGCGCCTGCGATTCGGTGTCGGGCTCACCAACGTCCAGTCACGCTTGAAACAGCTCTACGGCGACGAATCGTCGCTGGAACTTACTGGGGGCAACGGTCGCGGCTGTGAGGCCATCATTACCATTCCACTGAGGAGTTCCCTTGAAGACGCGAGTCCTCATCGTCGATGACGAACCGATCGCCCGCCGCGGTATCCGTCGCTATCTGGCCAAACACAACGACATTGAAGTTGTCGGCGAGGCGGCGAACGGAATCAGTGCGGTGGAGCAGATCAATGAACTTCATCCCGACATCGTTTTTCTCGATGTGCAAATGCCTGACCTGGATGGTTTTGGAGTCATCGAAAATGTGGAGCCATCGACTGGCCCCGCTCCCGTTTATGTCTTCGTCACGGCTCACGATGCGCACGCCATTCGTGCATTCGAAGTGCACGCTGTCGACTATCTCTTGAAACCGTACGATAAGGAGCGATTTGCCAGGGCCCTGGCTCACGCACGCCAGGTTCTTGAGCAGCGCAGGGAAGCAAATCGAGATCTCGAACCACTGCTCCGATCCCTCCGTAGTCTTCGCCCGTTGGAACGCTTTGTGGTGAAGGACAAGAGGCGGATTTTCTTTGTTCCCGTTTGCAACGTTTTGTGGATCGAAGCCACGGGAAACTATGCCTGCATACATACTGCCAGCGACAGTCACCTGTTGCGGGAAACTTTGGCACATCTCGAAGGGAAACTTGCGCCACACTACTTCATCCGAGTGCGGAAATCGGCCATCGTGAACGGCGCCTGCATTAGCGAGATTCGTCCGATGTTCGATGGGGTTTACGACATCGTACTGGCTGGAGGAACGGTGGTCACCTCGAGCCGCAGATACGCTCACAAGTTACGCGCGCTGCTGGAACCCTAGCCTTGGCAACTGGGATTGTTGCGTCGGCGATCGCCGCTTCGTAACCGAGAGTCCGAAGGGCATTCACGGCAAAGGCCTCTGCCCTGCCTTGAGTTCTTGGAGGCTCACCACATCCGCTTCAGCTTTCGCTAACCATGCCAGAAGGTTGTCGAGCCGCTTATTGATGTTGTTAATGTTGAAGGTGGCGACTTTCAGCGGGTTCCTTTCCGTCCGTGCGCTTTCTGGGTGTCCCGAAATGAATAAACAAGTTCGTTGTTCGGGCTAATATTATTTTACCGATGGAAGGAAATGAAAAAACCGACCTGACTCTGCAGGTCGTACTGGAGCTCAGCGCTCATAAAATCTTGATCGAACACAACATTCCACGGGCAGAAAAAAGCGCCGGGAGAAGGCCCGGCGCGCGCACCATATGCAAGTGATTCTAACTAATAATTCATTGAAGATCCCCCGGCTGCCGGTACATCCTTGGAAGTCATGTCAAATGTGAGCATGAACCCGTTTGTTCCCTTGAACTCGTATGGCTTGGGCCCCTCCCTGTACGTTTCGATTTCGTTTGGCATCATGACAAAACCGTCATTGCGCGGCGTACCCCAATACTTCACATTCTTAAGTACAGCGGGCTCGTCGGTCATTCCCTGAAAACGCGTCAACTTGATCTCAGCCGTCTTGCCGCCGTTTAGGGTGGCGTGCGCGTGATCTTTGTCGAACGTCCAGGTATCGATATTGCTTTCGGCGATCTGTAGTGATTTCCACTTCACCGGAAACACATGCCCGATGATTTCCCCGAGCGCCTGGCGTTGTTCGGCGGTTGCCGCTTTATCGAACGTCACCTGCGCCTAATCCATCCCCTGTGAGAAGTCGCCACCCAAGTCCCCATTGATCCAGAACTTGGCCCCAGCGAGATCAACCTTGCCGTAATGTCCCCGGTTCACTTTGTAAGCATTGTTGAACTTGCAGAAGTGTTCCGTCTTTCCGTTTTCATGATGAGCCGCCGGATGCGAGTTGAAATAGCACATGCAGAAGTGAGGACAGCTGCAGGCCTCGATTGCGGTTGCATTGATCGCCCAATCCGCCACCGACTCGCCGGAGTGACCGGCGCCGACGGTGAGTAGGGCAAGGACGAATGTTAAAGCTAGTCTGTGCATAGAGCACCCCCGAAATAAGTAAGAGAAAGCCCTTATCCAAATGAAACTAACGAGCATCGTTAGGCCCACCGCCACGACCATCGGACTGTCCTGAGAGCGTGGCAGGTGCTTCTACTTGTCGCTTGCAGAGCGCCTGCCGGTCAATGCTCCGACAATTCTCCTTCCATACCCTCGCGATCCCCAAATAAGTCGTCTGTTTGCAATGCAATGCTGGGTATCGCATTGTGTTCGGTTGCGTGCTAGACTTCTCGAAAATATTAGGTACGCCGATGCCGCCCACCCTCCCATCATTGGTGCGTTTCGCAAATTTCGAAGTCGATCTTCGGGCTGGCGAGTTGCGAAGAGAAGGCAGCAGAGTCCGGCTGCAGGAACAGCCCTTCCTACTTCTGGCAGTGCTCCTGGAATACGCGGGGGAAGTCGTCACCCGTGAAGAACTTCGCAAGCGCCTTTGGTCGGCCGATACCTTCGTCGATTTTGACCACCGTCTCGCGGTGGCCGTAAGCAAGCTCAGGGACGCGCTGCGGGACTCTGCCGAGAACCCAAAATTCGTTGAGACCGTTGGCCGACGCGGCTACCGATTCCTGGGGCAGCTGGAATTTGCCGATTCATTATTTGCAGATTCCAGCGCGAGAATGTCTGACACTCCTTTGTCTTCTTCTCAACCAACCGAGCAAGCAGAGCTTCCAAAGCTGGCGCCTCCGCGGCAGAAGCGATCTCGAGTCAACCGACTGATCTTTCTCTCCACGGTCGGATTTGCGATTCTCCTCGCAGTGATCGTCGTGACGAAGCTTGTCCACATTCGCTCTGGGAAAGAACAGTCGTTGGCTCCCCGGAGCCTGGCGATCCTGCCGCTGCAAAATCGTGGCGAGGATTCAACGAGCGACTTTCTTGGATTGTCACTTGCGGATGTACTCATCACGAAATTGGCCTACGTGAGTTCACTTAATGTCCGCCCTTCTGCGGCAATTGAAAAATATAGAGCAACGTCCATTGATCTTCAGAAAGTTGCTGCAGATCTCAAAGTCGATACACTGCTGACGGGAAGTTTCATTCGCGATGGCAATAACTTGCGCATCACTTACCAGTTGGTCGATGTCAAAACCGAAAACATTCTAGGCCAAGGAGTGATCGACCTTAAGTACGACAATCTTCTTGCGGTCCAGGATAAAGTCACCGGCCAACTGATTTCGGAACTGCGACTGAATTTGCCTCCAGGTGAGGCGGAGCATCTAAAACCGGAAGCGTCGGTTAGTCCGCTCGCCTACGAATATTTTCTACAAGGGCTTGATCTTTATGGACAGCACAAGTTTCCCCTGGCGATCAACATGTTCGAAAAAACCACGGAGATCGACCCAAACTATGCTCCAGGGTGGGCGTACTTGGGAGCTTCCCATAATTCGGACGCGGCGTTCGAGCTTGGCGGGCGGGAGCAATATCGCCGTGCCCAAGCCGCCTACGAGAGAGCGTTGGCGATTCAACCAAACTTGCTTGACGCTCAAATTTTCCTTGCAAATCTGCTGATTGACACGGGAAAAGTTGAGCAGTCTGTGCCCTTGTTGCGAGACGCCTTAAAAACGAACGGCAATTACGCCGCCGCTCACTGGGAACTGGGATATGCATACCGATTTGCTGGAATGTTGGACGAATCGGTGGCGGAATGCGAGCGGGCTCGTCAACTGGCTCTCTTCGTGAAGGGCAACGGGGCAGTACTAAACAGCTATCTCTATCTGGGGGAGTACCAGAAGTTTCTTGAGAGCCTGCCGATCGACGATTCCTCGTTCTCCCTGTTTTACCGTGGCTTCGGAGAATTTCACGAAAAGCAGTTCGACCAGGCGGCAAGTGATTTCGATCGCGCGTACCAACTCGATCCAAATTTGTATACGGGAATTGGAAAGGCTTTGAGTGACGCGATTCATCAGCACGCAAAAGCAGGCTTACAACTCTTGAGCGGACTGGAGAGAACAGTAAAAGAGCGAGGAGTCGGAGATCCGGAAGCCACGTACAAGATCGCGCAGGCGTACGCCGTCCTGGCAGACAAGAGTTCCGCATTACGTGCGCTTCGGATGAGCGTTGAAGGCGGTTTCTTCAGTTATCCCTACATTGATAAAGACCCATTGCTGAATGATCTACACGGCGAACCGAAGTTCGCTCAGATTTTGGACATAGCACATCAGCGAAACGCGGCATTCAAGAATTCTTTCTTTCGCTGAAACGCGTCTTGCGCGATCGTTTTCTCGAATCTGCACAAAGTCCGGCAAGCCCTATGAATAAATCCCCGGCGCCTCATGTCCAAGCTTCTGCACGTACTCAACGTATGACCCGGGATAAACAGTGGGATGGCGGTCCGTGCCGCTCTCACCGCCCAGTTCCAGCACACGTGAGCCGAGACCGCGAAGGAACATGCGGTCATGCGATACGAAGATCATGGTGCCTTCGAAATCCTTCAAGGCGTCCACCAGCATCTCCTTCGTCGCAAGGTCCAGGTGATTGGTAGGTTCGTCGAGCACCAGGAAGTTCGGCGGGTTGTAGAGCATGCGTGCGATTGCCAGCCGCGATTTTTCTCCGCCGGAGAGTGCGCGGATCTTCTTATCCACGTCGTCGCCGGAGAACTGGAATGCCCCCGCCAGGTTCCGCAACGACCCGATACCGTCTTGCGGAAAATCCTGTTGCAACTGCTCAATGACGGTGAGATCGGAATTGAGCGTTTCTAAAGACTGTTGCGCGAAGTAGCCCATATACAGGCTGGCTCCGAGCCGCACGCTTCCCGCATCTGGAGCGCTGGCCCCGGCAATCATTTTAAGCAGCGTGGTCTTGCCCGCGCCGTTTCTCCCCATAACGGCCCAGCGTTCTCCGCGGCGAATGGTGAGATTGAAGCCTTCGTAAATCACGCGCGGGCCGTAACTCTTGTGCAGGTTCTCCAGGACGGCCACCTGTTCGCCGGATCGCGGTGGAACGCGAAAGTCAAACTTCACCACCGTGCGTTTCTTCGGTAGTTCGATCTTCTCGATCTTATCCAGGGCCTTGATCCGGCTCTGCACCTGGGCCGCTTTGGCCGCGTGTGTCCTGAAACGATCGATGAAGCGCTGCTCTTTGGCGAGCATGGATTGCTGCCGGGCAAATGCCGCCTGCTGATTGCTCTCTCGCACCGCCCGCTCGCGCTCGTAGAAGTCGTAGTCACCCGAGTACGTGATGATTTCGCCGCCATCAATCTCTGCAATCTTTGAGACCAGACGATTCATGAACTCGCGATCGTGCGAAGTCATCAGCAGCGCGCCGGGAAATGATTTGAGAAACTGTTCCAGCCAGATGATGGATTCGATGTCGAGATGGTTCGTCGGTTCGTCCATCAGCAATACATCCGGCAATCCGAGTAGGACCCGCGCCAGCGCAACCCGCATTTTCCATCCGCCGGAGAGAGCGCCCACGTCGCCGTCAATCTGATCGTCTTTAAATCCCAACCCGTGCAGCACTTCCCGGGCTTGCGATTCGATCGCGTAACCACCTAAATGTTCGTACTCCTCCTGCACGTGACCGAAGCGCTCAAGGATGCGATCCATGTCATCGGCCTTCTCGGGGTCGGACATTTCCCGCTGCAAGGCTTCGAGTTCGTGGTGTAGATCGCCGACGCGTCCACTGCCCGCGATCGCTTCGTCCAAGACGGAACGGCCCTGCATTTCCTCGACGTCCTGGCGAAAGTAGCCGATCGTCAACTTCTTGGGGACAGAGACCGCGCCCTCGTCGGGAGTTTCCTCGCCGACCACCATCCGGAAGAGCGTCGTCTTGCCCGACCCGTTGGGGCCGACCAGCCCGACTTTTTCCCCGGGATTCAACTGAAACGAAGCATCCACGAAGAGCAACTGCTTGCCATACTGCTTATTGATGTTTGAGAAAGAGATCATTTTGTAGGAGCTGGTCGCAGTACGGTGACTCTTCCAGTGTAGCGTGGACAGAAAAGTGCCGGTCAACGCTTGGCACGTTGGGGATCAATAAGCAGAAATCAGGGGTCGCAAAATCCACCCTTGACATCGCCCGATAATCCACAACCATATGGTTGTGGATAGATTAGGGACAACGTTTGCCGCCTTGTCCGATCCAACCCGGCGGGCAATGATCGAACGACTCTCCCATGGGCCGGCCTCTGTGCATGGATTGACGGAACCTTTCGCACTCTCGCAGCAGATGATTTCAAAACATATCGCCTACATGGTGCGGGCGCGGATTGTGATCAAGACGAAGCGTGGACGAGAGAGCGTGTGCACGCTTAGGCCAGCGGCGATCAAGACAGTCAGCGACTGGGCGTTTAGCTATCGCCGATTCTGGGAAGAGAGCTTCGACAAGCTGGAGGTAGTTGTAAATCAAATGAAGAAAGATCAAATAAACGAAGAGGAGGCCAGAGATGACAAAAAGCACGGTAAACGAGACAGAGCGGATGGTCGTCACAAGAGTTTTTGATGCCCCACGCGAATTAGTTTGGAAGGCGTGGACAGACCCGAAGTACGTGATGCAGTGGTGGGGGCCGAAGGGCTTCACTGCGACCGTTTGCCAGATGGATTTTCGCGTTGGGGGAAAACTTCTCTGCTGCACGAAGGCGCCGGATGGGCAGGAGTTCTGGAATGGGGTTGAATACCACGAGATTGTTCCGCACGAGAAGATCGTTTCCTTGATGTACTTTTCCGACTCGAAGGGAAACATGATTGATCCTGCGCAGCTAGGAATAGACATGAGGCCATTGAGGGTGCGTACGACGTGACCATCTTCGAGGATCTCGGGAATGGCCGGACGAAACTCACCTTCATTGGAAATGAACCCATGGGGAGCGCAAAAGAGAGCGGTCAATTCGAGGGCTGGGTTGAGACACTCGATAAAATTGCGGCCGTTGTTGCAGAGCTGGCGCAGGCGAAATAACAAGTTGAAGTTTTGATTGCGAAACTCAATCGTGGAGAAAGAAATGAAAAGAACACCGTTTCTCGCTATCGTCCTGCTGGCATTCGCATTTCCCGCCCATGCCCAGGATGCGATGAAGAATGACGCGATGAAGAAAGATGCAGCCGTCAAACCTGCCGAACCCGAACTGAAGGTCGTGCTGGATGCCTGGAACGAGGTTGGTCGCAAACTCATCAACATGGCCGAAGATTTCCCGGAGGACAAATATGACTTCAAGCCCACGCCGGCGGAACGCAGCTTCGCAGAGCAGTTGCTGCACGCGGCAGGATCGAACTACTTCTTCACCAATCCCGCCATGGGGAAGGAGCCTCAGGCAGCAGAAGATCCCAAGCGCGACCAATACAAGTCCAAGGCCGACATCGTTGCGTTCGTCAAGAAATCCTTCGCCGATGGCGCAGCCGCCATCCAGTCGAAAGGCGAAAGAGGCCTGGCGACGGAGGTTGTTTATTTCCCCGGCCAGAAAGCGCGCGTTCTCGACATAGCATACGGCCTCATCGAACATAGCGGTGAACACTACGGCCAGCTCGTTGTGTACTACCGCCTCGCAGGTCTTGTGCCGCCGGAGTCGCGGCCCAAGAAGTAAAGCTCAAGAGACCAGGTACACCGTCCTTCGCGTACTTTGCGAAGAGCCTGCCCTGAGCGAAGTCGAAGGGGCGGCTACGACGACGGCATCCACAACGGAAAATGTGGAACGTACCCCAGTTTCTTTGGTGGCCACATCCCAGTTCAATGGTTCGCCTTACACAAACCCTTTGGCGTCCAATCATGGACCATCGTGGTCGGTGGCTGCGAAGACCGATGCAGGATGAGGACGATCGAACGACGCTCCTCTGTGCCGATGGCGGTGAGATGCATCGATAATCCCATGGGAACGATGACCGCAGGTCCCCCTGCTCGGCCGATCTGCATGCGGCCATCGGAGGTCTCCAGGCATGTTTCGCCGCCCACGGCGTACCAGGCCTCCGGGCCAGAATGCACGTGTGCGGGCGCTGTCATTCCGGGTGTGAAGTCCGCCTCCATAAACTGCGCCGAGTACTTTTCTCCTGCCACGATCGGAAGCGGACCAATTTCGGCAACGGGATTTCCATGGCCCGACCTCCAGTTCTCGTCCTCGATGGTCATCAACCACACCTTGCCAAACGACTCGACAACCACACCTCGCGGTCCCTTGTCTGCTTGCGCCGCAATGAGTGTTGGATACGCATCGAGATGCCAGAATATTTGTGCTTTGGTGAATTGACCTACGGGATTGTCCGCCAGAATCCAGCATCCAATCTCTTGCGTTCGCGAACTCGCCGGTTTGCACGGATCGCCAGGAGTCGCGACACCTTGCGCGATCAATTGTGTCCATGGGAGAAAGAGCAGACAGAAAAAGAACGTGCTGTTCAATCGTACCTGTCGAACCATCGATCTGAACCTCAAAGTCATTGGTAGCTGTCAGGAACGGATTGTATCCGGGACAACATGGATCCGTCTGCAAAGAACTGTCTCGTACGTTGCCGGAAAATGTTACCGGAAAACGCGAAAAAATATTCCAGGTCAGAAGGCGTTCCTCCGCTTGGATTGGGTACACTCCACTGGATACCCCCCGAAAGACTACAAGATGCGAAAAGGGTTTACGAGAAAGCCACAAGCCGACGCGCCCGCGACGCACGTCAAGAACTACATCACGCCGAGCGGGCTGGAGCGCCTTAAAAATGAGCACCGGTTTCTGCTCACCAGAGAACGGCCGGCCGTGACGGAGGTGGTGGCGTGGGCTGCCGGCAACGGCGATCGCAGTGAAAACGCCGACTATCAGTACGGCAAGCGGCGGCTGCGGCAGATCGATGGGCGGATTCGCTTTCTCACCAAGCGAATCGAAGCCGCGGAAGTGGTGGACCCGGAAGCTCCGAGAGCGGGGCAAGCGGCGACGAAGGCATTCTTCGGAGCGACCGTGCGCTATGCCAATGCCGCCGGAGTATCGCGAGTGGTGAGCATTGTGGGCACCGACGAGGTCGATCTCAACCGCAACCACATCAGTTGGGTGTCACCTCTGGGGCGCGCGTTGATGAAGTCGGCAGCGGGGGACAGCGTAGTCCTTCAATTGCCGGGCGGTACAGAACACCTCACCGTGCTGGAAGTTCGTTACGAGCGTATTTCTGTGGAACCGTTCCGTGAACCGCCAGGATCCGAGGCCTCGGCAAAGAGACTCCCTCGGCGACGGTAATCCACCTGACGACCCCAGTAGCGCGCTATCGGCTTTTGGCAAGCGACAGGAGATGAGTTGAGTCCTCATAAACAAGCTCAATCGCGATCTCCTCGAGGACCGGCGTCTGGCAGTTCCGCAGAGCCGAGAGCCTGGAAGTTGTCGGGTATGGTGTCTTGTATTCCCCGTCACGACAAGCCAGCGGAACGATAAGCACCGCGCCCGAGTTGCGCTACTTGGGACTCGCGACTTCGGAAAGGCTGATTCAGCAGCAGCCCATTCTGGTCTCGCCGCTAGCCGTGAGGGGCGGACCAAATGCCTCTTTTGGCGGTGGAGCGCCATTCAACACCGCGATCCACCGGCGCACCGCATCGAAAACTACGAGCACCACGCCAGCAATGAAGATGCTCATCAGGGTAGAATCCAGATAACCGGTGAACACTTGGCCCGGTTTCGAAGTGAGCGGCCAGAAGATATTCTTGATCGACAGGACTCCTGCGGTTACCGTGGTGACTCCGACGAAGCACATCGGAATGAATGTGATCCAGGCATACCTGGCCTTCCCCATGTTGATCAGGAATGTGGTAGTCACTGATAGTGCGATGGTCGCCAGCAGCTGGTTGCCGGTCCCAAACAACGGCCAGATGGTGGAAATGTTCCCCGTGTAGATCAAGTATCCCCAGCCCAGGACCACAAGAAAGCTGGTCATCAAGTTCCCCGGCAGCCAGGCGTTGTTGCCGAAGGGCTTGTGAACTTTGCCCATAAGTTCCTGGAGAACGTAGCGGGCAACACGCGTCCCCGTGTCTACCGTGGTCAGAATGAACAGCGCTTCGAACATGATGGCGTAGTGATACCAATAGCCCATCAGGCGGTCCATTCCGGGCAGGCCCTTGAAGATTTGCGCCATCCCTATGGCGAGCGAAACCGCGCCTCCCGTGCGTCCCGCCAACTTCTCTCCCACCTCGCGCGAGAACATATCCAGATTGACGGTGGAGAGTCCCAGTTTATGAAACACCTCCGGCGTGGTATTAATCGCAAAATAGTCGCCGGGATGGAGCGAGCAAGCGGCGATCAGAGCCAGTATGCCGACCAGCGATTCCGCGACCATGGCGCCATAACCGATGAAGCGCGCGTCGCTCTCCCTGTCCAGCATCTTCGGGGTGGTGCCGGATGCGACCAGCGAGTGAAAACCTGAAATCGCTCCGCAGGCTATGGTCACAAAGAGGAACGGAAACAGCGGTCCCTTGATAATCGGGCCACCCCCATGGACAAACGGCGTGAAGTTCGGGAATTGGATGTTGGGATGAACGACAAAGACGCCAACGACGAGAACGGCAATTGTCCCCAGCTTGACATAGGTGGAAAGATAGTCGCGCGGCTCCAGCACCAGCCATACCGGAAGAACCGACGCGACCAAGCCGTAGATAGCCATCAGAATAGTGATCTGATGCGGGGTGAACGTGAGCGCCCCCGCCACCCCGGTCTGCGCGACCCAGCGTCCCGCCACTACACCGGCGATCAAGAATACAACCCCGAAAATACTGGGACCCGTTACCGTGATTTTTCCGGCATGACTCTTGAACATCCACCATCCCATGATGATCGCGATGGGAATTGTCATGCCGATGGTGAAAATGCCCCATGGACTATTCGAGAGTGCGTTCACGACAACAATGCCTAATCCGGCGAGCGTCACCAAGAGAATAAAGAGAACCGCAATCATGGCCACCAGGCCGGCAAAAGGGCTGATTTCGGTACGCGCAACATCCGCCAAAGAACGTCCACGGTGACGCACGGAAGCGACCAGCACGGTGAAATCCTGCACACATCCTGCCAGGACAGCACCGGTCAGCAGCCAAAGAAATCCCGGAGCAAATCCGAACTGTGCCGCTAGAGTAGGTCCAACCAGCGGACCCGCTCCCGCGATGGCCGCGAAGTGATGCCCGAACAGCACCCACCGCGGTGAGGCGACGTAATTATGTCCATCTGCAAAAACATGCGCCGGGGTGGTACGGCGATCGTCGAGTACCAGTGCCTTGGCGGCGATAAATGCACTGTAGTAGCGATAGGCGAGGGCAAATACGCAAAGTGCAGCCAACAAAACCGGGAAGGTATTCATGGCTCACTCCGGCACAACGAGCAGGGCAAAATTACGAATACTCGTTCAATCCACGATATTACAACCATCGTGGAAACCTTTTCAACGACCGGCGCAAGATGGTGACCGCGTGGTCTTGTAAGGTTTGTGCTGATTGGCGAGGGCAGTGGACAACATGTGCCCATCCGGTGTTTTGTGGCCAGCGAGACATCGGATGGTACCCGCGAATCTTCGACTGGCGGCCGGGGTCCATCCGCTGATGTTTACTCTATGTTGCGTATGCAACATACTTATGTTGTAATAGCAACATGGAGAGAAACATCATGAACGACATTCTCACCCCAATCTTCCGCCGGCGGGCAGTGAAAGCCTTTGAACCGGTGGAAATCCCCCCAGCCCTGCGCGAGCAAATCCTGGATGCGGCTCGCCACGCTCCCTCGAGTTTCAACACGCAGCCCTATCGGTTCTTTTGGGTCGAATCACCGGCCAGGAAGGCGGCCACGGCAGAGCTCTGCCTCGGACAGATGCCTGCGCAAACCGCTTCGGCACTGGTGGTAGCCGTGGCAGACATTGGTTCGCTGTCAGCGACGTCGCAAAGTCAGTTGGAGTGGATGCGCAGAAACGGTTTCAGCGACGCGAAACTGCGCGACTACGAGCGCACGGCAAAAATCGGCCGGATCATTTTCATGCCTGGGCCATTCGGCATTTTCGGCGCCCTCAAATGGTTCATTTTCCGGCTGATGAATTTCTGGAAGATCATGGGGATGCCTCCGGTGTCGCGACAGAATATTTTCAAGTGGGCGACGAAGAGCACATCGCTAGCTTGTGAGAATCTGATGATCGCCGCCGAAGCGTTGGGGCTCAACACCTGTCCGATGGAAGGCTTTGATGGCCGCAGGCTCTCCAGATTTCTGGGGCTGTTACCCGGCTATCATGAGATTGTGATGGTGATTGCGATCGGAAAGAAATCTGGTAGCTACGTGGAACCACCGCAGTGGCGGAGACCGCTGGATGCGACGGTAACCATCCTATGATCATCGTTCCAGGGAAAGGCGTTCCGGAAGACATCCTGAGCGATTCGGTACTAGCGCATATCGCAGCGGCCTACTTCTCGGTCGGCAAGAGGCTCGAGAGAAAAACGCAGTGTTCGGCGACTCGCGGATTTATCCTGTCGACACTTCGGGGCGATGCCAAGCTCAATCAGAATCGAATCGCCACGCTCCTAGGTCTCGACCGAACTGTGGTGCACCGGGCCATCAAGTCAATGGTTCAGGAAGGACTGGTGTCGGAGAGGAAGGCTGCATCGGGCCGGGCAATTATTGTTACGTTGACGCCGAAAGGCCACAACTACAGGAAATGTCTGATCAAAGCGAGGATAGCGGCCGACGATAGACTCCGGAAAGAACTCACTCCGGAGGATCGCGCGACGCTGCTTCGGCTCTTACGATCGATTTCGGAATTAGAGTTCTAACACGGTGCTCGCCACGGTCATTCCGGCCGGTTGGCGGATGATCCGGAAACTATGCATCAAGGGAGTTGGCGGAAGCATAACGGCGGAGATTAAGCTTGCCCCAACCGGCCTTCTGTCTACTCGTGTCGCAAGGCTTCGATGGGATTGAGGCGCGAGGCGCGGAAGGCAGGGATCATGCCGCTGATCAGTCCAACCGCGGCGAGAATCAGAGTCGAGGCGATCAGCGTTCCCGGCGCGATGATTAACCGGATGTCGCCGGCTTCTCCGTTCTTAGCGAACGCGCTGTAAAACGTAAGCCTTCCTATGGAGAGCGCAACTGCGTAAGCCAGGATCATTCCAAAGACACCGCCGATAAAAGTGATGGTCAGGGCTTCCGCGAGAAACTGCGTGAGAATGTACCGCCGCTGCGCGCCCAGCGCTTTCTGCACGCCGATCTCGCGGGTGCGCTGGGTGACCGAAACCAGCATGATATTCATCAGCCCGACGCCTCCAATGCCGAGGGTGAGGGTGCCGATGAAACCCATCAGGATCTTCAATCCGAGCGTAATGATTTGAAACTGATGCAACTGGGTCATGAGGTTGAACACTCTGACCGCTTGACGATCGGACTCGCTGAACTTATGCTGCGCCGCCATGATGCTGCGGACCGCAGGTTCGATTTTCTCGAACTCCGGAGTCTCGTAGGTAAACCAAATCGTATCGAGATAGTGGGTGTCTTTGAGATCGCTCATGGAAGTGAAGGGAATGTAAACCACGCGATTAATGTCGTCGTTCCCCTCCTGCATTTTTGCACTTAAAACCCCGACTACTTCGAAGCTGAGACCGTCAAGCCGGACGTACTCGCCAACCGCGTTGCGTCCCGAAAACAATTTGTCCTTCGCTTCCGAACCGATCACCGCTACGCGGGCGTGCTGTACTTGGTCTTCCATGTTGTAGAAACGTCCTTGGCCCAATTTGAGAGCGCGTATGGAGAGGACTTTCGGGTCATTCCCGCTGACGGTAAAGTTAAAGACTCGCGTATCGTACTGAACGGTGGACTGCTTGTCGACGCTGGGAGTGATATTTGTAATCTGAGGAAGATTGGTGGCGAGCGCGTCTACGTCGTCCTGAGTGAAACGAATTTGGACTCCCGATTTCTGGCCGCCAGCTTGGGTGGAAGTTTTGCCCGGCACGACGATGACCAGCTTGGTGCCAAAGTTGGCAAATATGTTTTCGCAGGCTTGGCCAAAACCGTCGCCATAGGCCAGCAGCATCACGACCGTGGCGATGCCCCAGCCCATACCGAGCATGGTGAGGGCGGTGCGGCGGCGATTGTGCCGCATGGCCGCGTAGGCTTCCTGGAGCAGATCACGAAACATTTCGCCTCATTGCGCAAGCCAACTGCGCGACTGCAACTCCGAGTTTTAGTTTGCTGAAACTCGAGTGCAGCACCTCGGGGGCTAAAGCCCTCACTGGAAAGAAAGCCTTATCGCAGCGCTGGAAGCGCTGCACGACCCCAAATCTAAGTGCTGCGCCACTCAAAATCGGACTTTTCAGCAAACTGTTAACCGATTACGCCGTTATTCCTGGCGTAACGCTTCCACGGGTGGCAGCATCGCTGCTTTTCGTGCTGGATAGAGGCCCGCGACCACTCCAGCCAGCGTCAGACTGCCAATTGCCAGGATGGCCGACATCGGCACCAGTTTCGGAGGATCGAATCCTTGTGGCCCCTGCACTCCCGCCATCATCACCATCAAGCCGGCGGCCAGGAGCATGCCGATCAGCCCACTACCTAAAGTGAGAACCAATCCTTCCAGAAAGAAATGAAAGAGAATGTTGCGGTTGGTAGCGCCCAACGCCTTGCGCAACCCGATTTCGTGGGTGCGTTCCGTCACCGCGACCAACATGATATTGATCACGCCGATCGCGCCCAGAGCCAGCGTGACCATGCCTACCGCTCCTAAGAACATGTTCATGACGTCAAAAATGGTTCCCACCATTTTCGATTCCTCAATCGAATCCCACTCGTCGAAGGCATTTTGATCGCTGGCATCGAATTCGTGATTGCGGCCAATGATCTGGTGAACCTCCCCCAGTGCCAGCTTGTGATCGGCAGTCACAAGCGGCTGATATTCGATAAAAGAAATTGACGTCTTTTGGTTTTCGCCCTTGAGCGGGAAGTTCGCGGCCATGACTTCGAAGGGAACGTAGCCCCGCATGTTCAACCACATGTTGTCGCCCCTGCCGAGGTGCGGCATACTACCGATCACTTCGAATCGGATGCCATTCAGCAGGACGAACGCGCCGACCGCGGGGCGCCCGGGAAACAGCGTTTTCAACAGTTCGTTTCCCAGCACAATTACATTTCGCCTCTGCGCTCCATCGAGTGCATCGAACCACCGGCCTTCCTTCAGAGGAAGATAGCTAATCTCGTTCAGTTGCTGCTCCGTACCCATGATCTCGCCACTGGCGGTCGCGAACTCACTCACTTGGTGCAGATCGCTGCGAGAAATAATCGGGCAGGCGTTGCGCACGTAGGCGGACTGGCGGATGTCCAGGTAGTCCTGATAGGTAAGCAGGTAGGAACGGGCGGAGTTCATGTTGCCCTTCACTGCTGGAGCCCGGCCGGGAAACAGAAACATGATGTCTTTCCCCCACTCCGCCAGTTCGCGTTTGTTGCCCGAGCGAAAGCCTTCGCCAACTCCCACCAGCAGGAGCAATGATCCCACTCCCCAGGCGATCCCGAACATGGTGAGAAAGGAGCGCAGCTTGTGCGCCCAAAGATTGCGAAAGATTTGCGCAAAGATATCTGCGACGGCCAGCATCAACGACTCCGGTTGGACTCTTGAATCTTAGAACCACGGTTTACGAAAAGAAGAATTCGGCTCTGGAAAACACCCTCCTCGCTCGGGCTTGCGGCGACCTTGTCAGGTGACCTCCAGGATAGGGTACGTCGATTGACGGCTGAAAGTTCCTGCACGGCCACGACAATGATATCGGGGATGTTTCACCAACTGAAGATTCTTCTGCCGCGGACAGATGCGTCTTGAACGGGCTCGATGAACTGCGATAGAGAACCGGCGTATGATGTCCCCCGATGCCAAAAAGCAGCATCCTTGAGCTTCTAAAAGGTGGAGATCGGCGGTCTATTGGGAGGGCTGATGAGGTAGCCGCCGCCGTGTCGATGAACTTGGCGCTGTTCCCGGCGTTGATGAAGGGCTGGTGGTCGGAAGATCCTTTGGTGAGAATGCGAACCGCAGATGCCACGGAAAAAATTACGCGGAACAATCCTGATCTGCTTGGCCGATACAGAAGAGACTTACTGGGTTTGATGGCCGAAGCCAAACAACCAGAACTGCGCTGGCATTTGGCGGCTATATTGCCAAGGCTCCCGCTGGACGCCAAAGAACGGAGGGTCGTGTCCTCCTTGCTACGCAGTTACTTGGAAGACGATAGCTCCATCGTGAAAGCATCCGCTCTTCAGGCACTAGCCGATTTGGCTGAGGGCCAGCCAAGTATCCAGCCTGGAGTGATAAAACTTCTGCGGCAATCTGCTCGAAATGGCACGCCCGCGATGAAGGCACGCAGCCGGAAGTTGCTGCTTCACTTAGAACGGGCTGAACCGGCATGCAAACACTACCAGCGGCAGGCTTGAAGTTCCTTCCAAATCCTAGCAGGCTGCTGAAAAACTCCGATTGGGTCAGGTTTTGGGAAGGGCACGACTTCAGTCGTGCCGTTCAGTCCTTCCACGCCAACCGCGCTTTAGCGCCTGCGGGCTGCTTTCGGCATCAGCAGCGAGTTTTTCAGCAGCCTGCTAGGTGCAAAAAATCAGATTGCGCCGTCGTCATGAAGATGGTTCGCCATGACTTCAGCTCACATTCGCGCCAGCCAACAGTGGGGTCGGGGTTTTTGCTGGACGCGGGTGAGGGTTCAGCGTAGTCTCCTAATGAGTGAGCAGTTCCTTCCCCTTTCAGGTCCTCTGACTTAAGGCAGTTCATCTGAAGTACGACCCACTTAGCTAGTAATTTAGCGAGTAACGAGGCAACATTTGCGGTAGTTCGACACAACAATTAACACGACTCGTCTTGGTTGGTGCGCATGGAGTGGAAACATCAACGCAGTCTGGTCCTTACCATGGCTGGCCGCTGGCAAGGATGGTTCTGCGAGAGGTGCTGCTGGAATCGTGCTTTGCCTGAGATCTCGGCGGAGCGTTACGCACTTGGAAAAAGTATACGGGCCGAGTTTGAGGCGCACGACTGCACGCACTTCGCTCGGGAAAACTGGAATGCTCCTTGCATTACGCAACACCTAGTGACAGATTGAAATCCCGGTCGAATCTAAATGCGGGCCTGAAGAAGAAACGGGGAGAGTTCCCTCTCCCCGTGCGGACAGGACGACCCTAGAGGGTTGTCGGGATGGTGTAGGTTCCGTTCGATTCGTTCGCTTCTCCGCCGTGACATTGACGGCAGAATTGTGCGGTTTGGTTCGATCCAGTCGTGCCGCTGGCTGGGTTGTAGGGGCCGATGACGAAGAACATCGTCGCGTAGTTGCCGCTCGGCAGACCGGAAGTCGCGCCGTTGGAGACTTTGACCACGCTCATCAAGTGCTGGTTGTGGCAACTGGTGCAGGTCACGACTGCCGCGTTGTTGTAAGCGCTGGTCTTCACGAAGAAGCCATAGTTCTTTACGAAAGCGCTCGAGTTGGGGCCGGTCATCGAGATGACGCCGTTGGTCTCGGTGCAATCCCAATTCCACGCGCCGCCGCAGGAGACCGTGGCGTTCAAGCCCACCGGGTGGGTGGCGAGATAGCCTTCAGAGTTTGTTCCGCCGCCCAACAAGGTCGGAATCTTGTTGAAAGTTCCATAGGTTGAGGGCAGCGGCTCGTACACCTGGTTCTTCATCATGGCGCCGCTTGCATAGTTGCCGTCATGGCAGCTCAGGCAGGTCAGCAGGCCGTTTACGTCGGGAGTGCCGACAGCCATGTTGGCGGGCAGAACTTCGGTATAACCTGTCGAGCCGTTGGTACTTCCAGTGATGATTGTTTTCCCGAAGAGCGCACCTACGTCCTGGCCCCACAAGATCGATGTGCCGCCAGTCAGGTCGCCGGACTTGTCATTGCCGTTACCCATTGCCCCGTTGTGTGGTGCGTGGCAGCCTGCGCAGCCGCGCCCGTAATTAAGGTGAGCACCGAGAACATCTGATGCTGGCGCCTGGATCTGTGCTGCAGCGAGTGAAACCATAGTTATCAGTATTAATGTGACGATTAGAGTCTTATTCATACGCCCTCCTTGAAGATAATGGCGGTTGTGATCAAATGCCGATGCACCATATCTCTCCTTAGTTTTGCTCCTTCCCCTAGCGTCTGATGCCCGGCACAATGTGCTAGGTGGTTAGGCGCCCCATCCGTATTCCGACTCAGCACCCTGAAAGACTCAGACTTCGCCGGGGGTGCTGCACGGAGTCAACCGCTAATCGGCAATTTCTGGTCAGTTCTTTAGCGGTAATGAAGTAAGGGTGAACAGGAAACCCACGCCTAGGTAAGCAGAGAAGCACACTAAGGTAATCCCAGTGGAGACGGTCCACGCAGTTCTTTGGTTGCATCGTTGCGCCGCGTTACTTTGCGGGCACAGCTGCAGCTTTAAGTGTGCGGGCGGGATACCGCCTGAATGCCTATATCCGGCAAACGGTATCCGGCATAAGTCGTGATACCAAAGACGCGGCTGGACGTGACACCGATCACAGCCTCAGAAAACCAGATCGTTCATCATGGAGAGTTACTACCAATCGAAGGAGCACGGGAATGTCGGAAGCGCCGGTGACATACCACGCAATCGCAATTCAGGAGTGCCGCAAATATCCGCGCCTGAAAACTCAGCTACAGGTCGAGGTCCTTCCGCAAGGTGCTGCTTCGGCTATCCACGCAGCGACTTCCAACATCAGTTGCGGTGGCTGTTACATTGAGACGAAGCTTATGCTTCCGGTAGGGACGAATCTCGCTATGACTCTCCGGCTGGGCGAAGAAAAAGTAATGACCCACGCGGTCGTGTCCCACCATCTCTTAGACTCTGGAATTGGGTTCCAGTTCAGTGACATGTCCGTTCAAGATTTAAATAAGCTAAATCATTTTCTGCAGACGGCGCTCCGCTAATTATCTGCTGACATTTTCCGGTGACGGTGCAGATTTGCGACGCTGACTTCTGCGGGCGTGTGCCAGCCATCGAAGCAACATCGCAGTCGGGATTGGTCGCAAACTCGTATGGCAAATCCTCGGACCGGGGATTCAGCGGGCCATGGGTAAGCTAGCACGCGGAATATTCCTGACACTCGGTTTCCCAATCAGCCAATTTGCTGCCATCTCCTTTATAGTCGATCCGCTATAGTCGATCCGCCAAGAAGTTCACTCAACAGCACACTACATCTCATATCTAATGTTCGCAAGTAAAGCTGCCGATAAACGGAACGATGGATTCGGCTGCCACTATCTTGGTTATTTCCGACCTCAAGGTCGATTGCGCGACGCAATGGGTCGAACGCGCGGGGCACAGAATCAAGCTAACGGCTATGGAGTTTGCGCTGCTGGAATATTTGATGCGCAACGCCGGTCGCAGTGTGACGCGCCCAATGATTGTGCAACACGTGTGGGATCGTGCGTTCGATAGCACCACGAATCTAGTGGACGTTTACGTGTACTACTTACGCCGGAAAATTGACGATGGCCATCCTAGAAAGCTGATTCATACGGTGCGGGGTGTGGGATATCTGGTGAGCGGGTGAAATCGAACGCCGCCTTCCGCAGAACGCTGGCTCATTCGATAACTTGCTAGAAGGTATCTCGAACCCATCTGCGCACGCGCTGCTACGAGGGGCGCAACACATTCTCTGGCCGTTTCGTATGGACTGTGATCCTAACCCGGAAGGAATTTTCATTTTGCTCCGGGCCAGCGGCGTTGGAAGTACTCTTATGCTGCGGTTGTAAGATTAACAGGTGTGACGGGCTTTATGGTCGAATGCGAAGGCCCACCATGCATCTCTTTTCGATCACATGCGAACCGTGGGCATCATCGGTGGGCTAGGACCTGAGTCGACGATCGACTACTACCGCATGGTCATTGCGCGCTTTCGCGCCCGCAAGCCGGAGGGAGGATATCCCCACGTCATCATCAACAGCCTCGACGTCGATAAGGGCATTGCCATGCTTGACGCCGGACGGCTCGAGGATTTGGCGGACTACCTTGCCGCAGGCGTGGAGTTGCTGACGCGTGCGGGCGCAGACTTTGGTTTGATAGCGGCGAACACGCCGCATCTGGTGTTCAACGAGGTCCAGCGCCGTTCAGCGCTCCCTCTTCTCAGCATTGTGCGCGCCACTTGTGATTACACCGAGGCGCTCGGCCTGAAGAAAGTGGGCCTGTTTGGGACGGGATTTACTATGCGGGCGAACTTCTACCCCGAGGAATTCCAGCGGGCCGGCATCGCCCTGATTCGACCCAAAGACTCAGAGCGGGAATTCATCCACGGGAAGTACCTCGGTGAACTGCTGAACAATCAGTTTGTGCCGGGAACCAGGACGCAGATTCTGAGTATTGCGCAGAGGATGAAGAACGAAGACGGCATCGAAGCCATAGTCCTCGCTGGCACAGAACTTCCGCTGCTATTGCGTGATTCCGACACTCCGGGCATCGAGTTTCTCGACACAACCGTGATTCACGTCGAAGCCATCGTCGACGAGTTGCTGAGATGAACGTCGGAGTTGCGCGGATTATTTCCGGTTGGGTCGGCACTATGGAAGCTCTCCAGAAACGAGCTTGGAGGACAGGCCCGTTTGAGGACCGCGAGCAAGCACAAATCAGGCTTTGGGAATCCTGCTAGAATCTAGCGCCATGGACCTCTTGCCGATCGCAGTCTGTGTTCTCATCTCGAGCGCCCTCGTGGCGCAGACCCCCAATCCATCGGTTGAGGCCAACGCCAAATTCGCCAAGCTGAGTGAAGAGTTTATCCACGAGACGCTGGCGCTTTCGCCCTCCACTGCTTCCCAGGCCGGCTACCACCAGCACGTCGATCCCAGGAGCGGTAAGACCATCGCGCTCGATGCGCTGCTCGACGACATGAGCGCCGCGGGCATGGAAGAACAGCGCCGCGTCTATGCGCGGTGGCGTGAGCGTTTCCGGATCGAGACGCCGCTTGCCGCGCTCGGGGTCGAGGACGCCGCCGACTGGCAGCTCATCGACGACCAGATCGCCCTCAACCTGCTCGAATTCGACCGCATCCAGAATTACAAGCACAACCCCACCGTTTACGTGGAACTGGTGGGCAGTGCGCTCTTTCAGCCGCTCACCGATGACTATGCAGCCGAGGACGTCCGCCTCGGTCACGTTCTCTCGCGCATGGCAGCGATTCCGCGCTTCCTCGACCAGGCGCGCAGCCAACTGGTGGATGCCGACCCAATCTTCATCAAGGTCGCCATCGAGGAAAATGATGGCAACATCGATCTGATTCAGAACACGGTGGCCACAGCCATTCCTGGCGGATCGAAATTGAAGGCCCAGTTCGATCGGGTCGCGCCCCAGGCCATCGTAGCCCTCAAGAATTTTTCCCTCTGGCTGCAAGACGATCTGGGAAAGCGCAAGACCGAGCGAACCTGGCGCCTCGGGAAGGAGCTCTACGCAGAGAAATTTCGCCTGGTCATGGAGACCCCAATCACCCCCGAGCAGACTCTCAGAGATGCGGAACGCGAACTCAAGAAGACACGCGCCGAAATGCTCCAGATCGCCCTGCCGCTGCACAAGCAATACTTCCCCGAGCATGATGACCACGCGAGCCTCGGCGCGCAGGAGCGCGAAAACAAAGTCATCGGTGAAGTGCTGCAGAAGATTTCTGAAGACCGGCCCAAGCGCGACGACTTAATGCAAACCGTGAAAGACGATCTGGTGGGCATCCGGCAATTCATCATCGATAAAAAGATTGTGTCGCTGAAATCGCGTGACAACCTGAAAGTGATCCCTACACCGCCATTCATGCGAGGCATCTATTCGGTCGCCGGTTTCCACTCGGCCCCGCCGCTCGATCCCAATGCGGAAGCGCAATACTGGGTTACACCCATTGATGCGAAGATGCCCGAAGACAAAGCGGAGTCTAAGCTGCGGGAGTACAACAACTGGGTGCTGAAGTGGCTTACGATTCACGAAGCCCTGCCCGGCCACTATGTTCAAGCCGAGCACGCGAATGAAATCCAGCCGGTAACCCGCCGCCTGATCCGCGGCCTGTTCTCCAATGGGGCCTACGTAGAGGGCTGGGCCGAGTACATCGCCCAGGTCATGATGCAGCAAGGATTCGCCGACAACGATCCGCGCTACCGCATCAGCTACCTGAAGGTGTGGCTGCGCGCCGTGGGCAATACGATTCTCGATGTCCGCATGCAGACCATGAACATGACAGACGACGAGGCCATGTCGTTCATGATGAACGACGCCTTCCAGACCCGCGCCGAGGCCGAAGGAAAATTGCAGCGCGCCAAGCTCAGTTCTACTCAGTTGCCGACCTATTACGTCGGCACCAGCGAATGGTGGCGCCTGCGCCGCACTTACGAGGCGGCCAAGGGTAACGATTTCACGCTCGCCGGTTTCCACGATCGCGCTTTGGATCAGGGCGCCTTGCCGGTTCCCTGGCTGGAAAACATTCTTCTGCCGAAATGAGATGCCGCTGGGAAGGGTGTACCTTCGTTGACCTGCCAGGTTTTTCCCGCGTAAGATCGAGGGCCAGTGATTGGCCAGACCATCTCGCACTATCGCATCCTCGAGATGCTCGGGCGCGGCGGCATGGGGGTGGTCTATAAGGCTCAAGACACGCGACTGGACCGCTTTGTTGCCCTCAAGTTCCTGCCTGAGAACGTCGCCCACGACCGCCTGGTTCTAGAGCGATTCAGGCGAGAGGCCAAGGCCGCATCGGCGCTGAACCATCCCAACATCTGCACTATCCATGACATTGGCGAAGAGGATGGCCGGGCGTTCATCGTCATGGAGTTTCTGGACGGCATGCTCCTGAAGCACCGCATCGCCGGACGCCCTCTTCCTATCGACAGCTTGCTGTCGTTGGCCATCGAAATTGCCGACGCGCTGGACGCCGCTCACAGCGCCGGCATCATTCACCGCGACATTAAGTCCAACAATATTTTCGTGACCAAGCGTGAGCACGCCAAGATTTTGGATTTCGGAGTGGCTAAATCCACCGCCGCTGGCGCGGAAGCGACCGATCCCAACGACCCCACGCGGGAGCGCGATTTGACTGAGCACGGCAGCACCATGGGCACCGTGACTTACATGTCACCCGAGCAGGTTGCAGGCAAGCCGCTGGATGCCCGTACCGACTTGTTTTCTTTTGGCGTTGTGCTTTACGAAATGGCGACCGGCCGAATGGCTTTCGAGCGGGACACCACCGGCGCCACCTATGGGGCGATTCTCCACGAAACTCCCAGGCTGCCCTCGCAGCTGAATCCGCAGGTATCACCTCGGCTCGAGGACATTATTCACAAAGCGTTGGAGAAAGACTGGAACCTGCGCTACCAACATGCTTCCGAGATGCGCTCTGATCTGCAGCGATTGAAAAGAGACACGGAAAGCGGGCGGGTAGAGACAGCAGGCTCGGGCTCGGTGCGGGTGACAGGATCAGGTTCGGGTTCGCAAGCTGTTCCTGATGCATGGTCGGGCAAGGTTGAGAGTGCCCCCGCACCGGAGGGCGTGAAGAATTACTCGCGCAAGATTATTGTTTCCCTGGCCGTGGTTCTTCTGCTTGTCGGGCTTATCGCTGGCGGACTCTACTATCGTTCCCATCGGAGCAATCGCCTCACCGAGAAGGATACGATCGTGCTGGCCGACTTTGCCAACCGCACCGGTGACGCGGTGTTTGATGACACGCTCAAGGAGGCGCTGTCGGTCCAGTTGGAGCAGTCGCCATTTCTCAATGTGCTCTCCGAACGCAAGGTGGAGGAGACGCTCAAGCTGATGAACCGCCCGCCCAGTGAGCGGTTGACCCGGCAGGTGGCGCGGGAGATTTGCCTGCGCAGCAACAGCAAGGCGCTGATTGCCGGCTCAATCGCCAGCGTAGGGGATCACTATCTTATCGACCTGATAGCTTTGCAATGTCAGACAGGGGACAGGCTGGCCAGCGCATCCGCCGAAGCCGCCAGCCGCAATCGCGTTCTACAAGCGCTCGACGATGCCGGCAACCAGTTGCGCGGGAGGCTGGGTGAATCGCTGGCCTCGGTGGCGAAGTTCAACAAGCCCTTGGTCGAGGCCACGACCCCGTCGTTGGAAGCGCTTCAGGCGCTGACGCAGGCGCAAAAAATACATGCCGAAGCGGGCGATGTTGCGGCCCTTCCTTACTACAAGCGCGCCGTCGAACTGGACCCTAACTTCGCCATGGCGTATGCCGATCTCGGCGTGAGCTACAGCAACCTGGGCGAGACGATCCTGGCGATCAACAATGACAAGATGGCTTTTGATTTGCGCGATCGAGTCAGCCAGCGGGAGCGCTTGAACATCGAGGCCATGTATTACGGTGATGTCACGGGCGAATTGGAAAAGGCCAACCAGTCCTACGAGCAGAGCATCGAGGCCTACCCGCGGGATGCTACGCCGCACAACAACCTGGGCGTCAACTACACGCTGATGGGGCAATACGACAAGGCTGCCGCCGCATCCCTGGCTGCGCTTCGGCTCGCCCCGGACAATGCTATCCCCTACGGCAGTCTGATGTCGGATTACAACTCGCTAAACCGGCTGGACGAAGCTCAGGGCGTGTTCGACGACGCCATGGCACACAAGGTCGATGGACCCTACCTGCGTCAGAGCCGCTACATCCTGGCGTTTCTGGAGCGTGACAACAAAGCCATGGCGGAACAGTTGGCCTGGGCCGCAGGCAAGCCCGGGGTGGAAGACTGGGCACTCTCTTATCAGTCCGACACAGAAGCGTATTACGGGCGTTTCGAGAGGGCGCGCGCTTTCTCGCAACGGGCGGTGGACTCCGCCCTGCACGCGGATTCCGCGGAAACAGCGGCGGGCTGGCGGGCACAAGAGGCGCTGCGCGAAGCTGAAATTGGCAACATCAGCGCCGCCCGCAGGTTGACCGCCGAGGCTCTCAAACTGAGCCAGGGACGCGATATCGAAACCCTGGTGGCATTGGCTTTCGCACGCGCCGGTGACGCGGCTCAGGCTGAAAGGCTGGCCAACAAGCTAGCGCAGGAATCTCCGCTGAACACCATGCTCCAGGGCTACTGGTTGCCAGTCATCCGGGCTGCAATTGCGCTGGAACGCGGTAGTGGGCAGCAGGCGATCGCGGCATTGCAGAACGCTTCGACCTATGAACTGGGCAGTCCGGCGCAACTTCCCTACGCCCCGATTTATCCTGCTTACCTGCGCGGTCTGGCGCAGGTGAAAGCCGGACAACCGCAGCAGGCGGCGGCGGAGTTCCAGAAAATGCTCGACCGCCGTAGCGTCATGGCGAATTCAGTGTTGGGTCCGTTGGCGCATTTGCAGTTGGCGCGAACTGCCGCGCTGAGTGCGGATAACGCTGCCGCCCGCAACTCATATCAAGACTTCTTCGCCCTCTGGAAAGACGCCGACCCCGACATCCCCGTCCTGAAAAAAGCCAAGGCGGAGTATGAGAAGCTGCAGTAGTTGAACTGTGTCGATGCACGGCGCGGCGCAGACTATGGAAACCTCCCGGCGAACAACGGCTCGGAAAGCGACTGCATCACATCACGAAATCCTTCGAAATCCAGCGACTGGGCGCCGTCTGACAAGGCGCGTTCTGGACAAGGATGAACCTCAATCAATAATCCGTCGGCTCCGATCGCCGCCGCCGCCCGGCTCATTGCCGGGATAAGGCTACGCCGTCCCGTTCCATGCGATGGATCGGCAATCACAGGCAGGTGCGAGAGCTCGCGCGCCAGAGCCAGCGATGCCAGGTCGAGCGTATTGCGCGTCTCCGTCTCGAAGGTGCGTATGCCGCGCTCACACAGCACGACCTGCTCGTTTCCTCCCGACAACAAATACTCGGCTGCGAGTAGCCACTCTTTCACGCTGGCCGAAGCCCCCCGCTTCAGCAGGATTGGCTTGTTCGCCAACGCCAATCTTCGCAATAGCGCGAAGTTCTGCATGTTTCGCGCACCGACCTGCAGCATGTCGGCATGCTCGCAGATCAGGTCAACGTCGTCTGTACTCATCACTTCGGTCACGACTGGCAGGGCAAATCGCTCGCGAGCTTCGCGCAAGATCAACAGTGCCTCCAACCCGAGTCCCTGGAACTCATAGGGAGAGGTTCTTGGTTTGTAAGCTCCGCCTCGCAGCAATTTGGCGCCGAATGCTTTCACGTTCTCCGCAGTGGCGAATAGTTGCTCTCGCGACTCGACGGAGCAAGGGCCGGCCATGACGACGAATTCGCCGCCGCCGATTTTCACGTCGCCGACCTGGACCACGGTTCGGCTGGGCTTTACCTGCTTGCTGACCAATTTGTAGGGCTGCGCAATTTCGACCACGTCGGCCACTCCGGCCGCCGCAGCCAGCGCCTGGAGTTCGTGACGCCTTCCACCGCTGCCCACGGCCGCCACGATGGTGCGCTCCTCGCCGCGGGTTACGTGCGCTTTGTAGCCCGCCTCTTTCACGCGCTCGATGACGTGCTCGATTTCGCCGGTGGAAGCCCCTTCGCGCATATTGATAATCATGGTCTTTGGTCCCCTTTTTTAAGATGACTGCTTGCTGTCTCGCCAACTTGCATCCCGATTGCTTTCGCTGCATGCTTCAAAAACAAAAACCGCAACTCCTGAGAGTTGCGGCTGCGGTCTTGAATCACTCGGCGTCTTAGAATTGCATCACTGCATCACACACGCCTTAGCCCGCACCGCATACTCAAATGAGTAGCGGTAAGTAAACGCGAAGCTAAATCGACGTGGGCTCATGTGGAGATTCAGTATCGGCGACCCTTCCTGAGACTGTCAAGCCCAATCTCGCAATCCTGTC